>JABBOY010000025.1 GCA_012927585.1 Glaciimonas sp.
GCTCCACAGAGGATGATGTATCCAGCGCAAAAGAATTGGGACAGCGCCATGCAGCTGGTGTGTGAGCAGGGCACTATCTTAAACTCGGTAAATATTTGTCTGGACAGTGGGGTCCACTTTATAATTTTATAATTGAAATTTACAGCAAGCGATGCCATTCCATTCTGAACGCATACCGTAGCAACAATAAATTAAGCTCTCAGAAAATGGAACAGGTTACGCAACATACCTGCGGTTGCACCCCATATGAAAAATCGCTCATAAGGCATGGAGTAGAATGTTCGGTGACCAAATCCCGCCGAAAATTCGGTCATGCGGCGCTGATGATGCGCGCCATCCATCAGGAATGAGAGCGGAACTTCAAAAATCTCGGCGACCTCAAAAGGATCTGGTTGAAAATCGAACGGAGGCGTGACGATTGAAACTACCGGAGTAACAAGATAACCGGTAATGGTGCAATAGTTGGGCAAGGTGCCCAACACATCCAAACGACTACGATGAATGCCAACTTCCTCTTCGGTTTCCCGCAAGGCGGTCTCAATGGCCGACGCATCGGTTTTTTCGGCACGACCGCCAGGAAAACTGACCTGCCCTGGATGGTCATGCAAATGTGCAGTGCGCTGGGTCAGAAGCAAGGTCATCCCACTCTCTCTGGCCACTAGGGGAATTAGCACCGATGCTGGACGCAACGGTAAGCGCTGTGATCTTAAGCCGTTTTCGTCTGTGATTTCGGGGCGCCACACGGGTGGACTGGCAAAGCGCTGCCGTAGCCACGGCGACACTAGGTGCTCCGATGGTACCGCCAGTTCACCCGCAATCGACACCACTGTTGCAATCTTTGGATCAAAAATCAGTTTGGGCAAAAGTTACCTCTTGATTAACAAAAAAGGACACCATCGGGCGCCCTTTTTTTACACAAACCCCATACCTGACGTTATGCGGATTTTTTTGCCACCGTGCGGCGATTTGGCAATTTTTCTTTAATTCGCGCCGATTTACCCGAACGCTCACGCAGGTAATACAGTTTGGCGCGACGCACATCGCCACGACGCTTGACTTCAATTGAAGCAATCAATGGAGAATACAACTGAAATGTACGCTCGACACCTTCCCCAGAAGAAATCTTGCGAACGATGAAGTTGGAATTCAAGCCACGGTTGCGACGAGAAATAACCACACCTTCATAAGCCTGCGCGCGCTTGCGCGTGCCTTCTACAACGTTCACATTGACGATGACGGTATCTCCAGATGCAAACTCGGGGATATTCTTGTCCAAGCGAGCAATTTCTTCTTGCTCAAGTTGTTGAATCAAATTCATTTTTAACTCCATATACCATCTTGCTGGCGCGTTTTTTGCCGCCATCGCCCAGTAGAGGATGGGATTAAACATACGGAAAACCAAATTGGTTTCGCCGCTCTTTACTATCTACTACAGACTACTACAGACACCTTAAAAATTTTTCATCCGAAGCCGTAAGTAAACCTTCCTCACGCGCTTTAGCTAGCAGGTCTGGACGTTTCCTGGCAGTTGCTTCAAGAGCTTGGTGATGTCGCCACTTACAAATATCCGCATGATTCCCACCCAATAATACTGGGGGCACCCGTACTTCATGATAACTCTCCGGCCTTGTGTAGTGCGGGCAATCGAGCAGACCATTGACAAAACTATCTTCAATTGCAGATGACTCGTCATGCAACACACCCGGCAATTGTCGAATGACCGCATCCAGCAAGGCCATCGCTGGCAGCTCGCCGCCAGACAAAACAAAATCACCAAGGCTGATTTCTTCATCAACACAGGTATCCAGCAAACGTTGATCAACCGCTTCGTAACGCCCGCACAACAGTACCAGACCAGGCTGCTTGCTCAATTCCATTACGCGCCGATGATTCAACGTCTTGCCTTGCGGCGACAAATACACCACTTTCGGAACCGGCAAACCCAACGCATTTTGACGCTGCTTGGCAGCGTCAATTGCGTCATCCAGAGGTTGAGCCAGCATCACCATCCCTGGTCCACCGCCATATGGCCGGTCGTCCACGGTGCGATGATTGTCGTACGTAAACTGACGTGGATTCCACAACGTCAAACCACATTTTTTCTGCTCAAATGCGCGCCGTGTAACACCGGACTGCGTCAGCGCAGCAAACATTTCGGGAAAAAGTGTGACGACATCAAATTGCATCTCGCCACCTTATTCCAAAAAATGCTCGACCGTTCCAGAGTATGGTGCGCAAAAATCTAATAATCCAGACTCCAGTCGACCGTAATTTTTCGTGCTTGCAAATCAACCGTCTTGACGAACTGATCCACAAAAGGAATCAATAACTCCCGTACCGGCTTATCCTTAATTTGGAGGTCCACCACCGCCACACGCAGAATCGGGTGCGCACCGGTACTCATCAAATCCTGGACGATGCCCAGAGGCGCGCCTCCCAGATCACTGACATCCAGGCCAATCAAATCAACCCAGTAAAATTCTCCATCCGCTAGAGCCGGAAAATGGCTGCGAGAAATCTGTATGGCGGTACCCTTCAGCGCTTCCGCCGCGTCACGGCCTGAGACTCCGACCAATTGAGCAACAACATCGTCGACATGCAACTTGGCCTGAATCACATCGACACGATGCACATCAGGCCGGTCAAACCACCATTTTTTTGCGTTTAGCAGCGCATCAGCGTCAGCAGAATAGGGTCTGATACGAACCCAGCCGTGAATCCCGTAAGCACCAGATACGTACCCCACCAGCACTAAGTCGGCAGGGATTTGCACCCCTGCTGCAATCTTAAGCGACAAATTAAGCAGCTACTTTTTTGCCAGCCTGAGCCAGGCGAGCCACTGTTGGCGACAATTGTGCGCCAACGCCTTGCCAATAAGCCAAGCGATCCTGCACAATGCGAATCGATTCTTCGCCACCGGCAGCCATCGGGTTATAAAAACCGATACGTTCGATGAAACGACCGTCGCGGCGATTGCGTGAATCAGTTGCCACGATATTGAAAAAAGGACGCTTTTTTGCGCCTCCACGAGCTAAACGAATGACGACCATATTTATTTCCAAAAAAGTGTTCGAATGCGGAAAAAGCCGTAAATTATAGCTTGTTTACCACAGCCCCTGCAACAAAAAACATATTACCGACCACACGATGTTGCCAACCATGCAAACACAGCACTATCAAGGCTTCCATTTACGAAACATTCAACATTGGCTTAACAATCGCCCGGACAATGCCGGGAATCATAGTTTACATTCAACAGAATCGTTGCCGTCCGATAAATTTCAAAAATAACACAAGGCCATGCCCTATACTCTATAGTGCATTTTAAATAGCATCCAACGCATATGCGGAAACCTATGCGTTTTAAACCATACTCCCTGTGTTAATAACCATGATTGAAAAATTATGTGCTCTCGCCATAAAAACAAAACTGCTGCCACTCTTTTAGCCACACTTCTGGGCGGTCTGGGCTTGCATCGAGTGTACTTATATGGCTGGCAAGACAAATGGGCCTGGCTACACTTTGCCAGTCTTCCGATTTCCATGCTTATTGCTCTGATGGCACCTTCTCAACCCTGGATGTTTACAGGTAGTCTGTTCGTTCTGTCTGTGCTAGCGGGATGCATTGAATCGCTGGCTATCGGCGTCACGTCTGATGAGGCATGGGATGCGCGCTTCAATCCCAATTCAGGACGACAATCCATGTCGGACTGGCCTTTGGCAATATTGCTGGTACTCACGGTAGGTGCCGGTGCGACCGCACTGATTGCTGCAATGGCCCGCATTTCGGACCTATTACTGACCGGCGGCGCTTTCGGATGACCCAGAGTTAGTCATACGTCTGTCGGTAACGTCAATGTTTCCTTGACCTCTTCCATTACGACAAAACTTTTTGATTGGGTTACTCCCGGCAATTGCAGCAGGATATCGCCCAGCAATTTGCGATATTGACCGATCTCCTTGATGCGGGCCTTGATGATGTAATCGAAATCGCCCGAGACCAGATGACACTCCAGTACTTGCGGAATCCGCACCACTTCACGTCGAAAATCATCAAAAGTCCGCCCGGATTTGGCTGACAGCGTAATTTCAACAAACACCAGCAAACCCGCATCCAGCGTCAAGGGATTAACACGCGCGTGATAACCGGTAATGATGCCATCACGCTCCATGCGCTTGACACGTTCGATGCAAGGTGTGATGGTCAAGCCAACCGCATTAGCCAACTCAGTCATCGCCATACGGCCATCCTGCTGCAATAGCATCAGTATCTTGCGATCCAGCTTATCCAGGGTGCGCACAGGCTGTCGTTGAGTACGCATTATTTTTTCCTTTAAAACACTGAAATACATGAACATTTACTAGATTGTAATCATTACCATAGCAATACTTAATAATATATATGTATTTTTTCAGGAAATTCTAATGCGTATTCTGATTCTTGGAGCCGGTGTAGTCGGCGTCACCAGCGCGTGGTATCTAGCACATGCCGGGCATGATGTGACTGTAATCGAACGCCAGCCCGAAGCTGCACTGGAAACCAGTTTCGGCAACGCCGGACAAATTTCTCCTGGCTACGCAGCACCGTGGGCCGGGCCGGGCGTACCCGCGAAAGCGATCAAGTGGTTGCTGCAAAAACATCCGCCATTGTCTCTCAAGCCGGACGGTACGCTATTTCAGCTGCAGTGGCTGACTCAAATGTTAGCCAATTGCAACGAGAAACGCTATGCGGTCAACAAGGCGCGCATGGTGCGGCTGGCCGAATACAGCCGTGATTGCTTCAAGACAATCAGATCCGACACCGGCATCGATTACGAAGGACGTCAACAGGGCACCTTGCAAGTATTCCGCACCCAGAAGCAAGTAGATGACACGGCCAAGGATATTGCGATCCTGCAAAAAATGGGGGTGCCGTTCGAGTTACTCACCAGAAATGAACTGAGTCGTGCCGAACCTGCGCTGGAGCAGATAAAAGACAAATTGAGCGGCGGCCTGCGCCTGCCTAACGACGAGACTGGCGATTGCCAACTCTTCACCGCCAAACTCGCCGCGCTGGCGCAAGCTGCCGGTGTACGTTTCCTGTTTAACCGCAGCGTTGACAGTCTGGTGATCGAAGGCGGCAGATTGAAAGGAGTGCGTTCAGCAGGCGAAACGGTGGAAGCGGATGCAACTGTAGTAGCGCTCGGCAGCTTCTCGACCGCGCTATTGCACGGCATGGTGGATGTTCCCGTCTATCCGGTCAAGGGCTACTCGATCACGGTGCCGATTACCGATGCAGCGGCAGCTCCGGTCTCAACTATTCTGGACGAAACCTACAAAGTCGCAGTGACCCGTTTCAATGACCGCATCCGCGTCGGCGGTATGGCCAATCTGGTCGGCTATGACCTGGAACTGCATGACAGCAAGCGTGAGACTTTGGAGTATGTGGTCACTGATCTGTTCCCGCACGGTGGCGACGTCAAACAAGCCACTTTCTGGGCCGGACTACGCCCGATGACTCCAGACGGCACTCCAATTGTCGGCCCAACCGCCATCCCGGGGCTGTGGCTCAATACAGGCCACGGCACCTTGGGCTGGACCATGTCATGCGGTTCCGGACAATTGCTGGCAGATTTAATGTCGGGCAAGACACCGGCAATTGCAGCAGACGATTTGGGTGTGCGCAGGTATGCAAAAATTTGAGGCCGGCATCGACAAGCACCACAGATAGCTTAACTGTGAGATAGGTTAAATCTGATTTTCCGCCTCCCGCTCGTCGGTCAGTCTGACAATTAATTACCGGCCTGTTATGTTTAAACAATTTCCGCAATAAAAAAGGGCAGCCCGAAAGCTGCCCCTGCCTGCATTAAAACTGGATTTACATCAGAACTGATCTTCGGTCAACGCCAGGACGCCCGCGCTGCCCGCAACAATCGCAATCCTGTAGCCGGCCGCCTGCGACAGGATATGGTCTGCAAAGAAACGTGCAGTACCGATCTTGGCGTGGTAGAACTTGGCATCGCCCTCTCCTGATTGCAGCTTTTGGTCGGCGATCAATGCCGCACGCGCCATTTGCCAGCCGCCAAGCACGATACCAGCCAACTTCAGATAAGGCACCGACCCGGCAAACACCGCCTTGATGTCAGACTTCATGTTGCCGGCCACATAAGTAACGACTTCTTCCAGCGCAGTCGCACCGATAGCGAGTTGCGCGCCAATGGCGGCCAGATCGGCTGACGCATGTTGTGCGCAGTGTGCCGCTAGCGCCGCTTCGGTCGCACGCACCTGAGAGATAATCGCCTTGGCAGTCGCACCGCCATCGCGCACCGTCTTGCGGCCAACCAGATCATTGGCCTGGATTGCAGTCGTGCCTTCGTAAATAGTCAGGATTCTGGCGTCGCGGTAATGCTGCGCTGCGCCGGTTTCTTCGATGAAGCCCATCCCGCCATGCACTTGCACGCCGGTAGAGGTCACGTCCAGCGACATCTCGGTCGACCAACCCTTGATGATCGGTACCAGATATTCGTAAAAAGCCTGATTGGTCTTGCGCGTCGCATCATCGGCATGGTGATGCGCGATGTCGGAAGCGGCGGCGGCGACGTAAGCCAGCGCCCGCGATGCTTCAATCTGGGAGCGCATCGACATCAGCATGCGGCGCACGTCAGGGTGATGGATGATAGCTACCGGACCGGCGGAGCCGGCCAAGTCGCGCGACTGCACACGGTCCTTGGCGAACTGGGCGGCTTTCTGATAGGCGCGCTCGGCGACAGCGACACCCTGCATGCCGACTGCGAAACGGGCCGCATTCATCATGATGAACATGTATTCCAGGCCGCGATTTTCTGCACCGACCAAAGTACCGATGGCACCGCCGTGATCGCCGAATTGCAATACGGCAGTCGGGCTGGCCTTGATGCCGAGCTTGTGCTCGATCGAGACGCAGTGCGCATCGTTGCGCGCACCGAGCGAACCATCGGCATTGACCATGAATTTCGGCACGACAAACAGCGAAATGCCTTTCACCCCTTCCGGTGCATCCGGTGTGCGAGCCAGCACCAGATGGACGATATTTTCGGCCATATCGTGTTCGCCATAGGTAATGAATATCTTGGTGCCGAATACCTTGTATGTGCCATCACTCTGCGGCACCGCACGGGTACGCACTGCTGCCAGGTCGGAGCCGGCTTGCGGCTCAGTCAGGTTCATGGTGCCGGTCCATTTGCCGGAGATCAGGTTTTCCAGATAAATCGCTTTTTGTTCGTCAGTACCGGCAGTCATCAATGCCTCAATCGCGCCATCGGTCAACAATGGGCACAGGGCGAAAGACAGATTGGCGGAATTGAGCATTTCGATGCATGGCGTTGCCACCAGTTTTGGCAAGCCCTGGCCGCCGAATTCGGTCGGATGCTGCACGCCTTGCCAGCCGGCTTCGCCGTAGGCCTTGAACGCCTCCTTGAAACCCTTGGTGGTAGTGACTTGTCCATCACTCCAAGTACTCGGCGCCTGGTCGCCCGCCCAATTCAGCGGGGCAATGACCTCGCCGCAGAACTTGGCATTTTCTTCCAGCACCGCCTCGACGGTTTCCGGCGTCGCGTCTTCGCAACCCGGCAAGCCATTCACAGCAGACAAACCAGCGAGTTCATTCATCGCGAAAAGCATATCTTTCAAAGGTGCAACATAACTCATCGTCTAACTCCAGTAAATGGACAAAAATAGTGGTCTGTTAGCGATAGACTCGGCCAAGAACCCATTGCTAACAGACCCTGCCAAATCGACCATTGCAGATTGACAGGCGCGTACCTGTCAATCCAGCGATAAAGACCATACGTCCCGTCGCTTTAGTGCGTTGAAATCGGCGAATTAACCTAATTCGGCCACGAGTGCCGGCACTACATCGAACAAATCGCCGACGATACCGTAATCCGCAACGCTGAAGATCGGCGCTTCCGCATCCTTGTTGATGGCGACGATGACTTTTGAGTCTTTCATCCCGGCCAGATGCTGGATTGCGCCCGAGATACCGACCGCGATATACAGCTGCGGCGCGACGATCTTGCCGGTCTGCCCGACTTGCCAGTCGTTCGGCACATAACCGGCATCGACTGCAGCGCGCGAGGCACCCATTGCGGCGCCAAGTTTGTCAGCCAAAGGTTCGAGAATCTTGAAGTTCTCGCCGGAACCCATGCCGCGACCACCGGATACGATGACCTTGGCGGCTGTCAGTTCCGGGCGGTCTAATTTCGCGACGGCACGTCCGATGAAGGTAGACTTCCCAGAGTCAGCTACCGCCTCGATGTTTTCGACTACAGCCGAGCCGCCTGCGGCAGCGGCATCGAAGCCGGTTGCGCGCACGCTAATGACCTTGATCGGATCGCTCGACTGTACGTAGGCGATAGCGTTACCAGCATAGATTGGGCGCTCGAAAGTGTCGGGCGCATCCACCCGGGTAATTTCGGAGATCTGAGCGACGTCGAGTTTGGCCGCCACGCGTGGCAGGATGTTTTTACCGTAGGCCGTGGCAGGCGCGAGGATGTGCGAGTAACTATTGGCAATCGCCAGTACTTGTTCCGCCACGTTCTCGGCCAAACCATCGGCAAAAGCGGCGGCATCGGCCACCAGTACCTTGGCCACGCCGGCGACCTGGGCCGCAGCCTGGGCGGCAGCGCCGCAATTGTGGCCCGCTACCAGAATATGAAGATCGCTACCGCAGGCGGCGGCGGCAGTAACGGTGTGGAGCGTGCTTCCCTTTAAAGAAGCGTTGTCATGTTCAGCAATGACGAGTATGGCCATGATGTTTTCCTAATAGCAGGATGAGCAGGATGCAGTACAAAGGATGCCGCGCCACAATCTGCGCCTAACGTCCTTAAGTAATCAATAAGTCTTCAATGAATCAAATGACTTTCGCTTCGTTTCTGAGCTTGGCGACCAGCGTTGCGACATCCGGCACCATGATGCCGGCGCTGCGCTTGGCTGGCTCGACTACTTTTAGTGTCTTCAGGCGCGAACTGACGTCTACACCCAAATCGGCCGGCTTGACTGTATCGAGCGGCTTTTTCTTGGCTTTCATGATATTCGGCAGCGTCACGTAGCGCGGCTCGTTCAGACGCAGGTCGGTGGTGATGATCGCCGGCAAGGTCAAAGCAAGTGTTTCCAAGCCGCCGTCGACTTCACGGGTGACGGTGACTTTGCCGTCTTCCAGCACGACTTTGGAGGCAAAAGTGGCTTGTGGCCAGCCCAGCAAGGCCGCCAGCATCTGGCCGGTCTGGTTGCAATCGTCATCAATGGCTTGTTTGCCGAGGATGATGAGTTGCGGTTGCTCCTTATCGGCCAACGCCTTGAGGAGTTTGGCCACAGCCAGCGGCTGGATATCGGATTCTGTTTCGACCAGGATAGCGCGATCGGCACCGATAGCCATCGCGGTGCGCAGAGTTTCCTGGCATTGCGTCACGCCGCAGGAAATGGCGACAACTTCAGTAACTTTGCCCGATTCTTTCAGGCGCATCGCTTCTTCCAGTGCGATTTCATCGAACGGATTCATCGACATTTTGACGTTGGCGATATCGACGCCAGTGTTGTCTGACTTGACACGCACCTTGACGTTGTAATCCACCACGCGTTTGACTGGGACCAAGACTTTCATAGTTCTGCCTTTACTGTGCAAATTTGCGAATGAAATTTAATTGACGTTAACGTAAATCAAATTGAATTATAAAGCGAATAATAACCACTGAGGCAAAATTTAGGACGATCGTTCTATTTATCCCGATACCTGAATGCAACCAGTTTTCAGGAATTGCTTAAAAATTGCTTATATTCAGTTCTGCTGGCCGTGCTTGCAAAGTTTTATCACATCGACGCTGAAGCAGCGCATTTTACACGCGTGATAACTACAGATTAATCAATGAGAGAAAATCCTGAATTCAACCAACGCGCTTTAGATAGCCTCGTCAAACGCTGCAGTCATCTGGATCGAAATTTTTCTGTAGATATCTCAAATCGCTTCAACTTGTCATACAGCGTTTTGCGCGGGATATTCAAGCTCTCAGCCGCTGCGACCACATTACCCTCCAAACGCCGCAGCCCATCCTCGATAACGGATTTTTCAAATGCGTCGACCTGCTCGGCAAGCGACCCCTCCCGCCGCACACTGGATGGCATCAACATTTCGTCGAGCAGTCCCAATACAAAGCGATCGGCAATATTGCGCAGTTCCCGCACATTGCCGGACCACTTCTGCGCCATTAATGCGCGCAATAATTCGATCCCGATCAATGGGGCCGTCTGGCCATAACGCACCGCCCCCTGCAAAACGAAGAACTCGAATAGCAGCGGTATATCCTCGCGCCGGTCCCGCAACGCGGGTAGGGTCATGCTGGCAACATTCAATCGGTAGTAAAGGTCGGCTCTGAATTTGTTTTGCTCGGCAAGAACGAGCAGATCGTCCTTGGTCGCGGCAATCACCCGCAAATCGATCGAAATCACCTGATTCGATCCCAGTCGCTCCACCTGCCTTTCCTGCAACACGCGCAATAGCTTGACCTGCAACGAGAGTGGCATGCTTTCAATTTCATCCAGAAAAAGCGTACCCCCACTAGCGTATTCGATCTTGCCGATACGTTGCCGACTGGCCCCGGTAAATGTCCCCTCTTCATGACCGAACAGCTCAGACTCAAAAATAGACTCCGGCAAGGCACCGCAATTAATCGCGACAAAGTGATGGTCTCTGCGATCGCTGAAGTCATGCAGGCAGCGCGCAATCAGCTCCTTGCCCGTGCCTGTTTCGCCCAGAATCATGATGTCCGCCGATTTTGCCGCCAGACTCAAAACAACTTGCCTTACCTTTGCAATCGCATCGCTGCGCCCGATGATTCGTGCCTCGATGCCCTCGCGGTTTTCCAGTTGCCGACGCAAATCGATGTTTTCCAGAACCAGACGCCGTTTATCCAGCGCGCGATAACCCACTTCGACCAACAGATCGGCGGAAAATGGTTTCTCGATGAAATCGTAGGCGCCTTGCCGCATTGCGCTCACTGCCATCGAAACATCGCCATGGCCGGTAACCAGAATGACCGGCAACGACGCATCTTGCGCGACAGCAATGCGCAACAATTCCAAGCCGTCAATGCCAGGCAATTTCACATCGCTTATCAAAATACCGGGAAACTCAGGCGATAAATATTCGAGTGCCTGCTCGGCAGTGGCGCAGGGTATAACGCTCAGACCGGCCAACTCCAGAGTTTGCTTTGCCCCTTTCCTGACAATCGCATCGTCTTCCACAAACAAAACCTGCATGCCGTCAAAGCGCCGCTCATCCATCATGTTCCCCTTTTCTCGCCATCAATATCGGATATACACATCAGACTGATGATAAATTCCGCACCGCATCCATCACCTTTTGGCCGGTTTCGAACAGAGAGCAGCCCCCCGGCGGTACGAATGATTCCTGCGCTAATCGAAAGCCCGAGCCCCAAGCCTTGCTCTCTGGTGGTATAGAAGGGATCGAATATTTTATCGATTTGATTCGCAGGAATTCCGGTTCCTGTATCGCAGACGTGAATTTCCAGGCGATCAGCATATTTTATGGTCTTAATCTCGATACGCTTGGTAGTAGATTCGGCCATCGCATCGATTGCGTTTGACAGAAGATTGGTAAAGACCTGCTCCAGCCCAATCTCACTACAAAATACGATAAGCGGCGGCACCGGCCACGCTGTTATTAGCTGTATCTGTTCCGCGCTCATTTTTGCATGCAGCAGCAACATCGTCTGGCTGAATGCTTTCTGGACATGGGCCGGCCTTTTAGCATCGTCGCTGCGCCGTGCAAATGCTTTCAGCTGCGATGTAATGTAACCAAGTCGCTTGACCAGATCAGAGATGATGGAAAGATTTTCCAGCGCCTCCTCGGTGCGCCCTCGCACAATCAATACCCTGGCATTATCAGAAAAGGTTTGCATTGCGGCCAGAGGCTGATTCAGTTCATGGGTCACTCCCGCCGCCATTTGTCCAATCGCAGCCAGTTTCTCGCGCTGCACCAGCTCGACTTGGGCAAAGCGCAGCGTTTGTTCGGCACGTTCGCGCTCGGCTACTTCCGCTTGCAGACGTTGATTGGCATCGAGCAAATCCGAAGTTCGTTGTCCAACCTTGATTTCCAATTCATCGTAAGCACACTTGAGTGCCACTTGCGCGGCCAGCCGTTCATGTATGCGCCGACGGCGTTGCCTTGCATACAACACACCGAGCAACACTACCGCCCAGGCCAGCGTCGCAGCGAGCGCCGCATTTCTGGCTACAGCTCGCACCTGAGCCAGATCAGACAACACGGTAATTTGCCATTCCAAAGGTGCAAGACGACGCCCCACGGCAAGAAACTCGCCACTGGGCACCACACGGCCATTCGCCGGATTGGTCAGGGAGATAACCTTCGCTCCATCTGCAAATTGCTCCAGCACCGAATGATCAACTGAGGGCAAGGCTTCATGCATGAATTGGCGCTGCTGGTTAATAGTTTTTCTGCGCGCATCCGACAATGGCACCAGGGTTGTAAATTTCAAACCGGGAAATGAGGACAAAATGATTACGCCATTGGAATCGGTCACCCATATCTGCTCGGTGGCGCCAGGCGCTCGCCATGATCGTTCGATCCAGTCAAGACTTACCTTTGCCACAGCGACGCCGATAATGTGCCCGCCACGTCGAATCGGTTGGGAAATGAACAATCCAGCCTCGCCGGTCGATACGCCAATACCGTAGAAACGTCCGATCCTGCCGCGAATGGCTTGTTCAAAATACGGTCGGAACGCATAGTTCTGATTGACATACGAAGTCGGCTCTCGCCAATTGCTCGATGCGAACACAACGCCCTGAGGATTTAGCACGTAGACGGCGAAAGCACCGACACGGGCATTGATATCCTCGAGATAGCCATTGACGCGCGCTACCTTTGCCGCGTCTTTTTGTTGTAGCAGTTCGGCCACTTCAGCGCTTTGCGCCAGCGCCAGCGGGAGGAATTCATATTTACTCAGGATGCCGTCGAGAGTTGCTGCGTAAAACTCGGCACGCGGCACCAGGATTCGATGCATGTCGTTCAGACTGCGGCGCTTCGCAAACCAGTAGGCAAAAATCACAACCGCAACCAACAAACACAGTGCCAGCACTACCATGACCGAGTTTTTGATATTGCGATGAGCGAACACTGGTTGTACTCCGCGTTTAAACGACACCTTGTAACAACATCAATGCACACCCTGCATCGACTGGCGCGCCATCATACACCGCGATAGGCATACCAATGTAGCTCGGCAGCGTGCGGTACTGGATTTCCCGATGCATCATCAGAAAAAATATACTATCCAATGTATTTTTTAAAATGCTAATAAAATAATGCGGAAGTATCAGCATTTATACCGATACTCCTGCATATTTTGTTAAATTAGAAATACGGAAAGGGCAGTTTATGGGAAAATCCGTTCCGCTGCATCAGCGTTACGGATTAATAGAACGCCTCAATCCGCGGTTGTTGCCAGCATTTCATCCTGGCGATGGCGTTGCTGCTCCTCCATCACTAGCGCACCGAGCTCTCGTTTCAGGCGATTGAACTCGGGGTCGCTCGGGTCGCGCGGGCGCGGTAGGGCGATCCGCACATCGCGCTTGATCGTGCCGGGGCGATACGTCATGACTATGGTGCGGTCGGCCAGATAGATCGACTCTTCGATACTGTGGGTTACAAAAACGATGGTGGTGCCGAACTCTTTCCAAATCTTCAGCAACTCATCCTGCAGGTTGCGGCGGGTTAATGCATCCAGCGCACCGAACGGTTCGTCCATCAGCATGATCGGGGAATCGAGTGCCAGCACCCGTGCGATGGCAACCCGTTGCCGCATGCCACCGGACAAATCCTTCGGAAAACGATCGCGGAATTCATGCAGGCTCAACATATTCAGCAATACTTCGACCCGTTCCCGGATCACCGACGCCGAACGTCCGGCGATTTCGAGGCCAAACGCAATGTTTTGATGAATCGTCATCCAGGGAAACAACGCATATTCCTGAAATACCATGCCGCGATCCGGGCCAGGCTTGGTCACACGCACATCACCAGCCCAGATTCCACCCGAAGTCGGATGCGAAAATCCCGCTATGGCGTTAAGCAAAGTCGACTTCCCGCAACCTGATGGGCCGAGCAAGCAAACGAATTCACCGCCGGCAATTGCCAGATTAATATCCTTGAGCGCTACCACATCGCCGCCGTCGCCAGAAAACACCTTGTTGACCGCTTCAATTCTGATGGTTGTCATATTGTCTCCTGATTAATTGTGTTCGAGCCCGCGGTGCCACTTCAGCAAGTGGTTATTCAACGCGTTCATTGCAAGATCGATCATCAGGCCGAAGAAGCCGATGGTAAACATCCCGGCGATGATTTTGTCCGACCAGAAATATTCGCGGGCTTCCAAAATCCGAAATCCAAGGCCATTGTTAACGGCGATCATCTCCGCCACGATCACAACAATAAATGCGGTTCCCATGCCAATCCGGGCGCCGGTCAAAATATACGGCGTGGCTGCCGGCAAAATCACACGCCGGAACATGGTCATTTGCCCTGCGCCAAGATTGCGCGCGGCCCGGATATAAATACCATCAACATGCCGCACACCGGCAATGGTGTTCATCAGGATTGGAAAAAATGAACCGATGCTGATTAAAAAGAACGCGGGAGGATTACCTAAGCCGAACCATAAAATTGCCAAAGGAATGTACGCAATCGGCGGAATCGGACGCAGTACCTGAATCAGCGGGTCAAATAGTTTATAGATCGTTTTATTCGTCCCCATCAACAGCCCGAGCGGCAGCGCCAGCACCGCACCTATTAAAAATCCGCCAATTACGCGCGACATGCTGGCATAAGCATCGTGCAGCAATTCGCCGGACAAGAGCCACAATGCATAACTTCCCAGTTCAGGAGAATAGGGTTCTGTCGGCGCCAGATATTCGCCCCACTTGCGTATCACCGCCAGCGGCGACGGCACAATCTGGGGATTAAGAAATCCAAGTGACGATAGGGTCTGCCACAGCGCCAGCGCAATCAAGGGCACGATCGCGCCGTACAGTATTTTTTTGAGAAAAGAGAGATTCATGTTGATCCCCTTCTCAATTCTTGATCGACTTCTTGGCCGCTTCCAGCAAATCGAGTTTCACCCAATCGAGCGCTGCCGGGGGGGATGCCATCTTCCCAATACCGTACTTCACCATATAATCGGTCGTCAATTGCACGTGGTTGATCGAAATATCCTCGGTAAAGGAAGCGTTCTCCATCGCGTCACGGTAATCCTCGCTGCTGACCTGATTCCTGAACATCGATGTACGGACATAATTCTCGGCCGCTATCGGATCGCTGATGAAATGGCGGGTGGCCGCCACAAAGCACTGCATGAAACGTGCTGCGACGTCAGGACGTTCCTTGTACATTTTTTCCGTCATCACCAATGCCCGCACCGGTTCGCCAAGCGGAGTGTCATACGGACGCAAGATTTCCGAGCCATATTTTTTGTTCAGCGCCTGGGTGGAATAAGGCTCTGACTGGCTCATCGCATCGATGTTTTTGGTCAACAGGGCCTGATTCAGGTCGGGGTATCCCATATACATTATCTGAACATCTTTGCCCGGCTTATCCGACCATGTCAGATGGTTTTTTGCGAGCTCGGTGAATAGCAGAATTTCCTGTGGGCCGCCTCTGGTAACACCGACTTTTTTGCCTTTGAGTTCGGCAATGCTGCGAATATTCAGATCGGAGCGCCCGACGATGCGCACACCGCCTTTCGCAAACCCGCCTACCAGATATACCCGGACCCCACTGGCCCGGCCCGATATCGCCGCTTCCAGTGCGCTGGCCGATACATCAATTTCACCTGCGATAATCGCTGGAACGATATCGAGCCCCTTGGAAAATACCCGTTCTTCAATTTTCAGGTTGTACTTGGGTGCAATTTCTTTCATATAAGCGACCGCTCCGTAATGGGCGAATTTCAAGTTGCCCAGACGGACCAGGTCAGCGGCGTTCGCAACCAGCGGGAACCCAGCCACCGCAACGAGTGCAGCCAGGGTATGCGTGGCGAGAAATGTCTTGATATGGTGTTTTGAATTCATTGTCTTCTCCTGTTTTGGATTTATCGTATGCACTGTATTTCGGGCGCGCTGCATCAATACGCTGCCAGTTGTAATAGCATCTTTCATACCAGCCGCAAAAATCGCAGGGTACTCACCTAACATCATGAATATAAAGAAATATTTATAAAATTTTTAGAGATTTAAAAAAGGAATTTTCTGGATTTCCGCATTAAACTGGCAATCCGAGGCTGGATTTCCGCACACATATTGTGCCGTCATGCAACCAGCAATAGTTCTCGGGGATGCAGGAACCACAAGCACTGAACGCTTGAGCACGGCTATGCGCGCGGAACTACTTTATTACTGATTTTGAGGTGTATCGCTCAAACCAACAGGGATTCATATTTTTTGGAAATGACGTTCGGAGGGGGGGTATAGCGGGGGAAATGAGTACACCGATCGTTTTGGAACAAAACACCGGGAGTAATACTGCGGACGTCGGCAGGGAAAACACCATCCAAGCTATTTCGAGCAAGGCAGCCCAAAACCGTAATCACGTTAGCGCAGTGGGCGCTTGTCTTGTTGATTGCCTCGGCAAAGAGAGGGATTTATTGAGAAAATTACTTACGTTTGACGTAATACTCAAATTCCCGATCATGTACTTCATGCGACAACAATTCATTACCGGTCTGTTTTGAAAACGCCTGAAAATCTCGAACCGAGCCAGGATCTGTTGCCAGCACGTGCAACACTTGACCACTCAGCATTTCAGATAATGCTTTTTTGGTCTTCAGAATAGGCAAAGGGCAATTGAGACCACGTGCATCTATTTCTTTATTAAATTGCATGATTTCTATCCGTAGATAATTTGGTTATTAAATAATACGCCAAATTTCACAGAAAACATCTTTTGATGGTGCGTCGCAACAAAATAATTTTTAATCGCGACTTTGGCGTGCAATAAATTGGTGCGAAATATGAAAAAATGTACGTTAATGTCATTAAAAACAACATATTGCGTTCAATTCTATACATAAACACATCAGCGCCGATCAGCATGAATCAGTGAACTGCGCAACGCCGCAAACCGGGCCAAACCTGAACTCAGATAAAGCCCGTTGTCCCTAACACACCTCAGATGCGCTCGCCGACCCAAGCCGCAACGCCGGCCAGCGCTTGCGCCAGACCGCTCGGATCGGTGCCGCCGGCTTGCGCCATGTCGGCGCGGCCGCCGCCTTTGCCGCCGACCTGCTGCGCCACGAAGTTGACCAGTTCACCGGCTTTGATTTTTGCCGTCGCGTCGGCAGTCACGCCGGCGATCAGGCTGACCTTGCCGTCATTGACGGCAGCCAACACAATTGCGGCGGTTTTCAACTTGTCTTTAAGCTTATCCATGGTTACACGTAGCGTGGCCACGTCGGCGCCATCGAGCGTTGCAGCCAGCACCTTGATGCCGTTTACAAGCACCGCTTGCTTGAGCAATTCATCGCCTTGGCCGGAAGCGAATTTGGATTTGAGCGCGGCAACTTCTTTTTCCAGTGTTTTGATAGTGTCCTGCACTTGCATAATGCGCTGCGTCAATTCTTCCGGTTGCGCTTTCAGCGCGGCGGCAGCGTCCTGCAAGCGGCGACTCAGTGTCTGCACCAGCACCAGCGCGCCTTCGCCGGTGACGGCTTCGACACGGCGAATTCCAGCCGCGACGCCGCCTTCGGCGACGATCTTGAACAGACCGATGTCGCCGGTGCGCGAGACATGGGTGCCGCCGCACAATTCACGCGAGGAACCGATGTCCAGCACCCGCACTTCGTCGCCGTATTTCTCACCGAACAGCGCCATCGCACCGTGCTTGACCGCGTCGTCATACGACATCACTTGCGATTGGGTCGCGACGTTGGCGAGAATTTCGCGGTTGACGATGTCTTCGACGCGACTGATCTCGTCAGCCGTCATCGGTGCGTTATGGCTGAAATCGAAGCGGGTTTTATCGGCGTCGACCAGCGAGCCTTTTTGCGCCACATGGCTGCCCAGCACTTCGCGCAACGCCTTGTGCATTAAATGCGTGGCCGAATGGTTGCGCATGCTGTGCGCGCGCACAGCCGCATCGACCTGTGCATTGAGCGTATCGCCAACAGCCAGCACGCCTTGGTTCAAAATGCCATGATGGCCGAACACGTTAGCCTGAATCTTTTGGGTATCTTCCACTTCAAAGCTCGCCGTATCGGTGCCATAGACCGATTCCAGCACCCCGGAATCGCCCGCCTGCCCACCCGACTCGGCGTAGAACGGCGTGCTATCGAGCACCACGATTCCCTGCTGGCCCGCCGCAATCGACAGTACTGCGCTGCCGTCCACATACAGCGCGACGACTTTGCCGGTCTGGGTCAAACGGTCGTAACCGACAAATTGGGTTTTATCACCGCTGTACTCGATACCAGCCGCCACCTTGAACTTGCCGGCGGCGCGCGCGGTTGATTTCTGGCGCGCCATCGCAGCATCGAAACCTGCCTCGTCAAGTGTAATGTTGCGTTCGCGGCAGATGTCGGCGGTCAGGTCGAGCGGGAAGCCGAACGTGTCATACAAGGCAAAGGCGGTATCGCCGTCGAGCTTCTTGCTATTTTTGGCTAGCGCGGTTTCCAGCAGTTTCATGCCGTGTTCCAGTGTTTCGCCAAACCGTTCTTCTTCCTGCTGCAATACCTGCTCGACGCGAGATGCGGCATCAGTCAGCTCTGGATAGGCATTGCCCATCACGCCCACCAGATCCTTAACCAGCTTGAAAAAGAACGGTTTGGTCTGACCCAGCTTGTGACCGTGGCGCAACGCGCGGCGCACGATGCGGCGCAGCACATAGCCGCGCCCTTCATTGCCGGGGATGATGCCATCGACCACCAGGAAGGAGCAGGCGCGGATATGATCGGCAATCACTTTGAGTGAATTGTCGGTCAAATCCATACAGCCGGTTTCACGCGCCGCAGCGATGATCAGTGTCTGGAAACTGTCGATGTCGTAATTCGAATGCACATGCTGCAGCACTGCGGTGATGCGCTCCAGTCCCATGCCGGTGTCGATACAAGGTTTTGGCAACGGATGCAGCACGCCTTTCTCGTCCTTGTTGAACTGCATGAAGACCAGATTCCATATCTCGATGTAACGGTCGCCGTCTTCTTCAGCACTGCCCGGAGGCCCGCCCCAGATTTCGGCACCGTGGTCGTAAAAAATCTCGCTGCACGGACCGCACGGGCCGGTTTCTGCCATCTGCCAGAAGTTGTCCGACGCATAGCGCGCACCCTTGTTGTCGCCAATACGGATGATGCGCTCGGCTGGCACGCCGATTTCCTTTTCCCAGATCGCATACGCTTCGTCATCTTCGAAATAGACGGTTACCCACAGCTTTTCTTTCGGCATCTTATAAACCGAAGTCAGCAGTTCCCATGCGTAATGGATTGCGTCGCGCTTGAAATAATCGCCGAACGAAAAATTGCCCAGCATTTCGAAAAAAGTATGGTGGCGCGCGGTGTAGCCGACGTTTTCCAGATCGTTGTGCTTGCCGCCGGCACGCAGGCTGCGCTGCGCGGTGGTGGCGCGGGTGTAACTGCGTTTATCCTGGCCCAGAAACACGTCCTTGAACTGCACCATGCCGGAGTTGGTAAACAACAAGGTCGGGTCATTGCCGGGAATCAGGCTCGATGAGCGCACCACCGTATGGCCCTTGGATTCGTAAAACTGGAGGAATTTATCGCGAATTTCGGACGAGTTCATGTGCTTTGGCTAAAAATAAGAATGCGTTATAAAAAATGCTTTGCAAGAAAAGCGATTATACGTGATGCGTAAATGGCATTTACCCGCCAGTTACCGTCCATTAAGCAGCTATTTGTCTGCAATTACGACCGCCGCACCCAGCGAAAAATCGGCGCCGATCAGGTCGATGCGGTCGGTGCAAAATCCGTCCACGCCCCAGGACAGAATTTCCGTGGCCCGCGCCGGGTCGTTGACGGTATAACAAAAGAGACCATAACCCGCCGCTTTTACCTGCTGCGCCAATTTGCGCGACAGGTTTTGATGATTGGTGTGCAGCGCAACTGCCGCCAACGCAACTAACCGTGCGTGCCAGTCGGCCGGAATCGTATCCACCAGATAGCCACGCGGAATTTCAGGCGCAGCGGCCCGGGCCGCCATCAATGCCTCGAAAGAAAATGAAGAAAACAAGGGCAAAGCACGCGAAGCGACGCCTGCAGTTGCAATTTCAGCAGCGATTTCGGCAGCAAACAATTGCCGCGTCAAAGCCGCCGTCACGCGACCGGTTGTGACCTCGAAACCAATGGCCGGCTTGATTTCGACATTCATCCAGATCGCCTGTGCCCGGCAAAATGCCGCCACCTGCGCATAACTTGGCACCGGTTCGCCGGCAAATGCGCTGCCAAACCAGCTACCGGCATCCAGCCCTGCCAATTCTAAAGCGCCAGACGTGGGCACACTGCCGCTGCCGCTGACGGTGCGGCCGAATTGCTCGTCATGCATCAGTACCGGAACCGCATCCCGGCTCAGCATCACATCAAACTCAACCGCATGAAAACCATGCGCCAAGCCGCAGCGCATCGCCGCCAGTGTGTTTTCGGGAGCCAGCGCACCGCCGCCGCGGTGGGCGACGATTCTTGGGTAGGGCCACAATGTTTTACGCATGACGGTAATATACCAATCATTGATACCAGCCAGCCGCCCATCATGAGCCAAACTCTCCGCGTAATCGCCATCGTCGTGTTCATCGTCATTCCGCTGCTGGTGCTGGCGGTCGGCCAGGCCGGACTGCTCGGCGGCAAACAGCCGACCGATCTGGGACTGCACAACGGCCAGCTAAAAGCGCCGCGGGCTAACGCCTGGAACAGCGTTTCCAGCCAGGCCGCACTGCATCCGCACACCGATTATCACGTGATTGCCCCGCTAGCCTATCGCGGCGACGCCAAAGCGGCTTTCATCAAGTTGACCGCCATCGTGCGCGGCATGGGTGGCGCTACCGTCATCAGCGCCGAACCCGGCTACCTGTATGCGCAATTCCAGACGCCGCTGATGAAGTACATCGACGATGTCGAGTTTGCACTCGACGCACAATCCGGCGTAATCCAGATGCGCTCGGCATCGCGTTTGGGGAGCAAGGATTTCGGCGCCAACCGCAAGCGACTGGAAGCGGTTCGAAGCGCATTTGCAGCACAGAAACTTGCCTAAAAAAAATACTGGATGACGTATTTTAAATACTAGCAATGAATATATGCGGAGAAGGCAGTATTTATCGCGATACTCCCACAATAAAAACTGCACTAAAAAAGTCTGACGTCGGCATTCTCAATCGAGACAGCACAGGTTTACTCCTAGCAATATTTTGACTTCCTAGTTTGACCTCGCTCAATCAATCTAATTTTAAAACCTACGCCGATCAACCTCTGCTTGAAATCGGCGCAATTGTGCATTAATTTCAACCAATTGCTGCGTAACGGGTCGAACAAGAAAATACCATGACGAATCTATCGAACTCCGCGCGGCAATGCGCTGCCCATTCGAAGGGGATACGACAAATTAGTTGGGTTTGAATATTTGTAATGTCCAGAAATACATCCGATCAATTTTGAATAACAATCAGAAAGAACTTGACATGAAAAAAAAATATTTTATTGCTTCCACCGCACTCCTACTGACTGCCGGCTTCGCTTATGCCCAAGCAAATGACGCAAAAAATGATACAAAAAATGAAGCAAAATCAGTAAGTAAACAGTCGAAAGCCGAACCCCATATGCAAAAAGTGCTGGATGCACTGACTATGCTCGGACCGAAACCGCTTGACACCTTAACGCCAGAAGAAGCGCGCAAACAGCCCACTCCGGCAGATGCGGTCAAGAAAGTATTGAAGAGTCAAGGAAAGAGTACAGACCCCGAACCGGGCGTAAGTGTAAAAGACATGACAATTCCAGGACCGGTGGGCGAAATTCCGATTCACATCTATACCCCGCAAGGGAAAGGGCCCTTTCCCGTCATGCTGTACTACCACGGCGGCGGCTTCGTCATCGCAGATACAAAAACCTACGATGCTTCGCCTCGCGCCTTAGCCAAAGGTGCGCAAGCCATCATGGTGGCAGTGGACTACCACCTGGCGCCCGAACATAAATTTCCCGCAGCACCCAACGATGCCTATGCTGCCTACACCTGGGTACTGGAACATGCCGCAGAAATCAATGGGGATCCAAAACGTGTTGCGGTAGGCGGCGAAAGTGCTGGCGGCAACTTGGCAGCGGTGGTGTCGCTGATGGCGCGGGACAAGCAAGCGCCTTTGCCGGTGCATCAATTACTGATCTACCCAGTCACCAATAACGGCTTCAATACCCCCTCGTATCAAGAAAACGCGGAAGCCAAACCGCTCAATAAAGCCATGATGCATTGGTTCTTCAAGCATTACTCCAGCAAAGAAGAAGACGGCGAAAATCCGTACGCATTGCCCATGAAAGCAGTCACCTTGAAAGGGCTGCCCTCGGCCACGGTGATTGGCGCGGAAATTGATCCATTGCGCTCAGAGGGAAAGAGTTACGCCGACCGATTGAAAAAAGACGGGGTAAAGGTTTCTTATAAGGAATACACCGGTGTGACGCACGAGTTTTTTGGAATGGGCGCCGTCGTGCCAAAAGCAAAAGCAGCGGAAAAACTGGCGGCGGACGCACTGAAGAAAGCTTTTTCAAGCGCGCGCTGACTCTTTTCATTGGTAATTTTTATTAGTCGCTGCGTGCCGCCGGAATCGGCGTGGTCGGCGTTTTCCTTCCAGAAGACCCGGGCGCGCAAGGATGGCTGGAAGGTGGTTCTAAAACCGGGAAAATAACTGCCTGGCTGCACCTCTCGCCGAAGTTCCGAAAGTCACTTATTTTTTGTAGGAGCGACTTTAGTCGCGATCAAGCACAAACAATTACGGCTAAAGCCGCTCCTGGAAAATCATATTTAATTGCCAAACCGGCTGAATAATTGCGCTAAACCAGTTAAAAGAAAATCTCATAGCCGAGCTTCATGATCAGCGTCGTCACCAGCACCAGAAACAATACCCGCACAAACCCGGCGCCCTTGTGCAGCGCCAGCCAAGTGCCAGAAACTGCGCCGAAGATATTGGCCAGCGCCATCGGTAGCGCGACCTGCCACAGCACATAACCGGCCGGTACGAAGAAAGCCAGCGCGGCCGCATTGGTGGCGATATTGACGAATTTGGCTGCGGCGGAGGCATTCAGAAAATCGAACGCGAAAAAGCGAATAAACAAGAAGATCAGAAAGCTGCCGGTGCCAGGGCCGAACAAACCGTCGTAAAAACCAATCGCGCCGCCGATCAGCACCGCGATAATCTTTTCGCGCCGGCCGACCTGCACCGGCTTATGAATGGTGCCGAAATCTTTTTTCCTCAGCGTATAAATTGCAATTACCACCAGCAGAAAGAACACCACTGGTTTCAGAAACGATTTCGGCACCATCGACACCGTCGCCGCTCCGGCGAACGCCATCACGAACGCGCTGGCAGCAGCCGGCAACACTAGCGCCCAAGCGATACGTACCCGCTTGAAATAAGAGCGCGCAGAGAAAAAAGTGCCGGCAAGCGACGCCACCTTATTGGTGCCGAACAAAGCCGCCGGCGCGGTAGTCGGCATGAAATTAAACAGCGCAGGAATCTGGATCAAACCACCGCCCCCCACCGCCGCATCGATCAGGCCGGCAAAAAAGGCGAACAGGCACAGCAATAGTATTTCAGTCATCGGATAGCAGGCTTGAAAACAAAATGGCGATTCGGCGCGGCCCGGTGCAACTGGGCCAATCAAAGTCCATCAGTCTAACGCCTGGCAAGGCCGCTTGTAGCACTATTACATCAGCCACGCTAGCGGCCTGCCTGTCAGCCTCTACGGTAGAATGCTTTCAACCAATATCAATCCAACACCTCATCAAAGAACACACCATGAGCACCGACATCAAAAAAGGCAACGGCCAAACCGCCGCAACAACTTTAACCACCTCAAACTTCCTGCGCGCCATCGTCGAAGCCGATATTGAAAAAGGCACTTACCAGCGACCCGGTCTGCCGAACGTGATTACCCGCTTCCCGCCCGAGCCGAACGGCTACCTGCACATCGGCCATGCCAAATCGATCTGCCTGAATTTCGGCCTGGCGCGCGATTACAACGGGCGCTGCCACCTGCGTTTCGACGATACCAACCCGGCCAAAGAAGATCAGGAATACGTCGACACCATCATCGACAGCGTCAAGTGGCTCGGCTTCAACTGGGAACAGGACGGCATCGAACATTTGCACTACGCCAGCGATTACTTCGACCAACTCTACAACATGGCTGAATACCTGATCCATAGCGGTCACGCCTATGTCGACAGCCAAAGCGCTGAAGACATGGCTGCCAATCGCGGCGACTTTAATAAACCCGGCATCAACTCGCCGTTCCGCGAACGCCCAGCCGCCGAATCGCTGGATCTGTTTCGACGCATGAAGGCAGGTGAATTCAAGGACGGCGAACACATCCTGCGCGCCAGAATCGACATGACCTCGCCCAACATGAACCTGCGCGACCCGGCCATCTACCGCATCCGCCATGCGCACCATCACCGCACCGGCGACACTTGGTGCATCTACCCGATGTACGATTTCACACATCCGCTGTCGGACGCGATTGAGCACATCACGCACTCGGTCTGTACGCTGGAATTTCAGGATCACCGCCCGTTCTATGACTGGATCATCGCCCGTTGCGCCGAAGGCGGCTTCTTCCAGCAACCGGTGCCGCACCAATACGAATTTGCGCGCCTGAACCTGACTTATGCGATCACCAGCAAACGCAAACTGTTGCAACTAGTCGAAGAAGGCATCGTCGATGGCTGGGACGATCCACGCATGCCAACCATCGTCGGCATCCGTCGCCGCGGTTTCACGCCGGAATCGATCCAACTGTTTTGCGAGCGCATTGGCGTCACCAAATCCGACGGCTGGATCGACATGAGCACGCTCGAAGGCTGCCTGCGCGAAGACCTCGACCCAAAAGCGCCACGCGCCGCCGCCGTATTGCGCCCGCTGAAACTGATCATCGACAACTTCCCCGAACAATTGCGCGACGCCTGCACCTCGCCGGTTCACCCGCATTACCCTGAACGCGGCCTGCGCCATTTCAACATCAGCCGCGAACTCTGGATTGAGCAGGACGACTTCATGCAAGAGCCGAGCAAAGGCTACTTTCGCCTCTATCCGCCCATCGGCGACAAGGCCGGCAACAAGGTACGACTGCGCTACGGTTATGTAATCGAATGCACCGGTTGCGACAAAGACGCCGACGGCAATGTAATCGCGGTGCACTGCAACTACTTCCCCGACAGCAAAAGCGGCACCGAAGGCAGCGCCAATTACAAAGTCAAAGGCAACATCCACTGGGTCAGCAGCCACGAAGCGCTGCAAGCCGAAGTGCGCCTGTACGACCGCCTGTTCAACGATCCGCAACCCGATGCCGGCGGCCGCGACTTCAAACTAGCCCTGAATCCGAATGCCAAAGAAGTGGTGATGGCCTACCTGGAACCCAGCCTGGCCGCCGCAATGCCGGAAGACCGCTACCAGTTCGAGCGGCAAGGATATTTTGTCGTGGATCGAGTGGATTCTGTCGCCGGGAAACCGGTGTTTAATCGGGTGGTGACTTTGAAGGATAGCTGGGGGAAGTAAATTACAAGGGCATCCCGTCAGTCCGTTTGGAGAGCGATCTGTGTTTACAAAAAAATATGGCAAAACAATAAAAATGTTCCTGATGGACGCAGAACCAAACGGCCGCATGATTTGCGAGTTGTCCAACTGGACAGGAAAAGCGTACCGGATTCCAAGGAACAGAGTTAAAGACTGCTCTAGTAGGCCTGAACTTAAAGGTACCGCCGTTTATCTTTTATTTGGCAAACCTGAATCTAATGATGGAAAACTTCTTGTCTATATTGGTGAAGCCGAGAACATCTATAACCGACTGGTCCAACACGTCTCAGAAAAAGACTATTGGAATGAAGCTGTCGTATTTATTAGTAAAGATGAAAATCTTAACAAGGCCCACATTAAGTATTTGGAATCAAGATTGTATGAGGCTGCGGTTTTAGCAAATCGGTATGAAATAAAAAATAGTTTAACGCCAACAAAATCATCCATCTCAGAAAATGATCAAGCTGAAATGGAAGAATTTGCCGAATACATCAAAATGCTAATAAATGTAATGGGGTTCAAAGTATTCGAACCTATTCATAGCAATCAGGCCAAAGACAATAAAGAAGATAATTTTTTATTTATTAATGCTGCTAGAGGCGCGAACGCAAAAGGCCAGCGCACATCCGACGGCTTTGTGGTACTCGGCGGATCTGAGATTGCTATGTTGACGGCGGCGTCTTTGCCAAACGGCATTGCAAAATTAAGGCAAGCATTGATTGATGGGGAAATTGTGCTTGAAACGAATAACAAACTTACTTTTAAGGATGACTATCTATTCAACAGTCCGTCTGCAGCAGCTGCTGTTGTCATGGGGCGAAGTGCAAATGGACTACTGGAATGGAAAGATAAATCAGGAAAAACTTTAAAAGATATCGAATACAACGAAATTGCAAAAGCCAATGTAAGGCCGTAAATTGCACACCGTCACGCGTAGGGCGTCAATAGCGAAGCGTATTGCGCCGTATGGCACGAATCGCATACGGCGCAATACGCTTCGCTATTGACGCCCTACAATTGCACCCTACTAAATTAAATCTTTACCAATCGAATACTTCAGCCCGTAGGTCGGGCTAACGCTTTATCAGCCCAACATTCAAGCCTCAAATAAACGAGAACGCGTGATGGGAAACGATTCAATCGATATAAATCAGCAGCCCAACCCTATTGCTGAAAAATTGCGTGACACAGCTACTTTAGAAAAATTCGTTAAACAAGCGGTGTTTGAGGCTGTCGACAGGGCGCAACGCTTGGGATTTTTGCCCATTCCGCCACAATCTGAAACAGAAAAACGTTCCCCTTAGCAAGCACTCCCAATCTGGTACGTTCCAAAAACTTGATCGGTCTTAAGGCACTCACGCAGCGCAATAAATAGGATTACGTATTACTTTTTCTGGAATTAATCATGTCAATCCAAGCAAGCCCTGAAGTTTATCAATTCGATGTACGTGGCGTTTCCAAGCGCTTGCGCCATGCGGCCATTTTTGGTGCACTGGAATCGTTGGAACAAGGCGATGTGATGCGTTTTATCAACGATCATGACCCGCTGCCTTTGTTGAGCCAGATTCAGCAGCGCTACGATGGCCAGGTTCACCATGAATATGTGCAAAATGGCCCGGATGCCGTGGTGATTGATTTCACTATCCACCCAAAACAGCCGGCAGCAGCGGCCGCGTCTGGTGCAGATGATGCGCCGCAAGCGGGCGGATGCGGTGGCGGCGGCGGCGGTTGTGGCTGCAAGGGCTGATTTGCAATACCATCGTTGATGCCCTGCGCCCACACGGCGTCAACGATGGTGCCTGTATCTTCACTTTGGTCAAAAACAGGTTTTACCAAAGTGGCGTCGATCTAACCATCGCCAGCATTTACAAACTTATATCAAACGATATTCGTATCCGCGCTGGCCGTCTTTGCCATGGCGTGAAATTTTTTAACACATACTATCTACCGTATTTTTGCTATAGATAAGTAATTAATGCGGCGATTGATATGATATTTAGCATACTCCACAAAATTTCAATAATAATGAAATAGTTGGTAGCCTTATATCCACGGCAAAAAATTCATCTTTTCCTGCGGCAATCCCCATTTTTGATCGTATTCAATTTTCGCCAGATACAATCCATCTGGCATGAATGTTGGCGCCGCATACTTTCTATCACGGCCCTCCAGCACTTCTTTTAGCCAATCAGATGGCTTTTTACCGATACCGATGAAGATCAGCGACCCGACGATATTTCTAACCATGTGATGTAAAAAAGCATTACCACGCAAGGTGATCACGATCAAGTTGCCGTTACGCGCAATATCGATCGCATGCATCGTCCGAACCGGAGATTTTGCCTGGCACTGCGAGGCCCGAAAGGCCGAGAAGTCATGAACGCCAACCAGCGATTGGGCTGCAATACGCATTTTATTTTCATCCAGCGCACGAAACACCCAGCCGACTTTTCCGGTCAACAGGGGCGACCTGGTCGGATGGTTGTATATAACGTAGTGGTAAGTGCGTGCGGTTGCGCTAAAACGCGCATGAAAATGTCCATCTGCGTGGTCAGCCGTGCGGTCAGCCACATCGTCATCACGCTGGACTTCGCAGGCCCAGCGGACTGCAATTGAGGGCGGTAAAAATGCATTTACGCCGCGCACCCAGGAAGCCGTTTCCCGGCTTATATCGGCATCAAAATGCACGACTTGTTCTATTGCATGAACGCCTGCATCGGTGCGGCCGGCGCACACGGTTGTCATCTCTTGTCGGGTGAATTTGCCGAGTCCTGATTCCAGCACATCCTGAACTGTCCTGCCATCCGGCTGGGTTTGCCAGCCGGACCAAGGCGAACCGTCGTACTCAATACCGAGGGCAATCCGCTTCAAATCAAATCCATCCAATACAAACCAAAAAAATAAAACGGGCTTCAGTAGAAAGAACGCCCGTCCCTATCAGCATGCGGAATCAGACCAACTCGGCCAGCAAGATTTTAGCTTTCTCGATTTGCGCCGCTGTGCCATCTATCAATACCTCATTGAGCAATTCGCGAGCACCTTCCTTGTCACCGATTTCCTGGTAAGCAACAGCCAGATCGAGTTTTGTCGACATTTCAATGTTTCCAAAACCCGCATCGGCTGGCGCCACTTGATCTAAGTTATCTTGAGTAGACGCGCTAGGCGGCTCGACCGGATCAAAATGCAGATCGAATCCGGATAAATCCAGCTCTAGCCCTGGTGTAGCCGGCTCAACAGAAGCTTCCGTCTCAGCCTCAGTTTCAGCATTTACACCAGGCAAAGTGGCATGAGTCGCATCCGCCAATGGTAATTGCGGATCCTGAGCGGCATCTGCTTTGTTAGTTGCTGTGCTTCCCAGGAAATCAAAATCGACTTCATCCAAATCGAACTTAGGGAAAATGGAAATAGGTGCGGCTTCTACCGCCTTCTCCGGCATGGTAGGTGCGGCCAGGGATTCCGTTACAAAATCGATGCTGCTATCGTCAAGCTCTTTACCCTTGGCCGCGTCTACATCGGATTCCGATGCCGCCTCGGCAATCTCGTCCAAATCAAAATCCAGGCCATTTGAAATCGAATTTTCTGCCTCGGCAATATAATCAGGAACTGAATTGATCGATGCGGCAGAATCAAGCTTGGGTTTTATTCTCGGCGCGATGTCTTCGAAAGCAAACTTCGTCGAATCAACGCCGACATGCGATTGCGAATTGGTCAGGATAGCTTCTGGATCAAGTTCTTCCAGGGGCAAGGTTGGCTCATCCAATGCAACGGCATTGGCAGCGGCTTCTTCAGGAAGCGCACCACCTGCGTATAAAGGATTATTCGGATCCAGCGCCGCGCCAAGCTGGGCAGCCTGTTGCCACTCATCAGTTTCTCCCTTTGTCATGCCATACAGTTCACTGGCAAGCATCTCAAAAGAGCGTAAATCCTTGCGACTCGCATAAATTTCAAGCAATTTCAGGCGTACTGGATGGCGATCCGGTTGCGTCCTTAGCGCCTCTTTCAAAATTTCTTCAGCCTGCGCGTCGCGCCCATAGGCAATGTACACATCTGCTTCAGCGACCGGGTCGACTTCATTGGCGTCGAGTTGACTGGCTGACGGTGCAAAACTGGAATTGAAGACGCTATTGTTGGTATCCACGCTTTGGCCGCCGGTCGAGCCAAAAAGTGAATTCGTTTGCAGACTCGATGCAGCAAAAGTGCTGTCGTCGAACTTATTATGCGGTTTCTTTCTACGGCGATTACTGTAAATACCGAAAGCGCCCAGAATGGCGATCAAAATACCGGCGCCTGGCAGCAATAAAGGATTATCCAGTAACTGGTCTAGGAAACTTGCTTTGGCGGGCGGCTCTACAGCTACTATTTTCGTTTTCGTTGTTGGCGCCGAAGGTGCTTGCAACGGAGCAGCCGGAGCAACTGGGGCTTCTTGGACAACTGGAGTAGCCGGAGCAACTGGGGCTTCTTGGACAACTGGAGCAGCCGGAGCAACCAGGGCAGGCGTTACGGGCTGTTCCACTTTCAAATTTTGCGCATTTTGTGCATTAAGTTGCTGTTCTGTCAGTGCTTTATTCTTGATTTCCAGAAGTTTTTGCAGGTCGCTTAAATTTTTCTCCAGAATCGTAATGCGCGCACTAGCCTCTGCTAGCGCCTTATCGGCTGCAATTGTGTTTTCGCCACCAGGCGCAGTTCCGTTAGCCTGCCCAGCGGGATTACCCGCCACAGCAACTGCTTTGGATAACTGTAATTTATCTTTTGATGCAGAAACAACTGCCTGTGTTTCTTCGACTTTGGTTTCAATCTTGCCTACCGCACTTTGCGCATTTTGTGCGCTTTGTGCATTTTTTTTCAATGCTGTAGAGGATTTTGCTGCGCCTTGGGTAACCTTGCCGGCAAGTTGGTTACGATAAGCGTTGAAATCAGCTGCTTGAGCAATGACGATGCCAGAAGCGACAGGTGACGGAACGTTGCTAGTAGTATTACTGTCGGGGACCGACAAAACAAAGCCGGCACGCATCCGGTTCATGTTGTTGCTGACAAATCCATTCGGATTCGCCCGGTACAATGCAACCAACATTTGATCCAGCGATATGCTTTCCGGCTTGAATTTCAAGGCGACAAGAGTCAGTGTATCTCCGCTCTTGACTCTATAACTGGTGGATTTTTTGTCTTCAATTACCGTAGAACGTCCTTTTGCCACCGGATTGCTGGCCCGTGCTGCGCTTTCTTGGGCGGCTAATTCCGAGGCGGACGGTGCCGTTCCCGATTCCGCCGCAACGGGCGCAGCCACCGGCGTAACTGTCTGGGCATTCTGGCCCAGACGCAAGTCAACCGGATCCAGCAAGAACGTGTATTCGCGAATCAGGCGGCCTTTGTTCCCGCCTAACTCCAGCAGCACATCGACGAACGGTTCATTGATTGGCTGCGTGGAGGTCATGCTAATGATTTTCCGTCCTCCACGCTGCACAATAGCGAAACGCAATGATAGCAAGACAGGATTGAAATCAATTTTAGCTTGTCGATATGCCTCAGTTGGGGCCAATTTCGCCACCAAAGATCCGGCATCGTCCTGAGAGGTGGAAGATAGTTCAATTTCCGCCCTGAGCGGCTCTCCTAGCGAGGACAAAACCGTCAATTTACCCAAGCCGGCAGCAAGCGCTGCGGAACACAATACGGCCGAAGCAACAGCAGCGCCAAGTGTCCTTAGGCTAAAGGAAATGAATGTAGACGGGGTTTTTGGATGCATATTGATTGGCATATTTATGCTTACGGTTAGCTTACTGTACAAGAAACGCGATTACTGCTTCCGGGCAATATTGTTCTCAGAGCGATCAACATATCATTACAATCTTTGCTGCGCAAGCGAACCATTCTCACTAAGCCCACACTTGATATGCAGAATTCACCAAATATTCTCGCGAATTAAATTGGTGGATTCAAGTTGGATATTAGCAATAAAAAATTATGCTTCCATCAGTATCCGTAGCATGCGACGCAATGGTTCTGCTGCGCCCCACAACAATTGGTCGCCGACCGTAAATGCGGAAAGATATTCGCCACCCATCTGCATCTTGCGTAGCCGCCCCACTGGGATGGCCAGGCTGCCAGTGACTGCAGCAGGCGTCAAATCCCGCATCGACGCTTCACGGCTGTTCGGCACCACTTTTACCCATTGATTGTTCTGCGCAATAATGTCGTTGATTTCATCCAGCGGAACATTTTTTTTGAGCTTGATGGTCAATGCCTGGGAATGGCAGCGCATCGCGCCCACGCGCACGCAAAGTCCGTCCACAGGAATAGCCCTGGAACCGAATCCTTCACCCTTGCCGAGTATCTTGTTGGTTTCGGCTCCGGCTTTCCATTCTTCGCGCGAGATGCCGTTGCCGAGGTCTTTGTCTATCCACGGAATCAGGTTGCCGGCCAGAGGAGCGCCGAATTGCTGGGTTTCATCAGCGCCCATGCCCTGTTGTGTGGCGAGTACCTTACGGTCGATTTCAAGGATGGCGGATGCCGGATTATCCAGCAGCGCCTTCACCGAAGAATGGATGGTGCCAAACTGGGTCAGCAATTCCCGCATGTGCTGGGCACCGCCGCCCGAGGCAGCCTGATACGTCATCGCAGTCATCCAGTCCACCAGATCGTGCTGGAATAAGCCGCCCAAACCCATCAGCATGCAAGATACGGTGCAATTGCCGCCTGCATAGGTTTTCACGCCATTGTCTAGCGCAGTTCTGATGACGCCAAAATTAACCGGGTCGAGCACGATAACGGCATCGTCCCGCATCCGCAAGGTTGATGCCGCGTCGATCCAGTAGCCGTTCCAGCCTGCCGCGCGCAATTTTGGGAACACATCGGTAGTGTAGTCGCCGCCTTGGCAAGTAATGATGATGTCGCATTTCTTGAGCGCATCAAGGTCGCCCGCATCTTTCAATGTCGATTCATTCTTCGCCATCGCAGGCGCTGTGCCGCCTACGTTCGAGGTCGAAAAGAATACGGGTTCGATACGGGCGAAATCGCCCTCTTCCTGCATGCGCTGCATCAGGACCGAACCAACCATGCCACGCCAACCGACTAAACCGACTAATTTCATGATTTCCTCAAGTGCAATTCCAAAAATATTTTAATCCAGGCCACTACTCAAGCCAGCGCTTGCAGGACTGCCGCGCCCATTTCCTTGGTGCCGACTTTACGCGTACCCGCCGCAAAAATATCCGGTGTGCGCAAGCCCTGCGCCAACACTTTTTTGACGGCGGCTTCAATTCGATCGGCCTGCTGCGCCTTGTTCAGCGAATAACGCAACATCATCGCTGCCGACAGAATCGTCGCTAGCGGATTGGCCACGCCTTTGCCGGCGATATCGGGCGCCGAGCCATGTGACGGTTCATACAAGCCCTTGTTGTTGGCGTCCAGCGAAGCCGACGGCAGCATGCCGATCGAGCCGGTCAGCATTGCGGCGGCATCCGACAGGATGTCGCCGAACAGATTGCCGGTCACCATCACGTCGAACTTCTTCGGTGCCCGCACCAATTGCATGGCGGCATTGTCAACATACATGTGATCCAGCGTCACGTCTGGATATTCAGCATGAACGTCGGTAACGATGTCTCTCCAGAACTGGAAAGTTTCCAGCACATTAGCCTTGTCCACACTGGTCAGGCGCTTGTCGCGTTTTTGCGCGGCCTGGAATGCGACATGGGCAATGCGGCGGATTTCGCCTTCCGCATAGCGCATGGTGTCGAAACCTTCGCGCTGGCCCTTGAACGGGCCGTCGGGAGATTCGCGCACACCGCGTGGCTGACCGAAATACACGTCACCGGTCAGTTCGCGGATGATCAAAATGTCCAGCCCCGCAACCACTTCCGGCTTTAGAGTGGATGCACCTGCCAGTTCCTGGTACAAAATAGCCGGCCGAAAATTGGCGAACAGATTCAGGTTCTTGCGCAAGCCGAGAATTGCCTGCTCCGGGCGCAGCGCCCGCTCCAGGCTGTCGTATTTCCAATCGCCGACCGCGCCGAACAGGATGGCATCGGCTTCTTTGGCCAGCTTCAACGTACTTTCCGGCAGCGGATGTCCATGTGCGGCATAAGCGGCGCCGCCGACAGGCGCGGTTTCGATTTCGAAGGATTCACCTAAAGCTTTCAATACCAGCAATGCTTGTTCGATGATTTCAGGGCCGATGCCGTCGCCCGGCAAAACTGCAATTTTCATGATGATTCTTTATTATTAAATGGTATTGGCCAACCAAGGCTGGGAAGCAATGTGGCGCTCTTCGAAAGCGTGAATCATGTCGGATTGACGCAGTGTCAGCCCGATGTCATCCAGCCCGTTGAGCATGCAGTACTTCCTGAAGGTATCGATATCGAATGGATACGCTACGCTGCCATTAGTGGTCGTCACCAACTGTTGTTCCAGATCGATTACCAGCCGGAAACCCGGAAACGCCTTGACTTCGTCAAACAGGCGATCCACCTGCGACTCGGTCAAGGCAATCGGCAGCAAGCCGTTCTTATAGCAGTTATTGAAGAAAATATCGGCGAAGCTCGGTGCAATCACAGCCCGGAAACCGTATTGCTCCAGCGCCCAGGGCGCATGTTCACGCGATGAGCCGCAACCAAAATTCTTGCGCGCCAAAAGAATCGCAGCACCTTGATAACGCGGCTGATTCAACACGAAATCGGGATTAATCGGACGCCGGGTATTATCCTGCCCGGGCTCGCCATGGTCGAGGTAACGCCATTCGTCGAACAAGTTCGGCCCAAAGCCGGAACGCTTGATGGATTTCAGGAACTGCTTCGGGATGATGGCATCGGTATCCACATTCGCGCGATCCAGCGGTGCTACCAAACCATCGAGTACGGTAAATTTTTCCATAATATTTGCTTTATTTCCTCGCTGCACCCTCAACCTTGCTGCCTACTTTCTGGACATCCTTACCAAACCCTTCCATAGTATTGCAGGCGCTCAGGAAGAAAACGATACAGATCAGGGCGAATAATTTTTTCATTGTGATTTTTAGTGATAAACGGATTAACGGAACAAGCGCACATCGACGAAATGTCCGGCGATGCCAGCAGCGGCAGCCATTTCGGGCGACACTAAATGGGTACGACCGCCCTGCCCCTGGCGTCCTTCGAAATTGCGATTCGAGGTCGATGCGCAACGCTCGCCCGGCTCCAGTCGATCGGCGTTCATGGCCAGGCACATCGAGCAGCCTGGATCGCGCCATTCAAAACCGGCATCCCGGAAAATCTTGTCCAGTCCCTCACGCTCGGCCTGATCTTTCACCAGGCCGGAGCCTGGCACCACCATCGCCAGCCGCACATTCGAGGCGCGATACTTGCCGCGTACTACAGCGGCGGCAGCACGTAAATCCTCAATGCGCGAATTGGTGCAAGAGCCGATGAAAACCTTGTCGATGCGAATATCGGAGATCGCGGTATTCGGCTTCAAAGCCATGTAAGCCAGCGCTTTTTCCATTGCATCGCGCTTGACTGCATCTTTTTCCTGATCCGGGTCCGGCACCCGATCCTCAATCGAGACCACCATCTCGGGCGAAGTGCCCCAAGTTACTTGCGGCTTAACTTCGGTTGCCTTCAAGGTCACCACCAAGTCGAAGCGAGCACCCGCATCCGTATGCAGGGTGCGCCAATAATCCACTGCACGATCCCAATGCGGGCCGACCGGAGACAATGGCCGTCCCTTGACGTAATTGATCGTGGTTTCATCGACGCCGATCATGCCGGCGCGGGCGCCGGCTTCGATTGCCATGTTGCAGACCGTCATGCGGCCTTCCATCGACAAACTGCGGATGGTCGAGCCGGCGAATTCAATCGCATAACCGGTGCCGCCGGCGGTGCCGATCTTGCCGATGATAGCCAGCACGATATCCTTGGCGGTGACGCCGAACGGCAGTGCGCCGTCCACTTGCACCAGCATCGCCTTGGATTTTTTCGCCAGCAAGGTTTGCGTCGCCAGCACATGTTCGACTTCGGAGGTGCCGATACCGTGCGCCAGGCAGCCGAACGCGCCGTGGGTTGAAGTGTGCGAATCGCCGCAGACCACCGTCATGCCGGGTAGCGTTGCACCCTGCTCCGGCCCGATCACATGGACGATGCCCTGGCGCTTGTCGCGCATGTTGAAATAAGTCAGGCCGTATTCAGCGGCGTTCGCATCCAGCGTTTCGACTTGCAAACGCGAAGTAGGGTCGGCAATACCGTGTATGCGATCGGTCGTTGGCACATTGTGATCCGCCACCATCAGATTGGCGGCAACCCGCCACGGCTTGCGCCCGGCCAGTTTCAGCCCTTCGAAAGCCTGCGGACTGGTGACTTCGTGCAGTAGATGCCGGTCGATATACAGTATCGTGGTGCCGTCTTCGCCGGCATGTACAACGTGCGAATCCCAAAGTTTGTCGTAGAGCGTCTTGGCCATGTTTTAAGCTGCTAAAAAGTATGTAATACGTGTGTAAATGCTTGAATTAGCCTTGGATTATGCCATATTTGCAACCGGCTCGAAATCGAATGCAGCGCTGCAAATTTACCTGGCAAAGTCATATGCCGATCAGCAGCATGCATGGAAAGAATATGAGTATGCACACTCTTCATTCTTGCTTGTCTTTGACGAGCAATCAGGATTTGCATCGCAACATATACCGTATGCTGTATTTTTAACATCCGCAATAATATAAGCGGTAGTAACCACATTATTAACTATACTCCCTGTTTTTTAGCAGGATAGGTGAAACCCATCACTTTTCAATCGCTATCAACGCAAATGATGGGTTTCACCCATCCTGCGCCGGCAATCATTCTTCTTTCGCTGGAGCGCGCTCTAAACCGGCCTTCGCACTTTGTTTATCCAGCGCATACGCCGAAGCCGCCAGCAGACGCTGGGTGTAGGGATGACTCGGCTGCGACATGATTGCTTCGGTCAAACCAGCCTCCACTACTTTGCCATCTTTCAGCACCATGACCCGGTGCGCCATCGCGCGGATTACGGCCAGATCGTGGCTGATGAATAGGTACGCCATGCCGTATTTGCGTTGCAATTCCGCCAGCAATAACAACACTTGCTGCTGCACCGAGACGTCCAGCGATGAAGTCGGCTCGTCCAGCAGGATCAGCGCCGGCTTCAGCACCAGCACACGGGCAATCGCGATGCGCTGGCGCTGGCCGCCGGAAAATTCATGCGGGTAGCGCGACAGCATATCGGCGCTCAGGCCGACTTCAAGCAAGCCACTGACCACCGCAGCGCGCAGTGCGGCGGCGTTCAATTGCGGCTGGTGCAGGGCCAGCCCTTCGCCGACGATTTGCTCGATGGTGCGGCGCGGCGACAGCGAGGCGAACGGGTCCTGGAACACCACCTGCATCTTGGCGCGCAAGGGCCGAATCGCGGCGCTCGACATCGCGCTCACCGGTTGTTCGTCAAATTGAATCCGACCCTCGACGGCAGCCGACGACAACCGCAGCAAGGCCATGCCCAGCGTCGATTTTCCGGAGCCGGATTCGCCGACGATGCCCAGTGTTTCGCCTTGTTGCAGCGTCAGCGTGACGTCATCGACGGCGATAAATTGCGATTTTTTGAACCAACCCTGTTTGATCTGGAAGCTGCAACTTAACTGTTGCGCAGCCAGCAATACCGGCGCGTCGGCCGGCACCGGATTAACCTGACGTTGCGGACGACTGGCCAGCAATTGGCGCGTGTAAGCCTGGCGCGGCTGGGCAAACAACTCTGCAGTCGGGGCGATTTCGACCAGACGACCATGCTCCATCACGCCGACCCGGTCGGCAAAATGGCGCACCAGATTCAGGTCGTGCGAGATCATCAGCACCGCCATGTTCTCTTCGCGCTGCAATTGATTCAACAGCTCCAAAATTTGCACCTGGATCGTCACGTCCAGCGCAGTAGTGGGCTCATCGGCGATCAGCAGCTTGGGCTTGCAAGCCAGCGCCATCGCGATCATCGCGCGCTGGCGCTGGCCGCCGGAAAGCTGATGCGGATACGACAAAGCACGGCGCGCCGGCTCGGGAATGCCGGTTTTGTCCAGCAACTCGACGGTGCGCAGCGCCGCCGCCTTGGTGCCGATGCCTTCATGCTGCATCAGGACTTCGGCAATCTGGTTGCCAATTGTGAAGAGCGGATTCAAGGCCGTCATCGGTTCCTGAAAAATCATCGCCACGTCCTTGCCGCGCACTGCGCGCATCGCGGCTTCCGAGCGAGTCAGGATGTCTTGCCCTTCGAACAGAATTTGGCCGCCGTATTGCGCATCCTGATTCAGCCGTAATATCGACAAGGCGGTGACGGTCTTGCCGGAGCCGGATTCGCCGACGATTGCCAGCTTTTCGCCGGCAGCAATTGTGAAACTGACGTCATTGACTACAGTGGAGGTACCAAAGGCCACGCTCAGGTTGCGTATTTCCAGCAAACTCATGCCTTCCTCCGTACATCCAGCGCATTGCGCAAGGCGTCGCCGATATTGGTCAGCAGCAGCAAGGTAATAGTCAGCACCGCAAAAGTCGACAGTGCGATCCACCAGGCATCCAGATTGTTTTTGCCCTGCGCCAGCAGCTCGCCCAGACTCGGCGTCGATGGCGGCACGCCCAGCCCGAGAAAATCCAGGCTGGTCAACGCCAGGATCGCGCCGCTCATGCGAAACGGCAGAAAAGTTACCACCGGCGTCAGGCTATTCGGCAACACGTGACGCCAGATAATTTGCCCATGCGACAAACCCAGCGCACGCGCCGCCTGCACGTATTCCAGATTGCGGTTGCGCAGGAAATCGGCGCGCACATAATCCGACAAACCCATCCAGCCGAACAGCGACAGTAATATCAACAACAAACCTATGCTGGGCTCGAAGATCGAAGAAAAGATGATCAGCAAGTACAGTTCCGGCATCGAGCTCCAGACCTCCATGAAACGCTGGAACAGCAAATCGGTCTTGCCCGCAAAATAGCCCTGCACCGCGCCGGTAATCATGCCCAGCAGCACGCCGGTAAAAGTCAGCGCTAGCCCAAACAGCACCGATATCCGAAAACCGTACAGCAGACGGGCGCTCACATCGCGGCCGCGGTCGTCGGTGCCGAGCCAGTTTTCGCTGGATGGCGGCGCTGGATTGGGCGACTTGGCAAAATAATTCAGGGTGTCGAAGCTGTACGTGTTCGGCGGGTAAATCGCCCAGTTGCCGTTTTTGCTGAACTGCTCGCGAATGAAGGGGTCGAGATAATCGGCCTGCGAATCAAAATCGCCGCCGAAAGCTTTTTCCGAATAGGTTATCAGCACCGGAAACACCAGTTCGCCGTTGTAACGGGCCACCAACGGCTTATCGTTAGACAACAGTTCGCCCATCAGACTCAGCCCAAACAAAACGGAAAACAGAATCAAGCTCCAGTAACCGCGGCGGTTTTGCCTGAAACGCAGCCAGATGCGGCGTCCCGGCGAGATGGAAGAGGTTGTCATTTGTTCAGACTTTCAAACTGCACCCGCGGGTCGGCCCAGATGTAACACAGGTCGCCCAACAATTTGACCACCAGGCCAATCAGGGTAAATAGATACAGCGTGCCCATCACCACCGGATAATCGCGCCGCACCACCGATTCATACGACAGCAAACCCAACCCATCGAGCGAAAACAGGGTTTCGATCAGTAAGCTGCCGGCAAAGAAAGCGCCGATAAAGGCGGCCGGAAAGCCGGTTACCAGCGGGATCAGCGCATTGCGAAACACGTGCTTGTACAGCACCGTGTTTTCACTCAAACCCTTGGCGCGCGCAGTCAGTACGTATTGCTTGCGAATTTCTTCCAGAAAGGTGTTCTTGGTCAGCATCGTCATCACCGCAAACGAACCGGCCACCGAAGCGGTCACCGGCAACGTGATGTGCCACAGATAATCCAGCACCTTGCCCAACAGCGACAAGGATTCCCAGTTGTCCGAGGTCAGGCCGCGCAGCGGAAACCATTGCACGAAGCTGCCGCCGCCGAACATCACCAGCAAAAATACGCCCAGCACAAAGCCCGGTATCGAATACCCGATCAGCACCAATATGCTCGACAGCACATCGAAACGGCTGCCTTCGCGGATCGCTTTCGCAATCCCCAGCGGCAGCGAGACGAAATAGGTCAGGAAGAACGTCCATAGGCCCAGCGTGATCGAGACCGGCAGTTTGGATTTGACCAGTTCCCATACATCCTTGTGGTGGTAAAAACTCTGCCCCAGATCGAAGGTGGCAAAACCCTTCAGCATTTTCCAGAAACGTTCCGGCGCCGGCTTGTCGAAACCGTACAACGCCTTGATCTCCGCCACCCGTTCAGCATCGACGCCCTGCCGGCCGCGATATTGAGACGCGCCGCCACCGGACGCTTCACCTGCACCAACCCGGCCTTTAAGTTCCATCAGTGCTTGCTCGACCGGGCCGCCAGGCACGAACTGGATCACTGCAAAGGTGATGCTGACCACGCCGATCAAGGTCGGCAGCATCAGCAACAAGCGTTTCGCTATGTAAGCCCACAGATTCATCGTTGTCTCATTCGGAGTCGTGTTGCGTTTATACTACCAATTGTATTTTTATGTTCCGCATATTAAATATGCGGAATATTCATTGTTTTTAACCATACTCCCTATTTTTTATTATTTGGTAGGACTTATGCAAAATACGGCTTTATAAATAGTACAGACCTCGTAGTGCAGGCCTCCGTGCCTGCGCCCTGCAACCCAATGCAGGCACGCAGGCCTGCACTACTGGGTATTGCGTAAGTCCTATCTCGGTTTTTCTTCCCACCAACTCGAAATCACATATGGATCGGCTTGGTAATACAGCGGCATCTTGGCGGGAATGCCAAAGCGATTGCGGTAAGCGACCCGGTGCGTCGATGAAAAATAATGCGTAACCACGATATGCTTGTGCAGCAAAACCCGATCTAGCGCCCGTGCCGTCGCAACCAAATCGCGCCGCGTTGTGGCCGCCACCAGCAATTCCACCAGGCGATCCACAGCAGCATCTTTCAGCCCCCATACATTGTTCGAACCCGGCTGATCGGCGGCCTTGGAGCCGAACATATCGAACATTTCATTGCCGGGGCTGGTGACATCCGGGAACCGGATGCTGGTCATGTCGAAATCGAATTCCTCCATGCGCTTCTGCACCAGCGCAAAATCGGCGGTACGCTGCCTGACTTGAAAACCCAGTTTTTGCAAATTGCGCACATACACGCTGATGACCCGCGACATGGCAGATGGCACGTCCAGAATCTCGAACTCAAATGGCACGCCGCTAGCATTGCGCAGCGCGCCGTCGCGGTACTCCCAACCGGCTTGCTGCAGCAAAGCCTTGGCTTGCAGCAGATTGGCGCGCAACGACGCCGGCGGGTTGGTGCTGGGCGGCAGCGGGGCCGGGCCGAACACCGCTGGGTCGAGTTTGCCGCGTAATGGTTGCAACAACTTCAGCTCATCATCCGACGGCAAGCCGGTTGCGGCCATCTCGCTATTATTGAAGAACGAATAAATGCGCGTGTATTGGTTGTAAAACAATTGCCGGTTCATCCATTCGAAATCCAGCGCCAGCGCCAGTGCGCGACGCACCCGGATATCCTGAAACTGCGAGCGTCGCAAGTTCATCACAAAGCCTTGCATGCCGGCGCCGTTGGAATGCGTCAATTCGCGCTTGACGATCTCGCCACTGGTAAATTTCGGCCCGTTATAACTGCGCGCCCAGTTTTTAGCACTGTATTCCACCACCACATCGAACTCGCCCGCCTTGAACGCTTCCAGGCGCGCCACATCGTCTTGATAAAAACGGTAATTGATCCGGTTGAAATTGAACATGCCCTTGCGCGACGGCAGATTCGTCCCCCAATACGACGGATTGCGCCGAAAGCTGATGGCGCGGCCGAGATCATATTTATCGATCAAATACGGGCCGGAGGCGATCGGCGGCTCCAACTGGATACGGTCGAATTCCGTTGTCGCCCCCCACTTGCGGGAAAACACCGGCACACTACCGACGATCAGCGGCAATTCATGGTTTAAGGTCTTGAAATCGAAACGCACGCTACGCTCGCCGGTCACCACGCATTGCTTTACTTCCGCAAAAATCGACTTGAATTGCGGTGCGCCCTTGGCGACCAGCGTGTCGTATGAATGCTTCACATCGGCTGCCAGCACCGGATCGCCATTATTGAAGCGCGCCAGAGGATTGAGCCGGAACGTCATCGACATGCGGTTCGGCGCCAGTACCATGTCGTCGGCCAGCAAGCCGTACATGGTTGCCACTTCATCGCTGGAACCCACCGTCAGGGTCTCGAACATCAGGGATGAGACACCGGCAGCGGCGACACCTTTCATCGAAAAAGGATTGAACTTGTCGAAACTGGTGCGCTGATCGGGATTAGCCAGAAACAGTTCGCCGCCTTTCGGCGCGGCCGGATTGACATAATCGAAATGGGTGAAACCGGCCGCATAACGCGGCGTATCGTAGAGCGAAAAAGCCGGCGCGGCCAAAGCATCGGCACCGAGCAGGCAACTGGCGCACAGCAATAAGGCATTCAGAATTTTTTTCATCCGGCGCACCAGAGCAGGTGCCGGGAACCAAAGTACAAATTGCGCATCGCCACTCCCTATTTTTACGTCATTTTACCGAAAGGCACCCGCCGCAGGCGCGAACATTTATACTGTGCTGCGGACAATATCGCGAGAACAGTTGCCGTCCCGTCGGCTACAACCTACAATCCCGAGCTATTTATAAAAAACTCAGCCGCACCTAAGAAACAACCCTATTCATACACATATATGCAGCTTCCCGCCGGTTTGGCGCTGAAAGCCGCTTCTATCCTGCGATAGCACCTGGAGACACACATGGCATTCTTGCAAGGCAAAAAGATTCTGATCACCGGCTTGTTATCAAACCGCTCCATCGCATACGGTATCGCAAAAGCATGCAAACGCGAGGGCGCCGAACTGGCATTCACCTATGTCGGCGAACGCTTCAAGGAACGCACCGTCGATTTCGCCAAGGAATTCGACAGCACACTGATTTTCGACTGCGACGTCAGCAGCGACGCGCAAATCAATGCCCTGTTTGCCGACCTGGGCCAAGCCTGGCAGCAGCTCGACGGTCTGGTGCATGCGATCGGCTTCGCTCCGCGCGAATCGATTGCCGGCGATTTCCTGGACGGTTTCACCCGTGAAGCATTCGCGATGGCACATGATATTTCGGCTTACAGCTTTCCTGCGTTGGCCAAGGCGGCGATGCCATTGCTACGCTCCAATTCGGCATTGCTGACACTGACTTACCTCGGTTCGGTGCGCGCAATTCCTCACTACAACACGATGGGCCTGGCCAAGGCTTCGCTGGAAGCCAGCGTGCGTTACCTGGCTGAATCAGTCGGCAAAAAAGGCATTCGCGTCAACGGCATCTCGGCCGGCCCGATCAAGACTCTGGCTGCCAGCGGTATCAAGGATTTCGGCAAATTACTCGGTTTTGTCGCCGAACATGCGCCGCTGCGCCGCAACATAACGATTGAAGATGTCGGCAATGTCGCCGCTTTCCTGTTGTCGGATCTGGCGGCCGGCATCACCGGTGAAATTACCTACGTCGATGGCGGCTTCTCGCATGTGATGGGGATTAACGCCGATTGAGTAGTAGTGCAGGCCTGCGTGCCTGCACTACTAAAACCAGTAAAACCGGTGCATGCGCAGCAAAATTACTGTATTATCTCGTTTTTGCGCTACAAGACAAGGCGCAGAGACAACAAATCCGCAATAAATTAGCAGCTTCGCAAGCCTATGCCGCATTCAAATCAGAGTGCGGCATTTAAAGCCACCCCGCCTTTTGTGTCGTACCGACACAGTCCCGGCGCAAAGCTTTTGTGCCGAAATTTCTTTGTATTCATTTCAAGTCATTTCGTTGGTTGGCGTTGCTATTTTGCGTTCTCGCATTTGCATGAACGCTGATTTTTACGAAAGAAAAGAATGACTTTTGAAGCTCTAGGCCTACACCCGTCCGTAATTCAAGCATTGACGGAGGCTGGCTACACCAAACCGACCACGGTTCAGGAACAAGCAATTCCGGCAGCGCTGCAAGGCCGCGACCTGATGGTTTCGTCGCAAACAGGTTCCGGCAAAACTGCTGCGTTCATGTTACCCGCACTGCACAAATTCGCCTCCATCGAACAACCAGCCGATGCGGGACAAAACAAAACGTCCAACCAGGAACGCCAGGCAGCCCGTGCTCGCGGCGACCGCCCACGTTTTCAGCCGGCACAGCCAAAAATGCTGGTACTGACGCCGACGCGTGAACTGGCGCTGCAAATTACCAATGCCGCTGAAAAATACGGTTCACACATGAAGCGCGTGAAAACTGTGTCCATCCTGGGCGGCATGCCTTATCCAAAACAAATGCAATTACTAGCGAAAAACCCGGAAATTCTGGTCGCCACGCCTGGGCGTCTGATCGATCATATGGAATCGGGCAAGATTGACTTCTCCCAATTGCAAATTCTGGTATTGGACGAAGCCGACCGCATGCTGGATATGGGTTTCATCGAAGACATCGAAAAAATCGTTGCTGCCACTCCAGCAGTGCGCCAAACCATGTTGTTCTCCGCTACGCTGGACGGCACAGTGGGCCGCATGGCACAGCAAATTACCAACAATCCAGTTGTTGTCAAAATTGCCGGCTCTGCCACCAAGCATGAAAACATTACCCAGAAAGTCCACTTTGTAGACGATCTGTCGCACAAGAATCGCTTGCTCGACCATCTGTTGCGCGACGCCACGATGGACCAGGCAGTTGTGTTTACCGCCACCAAACGCGACGCCGACACCATTGCCGACCGTTTGAACATCGCCGGCTTCTCCGCTGCTGCGCTGCATGGCGACATGCATCAGGGCGCGCGTAACCGCACGCTGGATTCGCTGCGCCGGGGCCAAGTTCGGGTGTTGGTTGCTACCGACGTTGCCGCACGCGGCATCGACGTTCCTGCGATCACGCATGTGTTCAACTACGATTTGCCAAAATTTCCGGAAGATTACGTCCACCGCATCGGTCGTACCGGCCGTGCCGGTCGTAACGGCGTCGCCGTGTCGTTGGTAAATCATGCGGAAGGCATGAATGTCAAACGTATCGAACGCTTCACCAAGCAATTGATTCCAGTCGATGTGGTTGAAGGCTTTGAGCCTAAAAAAACAGCATCCACTTCACGTTCGCCATCCAAGCCAGGCAGTTGGAAACCAGGCGATAATCGCAGCAGCGCCAAACCAGGCCAGCGCACTTTCAGCAATCCGAATGCTGCACCGCGCAGTGCTAACGGCAATGGCGGCGGCTACAAGGGTCGCACTGGCGATACCGGCGGCGCACGGCGCTCTTACGGCGACAGGTAATGGCTAAACGTTAGACTATTTGTCGCATGACAAAAACGGCCGCTGGAGTAATCCAGCGTCCGTTTTCTTGTTGGAGTATGCTAAAAAACGTGCCAGTTCTCGCATATTTTAATTGGCATGTTAAAAAATACACTGCCATGTATATCTAGCTGAATTGCCCCATTGTTATACAGTGCAGGTACGGAAGCCGACGAAGGTGTCATCGCGTTGCGGCAAATAGAAATTCCTGAATTTCGGTGAACGCATCCGCGGCCGGGTTACAAAAGATGCGCCGCGCAAGACTTGATGCGTGCCAAACCAGGGCGCCGAATATTCCCGATAGGCATCTGCCACAAAGCCGGGATAAGGCTCAAACTGCGTACAGGTCCATTCCCACAAGCTGCCCCATTGAAACGCCGCATGGCCCGATATGGCCGCGTATTCCCACTCGGATTCACTTGGCAATCGGCGACCGGCCCAGCGGCAGTACGCCTGCGCCTCGAACAAGCTGACATGGCGCACCGCTTGATGGGCAGGCAAAGCGGTCAGCCGGTTGAAACTTTCAGTGCACCACCCAAGACCATCGCGCTGCCAGTAACGTGGCGCTGAACGTTCCTGCTGCATCAGCCAGGCCCGGCCGGCAGTGCTCCAAAAATCCGACTTCTGGTAACCGCCATCCGTAATGAAATCGCTGTACTGGGCATTCGACACCAATGTTGCATCGATACTAAAGGCAGGCACCAGCATCGGATGTGCCCATTTTTCGTTGTCGAACACGAAGCCCGACTCCGGTACGCTGCCGAGCAGCATCGTGCCGCCGGGAAAATCGATCGCAATCTGCGGTGCCGGCGCTGCCGTTGTTTGGTTTATCCGTGGCGGTGCTTCCAGACCCAGGGTTTGCAAGGTCATCGCGAAAGCCTCGCCGTGCATATCTTCATGCGCTAACACCAACTGGTAAGGTGCCAAGTCACAGCCTGATGCGCCTGATTTCTCTAACTTATCCAGCTTATCCAGCACCCGATCCAATATCTCGCAGCAATACGTCTTGAGCGCGCCGGCGCTGGGCAAATCGATCAGCCAGCGCGTGCGGTGCGGCACCGTATTCGAATCAAACCAGTCGTCGCCCTGTGTCAGTAAACAGGGGCGCTGCGCCGCAGCGGGGTTGCTCGACTCGGCCTCGCGCAGTACGAACCATTCAGCGAACCAGGCAATATGCCCCAGTTCCCACAGCGGCGGATTGATGATGGGTAAAAACGGCACATGAGCTGATACATCCAGGCTGGCAGCCGAAAAACGATCAAACAACAGCAGCGTATAATGCCTCGCGTCTTGCAAGGCAGTTGCCAGTTCTTCCGCAGAAGCATTTCGAAACGAGGGGCTAATCATATTTGCCGGTAATTTTTTGCGCCATCAAGGAATATGCTAACAAGAAATATGCCGCAGATTGTCATTATCAGCCCCGCACTGGCAAAAGCCAATAACGGCAACTGGCAAACCGCCCAGCGCTGGGCGCGCTTGCTGCGTCAACATTATCAGGTATGCATTGCAGCCAAGTGGGATGGCAAGCGCTGTGATGCAATGATCGCGTTGCATGCACGGCGTTCTGCAGACTCGATTGCGGCATTTGCCGCAGCCCAGCCGAAATCTCCACTGGTGGTGGTGCTGACCGGCACCGACCTGTATCGCGACATCCAGACCGATGCAAATGCGCAACGCTCGCTGCAACTTGCCACACAACTGGTGGTATTGCAAGCGTCTGGCCGAGCGGAATTAACGGCAGATCTGCGCACAAAAACACAGGTCATTTACCAATCGACGCGCACTCTCAAAGCGGTCGCGCCTGCAACACGGCGACACCTGAATATAACAATGATAGGACACCTGCGGGACGAAAAGGATCCGGCTACCTTCATGCGTGCCGCGCATCTGGTGCAATCGCAGCAAGCGCGGTTGATCCATATCGGCGGTACGCTGGAACCTGCTCTCGGCCGCCTGGCAGCGCAAACCGAGCAACAAGAGAGCCGCTATCGCTGGCTGGACAGCCTGCCGCATGCGACCACCCGCCAGCGTTTGAAGCGCAGCCATTTGATGGTCATCTGTTCCAGGATGGAAGGCGGCGCCAATGTCATTATTGAGGCCATCGCCAGTGGGGTCCCCATATTGGCCAGCAATATACCCGGCAACCGCGGCATGCTGGGTGATGACTACAGCGGCTATTTTGCGCTGGAAGACAGCCAAGAACTGGCGCGCCTGATCGACCGCAGTATCGCCGACCCGGCGTTTTACGCGCTACTGCAAAGGCAATGCGCGGCGCGTGCGCCACTGTTTTCAACTGAACGGGAAAAAACCGCTTTGCTGCAGTTGATGGATAATCTGCTGAAAGCCCCTCTCCCCCAGCCCCTCTCCCGCAAGCGGGAGAGGGGAGCAAAGTGAGCCGCTACGCGACTTTCACGTTGGACAACCCATCACATTACTAAGGCAATCCCAATGAATACACCGACTGACTTGAAAATCAAACTGACCGCGTTTTCCCACGGCGGCGGCTGCGGCTGCAAAATTGCACCCGGCGTACTGTCTGAAATCCTGAAAAATTCAGCCGGTTTCCCGATACCGAAAGAGTTAATGGTCGGCATTGAAACCGCCGATGACGCAGCGGTATACAAGCTCAATGACGAGCAGGCACTGATTGCAACCACCGATTTTTTCATGCCCATCGTCGATGACCCGTTTGACTTCGGCCGTATCGCCGCCACCAATGCGATCTCCGACGTGTATGCAATGGGCGGCACGCCCATTATGGCGCTGGCCCTGGTCGGAATGCCGATCAACAAATTGCCGGTGGAAGTGATTGGACAAATCATTCGCGGCGGTGAAACTATCTGCGCCGAAGCCGGCATCCCGATTGCCGGCGGCCACACCATCGATTCGGTCGAACCGATTTACGGCCTGGTCGTCATGGGCTTGATCCACCCTTCCAAAGTCAAGCGCAATGCCGACGCCAAAGCAGGCGACAAGCTGATTCTCGGCAAGCCCATCGGCGTCGGGATTCTGTCGGCTGCGCTGAAAAAAGATGCGCTGGACGCCGCCGGTTATGCGGCGATGATAGCCAACACCACCAAGCTCAACAAGCCCGGCCGCGCGCTGTCCGACCTCGACACTGTGCATGCAATGACGGATGTCACCGGTTTCGGCCTGCTCGGCCATTTGCTGGAACTGGCACGTGGCGCCAAGCTGACCGCCAAGCTGGACATGGCGCAGATTCCAATGCTGCCGAACGTCCAGCACCTGGCTGAACAAGGCTTTATCACCGGCGCGTCAGGCCGCAACTGGGACGCCTACGGCCACGATGTGACACTAGCGGACGCCATCACGCCAACCCAGCAAGCCTTGCTATGCGACCCGCAAACTTCCGGCGGTTTGCTGGTTTCGTGCGATCCGGCCGCGGTAGGCGAAATCCTTGCGTTATTCGCCCGTGAAGGCTTTGCCGACGCGGCGGTAATTGGCGAAATGACCGAAGGCCCAGCCGGGATAATCGTCACAGCAAAGTAGTTGCAACGGCACAAATATGCGCGAAATACCGCAAGGGGCTTGACAAACCCTGCTTGCGCCCACTACATTGAACCCATGTCATTCGCTCAATTCCCCTTTCTGAACTTCGTACAGCCTGCTTGCGCTCCGCTAGCAGGCTTGCTACGACTGCCGCTGGCGTAAAACGCCCGCTTTCTGTTTTACCCTGCTGGCAGCGCGCTGCCAGCAGTCCGGCAAGAAAACAATACTGCTGATCCACAATATCCAACATGCATTCCATAATGAATCCTGTAACCATCATGCAAGGCACATTCGTCGCCCTGATGGTTGTTGCGCGTTCGCTGGGTCTGCTGAATCTACCGCTACTGCCACGACTGCTGCTACCGCTACCGATCGGTTGCCTGGCCTTGCGTTAAGTGGCCGTCAGGCAGCCTCGCTGCCACATCAATTGTTCAAACTTGTTATTACCATTTCCTCTCAAAACCCAAAGGATTCATCATGATGTTGCCCAACCCTGCAGCCAAATACCGCCCGACTCCCGTTGTCCAAATTAGCAACCGCAGTTGGCCGGATCAGACTCTCACAACAACGCCGATCTGGATGAGCAGCGATTTGCGCGACGGCAATCAGGCATTGATCGAGCCGATGAGCCTGGAAAAGAAACTGCGTTTTTTTGAAATGCTGGTCAAGATCGGCTTCAAGGAAATTGAAGTCGGCTTTCCTTCCGCCTCGCAAACCGATTTTGATTTCGTGCGCATGTTGATTGATGAAAAGCGCATTCCAGACGACGTCAGCATCATTGCGTTGACCCAGTCGCGCGAGGCATTGATCGACCGCACGATTGAATCCATGCTCGGTGCCAAGCGCGCAATCGTGCATCTGTACAACTCGGTAGCGCCGGCTTTTCGCCACATCGTCTTCAAAATGTCACGCGCTGAGATCAAGGCGCTCGCCATCAGCGGCACCCAGCGCATCAAGGACTTGACTGGCGCGCACCCTGAAACTGTCTGGCGTTTTGAATATTCGGCGGAATCATTCAGCCAGACCGAACTGGATTTTTCCAAAGAAGTGTGCGACGCGGTGTCCGCAGTCTGGCAACCGACTCCCGCCTGCAAGATGATCATCAATCTGCCGGCCACCGTCGAATCCAGTACGCCGAACGTGTATGCCGACCAGATCGAGTGGATGCACCGCAATCTGGCCCAGCGCGACGCGATTATCCTCAGCGTTCATCCGCACAACGACCGCGGCAGCGCAGTAGCCGCAGCCGAATTGGCGATGATGGCCGGCGCGGATCGGGTCGAAGGCTGTTTGTTCGGTAATGGCGAGCGTACCGGCAATGTCGATCTGGTGACGCTGGCCATGAATCTGTACACCCAGGGCGTGCATCCGGGACTCGATTTTTCCGATATCGATAGCGTGCGGCGCTGCGTCGAAGAGTGCAACCAGATCCCGGTGCATCCACGCCATCCGTATGTCGGCGATCTGGTATTTACCGCCTTCTCCGGCTCGCATCAGGATGCGATCAAAAAAGGTCTCGCCCAGCAGCAAGCGGATACCAATTGGGAGGTGCCGTATCTGCCGATTGATCCAGCCGACCTCGGGCGCAGCTACGATGCGGTGATCCGCGTCAATAGCCAGTCCGGCAAAGGCGGCATGGCATATTTACTGGAGCAGGAATACGGTTTGTCGCTGCCACGCCGGTTGCAAATAGAATTCAGCCGTGCGGTGCAGGCAACCACGGACCGCACCGGGGGCGAAGTTGCAGCGCAGGACATCTACGCCATCTTCAAGCAGGAATACCTGGCTCGCACCACGCCCTACGCCTATCAGGCACACCGGATGGAAGAAGACTCTGCCAAAGCGGAAGCGGTTCAGATCGAAATCGACATCGTCCAGAGTGGTAAACAAATGGCGCTGGCAGGCGGCGGCAACGGGCCGATCGACGCTTTCGTCAACGCGCTCGGCCTGGATATCCAGTTGATGGATTATCACGAACATGCGATCGGTTCCGGCGCCAATGCGCAGGCGGTTTGCTACGTCGAGTTGCGTCTCGATAATGGCCCGACTTTATTCGGTGTGGGACTTGATGGCAACATTGTGACCGCTTCGTTCAAGGCAGTACTGAGCGCCGTCAACCGGCATCTGGCGCTGCGCCAGCGGGAACAGGCACTCGCAACACAGGGGTAATTAGCCGGTAGTGGTAGTAGTAGTAGCTATTAGCGCGTAATTGCGCAAGCGGCGCGGGGCATGGGTTATCGTTATAACTGACCCATGCCCCGGATTTTATTGCTACTTTGCGTTGCCGCAACGTCGATTGACAATGGTCATTGATACAATTGTGCCAAATAATAATGATAATAATCGCCGGCTTTGCGCTGCAAGAAAGTATGCATGGCCAACTTGAACCCGTCCACTTCATTGCACAAGATCGTCGCCTTCCAAGCAAGGCCTGAAATCGGTATGCCGCCGGTGGCAGGCATCGGCACATTCCCCGGCGGATTGGCAGCGCGAATGTATACCCTTGATCTGAAAAAAATCGTAATCCTGCTGCGCGAACCCAATGGCAACGATTTTTCGCGCACCGCGAAAAACACCAACAAAGCGTCCCTGCCATAGTCGAAAAAAGGGCTTATGTCTTTTTTCGCGTCTTACGTGGACAAGGCTTTTCATATCTTGCAAGCAACCTGCGCTACCTGCGTTATTTACTTTGTTTAGGGAATCTCTCACATGCATTACTGGACCACAATTACGAGCTATGGCGGCAGTGCCGTGATGATGCCTGCGGCTGCCGCTTTTGCCGCATGGCTTGCGCTGGGAAGAGCCTGGCGCATGTTTTTTTGGTGGTGCGGCTTGTTTGGTGCAGGTCTTACAATCGTAATCGTATCGAAGATTGCCTTTATCGGCTGGGGCATCGGCATCCCGGCGCTAGATTTTACCGGCTTCAGTGGTCACGCGATGCGTGCCCTGGCGGTAATCCCGGTGTTGTTCTATCTGGTGCTGCAAAATACCGGCAGAGCGACGCGCACCGTCGGAGTGCTGGTGGGGCTGCTGCTGGGCGCGCTGATCTGCACCTCGCGCATTGCGGTGCAAGTCCATTCGGTAACGGAAGCAATCTCGGGTGGGGTGCTCGGAGCAGCGGTCAGCTTGAGCTTTATCGCACTATCTTGCAAGTTGGAAAAGCCGCTGCTGAACCGAGCACTAATGATCGCAACCGTCATCGGCCTGATAGGCTTGTCGTATGCAGAGCCGATACCGTCGCAAGGCTTGCTGACTACAGTGGCGCTTTCTCTGTCCGGCCATGACAAACCGTATACCCGCGAAAATTGGAAGTTGCAGCGCAACACGGAACCTGGCGTCACTGGCAAAGAGCAGCCTTTTGCAAGAATGTAGGGTGCATCCGACCCGCGTGAATTTCCTGAAAATTTAATATACTATAAACAGTATTTTTTAAAATTCCAATTAAAATATGCGGAAGATGCATTGTTTTTAATCATACTCCCACTGTAATTTTAATATAGCAAAATCATTAAGAGCGCGCCAGACGGATGCCGCTGAATTGCCAGCGCGCGCTCGCCGGGAAAAAATTACGATAGCTGGGACGTGCCTGATCAATCGGCGTGGCGCAGGAAGCACCGCGCAATACGTATTGATTGACCATGAATTTGCCGTTGTATTCGCCAATGGCGTCTGCCGAAGCCCGAAAGCCCGGATACGGCGCATAGCTGCTCGATGTCCATTGCCATGCGGTATCGAATAATTGCAATAAAGGCTCCGCGTCCGATTCGCTCGCCACCGCGCACTCCCACTCGGCTTCACTGGGCAGACGCGCGTCGAACCAGCGGGCGTAAGCATCGGCCTCGAAATAAGACAGTTGGGTAACCGCACGCTCCACATCCAGTAATTGCAAGCCGTTCAGAGTAAATTCATGCCACTCGCCGTCTATCTGACGCCAGTACAACGGCCACGTCAATTGCTGCGCTTGCAGCCAATCCCAGCCTTCGGACAGCCACAACGCCGCATGCCGATACGCGCCAGCTTCGATAAACGCCAGATATTCGCCGTTCGTCACCAACCGGGACGCCAGTGCGAACGGTTCGACAAACTGCCGGTGGCGCGGCAATTCATTATCAAAGCAGAATCCGCCGCCGGCATGACCGATCTCGACCACGCCGCCCTGCTGCTGCTGCCAATGCAACGGCAAGGCCAGCGCCAGCGGCAGCACCGCGCCGGCGGCATAGGCAGGCAACAGGGGATTGCAGGAAAGCAGATGCAGGACGTCGGTCAGCAGCAGTTCCTGATGCTGCTGTTCGTGCTGCAAACCCAGCGTCACCAATTGCACCAGTTCGGCCACCCGTGCCGGCGGCAGGCCAGCGGCGATCAAAATCAGCGCCTCCATCCGGGCATCGACATTACTGCGGTAATCCTCCACTTCGGCCAAGGAGGGCCGCGTGATCAGGCCGCGCCGGGGACGCGGATGCCGGTTGCCGACGCCGTGGTAATACGAGTTGAACAATACACGGTAGGCCGGATGATGCGGCTTGAAATTAAGCTCGAACTGCTCCAGCACAAAAGTCTCGAAAAACCAGGTGGTGTGCGCCAGATGCCATTTGACCGGGCTGGCATCCGGCATCGATTGCACACAGCAATCCTCATCGGATAAAGGGTCGGCCAGCGCCATCGTGGCTTGTCTTGTCAAGTCGTATTCAGCCAGCAGGGAAATAAGCATTGTCATGTCGCGTTCCCGGTCCGGTCATGCAGCCCGCGCATGCATGACGGCAAACCAGCCGCAGTCATCGGTCCAGGTCCGAATAGCATCAAAACCGGCGGCGCCGAGCAGTGCGGCAAACGATTGCGGAGTGTACTTGTAACTATTTTCGGTATGGATCCGCTCGCCTTGGGCAAAACGGCGCTGCCCACCCGGCCAGCGCACAGTTAACGCCTGGCGCGCTTCCAGATGCATTTCGACCCGGCTCTGTTGCGGGTTATAAAACGCCCGGTGCAGCCAATCTTGTACCGCAAAATCGGTCTCAAGCAAACCGTTCAGATGGTGCAGTAGATTCAGGTTGAACGCCGCCGTCACCCCCAGCGCATCATCGTAGGCGGCATCGAGGATGGCGTGATCCTTGATCAGATCAACCCCGATCAGTAGCGCGCCGTCGGCACCGCAAGCAGCGCGTATCCGGCCCAGAAAGGCCGCCGCCTGTGCCGGCACGAAGTTGCCGATTGATGAGCCGGGATAAAAAAATACCCGCTTTTCGTGCCTGACGGTAGCCGGCAAATCCAGGCTGCTGGAAAAATCGAGCCCGATGCCGGTCATTTCAACGGTGGGGAAACACTGCCGTATCGGTGCCAGTGCCTGCGCCAGGAAATCGGCCGAGATATCAATCGGCACATACTGGCGCGGCAGCAAGGCGGGAAACAGTCGCACCGCCTTGGCGCAATTACCGGCACCCAAGTCGATCAAAGTGGATCCTGGCCCGACCGCCTGTGCGATCTGCGCCAGGTTTTCATCGAAAATCGCCGCCTCGGTGCGCGTCGGATAATATTCCGGCACCAGACAGATCGCCTCGAACAGCCGGGAGCCGAGCGCGTTGTACAGGTATTTCGGTGAAGTGAAGGCTGGCGTTGCCATTAAGCCGGATCGTAATTCGACACGTATTGCTTCAGTGGTGGCTGCACTGTTGTGCACCAGATCTGCGCCAGTCGCACGCAATGTGGGAAGGGAAAGTCTCTGTGATAGTGGCATAAGTATGGATTAGATAGGTTTATCGGTTTATCGGGAAAAACCACCAGCGTCTGCATCAATATGTTGAGCTTGAATTTTTACCAATTATGCCTGCAACCGGTAATTCGCGGATAATACCCGCCTGGAATAGACACCGCACCGCGCCCGAAATTCTCCCAATGCATAAAAAAAGGTTTATCATGCTGCCCCTTTCATTCTCCAAAATGTTCAAAACACTGTTGTCAACCGCACTGGCGTCAGCCCTGCTGCTGTCATCGGGCCTGTCCCAGGCACAGCAAGTTTTGCGCGTATCGGCCATTCCAGACGAGGCACCGACCGAATTACAGCGCAAGTTCAAACCGCTAGGCGATTACCTGGAAAAAAAACTCGGGATGAAGGTCGAATTCACGCCGGTCACCGACTATGCGACATCAGTCGAAAGCTTGATCAATAACAAACTTGATATGGTTTGGTTTGGCGGTTTTACTTTTATCCAGGCCAAAGTACGCAGCAACAATCAAATTGTGCCGCTGGTGCAGCGCGCAGAAGACAAAGTATTCAAATCGGTATTCATTACCACCGACAAGAACATCACCAAACTGGAAGACCTTAAAGGAAAAACCTTTGCCTTCGGTTCCGAATCGTCCACTTCCGGCCATCTGATGCCGCGTTCCTACCTGTTGGCAGCGAAAATCAATCCCGATACCGACCTGAAGCGCATCGCTTTCTCCGGCGCACATGACGCCACCGTCGCAGCAGTTTCCGGCGGCAAGGTCGATGCCGGTGCGCTAAATATTTCAGTCTGGGAAAAACTCGTCGCCAGCGGCAAGGTCGACACCAAAGTAGTACATGTGTTCTACACCACGCCCGGCTATTACGACTATAACTGGAGCGTGCGCGCCGACATGAACCCGGTAACGCGGAAAAAACTGACTGACGCCTTCCTGGCGCTGGATGCCAAAAATCCGGCCGACAAGGTAATCCTCGACTTGCAACGTGCCAGCAAATTCATCCCGACCAAGGCTGAAAATTATGCAGCTATCGAAGCGGCAGCACGCAACGCCGGTTTGTTGAAGTAAGACTGAAGTAACCATGTCATTCGTTCTACGCGGCGCTAGCGTGCGCCATCCTTCGGCCGCGCAGGCAGATGCCGGGGCCGGGTTTGCCTTGCTTGACGTCAGCCTGTCCATCGGCCAGGGCGAACAAGTGGCGTTGATCGGGCCGTCCGGTGCCGGCAAGACTACGTTGCTGCACACTTTCGCCTGCGCCCATCGCGCCCAATCAGGCGAATTTTCCGCTTTCGGGATGTCGCCCTGGAGTTTGACCCACGCCGAGCGCCATCGGCTGCGGGCACGGCTGTTTCTGGCACCGCAAACGCCGCCGCTGCCGCCGCGCCAGCGTGTGGTGACGGCAGTATTGGCCGGACGTTTGCCGCAGTGGGGCTTTTGGCGCGCGCTGGCTTCACTAATCAAGCCAGGCAGACTCAACACGCAAACCGCTTATGACGCGCTGGCGCGCTTCAATCTGCAAGACAAGTTGTATGCGCGGGTCGATCGCTTGTCCGGCGGCGAACGCCAGCGTTGCGGCATGGCGCGCCTGCTGGTGTCCAGTGCCGAAGCGTTCCTGGTCGATGAGCCGCTGTCGGCGCTGGACCCGACGCTCGCGCTGCAAACCTTGGCCGCACTGCAACAAGAATCTGCACACCGCAATGCGACGCTGATCTGCAGCCTGCATCAGGTGGAACTGGCACGCAGCCATTTCCCGCGCATCGTCGGCTTGCGCGATGGCCGCATCCTGTTCGATGCGGCGCGTGCGCAAGTAACCGACGCGATGATTACGGCGCTGTATCAGAATGCCGGCAACACGCCGCAACCGACGAATTTCAGTGTGCCGCCTGCCATCATCATTGCGCACTGCTGATGCAGCCATGCCTGTAACCCGTTCGCAGCATCCCGATCCAGCCTGGCGCCCCCGCGTGATGGGCAGCATCATCGCGCTGGTGTTGCTGTGGCCCATCCTGGTGTTGAGCGAATTCAAGCCCTGGGTTTTGCTCGATGCGCAGAGCCTGAGAGCTGCCGGGCGCTTCCTGGCCGATTTCGTGCCGCCGGCCCATTCCGGCGAATTTTTGCAATTGATGCTGGCCGCGACCTGGCAAACCGTCGCGATGGCTACCGCCGGCCTGACCTTGGCATTGCTGGGAGCCATCCCGCTGACTTTGCTGGTAACGCAATCGCTATCGATTTCCCGTCTCGGCAGCGGCCGCATGCGACTGGCCGGCTTTATCGTTCGGCAAAGCGCGCGCTGGCTGCTGGTGCTGTTGCGCAGCGTGCCGGAACTGGTCTGGGCGCTACTGTTCGTGCGCATCGTAGGGCTGGGGCCAACTGCCGGCGTGCTGGCAATTGCACTGACTTACTGCGGCATGCTGGGCAAGGTGTACGCCGAAATCCTTGAATCCACCGAGGCCCATGCTACAGAATCGCTGCTCAAAAACGGCAGCAGCCGACTGGCTGCACTGTTGTATGGCACGTTGCCAACAGCAGCCTCGGAACTGGTTTCTTACACCACTTACCGCTGGGAATGCGCAATCCGGGGTTCGGTCATCATGGGCTTCGTCGGAGCCGGCGGTCTTGGGCAACGGATGGATGAATCGATGAAAATGCTGGCCGGCGGCGAAGTCGCCACCATGCTGATCATCTTCGTGCTGCTGGTGGCTTGTGCCGATCTGGTCAGCACTTTTTTGCGCAAGCGCCTGGGTTAAACATGAAACCCCATCAAGCTCCGCCGCCACCGGCAACCGATCTTTCTGCGCTTGCCTTGCTCATTGCATTGCTGGCATTAATCATCGTCAGCTTTGCATCGCTGCCGCTGCAGTGGAGCGCACTATTGAGTGCCGATGCGGTGCGCTCCAGCATGGAATTTTTGCATGGCTTCGCGCCGCCCGAGCTGGCCGGGCCATTCCTGCTGAAAATTGCCATCGGCACGCTGGAAACCCTGTCGATGTCAGCGCTCGGCACCGGTATCGCGGTCATACTCGGCATCGCTTTGGCGCTGCCGGCCAGCGGCCGTTTTGGCAGTACTGCACGGGCGGCGATTCGATTCATACTGAACGTGTTGCGCTCGATACCGGAACTGGTCTGGGCCTCGATCTTGCTGATTGCCGCCGGTCTTGGCCCCTTCGCCGGTACGCTGGCACTGGCGGCGCACACCACGGGCGTACTGGGACGCCTGTTCGCCGACTCGCTGGAAAACCTGCCGCCGGCACCGGAAGCGACGCTGCGCATCAACGGTACGTCGCCGATGACCGCCTTCTTTTATGCGACACTGCCGCAAGTGCTGCCGCAAATGCTGTCGTATACGCTGTACCGCTGGGAAAACAATATCCGCGCCGCCGCCATCCTGGGTGTGGTCGGTGCCGGCGGACTGGGCCAGATGCTGAAATACCACCTGTCGCTATTTCAGATGCAGCAAGCTGCCAGCGTCATCATTGCGATGCTGATGATGGTCGCTGCGGTCGATGCAATCAGTTTCTGGCTGCGACGCGTACTGACCAGATAGCATAGTTCTAGAAAACAAGGAGTATCACTATTTTTATGGCATTTTCCGCATGTATTAATTATTGTTAATAAATATACTCACCTAAATGCCAGGTAAACATCAATGAAAAATATAAAAGATTACTATCTCGTATTAGGCGTCGAGAGCGATGCCTCACTCGCTTCGGTGAAGACTGCTTTCCGGCAAAAAGCGTCATTGTTTCATCCAGACAAGAACGCAGCGCACGATGCGCCAGACAAATTCCGGGAAATCAAGGAAGCGTATGACACGCTATCGGTCGCAGAAAAACGGTCTGCCTATGATGAAAATCGCCGCCGCAACCTGCTCGATAACCCGATTCAAACCGCCAGAGAAATCTGGACAAATTATATTCAAGGAGTGCTGCATTGAGACTATCCCCATTTTTCCATGACCTCAAATCGGCCTATGATTCCGAGCTCGATGACATGAGCAGCGATTCTGCCGGCAATGATGTTTTAGAGTCCCGACTGGAAGCGAAGCGGGCCCAAATCGATTCTCTGATGCCGATGATCAAGAGCTATCCTGAAATGGGTGCAGTCGCTTTTCACAACGGCATCCACTTTATCAGCGGCAAGGCAATGGATGAGCTGGTAAAACAAGAGCCAGACGACTTTCCGTTGTGGTCAGCGTTGCTGCCATCGCTGGAGTTAACCGCATGGGCCAGCAAGCTGGCCAAGACGGTCCTTGCACATCCAGACGGCGAGCAGTTCCTGATCGTCACAGCCGGCCTGGAATACCTACACGGCAAGAGCGATATGGGCATCCCAAATCACGCCGGCTCACATGGCGCAAACGACTCGGATGAAGCCGATAGCAATAATGGCGATGCGTTTGACAACGATTACGACGATGAGAATGACGACGTGGACGGTACCGATTCCGATCTTGCCGATGCAGGTTCAGATTGGCTCACTGAACAGGGATTTGACCGTAATAACTAATCACTTTTTTGTACTGGATAGCCATGAACACCACTCCTGCACTACTAAAAGCACAAAGCCTGATCCGCGCCGGCGACATTGTCGGTGCAGAATCGGCGCTGGTATCCTTGGCCGATATCGAGGGCGACTACGCCCTGGTGGTCGCCCTGGATGATCTGCCGCCAAGCGACCTGCTGGCGATCATTCGGGAATACGACGTATCCAAGGAATCAATTGTGAATATGCTGGTCACTCCAGAACAATTCGCCCGCGCGGTTGTTCTGGAGAGTCGCTACAACGATATCAGTCACGAGCACTTGCGCGGCATGATCAACTCGGTGATTTTTCGCGAAGACCACGATACCGGCGAATTCCTGAACGCGATTGGCGCGCTGGATGGTGGATGCGATGCGCTGGTGGACTATCTTTCCGACAAGGCGGAACGGGTTGAACATTTTTTCCAATACGCTACCTTCGATCTTTTCAAGTATGGCAATGAGTCGAAAACGGCTTTGGTCGATTATGACCTGGCAGCCGATCCCGACGAACATCCTCGCCTCAGTCTGGAAGAAGTGAATGATCACGACTGGATGGAATTGACATGGACGCTGCGCTACGTCACTCCTGATCTGTTCAGCGAAATTCTGTTCATGTTGCGCGCCCGCTGGCGTGACAGCGTGCGCCTTGAAGCCCTTGCTGAAGCGGCATTGAACGCCAAAGAGCATGTCCCAGAAGAAGGTTCTGCCGCAGTATTGGGCGAGGAATCCGCGCTGTAAATCGCTGTAAATAAGGCGTGCAGGCCTCTGTGCCTGCATCGCGTTGCAGGCACAGAGGCCTGCACTACTATCAGACCGTTTTAAACCAATTCCAATTTCCTATGTCCGATAGCAACAATATTTCACTGTACGACAGTCGTCCGTTTTTTGAAAAAGCACTGCATTTCGGCGTGCAAAACGACATCATCGACCCTGCCAAAGTGCGCGTCATTCTGGATGACGCGCCAAAAGGCATGATCCAGATTGCCGATTTTTTTGGCTCGCAATACCTGCGTCCGAATGTTGAACTTGCACTTACGCGCATGGTCAATCTGGTAAGTCTGTACCTTGAGGAAAAAACCGCTGGAGATTTGGGAAAAGCCGCGCAATCACTGCGCGACAATTCGTTCCTGTCGCATTCGCGTGGCGGCTCCGAGATGCTCAAAAAACTGTTTGCCCTACCGGAAGACACCATCATCAGTAGCCGCAAGAGCGCACAGGTCAAGGAGTTCCTGGAAAAATGGTCGCGCCTGACGCCGATTGCCTATCGAAAGGAACACAGGAAACGCATTGCTGCGCAGGCTGAAATTGCAGCCGCGGTCTGGCTCGCCGAACAATCGGGAATGCCCGCTGATGCACTGGAAGATGAAAGCGCCGAATTGGTGATACGCACCGCGATACTGCTGCGTTTGAGCGCAAGCAAAAATCAGCGTGCAGCAGACTCGATGCCGAACGCATTCGAATTTGCACAATTAATAGACACCCTCAGGATCAAGGGCATTAAGGCCGAAGCCCGAACGCCTGCCCATGTAATGCGCAATGACATGCCCGAGGAGTACCAGCGCATCGTGGAGCGCATCCGCAAGAAAATAATCAAGACCGACATCCCGGAAATTCTCGATCCGACCACCAACCTGGCAGAGCTGCTTGACAAGCTCAAGCAAAAATATTTCTTGCGCAGCGACGCCGCCGACGATGTCAGCAATTTTGACGCCATCGTCTCGAAAGACTGGACCCGCGTCACCGAAGGCAAATCGGACTCGGACTCCCTGCTCACCCTATTTTTCTGCCTGGCCGGAAGTACCGCGCCAAAAACCGGTATCAACGAGAAAAAAGCACGAGAAGTAATCCGAAACATGCGCAAGAATGGCATCAACCCGGCATTGGTGCCGGCATACATCCATCAATTTGCCCCCTACGAAATGCGCGAAGACCTGGTTGCGCTATGGGATGATTTTTTTGCTGAAGCAGAAAAATACCTGCTGGACGATTGGGATACAAAATTCGTCGAGGTAATATCTTTCTTAAAAGACAACTGCAATATTCTGAAGACACCATGATCGGGCCGAATTATGACGCTATACCGAACCGATTTGACCGCCGACCGAACAACTCATACCGCGATTAAAAATCTTGCTATTCAAGCTTTTCGCTAAATTGGTCTACAAGTTGTTTGTCGATCTGCAAACAAAATCGGAAAAACAGCTAGATACAGTTGCGAGATAGCATATAAGTCTGGTAGCGCACAGACAACAGGCGCTGTTGTTCGATAGACTTATTTTTTAAACCGGAGATCATCATGTCAAACAACCAGATTCGTTTTTGTTCAGCATTCACTAATACCCAGCGCAAAGCAGCTTGGCTATCGGCTCTGATGCTGCTCGTATTGAACACCGCTTTTGCCGCAACGGCAGCAATGGCTGCAAGTAATACCTCAGACGCGGACGCACGCTACAAGGCAGACCGCGCAATTTGCAATAGTGGCCAGTCGAACCAGGACCGCGCAACTTGCCTGAAAGAAGCAGGAGCAGCGCACCAAGAGTCAAAAAAAGGACAGGTCGATAGCGGCAAGGGTACGTACCAGCAAAATGCCTTGATACGTTGCAATGCGCTGCCAGCAGACGAGCGTGATGCATGCCAGCGTCGCATAGGGGGTGAAGGCACTACCAGCGGCAGCGTGCGTGACGGCGGCTTGTTCCGAGAATTGGTTGTGCCAAACAACAAATAAGTTGCGCAGCGCAGTCGAATCCACCTTGTGCAGGCATGAAAAAAGGCCGGCTAATCCACGCCGGCCTTGGTCTTACGCATCGAAAAAATCAGTCAATATTGATGCCGTGCTTCCTTAATGCGGCGCGTACACCAGCGCCGTAGGCTGCATCGGCCTGGTCAAGGTGCGCGAGTTGACGCTCCATGATTTCGACGTTTACTTGCGACAACGGTCCCGCCATGTTGTCGAACAAGTTTTGTTTTTCTTGCGCCGGCAGGAGCCGGAACAGGTTGCCGGCCTGCGTATAGTCGTCTTCTTTGCCCCGTCCATCGTAGCGGCCAGCAATGCCGGAAAGCTCCCAGCCGGCATCGCCATGTCCAAAACCGGACGGATTGGTACCGGCCGCATCGACATTCTCATAGTTCGGCGTGGTACTGCCGCTGTGGATTGCCATGGCGCCGTCGGCCTGGTGATTGTGGAACGGGCAGCGTGGTGCATTCACCGGCAAGTGTTGGTGATTGGCGCCGATACGATATAGCTGCGCATCGTGATAAGCAAAGAGACGGCCTTGCAGCATCTTGTCGGGAGAATAGCCCATACCCGGCACGATATTAGCCGGCGAGAATGCTACTTGCTCAACCTCGGCGTGATAATTGGCCGCATTGCGGTTCAACTCGATCATGCCCACCGGAATCCTCGGAAAGTCTGCGTGCGGCCAGACTTTGGTTACATCGAACGGATTCCAGCCGGTACGTGCTTCCCATGCGACCAGTTCGGCTTCGGTTGCAACCTGGAGACGCACCTCCCAACGCGGGAAGTCCCCCGTTGCTATCGCATTAAACAAGTCGCGCTGGGAATAATCGGGATCTTCCCCAGCCAACCGCACGGCCTCAGCAGCAGATAGATTTTTAATGCCCTGTTGGGTAGTGAAGTGCCATTTCACATATACACGCTCGCCCTTATCATTGATCAGGCTATAGGTGTGGCTGCCAAAACCGTGCATGTGCCGATGGCCATCGGGTGTGCCACGGTCGGAAAACAGCATGGTGACCTGGTGCAGACTTTCCGGCGCCTTGCTCCAGAAGTCGAACATCATCGTCGGCGATTTCAGGTTTGTTTGCGGATCACGCTTTTGCGTATGGATAAAATCCGGGAACTTGATCGCATCTTTAATGAAAAACATCGGTGTATTGTTACCCACCAAGTCCCAATTACCCTCTTCCGTATAAAACTTCATTGCGAAGCCGCGTGGATCGCGCTCGGTGTCGGCGCTGCCGCGTTCACCGCCCACGGTAGAGATGCGCATGAACATGTCGGTCTTCTTGCCGATCTCGCTAAATAGCTTCGCTTTGCTCAAATGGGAAATATTATGGGTCACTGTGAAAGTGCCATGAGCACCGGAACCCTTGGCGTGCACTACTCGCTCTGGAATGCGCTCACGGTTGAAATGCTGCAATTTTTCGATCAGGTGGAAGTCCTGCAACAACAAGGGGCCGCGCGGGCCAGCGCTAAGCGAATTTTGGTTGTCAACAACCGGGATGCCGGCAGCAGTAGTCAAGGTGGGCGTCTTGCTCATAATGTTTCCTAGGTGTTGTTTGGAATCGAAAATTGATTATAGGTAGCATTTGAAAATACCTAAAGACAATTGATCCAATTGATTCGATAGCTATTTTCTACTGTTGTGCATTTTTCTTGGAGGATAAGGCTGTAAGCCGTAATTCGTAAAGCGTCAATAAGCGCAAGGCCGTAAGCCGCAATTCGTAGGGCATCAATGAGCGCAGCGCATTGCGCCGTATGCTGCGTTCAAGGCGACCGAAGTCGCATTATCGTCATGCCAGGTATTCTGGAAGCACATATTTTTCATCGTGAATTTCTTGCCAAAGTCCGGTTGCATGGTGTGATCACACGGCGCAATGCGCTGCGCTTCAATTGATCCCTACCGTAAGTTGCGGGTTACGGCCTTAGCTGAAAAAGCTGACAGGTTCGTGCCAGAAGCTGTGCGATGGCGGGTTGAGCGCGCCATCGCCTGGATTACCGACTGCCGTCGAGCAGCCAAGAAAAGTCGGTGCATGCGAGGGTGTTGCATGGCTTGCCAGCTGCTACATCGCACTTGGAAAACTAGTTGGACGAAAGCCTTGGACGAAGAAAAAATTGCTTTTAATTACGTGACACTCTCTGAGGATTTGAGTACAAATGGCGAGAAAAAAAACGATTACGATCATTTGTATTTGAAGCCCAACTATTAATTTGCTCGCGGGCGTAGTTTGCCGGCCAGCTTGAGCCCAGCCCGGAAATTCATGCTCATGAGGGTGAACTGCATGACACCGACGCTCAGTTCCACGACCTCCACAGCATAGAAAAACGCATCGAACTCACCGGTAGCGGCCTTGCCGTTAAGATAAATCGCCACTGGAATCATTACTAGCAAGCCGTTGGTGCCGATGATTGCCATACGTTTTTTCTTCTGCTCAAGAAGCGATCCTTTGCGCGTTTTGCCAAGTGCGAAGCCGGAGCCGCCGGTAACGGCCATGAACGGTACCAGCAGGAAGAGACCGTAAACAATGGCGTGTTTGACTGCGGCCACAGCCGCATAGTCCAAAAACACTTCCGAGACCAGGGAGGAAGTCCAGAAGCCGGTGAGGATGAGCATCGCTGTGGTGCCTGCAATGGCGTGAACGATGGGCTTCATGCTTGGGTAGCTTTCTTCGGAACGGGAGAATCGAGCCGTTCATAGACGGTGATTAAGGTTTGTAATGTGTTCTTAAGGTCTAGCAGAGGAAGATCCATAACGAGTCCGTTAGCCCAGACCGCCTCTAGGGCCATCGCCTTGGCAAAAGTTCGGTTGCCCAGTTCGGTCAAGACGTAGAGGGGCGAGCGCTGGTGGCGTGGGTTGATGCTCTGCTCGAAGAAGCCGTCCTCCTCCAACTTATTGAGCTGCTTCTGCGCCCCTTGCCGGGTGATGCCCATCGCCTCAGCGATCTGCGGCGCAGAAAGGGGCTTCCCGGCTAATGCCGCGGCACCCAGCACTTGCCAGCGGGCACTGGTGAGATTGAAGGGCTCGACCAGTTGGTCGCCTTGCTCCAGAAGGCGGCCATTCAGACGGAAGACCATGAGCATAATGTCGGTTAAGATGGCGGCCTCGGGGTTTGGCTCGGTTGTCACAGTGGATTCCTTTACAACCAGTTGGATTTCGCAGCAGCCTGTTTGAGGGTTACTCGGTGCGCTTATTGACAACTAGTTTTCACTAACGGAAACTAGTTGTCAATAATTATTTGTCACTAAAAAAGGGCATCTCAGAAAACGGGGGCAAAGTAAGTTAAGTGTGTGAGGAGACTGGAATCCAGCAAGGCCGGGATCATCATGTTGGGTGGGTAACGTTTTATTGGCAGACGCGACGACTGAAAGCTGGACACAGCGTTCAGTACCGCCAGAAAATTTCCTGAATTTCGCGCACATCGGTTGTCTTGGTGAGGGCCAAAGCCATCCGGATTCGAGCTTTGGCGGGGTTCTGGTCGTCAACGACGATGTAGTCGTTCAGATCGTCGTTAGTGGCGCCATTGCGCACGATCGATCCGCTTCCACTACGGCTCGCTCTCACCACGAATACCCCTTGAGCGCGAACTTCCTTGAGAACTTCCTCCATGTAGTCCGGCACGGTTCCGTTGCCGAATCCCATGTGGATGATGGCCCTGGAACCGGCTGCAACGAACGCGTCGTACGGCACTCGGCTCATGTTCCCATGGGTATAGACGACGCTGACGTCCGGCATCGACCGGATCGTGCCGATGTCGAACTCGCTTGCTAGCATGTGCGGGCATGCTGGCAACCGGTAGATACGAGCCTGCCCTTCCACGACTGCACCGAGAGGGCCATAGAGTGAGCGGAACGTGTCGATCTTCAGGCTGTGGCGCTTGGTGACGTCTCGCGCAGTATGGATCTCGTCGTTCATCACGACCAACGTTCATTTGCCGGCCGAGCGCGCGCCCGCAGCCATAACCACCGCGTTGTAGAGGTTCAGTGGTCCGTCGGCACTGAGCGCAGAACTTGGTCGCATGGCACCAACCAGCACCACCGGTTTTTCTGATCTCAGCGTCAGGTTCAGGAAGTACGACGTCTCTTCTAGAGTGTCTGTGCCATGAATGACGACGACACCGTCAACTCCGTCCAACTTGACGAGTTCGGAGACACGACGCGCGAGCTTCAGGAGACGTTCGTTGTTGAAGCTCGCCGAGCCAATCTGAAAGATCTGCTCACCCGCGATGTCCGCCACGTTCCTGATCTCGGGAACCGTTGCAATGAGATCCTCGACAGACACCACGTCCGACCGGTATGTGCCGGTGTTCGCACTGGAAGCACCCTCGCCAGTGATTGTTCCACCGGTGCTAATGGTGACTAACCTAGCCCTGCGCGTTTCTTGAATAGGCATGATCACGCCCTTTCGAACGAAAGGTCACTCACTGGTTGGCTTGCGCTTCCATCCAACACGGCGATGCCTTCGGCCGACAACTCACCTTCCCACTTCGCAACTACGGCGGTTGCAATGCTGTTGCCGAGGACATTGGTCGCGGTCCGGCCCATGTCGAGGAACTGATCGATACCCATGATTAACAGCAGGCCCGCCTCTGGCAACCCGAACATGGGCAGGATAGCGGCAACGACGACCAGCGAGCCGCGAGGCACTGCAGCCATTCCCTTGCTGCTCACCATCAAGATCAGGAGCATCGTGATTTGTTGACCCAGGGTCATGTGGACGTGGAAGGCTTGCGCGATGAAGACGGCCGCGAACGCCTGATACACCATCGAACCGTCCAGATTGAACGAATACCCCAGTGGCAGCATGAACCCTACCAGACGCTTCTTCACGCCAAATTCCTGAAGCCGCTCGATCAGCAACGGATAAGCGGCCTCGCTGCTGGCAGTGGAGAAGGCAATCATCATCGGTTCACGAATCAAACGCACCAACGACACGACTCGCCCCTTCAGCACCACGAATCCCGCAACGAAAAGCACTGTCCATAGGACTAGCAGAGCGACATAAAAGTAGCCGATAAACTTACCGTAAGTCAGCAACACGCCCAGGCCTTGAACCGTCACTACGGATGCCAGGGCGGCGAAGATCCCGATCGGCGCCATGAGCATGACCGCATTTGTGACATGCAGCATCACGTCCATGAGGTTGTCCACCCATCGCTTCATTGGGTTCGCAGTGCCAGGTGGCAACTTGCCGAGTGCTACCCCAAAAAACATCGAGAAGACCAGGATCTGCAGAATTGCGTTCGTGGACATTGCCTCGAAAAAGTTCTTCGGAAAGATGTTCGTGAAAAATTCCTTGAAGTTCAGAGCGCTGGTCTTCAGTCCCGTAGCCGCATCTGCTTGCGGCAGTGGCAGATTCAGACCACTCCCTGGATGGGTCACGTTGACGAAGACCAGTCCGATGCTGAGCGACACCAGTGACGCGACAAGGAACCAGCCCAGCGCCTTAACGCCGATACGACCGATCGCCTTGGTATCGTCCATGCCGGCAATGCCAGAGACGATGGTCGCAAAGACTAGCGGTGCGATGATCATCTTGATCATACGCAGGAACGCATCGGTAACGAGCGAGAAGTAGGCGGCCAATCCCTTCGCCGACTCGGCATCGGCAGCGTAGCGATGACACAGATAGCCAATAGCAACGCCGAGAACCATGCTCAGCATGATCATTCGAGTTGCAGTGTTTGATGATTTCATGAAATGTCTCCTTTATATTTATATTTCTGGTGGACTTGTCAAATTGCACTAAACTCTTGCGAGTGCGATCGCTTCGACCTCTACGGCGAGCTCGTAGTGGAGTTCTGACACTCCCGCCACGGCTCTCGCAGGACGGTGCTCTCCGATCCAATTGGCATACACCTCGTTGAATAGCGGCCAGTTTTTTATGTCCGTCACGTAGATCCGCACTTGGACCAGGCTGTTCTTGTCAACACCTGCCTGCGCCAAACAGCCGTCGAGGTTGAAAAGCACTTGTTGCGCTTGCTCGATGAATGGCCGGTCAGCCAAGGCCCTTCCGTCCGGGGTCACGGGGAGTTGCCCCGATATGTAGATCAGTCCGCCAGCTGTGCAGATGTGAGAGTAGTGACCTGCCGGTGGCGCAATGGCCCCACTGTTGGCGCACGAGATTCGTTTCAGGTCGCGAGAGTCGTTCATATGAACTCCAGAGGTAAGTTTGAAGACGATGAAGAGCACGCCACCACTTCAAGGAGAAGCGGCAGCGAGACTGCAAATGGGTAAAGCTTGAGCGATGTTCTCGACGTCTGCGCAATCAAGCTAGTTGCGCAGACCGTCGCGGGGAAGGCCTACTCAGTACTTCCAGAAGATCTTCTGCAACTCTTTGGTGTCAGAGGTCTTAGTCAGCACCAGCGCCATGAGAAGACGGGCCTTGGCGGGGTTCTGGTCGTCGATAACCATGTAGTCGTTCTTGTCGTCGTCCGTCTCGCCGTTGCGCACAATCGAGCCGCTGCCGGTACGAGTGGTTCGTACAATAAACACCCCCTTGGCGCGGACTTCCTTGAGAACGCCGTCGATGTAGTCAGGAACGCTGCCGTTGCCGAATCCCATGTAGATGATGGCCTTGGGCCCGGCGGCGGCGAACGCGTCGTACGGAACGCGACTCATGTTCCCGTGGGTGTAGACGACGTTGACCTCAGGAAGAGACTGGATCTTGTCAATGTCGAACTTGCTCTGGAGGTTGTGCGGCCGCGAGGGTAGACGGTCGTAGCGGACCTGGCTCTCCACGACCGTGCCGATCGGACCATACAGCGACTTGAACGTATCAATCTTCACGCTGTTGGTCTTGGTGACATCGCGAGCGGAGTGGATCTCATCGTTCATGACGACCAGGGCGCCTTTCCCCACGGAGCTCTTGTCCGAGGCAACCACGACCGCGTTGCAGAGGTTCAGCGGCCCGTCGGCGCTCAGCGCGATCCCAGGCCTCATCGAACCGACGAGAACGACCGGCTTGTCACTCTTGATCGTCAGGTTCAGGAAGTAGGAAGTCTCTTCGAGAGTATCGGTACCGTGGGTGATCACGATTCCATCCACGTCCTTCGACTTAAGAAGGTCCGAAACTCGGTGTGCCAACTTCAAGAGTGGTTCATTGTTGAAGCTTTCCGAGCCAATTTGGAATATCTGCTCACCCTTGACGTCCGCAACACTCCTGATCTCGGGTACCGCTGCGATGAGTTTGTCAACCCCCACCACAGCCGATTGATATGCGCTCGTGTTCGCACTGGAATTGCCAGTGCCGGCAATGGTTCCTCCGGTGGCGATGATGACGATTTTCGGCTTCTGCACGGTCTGAGACCACGCTGGTGAAATGGATGAAGCCACAAGCAGAAGGACGAGCAGCATTCTGCTAACGATACTTATCGAATAGGGTTGCATGAGTCATGTCTCCGAGTTAAGTTATAAATTTAAGCGCGAGCGGTCCCTCACGCGCATTTTCGACAAATGCGCGCCACTCATACTGCTAAGCTAAGTTCAGGAGGCTTTGGGAAAACCCTTAAATTCTGTCAGGCGGCGAGCAAACTGCAAAACCGCGCGATGTCCACGTTGCCTCCACTGACCAGCACACCGACCCGTTTGCCATGCAGGTGTGACTTCATCTGTCTCGCCGCCGCAAAACCAAGACATCCGGTGGGCTCGATCAGCAACTTCATGCGCGAGGCAGCGAAGCCCATGCATTCGACGAGTTGAGCGTCCGTCACTGTCAGCACGTCATCAACGTCTCGGCGGATGATCGGAAAAGTATAGTTGCCCAAGTGCTGGGTCTGGGCCCCATCCGCAATGGTCTTAGGTGTCTCGATGTGGATGATGGAACCGGAGCGGAATGACTGCTGGCCGTCGTTGCCGGCCTCGGGCTCGACCCCATAGAGCTTGCAGCCGGCTGAGAGAGAGCGCGTCGACAACGCCGAACCAGCCAGCAGTCCGCCACCTCCCAAGGGAACAAAGAACGCATCGAGCGCGCCTACTTCCTCGATTAGTTCCTTGGCCGCAGTACCTTGTCCGGCGATCACGTCAGGATGGTCAAACGGAGGGATAAGTGTCATGCCGTGCTTCTGAGCAAGGTCGCGACCGATCTGCTCCCGGTCTTCCGTGTACCGGTCATAGATCACCACGTTGCCGCCGTAGCCCTTGGTGGCAGTCACCTTCATCTCGGGGGCGTCGTGCGGCATGATGATCGTCGCCGGGATGCCAAGCAGCTTGGCAGAGAGCGCGATTGCTTGGGCGTGATTGCCGGATGAGAACGCCACCACGCCAGCCTTGCGCTGCTGTGTATCGAACTTCGACAGCGCGTTGAACGCGCCGCGAAACTTGAAGGCACCCATACGCTGCAGGTTCTCGCACTTGAAGAAAACTTCAGCGCCGAACTCTTCGTTGACGGTGCGCGAGGTAATGACGGGAGTCTTGTGTGCGTAGCCGTTGATGCGTACCGCAGCAGCTGCGACATCGTCGAACGTAGGGAGAGTTAGCGTATTCATAGGAAGTATTTAAGGAAGTGAAAGAAATGAACTACCAGGGCCAGGCGACGCTGGTGCCAGCACCATTGGTCAAGGCCCGCTTATAAATGAGACGCGCCACGGTCAAGTCCTGCAGGGCTAGGCCAGTCATATCGAAGATCGTGATGTCGCTCGGCGCGCGACTGAGGGTCGCCTTGCCGTCGAGCAGATCACCCAGTTCGGTGCACGGTGTTCGCGGAGCCCATTGCATTTCGCCAATCTGGCTCGCCTGTTCCTTGTCATCGACGAATAAGCGAGCCGTTTCCAGCAAGCCTTCCGGAAGCTCTCGCTTGCCACGGGTGTCCGCGCCAACGCAGTTCAAGTGCGTGCCGGGCTGCACTGCACTAAAATCGAACAGTGCGCCCCCACCGGGCGTCGCGGTGATGACGACGTCACTTTCGGAGACGGCGACATTCCGGTCACTTGCGTGCTCTATATCGCACCTCTGCGCGAAATGTGCCTCGAACGCGGAATCACGCTCGCCATTGAACGTCAGGTAGCGCACATGCTGGAGCAGCGGCATGACCCGAAGAGCGCAATCGAGCTGGACTCGCGCTTGTACGCCAGTGCCAAAGATGCAAGCGTGAGCGCTCTCAGGCCGTGCAAGCTTCTGCAGACCTAGTCCGCCGGCGGCGCCGGTACGCGCCGTCGTGATCGCGTTGCCATCAATTATGCAGATCGGCCGGCCGTTGGTCGGTTCGATCAGAACGATGGTGGCTTGGTGAGGCTCTGCGCCAACTTGGCGGTTGGCCGGCCAAAACCCAGCGGCCTTGAAGCCTAGCAAGCCTTGAGATTGCACGTCACCAGACTTGATGCCGAAGATGCCTCCCGTGGACAGCGACTCTCTGACGACAGGGAAGACGCGTCCCTCGCGATCGCTGTGCAAGACGAACGCCTCGCGCACGGCCAGCGAAACGTCGTCAGGCTGAAGCAATGACTCTACGACATCTTTGTCGAGCAGCAGCAAACGAGCGTCACTTGGCATAGCTGTATACCGAAGCTCGCGACACACCCAGGTGCGCCGCGACGGTTTCCATTGCCCTACGGATCTCTAGAAGCCCTGAGGTCTTAAGCTCCTGCAACAGGGCGCGTCGATCCTCCGCCTTGAGCGAACGAGGAGTGGTTGCCAGCCGCGCTGCGAATTCGTCGATGCGAGCACGAATCGCATCGCTGCCGGCTGGATCGAGAGACTCTCCGACACTCGTACCTGAATCCACTCGGACGAACTGGTTCATCGCGCTCTGAATGCCCTGAAACAGAGTCATGTCCACGTTCATGCAAAGTGCCGCGATGTATCGACCTTCTGAATCCTTGATGCCGATGGACGTGCTTTTGGCCTGACGTCCATCAGAAAACTGGTTCGCGTAGTTGGCGACAACCTGCGCGAAATCAGGATTTAGGATGCGTGCCAAGCCGAGTTCCGTGGCCGGGTGACCTACCTCCCGGCCCGACAGGTTGTTGTGAATCGCGAGGATCGCGTGCTCAGGGTCCAACAGGTCATGGACCACCACCTCACAGAAAGGGGCGAACGTTTGGGCTAGCCCTTCGGCCACCTGTTTTAGCTGATCGAGCAGCAAACGCTGCTCTGGGGTACGTTTTAGCATATGGACGATTTATCTATTATTGGGCTATTTATCAAGAACAAGATAGGCCGCTTTGAAGCGTAATATGGATAATTTATCCAACATTAGACCATTTGTCAAGCACAAGATTGGCTGTTCTGACGCGGCAGACGGCGCGCACTTGCTGCGCGAACGCTCTGACAGAGTGCATCCGCCGTGAATTGGGCGCATCGAAACCGTCGCTTCGGAACAGCGTAGCCACCTCATGGTGGCAAGACGGGCTCAGCGACGGGTTGTGTTGCGGTAAGCCGCAATTCGTTGGGCAATGAAATGGACTCCTCCCCCTACCGTAAGTTGCGGGTTACGGCCTTAACGAATGTTGGGCTTTTGCAGCCCAAACGACAGGCCATCGTACACAATGAATTATTCAACAACGCCGCCCACAGGTGATCACAAGGAGAACGAATGACAACTAGACGGCATGCCCAGCAAAGCGGGCAGGAGCAGGAATGGTACAGCGCTCGCAATTGCCTCATACCAATTGCGGCATGGGTAATAGCTGCCACACAGCTTGTTTTTGCCGGCACATCAGGAGAAGAGGTTCTTTGGGATCTTTCCGCCTTGGAGGGAGCCCGCTTTGAAAAACAAATTTGCGAAGAAAACTATCCTGAATTTAAAGACAGGAACGAGGTCGCATTTCGCGCATCCCCCTATTTTCAAATAATAGGGGAAGAATTAATTACAGTCACGACGACCGGCGATCTAAGGCAAAAGCTATTGGGTGCCCTCCCAGAATTACGCGCGGGCATACAAGAAAGGTACACGCGATTGCAACCAAAATCCTTAAAAAGCTTTTGCTCAACCTATGCAGCCAGCTTGGAGCAAGCTACGCAAAATGAGGCGGCACAACAGAAAAAACCTTAATCTGAACTGATAACAGATGTTACGCAGTGCGTATGCGAAATAGGAAAAGCATTCTCCACGAAAGACACGAAAGGCACGAAAACAGCAAGCAATGTCTAAGTAGTGCAGGCCTCCGTGCCTGCAATCCCATGCAGGCACGGAGGCCTGCACTACTGACAAACAACTGCAAAAAAATGGCGTCATGCAGTTTTTTCGTGTCTTTCGTGGATCGAATTTTTTGTGCATAACATCAGCTGATAACTGACAAGTCCCGCCTGTTTATAAACATAAGCGTCCGCTGCTAGCCGCCTTTCATCGGAGCAGGAACCAAAGCGAATGGCGCGCCGTCTGAAACACTGCTGCTTCGCGCCCGTCCAACTGCCATATGCAGGATAATCAGCGCTTGCAACCGACTAGCCGGCAGCGCCCATCATCAATCTATCGTATGTAACTAACAAGCATACTCAATAATGTATTTTTATCAAAACCAATAAAATTAGACGGATAAATCGTAGTTTTTATTGATACTCCCTATATCATTAAAAAAAAATAGCAACTCGCCGCAACTCCAAACCCGCCACCACCGGAGTACCCATGCTGGAACTGCGCCATATCACCAAATCCTACCGCAATACGCAACCGGTGCTGGATGACTTGTCTTACACGCTTGCTGCTGGCGAATTCATTGCGGTGATGGGCGAATCGGGCGTGGGCAAGTCGACGCTGTTGAACTTGATTGCCGGGCTGGATACGCCGGACAGCGGCGAAGTTTTGATTGATGGCGTAACAATGTCCGCGCTGGATGACGACGCGGCGACTTTGCTGCGGCGCAAAAAAATGGGTTTCGTGTTCCAGGCTTTTCATGTATTGCCGCATCTGACCTTGCAACAGAATATCGCCCTGCCCTTGCTGCTGAATGGCGAAAGCCGGCATCGTGCGCAGGAAATGCTGGGTGCGGTGGGTTTGCAAGGCCGCGGCAAGGATTTTCCGCGCCAGTTGTCCGGTGGCGAAATGCAGCGGGTGGCGATTGCCCGGGCGCTGGTGCACCGGCCCAATCTGGTGCTGGCCGATGAGCCGACCGGCAACCTCGACCCCGACACTGCGCACAACGTATTGCTATTGTTGCGCGCGGAAATCAAAGCCAGCGGCGCGTCGGCCATCATGGTGACCCATTCGCACGCGGCGGCGGAATTGGCCGACCGCGTGCTGGTATTGAGCAAAGACGGTTTGCACCCGGCTTGATTTTCTTACGCCAATGTCCGCGCCCATGCCGATCCGTTTGCGACTCCTGACCCGCTGGTTGTTGCTGGGCGAATGGCACGCGCATCCGGTGCGCGCCGTGGTCGCCGTCGGCGCGATTGCGCTGGGGGTGGCGCTCGGGTTTGCGATCCATCTGATCAATGCGGCGGCCTTCAACGAATTTTCGGCAGCGATCAAGAGCCTGTCGGGCATCTCCGATTTGCAGGTGCGCGGCGTGCAGGCGCGCTTTGACGAACGGCTTTACCCGCTGCTGGCGCAGCGTGATGGCGTGGCGCTGGCTAGCCCGTTGCTGGAACTGGATGCAAGCGTTGTCAATGCACCCGTTTCAGGTGAGCAAAGCGCGCTGAAGATTCTCGGCATCGATGTGTTCCGCGCCGCCGAAATTGCACCTGACTTGATCGGTATCCCCACCGCCGATAAGCCTTTCGACACGCTCGCCGATGATGCGATTTTTCTTTCCCCGGCTGCCATGGAATGGTTGAAAGTACGCTCAGGCGATTCTTTGCAGCTGCGCGCAGGAAGTCGCACCATCCGCTTGCGGGTGGCCGGCACTTTGCTGCGCTCGCGTGCCGGACAACGCATCGCAGTGATGGACATCGGCGCGGCGCAATGGCGGTTCGGGCGCATCGGCGAATTGTCGCGCATCGAATTGAAGCTGGCCGCTGGCGTCAATCGCGCTGACTTCAAGGCAAAATTCAACCGCGAATTTGAAGGCCGTTTGCTGGCGACGGAAACCGCAGATCAGGAAGCGCGCACCGCCAATATGTCGCGTGCTTACCGCGTCAATCTGAATGTGCTGGCGCTGGTGGCCTTGTTTACCGGGGCATTTTTGGTGTTTTCCACCCAGGCATTGTCGGTATTGCGCCGCCGCAGCCAGTTTGCATTGTTGCGCGTTCTGGGCATGACGCGCCGGCATTTGATGGGGCAAGTATTGCTGGAAGGCGCAACGCTGGGCGTAATCGGTGCCGCTTGCGGCATCGCAGCCGGTTACGGGATGGCGGCGGCTGCCTTGCATTTTTTCGGCGGCGATTTGGGCGGCGGTTATTTCCCGGGCGTGCAGCCGAGAGTGCATTTCAGTCCGCTGGCGGCAATGGTGTTTTTTGTACTCGGCGCGACGGTAGCACTATTGGGTGCGGCTGCTCCGGCGCTGGAAGCCGCCCGCGCCCACCCCGCGCAAGCGCTTAAATCCGGCAGCGAAGATGCTGCGCTGGCGAAACTGGCATCGCCCTGGCCGGCGCTGGCTTGCCTGGGATTGGCCACATTATTCACGCAATTGCCGCCGGTGGCCGACTTGCCGGTATTCGGGTTTCTGGCAGTGGCCTTGCTGTTAATAGGCGGCATCGCGCTGATGCCGCGTCTGGCAGCGAGCTTGTTTTCCTTGACGGGCCGGATGCCGACGCCGAATGTGGTGTTGAGCCTGACACTGGCGCGGCTGGCAAATGCGCCGAATCAAGCATCGATTGCGCTGGCTGGCGTGCTGTCGAGTTTTGCGCTGATGGTGGCGATGGCGATCATGGTTGCCAGTTTCCGGGTTTCAGTCGATGACTGGCTGACGCAGATTTTGCCGGCCCAACTTTATGTGCGCTCGGCGATGGCTGGCGCTGGAGACAGCGGCGGCCTGCAGCCGAATGAGCAACAGGCGATCCGCGCTGCCAACGGCGTCAATCGCGCCGATTTCATGCGCGCGTCGAAACTGGCGCTGGCGTCCGACCGCGCCGATGTGGTTTTGCTGGCGCGTCCGATTAACGTCAGTGCGCCGGGCAAGGTGGTGCCGGTTATCGGCGCCACCATCGTCCCCGCCGATGCAATGCCGATCTGGGTCTCGGAAGCGATGGTCGATTTGTACGGTTATGCGGTGGGCAAGCGCGTTAGCCTTCCCATCGGCAGCAGAGGCGGCAAAGGGCACGACTTCGTGGTGGCCGGCATCTGGCGCGACTATGCACGGCAGTCGGGCGCGATACAGATTCGGTTATCGGATTATCAAAAGCTGACCGGCGATTTGACGGTCAATGATGCTGCGCTATGGCTACAAGCCGATGTCAACCCGGCGCAAGTCAGCGCCACGCTGAAGCAGCTTCCGTTCGGCAGCGCGCTAGAATTTTCCGAGCCGGGCCAGATCCGCGCTATCAGCTTGAAGATTTTCGATCGCAGCTTTGCCGTCACCTATTTGCTGGAACTGATCGCAATCGTGATCGGTTTGTTCGGCGTGGCTGCTACCTTTTCCGCGCAAACCCTGGCGCGTGCTCGTGAATTCGGCATGTTGCGTCACATTGGCGTCACGCGTCGGCAGATTTTGGCGATATTGGCGGCCGAAGGCGGCTTGCTGACGGCGATTGGGATTGCGGTGGGTTTCGTGTTGGGCTGGCTGATTAGTTTGATTTTGGTATTTATCGTCAATCCGCAATCGTTTCACTGGACTATGGAATTGCACATGCCGTGGGGTTTGCTGGCATCGGTGGCCGGTTTGTTGCTGGTGTCGGCCGCATTAACGGCGCTGGTGGCGGGGCGGCAAGCGTTGTCGGGTAGCGCGATTCGGGCGGTGAAGGAGGATTGGTGATGGGGCTGAAATTGTTCCGGTGCGCATGGCGCACCCTACTGCTGTTTTTGCTACTTTCCAATGTTTGGGCTGCGCCGCCGCAATTCGCCGCGGTCACGCCGGATAAAGCGCTCACTTTCCCACGCGACTTCGGCGCGCATCCCGGATTTCGCACCGAATGGTGGTACGCAACCGGCTGGCTACAAACACCTGACCACAAACCGCTCGGTTTTCAGATCACGTTCTTTCGCTCCGCCACCGGACACGATGCAGCCAACCCGAGCAATTTTGCGCCGAAGCAACTGATCATCGCCCACGCCGCTTTGTCCGATCCGGCTGAAAAGAAATTGCTGCACGGCGAAAAAAGCGCTCGTCAGGGTTTTGGCCTGGCTTACGCAGCGCAAGGCAATACCGACGTCAAGCTCGACGACTGGCACCTTACCCGCAACGCCGATGGCCGCTATCAGGCGGTGGCCCGTAGCCGCGACTTCGATTTGCAACTGACGCTGCAGCCAAGTCAAGCGCCGATGCGGCAAGGCGAACAAGGTTACTCACGCAAGGGGCCGAAGCCGCAACAAGCCAGCTATTACTACAGCGAGCCGCAATTAAAGGTCGCCGGCACGTTAATCCGCCAGGGTATCCCGCTAGCAGTAACCGGCACAGCCTGGCTCGATCACGAATGGTCGAGCAACGTGCTGGACACCGATGCAGCCGGCTGGGATTGGCTGGGCGCGAATCTGGATGACGGCAGCGCGCTGATGGCGTTTCGTATCAGAAGCAAAGCCGGCGCGACGCTGTGGAGCCATGCTGCGCTGCGCAATCCAGCCGGAAAGATGACACAATTCATGCCGGACGCCGTACTATTTACCCCGCAACGGCGCTGGCAATCGCCACGCACCAAGGCGATTTACCCGGTGGCGATGCAGATCCAAACCGGCGGCGATCGCTGGCACATAACCCCGTTGCAGGATGATCAGGAACTCGATGCGCGCCGCTCCACCGGAAACGTATATTGGGAAGGCGCTGTGACTATCAGCCGCGACGGCGCACCCGCCGGGCGCGGCTACCTTGAAATGACCGGATACGACAAACCACAGAAATTATGACCACTATCAGCACAACACCCAGCACCGCCACAACTTCCAGCAGTACCGCAATCGCGCTCAAGCCGCAGAAAAGCAGCTTGTCCACACTTAAGGGCTTGCTGCCTTTTCTCGCGCCTTACAAACGCGAGTTCCTGCTGGCCGGGATTGCATTGCTGGTCGCCGCCGGCGCCACGCTGGCGATTCCGTATGCATTCCGGCAGATGATCGATCTCGGCTTTGGCAATGCCGGCGCTGTCGTCGCGGCCGGCAGCAAGAACATTCAGAACGTCGATTTTTACTTTCTGGCCTTGTTTGGCGTGGCGTCAATATTGGCAATCGCCACCGCCGCCCGCTTTTATATGGTGTCGCTGCTGGGCGAGCGCGTCACCGCCGATATCCGCAGCGCGGTGTACCGGCACGTTATCACCCAGAGCCCGCAGTTTTTCGAAACTACGCAAACCGGCGAAGTGTTGTCGCGCCTTACCGCCGACACCACTTTGATCCAGGCGGTGGTCGGCACCAGCATTTCGATGGCGCTGCGCAATGCACTGCTGTTCGTCGGCGGACTGGGCATGCTATTTGTCACCAGCGTCAAGCTTACCGCCATCATCGTCGTGCTGCTGGCAGCAGTAGTGCTGCCGATCGTGTTTTTCGGACGTCGGGTGCGCAAGCTGTCGCGCGCCTCGCAAGACCGGATTGCCGATGCCTCTGCGATGGCGGGTGAAATCCTCAACGCGATGCCGACCGTGCAAGCTTTCACCCACGAAGCCATCGAAGGCCGGCGCTTTGGCGCATCGGTCGAAGATGCGTTCGATACCGCAATGCAGCGCATCCGCACCCGCACGTCGATGACGGCGGTGGCGATTCTGCTGGTATTCGGCGCCATCGTATTCGTACTGTGGCTCGGCGCCCATGCGGTGATCCAAGGCACCATGAGCGGCGGCGAACTGGGGCAATTCATCCTGTACGCGGTGCTGGTGGCCGGCTCCATCGGCGCACTGTCGGAAGTGCTGGGTGAGGCACAACGCGCTGCCGGTGCTACTGAACGCTTGTTGGAGTTGTTGTCGGCACACTCGCAAGTGCAATCGCCGGCCCAACCGCAACCGTTGCCGCCGCGTGCTGCAGTCGGTTCGGCGTTGGTGCTTAAAGACGTCAGTTTTCATTACCCATCGCGGCCGCTGACTGAATCTGTGTCGCAGCTCACGCTGGAAATCGAACCGGGCGAAACGGTCGCGGTGGTCGGCCCTTCCGGTGCCGGCAAGACCACGCTGTTCCAATTGCTGCTGCGCTTTTACGATCCGCAGCAAGGGCAGATCACGCTCGACGGCGTTGATATCAAGCAGCTTGATTTGCAGACATTGCGCGACGCTATCGGCATCGTGCCGCAAGACACCGTCATCTTCTCCGCCAATGCGCTGGAAAATATCCGCTACGGCCGTGCCGGCGCCAGCGACGACGAAGTGATCGCCGCCGCCAAAATGGCCGCCGCGCACGAGTTCATCGAACAACTGCCGGAAGGCTATCAATCCTTCCTGGGCGAGCGCGGCGTGCGCCTGTCCGGCGGCCAGCGCCAGCGCATCGCCATCGCCCGCGCACTGTTAAAGAACCCGCCGCTGCTATTGCTGGACGAAGCCACCAGCGCGCTCGATGCCGAGTCCGAACGCTTGGTGCAAAAAGCACTGGAAGCGGCGATGATCGGCCGCACTACCGTCATCATCGCGCACCGCCTGGCTACCGTGCAGCGCGCCGATCGCATCATCGTGATGGAAGATGGTCAGATCGTCGAAACCGGCACCCATGCATCGCTGGTGGCGCAAGGCGGAATCTATGCAAATCTGGCGGCGCTGCAGTTTCATACCTTGCCGGGATAATTTTTAGGACTTACGCAATATTAAGTAGCGCAGGCCTCCGTGCCTGCGGCCCGGTGCAGGCACAGATGCCTGCACTACTGACAACAGCACTGTTTTGCGCAATCCCGATTGGCAATAATTTATACTATGATATGTATTTTTATATTCCGCATTAAAAATATGCGGGATAGTGTATGTTTTTTGACATACTCCCTATAAAAATTAATGTCTGCAAGTCGAGCGCACACAGCGAAAATCGACACTGCACATCGAACCATTTTTTCCAAGGAGCAAGCAAGATGCGATCAACCAGAGCCAGCGCCGCCATCGAGCGCCTGAAAGCGCGCGACGGCAACAAGCCCTATTCGATGGTGCGCACCGGCGACGAACTGTTCTATCTGGTGCTGAACACCGCTGCCGGCGCACAGGAAAAGCTGGGCCAGGCGCTGCCGCTGGACGACTTCGTGAAGTACGTCAATAGCGTCGGCCCGCAAGTGACCAGACGGGTCAGTAAGCTGGACGTGGCGTTTGAAAAGCAGTTAAGCAAAAAGCAGCCCTAACGCAACCAACTTGCAACTAACCTAAATCAGCAATGATCTCTTGCGTGCTTAAAGCTTGGGCGAAACTGCCATTCAAGCCCGCAATGTAGGCATTTTGCACATGGCTGGCGGGGGTATCTACGCCACCGAATGACAGCGCTTTTGTCGCGCAAGCATCGTGTGCCAGTTGGATCTTAAATTCAAAATCGAAAGCGGCACGGGTAGTCGAATCAATACACATGTGGGTCATCATGCCCGCGATCACGAGCTTGACGATTTGATGCTCCTTTAAATATTCGAGCAACGCAGTTTGCCTGAAACTGTTCGGATAATTTTTTATGATGACGGCCTCGTTGCTTAACGGCGTAACACTTTTGTGGATTTTCACGCCCTCGGTATCGGGCAGGAAAAAAGTTGCGTCGGCTTGCTTTGCAATGTGTTGAATATGTACCACCGGGAGTTGCCTGCGACGGAAAGTCGATAACAGGACGGCCGCATTCTCACTTGCTTCCATAGTCCCTTCTAGCGCCATCTTTCCGCCAGGGAAGTAATCGTTTTGAATGTCAACGATGAGTAATGCTGTTTTCATTGGGTGGATTCCTTTTTATTAAATAGTTAAACAAACGGCGACTGCCTCAAACACTACCCTCTTTCTCGACAACCAGAATACGTGCCTCCCCGCGAGGATGCGCAAAGTGCTCGCAGCCGACGTCGGCAACGAAAACATCGCCGGCCTGCAGCACCACCGACTTCTCTACCCCGCCTTCCCGGTAGAACATCTCGACGATTCCATCGAGTACCGCAAATACTTCCTTACCATCGTTGACGTGCCATTGGTACGGCTGGTCCGTCCAATGCACGCGTGTCGTGATGCCGTTCATGCTCGCGACATCCATTGCGCCCCATGCGCGCTCAGCGACAAATTCACGGCTTCGGATAATTTTCATGGTTTTTCAAAATGCCTGATGAGCAGTGACTGGGATGCCTTTGAATACCAATACGCGAACGAAGCAATGGATGTTTCAGTGCTGGATCGGTTATTGCAATTCCACGTCGACACTGATAGTGTCCCAAATGACACTATCATGCCAGCCGATTTATTTTCCACACAAAAAATCGCGCAAGGGAGTTGCAGATAGTGCAGTTGCGTCAAGAACATCAAGAGGATGCCAATAAAACGGCTTTTGATTTTCGACAAGACACGCAAGCTATGCGGGTCTACCCTGTTGCCATGTCTGGCAGGCGAATCAACAGGCATGTAATTTCACTTCATGGAGAATGCATCATGACTACGCGCAAGATTGAAAAAACGGAATGGAAAACGTTTTTTGATGGTATTTCCAAAGTTGGCGGTCTGGATCGAAAATGCGCCGAGATCGAGGTGGTCGGATTGAGTCTCGGCGACCATATCGCTGCGGAATGGGTACCGATGTTCGGCGTGGTCTACAACCCCAGGGGCGACATGCTGGAGGTCGGACTGGAAGGGCTTGACCATCTGATTCATAAACCGAAGATGATATTTGTGGATGAGAACGCTGCCGGCTTACTCAGCATTAGCGTCACCGATGAGGATGACATTCAGCACATCATTCGCCTGAGAGACCCACTATTGCTACCCGGAAAGTCTGTTCCGTAAAGCTATCGATCACACCGAAGACGGCACCAGACGTTCCATCGCCATCTTCGGCATTCATCACCCACCTAAAGATCGAAAATAGCCGCGGTGCGCGTACCGAACCCTATTTGTGAAAAACCATATACTGCATAACGTATTTCTGATAATAGCAATATAAATATGCGGAAATCATAGTATTTTTATTGATACTCCTATTATTTTTATTCATAAGTATTTTCTGCGGCAGGTCGGAATCAGTTGGTGACTGGCTGCGCCAGTATCTATATATAATCCACACACCTTTTCACAAAATCACACTGCGCCATGTTTATGATCATGGCAACCAAAAAAACAGATCGCACCGAAACCGGCATCGCTCGATATGCAGTGATCAGATGCGCTTCAACCTGCAGCAGGACTTTTCACTGATTACGGACAAGTAAGCCCACCCGAAATCAGCACCACCGATATCCAGCACCTGAATTGGAAAAATCAAATGAAGCAATACCTCGATCTGGTGCGAACCATTATTGACACTGGAAGTTGGCAAGAGAATCGCACCGGGACAAGAACGATCAGTATTCCTGGTGCGATGCTGCGCTTCGATTTGTTAAATGACGGTTTTCCAGCAATTACAACCAAGAAGCTTGCGTTCAAATCTGTCATGGGCGAGCTTGCTGGATTTTTACGGGCATCGCGAAGTGCCGCCGACTTTCGCGCTCTGGGCTGTAAGGTATGGGATCAGAACGCCAACGAAAACGCCGAGTGGCTTGCAAACCCCTATCGCCTGCAAGAAGACGACCTCGGCCCAGTGTATGGCGTCCAGTGGCGCGCGTGGCCTGCTTACAAGCTGCTTGACTCTACCAGCACCATTCAAATTGAAGACGCGCAAAGCAGAGGGTTTCGAGTGGTATCCGCACTGCAGGATGATGGCGTCAAAAAAATTCTTCTGTACAAGGCAATCGATCAACTGCTCGATTGCCTGCGCACGATTATCGCCAATCCTGGAAGCCGGCGCATTTTGTTCCACGGCTGGAATTGCGCCGATCTGGATTCTATCGCGCTGCCGGCATGCCATCTTTTGTACCAGTTCATCCCGAATGCTGCGAGCAAGGAAATCTCGCTTTGCCTGTATATCCGCAGCAACGATATCGGTTTAGGAACGCCGTTTAATCTGGCTGAAGCAGCAGCGCTGCTACACTTGGTGGGCCGGCTAACCGGGTATAAACCGCGCTGGTTCACGTATTTCATCGGGGACGCCCATATTTATGAGAATCATCTCGATATGCTGCAGGAGCAATTGCAGCGCGCACCATACGCCGCGCCGGAGTTAGTCATTTCGGAGCGCATTCCAGATTTTGCTGCAACCGGAAAGTTCGAGCCAGAATGGCTTGAAAAAATGGAACCGTCCGATTTTTCATTAAACAACTATCAGCACCACCCCGCTTTAACCGCACCCATGGCGATTTAAAGAAGCTACTTGATCGAACCGGATCTATGGATTAAGTTATGTGGCGGGATGTAAATAAAAAGTAACAAAAGTAAGATGTACAGTAACAGTCAAACCTAACAATATATTTAACCAAGGAATCCATTATGAGCTTCAATAATTTTCTGAATAAACTGAAAACAAAAGCCAATGATTTAAAAACAGAAGCCTTGAAATATAAAAACAAGGATTTTCTGAATGCATCTATGGCTGGTTCGGCATTGATTGCAATGGCTGATGGCAATATCAGCTCAGAAGAAAAGCAAAAAATGATTAAATTCATCGAAAGCCATGACGCACTGTCGATTTTTACGACCAGTGAAGTCATCAAGGCTTTTCAGGATTTTGTCAGTCAGATTGAATTTGATAAAGACATTGGTGAAGCCAAGGCTTATCAGGCATTGGGCAAGATGAAGTCCAATGCCGAGGCTTCGCGCCTATTGATTCGCATGATTATTGCGATTGCCGCTTCAGACGGCAATTTTGATGATACTGAAAAAAAGGTAGCCATCAAAATCGCCAAGGAATTAGCGATTAATCCGTCGGAATTTGAACTGGAATAATTATTTTTCAAGGCTAGGATTACCTTGGTCACCACGACGAAGGTAACCCAGCGTTCACGGTGCCACCACACGCCTCGCATGGTGCACCAACAGCGGCAAGACCATGCGGTTGATAAGACCAGGCAGGCGTAGCGGCTTGAGCAGCATTTTCACGGTCATTTCGTACGGATAATCGGCGCGCGCCCAGTGGCCCGCTGTGTGTTGAAACCGCTGAAAATCCTGTGGACTAAATGTCTGACCGGGGTTGCGCACGACAAATGCATTTTTCAACGCCAGGTAGGCATCCTCCTGACCCACTACTCCTAATCGCTGCCGCAATACGCGCGCCACTTGCCAGCGCGATGGACGCTCTATAACGCGATAACGCAGGAAAAAGTGGTGGAAGTATTTGTAGTGTCCCACTTCATCGTCGCGGATATGCCCTACCAGTGTGGCGAGAACCGGTTCCGGGCTGATTTGCTGCAGCAGACCGTACAGGCCTGCGGTGCCGGCTTCCACCACACAACGGGCAACCATCTCCAGCGTGCGCGTTGGCTCCAGCAGTTCGGGTTTGCAGTACGGACGATAGTCTGCGCAGAACCCGTCAAACGCCGTTTGCCAATCAAACGCCGGCCACACCGTCTCCACATAGCGACGCAACGCGTGTCCGTGTTGCAATTCCTCCGGTTCCCAGCGCTCGCGCAGCCACTGACTGGTTTCGGGGTCGTCCTCCATGTGGCACAACAGGTTTTCTGTGTACAAATCCGCCAAACTTTCGACAAAAGACGCCGCTGCAAGCACATAAAACCACGTGTCTTCAGTGACGATGCGCTCATGCGCGATGCAGTCAAACGCTATCTGGTCAATCAACCATGGATGCGACGCGGCAATGGGTAGGTGTGTATCTGGGTCTGGCATAGCGATCCCTAATTATGTTTCTGGTAAAACTATAACAAGTGCCTGCAGTTCGATTCAGCACTTATATATATAACAATACAGCAGTAGCCTCACACGCGTTGCAGCGTTGACGTAATGGGATAAACTATTACCAAACGCGCCCAGCTTAAACCCGCCATGCGAAATGGCACCGTGCGGAATCGGATGACAAGTCGTCTTGTCTGCCGTTTTTGTCATCGTTTGAACGGATACCATGATTTCTACTGCATTATGGTTTTTACTGGTTGGTGGTTTGCTGCTCTTCATGGGGCTGACTTCTTCCAAACTAAAGCATTTACCCATTACGTCCGCCATCATCTATCTTGCAGCGGGCTTGCTGGTAGGGCCTACCGTGCTGGATGTCTTTCACTTCAATCCGTTGAATGAGTCGGGATTGCTGGAGGTTCTGACTGAAGTCGCGGTATTGATATCGCTATTTTCTGCCGGGGTCAAAATGCCGGCGCCCATCAGTTTCAAGCAATGGCGCACACCGGTATTGCTGGCCACCGTGTCGATGACGGTGAGCGTCGCGCTGGTAGCCGCCTTTAGTTACTATGTATTTGATTTTCCGCTAGGCGCAGGCATATTGCTGGGGGCGATTGTCGCGCCCACCGATCCGGTGCTGGCAACCGATGTGCAAATTCGCCACCCTGGCGACCACGACCAACTGCGTTTTACTCTGACCTGCGAAGCCGGCATGAACGACGGTAGCGCCTTTCCGTTTGTAATGCTGGGCATGGGGATGCTGGGTTTGCATGAAGTGGGTGAAACCGGAATGCGCTGGGTCTTGCTGGACGTATTGTGGGCGACAGTGGCAGGGATCACATTGGGCGTGGTGTCAGGCATACTTTTGGCGCGGTTGGTCTGGAAGATACGCGGCCCACAGCAAAACAGGAAACTCCTGGACGATTTTCTTGGGCTGGGCTTGATCGGGGTCGTGTATGGCCTGAGCGTATTAATGGATGCGTGGGGCTTTCTGGCGGTATTCTTCGCCGCCGTCGCGCTGCATCAAACCGAGTTAAAACTATCTGCCGTTGCCAAGCGCCCACAGAACAGACCTGAGCCCGTCCTGGCATCTGGCGCAGCACTGCCAAAATCAAAAGCCGCTCCTGCCGTTACTGTGCAAGCCAGTGCCGATACAGAACCGCCGGTAATCGTCAGCGAAGGCGCCTTGGTGTTCAAGGAACATCTGGAACGATTGTCGGAAGTGATATTGATACTACTGGTGGGTGGCATGCTGTTTATTGATTCGTGGAGTTGGCGTGCGGTGGGCTTTGCATTCTTCCTGTTCCTGGTGGCGCGTCCCGTCAGTGTGATGCTGGGAATGCTGGGCAGCGGCGCGTCGTGGCGCATGCGCAGCCTGACAGGCTGGTTTGGTGTACGCGGCATAGGCTCTTTATATTATTTGATGTATGCGATAGAGCACGACTTGCCAGATCCCATGGCCCTGGAATTCATACAATTGACTCTGGTAGTGATTACCCTGTCCATCGTGGCGCACGGCATCAGCGTCAAACCCTTGATGCATATTTTCTGGCGGCGCAAGCGCGAGCCCTAGAATGCCGTCAGTCTAAACAAGCTCCTGAACGGGTTGCCTCTGGTATCCTCGCCGTTTAACCGTTTCAGCCAAAAGTCAGCTATTCCATGCGCAAACTCACCATCATCGTCGCCACCGATTCCTTACGTGGGATAGGTATCAATAACACCCTGCCCTGGCATTTGCCAGAAGATATCGCATTTTTCAAGCGCACCACGAGCGGCCACCCGATCATCATGGGCCGCAAGACTTTCGATTCAATCGGCCGAGCATTGCCGAACCGGCGCAATATCGTCATCAGCCGCAACCCGAACTGGCGCCACGATGGGGTCGAAGTTGCCGCGTCTGTCGCTGCCGCTATCCAACTGGTTGGCGATGCAAATTCAGATACAAATGCCGATGCGGCAGCCTTCATCATCGGCGGTGCGCAGATTTTTGCCGAAACACTGCCGTTGACGGAACGTTTGATCGTGACTGAAATCGACAAAAATTTTCATTGCGATGTTTTTTTTCCGCTAATTTCTGCGCAAGAATGGCAGGAGGTTGCACGTGAGCAGCATCATTGCGCGCAAAACGATTTTAATTACGCCTTCGTGACGTATCAAAAAAAATAGCCGGATCTCACTTCAAAACACCATTTTGTGGCTCTAATAGAACGCTTGCTCGCTCTAACGGTATTCAGGGCTATTTTTTTCCCCATTGACCCACATATCTGGGAAAATTCGTTCTTAAATTTTCGGCGCGCAAGCAAAGTGGCAACCTTGATTCGCCACAACTGGCCCAGGCGTCTTCCAAGTAATTCGACTGTATTGGAGACCTCATGAAATTTCGCTTCCCGATCGTCATCATTGACGAAGACTTCCGCTCAGAAAACTCTTCCGGCCTGGGCATTCGCGCATTGGCCGTGGCGATGGAGCAGGAAGGGATGGAAGTGGTCGGCGTCACCAGTTATGGCGATCTGTCGCAATTTGCGCAACAGCAAAGTCGTGCCTCGGCCTTCATCCTATCGATCGACGACGAAGAATTCGGCGGCGGATCGCTCGAAGAAAGCGATCACGCACTCAAACCGCTGCGTGCCTTCGTCCAGGAAATTCGTCACAAGAACGCCGATATCCCAATTTATCTGTACGGCGAAACCCGTACTTCGCGCCACATCCCGAACGATATCCTGCGTGAGTTGCACGGCTTCATCCACATGTTCGAAGACACCCCGGAGTTCGTCGCGCGCCACATCATCCGCGAAGCCAAGTCGTATCTCGACGGCCTGTCGCCGCCGTTCTTTCGCGCACTGGTGCATTATGCGCAAGACGGCTCTTATTCATGGCACTGCCCGGGACATTCGGGCGGCGTGGCCTTTCTGAAGTCGCCGATTGGCCAGATGTTCCACCAGTTTTTCGGCGAAAACATGCTGCGCGCCGACGTCTGCAACGCCGTTGAAGAGCTCGGTCAGTTGCTCGACCATACCGGTCCGGTGGCGGCATCAGAGCGCAACGCTGCGCGCATTTTCAATGCCGACCATTGCTACTTCGTTACCAACGGTACCAGTACCAGCAACAAAATGGTCTGGCACTCGACGGTGGCGCCGGGCGACATCGTAGTGGTGGATCGCAACTGTCACAAATCGATTCTGCACGCGATCATCATGACCGGCGCCATTCCGGTGTTCTTGATGCCAACACGCAACAATCTTGGCATCATTGGCCCCATCCCACTGGAAGAATTCACATTGGAAAGCATCCAGAAAAAAATTGAAGCCAACCCGTTCGCACGTGAAGCAATAAACAAGAAGCCGCGCATCCTGACCATCACGCAATCGACCTACGACGGCGTGGTATACAACGTCGAAACCCTGAAAGATATGCTGGACGGCAAAATCGATACCCTGCATTTCGATGAAGCCTGGCTGCCGCACGCAACCTTCCACGAGTTCTACAAGGACATGCACGCCATCGGCAAGGATAGGCCGCGCGCCAGGGAGTCGATGATTTTCTCGACCCAATCAACCCACAAGTTGCTGGCCGGCCTGTCGCAGGCGTCGCAGATTCTGGTGCGCGAATCGGAGTCGGTCAAGCTCGACAAGGATGCTTTCAACGAAGCCTATCTGATGCACACTTCGACCTCGCCGCAGTACGCGATCATCGCCTCGCTGGATGTGGCTGCAGCCATGATGGAAGCGCCGGGCGGCACTGCGCTGGTGGAAGAATCGATCCTCGAAGCGCTGGATTTTCGTCGCGCCATGCGCAAGATCGATGAGGAATATGGCCTGGACTGGTGGTTCCAGGTCTGGGGCCCGGATAGCCTTGCCGAAGAAGGCATCGGCTCGCGCGAAGACTGGGTCATCAAGGCCGAAGATACCTGGCACGGTTTCGGCAAGCTGGCGCCGGGCTTCAACATGCTCGACCCGATCAAGGCCACCATCGTGACACCTGGCCTGTCGATAGACGGCAAGTTCGGCGAGACCGGCATCCCGGCCTCGATCGTGACCAAATATCTGGCCGAACACGGCGTCATCATCGAGAAATGCGGGCTGTATTCGTTCTTCATCATGTTTACCATCGGCATTACCAAAGGCCGCTGGAATACGCTCTTGACCGCACTGCAGCAGTTCAAGGACGATTACGATAAAAACCAGCCGATCTGGCGCATCCTGCCCGAGTTCGCCGCCGCCAACAACGGCAAGAATGCGCGCTACGAACAAATGGGCTTGCGCGATTTATGCCAGCAAATTCACGAAACCTACAAGACTTACGATGTGGCGCGCCTGACCACAGAGATGTATCTGTCCGATATGCAACCGGCCATGAAGCCGAGCGACGCCTTCGCCAAAATGGCGCACCGCACTATCGACCGGGTACCGATTGACGAGCTGGAAGGACGTGTCACCTCGATCTTGCTGACGCCTTACCCACCTGGCATCCCGCTGCTGATTCCCGGTGAACGCTTTAATAAAATCATCGTCGACTACCTGCGCTTTGCGCGCGATTTCAATGAGGAATTCCCGGGTTTCGAGTCCGATGTACATGGCCTGATCAAAGGCGAGGTGGATGGCAAGCTGTGCTATTACGTCGATTGCGTGCGCCAGTAAAGCTAATGCGATGCATCCTGAAATATCCGCTACAGAGTCGCTTTAGCAACGCATCTCTGCGGCTGATTTTAAAAATCAGCTTATCACCGCACGCAATTTCTAACCGCCGCCGCGGCGGGTATATAAATCGAAATAGTGCATGAAGTCGGCTTGCGCCGGCGCCTCCATGTCAATGAAGTGAAAAATCACCTGTAGCACCGGCAAGGTCATCAGGGCAATCCGACGCGGCGCCATGATTACGGTGGTAATCACGACAGTGCCGCCCGGGGTGACAATCCGATGTAAATCCTGTTCGCCGTGCCGACTACTGTGCAGCACCGCCTGCCGCGTTGCGCCCGGCAGCCAACGCATGAATTCACTCCGGCTACAACCCATTTCGCGCACGATACGCTCTTCAGGCAAGCCATTACGCTCGCTATAAATATTTGACATATTAAGGAGTATATTAAAAAAACACACAGTTACCGCTATATATTAAAGCATGTATTAATAATACCAGGTGCAGTAATGTATTTACCCCCCGGCAATGGGAGGCCAAATTGCCAGTACCTCGCCTTCCGACAGCACATATTGCACACGACTCTCAGGCCCGATATACACCCCGTTGACGAGCACCAGATGTACCAGTTTTGGCGGCAGCTTAAAGCGCACCAACAAGTCACCGATGCTGGTGCCGGGCGTGATGTCGAGCGCAATCGCGTTATATTTCCGCTCCGGCGGAAGGTAATCGGTCAGCGTTGCGTACAGTTTGAAAGTGATTTTCATGCAAGTATTTATGCTTTACCGCACATTCACTTAGCGCAATGCGCCGTCTGCCATGCGTTTTGCTGCTGGGCGCAGGCGATATAGGCTTCCGGTAGACGGGTCGGGTCTTCCAACAAGATGTCTTTCCATTGGCCCAGTCCGACCCGCTGCTGGATCAGGCCGCGCAACACGCCGATATGCTGCGTGTGTCCAATCGCGTTCGAGCCGATCAGTACATCCTGATCGAACTCCAGGCGCAGGTATTTGAATCGCCCGCTATCAGTCAATTCGACCCGCTGACCGCCGGGCACGCCTTGCCACTGGCCGAAAGAACTGGAAATCAAGCCTAACGTATCGAGCACATTGATCTGCGTTACGCCGCGCTGAACTGCGTGTCTGCCGGCCATATTCATGCCGGCACAGCGCGCCTGATCGGCTGCATTCGGCTGAATCGCCGACACCAAGGTATGGCCGCTCACGAAATCGAAAGCTTCCGCACAATCGCCGGCCGCATAAATGCCAGGAATGTTGGTCTGCATGGTTTCATCGACCAGCACCCCCTGCAGACATTTGATCTCGCCCGATTCCAGAAAGGCGATGTGCGGCCGCACGCCGGTGGCGGAGATGATCAAATCGGCCGGTAAATGCTGCCCATTCGAGAGTCGCACCCTTAATGGGGCATCAGTCTTCGCATCAGCGGCTTCGATGGCCTCGATGCGGGTGTCGGTATAAACCGTCACGCCTTTGCTTTCGCACCAGCGCCGGATCATGTTACCGGCACCTTCACCCATCATGCGCGGCACCATGCGATCGCCCATTTCAACCACGGTCAGTTCCACCCCGCGTGCCGCCAGTGCTTCCATGATGATGCAGCCGATAAAACCGGCACCCATCTGGATCACGCGTGCCTTCGGTCGTGCCAGCGTCATGATGGCGCGGGCGTCCTGAAGATTCCAACAAGTATGCACGCCGGCACAGTCGATGCCAGGAATTGGCGGCCTGACCGGAGTCGAGCCGGTGGCGATCAACAGCTTGTCAAAGGCAACGCTGCTGCCATCCATGAACTCCACCTGTCGTTGCGGTATATCAATATGCCTGACATGGCCAACCTGCTGTTCAATGCGCAAGCGACTGAAATGATCCTTATCCTTGCGCAGAAACGTACCCTCTTCGCCGATATTGCCCATCAACAGATACGGAATTGCCATGCGCGAATAGGGTGGGATGTCCTCATTGCCAATTAACAGTATTGCATCCTGCGGCGCATGCTTGCGGATGGCTTCGGCAGCTATTACGCCTGCCGGACCATTTCCAATGATTACGTGTTTGGTCATCCTGCTCTCCAAAAAATCAGCTGCAAGCCATCAAGCGCACCGCCGCAAACGGTACGCTCTGCCGGCCTAAATCCAACAGGCTACAGTCCCAGTCGGGTACGTGTTTCCGGCATCAACTGGCCTTCCGGGGTCCAACCGCGCAGTGCGTAATACTCCGGCAGCATCTTGTCCAGGCCATTGACCAAGCCTTTGGCAGGGCCGCTAGAGGCCGGCTCGGTCAACAACCGTTTGGGCAGGTTGTCGTCCTTGTTGGTGAAGCCGGCGCGATTGTTGAAGTCGCGCTCCATATTCCAGATTCGCTCGCCGATCAAGGCCAGTTTCTCTAACGTGAAATCCGCATCGCAGGCAGCAGCCAGTTGCGGCTGCAAGTCCGCCATAGTCCAGGCGAAGGTCGTGAATAGACAGACGCCGGCCGAATCGAACACAGCGGTGGCATCCTGAAACGCCTTGACCAGGCTCGCCTTGCCTTCGGTCACCAACGGGTCGGTCTTGACCGGGATACCCAGTACTTCGGACGCCACCGTATAGCCGCGCAAATGGCAGGCACCGCGATTAGAGGTGGCATAAGCCAACCCCATGCCCTGAATCCCGCGTGCGTCATAAGCCGGAAATTCCTGCCCCTTGACGCTCATTGACAGATCAGGATGACCGTATTTTGCACACAAACGTTTGGAACCAAGACCGAGTTCCCGGCCGAAACCTTCGCCTCTGGCGGTAATTTCAGCAAAATGCACCAGCGCCTTGGCAGAGCCGAATGGTGCCTCGATACCAAGCTGCTGCTCAGTCAATACGCCCATCTGGTACAACTCCATCACCGCACCGACCGTCGCGCCAAAGGTAATCGGATCGAAGCCTTCTTCGTTGCACAGGAAATTGACATACGTCAGCGCTTCCAGATCGTTGACGCCGTTGGCCGACCCCAGCGCCCAAGCCGCTTCGTATTCCAGTCCACCGGAGGCGCCCCAGTATTGCGGTTTGTTTTGCACCGAGAAATGGGTTTCGTCAATCTTGGAAATCCGGCCGCAAGCGATGGTGCAGCCGAAGCAGGCTTGATTGGTCACCAGATTGGCTTTGCCATCGGTTTTGCGCAGCTCGTGCATCGCTTCGCCGGAAATATCCTTGGCTCCTTCAAACTGCACGTCGCGATGGTTGCGGGTTGGCAGCGCGCCCATTTCGTTGATTACATTCATCAACACCTGAGTGCCGTAGGTCGGCAAGCCCTGGCTAGTTACCGCGTTTTCAGCCAGCACTTTCTTGGCAGCGACAGTGGCGGCCATAAAGGCTTTCGGGTCGCGAATATTACCCACGCCCTTGGTGCCGCGCACCGCGATCGCTTTCAGGTTTTTGCTACCCATCACGGTGCCGACGCCGGAGCGGCCAGCCGCGCGGTGCAAGTCATTAACCACACCCGCGTACAGGCAGCCGATTTCCCCCGCACGGCCGATGCAGGATACGCGAATCAACGGGTCCTGATGACGCGTCTTGAGCGCAGGTTCGGTTTCCCATACCGATTTGCCCCACAGCCAGGCTGCATCGAGCAACTCTGCGTGGTCGTTATTGATGCTGAGATAAACCGGATTGGCGGATTTTCCTTCAAAAATTACCATGTCCCAGCCCGCCATCTTCAGTTCGGCGCCGAAGTAGCCGCCGGAATTAGAGCAAGCGATAGCGCCGGTCAATGCACCCTTGGTGATGACGGAGTAACGCCCTCCGGTGGACGCCATGGTGCCTGTCAACGGGCCGGTGGCCCAGATGATTTTGTTCTCTGGCGACAATGGGTCAACAGCGGGATCGACCTCGTCGATAAAATATTTGGTTGCCAAACCGCGCTGACCGACATATTCCCTGGCCCATTGCATGTTCAACTTTTCAGTCTCGCAGGTTCCGGCGGTCAGGTCGACGCGCAAAATTTTTCCAGTCCATGCCATGATGCTTCTCCTTTATCTCGCACTATCGTTATGATGGAATTACGCGACTAGGCAACAGCTTGGTTGCCCAGTTTGTCCGCCCACTGCCGCATTCGATCCAGGCCGGTCCAATTGGCATCCACATACGTGATGGCGCCGGTCGGGCAGGCCTCGGCACAGGCTGGCTCGCCACCGCACAGGTCGCACTTCTGAACCTTGCCGGTTTCCTGCACATAGTTAACGGTGCCGAACGGGCAGGCAATGGTGCACACTTTGCATCCGACGCAGATATCTTCCAGTACCACTTTGGCCCCGGTTGATGCGTCCAGCCGGATTGCCTCGACCGGACAGGCATGCAGGCACCATGCCTCGTCGCATTGGGTGCAGGTATACGGGACTTTTTTGCCGGTGTGATGGAAATCAAAGACTTTGATGCGTGACAGGGATGGATTAAATACGGCGTAATTCTCGTAGCTGCACGCCATCTCGCATTGCAAGCAGCCGGTGCATTTATCGGGATTGATATGTAAAGACTTTTGCATTGTCAGCTCCAAAAAAAACAGAAATCACAAAATAACTGCATTGGCAACACTGCGCTTGAGGACTCTTCTTGTCAATTAGATTAGGTGCTGCATTGCATCAGTTTTGATGTGGATCGTGATCGAAAAAACAATCCGGAAAAATTGCGGAATCCACCCGATCATAAATACGACAACCCCTCCCGATGCGCTTCGCGTACACGGCATACCCCTATATTATTAATGCATGACTTGCGTAAGCGATATTACGGCTTTCAGTATTACATCGAAGCAAGGAAATGTTGAATATCCAATGCAAAATATGCTAACATAGTTTCTTTTTTCGTCGGCGTGATCTATAACAAGTTTGGCCGTTCTGTACTTGGCTAACCTAGAGTCGGAGACGCGCGCTGACCAAACTGAAATATGTACCTCTCGCTAGAAGTTACTTGCGAGTACACCTGTAAAAGTTCTCTGCAACTAAAAAACAGGCTACGAAACAAAGAACAAATTACATGCGTTGCTGCTGCCAGCCGATTTTTCGGAATCAACGAACGCACTGTAAAACTCACAGAAACATGTGACCCACTCGTTGGTGTAAAAGCCAATCATGACTATGTTGCCAGGCGGAACATGCGATCGACACGCCGTCTATCGATGGCGGCCCTGCGTCAACGCAATAGTCGAGCGCAGGCCGCCATTAACTTGAAAGAATCATGAGCGCACTTACCGCACTAATTGCTGCCGTACTTGTTTTATTTCTGGGAGCTGGCATTTGTTTGCTTCCCTTGCGTAATACCACTCGTGCCGGGGTCGGCATATTTTCACAACTGCTTGCCACAGTATTAGTTTTGGCCACGGTGCTGCCGGTTCTGTTTGGTGCGGAGCAAGTCGTTGGCGATCTGGCATGGGCTTATCCGGTAGGAACGCTGCGTGTAAGGCTTGACGCTCTTGGCGCGTTTTTTTTGGCCTGGTCATTACCGATGACGTTGCTAGGAAGCATATACGCGGTTGGATACATGCGTCCGTTCTTCAACAGCAAGCGCAATCTGGGAGTGCATTTCGCTCTGCTCAATCTGACTTCCGTATCGTTTTTGCTGGTGTATACCGGCGAGCACGCGCTGGTCTTTTTGCTCGGATGGGAAATTGCCGCACTCGCTGCCTGGCTACTGGTGATATGGGACTACACCAACCAGAAGGTGCGTTTTGCCGGATTCAATTATCTGGTTTCAACCCACATCGGTCTGATTTTCCTGGTGGCCGCTTTCATGATCATGTACACGCATTCGGGATCGTGGTTCCTGACCAGCTTTGGCGACTGGCTCAGCAAGAGCGGCGGCACCGAACGCAACATCGTGTTCCTTCTGTTGGTTACGAGCTTTGGCCTGAAGTCTGCCTTCTTCCCCTTCCACTCCTGGCTCCCGCGTGCCCACGCTGCGGCACCCGCCCATGTCTCGGCTCTGATGTCGGGCGTCATTCACAAGGCCGGTTTATATGCTTTGATACGTTTCATACTGCTGATCGGCACGCCCGATGAGTGGATGGGATGGTTCCTGATCGTCTTCTCGACGTGTTCGGCCCTGATCGGAGGGTTGTACACGGTAGGTCAACGCGACCTTAAACGCATGCTCGGCTATTCATCGACCGAGAATGTCGGTATCGCCGGCATCGGCTTCGGCGTCGGCTGCCTGGGACTTAGCTGGGGCATTCCATCGCTGGCGGCTCTCGGTTTCGCTGGCGGCTTGTTGCACCTGCTGAATCACGCTTTCTTCAAGTGCCTGCTCTTTTACGCGGCAGGGGCGGTTTATCAGGTGATGCATTCCGTCGATATGGAACGGCTCGGCGGACTGGCGCGTCTCATGCCCTTAACAGCGGCCAGCTTCATCATCGGCGGCGTCGCAATCTCTGCGCTACCGCCCCTGAACGGCTTTACCAGCGAGTTCGTGATCTATTCAGGCTTATTCAGCAGTGTCGCAGCGGGAGTCTGGGCCAAGCTGGGACTGTGCGTCGCAGCCGCATTGCTGGCGTTTGTAGGCGCTGTTTCCGCATTGAGTATTACGCGCGCCTTCGGCGTCGTCTTTCTGGGTGCGCCGCGCGACGCCAGTGTCCCAGCCGCCAAGGAGGCGAGTCGATGGATGCTGGTGCCTATGGGCATCCACTCTGCGGGCGTGATCGTGCTCGGGGTCATACCGGCCTTGGGCTTCATGCTGGTGCGCGGCCCCACCGAGCTTGCAATGGGGCCGTTGCCGGTATCCGCAGCGGCGGTTCTGTCGCCTATCATCGACTCGCTGACGCGCATCGGCATGATTTCGGGAGGTCTGGTTGCTTCGATTGCCCTGGTTCTGTGGCTACGATCGAAATTAACATCCAAGCCTGCAGCCAGCCACGTGACCTGGGTTTGCGGTTATGCTGCACCGAGTCCTCGGATGCAGTACACCGGCGCCAGCTTCTCATCGGATTTTGGAGTCCACTTCCGCAGCCTGATGGTCTTGCTGCGCCGCAAAAAGCCCCCGGTCGGATACTTTCCGTCCGATAGCTACTTGATCACGGATTGCGTCGACGCGGTTGAGCGGCGCCTGTTCTCCGTCATCGGCCGCGGCGACGCGTCGGCCGCCAATATATCCAAAAAACTGCGCGAAGACGATCCGCGGATTGCCTTTGCGGCCGCTCTGATCGCCGTCGTCGTGATCGCGTGGCTGATGCTGTTGCTGTGGGGGCCATTACGATGACAACATTGCTCGCCACCATTCACGTACTCATTGCGCTGGCAATGCCCATCTTGCTGGTCGGCATCGTGAACCGGACCAAGTCGCTGTGGGCTGGCCGCAAGGGCCCCCGCATACTACAGTTGGCATCGGATCTGCGCCGCTTGCTTGGAAAGCGCCCGATCTATAGCACCGTCGCCACACCGCTGTTCAGGGCCGGCGCCTACGTGGTGCTGATGGCGTCCCTGCTGGCAGCAATGATCGCGCCTATTCTCGGCGGCGTCTCGCTGGTGCAGTTCGATTTCGATTTCATTCTGTTCGCATACACCCTCGGGCTGGCGCGCATTTTCATAATGCTGTCTGCCATGGATGTCGGCAGTGCGTTCGAGGGCATGGGTGCAGCTCGCGAGGCTTCGTTCTCCGCTTTCGTCGAGCCGGCATTATTCCTGCTCGTCGGCGCTGCCAGCGTAGCCACCGGCGACACCAGTTTCGCCGGCCTGATTGGCCACCTGCACCAAACCGAACCCTTCCGATGGCTGGTAGTTCCCGCTGTCGTCGCACTGTTCATCCTGTTGCAAACCGAGGCCGCACGCGTGCCGGTGGATGACCCGCATACACACCTTGAGCTGACCATGATTCACGAAGTGATGATCCTCGATCACAGCGGCCCTGATCTGGCGGCAATGCATTATGCGGCGGCGCTCAAGATGAGCATATACGCGGGCTTGATCGCTGCCCTGCTCAATCCATTCGACCCGCTAGTTGCGCCCGTGGCTGGTGTTCTCACCTCCTTGCTCATCATGGCCGCGGTGGCAGTGGCGGTCGGATGTGTCGAGTCCCTGGTGGCTCGGTTGCCCATGCGATGGGTGCCGCGCTACCTGATGCTGGCGTCGGCTGCAGCTGTCCTGTGTATGGCTGCCGTAGGCTGGGGAGCAAGACTCTAATGACACTGCCGCTAATCATCTTTCTTCTCACCGCTGTGATTCCGGTCTTCTTTGGAAAAATTCGGTCCGCGCCTTTTTGGCTTTGCTTGCAGGCGATTATGCTGGGCTGGAACGGCATTGCTCAGCACGCCGAGATTTCGAACCATGCACTGCCGGCATTGTTCGAGATCATAGTTGTTCGCGTTTGCATGGCACCGCTCCTGCTGCGCCGCACGATTCACCGCAGGGCTGAGCCGAACCTGGATTTGATGCCGTCCAACCTGTTTGCCTGGGCAATCGGTGCGGCACTCATCGTGCTGGCATTCGAATTCGGCGGAGTATCCATGACTCACCCCGGTGCTCTTACACTTGGCGTCGTGGGCGCGACGGTGATGATCGCCCTACTTATCCTGTCGACCAACAGTTCTCCGCCGGCGCAATTAGTTGCCATGCTCTTCATGGAAAATGCCCTGGTGTTATTCGAGTCACTGCTACCCGAACCGTGGCCACTGCCTGTACATGCCGCTTTGGGTGCGGTCTACATCCTCACTGTCGGCGTAGGGAGCTGGCTCTTGGGAACACCCTCCTCTTCCAGAGTCCTGATGGATCAGGAAGAGCGAAAGGAGATTCTATGAACGGCGCGGAATTGTTGACGATAAACGAACACACTACCGAGCCCACTGCCACTGGCACCAATTCAGTGCGGCACCGCTGGGTCGGGTCTGCACTGGTTGGGGTGGCTTTAGTCAACTTTCTAGTATGTTTTGCGATCTTTGTGCGGATTCCAATCGGGGAGTTGCCCCTGTACTTTTTGCAGCGGTATTTCGTGCTCGACCCGACCTCATTGCTGTTCCTGTTGCTGATCAATACAGTCTTCCTCGGTATCAGCGTCTACATGTACTCAAGGGTACACACTTCTCGCGTGCTGGCGGAAAACATGCTGCCAAGAGCTGCCCTCTCACTAGCATTCATGGTTGCCATGAACCTGGGGGTAATGTCCAACAACCTGCTCATGCTATGGGCCCTCATCGAAGTGACCACGCTGTGCGCTGTGCCGCTGGTTGCGCAGGGCAGTTCGAGCACGCCACGGCGCGTCGCCTGGCATTACATGCTGTATTCGAGCATGTCGCTGGCGCTAACGTTCCTCGGTTTCATGTGTCTGACCCGGTCCGCGCACCTGCACGGCTTGGAGATCAACTTCGCGTTCGACCAATTGGCATTGGCATTGCCTTCGGCTGGCGATAACTGGCAACGCCTCGGCCTCGCGCTCATGCTGTTCGGACTCGGCGGCAAGCTGGGCCTGGCCCCCCTGTATGGCTGGATGCCGGCGACTTACGAAGCCGCGCCAACCAGCACCAGCGCGCTGCTGGCAGCCGTGCAATTCAACATCAGTGTGTTGGCCGTATTCAGGATTCTGCAGGTATTCCACGTAAGCCACAGTAGTTTCGTCACGCATGAGTTACTCATCATGGGATGCCTTTCGTTAGCGGTGGCAGCGATTCAAGTCATGGCCGCGCGCAACTACAAGCGTCTGATCGCCTATGCCTGCGTTAGCTCGTCGGGCGTCATCGCTATCGGGCTTTCTGTGGGTAAAGTGGCGGCCTATGGCGTCGTCTTATATGTTGTCAGTAGTGCCTTCGTCAAAGCGCTATTGTTCCTTACGGCGGGCCGACTACGCGCGGTCTACGGAACCAACGATGTCGCTGCATTGAGTGGCGTGATCAGGGTGCTGCCGTTCTCGGGATTGCTGTTCGCGGTGGGTATCTTTGCCCTGTTGGGGTTCCCGCCGTTCGGCAGCTTCATGGCGGAGATGCTGATCCTGTCAGGCATCGTGCAATCCAGCGACTGGATTACCTTTACGCTGATGTGCACCATGTTGACTATCATTTTCGTCGCCGCCGGACGTTCGATTTTTCCGATGCTGTGGGGCCCCTCGAACAGAACGGGTTCGACTATCAAAGAACCTTGGGTGACCGCCATTCCGAAACTCGGGTTCGTCGCTGCCCTGGTTTTGCTAGGCGTATACACGCCGGAACCCATCAACCAGCTTCTCTTGCTGGTGGCTCAGTCGATTGGTGGACAATAATGAAACCCGCAGAACCGCTTCTCATCCTCCTTGCCCGCGAAATACCGCAAACCGGCCTCCAGGAATTTACCCGTTTGTGCGCTGATTGCCTGGATTCCGGCGATAGGATACTCACGCTTTTCGGCCGACCCGACGGCGGCGAAGACGTTATCGTGAGCGCGGTGATAGAAGGAGTTGGCGGCCGCCTTTCGGTGCTGCGGGCCAAGGCAAAGCGCGGCGAACGGTTCGATTCGCTCACACTCCGGTACCCGGCAGTACACATGTTCGAGCGCGAACTCTGGGAGCAGATGGACATTACTCCTGCAGGGCATCCCTGGCTCAAGCCGATTCGCCATGAAGGTGCGCGCCAGCAGCACATGACGGACTACCCATTTTTCCAGGTGCGCGGGGCAGAGGTGCATGAGGTTGGGGTAGGACCGATTCACTCAAGCGTAATCGAACCGGGACATTTCCGTTTCATGTGCCTCGGTGAGCAGGTTCACCATCTGGAAATCCAGTTGGGCTATCAGCATCGGGGTGTCGAACAACTATTACTGCGCCGCAAGCCGCTCTTGCTGACATCTACCGTTGAATCCATCGTGGGTGACTCGAGCATTGCGTATGCCTGGGCCTACTGCGCTGCGCTGGAAGCGTTTTCGGAAACGGAAGTAAGCGTTGAGCAAGACCTTGTTCGCGGTGTAGCTCTTGAGTTGGAGCGGGTGGCGATGCACGTTGGAGCACTGGGCGGGATGTCCGGCGACATTGCCTTCTTGCAAGGCGGTGCGACCTATGGGCGGTTACGAACTGCAATCATTAACGCGTCCATGCTCATTTGTGGCAGTCGCTTTGGACGCGGCTGGCTCAGGCCGGGCGGTGTGCGGTTCGGACTGTCGGACGCGTTGCGACAGGACCTGCTTGCGACGCTCGCCGCGTTTGCGCGCGACTTTGCACAAGTCAACGAACTGATGCTCAGTGCACGTAGCGTGCAGGCCCGGCTTCAGAATGTTGGCGTCTTAAGTACAACTGCTGCCAGAGAAATCGGGATGGTCGGCCTTGCAGCGCGTGCCAGTGGCGTAGCTGTTGATACGCGAGTTAGCCTGCCTGGACGCCTGTATGACGCCTATCCTGTATCTCTTGCGACGGAGGAAAGCGGCGACTGTTGGGCGCGCCTGCGGCTACGCATGCGGGAGATCGACGAGTCCGTCCGTTGGGTCACGCAAATACTCGGAGAACCAGCTCTCGATCTGCGCGCCACAGCGCCTGGCGTGACTAAAACGCTGCGCCCCGATATGCTCTGCGTTTCCGTTCGCGAAGGCTGCCGGGGAGAAGTTGTACATGTGATCGAGACAAAAAGCGATGGCAGCCTGCTTCACTATAAAGTTCAGGATCCATCACTCCAAAACTGGTTTGGCGAAGCTCTTTCCGTGAGAGATAACGAAATTTCAGACTTCCCAATCTGTAACAAGAGTTTTGATCTTTCCTACTGTGGAAATGATCTTTAGGACAAACGATGTTTAAATCGATCGCAGTCAGGGTTGCGCAAGGAACCCAATATATCAAGGACCCTCGAAAGGCAAATCCCGCAGGCTTTCGAGGCAAGCCCGTGATTAGCGCTGCAGCGTGTGAAGAAGGATGCACCGCTTGCGTGGCTTCGTGCCCGACGGGTGCGATAACACTGACGGCCATGACGGAAATGCCCTCTCCCCCAACCCCTCTCCCGCAGGCGGGAGAGGGGAGCGAAGTGAGTCGCTACGCAACTTCCACGTTAGATACAGTCAAGATCGATTTGGGGCGCTGCGTAATGTGCGGCGACTGCGAGCCGGCATGTCCGTCCGCCAAACTATCGTTTATAAACGATTTCAGACTGGCATCCACGGAACGTACCGGACTTGTCGTCAGCGAATCGCGACCTCATATTGACCCGATCAAGGTGTCCTCCGCGCTACGCAGGAGGTTCGGTCGTTCGCTCAAGCTTCGGGTGGTTTCTGCTGGTGGATGCAACGGCTGCGAGCTTGAGATCAACGCGCTGTCGAATGTTAATTTCGACTTTGGAAGATACGGAATCGACATCGTGGCGTCACCCCGGCATGCCGACGGCTTGGTGTTGTCGGGTGTGCTTAACCAGAATATGGCACAGTCGCTACAGCTATGCTGGGATGGGATTCCAGATCCGAAGTTCGTTATCGCTGTCGGAGCATGCGCTATCTCCGGTAGCCCATTTGAAGGGGCAGCGGGAATCGAGCGCAGCTTCCTGGAGCGATTTACACCATCGCTCTACATTCCAGGCTGTCCGCCGCACCCGCTAACATTTATTTGCGGGGTTCTCGACTTGCTTGGAATTCCAAGCTGAAAAATGTAGTGTCCCAAAGTGCGGCCAACATAGTCGCACAATTTCTGTGCTCAAGCCTTAGGTAGTGTCACGCCCACCTGGCCCTGATATTTCCCATTGCGATCTTTGTAAGAAGTCTCGCATACCTCGTCCCCCTCAAAAAATAGCACTTGCGCGCAACCTTCGTTGGCATAAATCTTGGCCGGCAATGGCGTGGTATTGGAAAATTCCAGTGTCACATAACCTTCCCACTCAGGCTCAAACGGGGTCACATTGACGATGATGCCGCAGCGTGCATAGGTCGACTTTCCCAGACAAATGGTCAACACGCTACGCGGAATGCGGAAATACTCGATGGTGCGCGCAAGCGCAAATGAGTTGGGCGGGATAATGCACACATCGCTCTTGATATCGACGAAAGAGTTTTCATCGAAATTCTTGGGGTCCACGATGGTGCTGTTGATATTCGTAAAAATTTTGAATTCATTGGCGCAGCGGATATCGTAACCGTAGGAAGAAGTGCCATAGGAAACGATCTTTTGGCCGTTTTGCTCCCGCACCTGGCCAGGCTCGAAAGGCTCGATCATGCGGTGCTGTTGCGCCATGCGGCGGATCCAGTTATCGGATTTGATGCTCATAATGGATGGTCGATTTTAACTAAAGTGAGTAAAAGGCCCAGAGCTTGTCTGCTATTGCTCGAATTACCAGCCCGTGATTTTACGCCTACTGCCGGCTCAGGCTTGCGCTAATGCAAAAAAACCGCCCAACTTTACAGTACGGGCGGTTTGGCACAGAAGCGGCCTGATTACTATTATTGCGGTTGCTGTAGTGCAGCTTCCCCGGATTCTGCCGCTGCAGCTTTCATCGACAGTTTCAGGCGGCCACGGTCATCGGTTTCCAGTACCTTGACTTTGACTTGCTGGCCTTCTTTCAAATAGTCAGCGACCGCATTGACGCGTTCGTTGGCGATTTGGCTGATGTGCAGTAAGCCATCCTTGCCCGGCATGACTTGAACAATCGCGCCAAAATCGAGCAATTTCAGGACTGTGCCTTCATAGATCTTGCCGACTTCGACTTCGGCCGTCAATTCCATGATACGGCGCTTGGCTTCCTGTCCGGCGCTGGCATCGACCGACGCAATAGTCACGATGCCTTCATCATTGATGTCGATCTGGGTGCCTGTTTCTTCGGTCAGTGCGCGGATTACTGCGCCGCCCTTGCCGATCACGTCACGGATTTTCTCCGGATTGATCTTGACCGTGATCAGGCGCGGTGCAAAGTCGGACAGCTCGGTTTTGCTGCCGTGCGGTACTGCTTCCTGCATCTTGCCCAGAATATGGATGCGGCCTTCCTTGGCTTGCGCCAGCGCGACTTGCATGATTTCTTTGGTGATACCCTGGATTTTGATATCCATTTGCAGCGCAGTGATGCCTTCTGCAGTGCCAGCCACTTTGAAATCCATATCGCCCAGGTGATCTTCATCGCCCAGGATATCGCTCAGCACGGCAAACTTGCTGCCGTCCTTGATCAAGCCCATCGCGATGCCGGCTACGTGCGCTTTCATCGGCACGCCGGCATCCATCAGCGCCAGACAGCCGCCGCAGACCGAAGCCATCGAAGAAGAACCGTTCGATTCGGTTATTTCCGACACCAGACGTACTGAATAGCTAAAATCTTCCGGTGCGGGCAAAGCGGCCAGAAGCGCGCGCTTGGCCAAACGGCCATGGCCGATTTCACGCCGTTTCGGAGTACCGACACGGCCGGTTTCGCCAGTGGCGAACGGAGGCATGTTGTAATGCAACATGAAGCGATCAGCGTATTCGCCCATCAAGGCATCGATTTTTTGCTCGTCGCGCGCGGTTCCGAGAGTAGCAACAACCAAAGCCTGCGTTTCACCACGGGTGAACAATGCGGAGCCGTGCGTGCGCGGCAACACACCGGTGCGGATCGAAATCGGCCGTACAGTGCGGGTGTCGCGACCGTCGATGCGCGGTTCGCCGTCCAGAATCTGGGAACGCACGATTTTAGCTTCGAGGTCGAACAGCATATTGCCAATTTCAGCCGCATCTGGAGCTGCTTCACTACGTGCTGCAGCTTGTTCGGCCAAGGTGGCAGATACGCTTGCGGTCGCTTCTTTGAGCTTGGCGGTGCGAGCTTGCTTTTCCTTGATTTGATAAGCAGCGCGCAACAGCGGCTCGGCGACGGCGGCAACTGCAGCAAGCAACGGCTCATTCTTGGCAGCAGGTGCCCACTGTACTTCCGGCTTGCCACCATCGCGCACCAGTTCGTGGATTGCGTCGATGACTGCTTTCATTTGTTCATGACCGAACATGACCGCACCCAGCATGACTTCTTCCGACAACTGCTGGGCTTCCGATTCAACCATCAGTACAGCAAGTTCGGTGCCCGCAACCACCAGATTCATTTGGGAATTCACTAACTGGGAGGTAGTCGGGTTCAACACATACTGACCATCGACATAACCGACGCGAGCAGCACCGACCGGGCCGTTGAAAGGCAGACCGGCCACACTTAGCGCGGCAGAAGCACCAATCATTGCCGCGATATCCGGGTCTATTTCAGGATTGACCGATAGCACATGAATAATGATCTGCACTTCATTCATGTAGCCCTCTGGAAACAGAGGGCGGATTGGACGATCGATCAGACGCGAGGTCAATGTCTCTTTTTCCGAAGGACGACCTTCGCGCTTGAAAAAACCGCCGGGAATACGGCCGGCAGCATAAGTTTTCTCAACATAATCAACGGTCAAGGGGAAAAAATCCTGACCAGGCTTGGCATCTTTTCGCGCCACAACAGTAGCGAGCACAACCGTATCTTCAATCGATACCATGACTGCGCCAGAGGCTTGCCGTGCGATTTCGCCGGTTTCGAGCGTGACTTGGTGTTGGCCGTACTGGAAGGTTTTAGTGACTTTATTAAACACGGAGAGTTCCTTTCTAATTGCCGACAGAATTTCAGGCGCTGTCGTTCACCTCACCGCAGGTATCAAGTCAATGTTGACCTGACACCCTCTTGCTTTACTACAAACCGGCATTGCAATGCAGAATCCGCAAAATAGCAAAATGCCTGCGACAGCGAACTGGCGCAGGCATTTCGGCTTATACAATCCGATAGCAATGACGTGGACTACTTAGTTATCTGCTTATTTGCGCAAACCGAGCTTTTGAATCAGGTCGCGATAACGGCTTACGTTCTTGCTTTTTAGGTAAGAGAGCAGGCTTTTGCGACGGTTGACCATCATGATCAAGCCACGCCGTGAATGGTGATCCTTAACGTGTGTTTTAAAATGGCCGTTGAGGTCATTGATGCGCGCGGTCAGCAACGCAACTTGCACTTCCGGGGACCCAGTATCATTTTGGGCGCGAGCATTGTCTGCGACGATGGCAGCTTTTGCGGATTTTTCGATAGTCATAATGAACCTTTAACATGCGATGCACAGAGTAATTAACCCTACACACCGTGAACAAATAAATAAAAATCTGGTCTTAATTTAGACCAGACGCGCATTATAGCGGAAATACAAAGTCGATTCAAACCCTTGGTCACAACGAGGAAATCTTATGAAAACATTGTTCAAACCGGCCCAACTAGTTTTACTGGCATGTATCTTGGCCAGTTTGTCTGGTTGCGCCAATTTTGGCGGGCCGGCCGTTACACCCGGCCAGAGTGAATCTGAAATCATCAGCAAGCTGGGCTCGCCCAGCGCACGCTATCAGGAAGGAAACGACAGTATTTTGGCGTATGTGCATGGCCCGTGGGGACAGCAAACCTATATGGCACGGCTGGATGCCAGCAGACGTCTAAAATCCTATGAGCAAGTTCTAACCACGCAAAAGTTCGCTACAGTAACGATCGGCGCCACAAACCAGGAAACTATCCTGCACACTTTCGGCAAGCCAGCTGAGACCTCTTACCTATCGTTGTCAGACTTGACGGTGTGGACTTACCGCTACAAGGAAAGTGGCGTCTGGGATTCGATGATGCATGTCCATTTCGATCGCAATGGCATTGTGCAAAAAATGATGAACGGGCCGGATACTTGGCTGGAACCTCGGCAAGAATTGGTAGGCGGACATTTTTTCAATCGAATGCGGTAAAAAAAGCAGCATTCACGAATTAAAACATACTACGCGTTGTATTTTTAAAAAACGCTTAAATATAATGCGGAAAGTTGATGTTTTATTAGCATACTCCCAATAATTATTACATATTGAGAGTACATGCTAATACCCAACCGCTCATCGATACCGACCTAATACCGGCATTACAACTGTGGATTGAGCTTTTCCGACTTCGATTGCAGCTTGTTCAATGCCGATAGATAGGCTTTAGCAGATGCCACCACGATGTCTGGGTCTGCGCCTATGCCATTGACGATACGCCCAGCCTTGGACAGGCGCATGGTGACTTCACCCTGGGCCTGGGTGCCGGTGGTAATGGCATTGACTGAGAACAGCAACAGTTCGGCGCCGCTGTGCGTAATCGATTCGATCGCATTGACGGTAGCGTCAACCGGGCCATTGCCCTGCCCTTCGCAAGAGGCTTCCTCGCCTTCAATCGAGAATACGACTTGCGCCACCGGTTGCTCGCCAGTTTCAGAATGCTGCGACAACGAGACGAATCGATAGCATTCTTTTTCATGGGATTGCTGTTCGTCCGACACCAGAGAAATGATATCTTCGTCGAAAATATCGGATTTGCGGTCGGCCAGTTCCTTGAAGCGCGCAAATGCTGCATTAACTTCGGCTTCGGAATCAAGCGCGATGCCCAGATCGTCCAGCCGCTGCTTGAATGCGTTACGCCCAGACAATTTTCCCAAAATGATTTTGTTAGCCGACCAGCCGACATCTTCGGCGCGCATGATTTCATAGGTATCGCGCGCCTTCAGAACGCCGTCCTGATGGATGCCCGACGCGTGGGCAAACGCATTGGCGCCCACGATGGCCTTGTTCGGCTGTACCGCGAAACCGGTGATTTGCGACACTAATCTGGAAGCCGATATGATTTGCGTAGCATCAATGCCCACTTCAAAATTAAAATAATCCTTGCGGGTGCGCAGTGCCATCACGACTTCTTCCAGCGCTGTATTGCCGGCGCGCTCACCCAAGCCATTGATCGTGCACTCAATCTGCCGCGCACCGCCTATCATGACCCCGGCCAGCGAGTTGGCAACTGCCATCCCCAAGTCATTATGGCAATGCACCGACCAGATTGCCTGGTCCGAGTTCGGAATCCGCTCCCGCACGTTTTTCAGCATATTGCCGTACAACTCCGGCACACCGTAGCCGACCGTATCGGCAAAGTTGATGGTGGTAGCACCTTCGGCAATCACCGCCTCCAGTATCCGGCACAGGAAATCCATGTCGGAGCGGCTTGCATCTTCAGGGCTGAACTCGACATCGTCGGTGAATTTTCGCGCAAATCGCACCGCTTGTTTGGCTTGCTCAAACACTTGGTCGGGCGTCATGCGCAGCTTTTTTTCCATGTGCAGCGGCGAAGTCGCGATGAAAGTATGGATACGAAAACGCTCGGCCGCTGCCAGCGCTTCGGCCGCGCGTGCAATATCGCGGTCGTTGGCACGCGACAGCGAGCACACAATCGAATCCTTGACGACGCCGGCGACCGCCTTGATCGATTCAAAATCACCTTGGGATGCGGCAGCAAAGCCTGCCTCGATGACATCGACGCGCATGCGTTCGAGTTGTTTGGCGATGCGGATTTTTTCATCCTTGGTCATCGAGGCACCGGGAGATTGCTCTCCATCGCGCAAGGTAGTGTCGAATATGATGAGCTTTTCTGCTGAATTTGCGGCCATGCTGTGCTCCTGATTAAGACGCGAGATTTCTATTTGATATCGATATCATCGTCGTTCGATTCCGTTTTGGTCTGGATGATGCTGACCGGCTTGCCCTTGAACAAACGCCAGAAATACAGCACATATCCGGACAAGCCATACATGACAAATAAGCCAAACAAAACCTTGGGTGGATCGCTCGAGACCGCAACATAAGCCAACACAACCAGCAGAGGCGCGATGAAGGGGACGGACTTCCGGTAGTTGATGTCTTTAAAACTATAAAACGGGACGTTGGTGACCATCGTCAAGCCAGCTGAGAGCGTAATGGCCCAGGCAATCCAGGTGTATATGGCACCGACCAAATACAAATCGTCCATCAGCCAGACAAAACCCGCCACCAGTGCGGCGGCGGCGGGGCTGGGCAAGCCCTGGAAATAGCGTTTGTCTACCACCGTGATGTTGGTATTGAAACGCGCCAAACGCAAGGCAGCCCCAGCGCAATAAACAAAAGCGGCCAGCCAGCCGAGTTTGCCCATGCCGCGCAAAGACCACTCGTAGACCACCAGTGCGGGCGCGGCGCCAAATGACACCATATCGGACAAACTATCGTACTGCGCACCGAATTCGCTCTGAGTATGCGTCAGGCGGGCAATCCGGCCATCCAGGCTGTCAAGCACCATAGCAACAAAAATGGCAATTGACGCATGATCGAATTTCAGGTTCATGGCCATCACGATGGCGTAGAATCCGCAAAACAGTGCCGCAGTGGTCACCGCATTGGGCAACAGATAAATGCCGCGGCGCGGCAACCGGCGAACAGCATTCCCGTCTTGATCCAGCGATACTCCGCGCAATAATTTATTTTTTGCACGAAACGCCTTTGACGACAGGCTGATGCTGCTTTTCGCTTTACGACGATTAAAAATAGTCATGCAATTCCATTCTGGTGATATCTGATTGTTGCAGGAATCAAAATTCGGCCAAAATTGTTTCAGTTGCCGAAACCTTGTCGCCTACCGCGACTTTGGGTTTCGCGGTCAGCGGCAGATAGACATCAACCCGTGAGCCAAAACGAATGAATCCATAACGCTGCCCGCGCTGCAAGTTATCGCCTGCTTTGACATAACACAGGATGCGACGGGCAATCAGTCCAGCCACCTGCACGCAGGTAACAGTTTGACCATTCGAAGCAGTGATCGTTAGCGCATTGCGCTCATTTTCCGTCGATGCCTTGTCGAGGTCGGCATTGACGAATTTTCCGGGGAAATACTGCACGTTCACAATCTCGCCGTCAACCGGCGCCCGATTCGAATGGACGTTAAACACATTCATAAAGACGCTGATTTTAAGCGCTTCACGCCCGGCATAAGGATCGTGCGCTTTTTCCACCACTACGATCCGGCCATCGGCTGGAGACAATACCGCATTGGGCTGTTGCGGAATAATCCGGGCAGGATCGCGAAAAAATTGCAAAACAAACAAGGCAATGATCCAGAATGGAATCGATATTGCCACTGAGTAAGTACTAACGACAATGGCAACTACAAAGGCAATCGCCAAAAACGGCCAACCTTCGCGGGCGATGATCGGATGAGGATAATTATTCAAATAATAGCTCCGGTAGCGAGGCTTTTGCCCCGTATTGTAATGTGTAATTCCATTTCCAAATCAGTCGGGCAGCGCCAGCTTCGCTGCCATATTCGCATATTGTCTGCAGTCCCGACCTTCATGCGATGATCGTGGCAAATATGAAAATGACATAACAAATATTCTGGCTGGCAAGTATAACGTCAATTTCCTGCGACGAAAACCGCGCTATTTCTCTGCATCTTCTAGCCTGCGCTTTTGCTGCTCGGCGTGCTGCATGATCTGGTTTTCCACAGACCTGGCCTGTTCCAGCGCTTTCACCGGCTCCATAAGCGGATTATTTTCGGGCGGCACCGGCTTGGAACAGGACGTTAAACTGAGCAACAGCAACAGCCCGATGATTTTGAACAGGATGCCCATAATCTGTCGCATCATTTGAACCGCACGTGCGCCACCACGCAGACAGCGAGCGTACTTTCTCCCGGCTCGAAACTGGCTTCGGCAACTTGTTTGTCCATTCTGGCTGATTTTTCCATCATCGACGCTGCCATATACGGCCGCCCAGGATTATCACTGCCATCAAAATCGATATTTTCCATGACGGCGTCTGCCGCATTGCGTCCCATCGCCTCGGCAATCACACGCACTCGCGTCATCAGATTTTGGTAAGCGTCGGTAATGCGCGCGGCATCAAGACGCTTGCTCAAAGCTTCGGACAGGCCGAATGTGACACCATTGAGAGCCAGAATATTTTGTGCTGCTGCCACAGTGATTGGCAATTTTTGCAAGTTCTCGGTTTTCATTTCCAAATATTGCCCAACCCGCCATCCCGTCAACAGGCGCTTGGCGTCACCACGGCCATTTTGCGGCTGTTCTTCTGCGTAGATCGGATAAGTGGTGTAATTGCGCGAAGACAATGTCGCTTGCGGGTCTTCTTTCTTTAGAATATCCACGCCCAGCTTCATTTTCCGGTTAACTCTGGACGCAGCTACCGCCTTGTCCTTATCCTGCTCTTCAATAAAAAATACGGCACGCACCTCATTATTTGCAGCCCGAACTTCCCCGGCCGCAGAAATGCTCACTAGAGTGCCGGTAGTTGCAACTTGCGCAGCCATGGCCCCACTCGTAATTACAAATAATAGCGATGCAGCTATACAGATTTTTTTCATGGCTTTTCCCAAAAAAAAGGGTGTGCGTCACCGCACACCCTTTTTATAAACGACAGTACGAATCCGACTACTTTTTTCGTAACTTAGTTCTTGCTTTGATCAACCAGCTTGTTTTTGGCAATCCAAGGCATCATCGCGCGCAGCTTGCTGCCAACTTCTTCAATCTGATGTTCGGAAGTCAGGCGACGGCGGGAAATCAGGGTCGGTGCGCCAGCCTTGTTTTCCAGGATGAAGCTCTTTGCGTATTCGCCAGTCTGGATGTCTTTGAGGCACTGGCGCATGGCGTTCTTGGTATCTTCGGTCACGATGCGCGGGCCGGTTACGTATTCGCCATATTCGGCGTTGTTCGAAATCGAGTAATTCATGTTAGCGATACCGCCTTCATAAATCAGGTCGACGATCAATTTCAACTCGTGCAGGCACTCAAAGTAAGCCATTTCCGGTGCATAACCTGCTTCCACCAGAGTTTCGAAACCGGCTTTAACCAGTTCAACAGTGCCCCCGCACAATACAGCCTGTTCGCCGAACAAATCCGTTTCCGTTTCTTCGCGGAAATTGGTTTCAATGATGCCGGCACGTCCGCCACCATTGGCCATTGCGTAGGAAAGCGCGATATCCCGCGCAACACCGGATTTATCTTGATGGACGGCAATCAGGTGCGGTACGCCGCCGCCCTGGGTGTAAGTGCTACGTACAGTATGGCCCGGCGCTTTCGGTGCGATCATGATAACGTCGAGATCGGCGCGTGGCACAACTTGGCCGTAATGCACATTGAAGCCGTGTGCGAAAGCCAATACGGCGCCTTGCTTGGCGTGGGGAGCAACGTTTTCGTTGTAAACCTGGGCGATATTTTCGTCCGGCAACAGGATCATGATGACATCAGCAGCTTTGACCGCATCATTAACTTCAGCAACATTCAGGCCGGCATTTTTAGCCTTGTCCCAGGAAGCACCATCCTTGCGCAGGCCGACCGTCACTTTGCAGCCTGAGTCATTCAGATTTTGCGCATGTGCATGACCTTGCGAACCGTAGCCGATGACGGCTACATTTTTGCCTTTGATCAGTGACAAGTCACAGTCTTTATCGTAAAAAACTTTCATTGTTATTCCTAAATCAGTTAAAGGTGATGATTACATTAAACTTTGAGGATGCGTTCGCCGCGGCCGATGCCGGAACCACCGGTGCGGACCGTCTCAAGAATAGCGGTACGCTCGATTGAATTGATAAACGCATCAAGCTTGCCCTTATTGCCAGTAAGTTCGATGGTATAAGTTTTCTCGGTGACATCAATGACACGACCACGGAAAATATCCGCAGTGCGTTTCATCTCTTCCCTTTCTTTGCCGACCGCTCGTACTTTGATCAGCATTAATTCACGCTCGATGTGCGCACCTTCGGTCAAGTCAACCACCTTGACCACCTCGATCAGGCGATTCAAGTGCTTGGTAATTTGCTCGATGACGTCATCCGACCCGCTTGTGACGATGGTCATGCGCGACAGAGTCGCATCTTCCGTTGGCGCGACCGTTAAAGTCTCGATATTGTAACCACGCGCGGAAAACAGGCCCACTACACGGGATAAGGCTCCCGCCTCATTTTCCAGCAATACAGAAATGATATGTCGCATATTACAGATCCTCCGAACCCAACAGCATTTCAGTCAGACCCTTGCCGGCCTTGACCATCGGCCAGACGTTCTCGGTTTGATCCGTAATGAAATTCATGAATACCAACTTGTCCTTCATGGCAAACGCATCGCGCATTGCACCATCGACATCGCCCGGCTTTTCGATCTTCATGCCGACATGGCCGTAAGATTCGGCCAGCTTGGTGAAATCCGGCAGCGAATCCATATAAGACTCCGCATAGCGCGAGCCGTAATCGATTTGCTGCCATTGACGCACCATGCCGAGAAAACGGTTGTTAAGCATTATGATTTTCGGCGTCAAGTGGTACTGCTTGCAAGTCGCCAGTTCCTGGATGCACATCTGGATCGAACCCTCACCCGTTACGCAAGCAACCGTTGCATCAGGATTGGCCATCTGCACGCCCATTGCGTATGGCAGACCGACGCCCATCGTGCCCAGCCCGCCGGAATTAATCCAGCGCCGCGGCTTCTCGAACGGGTAATACTGCGCTGCCCACATTTGGTGCTGCCCTACGTCGGAAGTGATGAAGGCGTCGCCTTTGGTGACTTCCCATAGTTTTTGCACCACCGACTGCGGCTTGATGACCTCGGTTGAGGTCGGGTACTTGAGGCACTCGCGACTGCGCCATGCATTTATCTGTTTCCACCAGTCTGTCAGTGCGTTTGCATTCGGCTTGAGTTCGGATGCATCCAGTTGCGCCAGCAATTCCTGCAGTACGTCCTTGACGTTACCCACAATCGGAATATCCACCTTGACGCGCTTGGAAATCGACGATGGATCGATATCGATATGAATAATTTTGCGCGGGGACGAGCAAAAATGTTTGGGATTTCCGATCACGCGATCATCAAAACGGGCGCCAATGGCAATCAATACGTCGCAATGCTGCATCGACATATTCGCTTCATAAGTGCCATGCATGCCGGGCATACCCACGTATTTATCACTGGAAGCCCTGCATGCGCCCAATCCCATGAGCGTATTGGTGCATGGAAAACCCAGCTTATCGACCAGCTTATTCAGCTCGGGAGCAGCATTGGCCAAAATCACGCCGCCGCCAGCATAGATCATCGGCCGCTCAGCCTGCTGCAACAATTGCACTGCCTTGCGAATCTGGCCTGAATGGCCTTTATCGACCGGCTTGTAAGAACGCATTTCCAGTTCACGCGGATATTCGTAGACGCATTTGTGCATCGAGATATCTTTAGGGATGTCGACCAAAACCGGGCCAGGACGACCAGTAGTAGCGATAAAAAACGCCTTGCGCATTGTAGTTGCCAGATCCTTGACGTCCTTGACCAGGAAATTATGCTTCACGCAAGGGCGGGTGATGCCCACCGTATCGCATTCCTGAAAAGCATCCTGCCCGATAGCGTGCGACGGCACCTGCCCGGATATCACTACCATCGGAATCGAATCCATATAGGCAGTTGCCAATCCGGTCACAGCATTGGTCACGCCTGGACCGGAAGTGACCAAGGCCACACCGACTTTTTTGGAGCTACGCGAATAAGCATCTGCGGCATGCACCGCAGCCTGTTCGTGACGCACCAGAATATGCTGAAACTTATCCTGCTTGAAAATGGCGTCGTATATGTAAAGTACCGAGCCACCGGGATAGCCGAAAACGTGTTCTACACCTTCTTCAGCCAGACATCGCACGACAATTTCCGCGCCTGTAATTTCTTCTGCACTCATGCTACATTCCTTTCAAGATCCATTGGAGATTGATCGGATGTTCTTTCCTGGCGAAATCATGCTGTGTAATGCGACAATCCGAGGCTTCCCTTTCTTGTGCGGTCACGTCGCTTCGTAGCATATCCGTAGACATGGTTCAAAGTGAGCGCTAACGTCACTCGTTCAGCCAGAGTTATGTTGCGACACTACGATTTCTCACGCTTGTGGCGTGGGTTAGAACAAACAGCTTCTTCAGTAAAAGCACGTCTAATCGATGCGCCGCATCATGCGCGGCACACGAAAAGACCATTAACTCCGGGATTGCGAAGCGAATAGTACGTTAATGCGTAGCACCATTTTGGTCAAGCTAATCCTGTGCAAATTAGGAATTCCTTACAAAAAGCAGGCAGGGTTTCCCCATATTTGCTACGATTGCCGCGTAATTTAAAAACCGCGCCAAAGCCCCCAGCCTGTTCGATGCAGCATCTTCAATTGCAGCTTTACTGTGACGCAGGTTGGATTGACCCCATTTAACGTACGATTATCATCTCTGCACGTGGCAACTAACAAAGAACTCTCGGATTTTCTGGAAAACGGCGAGCGTCGCGCCTACAAGCACGCACTCTATGCGGTACGTAAAAACGAAGCTGCATTAGATATTGTGCAAGACGCGATGATCAAGCTTGCTGAAAAATACGGCGATAAACCAGCCGCTGAGTTACCGATGCTATTTCAGCGCATTTTACAAAATACCATTCTGGATTTTTTCCGTCGGGAAAAAGTGCGTAACACTTGGGTTACGCTTTTTTCGTCAATGCGCGGCAATACTGAAGAAAGCGAAGACTTCGATCTGCTCGAACACCATGAAGCACAGGGAAATTCGCAGACAACCGAATCCAGTGCGGACCAGGTAGAGCGCATGCAGGTGCTGACTTTGATTGACGCAGAAGTGCAAAAACTACCCGCCCGTCAACGGGAAGCGTTCCTGATGCGTTATTGGGAGGACATGGATGTAACGGAAACAGCCGACGCAATGGGTTGCTCTGAAGGAAGTGTAAAAACGCATTGCTCAAGGGCAACGCACGCACTGGCAATCGCGCTGCGCGCCAAAGGAATACGATTATGAATACCACAAAAGAAGCCAAGGAACTGGAATTCGCCTATAAAATTCGGCATGCGCTGGATCAAAACATGGCGAACTTGCCGGACGACACTGCATTCAGATTGGCCGCGGCACGCAGCATTGCATTATCGCGCAAGAAAAAAGATGCGCCCCTGCTTGTGGCCGTCACACAAGCAGGGCTTGCCGGATATGGCACACGCGGCACAGCGGACTTGCATGCACCATTCGCATGGTTGCGGCGTATCGGTCTGGCCATGCCGGTGATTGTGTTAATCGGCGGATTAGTCGGCATTTATCAATTTGAACAACAACAGCGTATCGCTGACACCGCAGATATCGATACCGCGATATTGACAGATGAACTGCCGCCGGCCGCCTACCTTGATCACGGCTTCAACGCCTATCTCTCCGACCGCGGGGAGTAAATATGGGACATACAAAAATTACTTTTATCTCTGCCAGTCGCGCGGGTGCATTGATTGCTCTAACGATTGCAATCTCACTCTCGGCTCCCAACCTGGAAGCGACGGCACAAAACACGACCACCGCAAAAAACCGTGCGGCCCCGGCATCCCATAGCGACACCGAACCGCACTGGTCAAAATTATCCGCAGCGCAACAGCAGGCGCTTGCTCCATTGGAGGCCGATTGGGCCGGCATGCGCGCCAATCACAAAATGAAATGGCTGGCAATCGGCAATAAATTTCCTTCGATGCAGCCGGAAGAGCGCAGCCGAGTACAAAATCGGATGCGCGATTGGATCAAACTATCTCCGCAGCAACGCCGCATCGCGCGCGAAAACTACTGGCGCGCAAAAAAAATCAATCCAATTCAAAAAAATGCACATTGGCAAAATTATCAACAACTTTCCTCTGAACAGAAAAAAAATCTTGCCACTGCCGCCGCCAATAGAAAAAGAGTAACAAACTTATCCAGGGCACACAAAAACAATGAAACTTTGCTTGTAAAGCCTAAGAAAATACCAACGCTCCCCGATCAAACACACAACAAAAATTCCAGTACACTGACGCCCTCGGCGCCACTCAATACAAAGTAAAACTCCTTGTTAAACCCACCTGCTCTAATTAAACGTCGCTTGGTATGCATGCTGTACGAAGCCATGCTGGTTTTTGGTGTTATTTTCGTTGCGGGACTGCTACTCGATACCATCACGCAAAGCCGCCATGCTCTAACTTTGCGACATACACGACAATTCTGGCTATTCATTGTTTTGGGTGCATATTTTGTATATAGCTGGATGCACGGCGGCCAGACACTGGCGATGAAGACTTGGCATATCAAGCTTGAAGCGCCGGGCCAGACCCGAGTCCCATTCTCCAAAGCGACGCTACGCTACCTTCTGGCATGGATGTGGTTTCTGCCGGCCATGGCAATCAATTTTGCATTGGGCCTGAAAGGGTGGGAAGCCGTTGGCGTTATAGCGGCCGGCATGTGCCTGTGGGCGCTGACAGCAAAACTGGATAAGGACGGCCAGTTTCTACATGACAAACTTGCCGGCACCAGATTGGTCAGTCTGGCGCCCAACAAAACAATCCGCACAAAATAGATGCCAGGGTATGTATTATTTACATTCCATTACTATTATGCCAAGTGCATGTGGTTAATTCATAACTTTTATCCTATCTAAGTGGATAGGATTCTCAATATCCGGCTGACTCAGAACAGAACTTATTTTTGCTCAGTTTAAGCGACCTCTTTCTCCGCCGGATGGGCTTGGCGGTGATACAAAAACTCCAGCACCGAAGTTCGGTATTCGCTGTACAAGGCACTCTGCGCTAGCGCAACACGCTCGCGTGGCCGCGCCAGTTGCACGGTCAAAATTTCACCGATGGTCGCTGCCGGGCCGTTGGTCATCATCACGATTCGGTCCGACAGCAATACTGCCTCATCCACATCGTGCGTGACCATCACCACCGTCGATTGGGCTTTCGCGACGATTTTCAGCAGCTCGTCTTGCAGATGGGCGCGGGTCAAGGCATCCAGTGCGCCGAACGGTTCATCCAGCAACAACACTTTCGGCTCCATCGACAACGCGCGAGCGATGCCGACGCGTTGCTTCATGCCGCCGGAGATTTCACTGGGACGCTTGGTTTCGGCGTGCATGAGGCCGACCATTTCCAGCGCAGCCTTGGTGCGCTGCTTGAGTTTAGCTTTCGATTCGGCAGCGCCGAACACGCGTTCGACTGCCAGATGGACGTTTTCAAAGCACGTCAGCCACGGCAACAGCGAGTGGTTTTGGAATACTACGCCGCGCTCTGGCGAAGGGCCGGCGATTTCCCGGTTAGCACAAATAAGCACGCCGTCGGTCGCCGTCGTCAAACCCGCGATCAAATTTAGCAAAGTCGATTTGCCGCAACCGGAATGGCCGATCAGGGTGACAAATTCGCCTTTCCGAATGCTCAGGTTGATGTCTCGCAATGCGTGAAAATTGCCTTTCCTGGTGTGGAATACCATTTCAGCCTGTTGCACGTCGATGAATTTGTAATCTGGGTTTTCCATGATTTTTCCTTATTTTTCGGTATAGCGCTCAGTTACCGCTATCTTCAAAAGTGAATGCCTTCGCGACCGCGACCAGTGCCTGTTCCAGAATCAAACCGACCACGCCGATGACGACGATGGCAATGATGATGTGTGCGACATTCAGGTTATTCCATTCATCCCAGATCCAGAAGCCAATGCCGACGCCGCCGGTCAGCATTTCCGCTGCGACGATGACCAGCCAGGCTGTGCCGATGGCAAGACGCACGCCGGTCAACATGTGCGGCAACACAGCAGGAAACAATATTTTGGTCAGGATTTTCCATTCCGACAAATTCAGCACCCGCGCCACGTTCATGTAATCCTGCGGCACGCGCTGCACGCCGATAGCAGTGTTGATGATCATCGGCCAGATCGAGCAGATCAAAATCGACCAGATCGCCGCCGGATCAGCCGCCTTGAATACCAACAAGCCGATTGGCAGCCAGGCCAAAGGCGACACCGGTTTCAGCAAGCTGATGATGGGCCCGAACATGCGCGACAGGAAAGTGAAACGGCCAATCATGAAGCCCAGCGGAATGCCGATTGCTGCGGCAAGACCGAAGCCTACCGCCACTCGCTTGAGCGACGCATACACGTTCCAGCCGATGCCCTGATCATTCGGGCTGTTGATGTAGAACGGGTCCGAGAACAGGACGATGGCCTCGTTAAAAGTCATCAGCGGCGAAGGGATGGCGCTATTCTTGATCGCGATAATCTGCCAAATCAGCACCAGCAAAGCGACCCCGATCATGGGCGGCACGACCGCCATTGAGAAAGGCCGTAACGACAGTTTCCTGCTGACCGGCTTCTCCGCAACTCTGGCACTGTTTCGTGCAACCATTGCTTGCTCCGGGGGTGAATTTAGCGCCGTGGCAGCCGGCGAGTTTGTGGTGGAATCCAGTACTGCAATCATGATCACTCCTTAGGCCTTGATCTTGAAAGAAGCGGCATAGGCTTTCGGATTTTTGCCATCCCATACGGTGCCGTCCATCAGCTTGCTGGTGCGCATTGCCTCTTTCGGTACGGCGACCTTCGCCATTGCGGCAGCATCTTTGTAAATATCAATCCGGTTGACAGCTTTTGCCACGCTGAGATAATCCGGTTCGCCCTTCAGCAAGCCCCAGCGCTTGTGCTGCGTCATGAACCACATACCGTCGGACAGGTAAGGAAAAGTCGCCACACCGTCATTGAAAAATTTCATGTGGTTCGGGTCGTCCCAAGTCTTCCCAAGACCATTCTGGTAGCGCCCGAGAATGCGCTGGTTGATCGCATCGACTGAAGTATTTACATACGATTTAGCGGCAATGGTTTCTGCCATCTTGTTTTTGTTTCCCAAAGAAGCATCGATCCAGCGGCCGGCTTCCAGCACTGCGGCGACCAGGGCACGGGCGGTATTCGGATATTTTTTGACGAAATCGCCGCTGCTGCCCAGTACTTTTTCCGGATGATCTTTCCAGATATCTTGTGTGGTGGTGGCAGTGATGCCGACACCGTCCATGATGGCCCGATGGTTCCAAGGCTCACCAACGCAGAAACCGTCCATATTGCCGACCCGCATATTGGCGACCATTTGCGGTGGCGGCACCACAATCACGCGTGCATCCTTGAATGGATCAATACCGCTGGCGGCCAGCCAGTAATACAGCCACATCGCATGGGTGCCGGTCGGGAAAGTCTGGGCAAAAGTGTATTCGCGCTTTTCGGTACGTATCAATTTGGCGAGGCTGGCGCCATCGACCGCGCCCTTGTCGGCGATTTTTTTCGACAGCGTAATCGCCTGCCCATTGTTGTTGAGCGACATCAGCACCGCCATGTCTTTTTTCGGACTGCCGATGCCCATTTGCACTCCATACATCAAGCCGTACAACACATGTGCAGCGTCCAGTTCGCCATTGACCAACTTGTCGCGCACGCCAGCCCATGATGCTTCCTTGCTGAGTACGATCTTGATGCCGTACTTCTTGTCGAAGCCGAGTACCGATGCCATCACGACCGAGGCGCAATCGGTCAGTGGAATGAATCCGACTTTGACCTCTTCCTTTTCCGGCTTGTCGGAACCGGCGGCCCAGACTCCGCCTGTGGATAATCCAAGCATGCTTGCTCCTGCGGCGAGACTTGCGGTTTTAATCAGGCTACGGCGTTTGTTATTGACAAAGGCTTGTCCGGTTGTGCTGAGAAGATGATTTTTATCGCTGAACATGGCGGTACTCCCACTATTGGAACAAATAAAAAGGTGCCTGCCCGTCATGAAAACCATCATGCGGAGAGACACCTTTGTCGTGGCAGGACCGACCGCCGTTGGCCGGTTCTGCACAGTCGCCATCGTTAGCGCTTATCTTTCATTGAGCAATTGCCGTGCCAGCTTCCCTGCAATGGAATCCGTCCATCCCGAAGCAACTCAGGCGTTTTATCGCACCAGTTTTGTGCGACGCACCAACACAAGCCATCTCAAAGCACATCAGCGACATCGAGGATGCGCTGCGCGATCTCTGCCACTTTCAGGTTCTTGTCCATCGCCAACCGACGCAGTTTCTGGTACGCCTCTTCTTCCGAGAGCTTGTGGCGCGTCATCAGCAAGCCTTTGGCCCGGTCGATGGTCTTGCGCTCGGCCAGTTTTGCCTTGGTATCGGATAACTCGGTGCGCAATTTCTGGTTGGCATTGAAGCGCGCCATTGCCACATCCAGCACCGGCTTGATGCGCTCCGCCTGCAAACCGGCCACCACATAGGCCGAGACCCCGGCCTCCATCGCCACCGTCATATGCGATTCGCTGGCGTCCTCAGTAAATAAGGCAATCGGGCGCGGCGCATCGCGGGTGGCGATTACGATCTGCTCCAGCACATCACGCGCATCGGACTCGGCATCGATGATGATGATGTCCGGTTGCAGTTGCGCGATCCGCTCCTGCAGGTAAAAATCGCCCGGAATCGCGGCAACGATGTTGTAACCCGCCTGCAGCAGGCCGATGCGCAAGGCACGCGAACGCTCCGAATGTGCGCGTGCGGATGCATCATCGGCATCCTCCAGGGACCAGACGGTATTGACGACAACAATGCGTAACTTGCCTATTTCTGCTGTCGTAATGTGCGTTTTCAAAATAACAATCCATTCATCGTTGTTAGGCTGGTATCGGGCTTAAGGAGCGCGATCTTCTATAATGCGAACAAGAACACAAACAAGAAATGCACGCAAAAAAAACTACGCAATAAGTGTATGCAAAAATCACACCACCTACCAACCTGTAGAGAATCCCCATGCTTGTTTTAGGCGTTGAATCCTCTTGTGACGAAACCGGCATCGCGCTGGTGGACACCGAACTAGGCTTGCTGGCGCACGCGCTGCACTCGCAAGTTGCGATGCACGCGGCGTATGGTGGCGTAGTGCCGGAACTGGCATCGCGCGACCATATCCGGCGCGCCGTCCCGCTGTTGCAGCAAACCCTCAAAGACAGCGGCCGAACGCTGGCGCAAATCGATGCCATCGCCTACACCCAAGGCCCGGGCTTGGCCGGCGCACTGCTGGTCGGGGCATCGTTTGCCTGCGGTCTGGGGCTGGCGCTTGACAAGCCCATGCTCGGCATTCACCATCTGGAAGGCCATTTGCTGTCGCCCTTGCTCGCCAGCAAGCCGCCGGCGTTCCCGTTCGTGGCCTTGCTGGTGTCCGGCGGCCACACGCAATTGATGCGCGTCGATGGCGTCGGCCGCTATACCTTGCTGGGCGAAACGCTGGACGATGCCGCCGGCGAAGCTTTCGACAAATCGGCAAAATTGCTGGGACTCGGTTATCCGGGCGGGCCGGAAATCTCGCGCATGGCGCAATTCGGCGACCCCGGCGTCTACAAATTGCCGCGCCCGATGCTGCATTCGAAGGATTTGAACTTCAGTTTTTCCGGCCTGAAAACCGCAGTGCTGACCCTGGTCAAAAATAAGATCACCAATATCTGCGAGCAAGACAAAGCCAACGTGGCACGCGCTTTTGTCGATGCAATGGTGGAAGTGCTGGTCGCCAAATGCATGGCTGCCCTGCGCGAAACCGGCCTGAAACGGCTGGTGATTGCGGGCGGCGTCGGCGCCAATGTCCAATTGCGCGAAGCGCTCAATGCGGCAGCGGCCAAGCGACGTTTCGGGGTGTTTTATCCTGAGCTGGAATTCTGTACCGACAACGGCGCGATGATCGCCTTCGCGGCAGCGCTGCGGTTAAAGGAAAATCCAGACGCCGCCAAGCGCGATTACGCGTTCAATGTGCAACCGCGCTGGCCGCTGGATACATTGCGCGCTGCGTAGTTGGTAGGGCGGGTGCAACCCGCCTGGCTCGACAACAATGGCGGCGCGGGTTGCACCCGCCATATTTCGTCTAGTATTTTTTAAATACGCACTAAAAATATGCGGAAATAGCAGTGTTTAAAGCCATACTCCCGCTATTTTAAAAATTTCAGTCACGTTTTCTTGCTACCCAGACGGCTTTCCTTGCCAGCCATCAGGTTGACGATATTCTGACGATGCCGAAACACCAACAGCGCACTCATTGCCAGCACCGCAAACAGGATCGGATTAACGCCGAACATCAAGCCGTAGTAAAACGGCGCAAATACGGCGGCGATCAGGGCGGCAAATGAGGAGTAGCGGAATGCATACGCGATCACCATCCAGGTAATCAGCGTTGCCAGGCCCAGCCAGCCGCTTAAACCCAACAGCACACCCAGCGCAGTTGCTACGCCCTTGCCGCCGACGAAGCGGAAAAATACCGGCCACAGATGACCGAGAAAAACTGCCAGCACCACCAGTGCGAGGCCGCCCTCGCCCACGCCGTATTGCGGGCCGAATCGCATGGTGAGCCAGACTGCAAGCCAGCCTTTGGCGCCGTCGCCCAGCAATGTCAGCAACGCCGCAGTCTTGTTGCCGCTGCGCAGCACATTGGTTGCGCCCGGGTTGCCGGAGCCATAACTGCGCGGATCGTTCAGCCCGAGCAGCTTACTCACCACCACCGCAAAGGAAATCGAGCCAATCAGGTAAGCGGCGATTGCAAACAGGATGCTAGTCATTGAATCTTTCGGGTTGAAATGAAAAATCTCATCCTTTTCAAGGGAATAAGAAAACCATAATTAACGGGAGTATATATAAAAAACATGTACTCGCCGCATATTTTTATTGAAGTCATTAAAAATACATAACCAGGTATTTTGAATTGGAAAAATCGGCTCAGATAATAGCAGCGCCCACATCGGGCGCTTCATAACAATGCGGGCAAGAGACGCCCGGCACATATTCCGGCGTCAATTGCTCCTGTGGTGTGACCACGGCGCGGCAGGCGAAACATTGGGTGGTGGCGGTCGGTTCCAGCTTCGGGTTGAGCGCGGTACGGTAGTCGAACACGAAACATTCGCCGTCGTAATGATCGCCGCCGACATCTTCGAAATATTGCAGAATACCGCCATCCAACTGATACACATTGTCGAAACCGATATTTTGCATGTGAATCGCGGCTTTTTCACAGCGGATGCCGCCGGTACAAAAGGTTACCAGTGTCTTGCCCGCTAGCTCGTCCTTGTGGGCGGCGATCACGTCGGGGAATTCGCTGAACTTGGTGATGCGGTAATCGATGGTATTTTTGAAAGTGCCGACGTCGACTTCGAACGCATTACGGGTTTCCAGCATCACTACCGGCCGGCCATTGTCGTCATGGCCACAATCGAGCCAGCGCTTCAGGGTTTTAGGCTCCACGAAAGGGGCGCGGCCTTCTTCGGGCTTGATCAGCGGCATTTTCATGGTGATGATTTCACGTTTCAGCTTGACCAGCAGCTTGGTGAAAGGTTGCTCTAACGAGACGCTTTCTTTCACATAAAAGTCGGAAAAACGCGCATCGGCGCGCAGCCACGCCAGAAATTGATCAATCTCTGTACGCCGCCCGGCCAGAAACAGGTTGATGCCTTCCGGCGTCAGCAAAATGGTGCCTTTTAATGCCAACTTCTCGCACAAAGCGCGAAATTCACTGCGCTTTTCAATGCTATCGCTGAAAGTGACGAATTTATAACCGGCGATGTTGACGAATGATTCTGTGGCCTGCATGGTGCGATTTCCGCTATAGAAAGTGTGAGCGCCATTATAAACGGCAGTGAAGCCATGGCTCCAGCGGGTAAAATACCGCCATGATTACACCGCAATTTATCCACCTTCGCCTGCATTCCGAGTATTCCATCGTCGATGGATTGGTACGACTCGATGACATTATTCCAGCCGCAAAAAAAGATTTGCAACCCGCGCTGGCCCTGACCGACCTGGCGAACCTGTTCGGCATGATCAAGTTTTACAAGGCTGCGCGCGCGAATGGCGTCAAGCCGATTGCCGGTTGCGATGTCTGGATCACCAATGAAGACGAGCGCGACAGGCCGTCGCGCCTGTTGCTGCTGGTCAAGAACCACAACGGCTACCTGCAATTGTGCGAATTGCTATCGAAAGCCTGGCTTACCAACCAGCACCGCGGCCGCGCCGAAATCCGTACCGAATGGTTGCAAGCACTGCAACAAGATGGCAGCAAGCCGGGGCTGATCGCCTTATCGGGCGCGCATTTCGGTAATATTGGTCAAGCCATCGACAACGGCAACCTGGCCGCAGCCGAACGTCATGCACAACAATGGGCTAGCATTTTCCCGGGACATTTTTACATCGAAATCCAGCGCGCCGGTCAACCGAACATGGACGCGCAGGTACGCCAGGCGGTCGCGCTTGCCGCCAAACTGCAATTGCCGGTGGTGGCGACGCACCCGATCCAGTTCCTGACAAAAGAGGAATTCATCGCCCACGAAGCGCGCACTTGTATTGCTGAAGGCGAAATGCTGGCCAATGCACGCCGCGTCAAGCGCTTCAACGATTTGCAATGTTTCCAAACGCAAGACCAAATGGCGGCGCTGTTCGCCGATTTGCCGGTGGCGTTGCAGAATTCAGTTGAAATCGCCAAGCGCTGCAATCTGACTCTGGAGCTGGGCCGGCCGCAGTTGCCGAATTTTCCGACGCCGGCAGGCATGACGATTGAAGAATTCCTAAAAACGGAATCGGAAGCCGGCCTTGAAAAGCGTCTACTGCAACTGTACCCGCCGGCGGAAAAACGCGAGCAGGAACGCGCTCGCTACGAAGCCCGGTTGGCGTTCGAACTGAAGACCATCATCAACATGGGATTCCCCGGCTACTTCCTGATCGTGGCCGAATTCATTCGCTGGGCCAGGGAAAACGGCGTGCCGGTCGGCCCCGGTCGCGGCTCCGGCGCCGGTTCGCTGGTGGCGTATTCATTGCTGATTACCGACCTCGACCCGCTAGAGTACAACTTGTTGTTCGAGCGCTTCCTGAACCCGGAACGGGTCTCGATGCCCGATTTCGATATCGACTTTTGTCAGGAAGGTCGCGACCGCGTGATTCAACACGTGAAAGATTTGTACGGCAAGGACGCGGTATCGCAGATCGCCACTTTCGGCACCATGGCGGCCAAAGGCGCAATTCGCGATGTCGGCCGCGTGCTTGATTTCGGCTACAACTTTTGCGATGGTATTTCCAAGTTAATCCCGTTCAAACCCGGCAAGCACGTGACGATTGCCGACGCGATCAAGGAAGAACCGCAACTGGCCGAGCGGCAGGAAAACGAGGAAGAGGTCCAACAACTGCTGGAACTGGCGCAAAAAGTCGAAGGCATTGCCCGCAATATCGGCATGCACGCCGGCGGCGTGGTGATCGCGCCCGGCAAGCTGACCGATTTCTGCCCGCTGTATACGCAAGGCGGCGATTCTGGCGTGGTGTCGCAATACGACAAGGACGACGTGGAAGCGGTCGGCTTGGTCAAGTTCGACTTTTTGGGTTTGACCACGCTGACGATTCTGGATCGCGCAGTGCGCTACATCAAGCAACTGGATCCGGCCATGGCCGATTTCAGTCTTGAAAAACTGCCGCTCAACGACCGCGCCTCGTATGAACTGTTGACTGCCGCCAAAACGGTTGCCGTGTTCCAACTGGAAAGCCGCGGCATGCAAGGCATGCTGAAAGATGCGCGGCCCGATCGTTTCGAGGACATCATCGCGCTGGTGGCGCTGTACCGGCCGGGCCCGATGGATTTGATTCCTGACTTCTGCAAGCGCAAGCACGGCGAACGCTTCGATTACCCCGATCCGCGCACCGAAGGCATTTTGTCCGAAACCTACGGCATCATGGTGTATCAGGAGCAAGTGATGCAGATGGCGCAGGTAGTCGGCGGTTATTCGCTCGGCGGCGCCGATTTGCTGCGACGCGCGATGGGTAAAAAAAAGGCCGAGGAAATGGCGGAGCACCGTCAGATTTTCCGCGACGGTGCGGCCAAGGATGGCTTGTCGGAAGCCAAGGCCGACGAAATTTTCGACCTGATGGAAAAATTTGCCGGCTACGGTTTCAACAAATCGCACGCCGCCGCTTACGCCTTGCTGTCGTATCACACTGCCTATTTGAAAGTGCACCACCCTGCCGCCTTCATGGCCGCCAACTTGTCGCTGGCGATGGACGACACCGACAAGATCAAGATCCTGGTCGCGGATGCGCTCGATATCTGCGGCCTGACGCTGTTGCCGCCCGACATTAATTTGTCCGATTATCGCTTTACGCCGGAACGCGAAGTCGGCAAGAAAGCCGGCTTCATCCGCTACGGTCTGGGTGCGGTCAAGGGTTCCGGGCAGAATGCGATCGAGGCGATTGTCGCCGTCCGCGAAGAATCCCCTTTTGTCGATTTATTCGATTTCTGCCTGCGGGTCGACAAACGCCAGATCAACCGCCGCACCATCGAGTCGCTGATCCGCGCCGGCGCGTTCGACGGTTTCAAAGTCAATCGCGCCATTCTGCTGGCCTCGGTCGGACGCGCGATGGAAGCAGCCGGGCAAGCGCTGGCATCGATCAACCAATCCAGTCTGTTCGGCGGCGACGACAGCGATCTTGTGGCGCCGCCGGAATATCTCAAGGTTGCACCCTGGAGCGAAAAACAGAAACTGACCGAAGAAAAAGCCGCGCTCGGTTTTTGCCTGTCCGGCCACATGTTCGACGCCTACGCAACCGAAGCGCGCCAGTTCGCGCGCTCCAAACTGACCAGTCTGGAACCATCGCGCGAGCCGAAACTGATGGCCGGCGTGATTTCGGCATTGCGCACCCAGATGACCCAGCGCGGCAAGATGATCATCGTCACCCTCGATGACGGCAGCGCGACAGTTGATGTGACGGTATATAGCGAAATTTACGACGCCAACAAGGCATTGTTCAAGGAAGACGAGTTCCTGGCGGTGCAGGGCAAGGTGTCGGAAGACCGTTTTTCGGGCGGTTTGCGCATTACTGCGGAGCAGGTGATGGATATCGCTGCGGCACGCATCCAGTATGGGCAGCAGCTAGGCCTGTTCTTACCGGCGACTGTGGCCTCAACCCGAATCCAGGAAGTATTGCAGCCGCACCGTGCCGACAGCGGCCTGCCGGTCGCCGTGCGCCTCAAGCCCGAGGGTGTCGACTGCACGCTGCGCTTGGGCGCCGCATGGCGCGTGACGCCGTCGGATGCGCTACAGATAGCGCTTGAACAAGTGCTGGGCGCACTAGAGGTCGCGGTCGAATATTGAGCAATTTCGATTGAAAATAATAAACTTCGCGCAAGTATTCTGATTCCGATGGTTATAATCTTGCCCGATCAATTTGAACGGAAGCAAATTTATCCTGCATGCTTTTCGGGATGAATGGCAAATCAAGGATTTTTAATGATTATTTATACGTCTGTCGCGGTATTTCTTTTTTTTGCGATTGCACTCGTCATTCCCAGCGGATTTTCAGTTGGCGCCGTGCTGCTGCTAGCTGGCAGCATCGTCCTGCTGCGCAAGCACGCCAAGATCAAGCTGCAACGCGAAGAAATAATATTAATTTCGGTACTGGCCTTATATTTCCTGGCCGGTAGTTTTGCCAATCTAGTGCATGGGGCGCCGATTCGGGAATACGATAGCCCGATGCGCTTTATGCTGGCAATTCCTGTGCTGCTCCTGCTGCGGGTTTTTCCACCGATCCCGCGTTTTTTCTGGGGCGGTGTGGCTACCGGCGCCATTGCATCAGGACTGTTCGCAGCTTGGCAATTTTTCTTCGAGGGAGGCATGCGCGCAGATGGCTTCACTAACCCGATTCAGTTTGGCAATATCGGCATATTACTCGGCATCCTGTGCCTACCCGGCCTCGGCTGGGCGGCTTCACAGCGCCGCTCGGCATTCTGGTTGATCCTTTTATCAGGCGGGATTTTCCTGGGATTGCTCGGTTCTTTGTTCAGCGAGAGCCGTGGCAGCTGGATCAGCCTTCCAGTTGCGCTACTGGTCGCCTATCAGTGTTATGGCGAAGCGTTGCACAAACGCCATATCGCAGCCAGCCTTGCTGTCATGCTGGTGCTGTTTGGCGTCCTGTATGTCATGCCCCGCACTCCAATGGAAGTGCGGGTAAGGCTGTCCATCGCGGAAACGCAAGACTATTTCAAATCCGGCAATACCATGACTTCGGCCGGCACCCGGCTGGAAATGTGGCGTACCGGACTGCTGCTCTTTCCCGAGCGTCCGTGGCTGGGCTGGGGCAAGGAAGGCTACATGAAAGAGGCGGCAAGACTAACCCAGGCCGGCAAGGTTCGTCCGACTGACGATGTACATAGCCATTTGCATAACGAGTACCTTGATGCGCTGGTTAAGCGCGGCGTGCTCGGATTAGCTGCGCTATTGATTCTGTACCTGGTTCCGCTGGCGCTGTTCGTAAAACGCATAAGATCTGAAAATCACGCAGTCCGCCCCTATGCGGTTGCGGGAGCACTATTGAGCGTCTGTTACATCTGTTTTGGACTGACACAGGCCTTTCTGACACACAATAACGGTGTCATGATCTTTGCATTCACGTTGGTTATTCTATGGTCCTTGCTGCGCGAGCAAGAAAGCAACGGCGCTGCTTATAACTCAGTTAACGGCACCCATCGCGACGCGCCGTGAACCGCTGCAGCACACAAGCCACTCGCGTAGCGCATCTTTTAAAGCCGTAAGCCATCGATGCATTGATGCCTGCACATCAATGCCACAACAAATAGTGACGAAACGTTGAAGAAATTCTTATGACACAGCCACTCATCGCACCGGACTTGCTGCGCAGATCGAACAAAATACTGTTCATTGCTCATCTTGCGCTGGGCGACTTCACCTATCTCCAGAACTGCTTTCAGGCATTCTCGCAAGCCTATTCGCACCTCCAGATTGATCTGTGGGTGGATGAAGTGCGCCGTACCGGCGACACTTCGCAATGGGAACACCTGAAAAAATATTCGCTTTACGATTGGGTCGCCGACTGTTCGTTCTTCCACAAAATATACAGACGCACTTACAGTCCGGGACTGTACCGGGAATCTATCCATGAAGCGCGCCAGGAGGCGTATCCAATTGTGGTGTCGTTAGCGACGCTGCGCCCGCAACGCTACGCCGCGCTGGCCCGAGCCATTGCCGGCAATGGCTTTGTAGTGGGCATGAAAGCCAAGGTTGGACTTTTTCAACTGCATCATCTACTCGGATACAGGAAATTGGATCGTGTGATCCCGCCATATTCGGTCGATCGGCAAAATCCACAGCACATTAGCGATGTGTATGCCGACTGGTTCCGCCAGTTGTGTGGGATCGAAATCGCGCCCGCAGCGCGTTTCCCGTTCGTGACGATTCCCGAGCGGTGGCGGCGCGATGCCGACGATAAGCTGGCGGCATGGGGATTCGGCAATCGTAGCGGCAAGCTTGTTTTCATCAATCCATTCGCGAAGTCGAAGAAGCGTTGCTGGCCGCTGGAACGGGTGGCGCAACTGATCGCGGCCATGCGACAACAGGATGGATTCCGCGATGCCTGCTTCATCGTCAATGCAGCGCCCAATGAACTGGCCGGCGCGCGCGCGGTATTTGCCGCCTATGCGCTGCTACGCATGGAACTGTTTTGCGCCGAAGACAATTTTTTTCAGCTACCGGCAATGTTGCAAAAGTGTGACTTGATCATCTCGGTCGAAACCGCGGTCATGCATCTGGCCAATGCGGTACACGTTCCCGTGATCGCCCTGATGCGCCAGAAAAATCCAGAGTGGGTGCCAATCGACCGCGACAACAGCACACTCATCATGACCGCGCAGCGGCGCGAATGGGTCAAGGCGATCACCGTAGAACAAGTCATGGAAGGCATCTGAATGAGCACCGAATCGAACATACTATCTGCAGCGCGCCGTCCTGCGGCCGATCCATCGTTCCATATCGCATTTTGCGTCGACAACCATTATTTCCGTAGCATGGGTGCGACCATCATCTCTATTCTCGGGAATAATCCGGGCGTTCAATTCACTTTCCATGTCTTTGCATTCTCGGCATCAGACCAGCAGCGTGACCGCTTGCAGCAACTGGATCGGCAACCGAACGTGCGCACGCAGCTTCACATCATCGATCCGGCCCTGTTCGATAAATTCACGCATTTCATCGAGTTTTCGTATTACTCGCTGTCGATTTTCTCGCGCCTTATCATTCCAGCGGAATTGCAAGGCGTGACGGATCGGGTGCTGTACCTGGACGCGGACATCCTGTGCGTTGGCAAGATTGATGAATTGATCGAGATGGATATCGGCACCGATATCGCGCTAGTCGTGCCCGATGCGGAAGAGACGACCCGACGACGCTGTGCCGCGTTGCAACTCAAGCACCCACACTATTTCAACGGCGGGGTCATCTTTATCAATGTCGAGAACTGGATCAGCAACAACATCACGGAAGAAGCCATGCAGGCGCTTTTGAAGTTCGGCAAGAAATTGCGCTTCAACGATCAGGATGCCCTGAACATCGTGCTGGACGGGCGGGCGCGTTTCATAGCACCGAAATGGAATTACATCTACGACCTGATCCATGACCTTGACCGCAACATTACCCGGATGCGCCCGGTGGAGAATGCGGTATTCATCCACTTCGCCGGCGCGGTCAAACCGTGGACCGACTGGACCCGACACGACTCGCGCGCCTTGTTCGCAAAATATCATGCCCTGTCGCCATGGTCCGACATGCCGCTCGATCCGGCACCAAGGAATTCCCGTGAAATGAGAATGCTGTCGCGCTTTCTGCTAAAACGTGGAAAGGTGCTGGACAGCGCTCGCTGGTATCTGAAATATCTGAAAGCGAGGTCGCGTTGAGCCGCATATCCCCGCATACTGTATTGCTTTACTGCGACTCTGCTCTGGCACACTGCCGATTATTAAAATTGACATTGATCGGATGGTTTTTCTGTTAAATACCTTGTACCTGTATGAAAAAGAGAATTGATGGAAAATAGTGCCGTCATCAAACGCCTGTTGAAGATTATCCGTCCATACCGGTCGCGCGCGCTGTTGGCACTGCTGGCGATGGCCGGCACCGCCAGTACTCAGCCGATGCTGGTCAAAGCGATGCAGACCTTGATTGATAACGGCTTTGGCGATGAGCGGGTTGCATTTAGCTTATGGTTGGTTCCGGCGATCCTGATCTCAATTTTTGCCCTGCGCGGCATCTTTACATTTTCGACCGCCTACCTTAACAACTGGGTGATCAGCCGCACCCTCAACGATTTGCGGCGTGCAATGTTCGACCGCCTGCTGCACCTCCCGGTGTCGCGTTTTGAGCAGGAGTCGACCGGTACCTTGATCAATACGATCATCGGCGATGTGCGCCAGGTGGTTGATATGGTCAACTCGGTGTTCCTGGCCTTTGTGCGCGACACGCTATCAGTAATCGGCTTGCTGGCCACCCTGTTTTATCTGAATTGGCGCTTGACTCTGGTGGCACTCGTCATCGTGCCGCTCACTGCAGCCATTGTGCGCCTGACAACAGGCCGTTTGCGTCGGTTGAACCGCGAAAACCAGCGCGTTACCGGCGAGATGACGCAGGTGGTGGAAGAAGCGGCGCGCGGCCATCAAGTGATCCGGGTGTTTTCCGGAGAGCGTTATGAACGCCAGCGGTTCGAAGCGCGCAGCGAGGCGTTGCGCGGCTTTTCGCAGCGCATGACGGTCGCTGCTGCGGCGACGGTACCGGTGACGCAAATCGCAACTGCGGTGGCAGTTTCCGTGGTGATTGTGCTGGCCCTACAGCAAAAAATGACGCCGGGTGAATTTACCGCGTTCATCACCAGCATGCTGATGCTGCTGGCGCCGCTCAAAAGCCTGGTGGAGGTCAACGGCCCCTTGCAGCGCGGGATGGCCGCAGCTGAAACGGTGTTCGCGATGATGGATGCACCGGCCGAAGCCGACCCTGGCGCCAAAGTACTGGGGCGTGTGCGTGGGCATCTGCACTTCGACCAAGTCTCGTTTGCCTATTCGGCTACGAGTCCACCGGCCCTGACGGACATCACGCTCGACATCGCAGCTGGCGAGACGGTTGCGCTGGTCGGCATCTCCGGCGGCGGCAAGTCCACCATGGTCAATTTGGTGACGCGTTTTTATTCGCCTACATCCGGGCGAATATCGCTCGACGGCATTCCGTTTGACGAGATTACGCTGGCCAGCTTGCGCGCACAACTGGCGATGGTCAGCCAAAATGTAGTCCTGTTCGACGACACGCTGGGAGCCAATATCGCGTATGGTGCCGAACACATGAACCGAGAAAAACTGGCGGCGGCTGTCAAGGCGGCGCATCTGAGCGATGTCGTGGCTGCCCTGCCGGATGGGCTGGAGACGATGATCGGCGAGAACGGCATGCGACTGTCCGGCGGCCAACGGCAGCGCGTGGCGATTGCACGAGCAATTTACAAAGATGCACCGATCCTGATTCTGGATGAGGCAACTTCGGCCCTGGATTCGGAGTCCGAGCGTGCAGTCCAGGCGGCGCTGGAACAATTGATGCAGGGCCGCACCACGCTGGTAATCGCGCATCGACTGTCAACCATTGAGCGCGCCAATCGGATTGTCGTGTTGGATAATGGGCGGGTTGTCGAAGTCGGATCGCATCAGGATTTGCTGAAAATAAATGGTGTCTACGCCAACTTGTATCATTTACAATTTGCAAACAAAACCGCCCAATGAATGACCGATTTCCGCTCTCGCTTGCCGCTGCCGTACCGGCAAAAGGTACCAGGCTACATTCGGCAGGTCATGCTGGCCGTACAGCAAAAGACTGCTTCCATACCGAGCTAATGCGGGTTGTACCATCACGGTTACCTGCGGAATGCGACCCAGAAATGGTAGGGCCACTTCACGCTGACTCATGCAGGTCAATTGCGAAACCTGAGTCCCTTTCGAATCTGGTATTATTTTTAAAATTATACGCAAGCAACCTCATAAGACTACAAAATGACCATGCAGCGCATCACAGACTTCGTCTGGAACCGACTGACCGGTCTAATGCCGGGAGAACTTCAACAGGCCGAACTGGGCTGGCTGGCCTCACCCCATCCGCATCTGAGCTTGCTGGCACGGCGGCGCGCGACCATGATCGTCAACCGGGTGCGTCTGTTCGCATTCCTGTTCGCGGTCTTGACGCCGCTCTGGAGCGTGGTCGATCTGGTAGTCTTTCCCTTTCCGCTGTGGCTCAACCTGGCCTTGATGCGGCTGCTGGCATGTGCTGCTTTTGCCAGCCTGTTGCTGTATTACCGGCCCAACGGCGAATTGTTCAATGCCTATCGCGCGATGATGCTGCTATTTGTCATCCCGACTGCCTTTTATGTCGCCTCGTACACGTTGCTCGGCCATTATCAGCTGAGCGGCATCTCGGCCGCAATCGGTGCCGGTTATGCTTTTCTGCCGTTCGTGCTGCTGGCCGGACTAGCCATTTTTCCGCTCACCCTGCTGGAAAATCTGGCGATCGCCAGCCCGATTCTGATCGCCCAAGGCATCGCCGGCTCGCTGCGCTGGGCTACTCTGGACTGGCCGTCGTTCGCCGGTGCTTTCTGGCTGCTGGTGCTGATCACCGGCGTCTCCACGCTGGCCGGCATGAGCCAGTTGGCGTTCATGATTGCGCTGGTGCGCCAAGCCATCCGGGACCCGCTAACGGGAGTTTTTTCACGCTCCAGCGGCGAAGAAGTGCTGGAGCTGCAATACACCATCGCCAGCCGCAGCAATGCAGCACTGTCGGTAGCCTTCATCGACCTGGATTACTTCAAAAACATCAACGACAGCTTCGGTCACGAAGCGGGCGACCAGGCACTGCTTGACATGACCGACATCGTCAGTAGCAATCTGCGCCGTGGCGATATGCTGGCGCGTTGGGGCGGCGAGGAATTTTTGCTGATCATGCCCAACACCGATCTGATACAGGCAGAAGCAGCACTTTTGCGATTGCGCAACATTGGTTTCGGCATGCGCCCCGACAGTACGCCGCTTACCGCCAGCATCGGTATCGCCGAACGCAGCGCCGATCTGACCACAGACTGGAAAGCGTTGATCGATCTGGCCGACCAGCGCATGTACCTGGCCAAACAAAACGGACGCAATCAAGTGGTTAGCAGGCACACGCAGATGCACGTGTACAAGCAATAAATATTTGCAGTAAGCGCCGCATCGCTAGTGGCAGGTACCTGTTTTTTGTATTCCCGGATTCCTTTGCACCAAGCTCCCGCCACATGTCCATCATCTCCATCCTATTCCCCGATTTTGCCCTGATCCTGCTCGGCTTTTTGCTCAAGCGCTGCATGCGTTGGGGTGATGACTTCTGGCCGGGAGTGGACCGGCTGGTGTATTTTGTCTTGTTTCCGGCGCTGTTGTTCTATTCGACTGCGCGCACCCCGTTTGATTTTCAGGCCACTGGCAATCTCTTGATGGTAAGTCTGGCGGCCTGCTGCGGCGGCATTGCGCTGGGCTGGCTGGCGAAACCTTTGTTCCAATCGAAACCGATGATTTTCGAATCGGGCGTGCAAACCGCTTTCCGTTTCAATTCGTATATCGGTCTGGCGGTAGCATCGCGGCTGGCGGGCGAGCAAGGCACCGCACTGATGGCGCTGATCATTGGTTTTGCGGTGCCATTGTGCAATATGGCGGCAGTGCATGCGCTGGTGCACAAGAATGGCGGCCTACTGCGGGAGTTGGCTAAAAACCCGCTGCTGCTGGCGACTGCGGCCGGGACGCTGTGCAATCTGGCCGGCGTGGTGCTGCCGGACGTGTTGGGGGCAACGCTGGCGCGACTCGGCAACGCTTCCATTGCACTGGGGCTGATCGCGGTGGGCGCTGGTTTGCGGCTATCCGGCTTGCACGCATCGAAAGGAATCGCGGCGTATTTCATTGGCGTTAAATTGCTGGCCGTGCCGGCGCTGGCTTTCGGGTTTGGACTTTGGCTGCGCCTGCCGCCGCTACAACTGCAAATGGCGGTGATGTTTTGCGCATTGCCGACCGCATCCAGCGCCTATGTGCTGGCGAACCGGTTGGGCGGCAACGGGCCGTTCGTGGCATTCCTGGTTTCGGCAGGAACCATGTTATCGGTACTGAGCTTGCCGATCTGGCTATCGCTGGTGCATTGACCAGCGCATTCTTGCGCCATACCAATATACATACTTATGTATTTTGTTACATCGCAATAAATATATGCGGTGAGTGTGCATATTATCAATATACTCCAACATTTTTCTATTTATTTACGCGAACAAAAATCAAGTTTTTTCACATTGACAGCAGCGCCGTAGGTACGAATTCATTCGCAATTTTAAGGATTTCATGCGAGTTGATGCGAATGAATTCGCATCTACAAGAAAATGCCATTCCAATGGAAATAATCGACGATATTTTTCACTGCATAGCGTAGGCCCTGCCTACTTTTATACCGCGCCATGCTGTTCCAGCGCCCACAACACATGTTCGCGCACCATTTCGGATGGATGTTCCAGCCGCGCCTTCAGCGCCGCCACCATGACCTTAGCATCAACGTCGCATCCGGCCGCATTGCCCAAACCCACCGCCAGATTGCGCAGCCAGCATTCATGGCCGATGCGGCGGATCGGACTGCCTTCCAGATTGCGATTGAATTGCTCTTCGCTCCAGCCGAACAGATCGACCAGCATTGCATCATCCAGCCCATTGCGCACCTCAAAGTCGGGAACTGTGGCCTGCTGTGCAAACTTGTTCCAAGGGCAGACCAATTGGCAATCGTCGCAGCCATACACGCGGTTGCCGATCAGCCTGCGCAATTCCACCGGGATGCTGCCCTTGAGTTCGATCGTCAGATAAGAGATACAGCGCCGTGCATCGACTTGGTACGGCGCGACTATCGCCTGCGTCGGACAGATGTCGATACAGGCGCTGCAGGCACCGCAGTGGGGCGTAATCGGTGCATCCACCGGCAACGGCAAATCTGTAAACATTTCACCCAGAAAGAACATCGAACCGGCATCCCGACTGAGCAGCAGCGTATGCTTGCCGCGCCAGCCGAGGCCGGATTTTTGCGCCAGTTCGACTTCCATCACCGGAGCCGAATCGGTAAATACGCGATAGCCGAATTCACCCACTTCTGCCTTGATGCGCTCGGCCAATTGCTGCAAACGCCCGCGCAACACCTTGTGATAGTCGCGTCCGCGCGCATAGATCGAGATGTTTGCCGCTGCCGGCCGGCTCTGACGCGCTGCTTCCTGGTCGCGCCATCCGGGTACCGACTGCGGTTGCTTGGGCCGCTTGGGCAAATACGGCATGCGCAGCGTTATCACGCGTGCGGTGCCGGGCACCAGTTCCGCCGGCCGGGCGCGCTTCATGCCGTGCGCGGCCATATATCCCATCTCGCCATGAAAGCCCTTATCGAGCCAAGCCTGCAAGCCGGCTTCGGCATGCGCGAGATCGATATCGGCGATACGCACCTCGGAAAACCCGAGTTCGCGCCCCCACGCCTTGATACGCAGCGCTAGTGCGAGTAAATTGTCATTCTCAGTCGTATACATAAACCAGCTTAAGTCAAAATAAGTCACATCAAGAGGAGCTATTTTACGAGATGCAGCACCTCCCCCGCCATATCCATCTACATGACGAAGCCGGCACCGTCGCACTGGGCACGTCTCTGGCGCGCGCGCTGGCGCCGGGCTTGACCATTTATTTACACGGCGAACTTGGGGCCGGCAAGACCGCTCTGACCAGAGCCCTTTTACATGCCGCCGGTTATACCGGCCATGTCAAAAGCCCGACTTATACGCTGGCAGAACCCTATACCGTCAGCATTGAAGGCAAAGTGGTACATTTGATCCATTTCGACCTATATCGCATGCAGTCTCCAGAAGAATTCCTCGACGCCGGTTTTCGCGAAGCGTTTAACGAGCACAGCATCTGCATCGTCGAATGGCCGGAAAAAGCCGATACAGTACTTCCGCCACCCGACATCAGCGTATTTCTGACTGTGACAGGGCTGGGGCGTGATGTAGAATTAAAAGCCTTGTCAGACAAAGGGTCACAATGCCTCGACCGCCTGCACTTCGCACCCAACTTATGAAATCTGGCAGCAGAGCGATAACCCGCCGCACCGTCCTTAAAGCCGGCAGCACGTTGCTGCTGTCCCTGATCGCGCCGGGGCTTTCATTTGCCGCGCAAATCGTCGCAGTGCGGGTGTGGCCATCGGATGAATACACCCGCGTCACGCTAGAAAATGACAGCAACCTGAAGGCCAGCCATTTTCTGGTGCAAAATCCAAACCGCCTGGTAATCGATATTGAAGGACTGAAACTTAATCCCACCCTGAAGGAATTGATAGCCAAGATCCAGTCCAACGACCCCTACATCAGCCAGGTACGAGTCGGGCAGAACCGTCCAAACGTGGTGCGTCTGGTGTTCGATCTGAAAACGGAAGTCAGGCCGCAAGTATTCACCCTGGCGCCAGTCGGCGAATACAAGTACCGACTGGTTTTCGATCTGTACCCGACACGCGAATATGACCCGATTGCCGCTCTGATCGAATCCGGCGAGCGGCCGGAAGACCGTCCTTTCGACAATCCGACGGCAACCATCGAAACCCTGCCGCAAATCAGGCCCGAGCCGCCGCTTGCCAAAATCGAGCCGAAACCGGATCGCAGCAGCAATGCGTCAAACATGACGCGCATGGTCACCATTGCAATCGATCCCGGTCACGGCGGCGAAGACCCCGGTGCGGTCGGCCGCGGTGGCAGCTACGAAAAAAATATCGTGCTGGCGATCGCCAAGCGCCTGAAAGCGAAGATCGAGCAACAACCGAACATGCGCGTGATGCTAACCCGCGACGCCGATTATTTCGTGCCGCTGCAGGTGCGGGTGCAAAAAGCGCGCCGGGTGCAGGCCGATCTGTTCATGTCGATCCATGCCGATGCCTTTGTGCTGCCGACCGCGCGCGGTTCGTCCGTATTCGCGCTATCGGAAAAAGGCGCTTCCTCTACCTCTGCGCGCTGGCTGGCCAACAAAGAGAATTCAGCCGACCTGATCGGTGGCGTAAATATCAAAAACCATGATCTGCAACTGGCCAGCGTATTGCTTGATCTGTCCACCACCGCGCAAATCAATGACAGCATGAAGCTGGGCAAAGCGATTCTGGGCGAGATCGGCGGCATCAACCAGTTGCACAAAGGCTCTGTCGAGCAAGCCGGTTTTGCGGTACTGAAAGCGCCCGACATTCCATCGGTGCTAATCGAAACCGCCTTCATCTCGAACCCCGAAGAAGAAGCCAAACTCACCGATAACGCCTATCAGGATCAGATGGCCGACGCGATCATGAATGGCATCAAGAAATACTTTGCGAGAAATCCGCCGCTGTCGAAGAACCGGATGACTTAACACGATGGAGTAAAGAAGAGTCCACACTACAACCGATCCAGCGGACTTATCACACCCTTGCCATCACGCACAATAATTTCCCTGCTTTCAGTTCAACATCTTTCACCCGCAACCGCACCGCCCCCATCAAACGCATGCCGGTGCCATGCAACAACTTGATGATCAAGCCAATCGGTTCCGGTGCTGTGCTGTGGCGGTCTGGTGCAACAGGGCTTGGATTTCCGTGATGGTGAGTAGCACCGGCAAACGCCGGGGCTTTTTTGAGCGCTCAAAATTATCCAGCCACGGCAAACCCACTGCCAACACTTCGCGGTACAAAAAAAATCGCCGACAACGCCTGGTTCTGGGTGGAACTGGACACATACCGCTGTGTAGCCGGACAGGTTAAAAATACCTCCAGCTCAAGCGCGTACATTTCCAAAGTTTGGCGCTTTTGGTGATACAAAATGCACCGTTTAATGCAGGCGATATAGGTTCTTTCCGTACTCAGGCTATAGCGTTTGAAACGAATCTTGCCATCGACTTGGTCGAGTCATTTTTTGGGTTGCGTCGATGTTGAATTTGTTTCCATGACTTGTCCTGTTGCATTATACTTTTTGCTAACAAAACCATAAGTTACTTTAATTTTAACCATGACTGTACGACATACTCAGATGATTATTGGACAACTGATGTCGTATATATTACGTTAGCTGTCAAACTACGCGCAACCACCATCTATGTCACAACACATCGGCATTGTTGCCTGTTCTGCCGAAGGCGCTGCCCTTTGCTACCGCACCATTTGTGCTGAGGCTGCGCCGCTTCTTGGTCCGCATGCGCACCCCGAGGTGTCAATTCACTCGCACTCACTGGCCGACTACGTGGACTGTCTCAATCGAGCTGATCTAGAGGGAGTCGCCCAATTGATGCTGTTGTCAGCAACCAAGCTGGCGTCGATTGGAGCCGATTTCTTGATCTGCCCAGACAACACCGTTCATCAGGCATTCGCCTATGTCCAGCCGAAGACACCTCTGCCCTGGCTTCATATTGCTGAAGTCGTTGCAATCGAGGCAGCGTCGCGCGGGTACAAGCGCTTGGGCCTCACTGGCACGAGCTGGCTGGTAAACAGTGAGGTTTACCCCGAAAAGCTCGCGGCCCTAAAACTCCAGTGCGTTCGCCCGAGCATTGCCGAGCGAGAGGAAACCAATCGAATCATCATGGAAGAGCTCGTATATGGCGTGTTTCGATTGGAAGGCACCGCTTACTTCCAGCAGGTCTTTGCGCGCATGAAAGATGAACACTGTGACGCTGTGATCCTGGGTTGCACCGAAATCCCATTGATCATGAGCGACTCAAATTCGCCGCTACCCACGCTTGATTCCACACGTCTACTCGCTCGAGCGGCATTGGGCAGGGCTGTTCAGAGCGCGGCGAAGAATGACGGCTAACCCTTCCATCGAGGCTACAACGCCCGTAGTTATTGGCTCTCCGCATCACGCACTTGTGGCGCGTCTTTCCATGCTGAAGTCAGGCGTCCGCTTGTCTCGGCCTCAACGCCAGTTACCTCTTGTGGGGGCTTCATGGCTGGCGCATTTAAGAAACTCTGTTAAAACAGCTCTCTTTTCAAACCATCGTCGTTCTAACCCGGCGCTCAACCGGACGCTGCGCGATAAAGCCGTGCAGCGCTGATTAGCTCTACGTTAAATCACAACAAACCACAGAAAGGTAACCATGAAACTCTTTATTAAGAAAAATCGAGGATTTCTAATCTTCTTGCTTTGCTTTGGATTCTTCCGAACAGCCATGGCCGACTGGAATCCCATACCGTCCAGCTCTATGCGGCCAACTCTTCTGGAAGGAGATGTCGTCCTCGTTAATCGACTCGCCTATAACTTCAAACTGCCACTGACCGACATCGCAGTTCTAAAACTTGGAAGTCCTCAGCGTGGGGATGTCATCACTTTCACATCTCCGGTGGATGGTGTGCGCTTGATCAAGCGGCTTGTCGGCGTTCCTGGTGACGTAGTGGAAATGAAGAACGAAATACTCTTCATCAACGGGGCAGCCGCACAGTACAGTGCCTTGCAAAGCGTCACGGAGCCCATGGACTACGGCCGTGCCACCGAAGGTCTGAGAACAACGGAACGCATTATAGGAAACGAACGCACTATACAGTTCTTACCAGACATGCACGCAAAGCGAAGCTTCGGCCCAACTGTCGTCCCAGACGATAGTTACTTCTTCCTCGGCGACAACCGTGACAACAGTGCCGACTCCCGCTACATCGGCGTTGTTCCTCGTCGACTGCTTATTGGCCGAGCCCACCACATCCTTGTTTCGGCGAACATCAAAGGCGATTGGTTGCCGCGTCTAGAACGAATTGGCGAACGCATACAGTAGGTCGCTCAGTGTAATCTAACCCATCATTCAACTGAGACTGACTGAAGCGAGCCCCTTAATTCAAACGTTGGGCATCATTAGGAGCACCTATGGAGAAAGTTGATCTCAAGAAGGAATTGAAGCATCTGTACCGTCCCTCAGCCAAGGAGGTTGTCCAGGTTGATGTCCCAACGATGAACTACTTGATGGTGGATGGGGAAGGCGACCCCAATAGCTCGCAGGCATACTCTGATGCCGTTGAGGTTCTATTCATGGCTTCCTATGCTGTGAAGTTTATGGTCAAGAAGGGGGCGTCGGCAATTGACTACGGAGTCATGCCCTTAGAAGGTCTATGGTGGGCTGACGATATGTCGAAGTTCACAACCTCTGACAAGTCCAATTGGAAATGGACGATGATGATTGCGCAGCCCTTTTTCGTCACGCGGGAAATCATTGAGCGCGCTATCGCCGACGTGGAAAAGAAAAAGAACCCAACGGCTATTTCCAAGCTGCGACTGGAAGCCTTTTCAGAAGGTCGGTGCGCGCAAATTCTGCATGTTGGCCCGTTTTCCGAAGAAGGGCCGACGATTGAGAAGGTGCATCAGTTCATTGACTCCAGAAGTCGGCGGACTGGAAAGCATCATGAAATTTACTTGAGCGATATTCGTAAAGCTGCCCCATCGAAATGGAAAACCATCATCAGGCAACCAATGCAATGATTGCTAACCCTGCATTCGAACGGACTGCGCAAAAACACGCAGCCCCTCAATTTGAACAGTAGACCTCACAAATCCTCACGCGCTCAACTTCGCACGCTTACTCAAATGCCCACAGACATATTCCAAGATACTCCTTCCACTTTACGCTCGCTATTCGGCTACAAGGCGTGGGCAAACGAAGAACTGTTCGCGGCCCTCGCCTTGGTAGACGCCGTCAAACATCCTGCCGAAGCCAATACCGCAATCCGAATTCTGAATCATGTCTATGTGGTTGACTGCATATTCAAAGCTCACCTCGCGGGCAATGTCCATGACTACGCGGCGACGAACACAAAGGAAACCCCAACTTTGAGTGCTCTCGCAGCGGCGGCGAAAGAGGTAGATGCTTGGTTCGTCGCCTACGTCAAAAACCTGCCAAACTCGTCGCTTCAAGAGCAGATACACTTCGTCTTCACAGACGGAGATGCGGGTCTCATGAGTCGTGAAGAGATGCTCCTGCACGTCGTCACGCATGGCGGCTATCACCGCGGTGCTGCTGGCCAAGTCATGCGCACCGCATCCGTGGCTCCGCCTCGAGATCTGTACACGCGCTTTCTTCATACGTCTGAGCCAGGACGGCGCCAGTGACGTTATACATTTTCAAAAAGGAATTGACTCATGCTTTCCGTCTTCAAAAAACCGATAGTCCTGTTAAAGCTCGAAGGCTTCGTTGTCTTTCTCTTAGCGCTCGTTATGTATTGGCAAGAGTCTTTCGGATGGACGCTTTTTTGGTCAACCGTATTACTCCCTGACCTTGCACTCTTTGGGTATCTGATTAATGCCAAGGTTGGCGCAACGGCGTACAACATCACGCATTCAAAGTTGTTGCCTGGCGCATTAGCTGTTGTTGCCATCGCAACGGGTAATGCCTTGTTCTCGGCCTTGGCTCTTATTTGGTTTGTTCACATCGGCGTAGATAGGATGTTGGGTTACGGCTTAAAGTACCCGGAGGGATTTAAAGTCACCCATCTTGGTACC
>JABBOY010000019.1 GCA_012927585.1 Glaciimonas sp.
GCTTAAAGCTACGCTGGAAAAACTGCCCACTTGTCGTAATTGCGATATCGACGACTTGCTCCCTTTGCGCCGCGCTTCACAGAATTAAATCAACTTCCAGGTGGTGGCAACGGACGCTTACAGAGCACCGCGGTCAGAACGTGATCCTGGTGCGCAATCTGTTGGAGACGCTGCGTGGACGCGAGATCGATGCCGCAGCCAAGACCATCGCTACGGAAACCGGCCTGACGCATCGGGCGGTGGCCGATGGCGAGGCATCTATCGCGGCAACGTGCAACTCGCCAGTGGCTGGTTCGCGATGCTCGATGATGGTTTAGGGTTCAGTCTGGTTCCCTGGAAGCCGGTGATCGAGCAGCGACTCGGGCAAACCATGACGGCAGTGGTGCGGGGCAGCAGTGCGTTCTGGGAGTTCGGACGGCAGCGTGGGCCGCACGTGGTATGACGATCGTCACTCCAATGCCTCTGTACTGCCCGATCTTGATTGACAAACGTTCAGCGGTGGGCATGCGCGACGACCGGTGTTCCGCCACGATCAGCGCTTCCTCTTTTCCCGGGAGATGGCGTCACATCCCGCAAGGGCGAACGTTTTTAGATGCTCCTTCAGGGTGTGCTTGTCTTCCGATACGCTGAGTATGGCTCGGCTCAATGCGTTCCTGTTCGCGATCAGCAAGACTATGCAGGGCGCAAAGGTTGCTAAGAAGCAGTGCGCCAAGCTTGGATCGTCAGGTGCGAGTCCGGTCACTTGACCAAGCAGATTCCTAAGAATGCTTAGCTTCGGAACGACTTGATTGTCCAGCAATACGCCGAACAAGGGTGAAGGGTTGATGACTTCCCGCAGGTAGACACGCAGGTGCCAACCGTCTGTGTCCATGCCGTCAATCAGTCCATCAATCACCCGTTCGAGTTTGCTGCGCGCGTCCATCTGACTGCCGGCGATCACGGCAAGGTCTTCCAGACTCAGCAACCTCCGGTGCGCCTCTGTCAGCACGGCGGAGTACAAGCCATCCTTGCCGCTGAAGTGGTAGTTGACTGCTGCAACATTGACGCCGGCCTGGAGACAGACCTGCTTGCTGGTTGCTGCGTCATATCCGAATTCCGCAAATACCTTACCTGCGACTTCCAGGATTTGCTGCCGGGTTGCATCGCCATCGGTCCGCGCTGCTCTCGCAGGAGAGCGTCGGGGATTCTCACTAATCTTCTTCACGTGCGTCCTTGTTGAGAGTCCAGTCTCGGCGACGCGAAGCACCGTCGAGACTTCGGCCCCCGCCCATCGAGGCATCCTGCTGACATTGCATTCGGTTCATCGTTTTTGGCTCACTGCTCGATGTACGCGCCGTTCGTCATGTCCAATAGTTCCCGGGGCATGCCAAGCGAAGCGACGTGGTTGTTCAGGTTTCGACAAGTTTAACTTGATTCAAATTCAAATTCAAATTAGAATTAAACATCGCTACCGAATAACCAAGTCTCCCGACTCTGAAATACCCACCCGGACCGATGGATTGAAACAAACATGAAGAAGACACAGATCGCTGCTGCAATCGTCCTAGCACTCACTCTTGGCTTGGTGTGGCGCTTCAACACGGCTGCCGTTGTAGACCACGGACTCGTCTTGTACGGCAATGTGGACATTCGTCAGGTGTCACTGGCCTTCGACGGCACAGGCCGCATAACGAGACTCAATGTCCAAGAGGGAGACCACGTACAAATAGGGGAAGTTATTGGGGAACTGGACACCCGCACGCTCTCTCTGGAGCTAGCCCAGGCCGAAGCCCAAATGGCGGTCAAAGGGCATGCGCTACAGCGCCTAAGAAACGGCTCGCGGCCGGAAGAAATCGTTCAAGCGCGTGCCAACCTCAGTGCCGCACAGGCGGAGGCAGACAACGCCACTCGGCAATTTTCACGACTGAACACCGTCAACAGTAGTACCGAGGGGAAGGCCGTCAGCCAGCAGGATGTCGGTAATGCAGAAGCCCTCCAACGCATGGCTCAGGCAAAACTGGAGAACACCCGGAAAGCGCTCGACCTTGCGTTGGCCGGTCCCCGCCGTGAAGAGATAGGCGAAGCTCAAGCGCATCTTGACGTTGCCCGGGCGCAGGCCGATCTCCTCAAGCACCGCATAGACGAGGCAAAGCTGCGGTCGCCGATCAATGCCGTGGTGCGTAGCCGGTTACTGGAACCGGGGGATATGGCAAGCCCGCGAACAACTGTCTTTGCGCTTGCCATTGTCGATCCCAAGTGGGTGCGGGCATATGTCCCTGAAGTCGATTTGGGCACGATCAAACCTGGTATGGCAGCCCAGGTGAGTACAGACAGCCATCCCGCCGAGGCCATTCCAGGCCGCGTGGGCTACATCTCTTCCGTTGCCGAGTTCACTCCCAAGACGGTACAGACCGAAGAAATCCGCACCAGTCTGGTCTACGAAGTACGTATTTATGTTGACGACCCGGCTGACCGCCTGCGGCTGGGCATGCCAGCCACGGTGCGTTTTGCGGCCGACACCAGCGAACACAAGAACCAGGTGCGCCCCTGATGCAAGAACCTGCCCTCTCGTCGAGAAACATCTACAAACGGTTTTCCGACAAGGTAAATCGACGCGGTGTGGCTGCGCTGTCGGGTGTGACGCTGACGATCCCTACCGGAACGCTCGCCGCCTTGGTAGGACCGGACGGTGCCGGCAAGACAACGTTCCTGCGCCTGGCTGCTGGCTTGCTGACTGCCGACGCCGGAGACTTGACCGTGCTGGGGCTGAACCCATCCACGCACGCACAGGACATCCAAGACCGCATCAGTTACATGCCGCAACGCTTCGGACTCTATGACGACCTGTCCGTGCAGGAAAACCTCGATCTGTATGCGGACCTGCATGGCGTACCCAACACCGTGCGGCGCGAACGCTATGAGCGGCTCTTGACCATGACCGATCTGAGCCGATTTACGACACGCCAGGCCGGCAACTTGTCAGGTGGGATGAAGCAAAAGCTGGGGCTTGCATGCACACTGGTTCGCTCGCCAAAATTGCTATTGCTCGATGAGCCAACCGTCGGGGTTGACCCGCTTTCCCGTCGCGAGTTATGGGCGATTGTCCAGCAACTGGTCTCTTCCGAAAATCTCAGCGTGCTGGTGAGCACTTCGTATATGGATGAGGCCGAGCGATGTGCGCTAGTGTTTGTGTTGCACGAGGGGCAGTTGCTCGCAAAAGGTACGCCGGCTGAGATTTGCGCGCACGCGGCGGGATTCGCCTACATCGCAACACCAGCCAGTAACGAAACAGCCCGCTCTTTGCAGGCGCGCCTGTTGGATGACCCACAAACCATCGATGCCGTTCCACAGGGCGGTGAAGTACGCCTGGTTCGGCGCGAGCCACCGTCAGCGGCCCTGCTGGCCGGCGCGGAAATCAAGGTTACCACCTCCAGTCTGGAAGACGGTTTCATGACTCTCCTGCGTGAGAGTCGCGCCCAGCGCCCGTTTGCCGCCGGTTCAGCTACGTCACACGCGCTGGCCACCAATGCTAATGTCGTCATCGAGGTGCGCGACCTGGTGCGCCGCTTCGGCGACTTTACCGCCGTAAACAGCACCTCCTTCTCTGTGTATCGCGGCGAAATCTTCGGTCTGCTTGGTCCCAACGGTGCCGGAAAAACAACGACTTTTCGCATGCTGTGCGGGCTCCTACCGGCAAGCAGCGGGCACCTACGCGTCGCTGGAGTCGACCTTCGGGGCGCACGGGCGGAGGCGCGGCGCAAGGTGGGTTACGTATCGCAGAAATTTGCGCTGTACGGCAACCTTTCGGTGAAGGAAAACCTGGTGTTCTTTGGGAGTGCCTACGGTCTTCACGGCAAGGTGTTGCAGGACCGCTTAAAGACGGTTATGGAGGAATTCGAGCTTGCCGAGCGGGCAAACCTGCCCAGCGGTCAATTACCGGGGGGGTTCAAGCAGCGATTGGCCATGGCTGCGGCACTCCTGCACAGGCCGGAAATCCTGTTCCTGGACGAACCAACCAGTGGTGCCGACCCCCTGGCTCGACGGGATTTCTGGCGGCGCATCACGGCGCTGGCTGCTGGGGGCACCACCGTCATCGTCACTACGCACTTCATGGAAGAAGCCGAATATTGTGACCGTATCCTGATCCAGGACGCCGGCACTCTCTTGGCTCTTGGTACCCCCTTTGAGGTGCGCCAGCAGGCTCGTGCTGCCCAGGAAATACCGATCGACATGGACGAGGCCTTCATCGCCATCGTCGAGAAAAATCGGCAGCGCGCCATTCCAAGGGTCCAATGAAGCCTACACCTAGTCAAAGCGGCTTCTGGGGTCGGCTCGTTGCGTTAACCCGCAAGGAGTTCCGACAACTCATACGCGACAAGAGCAACTTAGCGATCGGCGTGCTCCTGCCCATCATCCTCATCTTGCTATTCGGGTATGGACTTTCGCTCGATGTGAAGAACGCTCGACTGGCCATCGTCTTGGAAGACCGCTCGCCCCAAGCTCACGAAGCCATTTCCGGTTTGCAACTTTCTCCCTACATCTCCCTTGTGCTTCTCGCTTCCATGCATGACGCTGAAGAAAGAATGATGGCGCAAGAGGTCGACGGGATTCTGCGTTTGCAAAGCGACTTTTCCACTCGTCTTGCTTTGGGAACAGCCCGGGCGCAACTGATCGTGCATGGCGGCGATGCCAATCGCGCCCGGATTATCACCGGCTATGTACAAGGGGCGCTTGCACTGTCTGCGCTACGGCAGTTCGATCAGACCGGTAAAGCGGCGGCCAGCTCAGGTCGCATCACCGTTGAGCAACGCATGTGGTTCAACTCCGCTAACACGAGCACCTGGTTCCTGGTGCCGGGCCTGATCGTACTCATCATGACTTTGGTTGGTGCCTTTCTCACCGCGCTCGTGATGGCCCGGGAATGGGAAAGGGGCACGTTGGAAGCGCTATTTGTTACGCCCGTGCAGCCGACCGAAATTCTGCTGGGCAAGATAATCCCCTACTTTGTTGTCGGCATGGTCGGCCTTACGTTGTGTCTGCTTGCAGCGCGCTACCTCTTTGCGGTACCGATGCAAGGCTCGCTCGTCTTGGCCATTGCCGTATCGATGCTTTATCTCATCGTGGCCCTTGGTTTGGGGCTGGTGATCTCAGCCGCAACGAAGAGCCAGTTTCTGGCCAGCCAGTATGCGTTGCTGGTCAGCTTCCTGCCTGCCCTAATGCTCTCTGGATTCTTGTTTGACCTGCGTAGCGTGCCGCCCGTGATCCGCGCCATCGGCCAACTCCTGCCAGCCACGTACTACATCGAACTGCTCAAAACTCTCTTCCTGGCGGGCAACGTCTGGCCGTTGATTCTCAAGAACACAGCCGTACTGACCATTTATGCCTTGGTTCTCTTAGGCATCGCGAGAGCCACCACGCGCAAGAAACTGGACTGAGGAAAAAGTAATGCATCGATTCCTGATCTCACTACTCTACCTTTGCCGGAAGGAGTTGCTCGCGATTCTCAAGGACCCAGCCAGTCGTACTGTGCTGCTGCTGCCTATCCTGGTTGAGACGTTGCTCTTTGGCTATGCCGCAACCTATGACCTGGATCGGGCTCCATATGGCCTGCTGAATCAAAGTCACAGCAAAGCTTCCGTCGACTTCATCGCAAGACTGGAAGGCGGAGGAACATTCCGCCGCGTGGCAAACCTCGAAAGCCAGCGAGATATTGCGCGGCTAGTCGATGGCCAGGAGGCACTGCTGATACTACAGATCGGCCCCGAGTTCGAGCATCAGCTCATTGCCGGAAAGGCTGCGCCCATCCAGGTGATTCTGGATGCGCGGAACTCAAACACCGCAGCAACGGCCGCCAGATACGTGGGCAGCGTCGTTGAAGCGTTTAACAACGACTGGCGTCGACGTCACGGTGGGACCGACGCCACGGTCATGATCGATTCACGCGCCTGGTTCAACCCAAATCTGGAGACGCGCTGGAATCTTCTTCCAGGGCTGGTGGCGACACTCAGCATGTTGCAAACGCTAATGCTTACCGCGCTTTCGATTGCGCGTGAGCGTGAACAGGGCACTTTCGACCAATTGTTGGTGACCCCGCTGACACCCACCGAAATCATGATCGGCAAGACGATCCCACCCATATTGATCGGCTTGACTCAATCGGCTCTCGTGCTGCTGATCGTGCTCTTCTGGTTCAACGTACCCATGGCTGGTTCGCTCGCAACGCTTTACGCCGGCCTTCTGCTATTCATTGTTGCCTGCGTTGGCATAGGGCTGTCGATATCTGCGTTGTCCGCGAACATGCAGCAAGCGATGTTCTACACGTTCGTCATTCTGATGCCCATGGTACTGCTGTCCGGGCTAACAACTCCGATACTCAACATGCCGGAATTCATGCAGACACTCACTTTACTGAATCCGTTGCGCCATGGCGTCGACTTCGTTCGACGTGTCTACCTGGAAGGCGCAGGCATTCGCGACGTTCTAAATGACATCTGGCCGCTGACTGTGATGGCTGCGGTCACGCTTCCCAGCGCCGCTTGGCTTTGCAGAAACCGACTTGTCTGAAACTGGAGACCTCATGCCCAAGCAACAAAAATTCACTCCTATTTCTAAACATCTAGTCCTGCTGTCGGCCGTGCTCGTGATCAGCATGGCAGGCTGCACATTAGGTCCGAACTATCAGAAGCCTGACGTCGCAACGCCCGGAGACTGGGTGGAATGGCACAGCGGTTCCCAAGAATTGCTTGACCCGAAACTGCGTCAGGCAGGAACTTCCAAGCACGCGCCCTGGTGGCAAACTTTCGACGATGCCACGCTTAATAAATTAGTGGAAATGGCACAGGACGCCAATTCGGACTTGCAGATTGCAGCGCTTCACTTTGCGCAAAGCCGGACCCAGCGTAATGCGGTAGCTGCGGAACAGGGTCCGCGTATCGATGGACGGGCCGGGGCTACACGCACGAAGCAAAGTGAAAATGGCACTTCCTTCCGCACTATCGATGCCATCGCACCGACAAATCGCGATTCACTCGTTCAGGCGCTAAGCGAGCCATTCTCTGTCTACGAAGCTGGATTTGACGCCTCATGGGAACTGGATCTATGGGGCCGCGTGCGCCGCTCGGTCGAGGCGGCTGACAGCCGGATTCAGTCCGCCTCCGCCACTCTCGTCCAAGTACAGCTGACGCTGCAGACTGAAGTCGTCCGGCGCTACTTCGAGCTACGCGCGGCCCAGCAGCAGATACGCATTGCACGCGCGCAGGTCGCAACCGCCAAGGAATCGCTGGACATCGCCCGCGCCAAAGCGCGTGACGGTCTGATCGACGATCTCGCAGTCGCTCAACAAGAAACGCTGCTGGCCGACCAGCGTGCCCAACTGCCGCAACTCATGGCGGAAGAGGCGCTGGCCAGTAGCAGAATTTCACTTTTGCTCGGAAAGCGGCCCGGGGCCATGCAAACCGAACTTGCCGATCAGGGGAACGTACTGAACCTCGCGACGCTCCCGGACCTGCATTTGGGTATACCGTCAGAACTCGCACGACGTCGGCCCGATATCCGGCATGCCGAAGCAGAACTACATGCAGCCACCGCCAGCATTGGCATTGCTGTTGCCGACCTCTATCCGCGCCTGACCCTGGGAGCCGGGTTGGGTTTGGAGTCGACTACCGCGAGCAAGTTCGGGGATTGGGGCAGCGCTCAGTGGTCGATCGGTCCCAGCCTATACATACCGATATTCGATCAAGGCCGTCGACGCGCGGTAGTCCAGCTACGGGAATTGCAGCAGCAGGAAGCCGCTGTAGCCTATCAACAGATAGTGCTTAAAGCTTGGCATGAAGTGGACGACAGTCTAAGTGCGTACAGCGCCGAACACCAACGCTACATCCAGATCGTAGAGAAGTCGCGCAGTAGTTCGAAGGTGCTGACCTTGTCTGAGACACGCTATCGGAACGGCATCGCCAGCTACCTTGCCGTTATCGATGCGCGTCGCATTCTGTTGCAATCCGAGCGTGAAGAGGCAGAGAGCGGCCTTCGGCTTTTCTTGGATTTTGTGGCGATCCGCAAGGCAACAGGTGGATCGCTATCGCCGGATTTCGATGGCGCACTCCAACAAGCAGACGCGTGCCAGGGCTAGAGCGGTGTGAAACGCGTCGAGTTTGACCGGCCCCTCGCTCCTTCGGTACGTGGGCGGAGCCACTTCTTCGGGCGTTCTCAGCCATCTGCGCATCGTGTTGCGCGACAAACCGGTGCGCTTGGTTATTTCACGCAGCGACAGGTTCTCGCGCAAATGTATTCGTCGAATTTTGCCTAACATTTCCATGGTGATCACCTTTTATTTCCCGCCTAAAAATTAGGCAGGACAAGTAGAAAACCTGGGTCAGTTTTGAATCAGAAAAACCCCCTGCAAGCGGGGTAATTTTCAGTCGGCGGCAACATTTATGCCGCATTTGGCGGCAAAGCCGACAGGCCGAACAGGGCAAGTTCCAGCCGCTACGGATGCTTGGAGATGCTTAGCGCGCGATTTTTTCTGTTTCGTGATCTGACCTCTACGCGCTTCCATCCATGCTATCTTTGCTGTGATTGTTTTAATGTCCGCATCTGCCATTTGTCGCCTGATGCATCACTTTCCACAAATGGAGTGCCCATGCCCCTGCAATCCCTATTTGAACAAGCAGTAGCCGACTCTAAGAATCTGCCTGAGCGTCCCGACAACATGACCCTGCTGAAGCTGTACGCATTGTACAAACAGGGCAGTGCAGGGGATGTGCAGGGCGCACGTCCGGGCATGACCGATTTTGTCGCGCGCGCCAAATGGGATGCGTGGGCGGGGCTGAAAGGACTGTCGCAGGATCAGGGCATACAGCAATACCTTGGTCTGATTACAGACTTGAAAAAATAAGCACAGGCTTGCCTGCTGCGTTTTTGTCCAAGATGCAGACAATAAAAAACTCCCACTGAAATTCGGTACGGGTTTTTTATTGATCGCCAGCCGCGTGAATATTATTCGGCCACTGTTCCCACTGCACTGGAACCGACATTGGCAACGCCTTTGATGGCAGAACCAGCAACGCTGAACGCGGCAGAACCGACCGTCACACCCACGCTAACCGCAGTGCTGGCGACCGAGACTGCGGCACCGGCTACCGCCACCGCGACGCAACCGCTGCACAGCAGCGCAGCACCCAGCAGGCCCACCAGCGCAAACGATTTCATGGCTATTCAGGCAGGTTCAGACGCCCAGTAGTTCGACTTCAAAAATCAGCGTGGCATGGGGAGGAATCGCGCCACCGGCACCGTGGGCGCCATAGCCCAATGCGGCCGGAATGATCAATTTACGTACACCGCCGATTTTCATGCCCTGTACACCTTCATCCCAGCCCTTGATAACATGACCGGCACCGAGCGGGAACTGGAACGGTTCGTTGCGATCCTTGCTAGAATCGAATTTACTGCCCGCACTGCCGTCGGTATTTTGCAGCCAACCGGTGTAATGAACGCTGACATGGACGCCAGCCTGGGCTTCTTCGCCAGTGCCGACGGTGATTTCTTCGTATTGCAGTCCTGATGCGGTCATGATTGCTGACATGATTTTCCTTTTAAAATTGGGTCACAAAGTGGCCAGATTGTAGACCAAATCAGGTCGCTCTTAGCATTCAGTCTCATACCTAATTGAATAAGGTTGATTGGAGGCATTCTCACCGTCCGTGGTAAAATGCGACGCTTTCAAAAAAGGTGAAAACAGCGAAATATTCGATTTCATTCAGCGTTGCCTTTTTTGCAGCAAAACAACAATAAAATTATTTTTATTTTTTGTTGATATTTTTGCCGGTGCTATTTGAGTCGAGTTTAGAAAAACACAGTATTCACACGGGTTTCAAGGCCAAATCCAGCTCGGGTATCAAATATTGTTTAAGTTGCTTGAGATTGTGATGTGTCTGTGAATTCAATGGACATGCCAACTTAATCCGTTGGTGTAAGTGTGCTTTCTATTCGGTTTTGAAAAAACGTCTAGTTTATCTTCCGACCAAGTTACGCTCTACTGAAATGTAGGTCGTTTTCAGATTGCACTCGTTTTCGTTGTAAATCTGTGGCAGTAGCTCAGTTGGATAGAGCAACGGCCTTCTAAGCCGTAGGTCGTGGGTTCAATTCCCTCCTGCCACACCAAAATACACTATGAAATAAAGTTTTTACATGATTATTTCCATAGCATTTTTTATTTCCAGCTCCCCCTCGTCACCCAATCCCGCCAAGTTCAGAGTTTAGTGTAATAAATTCAAAATAAATACAGAAGACGCTTAACATTTTAAAAATAAATTTTCGCTACCAATAGATTTTTCTATTGGTGAGCATGTCTGTTACCACGTTTTTTCCTGATCTTGCTGCACACTTGCAGTCGCCCTAGTTTCTCGTGACTGCGCCCCTTCATCCAACGGCCTTCACGCGGCAGTGAAAACCGCCTTTGCCCGCCCTGGTTGTACTGCTCTCCTCCGGAAAATAGCCAATGTGCGACCGGCAGCAACATATGGACTCAAGCTTCCTTCTTGAGCAGTTCGCTGAAGAAGTCCAGGAAAGTCGACACACGTGCCAGGTGTGATGTACCCTTTGACATGAGCGCATAGACCTCCATGCTTGCAAAGCGATAACGGGGCAGAACGCGCACCAGCGTTCCCGCTTCAACCGCCGCTGCCAGTTCTTTTTCCGGGCGTATGCCAATGCCAAGGCCGGCATAGGTCGCATCCGCCAGCACGCGGCTGTCATCGGCTTCAAAGTTGCCGGCAACATGAACCGTCTCCACGTTGCCTTGCGCGTCAATCAGGCTCCATTCGTTTTGCGGCGGGTTGGAGACGATGCGCAGGCATACGTGTTCCGAGAGATCGGACGGTATCTTGGGTTTGTGCCGGGATGCGAAGTAGCGCGGCGCGGCAGCCAAAGCCCACGAGACCGAGTGCAAGCGCCGTGCACTTAAGCGGCTGTCTTTAAGGTCACCTCGAATAACTCCATTTTTCAGTATATTGGGGTGACGACGATCTCATCCGGTTTGGCAGAGGCTCAATTTCTATCGAAAGCAGAAAATTTAGCGCAAACTTTCGTTGAATTTCGGTGGCGCTTCCGATGGAAAACGGCCATCGGTCGGCCTTTTTACCGTCTTTCTTAACTTGCAGCCCGGCTTTGCTCTTTCAAAAACACCATGCGCTTCAAGTTATAGCTGGCAGCCTTCAGATTCAGTGTAAACGTGGTACGCACAATGCCCATACAGCGCACCAGCTTGCCGCCCATCTGCGCCAGTGCACCAAACACATGTTCAACTCTGGCGCGGGGTGTGGCGATGCGGCGGTTGCGCTTCTTTTGCGTCGCCGAGATGACTTTCGCGGCAGTGCCTTTTCTCTGGATATGGACACGCCAACCAGCTTGCTTCAGATCTACTTCGCGCTGCGCGCTGGGGTAACCGCGATCGGCATACACGTCCCGGCTGGTGTTATTGGCATCCAGCAGGTCTTCAAAGACGGTGGTATCGGCGACAGCGGCGTTCGTGATGATAATCTTGCGAATCACTTTGTAGCGCTTGTCTACGCTCGCATGCAATTTGTAGCCGAAATGGTTCTTGCCATGCTTCTTGGTCCACTTGGCATCGACATCTTTTTGCGCGCGTTTGTGGGCTTTCCATGTGGTCACTTTAGTCCAGGCTTGCCTCCAAAGTAGTTGACATCTAAAATATTTAGGTATTTAATATATTTCATCAACTTAAATCAGGTGTAAGCGTTTTGAGTGAGTTTAAATTGCACGAATAAGCCGGCGCCAACTGATTGATGCATCGCCACATAAAACATATCGAGGAGCGGTAATGAAGATTGTTTGCGTAGGAGGCGGCCCGTCGGGCCTGTATTTTGGCTTGTTGATGAAAAAGCAGAATCCGGCACACGAGATCACTGTGATCGAGCGCAATCGTCCCTATGATACATTCGGCTGGGGTGTAGTGTTTTCCGACCAGACCCTGGGCAACCTGGTCAATGCCGATGAGCAGACTGCGCGCACCATCCTGCAGTCATTCAATCACTGGGACAATATCGATGTCCACTTCAAGGGCCATACCGTCACTTCAGGCGGCCACGGTTTTTGCGGCATCGGCCGCAAGCGCTTATTGAATATCCTGCAGCAGCGTTGTGAAGAGCTGGATGTCAAGCTGGTCTTTGAAACCGACGTGACCGATGACCAGGCGCTCGCCGTGCAGTACAACGCCGACCTGGTCATCGCCTGCGACGGTCTCAACAGCCGCATTCGTACCCGCTATGCAAGCGTTTATCAGCCCGACATCGATACGCGCAATTGCCGCTTTGTCTGGCTCGGCACCAAGAAAAAATTCGATGCGTTCACGTTTGTTTTCGAAGAAACCGAACACGGCTGGTTCCAGGCGCATGCCTACCAGTACGACGGCGAGACCTCCACTTTCATCGTTGAAACACCCGAAGAAGTCTGGCTGAAAGCTGGTCTCGACCAGATGAGCCAGGGACAAAGCATCGCCTTTTGTGAAAAACTGTTTGCAAAATACTTGGACGAAAATCCGCTGCTGAGCAATTCAGCCCACTTGCGCGGCTCCGCGATGTGGATCAAGTTCCCCAAGATTGTTTGCAACAACTGGGTGCATTGGAATCAAATCGACAACAAGCGGGTACCGGTTGTGCTGATGGGCGACGCCGTGCATACCGCGCATTTTTCAATCGGTTCCGGCACTAAGCTGGCGCTGGAAGATGCGATCGAACTGGCGCACTGCTTTGAACAGTACGGCGCGGCCGGTATGGAGAAAGTGATGGCGGCATACCAGGAGGTACGGGCCATCGAAGTGATCAAGATCCAGAGTTCCGCGCGCAATTCGATGGAATGGTTCGAGAACGTGCGGCGTTACACCGGGATGGAGGCGGAACAGTTCGCCTACTCGATGTTGACTCGCAGCCAGCGCCTTTCGCACGAGAATCTGCGCGTGCGCGATGCCGGCTATGTTGGACGGTATGAGGACTGGATTGCCGAGCGCGCATTTGCCCAGGCTGGATTGCCGCTGCCGAAGACAACGCGCAGCATTCCGCCGATGCTGACGCCTTTCAAATTGCGCGGCACTGTACTCAAGAACCGGATTGTCGTGTCGCCGATGGCGCAGTATTCCGCGCTTGATGGCGTGGCGGGTGATTACCACCTGGTGCATCTGGGCAGCAGGGCGATGGGCGGTGCCGCGCTGGTGTTCGCGGAGATGACCTGCGTCTCGGCAGACGCCCGCATCACACCGGCTTGTCCCGGGCTGTACAAGCCGGAACATACAGTGGCGTGGAAACGCATCGTCGATTTTTTCCATCAAAGTACCGATGCAAAAATTGCAATTCAGATCGGGCATGCTGGCGCCAAGGGTTCCACACGCAGGGCGTGGGACGGCGCCGACCTGCCGTTGGTGGAAGGCAACTGGCCGCTGGTCTCGGCTTCCGCACAGCAATATCTGGAAGGGGTTTCGCAGGTCGCGCGCGCCGCGACGGCGGACGACATGCAGCGCGTCAAAAATGATTTCATTCGCTCCACCCAGGAAGCTGCCAAGGCGGGCTTCGACTGGCTGGAACTGCACTGTGCGCATGGTTATTTGTTGTCGAGCTTTATTTCACCATTGACCAATCAGCGTACCGATGAATATGGTGGCTCGCTTGAGAACCGCTGCCGCTATCCTCTGGAAATATTCGCCGCTATCCGTACAGTCTGGCCGCAAGACAAGCCGATCAGTGTGCGGCTGTCCGCGCATGACTGGGTCGAGGGCGGCATTACGCCGGATGATGCAATACTGATCTCACAGCTGTTCAAAGATGCGGGTGCCGACATGATCGACTGTTCGTCCGGTCAGGTTAGTAAAAAAGAGAAGCCAGTCTACGGTCGCATGTTCCAGACGCCGTTTTCCGACCGCATCCGCAACGAGGTAGGGATTCCGACCATCGCCGTCGGCGCCATTTTCGAAGCGGATCACGCCAATAGCATCATCGCTTCCGGCCGCGCAGACCTGTGCGCAGTGGCGCGCCCGCATCTGGCCAATCCGGCATGGACTTTGAGCGAAGTCGCTAAGATCGGCTATACCGATCTGGAGTGGCCGAAACAGTATTATGCAGCCAAGATACAGCTGGAACGCAACCTCGAACGCGAGCGCCAGATGGCGGCTGCCAACAATAGCCTGACGCCGCAGCAGCTTGCGGCCAAACTATTAGAAGCCTGATCATGGAATCCACTCAGGCATCCTCCCCTAGCTTGGCCGGGAAACACGCGCTGGTGACCGGCGGCGGGCGCGGCATTGGTGCGGCGGTTGCCAAACAGCTGCTGCTGCATGGCGCACGCGTCAGCGTGGTCGGACGCAATATGTCGGTACTCGCGAACACGGTCGCCGAGCTTCAGCCATTTGGTGAAGTGGACTATTTTAGAGTAGATGTAGAGCAGCGCGAATCGGTGACGCAGGCGTTCGACCAGGCGCGCTCCCGTTTCGGCAGCATAGCCATCCTGATCAACAATGCCGGTCAGGCGGCATCGGCCTCGTTCATCAAGACCGATGAAACGATTTGGCAGCAAATGCTGGCGGTCAATCTTACCGGCACTTTCCACTGCACGCACGACGCACTGCCAGACATGCTGTCGGTACAATGGGGACGTGTGGTCAATGTGGTAAGTACTGCGGGACTGGCCGGCTATAGGTATGTGTCCGCCTATTGCGCGGCAAAGCATGGCGTGATCGGCTTGACCCGTTCGTTAGCGCTGGAAATGGCTACCAAGGGAATCACTGTCAACGCCGTGTGTCCGGGTTATACCGAAACCGATATCGTCAAAAATGCGGTCGCCACCATCGTAGCCAAGACCGGGCGCATGGAACAGCAGGCGCGAAACGACCTGGTTGCCGGCAACCCGCAAAAGCGGCTGGTACAGCCGGAAGAAGTGGCGAGCGCAGTGCTGTGGCTGTGCCTGCCGGGATCGGACGCAATGACTGGACAGGCGCTGGCAGTGGCTGGCGGCGAAGTCATGTAAGGGCTTAGGCAACGAGGCAGCCTGCGTATTTATTTAAAGGAGAATAACCATGGCCCGCAAAAGAGCCGCTAATCCAGACGGGAAAACCGATGACGCATGTCAGCCGCCGGCGCAGGTATTCGACCTGGAAAGCCGGCTCACGCAGGACCATCACCAATCGCTGAAATTATGGCTGCGCATGCTGTCCTGCACCACCCTGATCGAGGCCGGAATCCGCACCCGCCTGCGCAGCGAGTTCGGCATCACCCTGCCGCGCTTTGATCTGATGGCGCAACTGGACCGACACCCGCAAGGCCTGCGTATGGGGGAATTATCCAAGCGGCTGATGGTCACCGGTGGTAATACTACCGGCATCACCGATCAGTTGGAGCAGGAAAAGCTGGTAGTGCGGACCCCGGTCGCCGGCGATCGCAGGGCATACAGCGTGAGTTTGACGCCCGCCGGCAGGTGTGCGTTCGACCGCATGGCATCGGTGCATGAAGGCTGGGTCTCGGAACTGATGGGTGGCCTGTCAACGCTGGAGAAAGGCACGCTGATCCAGCTGCTGTCGAAAATGAAAAATCACCTCAACGATCCGTCAGAAACAGAACAGAAATAGGGACATCACCATGCGATATTTAACAGGCGAACCACACCAGCTGCCTGGCAGCCGAAACACGCTAGCCGATTATCAAGCCCGGAATTTCATGTTCAAGGTAGAGCAAGGTGTCGCCACACTGACGCTCAATCGACCTTTACGCAAAAACCCGCTGACCTTCGATTCCTACGCGGAACTGCGCGAGCTGTTTCGCGCGCTGGCCTACGCCGACGATGTGAAAGCGATCGTTATTACCGGCGCGGGCGACAATTTCTGTTCCGGCGGCGATGTGCATGACATCATCGGCCCGCTAACCAAGCTGGATATGTCAGGGCTGCTCGCATTCACCCGCATGACTGGCGACGTGGTCAAGGCGATGCGCGCTTGTCCGCAGCCGGTTGTCGCTGCAATCGACGGCATCTGCGCCGGTGCCGGCGCATTGCTGGCGCTGGCATCCGACATCCGCTACGGTACCGCGCGCAGCAAGGCCGCCTTCCTGTTTGCACGTGTCGGCCTGGCCGGCTGCGACATGGGTGCATGCGCATTGCTGCCGCGCGTGATCGGGCAGGGCCGTGCTTCGGAACTGCTGTACACCGGGCGCAGCCTGGGCGGCGAGGAGGCGGAACGCTGGGGTTTCTACAACCGGTTATGCGCACCTGAAACCTTGTTGGCGGATGCGCAGGCTTTTGCCGCATCGCTGGCGCAGGGACCAACCTTCGCCCACAGCATGACGAAAAGAATGCTGCAGCAGGAATGGAATATGGGCGTCGATGAAGCGGTTGAGGCGGAAGCTCAGGCGCAGGCGATCTGCATGATGAGCAACGATTTCCACCGTGCCTATCACGCTTTCGTGACGAAGCAAAAACCAGTATTTGAAGGCGACTGAGGAGCTATCATGGCAGACCAGAGTTATCTGAAGTGGCCTTTCCTGGAACCGAGGCACCGGGAGCTGGTGCGGGCGCTTGATGCTTGGGCAACGCAGAATATCTCGCAACAGCATGGCCATGATGTCGATGCCGCCTGCCGCAGTCTGGTAAAACAGCTCGGCGCCGGCGGCTGGCTGAAATACGCGATCGGCGGCACCGCCTACGGTGCGGTCAGCGATACCATCGATACGCGCGCCATCTGCCTGATCCGCGAGACGCTGGCACGCCATTCTGGCCTCGCCGATTTCGCCTTTGCGATGCAGGGCTTGGGTACCGGCGCGATTACGCTATTCGGCAGTGAAGCCAACAAGCAGCAGTATCTGACGCGGGTCGGCCGCGGCGAAGCGATCTCGGCATTTGCGTTGTCCGAGCCGGATGCCGGATCGGATGTGGCCGCGATGCAGTGCGCGGCAGAACAGGATGGCGACCATTACGTCCTGAACGGCGAAAAAACCTGGATCTCCAATGGTGGCATCGCCGACCTGTACGTGGTATTCGCACGCACCTTTGATGCGCCCGGTGCACGCGGCATTTCCGCATTTGTCGTCGATGCCGGTCTGCCGGGGTTCGAGATTGCCGAGCGTATCAACGTCATCGCCCCGCATCCGCTGGCCCGCCTTAAATTCACCAATTGCCGCGTTCCGGTCGCCAATCGTTTGGGCCAGGCGGGACAGGGCTTCAAGGTGGCGATGGCAACGCTCGACATTTTTCGCACTTCGGTGGCGGCGGCGGCACTGGGATTCGCAAGGCGCGCGCTGGAGGAAGCCCTGCAGCGCGCGATTTCGCGCAAGATGTTTGGAAAAACGCTGGCCGATTTCCAGCTGACGCAGGCCAAGCTGGCGCAGATGGCGACCGGCATCGATGCTGCGGCTTTGCTCACCTACCGCGCGGCATGGCAGCGCGACCAGGGTGAACGCGTGACCAAGGAAGCGGCGATGGCCAAACTGACAGCGACCGAAACCGCGCAACAGGTGATCGATGCCGCAGTGCAGATGTTCGGCGGTCTCGGGGTAGTCAGTGAACAGCCGGTGGAACGGCTCTATCGCGAAATCCGCTCGCTGCGGATATATGAGGGCGCAACTGAGGTGCAGCAGCTGATCATTGCACGTGAACTGCTGCGTGAAATTTCAGTGGACTAGGTGTCGAATGCATAACGTTATCCAGACTCTTACCGGTGACGCTTTTACCGCAAGACAGTGCGCTTTGGCGATTGCGACCCGGCCGGCATCGTATTTATCCACGCTACTTCGAGATGTTCAACAATCTGGTCAAGGACTGGTGCGCAAAACGGTCTGGGCATCAGTTTCCGGGAACTGGTCAAGGGCGCGAACTTGATCTGTCGACTGTGAACATCCAGACTGATTTCGTCGCTGCCAGTATGCTGGGTCAGATGGCTGACCTTATCGTGCGCAAGCTCGGCAACTCGTCGATCAAAACATCGATTCGGCTGATTGGGGCTGGGGGCAACGACCGGGTTCGTGCCAGGCTGGTTCTGGTATTGATGGATTTAAAGAAAGTGTGCGCGACGCCAATACCGAAACCGATCGATGCGCGTCCGCATTGCAGAATTTTGCGCCACCGAACAACACATCGGGTATCCCGAACCAGGCTGCAAGCCAATACAACCAAGAAAGACATTACGATGGACATCCTACAACCTCCCGCTTGGCCGCGTCCAAAAGGTTACTCCAACGGTATCGCGGCGGCAGGGCGCACGGTCAGTGTCAGCGGCATGGTCGGCTGGGATGCGCAGTGCCGGTTCCATACCGACGACTTTGCCGGGCAGGTCAGGCAAACGCTGAAAAATATCGTCGAGGTGCTGGCGCAGGCCAACGCCGGACCGGAACACATCGTGCGCATGACCTGGTACGTGGTCGACAAGAGGGAATATACCGACGCTTACCAGGAAATCGGCGTTGTATATCGAGAAGTGATCGGACGTCATTTTCCGACGATGAGCACGGTGCAGGTGGTCGCGCTGATCGAGGACCGGGCGCGCGTCGAGATCGAAGTTACCGCAATCGTGCCGCAGTAAGCAGTCTCATGCAGTCATCCTCCAAATCAGATCCACTGGTGCTGGGCTCGGTGGATGCCGGCGTTGGGCAGCGGCATCGTGCAGATCGATGCGCAAGCCGGTGTATATGTCAGACTGTTCGACGTCCAGCCGGGCGCCACCGCGAATGCCTGTATGCACAAGAGGCCTGTGGGAAGAAGTTGGCGGATGGACGAGGTGTATGTGCGTAGTCAGTGGAAGTACCTGTATCGTGCGGCTGATAAGGAGCGCCGATCGCAGGCCATACGGCGATGATTCAGCGGATCGTATCGCCGCATGATACATGGCGATCGGTGCAATTTCCCGTCGCGTCCAATGCTCCGGCCGCTTGTTCATGGAGATACTGCGTCGCCCGGACAATGTCTGCGCTCGCGCGATAGCGACAAACGGGGTGTCGTAATAGATTATGCGTCAGTGGCATCACTGCGTCCCGTTTCCAGTCGAGGGTCGCTGCTCTTGACCGCGCGTTCGGCTGTAGGTTGGTCGGAGAGTCATCGCGGGCACCGGGGCGCAGCCCGCGAGAGTGCTGTGGAGCAACATCCGAAGCGCCCCGCCAGTTGTGAGGAAGCAGGATCAATGCATATAGAGAAAACTTTTGCCGTTGCGGCCTCTGTCGATCGCGTTTGGGCGTTCATTACCTCCCCGGATCAGGTTGGTCCGTGCATGCCGGGCTGCCAGCACGTCGAGATTACCGGTCCCGGTACCTATCAGGCGGTCATCAGCGTTAAGATCGGCCCGATCAAGACCACGTTCAACTTCACCATTGAGACGGTCGAAGAGAGACCTCCGGAATTCGCGGTGTTCTCCGTCAAGGGGGAAGAGGGTGGTAGTTCCAGTCGGGTGACCGCAGAGAACTTGCTGACGTTGAAGGCAATCGACAATGGCAACACTGAAGTGACCTACGCATCGAACGTGACCATTGTCGGCCGGCTAGGCAAGTTCGCGGGTGGAATCATGCAGAAAATGGCCGAGCATATGAGCGAACAGTTCATCACCGCATTTCGTGAGCGCGTTGAAACGGAACAGGCGACGAACGCCGACGAGCCGGCGGGGACGCCGATCGGATCGCCAGGATTGCTTGCAGCGCTCGCAAGATTCTTACGCAATCTGGCCGCGCCGATCCTGAATTTGTTCGGTCGCGACAGATCGCCATGAGCGCCACGTTCGCAAGTATTGTCGAGGTCGAGTCGCGCTTCGCTCAGAGCGGATATATCGCCGACCATCAGCTCGCCGCCGCGACATTCCTGGCGGTTTGCCTAAGCAAGCCGATTCTTCTCGAAGGCGATTCCGGCGTCGGCAAGACCGAAGTGTCCAAGGTGCTGTCCCGGATGCACTGAGCTGATCCGTTTGCAGTGTTACGAAGGCCTCGATACGCTGCCTGTACCACTGGATTGACTACCTGCGGTTCGAAAAGGAGCTGACGATCGTCCACGCTAGGGTTACCGGCGTCGATGTCCGCCTGGCAGCCCAGATATGCCAGTTTATGCAGCGGTTGCGCAAACTGGATCTGACGCCGGGGTGCCGGCGTCTCCGAGATGCTGGACTGGGCGCAGGCGCTGCTCTCGCTCGGCTGTATCATAAAGAACAGAAGCGACATCACTAGTGTCCGGTTAAAAACTGAATAAATTCAATTGGTTAGAAAAAATGTTCTGATTTGAGTTGATGCTGTTGCCCGCAAAGGCCTGCTGTAGCTGGGTTTTCTCGAAGACGGACACCGATAATATCTGTAGCAAAGTGTAG
>JABBOY010000008.1 GCA_012927585.1 Glaciimonas sp.
GAAAACAGCAAGCAATGTCTAAGTAGTGCAGGCCTCCGTGCCTGCATCGGTTGCAGGCACGGAGGCCTGCACTACTGGCAAACAACTGCAAAAAATGGCGTCATTCAGTTTTTTCGTGTCTTTCGTGGATCGAATTTTTTGTGCGTAACGTCAGTTAAATATATGGAGTATATAAAAAAATATGCCATTCTCCGCATATAAAACAGGCGGTATATAAAAATACCAATAACAGTATGTTTATCCGCCAGTCGCCACCGGGCGCGCCGGGTCGGCGCACCATTCGCTCCAGGAGCCGGGATATAGCGCTGCGCCCGGTAGCCCGGCCACTTCCATTGCCAGCAGGTTGTGGCAAGCGGTGACGCCGGAGCCGCATTGGACGATGGTCGCTTGCGGGGTGTCGATCAGGGCGGCGAATTCGGTTTGCAATAGGGCGGCCGGTTTGAAGCGGCCGTCGGCTTGCAGGTTGTCCTTGAAGAAGCGATTTTTGGCGCCGGGAATATGGCCGCCGACCGCGTCCAGGGTTTCGTTTTCGCCCCGAAAGCGGTCCGGCGAGCGCGCATCCAGCATCGTGCGTGCAGGGTTGGTCAGATTGGTCAGTACGGCGGCAACATCTACGCTGGCGGTCAGCGCGGCGCGGGCTGTGAGCGTGCCGCGCCGCAGCGCTGGCGCAGCAGTGGTCAGCAGTTTGCCGGCCTGTTGCCAAGCCGGCAGGCCGCCGTCGAGCACTGCGACCGCGTCGTGCCCGACCCAGCGCAGCATCCACCATAGCCGCGCCGCGAACATGCCGCCGCTGGCGTCGTTGGCGACTACTTGCGTGTCATTATCAATGCCCCAGTGGCGTAGCGTTTCCACGAATACGTCGCGCTCGGGCAAAGGGTGGCGGCCGCGGAATGGACCATCGTGTCCATCATGGCCGGTCTTGCGGCCGGCCAGATCGCTGTCGAGGTGCGCGAACTGCGCCTGCGGCAGATGGCCGGCGGCATAGGCGTTGCGCCCGGCCTCGGGATTGGCGAGGTCGTGGCTGCAATCCAGTATGACCCAGCCGTTGTCGGGCAAGTGTTGCGCCAGTTCGGCGGCGCTGATCAGGGTGGTGAATGCGGTAGTAAATGACATTAAGCGCTCCTGGAGTTGATAGTTTCGTTGCTGGTTTTCGGGTCGTTCGTAATGGTTTCGGCGACCGCAATCAATGCTGCATTGCGAGCATTGCAATAAGTGGCGCACAGCATCCAGAGTGATTGCATAAATTAAGGTCGGGAAAAGAGTGTGAGGCGAGAATCAAGCGAGATTTTGGCAAGAATCTGCTGCGCACATCGCAAAGACGATAGTGTAGCCGAGCTGGGCTGGTTGAGAAATTTTACAAATGGTGCGGGTTTGTTGTCAGGAAGCCGGCATCGCAGCACGCATCACCGGTTGTCGGAAAACTCATTATATTGAATTGATTTCAATTCATATTTGAACTAATATTGAGTCATGCAGCCTAATTACAAACGACCCTTTAGCCAGTATGTCAAAAAAGCGCATAAACCGTTGCAGCTCGCGATTGAAGATGCGGTCGAGGACATATGCGCCAATCCAGACATAGGAGATGCAAAAAGTGGCGATCTGGCGGGAATTAGGGTCTATAAGTTTGCATTCAATCGGCAAGAGTATCTGTTGGCTTATCGGCCGCCAACAGATGAACAACGCCACCAGGATGTAAAGGTTGAATTACTGATGATCGATTTTTACCATTTGGGTGCGCATGAGAATTTTTACGATGACCTCAAGCGGTATGTGAAGTCGGAAGGATAGCAAGATGAGTACGATGACAGCCGAAGAACTTTTCCAAGATTTAAAAACGATGCCTGTGAATGAGCGCGTCCGCTTTTTTACGCTGTTGGCCATCGATGGATTTCGTGATCAAAATTTGAACCACGAGCAAGTGTTTGGTCACCTGGTTAGTGATGAATTTACCGCTCAGGAAGCTGCCGAATATCTGGAAATTTCCATGTCCACATTCCGGCGGTATGTACATGATGGCAAGGTCAATCCAAGTAGCGCGCTAGGCCGCAATCAACTGTTTTCTACGCGTGATCTGAAAACATTTAAACGTGCGCTTAAGGACGTGACGCGCAGGTCTGGCCGTGTGGCGAGATAGACGATATTAGCCAGTAGAGGCGGGTTCCAAACCCGCTTCTACGAGAGTATGGTTGGCACTGCATTTGCGAAGTTGGGCACGTAGACAGCCAGGTAGGGTGGGTGAAACCCGCGTTGCGGGTTTGTTTCGCGTTACGTTACTGCGGGCTGTCCCCGCCTTGCCAAGCCATTTATAAAATTGATATTGCGTCAATTTTGTCCAGTCCCGTTTCAAGGGGAAAAGGCGCATTAACACATACGCTGAAACAGCCCCGTATCCAGCATCATGCAAACATAAACCACCACAATCCCGCCAGTAAACCCAGCAAAACCAGCGCCAAGATAGGTTTGCCTGCGCGAATTTCTTCACCTGCGGCAACGATTTTTTTACCGGTCAGCATGGCGCGCGCCAGATTTTCCTTGTGTGCCAGCGAAGTCAGTACTACGGCCACGATATGGATTACGACGATCGCCATTAACAGATTTGCCAATGTTGAATGGACATCAGAAAGCCAGTCACCGCCAATTTCCGCATAACTGGCGTAACCGCTGGCGACCAACAGCAGGGTCAGAGCCATAATCGCCAGAATCGCCAGTGCACCGGCTGGATTGTGCCCAACATAATGCGCCGGACGGAACTGTAGCCAGGAACGAAAATACGCAAGCACTGCGGTCGGCCCGCCGACAAACTGGCTAAAGCGGGCGTAGCGCGTGCCTACCACGCCCCAGATCAGGCGAAACGCAATCAGCAACGCCATCGAATAGCCGAAGCTGAGATGCCAGAGCTGCCAGTACTCACTTTCCGAGGTCAGCCATGCGCCTAGAAAGGATAGCGCGAGCGACCAATGGAAGACACGGGTCGGCAAGTCCCAAACTAAAGCAGGTTTTTGCGTTTTTATTTCAGAATCCTGATTCAGTGCCAGGTTGGATGGTTGCGTTTTCATTTTGGAACCCTGACGTTGTCTTCATCAAAATCGCCTTGGGCCGCCTGTTTATGGCAAGCTGAGCAGTTGGCGCGGCTCTTGATCGCGGTGCGCAGCCAAACGTCCTTGCGGACTTCGCGATGTTTGCGGGCAAACCAGGCACTGCTGCTGATGCGGTAGTCGGGCGACACCTCGGAAAATTTGCGCGAGCCGGACGAATACTTGTCCAGCCAGGCGGAAATCTCGGTCACCGACTGCGCATCGATGCTGGCATCTGTCCCGTAATGTTTGTCCAGCGAGTGCATGATGCCCAGCCATGATTTCGACGGCAGCAAGCCCGGCGCATACGGGATATGGCAACTGGCGCATTCGGCCGTATACGATTTTGGCATGGTGTTGGGCATGCCGACGCTTTCGGCCAGCGCGTGGGCGGATAGCAGCGCGGCACAACTGCCGGTGATGATCAGACGGGTGATTTTATGCATGATAGTGTCCTTGCTAGTTGTTTATTAAATGGCCTATTTGATGGTGAGCAGCCAGGCGATGATGTCAACTTTTTCCTGCGAGGTGCATTCCCTGGCCAGCACGTCTTTGCAATTGCGCTTGAACCATTTTTCAGATTTGGCGGCGTCGGTGAAGCGTTTTTCGTTCACCGCCGGCGCCATCGGCAGGATACTTTTGCCGGTCACAATGTGCTGGGTGGTTTTATTCGGGACATCGCTATGGCAACTGGCGCAACTCCATTCGCGCCCGTGTTTGGTGGTGAAAAATTGCTGGCCGCGCTGCGCCGAGGGCTTGCCAGGAGCTGCTTCATACGGCTGCATCATCTCTTGAGGGGTGGCTGCCCAAGCAGGCGTGCCGAGCATCATCGCCATCAGTAACAGGGTTTTTTGCACTTTGTTCTCCAAATTAAATGGCGGCCGGCGACGAGGTGTGCAAGCCATGACTGAATGCTAATCACCTGTTGCTGAACCGGCGCTTATCGCTTCGTTCAGTTGCAGTTCATGTTGGCGTTGCCATGCTTGGGTATATGAAAATATTGCGTTTGCTCTTATTGAGTGTTTTGCTCGCGTTCGCCTCCGGCGGCCTGCATGCCGACGATGACGACCAACACGATCGTGCCCGCGCCGCCATGGCAGCCGGGCAGATTAAACCTTTGGTCGAAATTCTGGACCAGGTTGAGCAGCGTTATATGGGTCGAGTGGTCAAGACCGAGCTGGAGCGCTATGATGGAATCTGGATCTACGAACTCAAATTGCTGCCCGCAAACGGCCGCGTCTACAAACTAAAAATCAATGCGCAAACGGGCCGCATCATCGGCTCCAAGGGCCAGGTACAGGAGAAGCGCTGATGCGGGTGCTGATAGTGGAAGACAATATTGAAATCGCCCGGCAAATTCAGGCCGTTCTGCTGGAACACGGCTATGTGGTCGATCTGGCGCAGGATGGGCGCGAAGGTAAATTTCTGGGTGAGTCGGAACCTTATGACGCCGTAATTTTGGATCTGGGCTTGCCGCAACTTGATGGCTTGTCCGTGCTGCGCCAGTGGCGCCAGGATGGACACACAATGCCGGTTTTGATCTTGACCGCGCGCGACGCCTGGACCGACAAGGTCGATGGCTTGAATGCCGGTGCCGACGATTATCTGGTGAAACCGTTTGTGATGGCCGAGCTGCTGGCGCGCATCAATGCGCTGGTGCGACGCACCCAAGGCCGCGCTAGCGCGACGATTGTGGTCGGCGATATGCAGTTGGATACCGTCACGCAAAGCGTCAGCCTGGCCGGTTCGCCGGTGCGTCTGACCGCGATGGAATATGGCTTGCTCGCTTATCTGGCGCATCATGCCGGCCGTCCGGTCTCGAAAACCGAACTGACCGAGCATCTGTACGACCAGGATTTCGACCGCGACAGCAATACCCTGGAAGTGCTGGTGGCACGCTTACGTAAAAAGCTTGGAGACGACAAGATCGAAACCCTGCGCGGCCAGGGTTACCGGCTGGTGCTGCCCATCCCTAATGTCGCCTAGTGTCGTTTAGCGCGCCGGTATTGCCATGAAATCCATCACACTGCGCCTTGCCATTCTGTCCGCGCTCTGGGTGGTGCTGGGCTTGACGGTGGTCGGTGTATACGTGAACCAGGCCACTACGCTCCAGTTGCAGAACGCCGCCGACGCCAGAATATCCGCCCTGCATGACGCGGTCACTGCGAATATCGAGTTCGATGCGCGCGGCTTGATCCAGTTGCCGCACAGCTTGCCCACGCCCGAGTTCGACCAGCCGCTGTCCGGTGTTTATTGGCAAATCACTGCAGAAGGCAATTTGCTGCGTTCCAAATCCTTGTGGGACGAAATTCTGCCGTCGCCCCAGTCCAGCAATAACAACAACGCGAACAATAGCGGCTCGCAGTGGAGCACCATCAAAGGCCCGCGCAATGAAGATGTGCGGCTGCTGTCCCGTGCCATCACGCTGCCGGATTTCAAGCAAACGGTGTGGGTGCAAGTGGCGGTGGCGCAGGAAAATACCGAGCGCGAAATCGCCAGCCTGCGGCGCAGCCTGTTGTATGGACTGACCGCGCTCGGCGCGCTGCTGGTGGCTGGCGTATGCGTGATCGTGATCGCCGGATTGCAGCCTTTGCGTCAGGCCAAAAATGTTCTGCACGCGATACGGCGCGGACAGAACGCACGGCTGGCGGAGAATGCGCCGGATGAAATTGCGCCGCTGTTTTCTGAGATCAATGCGCTGGTGGCAGAGAACCATCAAGCCGTCGAGCGCGCCCGTTGCTACGTCGGCAATCTGGCGCACGCACTGAAGACGCCGCTCACGGTAGTGACCAATGCGCTCGCCAGCAGTACGCCGGATCTGGCGCTGGCGCAGCAGCAGATCGCGCTACTGAATCGCACGGTGGCTTACCACTTGGCGCGCGCTCGCATCTCAGCCCGTAGCGCCGCGCAAAGCGCGCAGACCGGCGCCACGCCGCTGACGATTGCGCGTGAAGTTGCGGCCGCCCTGCGCCGGATTGCGCCGCAGATCGAGATTGTGGTTAAAGGCGATCCGATAGCGCAGGTAGCAATCGATCGCCAGGACTTGATCGAACTACTTGGCAATTTGATGGAAAACGCAATCAAATGGGCGCACTCGCTGTGTCTGGTCGAAATCGGTCTTTGTCCGCAAGCCGATTCCGATATCGATCCTAAAGCCCGGATCAGCATCAGAATTCAGGATGACGGCCCCGGCATGCCGGACGAAGTCGCCAGCACGCTGGCACGGCAGCGCGGCGAACGCCTGGATGAAGCGCAAGTTGGCTTCGGCCTGGGTTTGGCAATCGTGGAAGAAATCGCGTTACTGTATGGCGGCAGTCTTGCAATCGTGCCCAAGGGTGCACTGGGCGGGGTGCGAATCGATGTGACGCTGCCGGCGTTCGGCGCTTAACGATGGGAAAGCGGGTGGGTGCGTTATGCGCACCATGCATCGTCAATACAATCATTACGATTGCAGCGGTGCGCACCGACTTGGTCAGCTATGCGGCGCTTACCTGCCGCTGGTCGCGAACCCATCCTGAACGGCAGTTGGCCGATTCGGCGCACGCGTACTCACGACCCTCACCGGCCCGATGCATTCGTCACGGTCAATGGCAACTTCCGATTGAAATTTGGATCTTGAATTCTATCCACGCGCCAGGGTATTTTTCAAGAGCGCGAGTCTCATGCGTAGTAACTCGTCACATAGTCCTCAAACCGCTCCTGCGGCAGCGATTCCAATCGCTGCTGCTCGGCCAAGGAGGCTTGAACGCTCTCCTCGAACTTTGCCAATGTAGCCGTGTCCAGAGGCTGGGCCAGCAAGCTCTCGTGGTGTTGCAGGGACTGCTGCATGGCGTATTTGAAGAAGCCTTTGTGCTCCCTCGCAGCAGCCAGCACCTGGGCCGACGGCGTGGTCTCCGGGTGATCGATTCGGGTGCGCAGGCTGGCCAGCGTTGTGGCGTAGTTAGTGCCACCGTAGGCCACATCCAGCATCTGGGCAAAAGGCTGCATGTCGTCAAACAGGGCGTGTGCAATGGGTCGGAACGGTTGTTCGCGGTTGTGCACTAGCAAATTCAGGTCGGGCTGTCGGCCGCGGTTGACGATACGGGTCTTGTTTTCATCGTTCTCACCCTGCTCGCGGGTTGTAATGGGCGGACTCTGACGAAAAAGGCACATCAGCAACAGGATGTCGGCAAAGGTACTTTGTTCGGGGAGAATACCGATGTCCACGAACGGGTTCAGGTCAAACAGGCGTACCTCCACGTATTCGACACCGTATTTCGTCAAGGCCAGCGCCGGGCGCTCGCCCGCCTTGCCAATGCGCTTGGGCCGAATGCTGGCATAAAATTCGTTCTCAATTTGCAGCAGGTTCGCGTTGAGTTGTTTCCAGTGGTCGCCTTCGCGCACGCCCAACTCTTCGTAGAACGGGTCAGGGGTGCGAATTGCAGTCTCCAGTGCCTGGGTGTACTCAGCCAATGAATTGAAACTGACGTGCAGTTGATCCTGCGCCCGGTTCTGATAGCCCAGATCGCTCATGCGCAGACTGGTCGCGTAGGGGCGGAACAGGGTGCCTGGCACGAGCTCCTGGAGGTCTGAACTGCGGCCTTGCAAGAATGATTGACAGATCGCGGGCGAGGCGCCGAACAGGTAGGGAATCAACCAGCCAAAGCGCAGAAAATTGCGAATCAATCCGAAATAACGCTCACTGACAAAGTCCTGCATGCTGCCTGTTACGGCGCAGCCGCTTTTTAAAATCACCCAGAATTCGTCAGGCAGCGACCAGTTGTAGTGGGCTCCGGCAATTGTTTGCATGTGGCGCCCATAGCGCAGGCCCAGTCCTTCGCGGTAGGCAGCCTTCATCTTGGCGGAGTTGGAGGTGCCGTAGTTGGCAATGGCGATATCTTTGTCGTCACCTACGACGCAAGGGATCGATCCAGCCCACATGACTTCTTCCCGCATTTGCCGGGCCGCGAAGCGGTGAATGTCGCGCAGGAAATCCAGCGGAAACGCCGGGTCTTGTGATGGAGGGGTGATGAACTCCAGCAGCGCCTCGGCGTAATCGGTGGTAATCCAGGGGTGGGTGAGTTTCGAGCCCAGCGTCAAGGGGTGCGGGGTCCGGGCTAGATGGCCGTTGGCGTCCACGCGCAAGCATTCGCGCTCGTAGCCTCGGGTGATACCGCGCAAAACCTGCGCATGGTCTGACGAGAAAAACTGCCGAACCGCATCGCAACATGTGAACTTCAACATAAGCCGTGTCTTTTTCCGTAAATTGGCATGCAGTATGGCAGTTATTGACCGGCAAGGCAGTTTTGCACGGAGTAATGACTACCTCGATACGGTCACCATGTTGCGCGATTGTTTCGGATGTGGGCGCGCCATTATAGGAGTCATTGCAGCGGTCGGCGTCGACAGCCCAATGGAGCTTGCGCCAGTTGCGGCGCCACTTCGCGCCATGTTTTGCCTTCAGCTATTGTTTTGCGCCAAAGATTTGTGAATCTGCCACCTCGGGGCCTGAGTTTCTGGATGGCCGTTTTTTGGAATGATGCCGAATGCGTACAGTCGGCCAAAAAATGGACGGTCAGATCTGGCTGACGCGACGGAAAAGCGTGTGAGGCGATACCGATGAGCGAGTCGGCCAGAGACGAATTGCGACCGGTAGTGCGCTATAAATATCGGAATCGATGAGCGCAGGCAGTGCTAAACTGCGCCCCTTGCACCCAAGCTCTGAACCCATGACGAACAAGAAACAGTTTCCCGCGAAAAAAATAATCGATGCGCCTGCTGGACGAGCTGAAAATCCATTCCAAAATACCGAGTTTTACGCGCGGATGCGCGATTACACGGAGCGTGATGCGGCATTCTCAAAAGAGTTGAAAGCTATCTCGGAACGCGGTGCAGGCAAACAGAGCAGCGACGCGCGCTTTGCGCCGTCGTTGAAAGTTTTGCGCGGCGTAATTAAAAAAGGCTTGCCGTTAGCGGACATGCTCGATCGCATCGTACTCGGCGTCGAAAAAGGTCTGTGGGAACCCTGGTTGACCGTGTTCGGTTTGGAGCTGCGAGGAGTTAACTTTGCGAAGACGGGAGCGCGCAATGCCCGACTGGCGCTGGACATGAGTTTGGCGTCTAAGGCCAACACTCTGTTCGCAAATGCCGGAATTCCAAATTGGCGTAGTTTGGCGGCGGAAGACTGTGTCGAGCTCCAAGTTGAGAAGCCGACCGAGAAGACACCTGCCAAGGCCTATGCCATTTTCTGCCTGGACGCTATTGATAATTGAGTGTTGTGTCGCCGTCGGGTGATTCATTTGCAGTATGTAGCAGACCAGTTTCGGCCATTTTAAGACATTCAAGTTGGCGAATCGGAGGTCGATTTCAGACGTTCCCGACCATTCTAAATTCATGCACGGCCGACAGCGTTGCAGTGTAAGCCGTCATTCACCTTGGTGGTTTGGACTAACGGATTCGGTCAGAAACGGACTGTAGCTACGGTTTCCTGCTGCCCGGCATACTTGAGTTGCTATGCGACCCTGCGAAAAAAGTGCCATTGGAAATCACGCTACCGCATGCGCATAATGGCTGTCATTATTGTCAAATGTTGCACGATGATTTCGTCTGTATAACCACGGTTAGAAGCGGCTTTTGCCGCGCCCAATGAAAACTTTCAAACTGCATCCCAGTCCTGCAATGTGTCCTTTCATAGATCGGCTCTGGGGATGGGAAGGGACGGCGGGCGAAATTGTTCAACTTCCCACCTTGCTTCCAGGGACTGGTGCAGAACTGTATTTCCATTACGGGGAGCCATTTCGATATACGGTTGACGGGAACCATCAAACAAGTTCTGGGCCCGGCCACTTGTTTTGCGTTCGTCACAAAACTATTCAACTATCGTCGTCTACAAACATTGGCTTCATTGCGGTTCGTTTCAAGATCGGCATGATTCACCGCTTTACAAAAATCCCCGGAAAAGAGATGTTGGATCGAATCCTTTCTATTGAAGAGGTTTGGGGAGGGTCGGGGAGTGAACTTCTTCGGCATCTATCTTACGCAAGTGACATGAACGAACGGATATTTCTTATCCAGTCTTTCTTAATGAATCATTTGAAAAATGAGTCATTGGACCCGGTAATTGAGAAAGCCATGCCAATCCTCTATAGGCAGTGCTCATCCATTTCTATTCAAATCCTTGCTGAAAAATTGCATCTCAGTCGCCGGCAGCTTGAGCGTCGATTCATGGCTTTTTCTGGTCAGTCTCCTAACGAAGTCAAATGTCTGAGCAGATTCCAACACACCATCCGAAAATTGATGTTGGATTCCTCGGAAAATCCAATGCGGGTTGCACTCGCCAACGGTTATTATGATCAGGCCCATTTCATCCATGATTTCCAAAATCGCGTAGGGAATACACCGCATCAGTATCTTCAAAATGCTTGCGTCAAGACGCATTTTTACAATACAACTTGTTGAGCGCCCGGCATGCTGCGTAATCCTACCCCCCTCTTTGAAGGAGTACTTTATGTTTGTGTTGCTTGTTGAATTAGAGGCGAACCCTGGATTTTCTGGAGAGCTCGAAAACATCTTGCGATCACTGGTAAATGTGGCCGAAAAAGAAGCAGAAACCGTCTTTTATGCGGTACATCGTCCCCTGGATAGTGCAAACTCCTTTGTTCTATACGAACTCTACAAGGATCGTTCAGCGTGGGATGCTCACCTTCAGTCTGAACTTGTTCAAAAAGAACTAAAGCAATTTGAAGCATTGCTGGCTGTGCCACCCAAAATCACTTTTTGTGAAACCATTTTAACAACCTCTCTTGGGTAGACCTGCTTCTAGCAAACGCCAGAACGATACTGATGAAGCCCGGAAAATATTCGCTTTCTACTGTTGGTAATCTATCGAGACTGTATTACCTTTAACTGTTAATTTGATCAGAGGTGAGTCTATATATGTCAGACTTCGTACCGAGCTATGGGGCGCCACAAATCGTGAATACATCTCTCGTGTTTCCTTTTGCGGGAGAGACTTTTCTGGTTGGACTAGACGCAGAACTCCTGCCCGTTACGGCACTACGAGAATTAGGGGCAAGCAGTGAGGCTATTGTGTTTGGGACACTGAATGGTCTTGTGTGCGAAATGCGAGTCTGGCCAGCGGATACTGCAATTCCATCTGGCATAGTTAAAGGAGACTACCGGCAGCTTTGGGGGCGTTGGACCCAAGGACAGCTGGACGCCCTATCTCGCTCTCGGCAACTTGCTGCCTGGTTCCACCAAAATCGGTTCTGTGGCGTATGTGGGCAGACTTTGAAAACTAGACTGGATGAACCTGCTCGTGAATGCCCGTCTTGTGGATTTAAAGCATATCCCAGGATTTCGCCTGTCTGCATCGGCTTGGTGCTGAAAGGGACTGAAATGTTGTTGGCTCGATCCCCTCATTTTCCTCCAGGTGTCTACAGCACGCTGGCAGGTTTTCTGGAGGCTGGTGAATCCGCCGAGAATTGCCTGCGTCGCGAAATACGGGAGGAATCAGGAATTGAAATCCAAAATATTCGCTGGTTTGGGAGCCAAGCATGGCCTTACCCCCATTCTTTGATGATCGGGTTTATTGTCGATTACGCAGCCGGAGAACTTGTAGCGCAAGAAAGTGAAATTGAAGATATAGGGTGGTTCGAGATGGATGAACTCCCTCGTCTTCCGCATCCTTCAACTATCGCGTTCCAAATGATAGATTTTGCGCGCCGGGAGATTGGCTCGTCGGTCTTGAATAATCCGTTACGGCACGAATCCGATTAGTTGATAAAGGCTTAATGAGTAAGCAACCATGCTAGCCTAATCCTTCTTTGCAGAAGACCGCCTGCCGGTTGCTCCGGCAGGCGCTTTATTTGCCCAGTAGCGCCAGAGTATGGTTCCACTCCGCCGCCCATGCGTACAAGAAATCATGCGCATTGAACGCTCTTTTTAGATGGGATAGCGGTACCCGGTACAGATCATTTAATCCCAGCGCCAGCGTGACCGGATTCCACTCCGCTTTGTTTTTCGCCCTTCTGGCGCTGCCTTTGATCCTTGCGCCATCATCGCCGAATATGCCGCCGCCACTCTCAAGGGCCTGTTCCAGATCGATTTTTACCAGATTGGCAAATGCCATCAGCACCTGCCCCTTGTTGATGCCGGTCCGCGATTCCATTGCCGCCGTAATTTTGACCGGTTCGGGCTCGGCCTCGCGCTGGAGTTTGCTTGCCAGGCGCTCCAGATCCTTCTTTAGAAAACGTAACGCATGCAAAGCCCTTCGAAAGCCCGGGGGTTTGAGTTGCGTCACTATCTTATAGGCGTCTTTCGTGATCGTGATGAGCACATCCTCGCTTCCAGCTGCAAGGCGTTGGGTGTCGCCTTCGAAAAAAATCGGCGCCGGGTAACCGCCGTTGGCGTCGCCGAACAGCGCAGGATAGTTGGGGTCGTAGTCCAGCCAGACGTAGGGAGTCAAGCCGCTCTCTATCATGCGCGCCAATGCCCAAGGGGCGCCGGTTTGCTGTGCAAGCCAGTTGCACGCCTGCTCCGTTGTTGCCCGAAAGGGTAGCTGAAAAGGTAGTTCTGTGATCGTCATTTTTCTGTCTTTCACTTGCCAAAATGGCCAACGGTACTGTGCGCATTCAAGGATACGTGCTGCAACCCGTGCGGCGCTATGTATTGCCAGCCGACAAGTCCGGCAGCCCGGTTTTGGCCGGTCGCCGGCGTCTGTATTTGTATTTTAAATGCCTAGCCGCCCACTCGCTTCGCGCTATGGCCGTGTCTTTTGAGCATCTCCATGACCCGTTCGCAATGCTCGCCCTGCACTTCGATCACGCCATCCTTGACCGTCCCGCCCGAACCGCAGGCCGTGCGTAATTGTTTGCCCAGTGCGGCCAGCGCAATAGAATCGAGTGCGAGCCCTTTGACGAGAGTTACGCTCTTGCCGCCCCGACCCTTGGTCTGGCGCGAAACGCGCACTGCGCTATCGCCTGCCGCTGCGGCCTTGGCCCTGGCCTTGCAGTCACACTCGGCGAGCGCAAGCCGACAATCGGGACATGTACGTCCGACATCGGTGGAATATACGAGACCGCTTTTTGCGCTACGATTCATGATGCCTTTGCCCTGAAAGTTGTGAGGTGTGTATCAGCGCCAGATTAGCAGACGCTCCTGACAGTGCGCCGCGGCTGCGCGGAGCTGGTTGTCGTTGAGCGCTCGGATCAGCTTGAGCCCTGTCTTGCGGAACCCCGGCTACGGCTTGTGGCAAGTCTTTGCGCAATCCATATACGCTATTGTGTATTTTTTGAAAGTCATTAAATTAATGCGGTAAAGTCATGTTTTTTAAGCATACTCCATAAATTTCTTTAAATAACAGGAAAACACTCTGGGCGCTCTATGAAAAAAATTCGTTTCGGCATCATCGGCGGTAGCGGCTTGTACCGCATGGACGGCTTGCAACAGGCGCAGGAAGTCAGTCTTGAAACCCCGTTCGGCGCGCCTTCCGACGCCATCATGACTGGCCTGCTGGATGGTGTGCCGGTGGCGTTTCTGGCGCGGCATGGGCGCAACCATGCGCTGCTGCCGTCCGAAATTCCGTTTCGCGCCAATCTGTGGGCCATGAAGCAGCTTGGCGTCGATTATCTGCTGTCGGTGTCGGCGGTCGGCTCGCTGCAGGAGCATTTGACGCCACGCGACATGGTGTTGCCGGATCAGTTCATCGACATGACCAGGCAGCGTGCCGGCACGTTTTTCGGCCAGGGCGCAGTGGCTCACGTTAGTTTCGCGCAGCCGGTGTGCGCGGCATTGTCCGATCTGGTAGCGCAAGCTTTTTTCGATTGCCAACTGCCGCACGCCACGCTACATCGCGGCGGCGCTTATCTCTGCATAGAGGGGCCGGCGTTTTCGACGTATGCGGAGTCGCAGTTGTATCGTTCCTGGGGCGCGGCGGTGATCGGTATGACCAATATGCCGGAAGCGCGGCTGGCGCGGGAAGCCGAAATCGCTTACGCGACGCTGGCGCTGGTGACTGATTTCGATTGCTGGCATCCGGGTCATGCGGCCGTCACGGCTGAAATGGCGATCGGCAACCTGATGCACAATGCGCAGAACGCGCAAGCGGTGCTGCGTGCCTGCATCCGGCGGCTCGGCGCACATCCGCCGCCGTCGGCAGCGCATCAGGCGCTGGCGCAAGCGCTGGTGACACCGCCGGCAGCAATGCCGGTGGCAACCCGCGAAAGGCTGGAGCCGCTGTTGCGCAAGTACTTGTAACGGGTATGGCGTACCTTTTACGCACTTCCAGGGCCGGACGCGTCACAACCAGTAGTCCGGGTCGGCGTTAGCGTAACCTGACATGTGCGGTTGAGAATGTCGGGTTACGCGATAAAGCCGCTAACCCGACCTACAAAACCGAGTTTGCGGCCCAACATTCTGCGCATAGTATTGATAATGTTGGGCTGCGGTGTTGGGCTGATAAGGCGTTAGCCCAACCAAAGCTGATACTACTATCTTCATCTCACACTGAAAGCGCGACCATCATGCATAAAACTTTATTGTTGTTCATATCTTCGGTTCTATTGTCCGGCACTGCGCTGGCGCAGCAGATCGGCAGCGTCAATACCGAATTCAAACTGATGGGCTCGCACAAATTGGTGGTGGAAGCCTTCGACGATCCTAAGGTGGAAGGCGTGGCTTGCTACGTTTCCAAGCCCGAACGCGGCGGCGTGGCTGGACTGGTGGGGGTGGCCGAAGAAGTGTCGGATGTGTCGATTGCCTGTCGCCAAGTCGGCCCGATTCGCTTCAAGGAAACGCTGCCGCGGCAGGAGGATGCGTTTTCCGAGCGCCGCTCGCTGGTTTTCAAAACCTTGCACGTGGTGCGCATGGTCGATGCCGCACGCAATACGCTGGTGTATCTGACCTATTCCGACAAACTGATTACGGGCAGCCCGAAGAATGCGGTGACCGCAGTGGCAGTGCCGCGCACGACCATCATCCCACTTAAAAAATAGCAGGTTTGCCGGCTTGATCGCGCTTCGGTGCGCGTTGAACGCGGGCAGTTTGCTCTAAAATAGCGGGTTATGTATTCATTCACAGCTTAATTCGATCACTTATGTCCAAAAAACAGCCTTCCGCCAATTTGTCCGCTTCATTTGAAGACGCGATGGCCGAACTCGCGCAATTGGTGGCGCAAATGGAGGCCGGCAACTTGCCGCTGGAAGCTTCCGTGGCGGCCTATCAGCGCGGCTCGGAGCTGATCAAGTATTGCGCGGCGCAACTCGACAAGGTGGATAACCAGGTCAAGGTGCTGCAAGGCGACATGCTGAAACCATTTGCTGCCGATACCGATATCGATATCGATACTGTGAGGGATGCCTAGATGGCAGACGCTAGCGAGGCGGTTGTGCAGCCTCTTGTGCAACCTTTCAGCGTCTGGGTGGCCGCAGTGCAGGCAGCGATGGAGCAGGCGCTGTCGTCCTTTTTGCCGGCTGACGCCAGTGCGCCCGCAGTGTTGCACCAGGCCATGCGCTACGCTGTGCTGGATGGCGGCAAGCGAGTTCGGCCGCTATTGGCATTTGCGGCCGGCGAATTATTCGCAGCCGGGCAACAGCAAATGCAGCGCGCCGCTGCTGCAGTCGAAATGATCCACGCCTATTCGCTGGTGCATGACGACATGCCGTGCATGGACGACGATGCGCTACGGCGCGGCAAGCCCACTGTGCATGTCAAATTCGGCCAGGCTACCGCCTTGCTGGCAGGCGACGCGTTGCAGGCGCAAGCATTTCTGGTGCTGGCTGAAGGCGCCGGCGACGCCAGTTGCAAGCTGGCGATGGTGCGGCTGCTGGCGCAGGCATCCGGCTCAATCGGCATGTGTGGCGGTCAAGCCATCGATCTGGCCAGCGTCGGTCTAAACTTGTCGCGCCAACAATTGGAACAGATGCATCGCTTGAAAACCGGCGCCTTGCTGCGCGCAGCGGTGTTGTTGGGCGCGCTGTCGGGTAAGCTGCTGACAGTGGCGGAAGAGCAGGCGCTGGATCGCTTTGCCGCCGCCATCGGGTTGGCATTCCAGGTGGTTGACGACATTCTTGACGCCACCGCTGATTCGGCCACCTTGGGCAAAACCGCCGGCAAGGATGCGGCCGACAACAAACCGACCTATGTCTCGATCCTGGGGCTGAATGCATCTTTGGTGCTGGCGGAACAATTGCGGCAGGATGCGCATGCAGCGATCCTGCCTTTCGGAGATAAGGCACATCGGTTACGTGAATTGGCGGACTTGATCGTGCAACGGAAAACCTAGTATGAACCTACTCAAACAGATAGACAGCCCCGCAGATTTGCGGCAATTAACGCGCACGCAACTCAAGCTGCTGGCCGATGAGTTGCGCCATTTCATCATCGACTCGGTATCCAAAACCGGCGGCCATTTATCGTCCAATCTCGGCACGGTCGAACTGACGATTGCGCTGCATTACGCTTTCAATACGCCGGAAGACCGCATCGTCTGGGATGTCGGCCACCAAACCTACGCGCACAAGATTCTGACCGGACGGCGCGAGCGGATGCACTCGCTGCGTCAACTGAACGGCATTTCCGGCTTCCCGCGCCGCGATGAGAGCGTATACGACACTTTCGGCACCGCCCACTCGTCGACCTCGATTTCGGCTGCGCTCGGAATGGCGCTGGCGGCCCGCACCAAGTGCGAAGACCGGCATGCGATTGCAGTCATTGGCGACGGCGCAATGACCGCCGGCATGGTGTTCGAGGCGATGAACAACGCCGGCATCTACGACGACATCAACCTGCTGGTAGTCTTGAACGATAACGACATGTCGATTTCGCCGCCGGTTGGCGCTTTGAACCGCTATCTGGCGCGCTTGATGTCGGGCAAGTTTTATGCGGCGGCCCGGCAAGTCGGCAAGACCGTGCTGCCGGGGCCGATGCTGGAACTGGCCAAGCGTTTCGAGGAACACGCCAAAGGCATGATCATGCCGGCCACCATGTTCGAGGAATTCGGCTTCAATTACATCGGCCCGATTGACGGCCACGATCTGGACGCGCTGATCCCGACTTTGCAAAACTTGAAAAAATTGAAAGGGCCGCAGTTCCTGCATGTGGTTACCAAAAAAGGCCAGGGCTACAAGCTGGCCGAAACCGATCCGGTGCTGTATCACGGCCCCGGCAAGTTCAACCCGGCTGAAGGGATTAAACCGGCGGTTGCCGGCAAGCTGACTTATACCCAGGTCTTCGGCGACTGGCTGTGCGACATGGCCGCAGTCGAGCCGCGCCTGGTTGGCATCACGCCGGCCATGCGCGAAGGCTCCGGCATGGTGCGTTTCGAGCAATTGTTTCCGAAGCGCTATTACGATGTCGGCATCGCCGAACAACATGCAGTAACCTTCGCTGCCGGCATGGCGTGCGAGGGCATGAAGCCGGTGCTGGCGATTTATTCGACTTTCCTGCAGCGCGGCTACGATCAGCTGATTCACGATGTTGCACTGCAAAACCTGGACGTGACTTTTGCGCTCGATCGGGCTGGCTTAGTCGGTGCCGATGGCGCCACCCACGCCGGCAATTACGATTTGGTCTATCTGCGCTGCATCCCGAACATGGTCGTAATGGCCGCGTCAAGCGAAAATGAGTGCCGTCAGATGCTCACCACCGCTTTCCAATATAATGGCCCGGCAGCAGTGCGCTATCCGCGCGGTGCCGGTATCGGTGTGGCAGTGTTGTCGGAATTGGGCACCATACCAATCGGCAAAGGTGAGATTAAGCGCTCTGGAAAAAGCATTGCCATACTCGCGTTCGGCAGCATGGTGGCACCCAGCCTGATAGCAGCGCAGGCGTTGGATGCAACTGTCGCCAATATGCGTTTCGTCAAGCCGCTCGATGACGAACTGGTGCTGCAATTGGCTGCCGGCCACGATGCACTGGTGACGGTTGAGGAGGGCGCCATCATGGGCGGCGCAGGTTCTGCGGTGGCTGAAGCGCTGGCGGCTGCCGGCGTTATCAAGCCGCTGCTGATGCTGGGTTTGCCGGATCGTTTCATCGACCACGGCGATAGCGCGCAACTGCTGGCGCTGTGCGGTCTCGACGCCGATGGCATCAAGGCATCGATACAGCAGCGTTTTGAACATATTTTGAAGCCGGCGCAGCAACGTATACCACAGTCGATACCGCAGCCGATTGCAATTAAATAATATCTAAGTGGAAGCGTGCAAGCTGCGCGCTTGCACGCCAACATAAAGGTTTTTGATGAATACCCGTGACGATCCTATGACTAGCATTCCCGATGTCCAGAGCACGCCCGATACCCGGCACATTGCAATCCAGCGCGTCGGCGTCAAAGGCGTGCGTTATCCGGTGGCGGTCAAAACCTCGGTAGGGGTTCAGGCTACGGTCGGCAGCTGGAACATGTATGTGCATTTGTCGGAGCACCAAAAAGGCACGCACATGTCGCGCTTCATCGCCTTGATTGAAGGGCTGGATGCTGCGCAGCGCGGCGGCCTCGATGTGGCGATGTTCCGTGATCTGATGCAACGCATGATGACCTTGCTGGAAGCCGATGCCGGCCACGTCGAACTCACTTTTCCCTATTTCGTCAACAAGACCGCGCCGGTTTCCGGGGTGCAAAGCTTGATGGATTACGAAGTCGGTTTCAGCGGCGAGATCAAGAACGGCGTCGCCGAAGTATCCCTGAAAGTAATGGTGCCGGTCACGAGCCTATGCCCATGCTCGAAGAAAATCTCGGCCTATGGCGCCCACAACCAGCGCTCGCACATCACTATTTCCGCATTGGTGGAAGGCGATTTGCCGATTGACGACCTGATCGCCAAGGTCGAGGCGCAAGCTTCCTGCGAACTGTACGGCTTGCTCAAGCGCCCGGATGAAAAATACGTCACCGAACGCGCTTACGACAATCCGAAGTTTGTCGAGGACCTGGTGCGCGACGTGGCCGGCATGCTTAATCGGGAACCATCGGTGCTGGCCTACACGCTGGAAGCCGAGAACTTCGAATCGATCCACAACCATCAGGCGTATGCGCTGATCGAGTGCGATAAAAGAGTTTAAAACCCGGTTTTAAACGGATTGCGTTGCGCGTGATTGCGTAATGGATTTTCGGTATTATTCAGGTCGTTCAAGCCGCCTCTCTCCAGCGAGCGTGAGAGAGGGTTCAAACAATTCCGTGCGCAGCGCCTAATGCCAACCTACGGAGTATTTTATCATTTCTCATATTTTATATGCGGAGAATGGCTTGTTATTTGCCATACTCCACTCAAGTGTTTTAGATACGAGATTGGCAGGTTGGCGCTGAGCATAGCGCCGCTCAACATTGACGCTCCATCAGACCCGCAGCGGATTAGTCTCGCGCTCGAAAGCGCGATGCTTGGCCAATGCAGATTTGAATGCAACCAGCGCTTGTGCCAACCCTGTGCTGTTGGTGTCGATTAGTGCAGGGTCGGCGCTGCCGTCCGGCAAGGCGACCGGAATTCCTGCTTTTTCCAACAGCGCCGAGCCGGTGCCGATCGCCAGCATCGGTTTGCCATGCCGATATTGATCCCGCACGAAATCCAGCGCGTGGGCGTCCAGCGTCCAGGCTTTGGTCGCTGCAGCGCCGTCCGGCACCACCACCGCGTCGTACAGCACGGACGGCCCGGTTTCGAGCGAAATTTCTACGTCGAGGCTATTGCCGTCGCTGGTTGCGAGCTTGCCAAGCTGGTTGCCCACTAAACGCGGCACCGCGCCGTCGGCAAGCAGTGCGGCATAGATGGATTGCACCATTGCGCCATCCACGCCTGCCGCAACCAGCACCGCAACGCGCCGCGTGCGAATCCCTAGTTGACCCGGCCGGAACAGCAGCGACAGTGTCGGCGAGGGGGCATATTCAGGAATCGGCAGGTTGGACGCCAGCGGCATTGCGGCGGGCACCTCGATCCCCAACCCTTGCGCCACGCTGGCGGCAAGCACCTGATTTACGTTCACTAGCAGCGATACCACACGCTGGCGCACCGCTGGCGTTTGTACCCGCGTTAACTCAAAACGGAAAGCCGAAATAATGTGCGCCTGCTCGACTGGGCTCTGGCTATTCCAGAACAGTCGCGCTTGCGAATAATGGTCGGCGAACAGTTCCGCTTTGCCGCGTACCTTGTCCGCGGTAATTTGTTCCGGGAAGCTGGTGTAGCCTTGCATGCCGGCTTGAAACGGGCAACCGCCGCCGAGCGAGTTCGGTTCGTAGTTGGCGCGTCCGCGATGGATGGCTTGCCGATGCATGCCGTCGCGCTGATTGTTGAACACCGGCGCTAGCGGTGCGTTGATCGGAATTTCATGGAAATTCGGGCCGCCAAGACGACTGATCTGGGTGTCGATATACGAATGGATGCGGCCCTGCAACAGCGGGTCGTTGGTGAAGTCGATGCCGGGCACCACATGCGCGGTACAGAACGCGACTTGCTCGGTCTCGGCGAAGAAATTATCCGGGTTGCGGTTGAGCGTCATCTTTCCGACTGGCATCACCGCCACCAATTCTTCCGGCACGATCTTGGTCGGGTCCAGCACGTCGAAACCGAACTGTTCGGCTTCTGCCTCGGAAAAAATCTGCAGCCCCAGTTCCCATTCAGGGTAAGCGCCGGCTTCGATTGCCTCCCACAAATCGCGTCGGTGGAAGTCGCCATCGGCACCGGCGATTTTCACCGCTTCATCCCATGCCAGCGAATGGGTGCCGGCGATAGGATTCCAATGGAATTTGCAAAACACCGATGCGCCCTGCGCGTTCACCAAGCGGAACGTATGCACGCCGAAGCCTTGCATCATGCGTAAGCTGCGCGGGATCGCGCGGTCCGACATGATCCACAGCATCATGTGGGCCGTCTCCGGCATCAGCGACATGAAGTCCCAAAACGTATCGTGAGCGCTGGACGCCTGCGGTATCGCGTTATGGGGTTCGGGTTTGACTGCGTGCACCAGGTCAGGAAATTTCATCGCGTCCTGGATGAAAAAGATCGGCATGTTATTGCCCACCAGATCCCAGTTGCCTTCGTCGGTATAGAACTTGACCGCGAAACCGCGCACGTCGCGCACGGTATCGGCCGAGCCGCGCTCGCCGGCCACGGTGGAAAAACGCACGAACACCGGGGTGCGTTTGCCGGCCTGCGAGAACGGCGCGGCGCGGGTCAGGTCGCTGAGGTCTTTATAGGATTCGAAATAGCCATGCGCGGCCGAGCCACGCGCATGCACCACGCGTTCGGGAATCCGTTCGTGGTCGAAATGGGTGATCTTCTCGCGCAGAATGAAGTCTTCCAGCGCTGTCGGCCCGCGCAAGCCGATTTTCAGCGAATTCTGATTATCGGCGACTTTCACGCCCTGGTTGGTCGTCAGCATTTGGCCGCCGGCATCGACCCGCACCCGGTCTAGCGGCGCGACCGCGGGATTGCTGCCGGTCAACGGCTGCCCTGCGCCCACTTTCGGCGACGGGTTAATTTCAGTGGCGGTGGAGGCGGTGGCCGAATCCTTGGTCGGCGCGACGTTTGCTCCTGGCTGTGGCGTGCGCGCCGCTTCGCCGTACTCGCCGGACTTGGTCGGGTTGTAGGGCATCTGCGCCGACAGTTCTTGTCCAGCCGAAACTTTTTCCAACAGGTGGCTGGACGCTGCTTCTGTGCTGCCCAGGCTGTCAGGCGGTTTGGTGTCGGAAGGGCCTGAGACTGTGCTCAAAATGGAACCGGCACCGGTAATCGATGACGCTGGATTTTTACGTTTAACCATGAGATATACCTCGCTAGAATGTGATGTAGGACTTACGGAATATTAGGCAAGTAGAGCGGGTGCAACCCGCGCGCAATACGGTTCGCCGCGGGTTGCACCCGCCCTATGCTGAACTAGCCCGCTTGCATGTCTGCGCCAATTGTCTGCTGCGGGATTAATAATTAACTAATGTTACGCACCAAAAATTCAGTCCACGAAAAACACGAAAGACACAAAAAACCTTTTCTAGCGCTGTCGAAAGGATGGTGCTATGCACTCTTTGGTGCTTTTCGTGTCTTTCGTGGACAAAGCTTTTCATGTTTTGCATACACCGTGCGGTACATCAGTAACTAATATCGCCGACCGCATTAAACCGGACGCTTTCAACTCCATGTTTCTAAAATATATTGTGTATTTATTACGCTATCTTGATTTCGAACAAACCTGGCGCGATTCGATTTAGCAAAACGACGGCAGGTTTGCTAGACCTCGCGGTCGTTTTCCTGTTACAGTGCATTATAAATTTTAGATTGAGTATGTATAAAAACATATCTATTGCTGCATTAAAACAGTGCTTTATTAAATATACAGTGTCGTGTATATGAATAATCCAGGCTGCAATAGCACTGCATCCGCCTCGGGTTTAGCTGGACTGGCTGCTGACTGGCGGTTGTTACGTTAATTTGACTCCGGCCCTGTTATTCCTAAAATATTCGTGCGCTGATTTTCGGTATCATTGCCGCATGTCAATATTCCAAAGCATGAAATTCCGCATCATCGCACTCGGCGTATTGCTTATTGTGGGGGGCGTCTTGGCGCGCTTGCTGGTTGCGCTGCCTTTTGCGCAGGAACGCTTGCGTGACCTGGTGGCGACTCAGCAATTGTCGATTGCGTCTTATGTCGCGCGCGACATCGATCATAGTATCCAGACGCGCCGCGCGTTGATTAGCGAACTGAGCGCCGCGTTGCCGCCCGTAATACTGCAGCAGCCCGAGAAGCTGGCGATTTGGGTTCAGGAACGGCAGCGCATAAATCCCTTGTTTGATAGCGGCTTGATGGTGTTGCCGCCGGATGGTAAAGGCTTGCTGGCGCAATACCCGGTGGTGGCCGGGCGCGATACGCTGGTGTATACCGATTCCGATTGGTTTAAGGCCGCGCTGCGCGCCGATGCGCCGGTGATGGGTAAGCCGCAGCGCGGGCGCGCCAATGGCGACCCGATCTTGATCATGGCGGCACCGGTACGCGACGCCTCCGGGCATGCGGTGGCTGTGCTGGCCGGTGTGGTCATGCTCAATACAGCCGGCTTTCTCGATCGCCTGCAAACAACGCAGCTCGGCGTCAGCGGCGGATTCCTCTTGATTTCGCCGGCCGATAAACTGTTCGTCGGTGCCACTGACCCGGCCATGGTGTTAAGACCGACACCGGCTCCCGGCGTGAATCTGTTGCACGATCGGGCCATGGCAGGTTACCGCGGTACCGGCATTACCACCAATGTCGAAGGTGTGAAGGAACTGGCGGCCATGGTAACGGTACCCAGCACCGGATGGTATGTCGTCGCACGCATGCCTACCGCGGAGGTGTTCCAGCCGATTGCGGCGATGCGTGGTTTCTTCTGGAAAAGCACTCTAGCGCTTCTGGCCGCGATGATTACGGTATTGATGTTGCTGTTGCCCTGCATATTGCGCCCGCTCAGGGATGCGGCACACTCAATGCACGAAATGGCGGATGGCAAACGCGCACTGGAACCGCTGCCAGTCAGGCGTCAGGACGAGGTAGGCGTTCTGATGGCTGGATTTAATTGCCTGGTGCTGCGGCTGCGCGAAAAAGAAATTTCGCTCAAGGCGAGCGAGGCGCGGCTGGAATTTATGGCGCATCACGATGCGCTCACCGGTTTATATAACCGCGCCATGCTGGACGATCACCTACAACAGGCGTTGGCGCGTGCCGAGCGCGGCGGTTCGTATTTTGCGCTGTTGTTTTGCGATCTCGATAATTTTAAGCCGATCAACGATCAATTTGGACATGCGACCGGCGACGCTGTTCTGTGCCAGGTTGCTGCGCGCTTATCGGAAGGACGCCGGAAAATCGATACTGTGACGCGTCTTGGCGGCGACGAGTTTGTCGTCCTGTTAACTGATCTCGACGAGGCACGCGGCACGGCGATTAACGTTGCGCAGCAATTGCTGGCGGCGATTGCCCTGCCTTTTGATATCGAAGGCAAGAGATTGGCGCTCGGCGTCTCGATTGGCATTGCGCTGTATTCCGGCGCACCCGTTTCTGCCTCGCAATTGTTGTCGCAGGCCGATATCGCCATGTACCAAGTTAAACGGTCGGGGAAGCATGGATTTTGTATTTTCGACGAAGGGTTGGAAACTTTCAGCACGTAGCACCCAGAAGTTGCCTGCAACCGATGCAGGCAGGTAGGGCGGGTGAAACCCGCGCTGTACTGGTTTCCATCGTGTTAGGTGGATTTCGCCCACCCTACCTGGTATGTTTTTACGTGGCTAGCTGATGACAGTTTTTTGTTGCATTTTGCACGGTAAGTGGAGTATGCCTAAAAACACATAGGTTGCCGCATATAAACAATGTTGCATGAAATATACATGGCAGTAGTGCAGGCCTCCGTGCCTGTATGCAGGCACGGAGGCCTGCACTACTACTGCTCAGATAGTACGATCCCGCTCCTTTTCCCAGATCACATCGCTGCCGCCGGCAAAGCGGTTCAGCACGCGCGACAGTACGAACAGCAGATCGGACAAACGGTTGGTGTACTGGCGCGGCGCGTCGTTGATTTTCTCGGTTTTGCCCAGGCTGACGATGGTGCGTTCGGCGCGGCGGCAGATGGTGCGGCAGACATGCGCCAGCGCTGCGGCGCGAGAGCCGCCGGGCAGGATGAAGTCGCGCAGCGGCGCCAGATCGGCGTTGTATTTCTCCAGCAGATGATCGAGCCGGGTGACTTGCTCCGGCGTGATCATGGTATAGCCGGGGATGCAGAGTTCGCCGCCCAGGTCGAACAGGTCGTGCTGGATCGATAGCAATTCCTCGCGCAATGCGTCGGGCAGCGGTTCGCACAACAACACGCCGAGTTGCGAGTTGAGTTCATCTACATCGCCCATTGCGGCAATCCGCAGGTTGTCTTTGTCGGTGCGGCTGCCGTCACCGAGCCCTGTGGTGCCGCCGTCGCCGGTGCGGGTTGCTATCTTGGAAAGCCGATTGCCCATGATGTCGATTCTGATTAGTGAAAAAAGAGTTCAAGAATACGTCAATTCACGCCCTCGGGTGTCAGGCCCGGCGTTGCAAATATGCGCGGTGTGGTGCTGCGGAGTAAAATCAGACACTTATTTGGAGACCAAAATGAACTATAGGAACCCGTTGCCGGCCACTGAAAAAGTGTTGCAGGCAGCCTTGCCGTTAGCCTTTTCATCGGCGCTGGCGGAACGCTTCGGCGCACGCTTTTCAGTGGCGCAGGCGGTGCGCGCGCATCATGGTCGGGACGAATCCTCGTATGATCCGATGCTGCCGGACGCGGTGGTTTTTGCCCGCAGCACCGAAGAAGTTGCTGCCGCCGTGCATTTGTGCGGCCAGCATCAAGTGCCGGTAATTGCCTACGGCACCGGCACCTCGTTGGAAGGACACATTCTGGCAGTGCAGGGCGGGCTGACAATTGACCTGTCGCAGATGGACACGGTAATTGCGGTGCATGCGGAGGATTTGACTGCCACCGTGCAGGCCGGCGTGACCCGCAAGCAATTGAATCTGGCGCTCAAGGATTTCGGACTATTTTTCCCGATTGATCCGGGTGCAGATGCTTCGTTGGGCGGAATGGCGGCCACTCGCGCCTCCGGCACCAATGCGGTGCGTTACGGCACCATGCGCGAGAACACGCTGAAACTGACGGTCGTCACCGCAGACGCACGCATCATCAAAACCGGCACCCGCGCCAAAAAATCTGCGGCCGGTTATGACTTGACGCGCCTGTTTGTCGGCAGCGAAGGCACGCTGGGCATCATCACCGAAGTGACGGTGCGCTTGTATCCGCTGCCCGAATCGATTTCGGCGGCGGTCTGTTCCTTCCCCAGTGTGGCCGATGCAGTCAACACCGTGATCGAAACCATCCAGATGGGCGTGCCGGTGGCGCGGGTCGAATTCCTGGATGAAAACAGCGTCAAAGCCATCAACGCCCATGACAAACTGGAGTTACCGGTCAAGCCGTTGCTGCTGTTCGAGTTCCACGGCAGCGAGCACGGCGTGCAAGAGCAGGCGCAGCGGGTGCAAGACATCGCCACTGAGCATGGCGCCAGCGGATTTGAGTGGGCAACTCGGCCGGAAGACCGTACCCGGCTCTGGACTGCGCGTCACAATGCGTATTTCGCCTTGCTGCAAATGCGCCCCGGCTGGCGCGCCATCACTACCGATTGCTGCGTGCCGATTTCGCGCCTGGCCGAGTGTATTCTCGCCACCCAAGACGACTGTGAAACCAGCGGCATACCGTATTCCATCATCGGCCACGTCGGCGACGGTAACTTCCATGTGTTGTTATTAGTCGATCCGGCCGATGCCGCCGCTATGGCACGGGCCGAAAGCGTCAATGGGCGCATGGTCACGCGTGCCATCGAGATGGACGGCACCTGTACCGGTGAGCATGGGGTCGGCCTGCACAAGATGAACTTTCTGGTGCAAGAGCATGGCGCGGCAGCCGTCGATACCATGCGCCTCATCAAGCATGCACTAGACCCGCACAACATCATGAACCCTGGAAAAATCATTACATGGCAACCCGCGCACTAATTCGACTTCCCCCGGTGCATGCGTTGTCGGCATTTGAATCTGCGGCGCGCCATGCTTCTTTTGCTGTTGCCGCTACAGAATTGTGCATCACGCCATCGGCGCTCTCGCACCGTATCCGGCTGCTGGAAGATTACACCGGCGAACGCTTGTTCAATCGCGATGGCCGGGCCATCAGTCTGTCTGGATTCGGCCGCCGGTATCTGGATGTGGTGCGGGTGGCGCTGCGCACTCTGACCGATTTTCCGCTGCCGCACAAAAAGAATATCTCCCAGCCCAGAGTCAAGATCACGGTACCACCGACATTTACCCGCTGTTTTTTGATTCCGCGCCTGGCCGACTTCGTGCGCGAACATCCCGAAATCATACTGGAAGCGTTTCTGTCCGTGCCGCTGTATGACCTGAGCTTGTCGGAAACCGATCTGGAGGTGCGCTTCGGCACCGGCGAGTATCAAGGCGAGGTGGCTGAAAAGCTGTTTGAGGAGCCGGTCTTCGCGATTGCCAGTCCGCGCTATCTGGAGCAGATCGGCGGCCTCGCCGACCCTGCCGATCTCCAGCGCGCAACCCTGCTGCGTTCGCCGCTGGAACCGTGGCAACCCTGGTTCGAAGCGGCCGGCCTGGATTGGCCGGAGCCGACTACCGGCTTTCGGGTCGATGATCTGGGATTGTTGCTGGAAGCTGTCCGGCACGGTAATGGCGTGGCGCTCACGCGCAAGCATTTCGCCCAAGAGGCGATCGCCGCCGGCGAGGTAGTGCAGATTTTCGATGTCTGCCTGAATACCCCGCCATATGCTTATTATCTGGTCTATGAGCAACAAGTCCTGGAGCGCCCCGAAGTGGCGACTTTCATTGCCTGGCTGACCGCGAATTTCAAGCATATAAAGTGATTGTACTGGGTCTTGTATGCCAATAAACCTTGCACTTTCCGCATATATTTATTGCATTTATTATAAATACTCCGTGTTTTTTATTAAACCCATTCTGGTAATTGCGCCCCATTGAGATGCCATTCCTTGTCGGTGCGAATTTATTCGCATGCTTAACTATTTATTCCAGGTGTATTCGTGCGAATAAATTCGCACCTACGGCGCTGCTGTTTGAGCGTGAATAAAAGGCTTAATTTTGAACAAGGCATCTACGATTTGAAGTGAAAATATTTCACGCCCCATGAAAACAGTTTTTAGGCACAATCTGTGCTGCAGTGCTTTTACGCATAGCATTATCAAAAGTAAAAAATGGTTTGTGTATTACTGCTATTAGCGACTGAAAAAGCAATGATAAGGTGTCTACCCATTTGCCTGTTTTACCCGTTTTACCGTCTTAGGAATTGCCCATGAATGCGCCAACAGAACCGACTTTTACGCCGCAGCGGCAACGCGAAGTGGTAGCTGCCTTGCGCGCGCTGCTGCCGGCCGATTGCATACTTTTTAACGAGGAAGATACCCGGCCCTACGAATGCGACGGGCTGGCTGCGTATCGCCGCCTGCCGATGGTGGTGCTGCTGCCGCAAAATGAGGCGCAAGTGGTGGCGATCATGCAAACCTGTCGCGCTCTGGCAGTGCCGATCGTGCCGCGCGGCGCCGGTACCGGGCTGTCCGGCGGCGCGATGCCGATTGCCGATGGCGTGGTGCTGTCGCTGGTCAAACTGAATCGCATCGTTGCGCTCGATCCGGTGTCGCGTACCGCAGTGGTGCAGCCGGGCGTGCGCAATCTGGCGATTTCCGACGCTGCCGCGCAGCACGGCTTGTATTACGCGCCTGATCCGTCATCGCAAATCGCTTGCACCATCGGCGGCAACGTGGCTGAAAACTCCGGCGGCGTGCATTGCCTTAAATACGGCCTGACCGTACACAACGTGATGCGAGTGCGGGCGGTCACCATCGACGGCGAGATCATCGAACTTGGCAACGGCGCGCTGGATGCATCGGGGCTGGATTTGCTGGCGGTCTTCATCGGCTCCGAAGGGATGCTGGGAATCGTCACCGAGGTCACGGTAAAACTGATCCCGAAGCCGCAAACCGCCCGCCTCATCATGGCGTCATTCGACGATGTGGTGCGCTGCGGCGACGCGGTCGCCAGCGTGATTGCCGCCGGCGTGATCCCGGCCGGGCTGGAAATGATGGACAAGACGTCGACCCGCATGGTGGAGCCGTTCGTCAAGGCCGGCTACGACATCGATTCCGAAGCGATTTTGCTGTGCGAGTCGGACGGCACCTTCGAAGAGGTGGAAGAAGACATTGCGCGCATGAGCGCGGTGCTCAAAGAGTGCGGCGCGACTGCTATCACGGTGTCGCAAAACGAGGCTGAACGGATGCGGTTCTGGTCCGGTCGCAAGAACGCCTTTCCAGCGGCCGGCCGTATTTCGCCCGATTACTATTGCATGGACGGCACCATTCCGCGCAAGAATCTGGCTCAGGTATTGCTCGGCATTTCGCAGATGGAAATCAAATACGGCCTGCGCTGCGCCAACGTGTTTCATGCCGGCGACGGCAACCTGCATCCGCTGATCTTGTTCGACGCCAATTTGGAAGGCGAGTTCGACCGCGCCGAACGGTTCGGGGCAGAAATCCTGGCGCTGTGCGTCGAAGTCGGCGGCACCATTACCGGCGAACATGGCGTCGGCATCGAGAAAATCGGTTCGATGTGCGTGCAGTTTTCCGTGCTTGAAATCGCCGCCTTCATCGCCGTCAAGCGCGCTTTCGATCCGGCCTTTTTACTCAACCCCGACAAGGCGATCCCGACCCTGCAGCGCTGCGCTGAATTTGGCAAAATGCGGGTCACTGGCGGACAGTTGAAGTTTGTGGATTTGCCGCGTTTTTAAGCCCCCACTCCCCAACCCTCTCCCGCACGCGTGAGAGGGGCTTTTGCTCCTCTCTCCCGGCATGGCTTTTTCTGGTGCCCGAATCGCCATGCGATTCGCTTGTGGGAGAGAGGCCGGGAGAGAGGGACGTCGATCCACAGCCGGCTGAATAGATATTAAGTTTTAAGTTTAAATACTTGATTGGGCAAATGATGGAACAAGTGTTGCAACATTTCAAACAGCAGGTGAAAAGCGCCGTTGCCGACAAAACCGCGCTGCGCATTCACGGCGCCGGCAGCAAGGACTGGTACGGCCAAACATTGGCCGGCGCGCCGCTAGATACCCGCGCTTATCGCGGCATCATCGATTACGATCCGACCGAATTGGTGATCACTGCCCGCTGCGGCACGCCGCTGGCGGAAATCGAAGCGGCGCTGGCAGCCGAGAACCAAATGCTGGCATTCGAGCCGCCGTATTTCGGTGACGGCGCCACCATCGGCGGCGTGTTCGCCAGCGGCTTGTCCGGCCCGCGCCGTCCGACGGCTGGCGCGCTACGCGATTTTGCGCTGGGTGCAGTGCTGCTGGATGGGCATGGCGAAGTCTTGCGTTTTGGCGGCCAGGTGATGAAAAATGTGGCCGGCTACGATGTCTCGCGGCTGCTGGCCGGATCGATGGGAACGCTGGGACTGATTCTGCAAGTATCACTCAAGGTATTGCCGAAACCGTTCGCCGAAATCACCTTGCGCTTTACGCTGGATCAGGCGCAGGCAATCGCGCAACTCAATGCATGGGCCGGCCAGCCGTTGCCGATTTCGGCCAGCGCCTGGCATGACGGCGTGCTGATACTGCGCCTGTCGGGCGCGCCAGCGGCGGTGTCGGCGGCACAAAGCAAGCTGGGCGGTGAGGCAGTGCCGGAGCAGGATGCCGAACAATTCTGGACCCCGTTGCGTGAACAAAGTAATGGTTTCTTTGTGTGTGACGACCCAGAGCAAGCGGCTTTGTGGCGCTTGTCGGTGCCGGGAGCGAGTGTGCCGCTACTAAAAAAATACGCGCAATTGATCGAATGGGGCGGCGCGCAACGCTGGCTGAAAACCGATTCCAGCCCAGCCACTGCAGCTGCAGTGCGGGCCGTGGCGGCCCAAGCCGGCGGCCACGCGACCCTGTTTCGCGGCGGTGACAAGTCGGTTGGCGTGTTTCAGCCGCTGGCTCCGGCCATCGACCGCATACATCGCAACCTGAAAAACGCATTCGACCCGGAAGCGATCTTTAATCCGGGCCGGATGTTTGCGCATCTGTAGGACGAATCATGCAAACCAATCTAGCTGACTTCATCAAAAACACGCGCGAAGGCCGGGAGGCCGATGCGATTTTGCGCGCTTGCGTCCACTGCGGTTTCTGTACCGCGACTTGCCCGACTTTCCAGTTGCTGGGTGACGAGCTGGATGGGCCGCGCGGTCGCATCTACCTGATGAAGCAAGTGCTGGAAGGCAAGCAGGCAAGCGCCAAGACGCAGTTGCACCTGGATCGTTGTCTGACCTGTCGCAGTTGCGAAACCACTTGCCCGTCCGGCGTGCAATACGGCCGCTTGATCGATATCGGGCGCAAGATTGTCGACGATCAGGTGCCGCGCCCGCTGTCGCAACGTTTGCTACGCACCGTGCTGAAAGAAGTGCTGCCGCGCCGCTGGCTATTTACGCCGGCGCTGAAGGTCGGCCAGTTGTTGCGGCCATTGTTGCCGAAGGCGCTGCAAGACAAAGTTCCGCAGCAGACACAACAGCAGCCAGCCGGTCTCTGGCCGACTGCTGTGCATGCACGCAAAATGCTGCTGCTCGACGGTTGCGTGCAACCGGCGATGTCGCCCAATATCAACGCTGCCACTGCCCGCGTATTCGACGCGCTCGGGGTGCAATTGGTGGTGGCGCCCAAAGCCGGCTGTTGCGGCGCGATACGCTTCCATCTGAACGATCAGGCCGGCGGCCTGGACGACATGCGGCGCAATATCGACGCCTGGTGGCCGCTGGTGGAGGCGGGAGCGGAAGCAATCGTGATGACCGCCTCCGGCTGCGGCGTGACGGTCAAGGATTACGGCCATTTGCTGGCAGCCGATCCGGCCTATGCGGAAAAGGCCAAACGGATTTCGGCATTGACCCGGGACGTAAGCGAAATTCTGCCCGATTTCGAAGCAGCATTGCTGCAAAAGCTGGACGGCAAGATCAACAAACGGGTCGCCTATCATCCGCCTTGTACGCTGCAACACGGCCAGCAAATCCGCGGCAAAGTCGAAGCCGTGCTGCGTGCGGCCGGCGTCGATGTCACGCTGTGCGCCGACAGCCATTTGTGTTGCGGTTCCGCCGGTACCTATTCGGTGTTGCAACCGGCGCTGTCGTATCAATTGCGCGACAATAAACTGGCTAATTTGCAGGCCAGCGCGCCGGAGTTAATCGTGTCGGGCAACATCGGCTGCATCGCGCACCTGCAGTCGGGCACCGCGACACCGGTGCGGCACTGGATTGAGTTGATTGATAGCGCATTGGGTAACTGATACGACATCAGTAGGTCGGGTTAGCGGCTTCATCGCGTAACCCGACATTTGCGGCTGAGAATGTCGGGTTACGCTATCGCTAACCCAACCTACGATAATTACGCAACATTAAGTAGTGCAAGCATCGGAGGACATCCGCCATGATCAATACTTTTGCCACCTTGCTGGTTTTTCAAACTCTCGGGGAGGGGCTGGCTTATGCGTTGTCGCTGCCGGTACCTGGGCCTGTCATCGGCATGGTGCTGCTGTTTGTGTATTTGCTGGTCAAAGACGATGCCATCCACGCATTAGCGCCGACATCGATGGCTCTGTTGCGCCATCTGTCCTTGCTGTTCGTGCCGGCCGGGGTCGGGATCATGGTGCATTTCCAGCGGGTTGCGGCGGAGTGGCTGCCGATTGTTGCGGCGCTGCTGGCTAGCACCGTGGTGTCCATCGTGGTCACCGCTGCGGTCGTCAAGGGTTTGCAGAAATGACGCCGAAGCTGGATGCAGTCTGGGTTTATCTGGCGACCTCGCCGCTGCTGTGGCTGACTGCGACCCTGCTGGCCTACCAGATCGCGTTTGCGATTTATACCCGGGCCAGGTTCAATCCGCTAGCTAATCCGGTGGCAATCGCGGTGGCCTTGATCGTGCTGGTACTGACTTTGACCGGGACTTCCTACAAAACCTATTTTGATGGCGCGCAGTTCGTCCATTTTCTGCTGGGGCCGGTTACGGTGGCGCTGGCGATTCCGCTCTACCAGCAGATTGCAAAGCTCAAGCGCGATTGGTTCGCCTTGCTGGTGGGCGCCATCGTCGGCTCGGCGGCGGCGATTGCCACGGCAATGGCGGTCGCCAAGTGGCTGGGCGCATCGACGGCGACCATTCTGTCGATTGCGCCGAAATCGGTGACGATGTCGATTGCAATGGGGGTGGCGGAAAAAATCGGCGGCCTGCCGTCGCTCACCGCGGTACTGGTGATGGTAACCGGCGTGCTCGGCGCGGTCATGGCGCGCGGGATCCTGAGCCTGATGAAGATTACCGACGCCAGTACCTGCGGCTTCGCACTCGGCGTCACCGCGCACGGCATCGGCACCGCAAGAGCGTTTCAGGTGAGCGAGCAAATGGGCGCTTTTGCCGGATTGGCGATGGGGCTGTCGGGACTATTGACGGCCCTGTTCTTGCCGCTGGCGTTGAAATTGCTGGGGATAATATAGTGGATTTTGTAGGTCGGGTTAGCGTAGCGTAACCCGACATTCCCAGCCGCAAATGTCGGGGCAGTTTTGTAGGTTCAGCGATGAAGCCGCTAACCCGACCTACGATGCTAGACAATTCCCAAATGCTCGGTGCCGGCATTGATGTCGCGGTTCTTGGCATGCTTGCTGTCGAGCTTGATCGCCAGTCGCAGATCGTTGACTGAATCGGCAAAGCGCAACGCATTTTCATAGGAAATCAGGTCGGACTCATACAGATCAAATAGCGCCTGGTCGAAAGTTTTCATGCCGATTTCATTCGAGCGCTTCATCACTTCCTTGATTTCCTGCACATTGCCTTTGAAGATATGATCGGCGACCAGCGGCGAGTTGAGCAGAATTTCAACCGCTATGCAGCGTCCTTTGGTATCGCGCAGCGGAATCAGGCGTTGCGAGATGATGGCTTTCAGGTTTAACGAAAGGTCCATCAATAACTGGTGGCGGCGTTCCTCCGGGAAGAAGTTGATGATCCGGTCGAGGGCCTGGTTGGCGTTATTGGAGTGCAGGGTCGCCAGGCACAAATGGCCGGTTTCGGCAAACGCGATGGCAAAATCCATCGTTTCGCGGTCGCGGATTTCGCCGATCTGGATCACGTTTGGCGCCTGCCGCAGCGCATTTTTCAGTGCTACGCTCCAACTTTCAGTATCCACGCCCACATCGCGCTGGGTGACGATGCAGTTCTTGTGCGGATGCACATATTCAACCGGGTCTTCGATAGTGATGATATGCCCGTAGCTATTCTGGTTACGGTGGCCGATCATTGCCGCCAGGCTGCTGGATTTTCCCGACCCAGTTGCACCGACCAGGATCACCAGTCCGCGCTGCGCCATCGCTACGTCTTTCAGGCTTTCCGGCAAGCCTAGCTCTTCAAAGGTGGGAATCTTGGCCGTAATGGCGCGCAACACCATGCCGACGCGGCTCTGCTGCACAAAAGCCGAGACCCGAAAGCGGCCCAGACTACCCGGGCTAATGGCGAAATTACATTCCTTGGTGGCTTCGAACGATGCGGCCTGCTTGTCGCTCATGATGGCGTGCGCCAGTTCGACCGTGTGGGCAGCGCTCAGGGCCTGGTTGGAGGCAGGCAAAATTTTTCCATCGATCTTGAATGCCGGCGGGAAATCCGCTGTAATGAAGAGGTCGGAGCCATTTTTACTGACCATCAGCCGTAGCAATTCATGCATGAATTTGGTGGCTTGTTCGCGTTCCATGGTATTGCCTTTAACATGAAAGTCGCATAGCGACTTATTTCACTCCCCTTTCGCGCATGCGGCAGAGGGGTTGGGGAGAGGAAACTCAGGCAGTCGCTCAGGCAGTCGTTAAGCAGCAGACTGAATAGATGCCATTATTTCAGAATTATCCGGGGAAATTTTCCGGCGTTTTTGCTGCCGCGCGCGCGGTGCCGATGGAGATTGCATTGCGCCGCACCAGTTCGGTCAAATTATGATCCAGCGTCTGCATGCCGATGTTGCTGCCGGTCTGGATCGCCGAGTACATTTGCGCTACCTTGCCTTCGCGAATCAGGTTACGGATCGCCGGCGTGCCCAGCATGATCTCGTGTGCAGCGACGCGGCCAGTGCCGTCCTTGGTCTTGAGCAACGTTTGCGAAATGACTGCCTGCAGCGATTCCGACAGCATCGAACGCACCATTTCCTTTTCCTCGGCCGGGAACACGTCGACGATACGGTCGATGGTCTTGGCCGCCGACGAAGTATGCAGTGTGCCAAACACCATGTGGCCGGTTTCGGCTGCGGTCAGGGCTAGCCGGATGGTTTCCAGGTCGCGCAACTCGCCCACCAGTATCACATCTGGATCTTCGCGCAGGGCCGAGCGCAGTGCATTGCTGAAGGAGTGCGTATGGGTGTTGACTTCGCGCTGGTTAATCAGACATTTTTTCGACTCATGCACGAATTCGATCGGATCTTCCACCGTCAGGATGTGGGCATATTCATTTTCGTTGACATGGTTGACCATGGCCGCCAGCGTGGTTGATTTACCGGACCCGGTCGGCCCTGTCACCAGCACCAGGCCGCGTGGTTTCATGGCCAGATCGATAAAGATTTTCGGTGCATTGAGTTGTTCCAGCGATAGCACTTTGGCGGGAATAGTACGCAGGACTGCAGCCGCGCCGCGTCCCTGATTGAAGACATTGACGCGAAATCGGGCCAAGCCCGGAATCTCGAACGAAAAATCGCATTCAAGGTGATCTTCGTAATTTTTGCGTTGGCTATCGTTCATGATGTCGTACAGCATGCCATGCACTTCGGCGTGATCCATTGCCGGCAGGTTGATCCGGCGCACATCGCCATGCACGCGAATCATCGGCGGCATGCCGGCGGAAAGATGTAAGTCGGATGCGTTATTCTTTACCGAGAATGCGAGTAGTTCGGAGATGTCCATTTATAATCCTTTGGCCGGCAATAATGCGTGAGTGTTGCAATGCTTTTTGCACTATTTTCTGCAAAATTTTCATATAACTCCGGCAGAGTTTCTATCAAGCATCGCTTACAGAAAATTGATTATGACCAGAATCTCCCAAAACTTGCAAGCCGTTCAGCTTGCCATTGCGCAAGCAGCGCTGGTCGCGTCGCGCCACCCCGATAGCATCCGGTTACTGGCGGTATCGAAGACTTTCGGCCCGGCAGCCGTGCTGGAAGCGGTACGGGCAGGACAGATGGCGTTCGGTGAAAACTATCTGCAGGAAGCGCTGGACAAGATGGCCGTGGTAAGCGCGGCCTTGCAGCAGGAGCAAAATCAGTTGCCGCTGCCGGAATGGCATTTCATCGGCCCGATCCAAAGCAACAAGACCCGCTTAATCGCGGAACATTTCGACTGGGTGCATACGGTCGAGCGTGAAAAAATTGCCCATCGCTTGTCAGAGCAGCGCCCGCACTATCTTGCGCCACTGAATATTTGCCTGCAGGTCAACATCAGTGGTGAAAATAGTAAAAGCGGTGCCGCGCCTGAGGACGTTGCGTTTCTGGTGCAAGCAGTGGCCGGTCTGCCGCGCCTGCGCTTGCGGGGCCTGATGGCAATTCCCGAACCGGCTTCGGATTTCGATTCGCAGCGTCAGTCATTGCGTCGCTTGCGGCAATTGTTTGAAGATTTGAACGCACAGGGTTGTGCGCTCGATACGCTATCGATGGGCATGTCGGCCGATATGGCGGCAGCCATCGCCGAAGGCGCCACCATTGTTCGCGTGGGGTCGGCAATATTTGGTCAAAGAAACTACGAGGCGTAATATGAAAATCAGCTTTATCGGTGGCGGCAACATGGCTACAGCATTAATCAGCGGTCTGGCAGGCACATTCACGGCCGGTACTAATATCCATGTGGTCGATCCGAATCCCGCCACGCTGGCGAAATTGGTGCAGCAATTCGGTGTCACCAGCGCTGCCCGGATCGATGCCAGGGTGGCGCGCTCGGACGTCATCGTGCTGGCAGTCAAGCCGCAGCAGATGCGGGACGTAGCGGCGCATTTGCAACCGCAGGTGACGACGCAACTGGTGCTGTCGATTGCCGCCGGCATTCGGGCGCAGGACTTGTCGCGCTGGTTGGGGGGCCACACTGCAATCGTGCGCTGCATGCCGAATACGCCTGCCTTGATCGGTCAAGGCATCACAGGAATGGTCGCGCTGCCGGGCGTATCGGCGGCCCAGCACGATGCCGCCAACAGCATCATGCAAGCGGTGGGCAGCACGGTTTGGCTGGACGAGGAGACGCAAATCGACGCGGTCACGGCGGTGTCCGGCAGCGGCCCGGCCTATGTGTTCTATTTTATCGAGGCAATGCAACAGGCCGCGCAGGAAATGGGCTTGAGCGCAGAACAAGGCAGCCAGCTAGCCATTGCCACTTTTGTCGGCGCCGCGCAACTGGCTGCGCAATCCATTGACCCGGTCGCCGTATTGCGTGAACGTGTCACCTCAAAAGGCGGTACCACGTATGCCGCACTTACCAGCATGGACGCCAGCGGCGTCAAAGACCGCATCATCGGTGCGGTGAAGGCAGCAGCGCTCAGGAGCCGGAAATTGGGTGAAGAGATGGGGCGCGATTAGCAGACGTAACTAAGCGGACGTAACTGAGCAGATGTATCTATTCAGATTGCGTGTTGGATTGTGTTTTCGTGGGGGCACTTCTGCTGTTCGGAAGGATTGGGTAGTACCTGCGCTTAACTAAGCGCCGGTTTTTTTCTTGCTGCGCGCCAGCATGTCGTGCAGCAATGGCGCGACGGCGCGCAATGCCTGCCACCCCAGCAGGCCGGTGCGTAACAGTAGCAACAGCCGACGCGGCCTGATGACTGCCACCCCAACCACCAGGCTGGCTATTGCGACGGGGTTATTTTTGATGCGCTGCAACAGCGCCAACCCATGATCCAGGGTCGACATCATCTGCGCCAGGGACTGGCTCTGCATCGACAGCGCATCGCGCTGTGCTGTGCAGCGCGCGATCAATTCAGCCCGACGTCTGGCAAGCCGCCCCAAGGTAGAGGAATTCATGGCATCTTCCCAGCGTCATTCCGGTCGGGACTGATGCGCGCCAAATCCTTGCGCAGTTCCGATAGCGTGTGCGACAACATTTTCGGTTTCCCGCGGTAATTGCTGCGAAGTCTCAGCCCAATCATGATGCCGCTCAAACCAAACGCGGCAAGCAATGAGAGCAGAACCGGAATCCGGTGCGTATCCCAAAAAATCGCGACGATCAGCACAGTGCCCAGCAATATCGTCATGGCGAGACAAAACATCGCAACCAGCGCAAGCAGCAAATAGGAGAAGGAACGCAGGGTTTCTTCTTCCAGTTCGACCGTGGCCAGTTCCAACCGCGTTTGCAGCAGGTCGATCAGAGTTCCGGCCAGCCGGGAAATCGATGCAGCAATTGCCATTTATTTACGGCCGATGAGCAAACCGATAATCAGTCCGACGCAGGCGCCCAGACCGACCGACTTCCACGGATGATCCTGGACATATTCATCGGTAGTATGGATGACGTCTTTCGTTCTTTCGACGATGGTTTCTTCCAGATGAAGCAGTTCAGATTTTGCGCTGCGCAACGTCGATTCAAACTTTGCTCTGGCAACTTTGAACCCTTCGCCGACTTGCTGCTCGGTGTTTTTCATTAGCTCTTCAGCGTCAGTGATGACACTTTTCAGTTCACCCATTATTCTGTCGCGACCTTCAGTATTAATTTCATTGGAATTCATAAGGTACCTTGTCAAAGTTTGGTTGATCTAAAATAATTTTACTGAAGGTCGGTCAGGCAGCCTTGTCTTACATCAAATTGGCAAGCAAAAACGACCGTCGGTGCATCTGCATCCGCATTTACACTGCATCCAGTATAAGCGTATTTTAGCGAGCGGCGTAGTCGAAAGCCACCCCGGCAAAGAGCATCGCACCCAGCCAGTTGTTGTGGCGGAAGGCGGCAAAACAACCCATGCGGTCGCGCTCGCGGATTAACGTGTAGTGATAAACCGCACAGCCGGCAGCGCCGAACAGGCCGGCGATGAACCAGCCGCGCAGGCCGAATTGCCAGCCGACTACCAGGATGATGGACAGGGTTGCTGCGTAGCACAGCATCACCGCCGCCACGTCAAAGCGGCCGAATGTGATGGCGGAAGTCTTGAGGCCGAGCTTGAGGTCGTCGTCGCGGTCCACCATCGCGTATTCGGTATCGTAGGCAATTGCCCAGAAAATATTTGCCGCCAGCAGCCACCATGCTGCCGCCGGCACTGTCGCTTGCACTGCGGCAAAGCCCATCGGGATGCCGAAGCCGAAGGCGACGCCCAGATACGCTTGCGGGATGGCGAAAAAACGCTTGAAATACGGATAGCTGGCGGCGATCAGCAGTGCTGCCACCGACAATTGCTTGGTCAGCGCATTCAGCGGCAGAATCAGCAAGAATGACATCAAGGCCAGCGCCAGCGCCACCATCAGTGCTTCCCATGCCTTGATCTTGCCGGAAGTCAGCGGCCGGTCGACCGTGCGCTTGACATGCCGGTCAATGTCGCGGTCGGCGTAATCGTTGACCGCGCAGCCGGCCGAGCGCATCAGCGCGGTGCCCAGCGTAAAAATCAGCAGAAGCTGCCAGTCTGGAACGCCGGCGCTGGCAAGCCAGAGCGCAATCAACGTTGGCCATAGCAATAACAGGATGCCGATCGGCTTGTCGAGTCGGACCAGACGGAAATACAGCTGAAGTCGCTTCATCTAAACTCTGACTCTGGTTGAAACCCCGTCCTTCAGGGCGGTGCGAAGGTAGAACCCACCGGCCGGAAGTACCGTGCCAGTTAATTGCTGGGTGCCATTATATTGCATTGCAAAATCGAATTATCAGCGCCACCCACTCGCTCGGGTTATTGTAATGCCGTTGAAATATTCGTCGGATACAGTTCAACCTCTCAGGAGGAATTATGCAAATCAATTGGAAATCCTTGGCCGCCGCCGGCCTGCTGGCAGGCGTTGCGGCATCTGCCCACGCCGTGACCGAAATCACCTGGTGGCATTCAATGACCGGCGCGCTCAACGATCGCGTCGCCGGTCTGGCAGGCCAGTTCAACAAGAGTCAGTCCGAGTACAAGGTGAATGCCGTCTTCAAGGGCAGTTACGATGAAGCGCTGGCGGCTGCAATCGCGGCCTATCGCGCCGGCAATGCGCCCAACATCCTGCAGGTATTTGAAGTTGGCACCGCCACCATGATGTATTCGAAAGGTGCGATCAAGCCGGTTTCGGAAGTGATGAAGAGCGCCGGCGAAAAATTCGATCCGTCGGACTATGTACCGGCGGTGGCCGGTTATTACACGTCACCGAAAGGCGAGATGGTGTCGTTGCCGTTCAACAGTTCGACCACGGTGTTTTACTATAACAAGGATATGTTCGCCAAAGCCGGCCTCGATCCTGAAGTCGCACCGAAAACCTGGCCGGAAGTGGTGACCGCTGCCGCCAAGCTGAAAGCGAATGGCGAAAAATGTGCGTACACCACTGGCTGGCAATCGTGGGTGCAACTAGAGAGTTTTTCGGCCTGGCATAACGTCGAATTCGCATCGAATAACAACGGCTTCGGCGGTACCAATACACGATTGAAATTTAACAGCCCATTGCATGTCCGGCATATCGAAAACCTGGCGAACTGGGCTAAACAGGGCTATTTCACCTATGCCGGGCGCAAGAATGAGCCGGAAGCAAAGTTTTATTCCGGCGAATGCGGGATGTTGACCAGTTCTTCTGCGGCCTATGCCAGTATCGTCAAAAACGCCAAGTTCAAATTCGCGGTATCGACCCTGCCTTATTACAGCGATGTTGTGGGCGCACCGCAAAACACGATCATCGGCGGCGCTTCGCTGTGGGCGATGAATGGCAAGACGGCGGAAGAGTACAAGGGGGTTGCCAAATTCTTTAAGTTCCTGTCGCTACCCGAAGTACAGGCCAAGTGGCACCAGGAAACCGGTTATTTGCCGATTACCAAGGCTGCTTACGAATTGACCAGGAAATCTGGATTTTATGAAACCCAACCCGGCACAGATGTTTCGGTGCAGCAGATGATCGTCAAGACCACCGCTAAATCGCGTGGCATCCGGCTCGGCAATTTTCCGCAGATACGCAATGTGATTGACGAGGAGCTGGAAAATGTCTGGGCCGGCAAGAAGAGCGCGAAGGAAGCGCTCGATAACGCGGTAAAACGTGGCGACGAATTGCTGGTGCGCTTTGAGAAAGCAAATAAATGAACAGTTGGAGGCGGGATGCGCCGCGCGCAACCTGCCATTTGCGGATTTTCAGTGCGCTTGTTGATTGAATCTGGTCGCTATGGCGTTGTGAATAATTGAAACGTGCATCGAATCGACTGAATATCTGATGGAAAAACGCGCTCGCTTTAAATCCGTCTGGCTGCCGTATGCGCTGCTGGCGCCGCAGATTGTGGTGACGGTATTGTTCTTTTTCTGGCCTGCGGCGCAAGCGCTTTACCAATCGGTATTGCTGCAGGATACGTTCGGCATGTCGTCGCAATTCGTCGGCCTCGAGAATTTCCGTATCTTGTTCAACGATGAAACCTATTTGCAATCGTTCAAGACTACAGCGTTTTTTTCGGTGCTGGTTGCATTCTTCGGCCTCAGCTTGTCGCTGATTCTGGCAACGTTTGCCGATCGGGTGGTCAAGGGTGCGGCGTTCTACAAGACTTTCCTGATCTGGCCGTATGCGGTGGCGCCGGTGGTGGCGGGTGTGTTGTGGATGTTCATGCTGAGTCCGACGCTCGGCATTGTTGCGCATGCGCTGCGCTATGTCGGCATCGAATGGGATCATATACTCAATCCAAACCATGCGATGCTGCTGATCGTGATCGCAGCAGTATGGAAACAGATCAGTTACAACTTCCTGTTTTTTCTGGCCGGCCTGCAATCGATTCCGAAATCGCTGATCGAAGCGGCGGCAATCGACGGCGCCGGACCGGTCAGGCGCTTTTTTACCATCGTTTTTCCGTTGTTGTCGCCGACCACATTTTTCCTGCTGGTGGTCAACATAGTGTATGCATTTTTCGATACTTTCGCGATTATCGAGGCTACTACCCAGGGTGGCCCCGGCAACGATACCGAGATACTGGTCTACAAGGTGTTCCAGGACGGCTTCAAGGGCGGCGATCTGGGCGGCGCCGCGGCGCAGTCGGTGATCCTGATGACTATCGTCATCGTCCTTACCGTGGTGCAGTTCAAGTATGTCGAAAAGAGGGTGCAATACTCATGAGGATGCGTTTTTTTCAGTGCCAACCGACCACGGCTCTCCCCTTGGAGGTAACGAATGACTGCGCAAAATCATGATTGAACGGCGCCCGCTCCTCGATTTTTTTAGTCATCTGGTACTGATCGTCGGCGTGCTGCTGGTGGCTTTTCCGCTGTATATCGCGCTGGTGGCCAGTACGCAAACGGCAGAGCAGGCTGCGGCGGCGCCGATGTCGCTGATCCCCGGCAGCCATTTTCTGGAAAATTATTCGGCGGTGCTGGGCAAAGGTGCGTCCGGCAACATTTCGATGCCGCCGGTCAGCCGCATGCTGTGGGTCAGCTTGGTGTCGGCACTGGTGATTGCAGTTGGCAAGATCTCGATTTCGATGCTGTCGGCGTTTGCTTTCGTGTATTTCAGGTTTCGCGGACGGTCGCTGTTTTTCTGGATGATTTTCGTGACGCTGATGTTGCCGGTCGAAGTGCGCATCACGCCGACCTATCAGGTAGTGTCCGACCTGCACATGATTAATACCTACGCCGGCCTGACGATCCCATTGATCGCATCGGCTACCGCCACGTTTCTGTTCAGGCAGTTTTTTCTGACGGTGCCGGATGATCTGGCGGAAGCGGCGCGTATCGACGGCGCGGGGCCGCTGCGCTTCTTCATGGATATTTTATGGCCACTGTCGCGCACCAACATCCTGGCGCTGTTCGTCATCATGTTCATTTACGGCTGGAACCAGTATCTATGGCCGCTGCTGGCCGCGACCGATCAAAGCATGTACCCGATCGGGATTGGCATCAAGTCGATGATCGCCGGCGGTGATGCTGCAGTTGAATGGAACCTGGTGATGGCGACCCTGGTGCTGGCCATGCTGCCGCCGGGGTTGATCGTGGTGCTGATGCAGAAATGGTTTGTCAAGGGATTGGTCGATGTCGAGAAGTAATTCGACTGGGCCATGCAGGCGCACCTTGTATTCCTCTTATGAATAGATCTGGGAAGTATCAAGTCGACCGCCCATGACCAACTCCCCATGTGAAAAATAATCAAATGGCAAAAGTTCATTTAAACAGGCTTCAAAAAACCTACGGCTACGGCCCTGCAGCGGTCGAGGTGATCCATGACATATCGGTTGATATTGCCGACGGCGAATTCGTCGTAATGGTGGGGCCGTCAGGATGTGGCAAATCGACGCTGTTGCGGATGGTGGCGGGGCTGGAAGAGGTCACCAGCGGCGAGATTGTGATTGGCGCGCGCGTCGTCAACCAACTGGAGCCGAAAGAACGCGACATCGCGATGGTGTTCCAGAACTACGCGCTGTATCCGCATATGAGCGTATACGACAACATGGCGTACGGCTTGCGGATCCGGCATTTATCGAAAGATGAGATCGACGCCCGGGTGCAAAAAGCCGCTGCCACTCTGGAACTCAGCACTCTGTTGCAGCGTACCCCGCGCCAGCTTTCCGGTGGCCAGCGCCAGCGGGTGGCAATGGGCCGCGCCATCGTGCGTGAGCCGGCGGTGTTCCTGTTCGACGAACCGCTCTCTAATTTGGATGCCAAGCTGCGCGTACAAATGCGGCTTGAGCTGCAGCGGCTGCACCGCACTCTCGGCACTACCAGCCTGTATGTGACGCACGACCAGGTCGAAGCAATGACGCTCGGCCAGCGCCTGATCGTGATGAATGCGGGCCGTGCCGAACAGATCGGCACCCCGGCCGAAGTGTATGGTCGGCCGGCGTCGATGTTCGTGGCCGGCTTCACCGGCTCGCCGCCGATGAACTTGTTGCGCGGCCAGGTCAGCATGGATGGCGGTAGCTTCGATGCAGGGGCGGGCGCGCTACTGCAGTTGACCGGCGCTGCGCCGCAACCGGCCGGCCGCGAATGCGTGCTCGGCATCCGGCCGGAACACCTGCAGCTCGGTCAGGCGGGATTATCGGTCGAAGTGGAAATGGTCGAAGTACTAGGCGCCGATCTGTTGGTGTATGGACGCTTCGGCAGCCAGCCGCTTGTGGTGCGCGCGCCGGCCGGTACTGCGGTGACTGCCGGCGAACGGGTTACGGCTGGCTTCGATGTCAGCGCGCTGCACTGGTTTGATCCGCAGACCACCTTGCGGCTGGCGTGAGCTGCGCAAAGGTTTATGCAGCCGTCGGCAAGCGCTGCCTAAGCCTCTTTCGGTACCGCTTCCGGCAGCATCGTTACCCCGGGCAGAGTACAGTGCAAAACCGCTTGCCGAACCGTTTCGATAGCGGGGCTGCGCGTGAAACTCTTGCGCCAGGCAATGGCCACGCGACGCGACGGTGCCGGTTGTTCAAACGGAAGGTAGCGCAGCATGCCGCTCCTGGAATCCATGTCCGGCACCGAAGCCTTTGGCAGCACGGTAATGCCGATGCCTGAAGCCACCATGTGGCGAATGGTTTCCAGCGACGAACCTTCGAAGGTGTGGGAAATGCCGTCACCGGAGTTGGGGCCGGAGTAGCGCGCCATCTCCGGGCAGACTTCCAGCACCTGATCGCGGAAGCAATGGCCGTTGCCCAGCAGCAGCATGGTTTCCGACTTCAGTTCTTCCGCCCTGATGCTACTGCGATTGGCCCAGCGATGGTGTTTCGGCAGCGCCACCACGAACGGTTCGTCGTACAGCGGCTGCACCATTAAGCCATGATCTGGAATCGGCAGCGCTATGATGGCGGCGTCCAGTTCGCCTTGGCGCAGCGATTCGAGCAGACGCACCGTGAAGTTTTCCTGCAGCACCAGCGGCATTTGCGGCACCTGTTCGATCATGGCGCCGACCAGCGGCGGCAGTAGATACGGTGCGATGGTGTAGATTACTCCCAGGCGTAAGGGGCCTGCCAGCGGATCCTTGTTTTGCTTGGCTATTTCCCTGATGGCGGCGGTCTGTTCCAGTACCAGTTCGGCCTGCGCAACGATTTTTGCACCCAGCGGCGTGATCGAAATTTCAGCCCCGCCGCGCTCGAAAATCACCACCCCCAACTCATCTTCGAGCTTTTTGATGGCGACCGAAAGGGTCGGCTGCGCTACGAAGCAGGCTTCTGCGGCATGGCCGAAATGTTTTTCGCGCGCAACGGCAACGATGTATTTGAGTTCTGTCAGTGTCATGCCGGTATCTTCGCACAGTCCATAGGCCGGTCTAACTAATTGGTCCATTTATGCCGTATTCAAACTGGAGTGCCTGAATTTCAAGCTCAAAACGAACCATTTTGCGATAAGAGCAAGCTCTTAATCAAAGCAACCCGACAGGCCTATGCCAAATTACAGGCTTTGCAGGCTGCGGTACATCAGTTAATAATAATTCCCCATCAACGAGGCTACTTCAATTACCAGCACAACGGCAAACAGGCGCACCATGCCGGCCAATCCAGTGGCAAGGTCGGTGCGGTGGCGGCGTACTGCGGACACGTCATCGTAATACGCCGAAGCCATCGGGATAAACGACACGGCCAGACTGAAAAAGAAAATCTTCAGCACCAGGATCAAGGTTACGGCCGGATTGAATACTTGGCCAACCACCCGGGTGTAACTTTCCAGCGCCCAAGGCGTAAAGCCGTAAATTGCCAGATACGCTAGCACCAGCGTTAACAAGCAACTGACCGCGCCCAGCATCCAGACCGAAAACACACCAGCCAGAACGCGCGGTAAAAATTCTTGCCGGACTGGGTCTACACCCTGGCGCCGCAAAGCGTCCAACGCACCTTGCGCGCGCATCTGCCCGATCTCCGCGCTGTCCGGCAGGGTGCAGCGCAGCGCCACGAACAGGGCGGCCGTGAGGGGGATCAGCTCAAGCACCAATACCCTGACCACCATCTCGATGGCAAAGCGGGACAAGCCGTAGCTGAGTGCAGTGACAACCACAATCCGTATCAATACCACGCTGATCAATGCCGATAGCACGGTATACCACATCAAATTCAGCATCGTAGCGCGCACGATTTCGCGCGCGATAGCGCTGCGGCCGGCACGGCTATAGGTCGATGGCGACAGCGCCAGCGTTAACACCAGCACGCCAAACAGCACGATCTGCCACCAACTGCCGAACCACGCCAGCACTTTGCGGCCCAAGCGCTTGAGCGCCGTTAAGTGAGTAACTTGAGTCATCATCACCGCATGGTAGCAGCGAATGCCGTATTGGCGCCAATCCCGGCCCATGTTGCTGTCTGTGTTCGCTGCTTGTCGGTGCGCGTTGAAAAAGGGTATTCTGTTTCGATGCCATTTGTTTCCCTCTCTACTCTCAATCAAGCCCCGCTGCGCATTCTGCTGATTTGTCCTGACGGCGAAGTTTCACTCACGCTGGCAGGGTTGTTGCAGCCGCTGCAGATGGCGGCCAAAGCGCTCGGCCCGGCGCGTTTGCAGCTTGAATTAATGGCGCTGGAGTCGGTGCTGCACCCCGCGTCGCAAGCGCCGGCCTGGCCTGTCGCGCATCTCTGCCTGCTAGTGTCCGACGATCCACTTAGTGCATTGAATAAGGATGAGGGCCGCATTCTGCTGAAGCGCTGTCAGCGCGCCCCGTTTTGGGGGGCGGTCGGGGCGGCAGTGTTGTGGCTGGCGCGCAGCGGTGCAATGGAAGCGGCGCGCACCGCGTTGCCGTGGGCGCTGTATGCGGATGCCGGCGAGGTTGCCGAGCACGCTATTCTGACACCGAATTTATACGAGATCGACGGCAATCGGCTAAGTTGTTGCGGCGGTGCAGCTAGCATGGATTTTGCGTTGTGCCTGATTGGCGCCCTGTTCGATGCCCAATTGCAGGCGCAAATCCAGGAAGCATTGTGCGTGGACCGCATTCGCGGTGCAGCTGAGCGCCAACGCCAAGCGCTGCAGGCGCGCTTCGGCGTGTTGCAACCGAAATTATCGGAAGCAGTCGCGCTAATGGAAAGCAATATCGAGGAGCCGCTAGCCACCGACGACATCGCCAACCTGGTCGGCATCTCGCGGCGCCAATTGGAGCGCCTGTTCAAGCAATATCTGGACGCCATGCCTTCCCGCTATTATCTGGAGTTGCGGCTGCAACGCTCACGCCAGTTATTGCGGGAGTCGCACCATTCAATCGTCCAGATCGGCCTGATGTGCGGCTTCTCTTCCGGCTCGCATTTTTCTACCGCTTACGGCGCACTGTTCGGCATCACCCCGCGTGAGGAGCGGCAACGTAAGCTGGTGCCCGGCCGGAGTGTCTTGCCAGGTTCCTGAAATCATAAAATCAGGGAGTATATATATAAATACCTATTTATCCGCATATATATTATGCGGAACCAAAAAATACAACGTCATGTATTTTAGATTGGCAGCAATCGCAATTATAATAGTGTGTATTACAATGTCGTAATGCTCAAGAAGCGAAATTATGGATATCAAAGTAAAAGACAGCAATGGCGCGGTACTCAGCGAAGGCGATTCCGTGACCCTCATCAAGGATTTGAAAGTCAAAGGCACTTCCGTTACGCTCAAAAGGGGCACGATGGTCAAGAATATTCGCCTGACCGATGATGCGGAAGAAGTGGAATGCAATGTTGATAAGGTCAAAGGCTTGGTGCTGAAAACCTGTTTCCTGAAAAAAGCTTGATAGTGGATTGCAATAGTAGTGTGGGCCTTTGTGCCTGCATTTTGTAGTCGACCGGGTTCTTACTCGACCGCAGCACCCAATCGTAGGCCGGGCGCGACAATCGCACCGCCGGTCACCGGATTATGGTATTTCCTGTCGCAGTTTCAAAAGAGTTTTAGTGCCGGTTTTTTTACAATGACAACCTCTTCAGGATGATTTGGGAGTCAAAGTGAATATGAATGATTCGACCAGCATGCAGTCTGGCGCGGCAACGGCAACGGCAACGGCAATGCCGGTTCCCATGACTGTTACTACAGTTACCAGAAAAACTTTCGATGCGGTGATGGTGCCGGTCTATGCGCCCAGTGCGGTGGTGCCGGTGCGCGGCGTCGGCCTGGAGGTATGGGATCAGGATGGCAAGCGCTATCTCGATTTCACCGCTGGAATCGCGGTCACCAGCCTGGGCCACGCGCACCCTGCGGTAGTCGAAGCCTTATGTGCGCAAGCTAAAACGCTGTGGCATCTCAGTAACGGCTTTACCAATGAACCGGTGCTGCGTTTGGCCACTGCGCTGACGCAGGCGACTTTCGCCGAGCGCGTATTTTTCTGCAACTCCGGGGCGGAAGCGAACGAAGCCGCATTCAAGCTGGCGCGCAAACACGCGAGCAACAAGTTCGGACCGGCCAAATCGCGCATTATTTCGTGTACCAATTCTTTCCACGGTCGTACTTTGTTTACGGTGTCGGTCGGCGGTCAGCCCAAATACACCGAAGGCTTCGGGCCGCTGCCGCAGCAAATCGAGCATATTCCGTACAACGACATCGAAGCAGCACGCGCTGCGATGGGCGACGATGTTTGCGCATTGGTAGTCGAACCGGTGCAAGGCGAGGGCGGCGTGGTGCCGGCCGGCAAAGAGTACCTGCAAGCGCTGCGAGAATTGTGCGACCAGCACCACGCGCTGCTGATTTTTGACGAGGTGCAATGCGGCATGGGCCGCACCGGCACGCTGTTTGCCTACATGGGATATGGCGTCACGCCCGACATCCTGACCTCAGCCAAGGCGCTCGGTAACGGTTACCCAATCGGCGCGATGCTGACCACCGCGGCGATCGCAGCTTCATTCTCGGTCGGCACCCACGGCACCACTTATGGCGGCAATCCAATGGCCGCGACGGTGGCGCTGAAGGTGTTGGAAATTATCCAGGCGCCGGAATTTCTGGCGCGGGTCCAGCAAGCGGCAGTCAAGCTGACAGCGATGCTGCACCTGATTATCAGCGATTACCCGCAGGTATTTTCCCTGGTGCGCGGCAGCGGCCTGATGCTTGGCATGGTGCTGTCGGAACAATACCGCGGACGCGCCAAGGACATCACCAGAGCGACCGAGGCGGAAGGATTGATGCTGCTGATCGCCGGCCCCGATGTGTTGCGGTGGTTGCCTGCGCTGATCGTGTCGGATGCGCAGATTGAAGAAGCCGAGCGTCTGCTGCGCCGTGCGCTCGACGTATTTCTGGCGGTTCCGGTGACGGCGTTATGACGCCATGCCTTTGATCAGATCGGAGCAGCCTATGTACATTGTGCGGCCGGTAGAAATTTCCGATATTGCAGCGCTTGAGTCGTTGGCGACAGTCGCTTCGCCGGGCGTGCACACGCTACCCAGAACGCGGGCAGCGATCGCGCGTGCAGTCGAGCGTTCCATCGCATCCTTTGCGACGCCGGTGGTGATACCGAGCGAAGAATCGTACATGTTCGTGCTGGTTTCGACGCTGGATCAGTCGATCGCCGGCACCGCCGCGATTTCCGCCACTGCCGGCTCCAACGGCACGTATTTCGCATTTCGCAACGACGTTATGCAGCAAGTCTCGCGCGATCTCAATATCAGCCATAGCGTGCATGCACTGACGCTCTGCTCCGAGTTGACCAGTCATTCGCAACTGTCGGGTTTTTTCGTGCGCGGCTGGGGCAACTGCGGCCAGGAAGCGGCGCTGTTGTCGCGGGCCCGGTTGTTGTTTGCGGCGGTTCTGCCGCAGCGTTTCGGCGACAGCTTTTTCGTGTCGCTGGCCGGCATTACCGACAGCCATGCGCAATCGCCGTTTTGGGAGGCGCTGGGGCGCAAGTTTTTTCAGATGGATTTTCTGGAAGCCGAGCGCTTAATCGATGGCGCCCGCAATCGCACCCTGATCGTCGAACTGATGCCGCATTACCCGGTGTATGTACCGCTATTGCCAGGCGACGCGCAAGCGGTGATGGGGCAAATCCATCCAGAAGGCGAGCTGCCGTTTCGGCTACTGACCGAAGAAGGTTTCGAGCCGGACGAATATATCGACATCTTTGACGGCGGGCCGATCATGCAGGCGCACAAGCACGCGTTGCGCTCGTTTTCAGCGTCGTTTGTGCGTCCGGTGGCAGCGTATGGGCAAGCTGACGCAAGCGACGCTTTGGCTGGTGCGGCGAGTGTCACGTATCTGCTGGCAACCGCCAGAGAAAATGATTTTCGCGCCACCCTGTTCGATTGTGCGCCGCTGGAACATGCCGCTGGCCCCCGGCTGCCGCCGCAGATGCTGAAAAGCCTGAAGCTGACTGTTGGCGAACCCGTTTTATGTGTCAGATTGTGAGGTCGGGAATGTTAGTGGTACGCGCTGTTAATGAATCCGATCTGGATGGGATGCTGGAGCTGGCCGGCCAAGTCGGTAGCGGCATGACGACGTTGAAGCCGGATCGCAAGATGTTGGGGCAGCGGCTGGAAATCGCCTGCGCCTCGTTTGCCGAGCAAATCGCACCGACCCAGCGCGATTATGTGTTCGTAATGGAAGATACGCGCACTGGCCGGCTGGCCGGCATTTGCGCCATCAAGAGCGCGGTCGGGCTGGAAGAGCCGTTCTATAACTACCGGATCGGCACTTTGGTGCATTCAAGCCGGGAGCTGGGCGTTTTTACCAAGATGGAAACGCTGTACCTGTCGAACGACCTGACCGGCGCCACCGAACTGTGCTCGCTGTTCCTGCATCCTGATTATCGCGGCGGCACCAACGGCAAGCTGCTGTCGAAGAGCCGGCTGCTGTTCATTGCCCAGTTCCCGCATTTGTTCAATGCCAAGGTAATCGCCGAAATGCGCGGGTTCCAGCATCCAGACGGTACTTCGCCGTTCTATGAAAGCCTGGGACGGCATTTTTTCAAGATGGATTTCAATCATGTCGATGACTTGACCAGCCTGGGCAAGAAATCGTTCATCGCCGAACTGATGCCACGCTATCCGTTGTATGTCGCTTATCTGCCGCAAGAAGCGCAGGAAGTAATTGGTCGCGTGCATGTCGCCACTGCGCCGGCGCGCCGGTTGCTGGAGCAAGAAGGCATGTATTACGAAGGTTATGTCGATATTTTCGACGCCGGGCCGGTGCTGCAAGCCAGAGTGCGCGAGTTGCGCGCCCTGCGCGAAAGCGTACTTGCCATCATCGAGCCGACAGCGGAAAACGGCACTGAGGTCGCTGAGTCTACTGAGGTGGTTGCTAATCCGGTGCTGGTTTCCAACACCGTATTGCCCGACTTCCGCATCATCGTCTCACCAACGCCAGCGCAATCTCAATCGGCCCGTATTGCCCTCTGCGCATCCGAGCGGGAACTGCTGGCCTGCCGTATTGGCGATCCGGTTCGCACCATGACACTTAACGCCAGGAAAAATTCATGATGTCAGCGCATTTCATCAACGGCCAGTGGCTCTGCGGCCAAGGCCCGGTATTTACTGTTATTAATCCCGCCAATGGCGATACGCTCTGGAGCGGTGCGGCGGCGAGTGCTGCCGACGTCAATAGTGCCTGCCAGTCGGCCCGTGCCGGTTTCCAACTTTGGTCGCGCACCCCGCTGCAAACGCGCATTGCAGTCTGCCAGCGTTTTCGCGATCTGCTGAAAGAAAATGCGGAAGAATTAGCTGGTCTGATTGCGCTGGAAGTCGGCAAGCCGCTGTGGGAAGCACGCACCGAAGTTGCCAGCATGGCTGGTAAGATCGATATTTCGCTGCAGTCCTACCAAGCGCGCACCGGTCAGATGCAAGCGGCGGTAGCCGACGGCAGCGCGGTATTGCGACATCGGCCGCACGGCGTGTTCGGCGTGCTTGGCCCTTACAATTTCCCCGGCCATCTGCCCAACGGCCACATCGTGCCGGCCCTGATCGCTGGCAACGCCATCGTCTTCAAGCCGAGTGAATATGCACCGCAAACCGCAATCAAGACGGTCGCCCTGTGGGTTCAGGCCGGCTTGCCGGATGGCGTGCTGAACCTGGTCAACGGCGGTCGCGCCACCGGCGAGGCTTTGTCGCAACATCCGCAACTCGACGGCCTGCTGTTTACTGGCAGCTATCAGGTTGGCGCTATTTTGCATCGCCAGTTCGCCGGTCAGCCGGGCAAGATGCTGGCGCTGGAAATGGGCGGCAATAATGCGCTGGTGGTGTGGGATGTGCAGGATCTCGATGCCGCGGTACATCACGCGATTTTTTCGGCATTCGTTAGCGCCGGCCAGCGTTGCACTTGTGCGCGGCGTTTGATCGTCGAGGATTCCGCTCGTGGCCAAGCCTTCATTGCGCGCTTGATTGAGGTCGCCGGCAAGATCACGGTCGGTGCCTCGGATGCGTCGCCGGCCCCGTTCATGGGCCCGGTTGTATCGGCAAAAATCGCAGAAAAACTACTGGCCGCGCAAGCCGGCTTGGTGACGCGTGGCGGCAGCGTGCTGCTGGAAATGCGCCAGTTAGCCAAAAACACCGGCTTCCTCTCGCCCGGTATCGTCGATGTTACCGATGCCAAAGAAGTACCGGATGAAGAATGGTTTGGCCCCTTGCTGCAAGTGGTGCGGGTGGCTAGTTTTGAGGCCGCTCTGGAAGCAGCGAACGCGACCGAATACGGCTTGGCCGCCGGCTTGCTGTCGGACGACGCGGCGCTGTGGGAACAGTTTTTAAGCAGTGTTCGGGCCGGCATCGTCAACTGGAACCGACCGACCACAGGTGCCGCCAGTACTGCACCGTTCGGCGGCAACGGCAAATCCGGCAACCATCGTCCGAGTGCGTATTACGCCGCAGATTATTGCGCGTATCCGGTAGCGTCAATCGAGAATGCCACGCTCGAAATGCCGCAAAAGCTGTCGCCCGGTTTGCATTTCTAAAATTTCGAATGAAAAATTCGGACCGCGAAAAACAAAGTAGGGCGGGTGCAACCCGCGCCGAATTGGGAAGATAAGTAACTGAGAATGCACGCGGGTTGCACCCGCCCTACCAGCTGTCGCCGGGTTTACATTTCTAATTACATACGCAGACAGGCCGAAAAAATCATGCACACCACACGCGAATTCAATTTTGACGGCTTGGTCGGTCCTTCGCACAATTACGCCGGCCTGTCGTTTGGCAATGTTGCCTCATTTAATAATGTCAAAAGCGCGTCCAATCCGAAGCAGGCGGCATTGCAGGGTTTGGCCAAGATGCGCGCACTCGCGGCGCGTGGTTTCGCCCAGGCTGTGCTGCCGCCGCAACTGCGGCCCGATTTCAGGCTGTTGCGCAGTATCGGTTTTGGCGGCAGCGATGCCGATGTGCTGGCGCGCGCCGCCAAAGAAGCTCCGGTGATTCTGGCCTGCGCCTATTCGGCCGCACCGATGTGGTGCGCGAATGCGGCTACGGTCAGTCCGTCGGCCGACACCCTGGACCACCGCGTGCATTTCACCGTCGCCAACCTGAACAGCAAGTTGCATCGCTCTTATGAGCAGACCCAGACCGCCCGTACCCTGCGCGCAATTTTCAAGGAGTGTGCGCGCTTCGCGGTGCATGACGCATTGCCTGGCACGCCGGCGTTTGGCGATGAAGGTGCGGCTAACCACACCCGGCTGTGCACTGCGCATGGCGCCGGCGCAGTAGAAATGTTCGTGTATGGCAGGGCCGAGTTCGATCCTGCGGCGGCGGCTCCGCAACGTTTTCCGGCGCGGCAGACGCTGGAGGCCAGCCAGTCGGTAGCGCGGTTGCATGGCCTGCAACCGCAGCGCACCGTATATGTTCAACAGAACCCTGCGGTGATCGATCAAGGCGTATTCCATAACGATGTAATCGCGGTCGGCAATGGCACGGTGCTGTTCTATCACCAGCAAGCTTTCCTCGACGAATCTGCCACTATCACTGCGCTACACATCGCGCTGGCTGATACCGGCGCGCAATTGCAGCCGATACGAGTCGATAGCGCGCAAGTTTCGGCCGCTGACGCGGTATCGAGTTACTTGTTCAATAGCCAGTTGCTGTCAAAACAGGATGGCCGGATGGTGCTGGTAGTGCCGCAGGAATGCCAGGAAAACCCTGCGGTTGCGCACTATCTGCAAGACTTGGTTGCCGGCGGCGGCCCAATTGACGAATTGATCAGTTTCGATTTGCGTCAAAGTATGCGCAACGGCGGCGGCCCAGCCTGCCTGCGCTTGCGGGTGGCGCTAACCGATGCCGAAGCAGCAGCGATGCATCAGGGCGTGATCATGACTGAGGGCCTATATGCAAGTCTGGTGGCATGGGTTGAAAAGCATTATCGCGACCGGCTGTCGCCTGGCGATCTGGCCGACCCGATGCTGGCGTTAGAAATACAAACTGCGCTGGAAGCATTGCGCACAATCCTGAATTTGCCGGAGTTGTACGTGTTCTAATACCACTTAGTTAGACCGGCCTACGACCGGTAATATCCACTGTTGAAAGGGGTTTTAATCCCCTCCCAACGAGTCTTCCTTCGTCGCTCACCGCCCTGAAGGACGGGGTTTGAGCCTTAGTCAGTTTTTTGATCAAGAAAACGTTAAAAAATGCATCTGTTAATAGGATCAAAATACCTCAAGCCATAAAACGGCTTCACTCATCTCAGGTGTCGCCATCTGCGCTTGTCGTCAGGTGTTCGAGAACGGACAATCGAAAACCACTTATCGCACTCACAGCACAGATGTACGTCATTTTAAGCGGCATGGTGATGCCCACACCGGCGAGCTTGGATATGGGAGGAATTGGAACCTTGGCGATCGCGGATTTCCTGAATACGCTGCCAGAATCAGAGATCTCGCCCATTTGAACTCGGGAATTTAGATGAAAATGGACATTTGACTGAGGCACCGATGTCGCAGATACTTCGGGTCAAGTAGTTGTAATTCCCATCTTTTCTTAATTGCCTAAAAATTTCTGCCTAATATCCTATGGAACAATATAAAGACGCAGCAATACGTCATTATCGGGACGCCGTCGTGTTGCTGGACGCTGATAAACTTGACAATGCTGGGCACTTGGTCGGATTTTCCGCCGAATGCGCTATCAAACATGCTATTGCCAGTTTGCGTTTAACCGCCGGCAGTCCAAAGGGACATTTTCCAGAATTTTTAGGAATAGCACGCAAGCATTTGGATAAGCGATCAAGCATGTATGATTTACTGCAGCAGGATTTGTTGAGTGGCTGGCGGGTTGATCGTCGGTATCATGCAACTGGGGAGACCAGCAGTGCAGAATTAGATACCTGGTTCCAGAACACCAAACGCCTGTTAGGTTCCGCCGGGATCAAGGAGCGTAAATGAACGGCCTAGTGTATTTCGATGATGCTTTACCCGTCTTTGCAGCCTTGACCAAGCAGACTTGGGGTGGACAGGCATTGGTCGATAATCTATTTCTGCGTGACGCCAACGGGCGACTAACCTTGGTTGTACTGGATCAACATTCGAGTGAACAGCGAGAGCAGTTAGCTAAAGAAGCTAGCTCAAGACTAAAGGTTTATGTCGACGAGGATTTTTCCGTCGCTACCCCGGACGAATTGTTCGATGATCGATTGAAGGATTTCTCACACGCACGTCGCCTTGAACTGCGCCATGCAGAATTTAAAGGTGAGGTCATGCTGGTAGATCGACGGTTGGTTGGCGCGGACTGGTTGCTTCAGCCGTCTGCGCCAATACGCACTCCTGCGCGGCTGGTTTTTGCAAGCATCAAGGGTGGGGTGGGGCGTTCCACCGCGTTATGTGTACTTGCAGCACACTTGGCCGCGCACGGAAAACGGGTGTTGACGCTAGACTTGGACCTAGAAGCACCGGGTTTGGGCAATATGTTGCTTCCAGGTGAAACCTTGCCAGAATTTGGTTTACTCGATTACCTAGTGGAGCAACACCTTGGTCTGCTTAGTGAAGAATTTTTTGCCGATTTGGTTGCACCGTCCTGGCTTGGCGGTGGAAAAGGGCGGGTCGATGTAATTCCAGCACTAGGCCGCCGTTCCTTGCAGCATCCTGAAAATGTACTGGCGAAGATTGCGCGCGCTTATTTGGTCGGCAGTCCGACGGATGGTGGCGATTCAACCGGGTTCACGGACCATATACAGCGCCTATTGACTCGGGTTGCTGTACCGTCTTCTTACGACGTGGTGCTGATAGACGCACGTGCCGGCCTGCATGAGACTGCGGCGGCGGCCGTGATCGGGTTGGGCGCAGAAGTCCTATTGTTCGGGCTAGATCAAACTCAGACCGTGGCTGGTTACGAGCTTTTGTTTGCCCACTTGGCAACCTTGCCATGCCAAGCCGATGATGACTGGCGCGAACGACTCAATCTAGTTCAGGCCAAAGCGCCACTCGATGCACAGGCGCGCACTGGGTTTGCGGAAAAAATGCAAAGCTTGATGACGCAGTATTTGTGGCCTGCCAGTCAACAACAGCACGAGGCCGCTGACTTGGCCGCACTGCAAGGAGAATTTGAGACGGAATGGGAAGACCAAGCGCCGTTGTTAATCGATGACAGTGGACCTCCACCGCCGATCGTAATCTTGGACAGCCAGCGTTTCCAATCTTTTGATCCGCAGTGTGATCGCAGTACCCTCGAAGAACGTGTTTATGCCGACACGTTTAGCGAGTTTCTGAAAAAAATCGATGATATCTTGGAAAATGGAAAAAATTGACTACCCTGCGATCCGGAGCGCGTTGGCCGCTTTTCCATCGGATCACGATGCTGCTGGAAGCCAGCGACCCACAGCCGATGAGATATTTACACCGGAACAACATGCAAACGCGCTGGATCCCAATACGCCAGTGGTGGTTGGTGCGCGTGGCGCCGGGAAGAGTTTCTGGGCGGGTGTCTTAGTAGAAAACGCAACGCGGGAGGTGGCGGCACGCGCCTACCCGCATCTTCAATTGGATCGTCTGATTGTCAAGCCGGGTTATACCGGCTTTGATTCTGACGGCGCGGTGACCCCCAAGCTTATTGACGCGCTAGTGCCACCTGGGGAGGAAGCCGACAAGGCCGCTCAATTCTGGAGTGCGGTAATCATGCGTTCCGCCCACTCGGCACTGACGCCGAATGAAGATATTGCTCATATACGCACAGTAATAAATAAATACGTCGATCCCGAAGATTTCTCCGAGGAAATCAAGCGCATTGACAAGCAATTGGAACAGGCTGGCAAAGTACTGTTGGTGACGTTTGACGCTTTGGATACTTTGTCGCGCGATTGGAAGCGTTCCGGTCAATTAATTGACGCACTGTTTGAAGTGATCTGGTCATTGCGGGCGCGACGCTGCATCCGCGCAAAACTTTTTATTCGTCCCGAGCAACTGGGAGACGATAGTCTTCGTTTTGTCGAGTTGCCAAAATTACGTAGCGGCAGCATTGAACTAACCTGGACCCAGACTGAATTGTATGGCTTATTATTCTGGCGCTTACATGGCGCACTAACAGGCAATAAGAACAGCGGTTTTTCCGAACTGGCAAATCAAGTCGGCGCGCCACTCTCGATGATGGACAACGGTCTGCGCCGTTGGCCGCTAGTCGCCAGTCCTGAGGTGCAAAAAGCAGCGATGACCCGATTGGCTGGCCCGTATATGGGAAGTAACGCCAAACGTGGGGGCACATATGACTGGCCGTATAACCACTTGGCCGATGCGGGGGGTAACGTCACTCCCAGGAGCTTCATCCAACTGTTCGTTGGCGCAGCACAATATCGCGAGCAATCCAATCAACAAGCAATTTCGGCAAAAGGCATACAAGATGGCTTGCGCTGGGCATCCAAAGTACGGGTCGAAGAACTGGTAGTTGAATACCAGTGGATCAAACGCGCCCTTGTGCCGCTTGCAGGGTTGATCGTGCCCTGCCAGGTGGATACGATATACCAGCGCTGGGACGAATCGAAAACTGTCAGCACCATTTTAGAGGCTGCAAAAAATCCTGATACGGGATTTATGGCGCCATTTCCACCAGGCTCTAAAGGCGACGGTAATGAGTTTCTGGCCCACGCGATGGAGCGAATTGGCGTGTTTTCTTACCGCCCAGACGGTCGCATTGACATGCCAGACTTGTTTCGTGTAGCGGCACGGATGTTGAAAAAAGGTGGAATTTCAAACAAAAGCAAGAGCAACGGGTAAGTACACGCCATTCAGAGGTGAAACGAGTGAATCCGGCACGGCGAGTTTGTGCGAAGGATCAACAAATAATGTGTGTTAAAAGTACTATCCATGCTTGGGTAAGAGTTTGATCTTGCATACAATGAAAAGACACTCTGGCTTCGTGTGATGGCGCGTGATCAAAAAGTGCCAAACTATCTGATGGATGGTGCTATTGCAATCTCGCACACGGGGGCTTATCCCTCGTTCGCGTTTTGAGTAGGATGCTTCATTAGGTGTCAATCAGAGCTTCATGCTTTCCACTAATCAGCGTCAAAGGCATTATCATTTTTTTGGTTTTTTTGATATGCCACAGGGAGTGAAAATATTCACTCTTGCGGTTACCTGCAGTGCTCATTCATTACTTGTTTTGCGTACTGCGACAGAATCAAGATCGTTGCTTTCACGCAATTTAGAAGGGTTCAGAACAGAGCGGTAGAACAGCAGCATCCGTTGCGCTTGTTTGCTGGCCGACCATTTCTGCGCATATCCACGACCAGCCTCACCCAAGTCTTTGCGCAGTTCAGCATCGTTTAACATCTTGACGACTTTGCCGGCAAAGTCAGTCATCTCTTCTTGTGCAATCCATACGCCCATGCCTTCCTGCAATACATCGCGCGTTCCCAGTTCTGCGGTGGAGACGACGGGCACGCCTTGTGCCATGGCTTCAAGTAAAACCAGTCCCTGTGTTTCTGTTCGCGAGGCGAATACAAAAATGTCTGCGGCGCTATAGCAACTGTTCAATTCAGTATGGCGATCCAGGTAGCCGATGAACATGACGTTCTCGCGAAGTCCCAGTTCCTTGACTTCAAGTTTCAGGTTTTCTTGCGCCGGGCCTTCTCCCGCGATGACAAAGAGCACGTTGGAAATCTCTTTTCTGACTTGATCAACTACCTTGATCAAGAATCCGATGTTTTTTTCGTGTGCGACCCGTCCTACAAAAAGCAGTACCGGTCGGTCCTGTGGAATATCGTATTTTTTTCGGAGTGCAGCACGGTTTCCCGCTACAAAACTATCTGGCTCAATACCCGTCGGAATGACTTCTGTATACGTCGTGATGCCGTAACTTTTTAATATATGCAGCATGGGATGCGATGGCACAACCATGCCGTTCAGACTATTTCCCTGATGGCGAGAGAATCGCTTTGCGACAAAGCGCATTACCTTCTTGGGTACAAATGGGACGTAGTGGTGGAGATATTCTTCAAAAAAAGTGTGATAAGTCTCTACGCAAGGGATGCCAAGCAAACGCGCCAGCTTGGTACCCAAGTAATGCGCAACGAAGGGTGTTTGTATATGAATAATGTCGTATTGCTCACTGCGTAATTTTTCAAGATGCTGCATTACCCACTGGTAACGCATAAGCCGGTCTTCGGGGTCGAACGGTAAATGGCGTGCAGGTACGCGCATGATATTTGTTTCGTCAGCACAGGGTGTCAAATAGTGCGGGGCAATTAAATGGACGGTGTGTCCAAGTGCTTGCAGGTTATGGCGAAAGGTTTCTATTGAAGTGGAGACGCCGTTCACGCGCGGAAAATACACATCGGAGATAAACAGGATTTTCATAGTAACTATGTTTAAAAAATGACTATTTTTTGCCCGGCGGTGCGGGGGAATTTAAATTTTATTTAAAGTAGCTGCTGAATATTTCTCGTTCAATATCTCTGTTTAAGTTAGTGCAATAAGACCAACATCCAAACGATAAAAAGATTGAGAAGGCTGATCAGAACTGCTGCGCTGCCGATATCTTTCGCGCGTTTGGCGAGTCTGTGGTCGTCGAGAGAGATGCGGTCCACGGTTGCTTCGATTGCTGAATTAATTAATTCGACGATGAGGAGCAATAACACGCAAGCGATCATCAACGCGCGGCCGAACATGTCATGCTCGAGAAAAAATGCCAGCGGTATTAGAACGATTGCGAGCAACATCTCTTGACGAAAAGCATCTTCATTGCGATAGGCTTCTTGTAGACCGGCACACGAATAGGTGAATGCATTGAGTAGGCGCTTGGCACCTGTTTTTCCTTTATATGGACTTTCCATCATTTATTTCTCAAGTGTTTGGAGTGCGGTTTGAGCCGGGCTGGCCGACCTTGCGCTAGGTACTGCATTCCATAGAATGAGCTCCATGCGGCCATCCAGGTGCTCAACGATGGCGGTGCAACTGTCCACCCAGTCACCGCAATTGATGTATTTCAGGCCATCCACTTCTTTGATTGCCGGCCAATGGATATGGCCGCAAATCGCACCATCCACACCTTGTTCGCGCGCGTGGCGGATGACGGAATCTTCAAAGTTAAAAATGAAGCTGACAGCAGTCTTTACTTTGCGTTTGGCATACCCTGCCAACGACCAGTAACCGGGACGTTTGAGTGTTCGGCGCAGCCAGGATAAATAGATATTGAGATTTACTAATATGTTGTAAGACTTATCGCCCAAAATGGCGATCCATCTGTGATGGCGCGTGACTTGATCGAATTCATCTCCGTGCAACAACAAATATCTGCGGCCATCTGCTGCGGTGTGAATGTATTCATGCTCCACCATGATATTACCGAACGAGGTGCCGACATACTCGCGGATTGCTTCGTCATGATTGCCGGGAATGAAAATGATTTTGTCCCCATGTCTGGCGCGCCGCAACATTTTTTGTATGAACGTATTCTGTGCAAGCGACCAATGCACGCCGCCACGGCTCATTGACCACAAGTCAACAATATCGCCGAGTAGGAACACATATTCTGAGGAATATTCTTTCAGGAACTCAAGCAAGTGGTGAGCTTGGCAAGCCTTGGTACCCAGGTGTATGTCAGACAGGAAGATCGAGCGGACTTGTTGCATAGTCACGTCGCTGCCAATACGGTTGCAGCTATGACATGGTTTTTTAGTGCAAGGCAATACGTGTTTTGGGCTGTGTTTTCCATGGAGGCATCATTGCATGGAAATATTTCAGCATTGTTACAGCTTATTGGGAAAGATCTATGTGTGCCGGTTTCATTCTTAATCGATTACCCATCGCCAAAAAACCAGGGCGAGACAGGGAGCAATCTATTTTTCTCCAGGAGAAAAAATCCCACTCCATCCGCTTGTTGCTATGCGCAACTGCTCTGACCCAAGCCGAGTCAGTGTAAATTTTCCACCGCTTTTTAGGGCATAACGCAACATCCAGTTGGCAGCCGGCCCCAAGCGAATCTGTTCGCCGGTAAACCGGATTTCCAAATCCGCGCCTGTTTTACAAATGACGCCGACGCTCTCTGCCCAAAGTCCTTCTCTGGTTTTGACGAATTCCAGAAACAGAGCGCCTTTTTTTTCAAAAATTGAGACCAGCAGAGGTTTCCCATCTTCCATCGTGGTCTCTTCCCATTTCAGGGGAAACGCCTGGTTGCCAAGCATAACTTGCAATTCGTTGATCGTTGCTGCACATGTTTGAGACGCATGTGCTGGGCTATTCAATGACAGCAGCAGAGGCAAGAAAAGCAATAAACATATTGGACGCATATAAAGGCTCATTTCTGCAGGTGAGGGCGGCTTCAATGTCCAAGCGGCAGCACTTTGAAGCGGCAGCGGATAATGACTGCGGATTGATCCAATTTATCGACGCCGGCCATTTCCATGTCCTCCATGATTTTAGGACCGATGGTTTCATCCTTGCGCAAATTTTCTCCTACCTGCAGCATTAAATGCATCACTTCGTCTGTATCTTCCCGATACGCCACGCCGACATCGACCACAGCAAAGGCGAATCCCCTGCTCATGTTGGTGACCGTGGTGATAATGCCGTTGGGAATAAAGTGTACGTTGCCGTCGTAATCGCGCAGCCTGACATAACGCAGCGTTACTTCCTCTACCAGCCCGGCCTTGCCACCCACCGCAATTACATCGCCTTGCCGCACCTGGTTTTCCAACAGCGGGAAGATGCCGTTGAAGTAATCTTTGATCAGGCTTTGCGCCGCAAATGCAACTGCGATGCCAAGTACTCCGGCGGTGGCCAGGATGGGCGCAATGGAAACACCCAGTTCGCTCAAAACCACCATGCCTGCGACCACATAAATAACCACTGACGAAATATAGTGGAACACCCGGCCCAGGGTTTCGATGCGTTTGAGATCTTCGGGATCGTTACCGGTACGGCGTATCGAGTAGCTTTGCAATATCAAGATGGCCTTCTTCGATAAACGCAGCAGTACCCAGGACAGGATCAGGATTAACAGGATATGCAGTGCCGCTTGGGACAGGTCCAGCAATTCCTTTAAATCGAAAGCGCCGGCCATGTTGATGAGTGTTTCCATTGTTTTTCACGCGCTGTGACGTTGCTAAAGAGGTGTCTGTAGTTGCGGCTACGGGTGTGCTGACTGGCAGTAGATGCAATTGCACATGGCGCAATATGTCAGGATGGCGCAATGCAGCATACCACTCCACCAGGACGGCCAAGTTTTTGATCCACTCAAAACGTGCGATGGCGAATGTCTGTGGCTTGATTTTTTCGCGCGTTATGCGTGCGACCGGGAGGTCGCGGTTTCGGGCCAACGGGCCGAGAAAGGCATGTCATAATCGCTTTGCCGATTCAGGAAAAATGTTGTTATATAATAACGGAAGCATACGACGCATTGGTAGCCATTTACGCGCTGCCCGGGTGGTTAAAATCAAAAGCACAACAACCATCGATTACACTTTTGAGCAGTTTCCGCTGTCTAGCAGCCTGTCGAATTTCATTTTAGAAAACGCACACCACCGGTTAGGCCCACAGAACATGAAGAACGTGAAGTTTTTTTCTCTTTTCGGCAAGAAGCCGCCGCCGCAGGTCGACACCCAGGCTGGAGACGCGCGTGTACGCGCCGACAGCACAGAAAACATGCGGGCGAATGGTCAGGTTGAACGCGGCGGCCGCACCCACTACGATCGGCGCAAAGTCGCCCGCGCTACTGAACTGAAGATCGATGCGATCGAATCGGCAATGTCGCTCCAACTTGACGACAATCCCCGCACTAATGGCAAAGCAGGCATAGTGAGCGCCAAGAGTCGGGCCGGCACTGAATCCAGCGGATTCAAAAGCACCATGCAATTGCTGGATGCGCCGACCGAAATCCTGTTCGACAACGGCGTTCCAGGCGCTGTTTTCACGATGGCGGCAACCCTTCCGACGCCATTAATTGAAGAAGCCGCCATCCTGTTTGCGAACGACCAGCAGGCACTGGCCGAACATTTACTACAAAACGCGATCATGGAAGCGACCCCCACTGCCGAAGTCGAACACGCCTATTTGCTGTTGTTTGACCTGTATCAACTTAGCAGCCAACAACAGAAATTCGACAGCCTGACGACCGATTACATCAGCCGCTTTGAAAGCTCGCCGCCGGCATGGTGCGACAGAACGCAGCAAGTGCCGTCCGCCGCTCCGGCATCCAGTCAGCCATACGTGATTTTTTCGAAAGCTCTGGATGCCGATAGCGCAACACAGATCGAGCGCGCGCAACAGTTAAGCGCTGCACACCAAATCTTGCGGCTCGACTTTAGCCGCATACGCGAGACCGCCCCCGCCGGTTGCGCTCTGCTGTTGCAACTCTTGCACAGTCTGCGCAGATCCGGTCATGATCTGATCTTGTCGGGAGCGCCCGAACTGGTCGAGCGGATTCAATCCACGCTGCGGGTCGGGCGGCGCGACGCCAGTGCCGCGCCCTGGCTTTTGCTGCTGGAATTGCTACGGCTACTGGGCCGGAAACAGGCATTCGAGGAAAGCAGTATTGAATATTGCATCACCTTCGAAATCTCTCCTCCCGACTTTGAGGCGCCAAGGCCGCTCTCTCCCTCAGCCCATCTCCCGCAAGCGGGAGATGGGGGCGAGTTAGCCCCTGCTGCCAGCCGGCCAGAGCACTTTCTGATGCCGGATATCGTGACCGGCGATATCCGGCAACTATTGGAAGCGATTACTGCCTTCGCGGCTGAGCGCGAAACCATTGTGATCGACTGTTCGCGTTTGAACCGCATCGATGTCAGTGCATCGGGACAACTTCTCACCGGCTTGGTGCCGCTAACCAGTAGTGGCAAGATTATCGAATTCCATGAAGTCAATTATCCGGTTGCAGCCCTGCTGAACGTCATGGGATTGCAAGAAATCGCCCGTATCATCCCGCATAATGGCTGAATAACGCCATCTTGCAATCGACCGCCCCATCCCCATTTTTATGCATAAATGCATGCCTGCAACGGCTGTTGCAACCAGGCATGTTTGATCGAACGTATCCAGGGCACATCACTCCACAGTATTTTTGAGGCAAGCATGGAACAATTTCACGGCACCACCATTCTGTCGGTGCGGCGCGGCAATATTGTCGCCCTTGGCGGCGATGGACAAGTTACCCTTGGCAATATCGTCATGAAGGGTACCGCACGCAAAGTCCGCACGCTATACCACGGCAAGGTTCTGGCCGGTTTTGCCGGCGGCACCGCTGATGCATTCACATTGCTCGAACGCTTTGAAGCCAAGCTGGAAAAACACCAGGGCCATCTGATGCGCGCCTCGGTCGAACTGGCCAAGGACTGGCGCACCGACCGCATGCTGCGCCGGCTGGAAGCGATGCTGCTGGTGGCTGACCGCGAATCGACGCTGGTCATCACCGGCAACGGCGACGTGCTGGAGCCGGAAGATGGCATCGGCGCGATCGGCTCCGGCGGCACTTTCGCCCAGTCGGCAGCCAAGGCATTGCAGGAAAATACCGATCTGGCGCCGATCGATATCGTCAAGAAATCACTGACGATTGCCGGCGAACTCTGTATTTATACCAATCTGTCGCACACCATTGAAACGCTGGACTGATACCCCATGAACATGACCCCCCAAGAAATCGTCTCCGAACTCGACAAACATGTAGTTGGTCAAGGCAACGCCAAGCGTGCAGTCGCCATTGCGCTGCGCAATCGCTGGCGCCGTCAGCAAGTGGCGGAGCCGCTGCGGCACGAAATCACGCCCAAAAACATCCTGATGATCGGCCCCACGGGCGTGGGCAAGACCGAAATAGCGCGCCGTCTGGCGAAGTTGGCGGATGCGCCCTTCATCAAGATCGAAGCCACCAAGTTTACCGAAGTCGGTTATGTCGGTCGTGATGTCGATACCATTATCCGCGACCTGGTCGATATCGGCATCAAGCAAACCCGCGAAGCGGCTACCCGAAAGGTGCGCGCACGCGCCGAAGATGCGGCGGAAGACCGTATTATCAATATCCTGGTGCCGCCGGCGCGCGATTTCGGTCTGAATACGCCAGCCCAGGACGAAGCGCAAAAAGACAATGGCACCCGTCAAACTTTTCGCAAGCGTTTGCGTGAAGGTGCGTTGGACGATAACGAAATCGAGCTGGAAGTCGCCGAAGCCGGGCCGCAAATGGAAATCATGGCGCCACCCGGCATGGAGGAAATGACCGAGCAGATCAAGACCATGTTTTCCGGCATGGGGAGCGCCCGCAAGAAAGCCCGCAAGATGAAGGTTCGGGACGCTATGAAGCTGCTAATCGAGGAAGAAGCAGCGAAACTGGTCAATGAGGAAGAACTCAAGCAGCAGGCGATCACCAATGTCGAGCAAAACGGCATCGTGTTCCTGGACGAAATCGACAAGATCGCGTCGCGCTCCGAAGCCGGCGGGGCCGAAGTGTCGCGTGCCGGCGTGCAGCGCGATTTGTTGCCGCTGGTCGAGGGCACCACCGTCAATACCAAGTACGGCATGATCAAGACCGATCATATTTTGTTCATTGCCTCCGGCGCTTTCCATTTAGCCAAACCGTCCGATCTCATTCCCGAACTGCAGGGCAGGTTCCCGATCCGGGTCGAACTGGGATCGCTGTCGATTGCGGATTTCGAATGCATCCTGACTTCCACCGATGCCTGTCTGACGGCGCAGTACGAAGCGTTGTTGGCGACTGAAAAAGTACAGATTGATTTCACCCCGGAAGGCGTCAGGCGTCTGGCCGAAATTGCTTATTCGGTCAATGAAAAAACCGAGAATATCGGTGCCCGCCGCTTGTATACAGTGATGGAAAAGCTACTCGAAGAAATCTCGTTCGCGGCTAGCGAAACTGCCGGCAGAGTGGTCTCAATCGACGCCGCCTACGTTAATGAGCGACTCGGTGCGTTGTCAGTCGATGACGACCTGGCGCGTTACATTCTGTAGTCACTCCGCGTAGTAATTCAATTTTTACGGGAGTATATGAAAAAATCACACTACTTCCGCATTAAATTCGTGCTATTTATAAATATACACATATTGGTATATTTATATATTAGCTATCAAGCCTACTATGGATAAGCCCTTCCCTGCGCGGAAGAGGGCGCTCGCAATCACCAAGGTGAACCAAATCAAGGCTCCAGCTTGACTACGGTGATTGCTGGCTGGATTGCGTTCCTGGCTGGTTTGGCGGCGGTAAATCCGATACGACGCCCGGCACGACCGTAGTTGCTCTGGTTGAAGACATGGTCGGCGCCACTGCGCTGGGCACCCTTACCGACAGATCCAAGCCAGTTTGGCCTTTGGTGCGGACGGCCAGTTCGACGCGTTTGATGACACCGGATTCCGACAGCAACACGTATTGCGGATGGACTTCCTTCACTGTCACGCCTGGCGTCAGTTCACCTCCGGCGGTCACCGCCTTGGCCGGTTTGCCGTCGGCCGACAGAATGGCCACGCTATCACGGTTTCTGGCGGCGGCAACCACTCCGTTAAGTTGATAATTGCTGGCCAAATTAATCGCGACACCGCCGAACAAGTTTTTGGCAGCGTCTAGCGACAACTCGGGCTGTTGCGCCTGCGGTACCGCAGCAACTGAGCGCACTGGCGGTTGGAACAGTTGCATGGCCCAATAGGCGGCCGACGCACATAGCGCGATGAACATCGCAAAACTGGCAAACCAGGGCAAGCGCTTCATGTCAATTCTTTCTACGCATATTATTAATGCACCAACTGATTGATTTCGATGATCGGCATCAGTACCGCCAACACGATCAACAACACCACCACGCCCATGATCAGAATCAGCGCCGGCTCCAGCAAGCCGGCAATGGTCAGCGTGCGGCGTTCCAGATCCTGCTCCTGGGAAGTGGCTGCACGCTCCAGCATCGCCGGCAATTCACCGGTGGCTTCGCCGGCGCGGATCATGTGGATCAGCATCGGCGGGAAATGCTGCCGTGCCGATAACGCACGCGCCAGGCTGACGCCTTCGCGCACCGCCGCCGCGGCCTCTTCAACCTGTTCGCGCATGGCGACATTCGACAGTGTGTCGCGACTGGTTTGCAGTGCGCGCAAAATCGGTACGCCGGAACCGATCGTGATCGCCAGCGTGCTGGCAAAGCGCGACGTATTCAGGCTGCGTTCGAATTTGCCGTATAGCGGCGCAGTCAGCAGCCACTTGTGCCAGCGCATTCGGGTAGCCGGATTCTGCAAAGCGGCGCGCCAGGCGAATCCGAGTGCGATGAGCGCCAGCAACACAAACAAGCCGTAACTCCGCACAAAATCGGAAATTGCCAGCATCATGATGGTCAGGAGCGGCAGTTTTTGCTTGGTATTGGAGAACACGGAAACGATTTGCGGCACAACATAAGTCAGCAAAAAAATCACGATCGCAAATGCCACTACCGAGACGATGGCCGGATAAGTGAACGCGAGTTTGACTTTTTGCACCAGCGCATTGCGCCGCTCGATAAAGTCGGCCAGCCGCGACAGTACTCGCGCCAGTTGGCCGATTTGCTCGCCGGAGGCGACCAATGCGCGGTAAATTTCGGCAAAATCGCGCGGATGCTGGGACAACGCGTCCGATAGCGATGCGCCGCCCATTACTTCCGAGCGGATCGAGGCGATCAGGTCGCGCACATAGGGCCGCTCGGCTTGTTCCAGCAAGGCGGAAAAAGCTTGTTCCAGCGGCAGGCTGGCTTCCAGCAAGCTCGCCATCTGGCGTGTAAACAACGATAGCTCATTGGTTGACAGCCGTTCGCCGAAGCCGTGCCGCCGCCGCGCACCGGTGGCATCGATTTGGGTCGTGATCGGCTCCACCGCAATCGGCGTCAAACCCTGCAGGCGCAGATCGGTGCGCGCAGCTCGGGCGCTATCGGCGTTGACCACGCCTGTGCTGGTGGCGCCCAGGGCATTTACGGCTTCGTAACGGAAAACTGCCATGATCCTAGTCTTTCGTCACGCGCAGCAATTCCGCTTGCGAGGTGGTGCCATCTTTTAACCAGCGTTCGCCATCTTCGCGCATGGTCTGCATGCCGTCGTGTTGGGCCGTGGCGCGGATTTCGGCTTCCGAAGCGCTGTGATGGATCAGCGCGCGGATTTCATCGGTGGTTTGCAACAATTCATAGACGCCGACCCGACCCTGGTAACCGGAATTGCCGCACTTGTCGCAGCCGACCGGTTGCCAGTTTTGGCCGTCATGTTGCCGACAATGCGGGCACAATTTGCGCACTAGGCGCTGAGCCAGCACCCCGAGCAGCGACGACGACAGCAAAAACGGTTCAATCCCCATATCGAGCAAGCGCGTCACGGCCGCGGCGGAGTCGTTGGTATGCAAGGTTGCCAGCACCAGATGACCGGTGAGCGATGCCTGTACCGCAATCTGCGCGGTTTCCAGGTCGCGAATTTCACCGATCATGATGATGTCTGGATCTTGCCGCAGGATCGCCCGCAGCGCCTTGGCGAAGCTCATGTCGATACGTGGGTTGACCTGGGTCTGGCCGACCCCGGCCAGGTCGTATTCAATCGGGTCTTCCACCGTCAGGATATTGGTGGCGGTGGTGTTCAAACGCGTTAGCGCCGCATACAGGGTAGTGGTTTTGCCGGAACCGGTCGGTCCGGTCACCAGCACGATGCCGTGCGGCTGCGCGATCAGCTTGGCAAACTGCGGCAGCAGCGCATCGCCCATGCCCAGATTCTGCAAATCGAGTTGACCGGCTTCCTTGTCCAGCAAGCGCAACACTGCGCGCTCGCCGTGCCCGGTCGGCAAGGTGGAGACCCGTACATCGACCGGCTTGCCGCCAACCCGCAGCGTGATGCGGCCATCCTGCGGTAGGCGTTTTTCTGAAATATCGAGTTGTGCCATGATTTTGATGCGCGAGATCAGCGCCGCGTGGATCGCTTTTTTTGGCCGTACTACATCGCGCAGTGCGCCGTCGATCCGAAACCGTACCACCGACGAATGTTCGAACGGCTCGATATGGATGTCGGACGCACCTTCGCGCAGCGCCTGAGTCAGCAGCGCATTGATCATGCGGATCACCGGCGCATCGTCGGCCGATTCCAGCAGATCTTCAATCGCCGGCATATCCTGCATCAAGCGGGTCAGGTCGAGATCGGACTCGACTTCACCTACCACCTGCGCGGCGTCACCGCCGGAGCCGGCATAAGCTTTGGCGATTGCCGCCTTGAGTTCATCGTGTGGCAAGGATTTTAGCTTGACGCGGCCGAAGCGGCGGCTCACTTCGGCGATTGCGGTCGGCGGCGTCGCATCCGAAAACCATACCTCTACCGTATTTTCGTGATCTTCAGTTTTGCGATACGCCAGCAGCGCGAAATCGCGCGCATACGCATACGGCAATAGGCGGGCCTCGTTCATCATGCTGTTCATTATCTCGATTCTGCCGCCGGGGTAGCGGGCGTGATCTGGATCGACGCGCCGCCATTGCCATTGCCGTTTGCGTCCGGCCTAGCGCCCTTTTGCAGCGGCTTCAGGAACGAGCCGCCGATGGGTTGGCCGCTTTCCAGCAGCGGCAGAATCGGTGCGCCGGTATCCGGCAAGAAAATAGTCCTGGCTGGTTGAGCGGCAATTTCGGTGCCGCGGATGTAGTCGTAGCGATCGGCCACCACGCTGGCGCTCTGCTCGCTGCTGCGGATCACGGTTGGGCGCAAAAACACCATCAGATTGGTTTTTTTGCGACTGCGTTTCTGGTATTTGAACAGGTTGCCGATGACTGGGATGTCGCCCAGGCCGGGTACTTTTTCGGCACTGTCGCCAACGGTATCTTCGATCAGGCCGCCGAGTACGATAATTTGGCCGTCATCGGCCAGCACATTGGTTTCAATCGAGCGCTTGCTGGTGATGATGCCGGCCGTGTTGGCGGTGCTCTGGACGGCCGAAGTCTCCTGGTAAATCGCCATCTTCACGGTGCCGCCTTCGGAAATTTGCGGGCGCACCCGCAGCGACAAGCCGACGTCTTTGCGCTCGATGGTCTGGAACGGGTTGACGCCGGCGCCGCCGCCCGAGGCTTGCGTGGTGTACTGGCCGGTGATGAAAGGCACGTTCTGGCCGACGATGATTTTAGCTTCTTCGTTGTCGAGCGTGATCAGGTTCGGGGTCGACAGGATGTTGGTATCGGCGTCGGATTCCAGTGCCCGCGCCAGTGCGCCCAAGCCGAGCTTGCCGTTGATTTGTCGAAATATCCCCAGCGTCAGACCGGCGCCCGGCGCTACCGCACCGTTTCCGGTTGCCAGATTGAGGATATTGTCGCCGGCGACCGAACCAGCGAACGCGGAGCCGCCGCCGACCCGATAACTGCTGCCGCTATTGCCGGACAAACCGAGCCACTGGATGCCGAATTCGGCCGCCTTGTCGGCGGTGACTTCAACGATCAGCGATTCGATATAGACCTGGGCCCGGCGCACGTCGAGTTGGTCGATGACAGTGCGCAAATTACGATACACAGGTTCGCTGGCGGTAATGATCAGAGTGTTGGTGGCGGTGTCGGCCTGAATAAAACCAGCCGGGCCGCCGGACGACAATACGGCGGGTGCAGCAGAAGGCGGCATGGATCCTGTCATCCCGTTGGCTGTATTTTGGGTGGCCGCGGGTGCCGATGCCGGCGTGGTCGAGCTTGGCGCCGAGCCATCGGAGCCGACCACGGAGCGCAAGGTCAGCGCCAGCTTGGTGGCATCGGCGTTTTTCAGGTAAACCACATGCACGTTGCCGGGCTGCGCAGTCGGCTGATCTAGTTTGGCGATTAGCGATTTGGCCAAATTCGCGCGTGCCAGCGACGGCGCGCGCACGATCACCGCATTGGTGCGACTATCCGCAATCAGATTGACGCGCCCTGCATCCGTGCCAGGTGCGGCAGCGCCGGATTCCAGCAGTTTATTGATCATGACCGCGATATCGGCGGCAATCGCGTAGCGCACCGGCACCACATCCATATCTCCGGTGGCGGGAGCGTCCAGCGCAGTAATGATTTTCCCCAGTCGGTTCAGGTTGTCGGCATAGTCGGTGATGACCAGGGAATTGTTGCCAGGATTGGCATTGATCGTGTTGTTGGGCGAAATCAGGGGCCGCAACACTGCCACCAGATTGCCGGCCGATTCATAGTTCAGGCGGAAGATCCGGGTTCCGATCTGGTCGCCCTTGAGCCGGACCGCGTCGCTTCTGACCTCGGTCGGAGTCGCTTGCAGCTTGGCATCGGCTTCCGGCACCACCTTGGTGAAACCATCGCCGGCCACCATTGCATAACCTTGCAAGCGCAAGGCAGACCCCAGCAGGTTGAAGGCTTGCGCTTTGGTCAGCGCAGTTTCGGCCACCAGATTAATGGTGCCCTTGACGCGTGGATCGATGATGAAAGTAGTGTTGGTGTAGTGGCCGATCGCCTTGATTACTGATTCGATATCGGCACCGACGAAATTCAGCGTCGCTTCGTTATCGGCGGCGGCCGGCCACGCCGGCGGGATTGCCGCAACACTCAACAGCAAAACCGCGGTCGCGCGCAAGCGCTGCCATTGGGCATTTTTCTTAATGTGTTTTTGCATGTTGTTCCCCACCGCCGTATTGGATTGTTTTTTCATTATCTAAATTCTAAAGCGATCACTTCACGGCCAGCGACCGTGCGGCGCTGGCCCAGTAAATTCAGCAAGTTCGCTAATTTTTCCTGTTGTCCGGCTGCCGCCTCGGCGGTGCCGGAAAAATGCAGTCGGCCATTTTCCAACGCACCACCGCCATTCAGCAACAGCGGACCCTTGACAGTCTTAAGCACCAGTTGCGCGCTCTGTCCGCGCCATTCCATTGTTACCACATAGGCCCCTAGTGGCTTGATCGGTGACAGGCTCGACGCACTATCTTCGATATCCAGCCGCAGGGTGCCGTGCAGATCGACTTTTTGGCCGCGGCGCGCTAATTGTAACGGCCCCCAAGACAGGCGCATCCGGCCGCTGGGCGCGATCGTATTGAGTGGCGCGCCCAACCCAGCCAGTCGTTCCGCCGGTAGTATGACTTCTGCTGCGCTGACTTGCCACTGCGACCAACTGCCGCGAATACTGACCGGTTGCGTCAGTGCAGCGGAGTTTTCCAGCTGCAGCCTGACTTGTCCCAGCAACAGCAGCGGCGATAAACGCCAGGAAAATCGGCCCGGCAGCAAGGGTGTAACCGGATCTCTGGCACCAGGCGCACCGCCGATAAATGCCGAGCCGTTCCAGAGCGTGCCCTGTGCATCGCCCAGCGTCAAGCGTCCTGCGGTCTGTGCCTCCAACAGCATGGACATCCAGTTGGCCGGTAGGTATGCCAACACGGTAAGCGCGACGCTGATGCAACCGGCCAGCAACCAGAGCAAGAGGCGTGCCACTCAATCAGCCTTTTGCGCACGCAAAGTCAGGCTGGCATTGACGCTGCCGGCCGTGCCTGTGGCCGTCACGCTGGCCTCGACGACGGCTAGTCGCATGGTTTTCTGTAGCGACTGCAAGGCGTCCAGCAGGGCGTTGAAAGGGATGTCTGCAAATTGCAATTGGGCGAAATCGCCACTCCACGCCACGCTTTTTGCTCGCAGGCCACTGGTCTGTAGCGCGGCTTCGATGCTTTCTTTGCTCACGCCGGTTGCAGTGGGTGCCGCTACTTTGGGCAAGGCGGCAGCCTGTTTGGTCATTGCCTGCAATTGCGCGGATTGTTGCCGCAAGACCGGCAGATTTTTGCGCAACTGGGCACGGCCCTGCAATGCCGGGTCTATCAACAGCACATACAACAGGCCCAGCAACACCACTGCTACAGCAAGTGCTATCAGGATGCGCTCGCGCCGATTGCGCTCAGACCAGAAGTGTGCCGCGGTGGCACGCCGATCGGCAAAGCGGGCGGACTGGAGCGCCCATTTGCCGGAAAACTTGCGGTTGAGCCTCATGGCGCGCTCCTGATCTGCCAGACGCCGGCGCTTTGTTCGGTCAGCGCCAATTTGTGTGGCGCCAAAAGCGGCCGGATGGCATCGAGTTTGACCGCATCAGCAGGCTTTAGGCGCACCAGCAGACTGCGCTCGCGGTATTCTATCGCGGCAATTACAGGCTGCGCTTTATTCGTTTGCGCTTGCGGCAGGCTGGCCCAGACGTTCCCAAAGGCGCCCGCCAAGGTCAGAAAATCGTCCGGCCCGGCCTGGCCAGAGCCTTGTTTGGAAGCGCTGAGTTTTTGCCGCATCTGGGCTACCGGATCGATGATCACGCTTTCTTTCGGAAAGGCGGCACGGAAAGTCTGATTCATACCATCATGCAGGAAATCCGCTTCATGCTGCAACTGCAGCCGGCTGGCGTTAAGCCCAACAATATTCACTACAGCCGCCAGCAGTGCCAGCGCCGCCGGCCAGCGCCACGGCCGCCAATTCACTTGCGGACCGGCCGACGCACCCAGCCCTGTCATCAAATTCAGTGTCACGCTCTTGGCAGCAGCGGCGCACTGAACCCAGTCTTCGGCCGCAATCTGCAATTGTGCATCGCCGGCATCGGCAACGGCTTGCTGATAAGCCGCCACGCCGGCCGGCGCCACCTGTAGGATCAAGTCCACTTGCGGCGCCATCAGCCGCAATGCATCGATGACTTCGCGGGCTGCGGATTCGGCGCCATTTTGGGCTGTGGCGCCGATGCAAAAGCCGATGCCATCCTGCTCCGACCAGCGCAAGGCAACGTCTCTGTCAGAGCCAAACTCAGTGACTGCGGCAGCCACCGCGGGCGGCTGGTGCGGCAGACAGAGCTGTGCCGGGACCGCTTCCAACCGGCGCGCCCCCAGCGCGGTCAGGCCGGCGGATAACTGTTCCAGCCAGGCGCGGTTGATCACTGCCACCGTGCGCATGCCATCCTGTGCTGCGCCAGCGGCAAACGCGCACTCGGACGGGTCCGACATCAATTGATCCTCAACCAGGTTGGGCAGCGCCACTTTGAGTCGGGCGCTTGACAGCGGCGGCACCTTCACGCGCAACAAGCTGACATCGCTGGCGGCCAGCAGCAATACTATCTTTGCCGCCTGCCGGATTGCATCGCCCAGGCCGGGCAGCGTTGACAATCCCTCGCGCTCGACCGCGCCGCTATTCGACACCAGTGCAAACCGACATGGCAGCGGCACCAGCGCGCCGTCAAAGGCTGCTTTGGGAGGGTGGCGAATATACAATATGCTCACGATGTCAGATTTCCCAAAAATTAATTGTCCAGCACCCAGATCAGCCTGGTGGTGAGATCGCTACGCTCAATCAGAGCCTGCATCTCCATGGTGGCACGGTTCAGGCGCACTTTGCCATAGACGATGAAAAAATTCGTCGCCACCGCAAAGTCGTTGGCGCTTAGATCGCCTGCCTTGCCCGGTGGCAAGAGTGCAACGAAGTCGGCGCTGTTGCGAAAAGACGTCTTTTTGCGTGCTGCCACCAGCGCTTCGGCATCGGACTGCGAGAGTGTATCAATTCTGGCCGCTAATACCTGGGCCGAAGCGGTATTTACATTGATCGGCGTGGCGCGCGGCAGTAAGGTCACGAAATCGCGTAGCGGGGTCAGTATCGGCGCAGTAAATCCGGGCACCGCCAGCAAATCGTCGACTAGCAGTAACTTCAGCGGCTGCGCGACGGACTGTGCGGCAGCGCCCGTCAGCGCAGCGCCGCTCGCGGCTGGCGCGATGGGCTGGGCGCGCGCGATGGTGTCGGCTGCCGCTTGCGCCAAACCGGTATTTAGTTGCAGGCTACCCAGCAAGCGTGCAAAGACGGCGACTTCGCGTGGGTTAACTTTGCCGCCTTGCGCCAGATTGGCGAGATTGAAGCGTCCTTGCGCATCCACAATCCGACCCGACAGGGTGGCGTCGGTCTGATCGCTATTGGCGCGGTCGTTTTCCACATACTGGTCGAGTCGGGTTTCTGCCAGCGACACCGACCACGGCTCATCGAGCGTATCGGTGCGGGAGAATTTGGCATCTTCGCGCAGCACCAGGCGCGCCCAGTCAAGCGCACCGCGCAAAATCCACTTGGTTTGCAGGTGCAGGCGCTGATTTTCAATCGAACGCACCTGCACCTGTTGCTGCCAGAACAGACTGGCCACTATCGTCACCGCCAGCGCGGTCAGCAGCAGTGCAGTGATGATTGCTACGCCGCGCTGGGCGGCCAAGGGTACACGCCTCATGACGCCCCCAATAAAAATATCTTGGTCATGCGCAACGCCGGGTCGCCCTGCAGTACTGTCAGCACGACCTCCAACCCGCTTGCCGCAGTGGTGGCGCTGCCTTGGTCGACCCGCCAGCCGGCGCCATCATTCCACCACAAACGCAGGGTTATGCCGGATACCGCGCTCTGCAACACTACAGCAGGAGTGTCAGCGTCGGTGCCGCCGATGCTACTTTTCCAGAGTGCATCAAGCGCGCTCAGATCGCGGGTAGCGATCGATTCGCGCCGGATCAACTCGCCATTCAGGATACGGTAAGCCACCACTTGCAGGCGTGACGGCTGATCGTCCGCATATACGGCGCGAATCAGCGTCAAGCGCCCGTCTTGCGCAGCCAGCGTGGGGCGGCCGATATCGCTTGCTCGGGTGAAATGTTCAGCATCGCTTTGGAGTTGCGCGAACGCCAGTTGCAGACCGCGGGTTTGCTCCAGTTCAGCCGTCAGCGCCACGCGCGCGCGCACGATGCCATCCAGTCCGCGCCAACCGAGTACAGCAACAATCGCCAGGATGCTGATGGCGACCAGCAACTCAATCAGGGTAAAGCCGCAACGGTTGTGCTTATATAGACTCGGCCCGGAAAAGGTTTGATATTCCGGGTTTCTGTTCTCACTTTTTCCTTTTGAGAGAGGAAATTCGGCTCCAACACTTTTTATTTTGGATTTACAGTTCATTGGGCACCACCTGCACCAGCTTGATGATGCGCCGCTCCAGATTGCCGGACTCGAACACACTGACCTCGACCCGGCGGAAATTCGGATTCGGGGTAGCGATGACCTCCTCCTCGCAGACCAGTTGCAAGCGGCCCTGGGGGCAATCGAAACTACGCTTGCCGAAAGCAGGCCATTCGCGCGCCAGACGAATCTGGCTTAGACGGTTTTCCGCCGACCAGTTGGCCATCATCGCGGCGCGCAAACCTGCGCTGTTTTGGGTCAGACTGCCGACCGCGCGCAAGCTCGCACCCAGCGAGGTGCCGACGATGACCAGCGCCACCAACACTTCGAGCAGGGTAAAGCCGGCGGCGCTGGCCATCATCGGCAAAGTGGGTGGAAAAATACGCGGCATTTCAGTCTGCCACGAAATGGCCGATGCCATCGGCACGAATGGCGACGCTGACCGTTTCAAGAGACAGTGTCAGCACGAAAGGCTTGTCGACCGGCTCGCGTCCGAATACGATGCGCAGCGGCCCATCGCCAGTTGCCAACGGCGGGCTGATCGACAGCGTTAACGGCGCACTTTTAAACCGGCGTTCGCGCAACAGATCATCTTGAGTGATGACTTGCCAGACGTGATCTTCGTGCACCAGAAAACGGTAACGATCCGGCTCCAGTTCGAAGGCAACCGGCCGGTTGCGCACGATCGCTTCGTCGCGTGCCAGTTGCAGCAGGAGCGCGATGCGCTGGGCCTCATTTTGCAAGGTCTGGCGCGCATCCGGCAGCGCGTTGAACGCCACCGCACCAAGCGTGATGCCGATAATCACGATGACGATCATCAGTTCCAGCAAAGTGAAACCGCGCGCAGACGAAGCACGTCGGGCACGCGGTATGACAAGGTGCCAGGCAAGGTTGATAGTTACAGATCCCACGAACCGATATCGGCATCGTTGCCGGCGCCGCCAGGCTGGCCGTCGGCGCCGAACGAAAACACGTCGATCTCGCCTCTAATGCCGGGCGACAGCAACTGATATGCGCCGCCCCACGGATCTTTCGGCACCTTATCCAGATAACCGCCGGTTTTCCAACCGTTGGCGGCCGGGCCGGAGGTCGGCCGCGTAGTCAGCGCCGACAAGCCCTGCTCGGTGGTCGGATAACGCTGGTTATCGAGCTTGTACAGCTTGAGTGCCTGCATGATGGTTGCAATATCCTGCTTGGCTGCAACAATGCGCGCTTCGTCGGTGCGGCCCATCAGTTTCGGCACCACCAGCGCAGCCAGTACGCCCATGATCACGACTACGACCATGATCTCGATCAGAGTAAAGCCGCGCTGTACTGCGCTACCCTGGCGGCGTGGTGCGTGAAATAGGGAAACATTCGGCATAAGAATTTCTTGTTAAAAATAAAAAAGAACCAAGAGTATAAGGCCGGAGCGGCCGACGCGTCCGGTGCAAACCGCGCATCGCTTGCGTTATCCCAAGCAAATGGAATGGGACTTGGGGCGCCATGCCAAGTTCCGCAGGCACTCCCCAACCTTAACTCGAGAGCGGCACTCTGATTCGTGCTACGGTCGATACTGGAAAAACTCAAGGAGATCCCTATGGCACTAACGCACGCCACATCCGGCACTGTAATCGACCTACGTCCACTAGGCGAAGAATGCGCAATTTTTTCATCGATTGCCCTGATCAAAACCCCGCAATTGGAAGTTATGCGCTTGACCATGCCGCGCGGCAAGATCATGCCGGCCCACAAGGTTCCCGGCGAAGTCACCGTGCAATGCCTGGAAGGCAGCGTTGCTTTCACCGCACACGACCGGGTTCAGAATCTGCACGCCGGCGACATGATCTTCCTGGCCGGCGCTGAAATGCATGCGTTGGAAGCACTCGAAAATTCCTCAGTGCTGATCATGATCTTGCTCAACAAGCCAGTTAAATAAAGTTGCAAATAAAATATACTGGCTGTTGTATTTTTAAAAACTGCAATAAATACATGCGGTAATAAGTAATTTTTTAATCATACTCCGTCATTTATTAGTGACCTTAAATAAAGCGTCTTAGTAATTATTGAATAATTTTTAAGTGTCGGCGTGGCAATTTTTTTAGCCGACTGCACTCTTTTTCCTGTCGATAGGACGAGCGCTGCCCTTGCCGGTATTCGGCAGTGCGGTCACCGGATTGATGTCCCGTTCAGGCACAGTGCTTCTTTGGGCTAGGCGCATCCCTTCCAGCTTGAAGATACTGACGACTTGCGACAGGTTGCCGGCTTGATCCTGTAGCGATTCAGCGGCGGCGGCAGCTTCCTCCACCAGTGCTGCGTTTTGTTGGGTGACCTGGTCCATCTGGGTGATGGCTTGATTGATTTGCTCGATGCCGGAAGTCTGTTCCTGGCTGGCGGAAGTGATTTCGTTCATGATGTCGGTGACCCGTTTGACGCTGGCGACGATCTCGGTCATGGTGATGCCGGCTTGGTTGACCAGTTTGGCGCCCTGATCTACTTTTTCCACTGAATCGCCGATTAATGTTTTGATTTCCCTGGCAGCAGAAGCCGAGCGCTGCGCCAGGTTGCGCACTTCGGTTGCGACCACTGCAAAACCTCTGCCTTGCTCGCCGGCACGGGCTGCCTCGACGGCCGCATTCAGTGCCAGAATGTTGGTCTGGAACGCGATACCGTCAATGACACCGATGATGTCGACGATTTTTCTGGATGAATCATTGATCGAGGCCATGGTATCGACCACTTGCGCCACCACTGCGCCGCCTTTCTGCGCGACTTGCGAAGCAGAAAGTGCGAGTGCGTTGGCTTGGTGCGCATTGTCGGCATTCTGCTGCACGGTACTGGTCAGCTCTTCCATCGAGGACGCGGTTTCTTCCAGTGAACTGGCCTGTTCTTCGGTGCGGCTCGCCAAATCCTGGCTGCCGGCGGCAATCTGACTGGAGGCGGCGACGATGGTGTCGGTGCCGCTGCGCACTCCGCCGACGATATTCACCAGGCTGCCGTTCATGTCTTTCAGCGCTTGTAATAATTGACCTGTCTCGTCCGTGGTTTTTACCTCGATATTGCTGGTCAAATCGCCGGATGCAACTTTCTGCGCAATTTTTACGGATTCATTCATCGGGCGCGTAATCGAATGCGAAATCACCCGGCCAATTACAAACAAGATGGCGGCCAGTATCAGTGCGCCGATCGAAAAATCGACTAGGCGGCTCAGAATCGCAGCTGCAACCGTATCCACATACACGCCGGAGCCGATAATCCAGCCCCAAGGTGCAAATCCCTTGACGTACGTCACCTTTTGTACCGGTTGCTCGCGGCCCGGTTTGGGCCACATATAAGGGACGAATCCAGCGCTGCTTGCTTTGACGGTGGATGCCATTTCTGCAAAAAGGAGCTTGCCGGTCGGGTCCTTCATGTTCGACATGTCCTTGCCGTCCAGTGCCGGGTTGATCGGATGCATCAGCATGCGCGGTTGCATATCGGTTATAAAAAAATATTCGGCGCTGCTGTAACGCAAGCCCTTGATCGCTGCCATCGCCTGCTGTTGCGCCTGCGGTTCGGTCAGTGTGCCTTTGGTCGCCAGGTCGTGGTAGTAAGTCAACAGGCCGTGGGCGGTTTCCACTACTTGCCGCACGTTATTCTGACGCTCTTCCATTATCAATTTCCGCTCTGAAACCAGAAATAGCGCGGTCAGTGCGACGATGCCGAGGATGGCGCTGAATGTGAGTAGCCCAAGTTTTTTGGCAATACTCATGGAACGGAAATTTTGCAGCTTGATCATATGCGTCTCCTAACGATTGATATTGGTTTTTTTATATGTACTAGCAGATTGTTCAACCAATCCAATGTCAGACGAAGACATCACTTTTTCGATATCCATCAGGATCAGCATCAGCATACGTTCTCATGGCATTCGCTTTGCGCGGATGATGGGCCTGCATTACCTCGCAGCAATTTGCTGCAGCATTATAGACATAATAGATGTGTTATATGCCACATTTAATTGCCCTGGTTTGTCAGCATATGATCGGGAATGTCGAATTGCCTGGCAAGTCGCCGGCAGTCCTGATGCGGTGTTTCGTCGCGCATCTGTGCCGGCATGCTGGATCATTTCAAGGCTGGCGTCGTCAGCCGGCCGGGGCCAGGCTTGTTCGCTCTCGCTTAGATTGTCGGCGTTGCGGCAACGGGTGCTGCCGCGCCAGACATTTACATTGATTCTTCGCGCGGGTCGCGCGCCAATAGGCGCGCCACCATTTCCGGTACCGGATCGTCGTCGAATAGCACGCCGGCTACCGCGTCGGTAATCGGCATGCTCACACCAAGTTCAAGCGCCAGCGCGCGCACCGTCTGTGCGCACCGCACACCTTCGGCCACATGCCCGAGATCGGCTACGATCGCCGCCAGCGACTTGCCTTGGGCCAAGCCTAAGCCGACTTGACGATTGCGCGACAAGTCACCGGTGCAAGTCAGAATCAGGTCACCCACTCCGGCCAGGCCCATAAAGGTTTCTGGTTGGCCTCCGAGTGCCGCGCCGAGTCGCGTGATTTCAGCCAGGCCGCGCGTAATCAGCGCGGCGCGGGCGTTTAACCCCAGACCCAGGCCATCGGCGATGCCGGTAGCAATCGCCAGGATATTCTTGACTGCGCCGCCAACCTCGACTCCGATAAGGTCTTCACTCGAATACAGCCGGATATTGCCACCGTGAATCGCGCGCACCACATGACCCCGGAAACCGGGGGCGGTGGTGGCAATCGTCAGCGCGCAAGGCAGGCCGCGCGCCACTTCCAGTGCGAACGACGGGCCCGACAACGCGCCGACCGGGATGGAGTCGCCCAACACGTCGCGCACCACCTGATGCGGCAGCATCCGGGTTTGTTCTTCGAAGCCTTTGCAGAGCCAGATTAAATTGGCCGGCGCATGCGGTTTCAGACGTTCCAGCAGGGAGCGCAAGCCGGCCACCGGCGTGGCTGCGATCAGTAAGCCATTGATCGCAGAATGCGTGACGGCTTGCTCGAAATCGGCACTCAATTCGAGTCCATCCGGCAAGCAGATGCCCGGCAGAAAACGAAAATTTTCCCGCCGCGCAGTACTGTCCCGGATTAGCGCGGCATCGCGTCCCCACAACACGACTGGATGCCGTTCGGCCAGCGAGGTCGCCAGAGCGGTGCCCCAGGCGCCGGCGCCGAGAATCGTGATAGGCATCGGCATGGAAGACAAGGTGGCATCGGTTGACATGGCGGTATACAGTTATTTTCTGGCACGGATCGGTATTGCAGAGGGTAGGCGGGGCGCTTCGGGCAAGCGCTTCCTGATATTTGTGATTGTGATTGTTATTAATACTAGCTGTTGTATAAATAATTTTCACATAAAAAATATGCGGCGGATCACTTGTTTTTAGGCATACTCCCAATATTTACAGAGAAGTCTATTCGCCCCACACGTCGGCTGCCTTGACGTAGCCGCTCTGTCCGTCGCGGTGCTTTACTTTGAGCCAGCCGGATGTCGCCGGTGCCAGCAATTCGAGCAAGACGTTTTTGTCGGCGCTGAAGACAACGCCGGCGGTTTCGTCCTGCGATGCCAGGACCCGGGCATTGGCGACATTGACGACCACCCAGCGCTGCGCATTCAGTGCGCTGGATTCGACCCAGGACAAATCCCCGCTGACGTCGCGCACCTTAGTCCAATCGCCGTAGCTCAGGATCACTTCGAGCGGCATGTTGCGCGGTGCGATGAACAATTTGGCGCCGCGCACCGAAGGCGCGTCGTACATGATGGCAGGCGCTGCTGCGACCGATTTGAAATCAACCGCATGCGCTATACCAGCTTGCACTATTAATCCCAAACTTACAGCGAAAATTGCGGTCTTCATGAACCGGCTCCGGCAGGGCAGCAAAGTGCGTTCTTCAGTGGGTGGTAGGCGTGCCATCCGGTACCAGGATGGCGGATGCGTTTTGTTCCGCAAGGGCTTGCTGGCGCTGCTGATAAAACACTTCAAAATTGATTTCAGACAAATGCACCGGAGGAAAACCGGCACGGGTAATCGCGTCGGCGATGTTGGCGCGCAAATACGGATACACGATGTTCGGACAACCAATTCCTAGCAAGGCTTCAATTTGCTCGGGCGGAATGTTGCGCGCTTCAAAAATACCGGCTTGCTTGCCTTCGACCAAAAAGGCTACTTTGTCATTGATCTTGGCGGTAACGGTAATCGTCACAGTCGATTCAAAAATTCCGTCAGCCAGGTTGTCGACTCCAACATCGACTGCGACTTCGATATTCGGCGCCTCTTGCTCAAGGAAAATTGCCGGCGAATTCGGTTGTTCCAGAGACAAATCTTTCAGGTAGACGCGCTGGATTTGGAATACAGGTTGCTGGACTTCTTCAGTCATGAAACGCTTTCATAAGGTTTGAAAATGGGCGCAAGGAAATGCGTATCCAGCGCCCGTCTAGTTGGGTATTGTAATGCCTGGAATGCAGCTTAAGCGCCTTTGAGCAGCGCATCAAGCCCACCCGCATGGTCCAGTGCCGACAAATCGTCGAAACCGCCTACGTAAGTGTCGTCGATATAGATTTGCGGCACCGTGCGACGGCCGGTCTTTTGCATCATCGTATCGCGCTGCTGTGGGTCGAGATCAATCCGCACCTTTTCAATCTCGTCCACTCCCTTGGCTTTCAAAAGACGCTCGGCCATCACGCAGTAAGGGCAGACTCCAGTGCTATACATTAATACATGTGCTGTCATATTTTGTTCTTTCTTATTTAACAGTCGGCAAGCTCTGCGCCTGCCACGCGGTCATGCCGCCGTCCAGACTCACGGCTTCGCTGAAGCCGGCTTTTTTTAATCGTGCGGTTGCGCTAGCCGAACGGGTCCCGGTCGCACAAACGACGATGACTGGCTTACTCTTGAATTTTTCAATTTCGCCCAACTTCGACGGCAAAATTTTCTGGCTGATGTTTTTTGCATCCCGCAGATGACCAGCAGCGAATTCATCCGGCTCGCGCACATCCAGAATCAAGGCCTTGCCCTGATTAATGATCTGGGTTGCTTGCAACAGGCTCACCTTCGAGCCGCGCCGCAACAAGCCGGGCACCAGCAAAGCACCGCCCGAAAGGAGTGCCAGGCCAAACAAACTGATATTTTCAAGAATGAATTTCACAAGTTTCCAATAATAAAAGTCTAATAAAGTTATCCATAACCGGCATCGGCAAACCAGCAGTTTGACACCGACAAGCACCAGCCAACCCACATAAACGCCGATGTACAGTGGCTGGTTTAACGATGAATGGACCGCAGTCAAGCGCATCATTATAAAATAGAAGCCTGAATTCAATCTAACGCAACCCGAACTTAACCTTTCTTCACGCTTTTCACTTCCGAACATGTACAAACTCGTATTGATGCGCCACGGCGAATCCACCTGGAATCTTGACAACCGCTTCACCGGCTGGACCGACGTCGATCTGACTGCAACAGGCGTCGCCGAAGCAAAGCAGGCTGGCGCCGTGCTGCGCGAAGCCGGATTTACCTTCGATCTGGCTTATACATCGGTACTCAAGCGTGCCATCCGCACGCTTTGGGGTACGCTCGACGAGATGGACTTGATGTGGCTGCCGGTTGTGCATGACTGGCGCCTCAATGAGCGTCACTACGGTGCCTTGCAAGGATTGAACAAGGCCGAAACTGCAGCGCAGTACGGCGAGGCGCAGGTGCTGGCATGGCGCCGCAGTTACGATACTCCACCGCAGCCGCTAGCGCCGCAAGACCCACGTGTTTCGTATGGCGACCCACGTTATGCCAGTCTCCAGCGCGAACAGATTCCGCTTACCGAATGCTTGAAAGATACCGTAGTGCGCGTGATACCGGCCTGGAACGATTCCATCGCGCCGGCCATCCGCTCCGGTAAGCGCATCATCATCAGTGCCCACGGCAACAGCTTGCGGGCGCTGATCAAGATGCTCGACGGCATCAGCGACGCCGACATCGTCGGTCTGAACGTCCCCAACGGGCAACCGTTGGTGTATGAACTGGATGCCGACCTGAAGCCGATCAAAAGCTATTACCTGGGCGACCAGTCGGTTATTGCAGCCGCGTTGCAAGCGGTTGCCAGCCAGGGAAAGGCGAAGTAATTCGGTACCGATGTCAAATCCGCTAGAGTATTGCCCGTGCCCCGGTGGGCGCGACAGTCGCGCTTGGTTTATAGCGCCGATAGCACTGGCGCATGGCGCCGTGCTGTGCGGCATGCTAGCCGCATTCCTCTCTGTACCGCAGAGCGCTCTTGCTGCCGACAAAATTACCGAACGCGCCAAACAAAAATCGGTCGCCGAATCCGAACGCACCGATTTGCGGCAAAAAATGGGCGAGCTCAAACGTGACATTGCACAAACCGAAACTGCCAAAGATAGCGCAACCGACGCACTGGCCAAATCTGAAAGCGCGATTTCGAACGCCAGCCGTTCCTTGCGTAATCTGAGTGCAGAGCAAATGCAGACCGAAGCCAGGTTGTTGCAGTTGGCGCAGCAACAAAGTGAACTCGCCAAAATGGTACAGGTGGAGCAGAATCAACTGGCGCAATTATTGCGTGAGCAATATATGGCCGGCAATGAAGATCGCATCAAACTTTTGCTGTCGGGCGACAATCCCAACCGCATTAATCGCGAACTTCGATACATGGGTTATGTGTCGCAAGCGCAAGCTCGAATGGTCGAATCGCTGCGCACCAACCTGAAAGCGGTCGAAGTCAATCAGCTCGCGGCGCAGAGCGCAAAAGACAAACTGGATGAAATCGCCCAGGAAGAGCAGGCGCAAAAAGCCTTGCTGGAACAGGAGAAAGTCCGCCGTGCGCGTTTATTGGCGCAACTGTCGAGCAAACTTGTGACGCAGCGCAAAGAAGCCGGCCATCTGGAGCGTGATGATCAGCGTCTGGCAGGGCTGGTGACCAAGCTGGCGCAGTTGATGCAAGCACAGAAAAAGGCCGAAGCAATCGCACAAGAGAAACGGCGCCAGGAGCAGTTGGCAGTCAGGGCCAAAGCAGAGCGATTGCGGGTCGAGCGCCTGCAGCAACAAGCCTTGCAAGCCAAAAAAGATACTGGGCGCAAAGCACCGACTGAAAAAAGCCAGCCAACGAGTTCAGAAGCTGAGGATGCTGCGCTGACACCCGCAGAGCCGGTGACGCGCAATGAACTTGCTCCTGATCCCGGCATGCAGGAAGGCGTCTTCGCCAAAATGCGGGGCCAACTACGATTGCCGATACGCGGCGAATTAGTGGTGAGGTTCGGTGGTAAACGGGGCGACGGCCCCAACTCGAAAGGGTTGTTCATCCGCGCCGGCGAGGGCCTTGAGGTAAAAGCCGTAGCCCCGGGGCGTGTTATATTCGCAGACTGGTTGCGTGGTTTCGGCAATCTGATCATCATTGATCACGGCAGTCAGTACATGACGATTTACGGCAATAACCAGGCTCTTTTCAAACGTCTGGGAGATGCGGTCAAATCGGGCGAAACCATTTCGAGCACAGGCACTAGCGGCGGTAGCGAGCAATCCGGCTTATACTTTGAAATGCGGCATCAGGGCCGCGCATTCGATCCACTCGGCTGGACAACTATTAGGTGATACATGGGCAGCAAACTCAAAAATTTCGGTCTGATCAGTCTCGGTTTGATTGCTGGCGTCACCGCATCCATGCAGTTTTCTGCACTTGCGCAAAAGTCAGTTACTGCGCCGCTTCCCTATGAGGAATTGCGCCAGTTGGCCGATGTCTTCGGCCTGATCAAATCCGACTATGTCGAACCGGTAGAAGATAAAAAGCTGCTGACCGAAGCTATTTCGGGCATGGTTGCGTCGCTGGACCCGCATTCATCCTATCTGGACAAGAAATCATTCAAGGAATTGCGTGAAGGTACCCAAGGCAAATTTGTCGGCCTTGGGATTGAGGTAGGAATGGAAGACGGTTATGTAAAAGTCATTTCGCCAATCGAAGATTCTCCTGCTTATCGCGCTGGAATCAAGGCCGGTGATTTGATTACCCGTCTCGACTCGACGCCGGTCAAGGGCATGACCCTCGATCAGGCAGTGAAGAAAATGCGGGGCGAACCCAATACCAAAATTACCCTGACTATCGCGCGCAAAGAGGAAGATAAGCCATTAATCATCCCGATTGTCCGGCAGGAAATCCACGTCCAGAGCGTTAAAGCGAAAATAATTGAACCCGGATACGGCTGGCTGCGCGTAGCACAGTTTCAGGAACCGACGGTAGATGACCTTGTCAAGAAAATTGGCGATCTGTACCAGAAGGAGCCGCACCTGAAAGGTTTGGTGCTGGATCTGCGTAATGATCCGGGCGGCGTATTGCCTGGCGCAATTGGCGTTTCCGCAGCATTCCTGCCAAAAGATGTGGTGATTGTATCCACTAACGGCCAGTTACCGGATTCCAAGGCTACCTTTTATGCCCAGCGCGAATATTATGCATCGCGAGCATTAAGCGATCCGCTCTCCAAACTGCCGGATGCGATCAAGAAGGTGCCCATGGTGGTGCTGGTCAACACCGGCTCCGCTTCTGCCTCTGAAATCGTGGCGGGCGCGTTGCAAGATTACAAGCGCGCAACTATCATGGGTACCCAAACATTCGGCAAAGGCTCGGTACAGACCATCCGGCAATTGTCGGCCGATACGGCCGTGAAATTGACTACTGCACGCTATTACACCCCGAATGGCCGCTCCATCCAGGCCAAGGGAATCGTTCCCGATTTATTGGTGGAAGAATATGCAGATGGTGATGGTTTGAACGGATTGCGACTGCGCGAAGCCGACCTCCAAAAGCATTTGACCAACGATACGGTCAAGCAGGCTGATGCTGTTAACCCGAATCGTGATGCGCTGGAAGAAGAGCAACGCTTGATTGCCCTCGAGAAAAAACGCAAGCCGCTTGAATACGGCGGCCCGGATGACTTCCAGTTGGCGCAGGCAATGAATCACCTGAAAGGATTGCCAGTGCAAGTTACCAAGGTTAAGCCCGAGGTTGCCAGTAGTTCAGCAACCGATAAAACGGATTCCAACCAGAAAAAATAATTGCTCTTGCTAAAGAAAAGGCCGCAGTAATGCGGCTTTTTTGTACGCCCCGCTTCTTGCGCCACACTTATATCGCCGCACGATGAATGACAATCAACTGTTACGCTATTCACGACATATTCTGCTGGATGAAATCGGCATAGAAGGGCAGGAGAAAATCCTGGCAGCCCACGCGCTGATTATCGGTGCAGGGGGACTGGGTTCGCCCGCAGCTTTCTATTTGGCATCGGCCGGCGTTGGCAGCATCACCTTGGTCGACAATGACACCGTTGACTTAACCAATCTGCAGCGACAGATTTTGCACACAACCGAACGCATCGGCCAAGCCAAAGTGCTTTCCGGGCAACAGGCCCTGGCTCAGATTAATCCTGAAGTCAATGTAATCGCCATCAATGAGCGCTTGCAAGGTGATCGGCTGGCTGAATTAGTGTTGGAGGCAAGTGTCGTCCTCGATTGCAGCGACAATTTTGCCACCCGCCATGCGATAAACCACGCCTGCGTGGTCAATAGAGTTCCTTTGGTGTCGGGAGCGGCCATCAAATTTGATGGTCAGATCAGTGTTTTCGATAAGCGCGGAGCAGATAACCCCTGCTACGCCTGCCTGTTTCCGCCCGATCAACAATACGAAGAAATCCGTTGCTCGACCATGGGCGTATTTGCACCATTAGTAGGAATCATAGGGTCGATGCAGGCGGCGGAAGCTTTAAAACTGATTACCGCAATAGGCACCTCCCTGGCGGGGCGCTTATTGCTGCTCGATGCCCGCGACATGGAATGGACTAGCATCGCAATCCATCGCAATCCGCATTGCACGGTTTGTGCACACTGACTTTTGGCGTGCGCGGATTCCTGGGAGTGCCGAGCGTCTACTCAGCTGTTAAAAGTGTTGCACTTAAAATTCGAGCGCGCACTTTTTTCAATTCAGTAAACAAGTCAGTGCAGCGCTGGCGGTGGCGCCAATTTCACTGAGGAAGTCGGTCGCCATGCCGGCGGCAAAACGCTGTGGATCGCTTGATCCCAGCACCAGCAGGCCGAAGGTTTCCGGCGCACTGCCGATTCGTAGCGGGATGATCGCGGTGGATTGCACGCCGGCGGCATTTTCCAGCCAGCGCACCGCGTCGAAATCGTTATTCGCGCCGCAATACGGCGTTGTCAGGCTTCCGGCAAAAATCATCGCGTCGTCAGCGCCATCCTCGGCAAACCAGGCATGGGCGTAATCCGGCGCTACGCGCCAGAGCCGCAAGGTAGCCTGCGGTACGTCGAAAACAGTTTGCAGGCCGGTCACCAGCACATGCGGTAAATCGACATCGTTGCGTGCTTCCAGAAGCGATCGCGTCCAGCTTTGAAACTTGTGCGCAATCGCATCATTTTCCAGCCCGTGGTGCAGCAAATCTGATAATTGCAGCTCCAGCACCTTGTACTTTTCACGCATCACTTCCATCTGGCGCTCCTGCAATGACAGCGTGCGCCCGGTCAACGGACTCGACAGTCGTATTCGCCCTAGCAAGGCGGCATGTTCTTCAAAAAAACCGGGCGTGTTTGACAGGAATTGCGCAACGGAATGGGAGTCAAGCGGGATAGTCATGGGATAGTCTTTAAGGCAGTGGCAGGGAAGATGCAGTTTGCGCAGTATATCGGCGTTTTAGGCAGATGCAAATCGGTTCGAGTTCATGGACACGCAAAATCCCGGCGCTTTCCAGTAGCGCGGTGCGCGACCCCCGACCTCACAGTAGATGAAGACCCATGTAGAAGTCGCCCGGAAAGGCCACTGGAGGCGAATTTATCAAGATATTACCCAATGCAGCCTGACGAGCATGCACCAAACTACGCAACTGGCGGCAGTTGAGACGGGTCGCCAACGCATATCCACCTGCAGGAAGTCATCCCTCTGGTTGAACTGAAAAAACGCGTTGATTAAACTGTGGAGCCAGCGGGTCCTCATTCTGAAAACGTTCAGCCAGCATGGGCGAGGCTTCCGGTGTTTCGCCGTTGGCCAGTTTCATGTGCAGATCGAGGTGGTGCTCTGAGGGCGCGAGCAGACGCCGGTAGAGTTCTTTGCACAGCAGACGGGCTTTCTGCCCGGGCCAGTTGGTAGGAAGCAGTACATCAGGAAGCTCGGGGTCACGTAACAGTAGTCGGCGATAGTCGTGGATCAGCAGTGTGCGCAGCAAAAAAGCGCTTTCGTCGTCAATTTTACCCTGCACATCGTAGCGTAGCGCTTCCAAAATGGGGTGGTAGTCGGACACGAAGTCTGCATAGGCGGTGGCAAGTTGTTCCAGATTCCAGGCGCGCTGCACCATATCGATGTCGCTGGCGGAGATGCCAAAACGCGAGTCGGCGGCGAGTAATGGCATCAAATGGGTCAGCAAATCGGTCATGCCATCCGTTATGAGCGCATCGAAAGCAGTAGTTAGGTCAGCGCTTGGATGCACAAAACAATCTGAACCGAGGACGCCAAAACCTTGCCAGAAGAGTGCGCGACGCAAACGTTCACGCTGTTTGGGGTCGAGTTCGCCGACGGTTAGGATGAGACGCCAGCGGCGATCCCAGAACGGGGCGTTGGAAGCGTAAATATGGCGTGATACTTCTTCAAAACGGCGTTGTCCTGCGGACGTCAGCATGTAATCTGCGCGTCGGCCGTGGGCTTCTGTGCGCAGCCACTCTTCTTTGGCGAGACGGAACACAGAAGTGCGGATGAGCCGTTCATTAAGTTGCAAAGGTTCGAGCAGGCCAATTAGGCTACCAAGCCAGATGCGGCCGCCGCGCGGCAAAACAGCATCTCCAAAAACGGAAATAATTAGCGAACCGGCCTGCACACGGCTCTGTTGCCGAAAGTTGTCAAGATGTTTCTGAATGGGAGGAATCACGAGAATAGTAGGAATCCAAGGCGTAAAGTCAAACATGTTAGCGATTCCGCACTGATATTAACAGGGATCTGGACAGAAAAAGTCATTTTAGAGCGGAAGCAGGTGATTGGCATCGGCGGCAACCGGTTGTTTGACAGTTGCCAGGCAGGTATTGGCAAACTCTGGACTGCCCGCTGCAAAGATGGCGTATCTGGATAAATCCGGGAAAAGCTTGGACAGGACTACTTTATCGCGGCCGATGTTCTTGAAACCTTGCTTGAAGACGGCTTCGCGGGAGTTTTCGAACATCTGTTTGAAGATAGTGGCAGCAGCGATTTCGCCCATCAGGAATGAACTGAAAAGTACCGTCAGGTCGTGTTTCTGCACTGCTTTCTTGTAGCCAGCCCGTAACGGCCGCCATTGAGGTGCTGCCAATCAGGACAGCGGATAGATGTTCGGTTGCTCAGTCTCCAGCGGAAATTCCATCGTAGCTGCGAGACTTTCCTTGCTGCCGGCCATTATTGCTCCTTATAGAGTTATTAGAAAACGGATTAGCCCGCCATAGTATTCCATCATCTAATAATGATACAAAATTAAAATTAAAATAAAAATTTTCGTATCTTGTTTTTTAATTAAAGTCTTATTATCTTGAATTTATTGTTGTCTTATAAACAAAAACATACTTATTGTATTAAGTAACTTCATTGTTTTAAAAGGATTATATTTAATTAAATGGAATAAATTATGCTAAATGTAATTAAGTATCTTGACTGTTTGTCTTGATACACATATTCTATATCAATGAAGTTTTTTGTAATTTTTACTGAGCTGTCGGCTGGAGTAGTTTTTTGCGCCCGATCACGCCCCATATCCAGGAGAAATCAATGTCCCACCCATTATTTGAAAAGCACCGCGCTACGCTGGAAAGCGCACTTAAGGCAATCCAGACCCGGGGTTACTGGGCGGCCTACAATGAAATGCCCAGCCCGAAAACGTATGGCGAGACTGCGCCAGAGGATGGCAAACGCGCTTTCGAGGCCCATCTGGGTCAGAATTTCGACCTGGCTCAGCCGGGGCAAACCGCTTGGCACGGGGCAGAGCAGTCCCCTTTTGGTATTGCGCTTAATGTGCAATACCCGGTTTGCGATGTTCAGGCGCTGATTGATGCCGGCCAGCGGGCCATGCAAGCTTGGCAGGCGGTCGGCTGCGAAGGACGAACCGGTATTTGTATCGAGATATTGGATCGTTTGAATAAGCAGAGCTTTGAACTGGCGCACGCGGTGATGATGACCACAGGGCAAGGCTGGATGATGGCTTTCCAGGCTGGTGCGCCGCATGCGCAGGAGCGCGGCCTGGAGGCAGTCACTTATGCCTATCGCGAACAGAGCTTCGTGCCGGCTGAAACGATCTGGGAAAAGCCGCAGGGCAAGAACCCACCGCTGGTGATGAAAAAACACTTTGAGTTGGTTGGACGTGGTGTCGGTGTGGTTGTCGGTTGTGGCACTTTCCCGACCTGGAATACCTATCCTGGCTTGTTTGCGGCGCTTGCGACTGGCAATGCCGTTATCGTCAAGCCGCATAGCAATGCGATTCTGCCGGCGGCTATTACCGTGCGCACCATTCGCACCATCCTTGCTGAAAATGGCATCGATCCCAATCTTGTCACCCTGTGCGTGTCTGACAAGCGCGAAACCACGCAGCAGTTGGTGACCGATTCGGCGGTGAAGTCGATCGATTTTACTGGCGGCAATGTTTTCGGTCAGTGGCTGATTGACAATTGCCGTCAGGCTCAGGTTTATGCCGAATTGGCTGGTGTGAACAACATTGTCATTGACTCGACCGATGCTTACCAGTCGATGCTGCGCAATCTGGCCTTCACGCTATCACTGTACTCCGGCCAGATGTGTACCACCTCGCAGGCTCTGTTCGTGCCGGCCGGTGGGATTGAGACGGAAGACGGTCATAAGTCCTACGATGAAGTCTGCTCAGACCTGGCACGCGCTGTGGAAAGTTTCCTGTCCAAGCCGGAAGTCGCGCACGCAGTCCTTGGCGCGATTCAATCCGTCGACACGCTGACTCGTATCAGCGAGGCTGATAGCGGTCTGCTGGGTAGGGTGATTCTCGCCTCCAGGAAGCTCTCCAACCCTGAATTCCCGCAGGCCGAAGTCCGCACTCCGATCTTGCTGGCTTGTGATGCCGCAGATGAGAAAGCTTATATGGAAGAACGTTTCGGCCCGATCAGCTTCATCGTCAAGGTGGCCGATACGGCAGCAGCGATTGCGCTGTCTGAGCGCATTATTGCCACTCACGGCGCGTTGACTGCAGGCATCTACTCTACCCGTCCGGCGGTTATCGACGCGATGACCGCAGCCACCTGGCGCTCCAAGGTGGCGCTGTCGATCAATCTGACCGGCGGCGTGTTTGTGAATCAATCGTCCGCCTTCTCCGACTACCACGGTACCGGCGGTAATCCTGCAGCAAATGCTTCCTACTCTGATTCGGCCTTCGTTGCCAACCGTTTTCGGGTTATCCAGCGTCGTTGCCACGTGTAAGGCACTGCCATGATTTTTGAAAATATTCGCTTCGAGGTGCAAGGCAGCGTTGCCCGTCTGACGCTCAATCGGCCCGACAAAATGAACAGCTTCAACGCGGCCATGCACGCCGAGTTGCGAGTTGCGCTCGATCAGGTTCAGGAAGATAAAACGATCCGCGTGCTGGTCTTGACAGGCACCGGCCGTGCTTTCTGTTCCGGGCAGGATTTGTCGGACAAGGAGGTGCAGTTCGCTCCCGGTGAGGCTCCGCCCGATATGGGCGATGTGGTTGAAAGAAACTACAAGCCGCTGATTCTGCGCCTGCAAAATCTGCGGGTGCCGACCATTGCCGCCGTCAATGGTGTAGCGGCTGGTGCCGGGGCCAGTCTGGCGCTGGCCTGCGATCTGGTCATCGCTTGTAAATCCGCTTCATTCCTACAGGCATTCTCCAAGGTCGGGCTGATTCCTGACACCGGCGGCACCTGGTTTTTGCCGCAACGCGTTGGAATGGCGCGCGCCATGGGGCTGGCACTACTGGCCGACAAATTGTCTGCGGAAAAGGCGGCCGATTGGGGGCTGATCTGGGCCGCTATCGATGATGCAGAGTTCGCAGCTACCGTCGATGCCTTTGCCACACAACTTTCCACGGCTCCCACTAAAGCCCTGGTACGGACCCGCCAAGCCATGCATGCAGCCCCTGGTCACACCCTGGAGCAGCAGCTTTCCATGGAGGCCGGCTTCATGCGCGAGTTGGGCTGGAGTGCCGATTTCACCGAGGGTATTGCCGCTTTCATCGGCAAGCGTGCTCCGAATTTTGCCGGTGAATAAGCGGATGCATAGCCACCTTTCAATGCAAGCAGTGATCGCAGTGGTCGGTACCGGCGCCATGGGCGCTGGCATTGCCCAAGTTGCGGCAGCAGCCGGCCATCAGGTGAAATTGCTGGATAATCGTCCAGAGGCAGCTGCACGTGCAATTGCTGGTATTCGCGCCCAGTTCGCGAAAATGGCCGAAAAAGGCAAGATGACCGCAGCTGCCGCCGCTGCTGCAGGCGAGCGCCTTGTTGCAGTTAATCAGTTATCCGATCTGGTCAACGCTAGTCTGGTTATCGAGGCGATTGTCGAAAATCTGGACGCCAAGCAAAAGCTTTACAGCGACCTCGAAGCTGTGGTCGGCGAAGACTGTCTTTTCGGCACTAATACATCCTCGATTTCCGTGACGGCGATTGGTGCGGCCCTCAAGCACCCCGAGCGCCTTGCCGGTTTGCATTTCTTCAACCCGGCCCCCTTGATGGCACTGGTGGAAATCGTCTCCGGGCTGGCCACCGACCGTGCCGTGGCGGAAACGCTGTTCGCCACCGCCGCTTCTTGGGGCAAAACGCCGGTGCATGCCAAATCAACACCGGGCTTCATCGTCAATCGTGTCGCCCGCCCGTACTACGCCGAAGCCATGCGCGTGCTCAATGAAGGCGGGGCCGACCCGGCTACCATCGACGCCTGCTGCCGCGAGGCCGGCGGCTTCCGCATGGGGCCGTTCGAACTGATGGACATGATCGGCCACGACGTCAATTTTGCAGTGACCTGTTCGGTATGGAATGCTTTCTTCAACGACCAGCGTTTCTTGCCCTCCCTGATTCAGCAAGAACTAGTCGATGCCGGGTTCCTCGGTAAAAAAACCGGTCGCGGCTTTTATGATTATCGGGAAGGGGCAGTGCGTCCGGCGCCAAGCACCGAGGCTCTGCAGTCGGTGCCGGACGATATTGTTATTTATGGCGATTCCACCGCTGCCAAAGCACTGGCCGAACGCTTGCGCGCCAACAGCGTCAGCTTTACCCAGTCCGCGGTCATGCGTGACGCAGCAAAAGATGAATGTGTTGCCGAGGCCGGTGGTGCGGTGGTGTATGTCACCGATGGCCGCACAGCGACGCATCGGGCCGCTGAATCCGGTATCGCCCATACCGTGCTGATCGATTTGGCGCTTGATTACAGCCAAGCGACGCGACTGGCCGTCAGTATTGCAGCGCAATGCGATGCGCAAAGTGCGGCGCGGGCTATCGGCTTATTGCAGGCCGCAGGTATTGCAGTCTCCCGCTTTAACGATGTGCCTGGCCTCGCTGTCATGCGCAGCGTCGCCATGCTGGCCAATGAAGCGGCGGATGCCGTTAATCAAGGCGTGTGCGATGCCAAAGGGGCCGATTCGGCGATGCGGTTGGGCGTCAATTATCCTTGTGGGCCACTGGCCTGGGCCGACACCGTTGGCTTGTCAAAAATTAGCCAGGTTCTCGCCAATTTGGGCCAGGCTTACGGTGAAGATCGCTACCGCGTCTCGCCGCTAATTCGACATACGGTTTTTGCCGGAAAGAATATCCATGACTGAACAACATACCGATCCGCAGGCACTGGCCGAACAGGTTTCTGCCGTCATGTGGTCGCGCGACCGCGCCACCAATGCCCTGGATATGCAGATACTTAAGGTCAAACCCGGCTACGCCATGATGTCGATGCCGGTGCGACCAGATATGGTCAACGGCCATGCTATCTGTCACGGCGGCTACATCTTTACGCTGGCAGACAGTGCTTTTGCCTATTCCTGCAACAGTTACAACCAAAATACGGTGGCTTCCGCCTGTCACATCGACTTTCTGGCACCGGCCAATGAAGGCGATATTTTAGAAGCCGAAGCCGTTGAACAGTCGCTGTCCGGTCGCACCGGCGTGTATGACGTCACCGTGCGCACGCGCGGTGGAAAAACCATTGCCCTGTTTCGGGGCAAGAGCTATCGCATCAGCGGTGAAGTGATTGACGGTCTGCAGCAGGCTGTCACGCCGAATAATTAAATTACCGAGAGGAGACAACCATGCCCGTCAAAAAACCCATGCCCGGAGAACTCGAGCACATAGAAACCGCCAGCCGTGATGAAATCGCCGCCCTGCAACTGGAGCGCATGAAGTGGACGCTGAAGCATGCCTACGATAACGTGCCGCATTACAAAAGAACGTTCGATGAAAAAGGCGTCCATCCGGACGACTTGAAAACCTTGGCTGACCTTGCCAAGTTTCCATTTACCACCAAGATCGACCTGCGCGACAACTATCCGTTTGGCCTGTTTGCGGTGCCGCGCAATAAGGTGGCGCGCGTCCACGCATCGTCCGGTACCACCGGCAAGCCGATCGTGGTCGGGTACACATTGAAAGATATCGACACATGGGCCGATCTGGTGGCCCGCTCAATTCGCGCGGCTGGTGGTCGCGCCGGGGATACCTGCCACATTGCTTACGGCTACGGCTTGTTCACAGGCGGCATGGGCGCCCACTACGGTGCCGAACGTGCCGGTTGCATGGTGGTGCCGATGTCCGGCGGTCAGACCGAAAAACAAGTGCAGTTGATCCAGGACTTCCAACCCGAGATCATCATGGTGACCCCGTCTTACTCGCTGGTGATTGCCGAAGAGTTTGAGCGTCAGGGTATCAGCCCGGAAGACATTTCTCTGAAAATCGGCATCTTCGGTGCCGAGCCGTGGGGTTATGGCATGCGAACCGAGATTGAGCGCAAGCTGGGCCTCGACGCCATCGACATCTACGGTTTGACTGAAGTGATGGGACCGGGCGTCGCCTGTGAATGCATCGAATCCAAAGATGGCCTAGTGGTTTGGGAAGATCATTTTTATCCTGAGATCATCAACCCGGAAACGGGCGAAGTGGTAGCCGATGGTGAGGAAGGCGAACTGGTTTTCACCTCACTTTCCAAGGAAGCGATGCCGGTGATCCGCTACCGCACACGCGACTTGACCCGTTTGCTGGCACCGACCTCGCGCAGTTTCCGACGTATGGGTCGGATCACCGGCCGTACCGACGATATGCTGATCGTGCGTGGCGTCAACGTCTTTCCAAGCGTAATTGAAGAACAGATCCTACGTGACAAACGCCTGGCCGGCACCTATCAGATTTTGCTCTCCCGTGATGGCCACCTCGACAACGTCGAAGTGCGTTGCGAACTGCAGCGTGAGTTTTCCGGCAAGTTGTCACCCTTGGAAGTCCAGGCGGTCAGCAAGGAAATACAGCACCACATCAAGACTATCGCCGGCATTTCGACACAGGTGACTGTCATGGCATACGACTCCATTCCGCGCACTCTGACCGGCAAGGCCCTCCGAGTGATTGACAAGCGTCCCAAACAAAATTGAAAGAACGGATATGACTGAAGCTTATATTTGCGATGCCATTCGCACCCCCATCGGCCGTTACGGCGGCGCTTTGGCCGGCGTGCGCACCGACGATCTGGGGGCGATTCCGCTTAAGGCATTAATGGAGCGTAATCCGCATGTCGACTGGGCAAGCGTCGATGACATCATCTACGGTTGTGCCAACCAGGCCGGGGAAGACAATCGCAACGTCGCCCGGATGTGCGGCCTGTTGGCTGGTTTGCCCATCGAAGTGCCGGGTACCACGATCAATCGCCTATGCGGCTCGGCAATGGATGCCATCGGCCTGGCTGCTCGTTCGATCAAGGCGGGCGACACCGAGCTGATGATTGCCGGCGGCGTCGAAAGCATGTCGCGTGCGCCTTTCGTTATGGGCAAGGCGGAGTCCGCCTACTCGCGTAGTGCCACTGTTTTCGACACTACCATCGGCTGGCGTTTCCCCAATCCACTGATGAAGAAACTCTACGACACCCATACGATGCCGCAAACGGCGGATAACGTGGCGCAAGAGTTCAGAGTTTCTCGTGCCGATCAGGACGCTTTCGCGCTGCGCTCGCAACAGCGCTGGGCGGCTGCCTATGCAGCCGGCCGCTTTGCCGATGAAATCGTGCCGGTGGTTATTCCGCGCAAGAAAGGTGATCCGACGGTCGTCGATACCGATGAGCATCCGCGCCCGGAAACTACGCTAGACATGCTGGCTAAACTCAAGGGCGTCAATGGCCCGGAACTTTCCGTCACTGCAGGGAACGCTTCCGGCGTTAACGATGGTGCCTGCGCGCTGCTTATCGCCTCAGAAGCTGCCGCTCGGCAGCATGGGCTGACGCCGCGCGCTCGCGTCGTTGCCATGGCTACCGCGGGTGTATCGCCACATATCATGGGCATTGGCCCGGTTCCCGCCGTGCGCAAAGTGCTGGCCAAGGCCGGCCTGACGCTGGATCAGATGGACGTCATCGAACTCAACGAAGCCTTCGCTGCCCAGAGTCTGGCTGTGCTGCGCAGCCTCGGTTTGGCTGACGATGAAGCCCGCGTCAATCCGAATGGCGGCGCCATTGCAATGGGTCACCCGCTCGGGATGAGTGGTGCCCGCCTGGTGACGACCGCCAGTTACGAACTTACCCGCCGTGGCGGTCGGTATGCGCTATGCACGATGTGCATCGGTGTTGGACAGGGCATCGCTCTGATTATTGAACGTATTTGAACGTATCTAAGATTTATCACAAAGGAGACAAAATCATGAAATACACGATGAAAAAATTGGTTGTTGGTGCCGTTCTGACGCTAGGTGCATTCGGTGTTTTTGCTGCGGAACCGATAAAGATCGGATCAGTGCTGTCGGTTACCGGCCCGGCTGCGTTTCTGGGCGACCCGGAACTGAAAACCATGCAGTTGTACGTCGAGGAAATCAACAAGAAGGGTGGCGTGTTGGGTCGCCAGTTGCAACTCGTTCACTACGACGATGCCAGCGATGCCGGCAAGGCCAACAGTTTTGCCAAGCGTCTGATCGATGATGATAAGGTCGATGTTCTGGTGGGCGGCACCACTACCGGTTCCACCATGGCGATGGTGCCGTTGGTTGAAACTGCCGGTGTGCCTTTCATTTCGCTGGCTGGTGCTGTGGTGATTATTGATCCGGTCAAGAAATGGGTGTTCAAGACACCACACACTGACCGCATGGCGGCTGAAAAAGTGTTTGAGGACATGAAAAAGCGCGGCATCAGCAAGGTGGCATTGTTCGCCGAAACCAGCGGTTTCGGCCAGTCTGGAAAAAAAGAAGCTGCGGGCGTTGCCGCCAAGTATGGCGTCACCCTGGTCGCTTATGAATCTTACGGCCCGAAAGATACCGACATGAGTCCGCAACTGACCAAGATCAAGAACACGGCCGGTGTGCAGGCGTTGTTCGTCATCGGTCTGGGGCAGGGGCCGGCTATCGTGACCAAGAATTACAAGCAGCTCGGCATCACCCTACCGCTCTACCACGCCCACGGCGTCGCCTCCGACGAGTTCATCAAACTCTCTGGCCCGGCTGCCGAAGGCGTTCGTCTGCCTGCCGCTGCATTGCTGGTGGCCGACAAGCTGGCAGCCAGCGATCCACAGAAGCCGGTTGTGACGGCCTACACTAAGGCTTACAAAGATCGTTACAAGCAGGATGTGTCGGCTTTCGGCGGCCATGCTTATGACGGCCTGATGATTGCGGTTAACGCCATCAAGCGTGCCGGCAGCACCGATAAGGCCAAAGTGCGCGATGCCATCGAAGCGACCAAAGGCTATATAGGAACGGGCGGTAGCGTGAATATGTCGGCTACCGACCATATGGGTCTCGATCTTTCCGCCTTCCGCATGCTGGAAGTCAAGGGTGGTGAATGGACGATTGCCCACTAACGTAGAGACTGAATCCAAGGCCGCTCGCGAGTGGCCATTTTGGGAGTTAACGGTGTCACCAGTCGTACAGACCGAAAACGACGGCAAGATCGGCTCGATTCGTATTAATGGGTCGATAAGGGCAAGCCGATTTTCAAGAACCACTGAACGGGAAGCCGGAGCAGACAAGCATGTACGAAACTCTCGAAATTGAACGACATGGACGGGTTGCCACGATCTGGATGAATCGTCCGGCAGTCTTCAACGCCTTCAACGAACAGCTCATCGCAGATATGAGCGATGCCTGCGCCGCGCTCAATGCCGACCCGGCGGTGCGCGTGGTGATACTGGCCGGTCGGGGCCGCCACTTCTCGGCTGGGGCCGACCTGAACTGGATGCAGCGGGCATCTACCTACGGCCCGGAAGAAAACCTTGAGGATGCCCGCCGTTTTGCCCGGATGTTGCGAGCGTTGGCGGATATGTCGAAGCCGACCATCGCCCGGGTGCAAGGGGCAGCGCTGGGCGGTGGCACCGGGTTGGCGGCTGCCTGCGACATGGCGGTGGCGTCTGCCGATGCGGTGTTCTCCACCTCCGAAGTGACCTTCGGGATTATTCCTGCGGTGATTAGCCCGTATGTTCTGCGCGCCATCGGGCCGCGTCATGCGCTGCGGTATTTTCAGAGCGCTGAGCGGATCTCGGCCGAGCGGGCGCTGGAGATCGGCCTGGTCAACGAAGTGACCGCGGTTGATGCGCTGGATGCCGTCATTGCCGCCTTGGCCGATGCGCTGATTGTCGGGGCTCCACAAGCCCAGAAAGCGGCAAAGGATCTGATTGCCGCGATCAATGGCCGGGCAATCGACCATTCGGTCTGTGAGGAAACCGCCCAACGCATTGCCCGGCAGCGGGCCACGGACGAAGCGAAGGAGGGCATCGTGGCTTTTCTCCAGAAACGCGCGCCTTCCTGGCTTCTTTAATGATGACGAAACTGAACAGCGAACTCTGATTCAGAGTTTGTTCTACCTCCAAGGAGAAGACTCAATATGTACACGCAATCTTTTAATGTTCCAGATAGCCCCGGCCTGAAGGCTGTACCACTGGCCCCATCGACGGAAAATCCGGAATTGCAGGGCCATTTTGATAGCAAGATCGATGCCGATGGCAAGATCGAACCGCAAGACTGGATGCCGGAAGCCTATCGCAAGACGCTGGTGCGCCAGATCAGCCAGCACGCGCACAGCGAAATCGTCGGCATGCTGCCCGAGGGCAACTGGATTTCCCGCGCTCCGAGCCTGAAGCGTAAAGCCATTCTGATTGCCAAGGTGCAGGATGAGGGCGGCCACGGCCTGTATCTTTACTCGGCGGCCGAAACACTCGGCACCAGCCGTGACCAAATGCTGGAAGGCTTGCACAGCGGTCGCGCCAAATACAGCTCCATTTTCAATTACCCGACACTGACCTGGGCGGATATGGGCGTGATTGGCTGGCTGGTCGATGGCGCGGCGATCATGAATCAGATTCCTCTTTGCCGCTGTTCCTACGGCCCTTACGCACGTGCCATGGTGCGCGTGTGCAAGGAGGAATCTTTTCACCAGCGCCAGGGTTACGAAGCTCTGTTGGTGATGATGCAAGGTACCGAAGAACAGCGCGCCATGGTGCAGGATGCGGCCAACCGCTGGTGGTGGAAATGTCTGGCCATGTTCGGCCCGCCCGATGCGGATAGCCCGAACAGTGCGCAGGGCATGCGCTGGGGTATCAAACGCATCAGCAACGACGATCTGCGCCAGAAATTTGTCGATGCCACCGTACCGCAAGCCAAGGTACTTGGTGTAACGCTGCCCGATCCTGATCTGAAGTGGAATGAGGAACGCCAGCATTACGATTATGGCCAGATCGACTGGGACGAGTTCTGGGGCACCGTCAATGGCGATGGTCCGTGCAACAAAGAGCGCTTGGCGACCCGCGTCAAAGCGCATGACGATGGGCAGTGGGTGCGTGATGCAGCTCTTGCCTACGCCCGCAAACAACAAGAACGCGCAATGAAGGAGACAGCATGAGCACCGAATTGAAAGCATGGCCGCTTTGGGAAATTTTTATTCGAAGCAAACAAGGTCTGGAACACAAGCACTGCGGCAGTTTGCACGCCGCTGATGCAAAACAGGCGCTGCAAATGGCGCGCGATGTGTATACGCGTCGCCAGGAAGGCGTCAGTATCTGGGTTTTGCCTTCTGCCGCGATCACCGCCAGCAAACCTGACGAAAAATCTGAGTTTTTCGATCCGATGGCCGACAAAATTTATCGCCATCCGACTTTTTATACTATTCCAGATGAAGTGGGGCACATGTAATGACAACCCATGTTGACTACCTGTTGCACCTGGCCGACAACGCACTGGTGCTCGGCCAGCGTAATGCCGAATGGTGCGGACATGGGCCGATTCTTGAGGAGGACATCGCTTTGGCCAACGTCAGCCTCGATCTGATTGGGCAAGCGCGCATGCTGTATCAACGCGCAGCCCAGCTCAAAGGCGGCGCGGTGACCGAGGATACGCTGGCCTATTTTCGGGATGTCGGCGATTTCCGTAATTACACCCTGCTTGAGCTGCCGCATCATGGCCCGTTGGCAGGCAATGCCGCCGCCGATCACGATTACGCCACGACCATCGTTCGCAACTTTCTTTACAGCGCCCTAATGGCCTTGTTATGGGAATCCTTGCAGAGTTCCAAGGATGAACAGTTGGCTGCCATCGCTGCCAAATCATTGAAGGAAGTGCGTTATCACCTGCGTTATTCACGCGACTGGTTGCTGCGTTTGGGTGATGGAACGGAGCAATCCCACTCTCGCGCACAGGCAGCTTTGGATCACCTGATGCCGTATACCCAGGAATTTTGGATCAGCAGTGCGGCCGAGTCAGATGCTAGTGCCGCCGGTATTGGCGTCGATTTGCAAAATCTGAAAACGGATTGGGATTGCATGGTTGACGACGCGCTACTGGAAGCAACATTGCGTCGCTCCAAAACCGACGGCTATGTGCCACAGGGTAAAAACGGCCTGCATTCCGAGCATCTGGGTTATGTACTGAGTGAGATGCAAAGTCTCGCGCGCGCCCACCCGAATGGCTGCTGGTAAGCCGATGAGTACCCGCGTGCAAGATGCCTGGGCGGCGCTCGACGACTTGTCCGACCCGGAAATCCCGGTTGTTTCGTTACGCGAACTGGGTATCTTGCGCGATGTGCGCGAGATAGGCGATGAGCTAGAGGTGGTTATTACTCCCACCTACAGTGGCTGCCCGGCCATGGGGCAGATTGAGGATGATGTGCGATCCGCCCTGCAAGCGAAGGGAATTTCAGCGCGGGTCATCACGCAACTTGCCCCGGCATGGACCACCGACTGGATGACCGAGGCCGGCAAGGAAAAATTGCGCGCCTACGGCATCGCGCCGCCGCATCGGACACCGGCGACGACCAGCGTGGTGCGCTTCATGGCGCGTCGTGCTGTACCGGCCTCTGCCGATGCCGTGGTTTGCCCCCGTTGCGGCTCCGCCAACACGGTCGAATCTTCCTATTTCGGGTCAACCGCCTGCAAGGCGCTGTACAAGTGTCTGGATTGCCAGGAACCGTTTGATTATTTCAAGCCTTATTAGTCTTTATCGGAGTATCACGACATGTCCGCTCTCCATTTTCATGAACTCAAAGTCAAACGCGTCAACCCGGAAGCGGCTGGCTCGGTGGCGATTACCTTTGATATTCCGCCAGAAACACGGGAAACTTTCAACTTTCAACCCGGTCAATTCCTGATCCTGCGCGCCAGTGTAAATGGCGAACAGGTGCGGCGGAATTATTCAGTCAGCAGTCCGCGCAGCCGTCTGGTCAAATTGGGCGAATTGGAAATCGGCATTCGCCCGGTCGAGGGCGGGCTATTTTCCAACTGGGCGGCGACCTCGCTCAAGGTCGGGGACACGATCAGCGTCATGCCGCCCGATGGACGTTTTACCGTGCGCAAACAGCGCGCTATTCATCGGGTCGGTTTTGCTGCGGGCTCGGGGATCACGCCGATTCTGTCGATTGCGGCCACCACCCTGGAAGAGCAACCGGACTCGAAATTCACTCTAGTCTATGGTAATCGCCACATGTCCAGCGTGATGTTCAACGAAACCCTGCAAGATATGAAGGATCGCTACACGGATCGCCTGACGCTCATCCACATCCTGTCGCGCCAGGCGCAAGAAGTGGATCTGCTGCAAGGACGTATCGATGGCGACAAGGTCCGCGCGATTATCGCTGCGCTGTTACCCGTAGCCAGCATGGACGAAGTGTTTATTTGCGGACCGGAAGCGATGATCGAAGCGACCGAGGCGGCACTCGTCGGTGCCGGTGTGCCGCAAAATCGTGTCTACACTGAAAGATTTACAACCAGTGCGGCAATAGCCGCCAAGGTTCAAGCCGACACCGACGCTGCGCAGAGCGGCAATCAAGCGGCAAAAGACATTTCCCTGTCTATCCTGGTTGATGGCAAGCAGCATGAGATGCGCATCGGCGCCGGCGAACGTGTGCTTGATGCGGCCCTCAATGCCGGCCTCGATTTGCCGTTCTCCTGCAAATCAGGCGTTTGTTGTACCTGTCGGGCCAAAGTTCTTGAAGGTACGGTCGAGATGGACAAGAACTTCACCCTGGAAGCGTGGGAAATGGAGCAGGGTTTTGTGCTGAGTTGCCAAGCCCGCGCAACCAGCAATCGGGTGGTGATCAGTTTCGACGAGCGCTAATAGCAGGAGTCGCAGGAGTCGGAATATGTTTTAGTGCGCTTAAATAGTGATGCGGCAAGATTAAAGATCAAGCCGTGTCTCTCACTTAAAGTGTGCGCTTGAACTGACGCGGTGGATCAATCCGGCGCGGCTAGTGGCGCCGACTTTGGAAAAAGTGTGACTCAGGTGGGTACGCACGGTTGGGAAGCTGATCGATAACTGACGCGAAATTTCTTTATCCGAATAGCCATGCAATACCAGTGAACAAACTTGTGCTTCGCGTTGCGTCAGCCCAAAACATTGGCACAAGTCGTGCGCTGCGGGTAGATGGCGATGTTGCGGCACCAGTTGGATCAGCGTCCCGGCCTGCGTCTGCTTTGCATACTGAATACGTGTCGTAATGGCCAAATAGTCGCCCCAGAGCTGGCCTCCGAGTGTGTTTTTTTCGGCCTCTTGCAGAAAGCCCGGCAGTGTGGCGCGCTCCGGTTCGCCTATCTGCTCCAGCAGTACGTTAGCGCTACGGTTGCGCTGCAATTCTGTGCCATTGCCATCGAGGATGAAGCAGGGATCGGGATAGCTGGCCCATAACGTTTGCCAGTTGTCACTGTTGCTGCGTTCGCGCTGCAGCGCGGCCAGTTGCGCCAGCGCATCGATCAGATGCGGTTTCAGCATTTCCAGCAGCATCACTTCGCGCTGCCCGAACTGGGGTTGCTGCCGTGCGCGCCAGATGCGCAGATCGCCAATATGCCGGTCGCCGTCGTGCAGGTGCAGGTCAATGCCGTGGTGCAGGCCGCCGCGGATCAGGAAGTCGTTGAAAAATTCGGTCTTTTCCAACTCGCGCTGCGGCATCACTGCCGATACCAGCGTTGTCTGACGCTGCTGCTGTAACAGCGGTGTGATCGGGTCATGGTACTGGAAATATTCTTCATACAGCGCCAGCCTGTCGGGCTCCATATTCAGTGCAACGCAGTCTTCGAAGCGCCCGCTTGCGTTGTCCTTGACATACGACGCCAGATAATCGGCGCGCAGCAGTTGCAGGATGGCGTGCGCCATTTCTTGCCGGATGCGTTGCGAGCTATCGCCGCGATGCAGGCCGGCAATAATTTCCAGCAGCAGATGCAATTCTTCGCGGGTCGGCGCATACATCGGCTTATTTCCCGGCGTAACCAAGGCGGTAGGAAACCGTTTGCGCGCACGCCTGCAGTTCGCGCGCGATCGGGCCATCCCAGGACGAGTCGAAGCTACCGGACGAGCCGGTGGCGGTTATCACCAACACCAGCGACTGCTTGTTGTCGAACACCGGCGCGCTGAATGCGCTGATGCCGGGAATCGGAAAACCCTCGACCCGGGCCAAGCCGCGCCGGCGCACTTCGGCCAGTGTTGCTTCGTGTTGCTGCAGTGCGCTTTTCGAGGTATTTTGGGCCAGTACCGCCTCATCCTTCAATTCTCTGGCCAGTGCTGTTTCGACCAGCTTGACCGGCAGGAAAGCTGAAAAAACCTGCCCGGTGGCGGTACCCAGCATCGACATGACCGAACCGGGCCGCAGATTGACATGGAGCGGACGGTTCGAGTCACCCAGATAAACCACGGTTGGGCCATGTGTGCCCCAGACCGCCAACACGACAGTTTGCTCGATGCGGGTGGCCAGGCTGGTGATTTCGGGGATCGCAAACTTGATCGGATTTTGTTGTTGCAAGCAGACTAATCCCATCTGGAACGAAAACGGTCCCAGTCCATAGTTGCCGCTGACCGGGTCTTGCTCGGTGAGGCCGACCGCGCCAAAGCTGGCCAGGTACGGATGCGCCTTGGATGGCGTCATGTTGGCCGCTTTTGCCAGCGTGGTCAGCGACATCGGTTGCCGGTGGCGCACCAGCGCCATCAGTAACTGGCTGCCAACTTCGATCGCCTGTATTCGCCTGCTAGCTTTTGGCGGGGATAACACCATGTAATTCTCCTTGATTCGATTTCGGTGGTTCCGTTGTCAGCTACCTGCCGACAGCAACGACACGCGTTGATTATAAATTAAATTTATTCGTCAATATCAACAAATTTGATGATAGTAAATTGATTCGTTATAAACGAATATTAATGCAAGCACAGACCAGTGTTTAAGGGCGGTTAAAAATACGGCCTACATATTGATGGCTGTCGACAATACCGGCATGCATGTTGATGGCGAAGCCGGGAATAGGCGCCAAAAGCAAGCGGCGTCAGGTGCATTTTCAGTGGGTCGAAGTGGATTTTAAAAATGGTCGAAATAAAAATATACTAGCTGTTGTATTTTTAAAGTATGCAATAAATACATGCGTAAAGTGTATTGTTTTTACACATACTCATCTAATAATTGCAATTAAAAAGCTGCTATCAGAATTGAAATTTGTACTCCGTCCAATCATGGCGGCCCAATTTGACACACTACAAGGAGTTCACATGAATCAGAAAAAATTTGCCTCGCAAGCCGACCTCGAACAGAAAAAGATTAGCTTCGATCAACTGTCCGAGCATGCGTATGCCTACACCGCCGAGGGCGATCCGAACACCGGCATCATCATCGGCGACGAAGCGGTGATGGTGATCGATACGCAAGCTACGCCGGTCATGGCGCAGGATGTGGTGCGCCGCATCCGCGAAGTCACCGACAAGCCGATCAAGTATGTGGTGATGAGCCATTACCACGCGGTGCGCGTGCTCGGCGCCAGTGGCTACCGGCAGCATGGACTGGAACACATCATCGCCAGCAAGGATACCTATGACCTGATTGTCGAGCGCGGAGCGTTCGATATGGATAGCGAGATCGGCCGTTTCCCACGCTTGTTCCAGGCGGTCGAATCGGTACCCGGCCTGACTTGGCCGACGATGGTGTTCCAGAAAGAAATGACGCTCTGGCTCGGCAAGCTTGAAGTGAAGATCATGCAGCTCGGGCGCGGCCATACCAAGGGCGATACCGTGGTTTGGCTGCCGCAGGACAAAGTGCTGTTTTCCGGCGATCTGGTCGAATTCGGTGCTACGCCCTATGCCGGCGACGCTTACTTTCAGGATTGGCCGCACACGCTAGACAACTTGGTTGCGCTGCAGGCGGAAAAACTGGTGCCGGGACGCGGCGCTGCACTCAAGACTGCAATGCAAGTCAAGGCTGGGCTGGAAGGCACCCGAGACTTTGTGCAGGATTTGTTCGCTGCGGTGCGCCAAGGTGCGCAACAAGGTAAAGACCTGAATACGATTTATAAGGAAACCTATGCGTTGCTGCAGCCGAAATATGGCAACTGGGTCATTTTCGATCACTGCATGCCGTTCGACGTGACGCGCGCCTTTGATGAGGCGACCGGCTACCCCGACCCGCGCATCTGGACTGCCGAACGGGATATCGAAATGTGGAAGACGCTGGAAGGCTAAGGGATAGCAAGGAAACACGCCGGCCAAGCCGGCCGGCGCAATAACAGAAACCGGACGGATTTGTGGCTAAAACAATGACGAGCCGGTTCTTCAAGGAGACAGGCATGCAAAAAACCTATACCTATTCAAAATTTCCGTACACCACGCCGGAAGAAATCAATAGCGGCGCACTGCGGCGCTACCCGGTGGTAATTATCGGAGCCGGCCCGGCCGGTCTGGCGGCAGCGATTGACTGCCGCTTGCAGAACATCCCGGTGCTGCTGCTGGACGATGACGATACCGTCTCGGTCGGCTCGCGCGGCCTGTGCTACGCGAAGCGGGCGATCGAGGTGTTGGATCGGCTTGGTTGCGGCGATCCGATCATGGCAAAGGGCGTGAGCTGGAATGTCGGCCGCACTTTTTTTCGCAACGATGAAGTGTTCAGCTTCAACCTGCAGCCGGAAGCTGATCAGAAGCGGCCCGGTATGGTGAATCTGCAACAGTATTATCTGGAACAATACTTGGTAGAACGGGCAGTGTCGGCGGGTGTGACGATGCGCTGGAAAAATAAGGTGGTGTCGGTGCAGCAGCAGGATGGCAGCGTTACATTACAGGTTGAAACCCCGGACGGCATGTATCGGATCGAGGCCGACTGGTTGATTGTGGCGGACGGTGCGCGCAGCCCGATTCGCAATATGTTGGGACTGGAAACCGAAGGCAAGATTTTCATGGATCGGTTCCTGATCGCCGATGTCGTAATGAAAGCGGATTTCCCGGCCGAGCGCTGGTTCTGGTTCGATCCGCCGTTCCATCCAAACCAATCGGTACTGCTGCACCGCGAAGCCGACAATGTCTGGCGCATCGATTTCCAGCTCGGTTGGGATGCCGATCCAGACGAAGAAAGAAAGCCGGAAAACGTGATCCCGAGGATTAAGGCGATGCTGGGCGACGAACGTGAATTCGAGCTGGAATGGGTCAGCGTATATACCTTCCAGTGCCGCCGCATGAAAAACTTCCGGCATGGCAAGTGCCTGTTTGTCGGCGACGCCGCGCATCAGGTCTCGCCATTCGGTGCGCGCGGCGCCAATTCCGGCTTGCAGGATACCGACAACCTGGTCTGGAAACTGAAACTGGTAATGGATGGCAAGGCGCCCGACCAGTTGCTGGACACCTATTCGCACGAGCGCTGTTTTGCCGCCGACGAGAATCTGATGAATTCAACCCGTTCGACCGATTTCATTACACCCAAGAGTACAGCCAGCAAGACCTTCCGTAATGCGGTGTTGAAACTGGCGGAAAAGCATGCGTTCGCCAGAAGGCTAGTCAATTCCGGCCGCCTGTCGGTACCGGCTTTTTTGACCGAATCCTGTCTGAATACGCCGGATACCGATCAATTTACCGGTGACATGGTGCCGGGCGCGCCGATGGACGACGGCCCGGTGAAAATCGGCCGGCAAGACGGTTGGCTGATCGACCAGCTCGGCAACCGTTTCCAGGGTCTGTATTTCTGTGTTGATCCAGCCGCGATCCCGGACTCTGTCCTGGCGCAGTTTGTCGTACTGGCGCAGGGCGCGCTGCCAATCGAGGCATTAGTCATTGCCGCCAAGCCGGGCCAATTGGCGAGCGCGAAAGTCATGCTTGACGCCAATGGCATGATCGCCAGGCACTACGATGCGCAAGATGGAACCTATTACCTGGCGCGTCCCGACCAGCATGCCGCTGCCCGCTGGCGCGCGCTCGACGCGACACGCGTGCAACAGGCATTGGCTCGGGCCACCTGCAATCTGCAACCTGTAACGGGAGAATTATCATGACACTGAATCTGGCCCCGAATTTCAACGAGCCGGGCAAGCGTTATTTCCGCGAATTTTCACCTGGCGACGACTTTTACGAAGTGCTGATCGAGTCGCATCGCGACCTTTCCGACGAGCAAAGTGCGCTGCTGAACGCCAAGTTGATTTTGCTGCTGGCAAACCATATCGGCGATATCGCGACCCTGCGCACTGCGCTGCAACTGGCGCGCGAAGACCTGTAAGCTAAACGCGTCACAGGGAATTGTTGCGCTTTTAGTGCAATTAGTAACTGATGTTACGCAGTGCGTATGCGACATAGGAAAAGCATTCTCCATGAAAGACACGAAAAGCACGAAAACAGCAAGCAATGTCTAAGTAGTGCAGGCCTCCGTGCCTGCATCGGTTGCAGGCACGGAGGCCTGCACTACTGACAAACGAACGCCAAAAAATGGCGTCCTGCAGTTTCTTCGTGTCTTTCGTGGATCGAATTTTTTGTGCGTAACATCCGTTAGTAACGGCACGCAAAGAGATCCCTGCGCATTTTTACAAAACGTAAAATTTGATCGCAACAGGCCATAACAGGCCATATCAATGGGCGATAACTGTCCCGCATATCGTATGTCGTGACGGTTAAAAAAATTAATCCGGTAGAGCAGTGCAAGCGATACATAAATATAGATTGCACTGTTTTTTTGTATCATTTATTATTGGCAGAATATATTCTGTATTTTAGAATAAAAAACATAAGTAAAAATCGGCTCACAGCCGTTTATTAAAGCAATCAGGAGACAAAAAATGCCCAAGCAGTCAATCAGCCACCTGGTTTTCACTAAAACTGGAAGGAGAACTTGATGCTTGCCCAGTTTCTGCAATTTCTTTTTTCCGGCATTACGGTTGGCGCTACCTACGCCTTGTCTGCCCTGGGTTTCACCCTAATCTACAACGCCAGCAACGTAATCAACTTTGCACAAGGTGAATTCATCATGCTCGGCGGCATGCTGGCGGTTTTTTTCACCCAGGCCGGACTACCTTTGCCGGTAGCGTTGCTGCTGGCGATTCTGTTGCCCGCCGTCGTTGGCGTTCTGATGGAAAAATTGGCTATTGAGCCTGTCAAGAACGCTGAAACGGTGACCCTGATCATCATCACCATTGGCGCTTCACTCGTCATTCGGGGGTTGATCCAGGTCTGGTTGGGCAAAGGAACGCACAGCCTACCGGCTTTTTCCGGCGAGGATCCGATTCAAATACTGGGTGCCACACTGCTGCCGCAAAGTCTCTGGGTTCTTGGCGGGACCACACTGGTAGTGATTGCCCTGTGGTATTTTTTCAACCGCACTCTGCAAGGCAAAGCCATGCTCGCCACCTCTTACAACCGGCTGGCAGCAGAGCTGGTCGGCATTAATACCAGCTGGGTGCTGTGCATGAGTTTTGCCATGTCGGCGGCGCTCGGCGCCGTCGGCGGCATTCTGGTTACACCGATTACGATGACCTCCTACGATGTAGGGATCATGCTCGGGCTCAAGGGTTTTGTCGCCGCAGTCGTCGGTGGCATGGGCAATGGCCTCGGCGCAGTGATCGGCGGTCTGCTGGTCGGCATTCTCGAGGCCATGGGCGCCGGTTACATCTCTTCGGCCTACAAGGATGCAATTCCCTTCTTGCTTATCCTGTTCATTCTCTTTTTCATGCCGCGCGGGCTATTTGGCGGCAAATCGACGGATCGTGTATAAAAATGCAAAAGAACGCCTACTATGGTCTGTATCTCGTCATCGGCATCCTGCTGGTTCTGCCTTTGGTACTACCCAATAGTTTTTACCTCGATCTCGCCATCCGCATGGCAATCAATGCGGTGATTGCGCTGGGCCTGAACCTGCTGATTGGTTTCGCCGGGCAAATCAGCCTCGGTCACGCTGGTTTCCTGGGCATCGGCGCTTACGCTTCCGCCGTGCTACCGACCCACTTCGGCTGGCATCCGCTGCTGGCAATGGGGGCGGGCGCCATGGCCACCGGCCTGCTGGCCGCCTTGATTGCGCGTCCGATCTTCAAACTGAAGGGCCACTATCTGGCCATGGCTACCCTCGGTATCGGTATCATCATCAACATCGCACTGCGTAATGAAGCGGCCTGGACCGGCGGCCCGGATGGCATGCCGGTACCGGCAATGGGTTTGCTGGGCTTTCAACTGTCGAGTGACAAGCACTGGTACTGGGTCGTCGCCCTGCTGCTCTCGGTCAGCATCTGGGCCTCGCTCAACCTGATCGATTCACCGTTCGGTCGCGCCCTGCGCGCTCTGCATGGTTCGGAAGTTGCGGCTCAAGTCGTCGGGGTCGATGTGGCGCGCTACAAAGTGGCGATCTTTGTCATGTCTGCCGTCTTCGCCAGCCTGATGGGCAGCGTCACAGCGCACTACGTTGGCTTTGTCACGCCCAATCTCGCTGGCTTCTTTCACTCCATCGAACTGGTCACCATGGTCGTGATTGGCGGCATGGCTTCGGTCTATGGCTCACTGGTCGGCGCCGTGCTGCTCACTGCACTGCCTCAAGTTCTGGTTACTTTTGAGGGCTGGGAAACCGTCGCCTTCGGCGCCATTCTGATGATCTGCATGATCTTCATGCCCAAGGGATTAGTCCCCACGCTGGCTACCAAATTCGGCAAGGGAGAATAAACATGGCGTTACTTGATGTTAGCCAACTCTCCATCAATTTTGGTGGGGTCAAGGCGGTACAAAACGTCAGTTTCAGCATTGATGCCGGGATAGTCTATGCGGTCATTGGCCCCAACGGCGCGGGCAAGACCACACTGTTCAACTTGATCACGGGAATCTATACCCCTACCAGTGGCGAGATTAGACTGGATGGCGAATCAATTGGAGGAAAAACGCCGAATGAACTAGCCAAACGCGGTGTCGCTCGCACTTTTCAGAACCTGCAGATATGCATGAACATGCGAGCCATCGAGAACGTGATGGTCGGCGCACATCTGCGCCTGGACCGTAATCCGCTCAAAGCCGCACTGCGTTTCCCGAGCATTCAGCGCCGGGACTGCGAACTCCGTAACGAAGCCGCCGAACTGATGCGTTTTGTCGGCTTGGAAAAATATATCGAGGCTGGTGCCGATAGCATGTCGTATGGCGCCCTCAAGCGGCTCGAAATTGCCCGGGCGCTGGCCTTGAAACCACGCCTCATCTTCCTTGATGAACCGGCTGCCGGTCTGAACCCCAAGGAAACTATCGAAGTCGATGATCTGGTGCGTAAGGTAGCCGATTCCGGCGTCACTGTCGTCCTGGTCGAACACGACATGAAGATGGTGATGAACCTCTCCGACCGTATTCTCGTTCTCGACTACGGCAAAAAGCTTGCCGAAGGCACCGGTGAAGAGGTTCGCAAGAATCCCGATGTGATCGCCGCTTATCTCGGCGCGCAACCATAAAAAAAGGAAAAGCATGGAAGCACTGCGCATCATCAGCGACGAGCATCGCAATCTCTGGCGCATCTTGACCACGGTGGATCTGGTAGCCGATGAAATCGAAGCCGGCGGCAAAATCGATAGCAATTTTTTCAGCTCGGTTTTTGATTACATTGAGCAATTTATCGACCGTTCGCACCACCCCAAGGAAGATGATTTCTTCTTTCGCATCCTGCGCACGCGCAGCACCGATGCCGCAGCCATCCTCGACCGCCTGCAGGCTGAACATCGCAACGGGCCGGAAAATCTCAGGCATCTGCGCGAGCAGCTGAAAAGTGCTGTTGACGGCGACCTGGATAACGCGGCTTTTGCCGCTGCCTTGCGTATATTTAACCGCGGACTTAAAAATCATATTGAATCTGAAGAGAAAGAGGTCATTCCACTTGCCCGTGAGATGCTGACTGCCGCAGACTGGGCCGAAATTGATGGTGCCTTCCTAAACCGCGGAGATCCATTTTTTGGCGAAAATGCCAAGGCTGAATTCCGCGAACTTTTTCATCGCATCGTCAGCCTGGCTCCCGATTCCTTCGGACTGGGAGCACAATCGGCAGGCCGTCTACAGCCGAATGCCGTACCAGACAAGATGGATGTCGTCCTCCGCGTCAGCGGCATGGAAAGTTGCTATGGCCGCATCAAGGCCCTGAAGGGCATCAGCCTCGAAGTGCGGCGGGGCGAGACGGTCGCCCTGGTCGGCGCTAATGGCGCGGGCAAGACGACATTCCTGCGCACTCTGTCCGGGGTACAGCCGATGAGTGCGGGCAGCATTCAGTTCTGCGGGGAAGACATCAGCAAACTGCGTGCCGACATGCGCATGCGGCGCGGCATCTGCCAGTCGCCGGAAGGTCGACAGGTTTTTGGGCCGCTGTCCATCGAAGATAATTTGCGTTTAGGCGCTTACACCCAGCCCAAAAACCAGGTCGAGGGCGACCTTGAGATGGTCTTCTCGATGTTTCCAATCCTGAAGGAGAAACGCAAGCTGCCTGCAGGCACGCTTTCCGGTGGGCAACAGCAGATGTTGGCAATAAGCCGGGCGCTGATGGGTCGCCCAAAAATGCTGCTTCTAGATGAACCTTCGATGGGTTTGGCGCCACTACTGGTGGAAGAAGTGTTTAACGTTGTCAAGACACTCAAAGCGCAGGGCATGACCATCTTTCTGGTCGAGCAGAACGCCTTTGCCGCCCTGGCCATTGCTGATCGTGGCTATGTGCTGGAAACCGGCACAATTACCCTCACCGGCACCGGCCAGGAACTCCTCAATAACGAACAGGTGCGCGCGGCTTATCTCGGGATGTAATTTCCATTTCTCAATCAAAACTGCACTGTGTCTGCGCTTCGCCTTCGCGTTCACGATTGATTTAAAAGCGGAATAAGGAGTCATTTTAAATTCAACATGGCGAGCTTTGGTCATGGACTTTCTGAAACTGCGGCACATCAGTCAAGTAACGTCTCGCGGTCAGCCCAGCACCGGTGTCGCCCGCTTGATGATCGCGGCGCAATCCACTGCGCGCGGTAAGTTGCCGTAAGTTAGGCCACTGCTTCTTCCCGCCAGGCGAGAAGCACAAAAGGCATCCGCGACCGCTGGATTGCCATAGCGCACCAACAACGAGCCCTGCAATGCCAGCGCCATTTTTTCCACCACACCGCGGGCCCGGTATTCGATGTCGGCCGGGTCAGCCAACTCGCGGCCCAATTGCGCAACATATTGGTCCAGGTGCTTATTCGCTCCTGCCGCCTGCTGTACTTCCGCCGTAAAAATTTCCACTGAGCCCTGATTTCGGCGCATGGCCCGCAGCATGTCCAGGCATTGCACGTTGCCGCTACCTTCCCAGATCGAATTCACCGGCGATTCCCGGAACAGACGCGGCATGATGCAATCCTCCATCACGCCACTACCGCCAATGCACTCCATCGCTTCGTATGCATGGGCCGGAGTGCGCTTGCAGATCCAGTATTTGCCAACCGCGGTGCCGATGCGCACTAGAAGTTTTTCCGAATCGCTGTGCTCGCTTCGATCCAGCGCACTGGCAATGCGCATGGTGAGTGCAAGCGCAGCTTCATGTTCAATGATCAAATCGGTCAGCACGTTTTGCATCAATGGCTGTTCCGATAACCGTTTTCCGAAAGCTGTACGATGGGCGCAGTGGTGCGAGGCTTGCGCCACTGCCTGCCGCATACCGGCCGAAGAGCCGATCATGCAATCGAAGCGCGTCATGGTGACCATCTTCAGAATGGTCGTGACGCCGCGGCCTTCGTCGCCAACCATTAGCGCATAGGCGCCACGCAATTCGGTTTCGCACGATGCATTGGCCACATTGCCCATCTTGTTTTTGAGACGTTGAATTTGTAGTGGATTCCTGCTGCCGTCAGGGCGCCAACGGGGCAACAGAAAACACGAGAGTCCACCAGGAGCCTGGGCCAACACCAGAAAGGCGTCGCTCATCGGAGCCGATACGAAATACTTGTGACCGACCAGTTCATAAGCTTGCCCGGATCCGCCGCTGCCCAGCGGATAGGCGCGCAAGGTGTTGGTTCGCACGTCGGAGCCGCCTTGCTTTTCCGTCATCGCCATACCGATCGTAATGCCTTGTTTTTGTTCGATCGGAATATTCCGGTAATCGTAATGGCGCGCCAGGATCTTGGGTATCCAATGTTCGGCAATTTCCGGTTGCTGCAGCAAGGCCGGAATCACTGCAGAAGTCATTGTCACCGGACAGCAGTGCGCGGCTTCCACTTGACTTTGCATGTAGAACTTGGCTGCGCGTGCCACTTGCGCCCCGGCTTTTGGGTCACTCCAGTGAGCCGCGTGCAAACCGTTCTCAAGCGAGATTTGCATCAAGCGATGATAAGCCGGGTGAAACCGAACCTCATCGATGCGGTGACCGTAATTGTCATGGGTGTACAGCACAGGCTTGTTTTCATTGGCCTGAAAACCCAATTCGATCATTTCCCGAGAACCGGTCAAGATGCCGAAAGCGCTCAGTTCATTTTCAGCCCAACCAGCCCCTTCCCGCGCAACCGCTTCCCGCAATGCCTGATCCTGCAGGTAAAGGTTGTAATCCTGTAACGGCGGCGGCTGGTTTTCAACCTTATGCGTCTCCGCCATAAACATATTTTCCGATTGGGTATCCATCATCAACAAAATCTCCTGAAAATGCCGTGCTTTATGTAAACCATGCAACCATTTGAGTTGTTTCGATAAACATGTGAATATTGATTCACACTGTTTTTTGAAGTAAATCATGGTTAACTTGGCCTGTCAAGAACCGCATTTCCACCACATTGCGTCTACGCGAAATTGCGTATGGAACAGGCAGTCAACTTAGTGCGGCAGAACATTTTTCATACGTTAAAATTATTCTGCCGGCATGGCTATGCTGTATAGAATCTTGCTGGAGGTGAGGCGCGGTGCCGGGGATTGGTTCGAAAACCACGCTGAAGCCAAATATAAATCCGCTGTAATTACACTTGCTACACTTCGCAAAAATTGAATAAGGGTTTGCTTCCTATGGCTTACCGGCCCACAGAAAAGACTGAAGCACGCAAAGCAGAACTGAAAGAACGATTGCTCAATGCGGGCCTATTTCTCGTATCCACAGGTGGTTTCAATGCCCTCACTATCAATGCGGTGGCCCAGAAGGCGGGTATTGCCACGGGTGCCGTCTACAAGCACTTCGAATCCAAGGCGCAACTCTGCGCCGAAGTTTTTCGTATCGCCACTGAAAAGGAAGTCGCTGTGGTTCGGGAAACAGCCTTGCGCGAAGGCACTGCCGCAACCCGCCTGCTCGACACCATCGAAACGTTTGCGTTACGCGCATTGCGTGGTCAGCGCTTGGCTTACGCACTCATTGCCGAACCTGTAGATGCTTTGGTGGACACTGAAAGGTTGCATTATCGCCGTGCCTATGCAGAGATTTTTCAGCAATTGGTGGAGGATGGGGTTCGCTCGGGAAATTTCCCGGAGCAGGAATCGGCGGTCAGCGCTGCGGCACTGGTTGGCGTTATAGCGGAATCTCTGGTAGGCCCACTTTCTTGGCGGATGGACAGCCAGCCGGGAACTGAGCAGACCCAATTAATCCGATCCATTCAAACGTTCTGTTTGCGGGCAGTTGCGATGCAGACTCTGGACGATTCCCTACGCCGCTAGCATGCCGCTTTGCAAAACTTTCGGCTATCGCAGTCCAGTTCCGCCCGCATCGGCTTTGCGCTCGATCAATTCAATCTTGTAGCCGTCCGGGTCTTCCACGAAAGCGATTACCGTGCTGCCGCCTTTGACCGGGCCGGCTTCGCGGGTGACGTTGCCGCCGGCGGTTTTGGTGGCCGCACAGGCTTTTTCAGCATCTTCGACTGCGATTGCGATATGGCCGTAGGCGCTTCCCATCTCGTATTTTTCTACTCCATAGTTATAGGTCAGTTCCAGCTCCGCATGGCCCGGATTGCTGCCGTAGCCGACGAAGGCAAGGGTATATTTGTATTCTGGATTGTCGCTGGTGCGCAGCAAGTGCATGCCTAGTACCTTGGTATAAAAATCGATAGAGCGTTGCAGATGGCCGACGCGGAGCATGGTGTGGAGTATGCGCATGATGCTGCTTTCTTTCATGGGAATGGATTGTCACTGTATATGATCAAGGGGAAACCGTCCTAGGGTTCTATGAATGCTTTGGGCAATTGACATACATGCCGACACAAGAAGTGCATCGACCCCGTGCAATTGTGACGTTGGGCAGAAGTTACCGAAAACGTGGTGAACGATTGAGCACATAAGTACGTTTTCTAACGTGACTTCGCTTGGATGGCATGTCAACCGCCAGCTATCGGGTTGGGCTGGGCGGAATCTGGTTTAATTTGACCTCGTTCCAGCAGTGATTGAATTATTTCACGTAAATCATTCTTTCGGCGGCGGGTTTTGCGTGCCATTTCTTTTAATGTGATTGCGTCAGGGCCGGAGCCGACGAAGACGACAAGGGCTTCCGTAAAGCGCAAAACGTTTTCTTGAAGCGATTTGTATATTGGAAGAAGTTCTGCATCCGCTTCGTTCGCAGATAAACGAAATCTACCGCTGTGCATTGTCGAGCCATTCGGCAAAATGTAAGGCTTTTTTATTGCTGAGATTTTTTATCTGCGAACGGCAGCTAAATCCATCTGCGATAAACAGTGTGCCGTTATCGCAACTTTCAATGTGCGGTTTTAGTTCGAGTTCGCCAATCCGACGTGCCACACTGGCGGTCTTTTCGTGATAGCCATAGGCACCTGCCATTCCGCAACAACCGGTCTCTAAAATCGACGAATCTTTTTGGGCCGACGCTAGTAGTTTCTTTTCTGCACTCATGCCGCCACAAGCCTTCTGATGACAATGCCCATGTACGCGAATTGGTGCTTTCTCATAAGGCATTTCAATGCCGTATATGACCAAGAATTCTGCCAAGGTCTGTACCGATTGGGAGAGTTGCTTTGCGCACTCATCTCCTGGAAGCATGGCGACCATTTCATCCCTAAAAACAGATAAGCAACTTGGTTCCAGGATGATAACGGGAATTTTTTTTGATAAATAGGGCTTTAACTGCGTAGTGATCGCGTTCAGATTTGTGCGTGCACGATCCAGCATCCCAGCATCATAATAAGGGCGGCCACAGCATATTTGCCGGGTGAGAAGGTGTACTTTACATCCCGCACGTTCGAGAACAGAGCAGGCAGCTTCGAGTACGTCAGGCGAAAAGCCGCTATTGAACGTATCGGTCCAAAGTAGCACTGAGCGTGAATTGGTGTGTGCACCGTTTTCAAGCTGAAGTCGGGAGGCCGTTTCGCCGGACCGAAAGTTTCTGCGTGCTATCTTTGGGAACTCGATGTTGGATGTGAGCCCGATAGAATATTTTGCGATCGATCTCAGAGGGCGCATAGACATCGCGAGATTCACCAGAACGCTGAATTGTTGGGCGCGCGGAAGCCAATCGCCAATGCGACCAATCATCAAGTCCATAACGGGCCTTCTTCGGTTCTGATAATGCTTGGCAAGAAACTCCGCTTTATAGCGGGCGATATCCACATTGGTGGGGCAGTCGGTTTTACATCCTTTGCAGCTGAGGCACAGGTCAATAGAATCCTTGACGTCCATGCTGTCCCAGCTGTCTTCAATCACTTCGCCTTTTAGCAGCTCAAAAAATAGTCTGGCACGGCCCCGGGTAGAGTATTTTTCTTCGCGTGTGGCCTTGAAGCTGGGACACATTGTGCCGCCTTCTAAGGAACGACATTTCCCCATGCCGATGCAACGCTCCGTGGCGCGGGCAAAGCCTGACGCATGATTTTCGTTGTAGTTGAATTCTGTTGGAATGTTTCGGCGTTCGTAGTCCGGCCCGAGTCGCAGGTTGCTATCGACCGGCATCGCATGAATGAGTTTGCCTGGGTTCATTCTGTTTTTTGGGTCCCAGATTCTTTTAAAGTCTGCGAAAGCGTTCATCAATGCGGGTGAGTACATTATATTCAGAAACTCTCCTTTGGCTTGACCATCGCCATGCTCGCCGGACAATGAGCCACCATACTTGACGACAAGGTGTGCAGCTTCCTCCAGGAAATTGCGCCAAACTGCGACGCCGCGATCTGATTTTAAGTCGAAAGTAATGCGCGAATGGACGCAGCCGTCACCGAAATGCCCATAAAGATTGGTCTTGTATCGGTAGCGGGCGACTAACGCGGAAAATGCTCGTAAATACGCGCCCAAAAGGGTTGGCTCTACAGCGGCATCTTCCCAGCCAACTACCGGATCGGCATCAAGTGAGTTATCCGAAAACGATGTGGCCGATGCACCGGTTTCGCGGATAGTCCAGATGCGGCGTATTAACGCTTGGTCGAGGACGACGCGGACGGTTGCGTCTCCCGGTAATTGCAAGGCGATTTGTGCGGCGGCTTCGGCGGCCTGTTGTGCATTTTCGACGGAGGTTCCGCCGAATTCAACCATCAGCCAGGCCTGACCTGGTGGCAGCTCGGCGATATCGTCCAGCCGCAGTCCGCGATCGCGCAGGCCGCCGATGATGCCTTCATCTAGCCCTTCCATCGCGATTGGATTAAAGGGTAATAACTGGGGAACGGCGTCGGCGGCGAAATAGATGTCGGAGAAACCGAATACGACTAACGTCCGCGCCGCCGGATTGCTGACTAGCAGGGTTTCAGCCTGCAGGACGGAAACGCAGCTTCCTTCTACGCCAACCAGCGCTCTGGCAATGTTAAAGCCATTTTCTGGAAGAAGTTGATCAAGGTTGTAGCCGGAAACCCGGCGTTTAATTTGCGGAAATCCATGCCGGAGTTCATCCGCATATTTTTCGGCTAGCATTTTTAGTGCCGTGACAATTTGCGCCCGGCGTCCGCCTGCATGCATATGTTCAGCGTAAGCTTCATCATCGGTCGGGCCAACCCAAAATCGTTCGCCGTCATAGGTCAAAATTTCAAGTCGTTCGATATTTTCGACGGTTTTTCCTGCCATGACGGAATGGGCACCGCAAGAATTGTTGCCGATCATGCCGCCTATCGTGCAGCGGCTGTGCGAGGCGGGATCGGGGCCGAATGTCAGGCCGAGTTTGGCCGCGGCGTGATTTAGTTGATCGCAAATGACGCCGGGTTCGACTTTCGCCACGCGGCGTACCGGGTCAATTTCAGTAATGTTGGTCAGGTATTTTGAGTGGTCAATGATGACGGCGGCGTTCACCGATTGACCGCACATCGAGGTGCCTGCACCTCGCGCCAGAATGGGCAGATCGGCGGCTGCGCATTCTGCAACGGTCTTTACAAAATCATCGATTGAACGCGGGATGACGACGCCTATCGGTATCTGGCGATAATTGGATGCCTCCGACGCATAGACGGCACGCGTCCCCGCATCAAAACGCACCTCCGCTGTCGTACTACGCTTTAGCCGATCCTGTAACTTGACTAGACGATTAATATCGATAGTGGATCGCGAAGTCATATTGTTTAATAAATAGTTAAGTGATGTTAAGTGCGCCTCGAGACTGCAAACGATCTATGCAGCCTCCTCTTTGCAACTGCCGATAAGCCACGGGTGCGCGGTAAGTAGGCCGCGTGGCACGTTCATTGCACGACGTGTAAGGAGATTACTGGATGTCATAGGAACGGCGTTCATATCTAGCGTCTTTCAAATTGGAAGGTTGTCAACGAATAAGCTTCTTCAAAGCTCCAGATGTTATCTATAAGGCTTTGATCGGAATGTGTTGGATAGCGGCCCGCAAAGCCTTAGCGCCAACACTTGAGATTAATTAACTACGCGTAAAATTTCATCAATGTTCACAATTTCATCTAGAGATTGCTGGAAACGTTCAATGAGTAAATCGATGTCAGATGTCGTGCAACACAGAGGAGGTGCGAAGCCAATGATGTCGTCTGAAAATGCGCGGAAAATGAGCCGGTTGCGATAACCTGCCTGCCCCAGGCGCTCGCCGATTTTTAGCGCCTTATCGGGTTTGGTCTTGCGTACCTTGTCAGTCACTAGTTCAACTGCTGCCAGCATGCCGCAGCTACGAACATCACCGACTAGCGGATGACGCGATAATTCCTGGAGCCGCTGTTCGAAATATGCTCCCACCTTTTGTCCGTTCTCCAGCATCCCGCCTTCCCGGTACAAACGTAGTGCTTCCAGTCCGACTGCGGCACTTACTGGATGGCCGGAATAGGTTAAACCGTGACCGACTGGCATGTCTGTTGGGTTGGCGTCGGCTATCGCGCGATATATCCTGTCAGATATAAACACAGCTCCCATAGGACTGTAGCCTGAGGTCAGCCCTTTCGCGACTGTCATAAAGTCGGGGGTGACGTTTTCCGATTCGCACGCAAAAAGCGGTCCAGTGCGTCCGAAGCCGGTAATGACTTCGTCTGCGACGAACAATATGTCAAGCTCCGCGCATGCTTGGCGCATCGCTGCCAACCAGCCTTTTGGTGGCACTATGACTCCGCCAGACCCTTGCACTGGTTCGCAAAAAAATGCGGCTACGCGCTTGGCACCGATTTCAGCTACTTTGCTGCGCAATTCCTGTACGGATGCCGCAATGATTGTGGCAGGGTCAGGGCCGATGGGATTCCGATAAGGGTAAGGCGAAGAGATTGTGTGCTGCGTCGGAAGTGGAACGTCGAAGTTGCGATGAAAGGCCGATAATGCGGTCAGTCCAGAGCCGATGGCACTGGAGCCATGGTAGCCGCGTTGGAGAGAGATAAATTGCTTCTTCTCAGGCTTGCCTATCGTATTGAAATAGTAACAAATCAAGCGTACCGTAGTGTCGATGGCGTCGGAGCCGCCCATCGTAAAAAAGACATGATCCAAATCGCCAGGCGCTAGTTGTGCGAGCTTGGCAGCAAGCTCGATGGCGGGTTCAGAGCCGTAGTTAAAATATCCGGTGGCATAGGGAAGGCGTTGCATTTGCTCGGTCGCGGCGCGCACGATACTTTCGTGACCGTAACCGAGATTGACACACCACAATCCGGAAAAACCATCCAGCAGGGTATGGCCGTCAATGTCGGTTATATAAGCACCTTTAGCCGACCGCAGTATCGTTACTCCCTGCTTTTCCTGCTTACGCCAAACCGAGACCGGGTGTATCCAGTGGGCGCGATCCATATCGATGAGGTGTTGCGTGTCCATTTGAAAATCCTTGAATGTTTATGATTAAAGTATAGGCAATCATCACATTCGAGGCGCATCGAAAACGCCAGCCAAAACAGCACATTATTTTGAACTGAGGGCCAGTTTCGATTGAATTTTCTTTTCTGGTTTAAGGCAAGGATATTTTGGCTTAGGCGCGTTGTTTGCGCGTGTATAGGTAGTCCTGAGTGGCGGTATCTAGGTGGTGGCACTTACGGTTCTATGGAACTAAAGCCGTAGTGGTCAATGTCGAGATAGGTCTTTGTCATGGCGCTCCTATGATAATCAATCGGTAGCCTATCAAAGGAGAGCACCACGTAATTCGCCGCTTGAAGCGACTTTTACATTGAGTCTGCAAGAAAATCGTTGAAAGAACTGGGTTGTTTCTATTGGAAGTTGATCGCATCAAAAGATGTTCTGCGGGCAGGTGATTTGCCGTTGGTAACACCATTTTTTTGATGAATTTTCTCGCTCAAAGCAATTGCTTAACGAGTTCTACTGTCGACTTCACGTTATATTTTCGGAGTAATCTGGTGCGATAGATATCTACGGTTCTGGGACTGATGCCCAATGCTTTACCTATCTCTTTTCCTGTACGTCCTTCAATCAATAAGGCAGCGCCAACAAGGTGAAAGAATAAAGCGTTTTATAGGGTGCCAATTTGCAATTTATTGCTGTTTTTGGATAGAAAATCGCTTCGATTACTTATTCTTTTTTGCTTATAATTTTCTTGGTTCCTAGTTTGAGGTGTTGATGTCAGAAACACGTTTTTCTCAATGAAAATAGACATTGCTATACGCGTTACCTGCATAAGACGCCCCTCAACAATCTTGCATACTATAAAGGAGATTCATCATGCAATTGACTGATTTTAAAGTGCTGACATTTGACTGTTATGGCACGCTGATTGATTGGGAAACCGGTATTTTCGACGGTTACCAAGGACTTGCGGCAAAAGCGGAAATATCTTTGACGCGTGACAAGATTCTCGAGACGCACTCGCGCTATGAGGCGGCACAACAAGCAAAAACCCCCGCCATGATTTATTCCGATTTGCTGGGCGTGGTGTTTGGCCAAGTCGCTAAGGAATGGGGGGTTGAGGCAGGCGCTGAAGAAAGTGCAATATTCGGGAAAGCGGTTGTCAATTGGCCTGCGTTTATCGACTCAACGGCGGCACTGCAATACTTCAAAAAATACTACAAATTAGTCATTCTTTCGAACGTTGATCGCGAAAGTTTTAAAGGCAGTAATGCGCGTTTGCAGGTGGTTTTTGATCACATTTTTACCGCTCAAGATATCGGTTCGTATAAACCGGACGCGAAAAACTTTCTGTACATGCTGGAAAAGCTCAGTGCTGAAGGAATCAAGAAGTATGAAATATTGCACACGGCAGAAAGCCTGTTCCATGATCATCGGCCGGCGAATGACTTTGGCTTAGCATCAGCACGGATTTATCGCCGGCATGGTCAGCCGGGCTTTGGTGCCACGCAACCACCTGCCTCTATGCCAAAGTATGACTTCATGTTCACAAGCATGGCGGAAATGGCGAAGGCACATCAGGAGGCTTTGCGATCAAAAGAGTAAAACATTTTTAGAGGAGCGGATGATGAGATCCCCGAAATTGGACCGGATAGATATTCGTATTCTGAGTGAGTTACAGGTCAACGGACGCATTAGCAATAGCGATCTGGCGGATGCGGTGGGGCTCTCGTCCAGCCCGTGCTTAATTCGGGTTCGTAAGCTGGAAAGTACGGGCTTTATTAAAGGTTATGGTGCACAGATCGAACTGTCAAAGCTTGCAGACCCGCAAGTCGTCTTCACCCAGATTACGCTATCGAATCATCGGAGAGAAGACTTTATGCGGTTTGAGACCGCCGTGCGCAAGCTTGACGAACTCTTGGAAGCGCATCTGGTCAGCGGCGGTTTTGATTATTTGCTTAAGTTTATGACACGCGGCATTGCCGAATACCAATGTTTAATCGATGTGTTACTGAGCCAGGAAGAGCTTGGAATAGCCAAGTATTTTAGCTTCATCGTTCTTAAATCACCGATTGTGAAGACGCATTACCCGGTGCAGAAGTTAATCTCAGAAAGAGAGTAATTCTGTCCGTATGCGGTTCGCTAATTAAAAAAGAGTCTCAACATGAATCTTAATGATATTTCACTGTTTCGAAAGACCTGCCTTATCGACGGCGTCTGGCAGGATGCAGATGATGCATCCAAATTTTTCCGTCACCGATCCTGCCACCGGTGCTGAATCGTTTACAAATACGCCGGTAGCGCGGTAAGGCAATTGTCGCTTCGATTTCGTTACTGGTTTGGGGAATTCGTAATGCAACGCTGTCTCAGCTAAGTTTTTATTCCCGCATAGTGATGCCAGCGCCACTTAAGGGCACCTCGAATAACCGCGTTTTCCATCATTTGATAGAGAAGGCGACTTCATCCGAGTAGCCAGGTGCAATTTTTTTCTGAAACCTGTCGGAAGCAGCGAGTTGATCCGAAGTTTTTGTTGAATTTCGGGTGACGCTGCCGATTTTTATCGGCTTTCAGTCGGCAGTTTCGCCGTTTTAGAATGCCGCAAGACCTTTTTCTTTCAGGAACACCATGCGTTTCAAGTTATAGCAGGGCTATCGCATCAAAAGTCGTTTACAACCAAGGGCTTACAAATGTTGTTGTAAACGAATGGAAATTGAGGTTTACTGTCCCTCTTGATAAGTGGGGGCGTGAATGGAAGATTCGATTC
>JABBOY010000037.1 GCA_012927585.1 Glaciimonas sp.
CCGCCTTTCTCATGCCGCTGGGGTGGCATAAGACTACAGGCTAGGATTGGTACACTTTTAACCCGGCATTCTCGCCGGTTTAAGTGCGCTCAAGTGGTACATTATTCACGCGGCATTCATACTCTCGACACCTGGTTATACAACTCCGCCCTGGGCCAATTTCGATCGGCACGGTGGGGGTGCAGCGTAAAACTTAGACTGGTTTATTGCGTAAATCCTAAGCTCTCTCGGAATTCCAGGGGGCTGAGTGAACCAAGGGAAATCTTGATGCGCTTTTCGTTATACCAGCGGATGTAGGAATCGACAATCTGGATAAATTGGTCGATAGTGATGTCTTGCCAGCTCCGAGGATAAAACAGCTCCGTTTTCAGTCTCCCGAAGAAACCCTCGCAGGCCGCGTTATCCGGTGAACACCCTTTGCGCGACATCGATCGAATCAACTTGGCGTTTTGTACCCTTGAGAGCCAACCCGGCCAGCGATAGTGGGCACCACGATCAGAGTGAATGACAGGCCTGTTTTCGCTGGTGGCAACCGTCTCAATGGCCGCATCCAACATCGTTTTCACCAGGTCGGCGTCTGGACGCGTGCCGATAGTCCAACTGACCACCAGGCCATCGAAACAGTCGATCATGGGCGAGAGATACACCTTTCCAGCAGGTATCTGGAACTCCGTGATGTCGGTCAGCCATTTCTCATTCGGTGTCTCTGCTTGGAAGTCCCGGTTGATGATGTTCTCTGGCGCAGGGCTGATTTCGCCGAGATAAGACTTATACCGCCGTTTTCTGTTTGCGGTGACGACCAAGCATTCCTGCTTCATCAAGCGTTGCACGACTTTTTCGGAGATATGCAGATGGCGCCGGCCAAGTGCAGCACGCATCCGCCTATAGCCGTAGCAACGGTGATTGCTCTGGAAGACATCGGTGATGGCAACACGTGCATCCGCGTATTTGTCCGGACTCCTTAGCCGAGTGCAGTGATAGAAGTAGGAGCTACGGGCCAGGTCAAGTTCGGCAAAGAGCTCTGAGAGCGCATAGGTATGCTTCAGGGCGTCAACCAGCAATGTCTTCTCCCGGTTGCTCAGGAGCTGCGGGGCGACGCCCAGGCTTTTTTTTAACAGTTCATTGGCCTTCTTTAATAGGTCATGTTCGAGCTGCAAGCGCCGGATATTGCGTTGAAGCAAATCAACTTGCTGCTGCAGGTCGGTCAGCTGCGTCTCATCTGGAGCGGACCCTGAATCGTTTGGTGGTTTCATGGATGCGGGAGCCTTACGACCAAGTAGTTGATTTTTCCATTGGTACAACGTCGGCCTGCTAACGGCCAGCTTTTGAGCAATTGCCTGGGCACTTATCTGTCTGGTGCAAAGCGCAATGACTGCCGCCTGCTTGCGCTCCGGGGAGTGCGGTACGCCTGCCGCCTTGCCGACAACGTGATTGCGCACTTCAGGGTGAAGTTCTTCAATCCACGCCCTGAACGTATCACGGCATGGGTATCCAAGTGCCTTAATGGTCCCAGCAATGCAGCGATCGTGGCTTAGGTAATGCGCGACTGCCGCCTGTTTCTGTTCGTCAGAATACTTCTGCCATAAGCGCCCATAGCCTACCTGCAAATCGTGGCCTTGTTCGTGCTTCCGATGCCAGCCCTTGAGTGCATTCTTTGTTGGGTAACCCAACTGACGAATGGTCGCTACTGTGCGTTTACCGAGTTTTATATAAAGCGTGACTGCGCGAATGCGGTCTTCGTATGAGTACATGAACTACCTCCAAGTAGTCCAAGTTATTGTCCGCACCCCCAATGGGGCAATTTTCAGTCGGCGGCAACAAACTGCCAACCAATTTCCGATTTATTCAACAACGCCGACGGAAACCCTGTCACGCGAGTTCGTCCAGACCACGTGCAATTTCGACCTCCTTCAGGCAGACACCGTGCTCACCAGTTTTGCCTGGTAGACCGCTTAGCCATCACGACTCGGCGGGTACCAGGGATGACTGTGCAGCACAGGCGAGTTGGCAAAATTCCCTGAGCGCATGCGCAAACGCGGGATTACTATGGATGAAGAAATGATCGCCGCTAAGGCTCATGGTCCTGCCGTCGGCGAACAGATCGGTCCAGGAAAACACATCCTTCATGGCGATATGATCGTCCTCGCCCGCGAGTATCAGCGCCGGAATGCTGCGGAGCGCCGGGTGGACCGTGCGCAGCACATGGCTTTCCCCTATCGCAAAATCGGCGCGGATGGCGGGAAAAAACATGCGCATAATGGCCATGTCTTCAAGTAGCGCGGGCGGCGTTCCGTTCAAATCCTTCAATTTCTGCAACAGCTGCTCGTCCGACAAGGCGCTCAGGTGTTCGGTCGCCCAAGGCACGGTGGGTGATCGGCTCCCCGACAAAATGACCGCTTCAGGTCGCCGCACGCCTTCCTGCAACAGACGGTTGAGAACGGCAAACGCCATCAGCGCGCCATTGCTATGACCGTACAGCAGGTAGGGTTGATCCAGCCGTGGTAAAAGATCTGGCAGTAGCTGCGCGATCAACTGATCCATGTCAGAAACCAAAGGCGCCGCCATGCGCTGCCCTCGTCCAGGTAGCTGCACGCCATGCAGCTCCATCTCGGCGGGCAGCCATTTGCGCCAGCGCGCATACGAGACGGCACTGCCGCCTGAGTAGGGAAAAACAAACAACTTGAGGCCAGCGCTGTCGCTGTCGCCGAGCTTTACAAACCAAGGTGATGGTTCCACGATAGTTCCAAGTCTGGATGGAGTGCGGCGAACGGGGATCAAATGTGAAACAGCTGGCGCAGCTGCCACTGTTGGTCCCTGATCGAGTCCTTGACCACCGGTTTGCCCCAAGGCGGATAGACGCGGATGGCACGCTTGCCGCCTTGGCCGTCACGCGACATCACGCCATGCTTGAGCAACGCCGTCTGGTCGAACACAGATTGTCCCCGGTGCGTGGCATCGGCCACGCTCACCGCTACAAAGTCCACGCCGTCGCGGCTGTCTACCCGGGCGATTTCATCGCCCGGCATCGGCCGCTTCCAGATGGTGACAAACCGGCCGATCTTGGTCGGAGTCGTCTTGTCCACGCGAAACGCCACGTCACGCAAGTCTAGGCAGAGGCGGCAGGCGCCATACTCCTCACTCTCTTGCTCGCGTTGCGGAGCATCCGTCACGGTCATGCCAGCCGATTGGTAGAAGCCGCGCATGGCGATTGCCAGATCGTGCGGTAGATCGCCGATGGCGGGGTCAAACGGTTGCGTGTGCGCTGCCTCTCGATCGTCCCAGCCACTAGATTATCGCCTAAGTCGACAACGGCGCTGTCGTACATATTCCTTTCACTGCTAGCAGCCATATCTGTCCCTTCAAGCATTTCGGTTTGGTGCGGAGTATTCCCTGTCTAATGACGAGGTAGATAAAAAAATACTACCACAAAAACAAACATTTCCTACAGAACAGCTTTGCTCAGTCCGGTGTTTCATTTAAAGAATTACATTTAACGCCATGTGTACCTTATCACCTCGATTAGCCAAACCAAAAATTCCGGTTCTAATGGAATGGACACCCTCTTTCAGAACGGCATCAGAGTGCCAAAATAGGAGTGAATTAACCCCCTAAATGAAAGAAACTTCCACCATAAAGATTACTACTATTGGGATTGATTTGGCAAAGGACGTTTTTCAAGTTCACGGCGTAGATGATCATGGGAAAGTAGTGCTACGAAAGAAATTGGATCGATCAAAAGTATTTGAATTTTTTATCAAGCTGCAACCGTGTTTGATTGGAATGGAAGCCTGTAGCAGCGGGTATTATGTTGGGCACGAAAGCTGGTTGAAATGGGGCATACGGTTAAGCTGATGGGCGTTGTTGCAGCTTTAATGCGGGCAAGAGACAGCGTCCGAAACGATTCACCGATATCCACGTATAAAGCTACCGCATTTTCGACCCCGATTGTAAGAGGGGGCCCGAACCGCTTTATTACAACGCCTGCCCGGCGTAACATGCGTTCGATGGCCGTGGTGGTAACCGTCACATACTGTTCGATCCCGACGCGGTGGCCGTAGGCAATGATTTCCCCGATGGACTGCATCGCAATATGGGAAAAGCCGAAAACGTGCTGCCCCCCAGTCTCGATCGCAAACCGGCTTAATTCCCAAATTCTTGGATCCTCAGGCGGAGTAATGCCGTGGAGAAGCTGTGGGAAAGTGTCTTTCAACATGTAGGGTCCTTCTGTCGGCAGAAGGCGCCAGCAACCACGCAGAATACCGCCCGGTTCCCGCATCATCATGTAATACGGGTCGATGGCGTCATACCCGTCTATTTCCATGCCGCTCATGATGGGCACATCCCACCCCATCCGACCACTGAAAACCTTCGCTCTCAGTTTATGCATGTCCCAAAGGTCCGAATTTTTAAAATCTCGTCTAGTAGCGATCTCGACAGTAAGAGACATTGTGACTCCGATCAATGTAGGTAGGAGTCTCATATTTATGCATACCGCATAAAATCGTAACTATCAAGTTTGATAGTATCTTTGTTAAAAAGATACTATATTCTGCCGTTACAAGTTCAAAATTGCTACAATATTCGAGGTAAAAAATGCGACAACTTAACATGACGAAAAACCTCTTCGAAGAGACGTCCAACTACATCTATGCCAAGAACTTAAAGAATCTACGGAAGGTTCGGAGAGAAAACCAGACCGATTTTTGGTATCGGTTTGGTGTTACACAATCGCGCGGAAGCCGCTTCGAAAAAGGTATAGGCATTCCACCGTCTGTCGCGATATTGATTGAGCTATATTTGGAAAAGAAAATCAGCGATACCGACCTTTTTACGGCGCTGCACAATAACAATCAACCGATGGGACTTGAGTTGAAAGTTCGTTCTGTATTAGGATGGAATGATTAACCCCGTTTTTATTGCTTTGACTACCGCTTGTTGTCGTGTATGGACGTTAAATTTTTTCTTAAAATTCGACACATGAAAGTTAATGGTAGCTTCCGAACAGCTCAGTATTTGAGAAATCTCCCAAGATGATTTTCCACCCATGACCCACTTTAAGCATTCAAGTTCTCGCGATGTCAATTTAATGCGTGCTGGCGGAGAAGGGGCATTTCTGAGAAATTTCGTCGACGATTCGAAAGCATAGTCACGTATTAACGATAACTCCGCCAATGCATCGAAACAATTGCTAATGGCGTCGTGTTCGGAATTGCTAGTGACAAAACTTAAAACGCCGAATTCACCGGACGCCCCATGGAGTGGATAACTAATTCCTGAACGCAATCCATATCCACAAGCTTGCTCGTAAAATTCGTTCTGCTCTCTTCCTTTAAATGTGTCCGGACTCCAGGCAATAGGTTGTATGCTTCCAAGGCAGTGCGATACCGCTGGATCCACGGAATGTAATTGCAAATCAACGTAGGTCGTTCTCCATTTGTCCGGATAGTTGCTTTTGAGAAATGCCGTTTCAAGCGGCACGCTTTTATTGGGCACGATCCCGAAAAGCGTGTGACTGAACCCGCAGTCGCTAGCGATCCCAAAGAGAGTAGCACTCCATGTGTCCGAGGTATCGCAGTCAAACAAGCGAAGTAAATTTTCTAATCGAACCATTCAAATCAAATAAAATTTTGCATCGAAAGTAGGAGAAACCCGAGAAATTAATAGTGCAGCGTTTGCTTATTAAGCGTTACATAATAGCAATTTATTCATGAGAATAATATAGATATTAATATCTGATTAGCTACCAACCTCAGAACGCCTTGAAAACACTACTGTTTGTGCATACAGGGTATCCCCTTAGCTCCACAATCGTCAAATCCCTGTATGAAGATTCGGCGGATGCATTTGCGCGACAAACTGTCGCTGCATGAAATAACCAAGCGCACAGGTCTATCGCGTAACACGATACGACGATGGCTGAGGGGTGCCAAGGAGGCAGCGCCGCCGACGTATCGCAGGACTGAAGGGCCGGGCAAACTGACCCCGTTTCATGCCGCGCTGGAACAAGCGCTCAAAGCCGATTCCCACCGCACCGCACAAAACAGCGGTGCGTTCAGTCGCAGGAGATACGCAACGTGACGAGCACAATTGGGTCATCGAAGAGCAAGGGAGAATGGCATGGTAAAAGGAGAGCTACTATGGTTTGCGCAGCCGAATTGAGCTGGCGATCCAGCGCTACAAGCGCATCATTGGCAACTGCGTGAAGGCGCGCGTTTTGCCTCAACAAAAAACGGAGGCATGGGTCAGTGCATCCACCCTGAACATGATGACAAATCTTGGGATGCCCGGATGCCGCGATTGGCCGGAGGGCGCACCAGCGCAAACTGTTTGCGATGTCATCTGCTTCCCCTCCTGTGAAGGTTTTTCAAACTTTCTCGTCAAGAAAGACCCGGTCGAAGTCTGCCTGCTTTCGCATGAAGTGATGTCGCCTGACGGCTCAACTTCTGTCTACGCCATTACAGGACAGCATTCGCTTTGTCGACCATCCTCTACCCGCACCTCCAACAGCGTCCCTTGCGGTTCGCCTGCCGCGAGGCAGAGATACGGGCTTACCGTGCTCCACACCAATTACACGAATATCGAAGGCCCTGTCTTTCCCGCGGTGATGTCATGTCCTTGTGCCCGAAGTACGTAATCGAGCAACCCATCACTGACCGTTCTGGTTCAAGCCTGTCAGCATCTTTGGCCTGTCAAAATTAACGAGGTTTATCAATAGTTCACATATGTTGGCCATGCTCTCCAGCCTAGCGCCCCAGCCGCCTGATGCTGGCAGCTCTCTTGGGAAAAGTTTCATTGTCTCGATGGCTTCAGACCATGCCGTTGCCCGCATCGCCCGCATCGATAGGCTACCGTTGAAGGAGCAACTGGTCTCACTTTCCCTTCCGAGGCGAGACCATAATTGGTGAGACTTCACGTCGCACACGTACTATTTTTTCTGAATTCCGTGGCCCCCTATCAGAGTTGGTAGTTACCGAAACTTTCGCCTCATGATTTAATTTGTTTTATATTTTTTGATAAGAAGAATAATTTTACATTTGATTCAGTATAGAAGCACCGGAGATAAACACGAAATGACTCTTACTACGACCTCAAGAAACAAGGTTGCTCTTGCAACTGTTTGCCTTTCGGCAATCATGTTGGGACTGGAAATAACCAGTGTCCCCTCAATCCTCCCAACCCTTGAAATGGCTCTTCCGGCTAATTTCAAGCAGCTTCAATGGATCATGAATGCCTATACGATTGCGATGTGCTCGATGTTGGTCGCCATGGGCGCGCTGGCGGATCGTTTCGGTCGCAAGCGAATATTCATGATTGGTATCGTGATTTTCGGCATAGCGTCATTGATTTGTGGGCTGGCAACCAGCGCGCCGTTGCTCATTGCTGCGCGTTTTCTTCAAGGTATAAGCGCAGCGGCAATGCTGGCCTGCCAAGTCGCGGTTCTGTCTCATCAATTTCGTGATGGTACGGAAAGAGGCATGGCCTTCGCTTGGTGGGGGGTCGTGTTCGGCCTGGGTCTAGGCTTTGGTCCAATCATCGGCGGGGCGATTGTAGCCTTTGCAAGTTGGAAGTGGGTCTTCCTGATCCATGTTCTCATTGCCATTTTGACGGTCACACTTGCCCGTATTGGCGTGAACGAATCATCCGACCCTCATGCTGGCAGCATTGATCTTGGCGGCATGGTGACTTTGCCCCTCTCGGTCTTTGGTTTTGTGTATCTCATTATTCAGGGACAAGAACTCGGCAACGGCAACCCATTTGGCTTGGGGGTGTTCGCAGTCAGTATTACTAGCTTCCTCCTGTTTGTATTCATCGAGAACAAGGTTGCGCGTCCAATGTTTGATTTTAAATCTTTTAGGATACCCAACTTCTCCGGTGCCCTGCTAGGTGCAAGCGGAATGAACTTTAGCTTCTGGCCGTTCATCATTTACTTCCCGATCTATCTGCAGTCTGTCCTTGGATATAGCAGTGTGGTGGCAGGTTTGACTGTTCTTGCCTATACCCTTCCTACCATTTTCGTCCCGCCTTTTGCCGAAAAGCTTCTCTTGAAGCGCGGACCAAACTTTGTAATACCGCTTGGCCTTTTCGTTATTGCCGCAGGGTTCATTCTTCTTCGTTTGGCCGTAATGACAGAATATGCAAGCTGGATGACGTTGCTACCTGGATGTGTGATAGCCGGCATTGGCCTCGGGCTGACAAACACCCCCGTGACCAATACCGCTACCGGCTCGCTGCCGCCGGAGCGAGCCGGAATGGCATCAGGTATGGAGTTCAGTGCGCGGATGATTTCACTTGCGGTCAATATTGCCGTCATGGGCTTTATCTTGGTGAAAGGTGTTTCGGCCAGTCTGATGGAGGTATCGCCACAGAAAGTCGCATCTCTGAACCTTCATAGCCTCGCCGATGTCGTGGCGGCAGGCAATTTTGCGGCAGTCGAAGCCAAAGGAATTTCAATCTTGATCGCACGCGACGCGTTAGCACATGGGTTCGAATGGGTCATGCTCTATGGGGCCATCTCTCCTCTCATTCTCGGCGTCGTAGCTGCTGTCGTTTTCGGTAGAAGAGAATCATCGTTGCCTGAAACAGTCGTTGTAGGCAACAAAAATTGACGAACATCACAAGTGAAAATTCCAACGTAGGTTAACCATAACGACATGGATACTCTGCGAGATTGACTGCAGCATAGAAACAACCCACTAAGCGAAAGCTTTCATAAGAGCGAGAACACTGATTATGCAATTAAATTTTGAAAGTTTACGAACCCACATCGCGAAAACACTGGATATTAATCCAAACGAATTGGAGCCATTTACTACTCTGAATGGCAATGAGAAATGGGATTCATTTGCAATGCTGTCTGCAGTGGCATTAGTAACAGAATATACCGGTAAACAAATCACACTTCAGGATATTGTTAAATTGAAAACAGTCTCGGATCTTGTGGACCTTGTTCAGAAGTTGAAAGGCAACTGATCATGGTTTCCAAAATTATTTCAGGGATTTCTATCAAAGCAATTACGGCGGCTTTACCCTCTGAAGTAATAGGGGCAGATGTCTTTTCGGCACTCTATGGAGAGAAAGAGGTTGCGCGGATTGTACGCGGGACAGGTATCAACTCAATACGCTCGGCGAAGGGAATGACAACAAGTGATTTGATCGCCGCTGCAGCAGAACATCTCATTCGGAATATGGATATTGACCGGAATGAAATCGACGGTTTGGTTGTTGTCACACAGACCCCTGACGATTGGAGTCCTGGTAGTGCGTTTGCTGTGCATCACAAGCTCAAGCTCCCTACAAATTGCTTTGTTACGGACATTGATTCCGGATGTGCTGGCTATGTGAACGGGTTGATACAGGCTGCTTCCCTTGTTGCATCCGGCTCATGTAAAAACGTTCTACTTTGCACTGGCGATATCAATACGCGACTAGTAGATGACAATAACTACAAGGTTCGAATGCTTTTTGGTGATGCCGCGTCGGCGACTCTCATAACCTCCGGTGAAGGTACGCTGCATTTTATTTACGGAGCAGATGGAAGCGGCAGGCATCTTATCGGCGTGAATCTTAACTATGAAAAAGAAAATGATCATATCGGAAAGATACACTGCTTGAAAATGGATGGTGCTGCAGTAATGAGCTTCGCACTCCGTCGTGTACCAGAGGTGATAAATTCCCTTCTCCAAGAAAAAGAGATTGAAAAAAACGATATCGATCTCTTTGCACTGCACCAGCCTAACGAGTTCATCTTGAATTACATTAGAAACATTCTTGATGTAGCTCCGAACAAACTACCTTGCGACGTCAGTGACGTAGGCAACACAAACTCAAGCTCTATTCCACTTCTTCTATCTCGCTTCAACTGGCAAGCTGACATTACGCGCAAGAACGTGGTTATGTGTGGCTTTGGAGTCGGACTGGCGTGGAATGCGCTGCTTCTGGATCTATCGAAAACAAAAATTATAAAACCATTGGATGGTATTCCAATTAACTAGAAGTCCGTCACACTGAAATTTTCGAGTTCCAAGTGGTCTAACAAGGATTGAACCCTTGCAGGAGGTCATGATGAACAAGAAGTATGTAGTGAAGTTAATGGACGATGAGCGTGCGCGGTTTGAACGCATCGTGATACGCGCAATCAGTGGCAAACTGGTATTGATTGGCAATTCCGAACGGAAGATGCACGGGTTAAATTGAAACATCTGTACCCGAAAAATTTAGAGTGACGGTCTACTAGGAAAGGTTGAATGTAATGTGCGGAATAGCTGGATGGATAGATTTCAGGAATACTTTCCCTGATCGGAAGAAAATTGTAGAGGCAATGACGGATTCAATTGCACATCGCGGACCAGATGCGAAAGGTACGTGGTTCGATCAGTATGTCGCACTTGGTCATCGGCGGTTGAAAATCATTGATCTTGAACATGGTACCCAGCCTATGGAGGCCATAGATAATTCCGGTCAGAAAGCTGTGCTCTCCTACAATGGGGAGATATACAATTTTAAGGAATTGCGCAATGAGTTACGAGGCTTTGGGTATAAGTTTGAGACTAACAGCGATACAGAAGTTCTAGTAAATGGTTATCTGCATTGGAAAGAAAACATTGCTCAGCATCTGAACGGCATATTTTCCATTGCGATATGGGATTGCCAGCGTGAGCGATTACTTCTGATTAGAGACCATTTAGGGGTAAAACCACTCTATTATTACCCCACGGATGGCGGAATTATATTCGCCTCAGAACCTAAGGCGCTTTTCCAAAATCCACTCGTGAAAGTCCGTGTTTCATCGACTGGTTTTTGTGAGCTCCTAGATATGCTAAAAACTCCCGAACTCACCATCTACGATGGTATGTACGAAGTCCGGCCAGGTAGCATGCTGATTTTTGATCGCAATGGTTTGCGGAAAGAAACCTATTGGAGGCTCAAGGCGAACGTTCATCAAGACGACCTCCAGACTACAATTGAGACTGTCCGGGATATACTTTCCGATACAATCCGCGGCCAGATGGTTTCGGACGTCCCTATCTGTTCCCTTCTCTCAGGTGGATTGGATTCATCAGCAGTGACCGCACTTGCTGCGAAAGAAATTACCCAAGGTGCGTTTTCGTCCTACTCGGTAGATTTTCAACATAATATTAATGCCTTCACGGTCGACGGTGTCCGGGGTTCACCAGACGCGCCGTTCGCAAGGGAGCTTGCCGCACATGTGGGGACGCATCACACAGAGTTGTTGCTCAGCAGCGATCAAATGCTAGATGCCGAGGTTCGCAACAATGTTCTTCACGCTGTGGATGCGCCCCCAGCTTACTGGGGTGATATGTGGCCCTCTTTGTACTTGTTGTTTCGTGAGTTGTCTGCACATTCAACAGTTGCGCTTTCAGGAGAAGCGGCAGACGAAATTTTCGGCGGTTATCAGTGGTTCAGAAACCCTGCTGCAATAAAAGCTAATACATTTCCTTGGTTAACAGCTGGTTCGTCGCGATATTTCGGCGGCACCCAACTATTGGCACCCGATTTTGTTGCGTCGCTTAATCGTGACGCCTATCGCGCAGAGCGTTACCAGGAAGCACTTCGCGAAGTTCCGGTTCTCGATGGCGAATCTGAGAGCGATAGGCAAATGCGAGAAGTTTCTTACCTCGCGCTAACGCGCTTTTTGCCAATACTTCTAGATCGAAATGATCGGATGAGCATGGCCGTCGGCTTGGAAGTGCGCGTACCGTTTTGTGACCATCGTTTGGTCGAATATGTATTTAATGTGCCATGGAGCATGAAATCCTTCGACGGCAGAGAGAAAAGTCTCCTTCGGGAAGCCGTTCGTCCGCTGTTACCTGATGGCGTATTAAATCGGGTGAAGACACCATATCCAGCGACGCAAGATGGCGCTTACGAACAAGGGCTGCGTGTCGAATTGGCCGAAGTACTCGAAGACACTAGCGCTCCGATTCGCGATCTTCTTGATCATAAAAAAGCGCACGCGCTACTTAATCGTACGCAGACTGAAATCAGTCAGCCCTACAATCGTGGCAGCCTCGAAATGGCTCTGTGGATGAACCGTTGGATTAAAAAATACAACGTCGAACTTGTATTATAGAAAGGTAGGAAATGACTAAAATTACTGTAATACCTCCTAAACTCCTCCATAAGAACGCGGCCAATGATGTCCTTCTAACCAATCCGAGGAAAGTTACTCCAGCAAGATTTAGGTCTGAGGTGCCGCGAAATAATAATAGTGCTATCGCGGAAATAGATAATCTCTACATTTCTGATGCTCATAATGAAAATATTTTGCGGGCTCCGTCTCTTCAGGGCGCAGAAGTCGGAGTATCGTTTGCGACGGTGATTGGTGCGGCGAATGAGGGAGCAGTCCGTGGCGTCCCCTTTCAAGTGATCGAGAAAATCCGTGAAGGTCTACCTTTAGGTTCATCACGCAACTTGTCACTTGATGACGATGCAATTGAGTCTTTCTTGACGTACCACAAGATTTCTAGGCCTTCAACAAGTTTCTCTTTCGTCAATCTTGCTGACCACTACTTCTTTTATCGGAAGCCGCATGAGCACATCCCTGGAATCATGCTTTTAGAGGCCGCCAGGCAATCAATATACTATCAGTTATATACATATTCAAAACACGTTCTGGGATCAGTTACTGTCAGCTTGAGTGAACTTAATGCAAAGTTCTATGCCTACGGTGATCTGATGTATCCCATTGAGATCATCATTGATGACTTGGGTCAAGAAGATGAGCATTATCCTCGCAAGGTGCATTATTCGACGTCGTTTTATCAAAGAGGAGCATTGATTGCCAAAATTGACGCGCATGCACTCGTCATTTCAATGGACAAATTTAAAGTGGTTAGGAATGCCTGCCTGTTCGACACAGAAAGTTTTGTACCTCTGCCCAGCACCCCGATCATCTCTCTTATAACTTCAAGCGAGATGAAGCAATCTATTGTTTCGCTTCGAAAAATCGGGAAGGACTCGTGTGTCACAAGCCGCCCTAAAATTAGCGGTCTACAGAACGCATTTTTGACCGTAGTTTACGACGGAAGCCTTTGCTTCCGTGCTCCAATTTCTCTGTTGAACGAAGATGAAACCGGCGTTACCTGGACCTTCGGTCAAATGGAATACGTTGAGTTAGAGCACCTGAAGGAAATTATCAAGTGCAGTTTCATTCTAAGCCAAGTCAATACTCAACCGGTTGATGTGGCAATATGAGTAATTTTACGAACCTGATGAAGCCAATAACTTTTGGACGTAACCTAGTTGCGCCCAACAGGATGTATTTTTCATCCGTTGGCTTTGATTTGTGCGACTCGATAGGCCGACCTCTTCCTGAATTTTTCGAAATTTATGAATCGATAATGAAGGGGGGGTGCGGATTCGGATTTTTAAGTAATGCATCAATTGACCCAACTTCTCAATATACTGACCGTAGTCTGAAGCTGGTCTCGCATTTACATGCTGCCGATTTATTGCCCGTCTTCAAGACTGCTAAAAAATTAAATTTTCCTTTGGGAGTTCAACTACAACATTATGGCGTTAGTGATAACCATCAGCCGAATTTATTTAATGCCACTAAGCCTGCGATAACGGACGATGTCAGTTCCTTGACCGAGGAGCAGATCATTGCATACATAGACCATTTCCACGAGGCTGCGTGCCTGGCTCTAGAAATCGGGGCCCCCGCACTCCAAATTCACGCCGCCAACGGCTATCTTTTAAGCAGTTTTCTTTCACCGAGAACCAATCGTCGAACTGATCGTTGGGGTGGAACTCCACTTAATCGGGCACGCATTCTATTGGAAATCCTGCGTCGAATTCGTCTGTCTGCTCACGATAGAATGGCGATTTTCGTGCGTTTACAGGTCGATGACGGGTTCGGCACTGAAGGACTTCATGTTGAGCAGCTGGAAGATGTTATCGTGGCAATCGAAGAGTCCGGTGCTGATGCGATTACCTGCGCGACTGGTGTTGCGGACACGTTTGCAAAGTTTCTCGGAGATCGTGAATACGCGATGATGGTTTCGCGCAATGCAGCAAGATTCCTGAAAAGGAAAACCCGTCTTCCGGTTGGCTTCGCTGCCAACATTGACAGTCTTACGGCTGCCGAGGAGATACTCGCGAGCGGCGACGCCGATTTCGTTGGGTTTGGTCGTGCAATCATTGCAGATCACCATTTTGTACGGAAAGAGTTGTCAGGTCTATCAAACGAAGTCAATCACTGCCTCTGGGACTCGTATTGTCTGAGAGATAAGAAAGAACCTTTGGCGGATCGTGTCTTTTGCTGTGTCAATCCCCAGTATCTTCGACCGCAGCACATTCAAGTAAAGTATCAGGAGAATAGATAATGAAGTTTAGTGGGAAAATAGCTATGGTTTTCGGTGGCACACGAGGCATCGGATTTACTGTTAGCAAAGCACTGATTGAAGAAGGAGCATTTTGCTACATCACAGGGAGGAATGAAGAAGACGGTTACCGAGCCCAGGACATTCTCGGCTCGAATGCGCGCTACTTGTCGACAGATGTCACAGACGAACGCTCAGTTGCAGATCTGTTTAGCTTAATTGAGGCCAACCATGGACGTCTGGATCTTGCAGTCAACAACGCAGGGGTCACGACTAAGCGTGCCTCTGTAAGCGAGCTGGATCTCAAGGAATGGCGGCGTGTTCTTGACATCAATCTTGTTGGCCCGCTTGTACTAATGTCACGTCAAATTGGGCTGATGGCTCGAAATAATAATGCCTCTATCGTCAATGTATCTTCTTGCGGAGGGGTTCTTGGTCAACCACGCCAAAGCGCTTATTCCACCAGCAAGGCGGCATTGAACATGTTAACCCAGGTAGCTGCGCTTGAATGCGCAAATCCCCCATATGGGCAGCACGTTGTCAGAGTGAATGCGGTTTGTCCAGGCCCAACACTCGGGGGTATGAACACCGAAGAGCGTCGACGTGCAAATCCAGAGTCAACGCAAGAAAAGATCCAATCCACTGCAATGAAACGATTCGCCAATCCGGAAGAGATCTCGGCAGCGATTGTTTGGCTTCTCAGCGAACAAGCCTCGTATGTGACTGGTACGCTCCTTTCTGTCGATGGTGGATTTTCAGCAGGAAAATTCTGAGGTTTATGGACATGCTCGTTCAAGAAACTCAAAGATATGTGGGTGGTAACACGGGGAAGGTTTTTATCTCGGGTGTCAGCGATGGGATCGGCCATGCCCTTGCTACCCTCTATCTCAAAAATGGCTGGACCGTATTCGGGATTTCACGCCGCCGTCCCAAAGAGCTGATTGAGAATAAAAACTTCCTCTTCAAGAGTTGTGATCTTCAGACCCTAAAAGATGCAACTAGTTTGTTCGATGGAGAATTCGCGCCGATTACTGAAGAAGGCATTTCTGTCGTTTACCTGAATGCGGGCATCTCCGGAAACGTGCCGGCTCGGGCAGAAGAGTTTACGCTTGATAACATCTATCAAACATTGGCTGTCAATGTCGTATCGAATAAGGTGCTTCTGGACGCATTTCTTGCTTTGCCCCAAAGACCCGAGGTTGTTGTCGCATCTGCATCAATCGCGGGCCTCCGTTTCAGAGCCGGCATGCTTCCCTATAGTCTTTCGAAGGCGGCATTGCTTGCATTGTGTGGTGTCTATGCCCAGGAAAATCCAGACGTGTTCTTTGCCGTGATTGGTATGTGCAACGTTAATACGAAATTGTCGCGAGGTAACGTTTTTAGCTCGCGAGTGCCTGAATTTCCGGAGCATATTAAATTACAAGAGCGATTCAGCCTGCCAGGCTATGCGGCCTCTCCTGAGAGCCGTGCTGCGGATGTTTTCGATATTATTCATTCGAGGCGCGATGGAGTTCTAACGAGCGGTCAATTCATCGACATTCGCGAAATACTCAAACAGCCTAGATCAAAAATATAAGTGAATAACCACGCCATTTACAACCTATTACCAAAGGAATTTTACACATGAAAAAGCAACTGAGTAACATACTAATTGAAGCAATCAAGACACAGGATCCGTTTCTCGACAATCCAGTAGACCTTTCTCTGGGACGTGACGCCGAATTGTATTCTGATTCAGGACAGCTTGATTCGCTAAGCCTTGTGACAATCATCGCTGATCTTGAGCAGCAACTTTATAAGAGTTATGGGGTTAAAGTCAGATTGGCCAACGAACGCGACCTGTCCATAGAGAACTCACCATTCAATACCTTTGGCCGTATGCTGGATTTTATCGAAGAGCGGGTTCGCGAGGAAATTCAAAACCGTGTCGTGTCTACTTAGAACCTGATTAGTATCTTTATGTCAAAGGAGATTTATCGAGTTTGATCAGGTGCCATCATGAACAGAAAGCACTATCCGAACGATATCAGTCGGGAGCAATTCGAAAAGATAGGCGAACTGTTGGAAGGTATTCGGCATAGGACGCGTCCAAGGCGGGTGGACTTATACGACGTTTTTTGTGCGATCTTGTATTCGCTAAAAAATGCCTGTGTTTGGCGGGCGCTGCCAAGTGATTTCCCTTCGGTCAGTACGGTGCGTTACTACTTTGATTTTTGGGGCAAGGCGCGCGTTGGCGACGAATCGAGCCTGCTGGAGCAGGCATTAAAAATCAGGTGGAACAAGAACGCGTGTGCAATGGGCGCGACAGAACTACGCGCTTATGTATCGTGGACGCACAAAGTGTGAAGAATACGGACACAGCGCAAGAAAAAGGCTACGACGCAAGCAAGAAGGTATCAGGCTTCAAACGGCACATCACAGTGGATACGCAAGGCTTACCGCATGCGATTTGGGTGACGACAGCAGAGGTAACAGATCGTGCCGGTGCTCTGGCAATGTTTGACAAGCACAAGTCAGCCTTGTACGGTGGCTGTACAAGCGCGCGTTTGCTGACGGGGTCAAGCAACGACTCGGCGCATTAGTTGAAATTGCCAAGCGAAATGCACTGCATACCTTCGCCGTGATGCCGAAATGCTGGGTCGTTGAACGTTCTTTTGCTTGATTCGAAAAATACCGGCGGCTATGGAAAAACTGTGAACGAAAGCTTGAAACAAATTTACAGTTTATTGTGTTAGCGTTTTTGGCATTATTACTACGTAGATACTAATCAGGTTCTTAGAACCTCCAGCAAAACCAAACTGATCCCGATGGCGATTGATCTAATTTGGACGGCATGAATCTAAGCCTCATCAGATAGCAATTGGTAATCATTGCATTCGCTGTTGTCCAGCTAGTCCCGCAAAAATAGTGGGATGTAAAGGAAAACCGCGCTTTCGTTTCGAACCGCACCCAGCCCCATTACTCGTTGGGTAGCGAGGCCTTGTTTCTTGATTTGTCAACGCCTTTTCGAAAGATTTTGCAAGCGACACCTTGTCTTCATGAAAATGCACTCTTACACCCTATGCAGGAAAGCTAGGGCTTGAAATGAATCTTGGACGTTACATTGACAGAAAAACAATCCTTCGTGAAATTTTCTCTACGAGAGCAAGCACTCTCCATAAAACTTGCTTTCCAAATATGTTTCTTAGAGTGGGTGGCATCATGAAGTGGAGCAATATCCATAATTACCATGTAGACAAATTGACGCACATTACGGTTATAGCGGGCAATTTCAGCAGCGCCTCCTACGATGACATTTATTTGCTATCGGACTCAGAACAGCAACGCGCAAAATGTATCACAAATGATGTCTGTCGTTCTCGATTTGTTGCCAGCCGAGCGTTTCTCCGGCGAGCTATCGGATATATTCTTAATGCAGCTCCGTACAAGGGTGATTTCTTCATCGATAAATTCGGTAAACCTCATTTTCCCCCTCTGCATTCGACGCTTTGTTTCAATTTGTCACATTCCGGTGATTTGATTGTTGCCGCATTTATGCAAGGCGAAGCGATAGGCATTGACGTTGAAATGTGCAATCGAGCGATTCCCTTGCATCTACTAAGATATGTATTCAACTCTGATGAAATCAATCAAATTTTAAAATCTGATAATTGGGAGGCAGCATTCCTGCGCGGGTGGACGTACAAGGAAGCGGTTCTCAAATGCATTGGTTGCGGACTTCTGCTCGACCCAAAAAGAATACAGATTGCCCTAAATAATGATGGGCAATCACTTTTGAAAGCCACCGAATTTTCTGTTACTAGAATTTTGAATGCGGTTTACCGGTTAATACCGCTTACGCACCTTCAAGATGCACTTGGGGTTGTTGCTATTCGACAAAGTGGCGTTGTTGAATAATCAAAAGGCTCTTTATGTGTTTCTGGATCTTGACCGCAGCCAATGAAATGTACTTGAATGTATGATAAAAAAACAACGCAAGTGATAATGGAATTACGCACACAAAACCTGATTGATGATGACCGTTACTACTATGCGGTGTTCATACCAGTGTCTGTGAAAATCTAAATAAATAAGGTAATTCCCCGGTAGAGCCGGGGGATTACCTTATTTATTTAGAAACGCCATCGTAATGAACACGGATTCAGAAAAGCACATTTAAAAGGGGAAAAAATGAAGATCGGAATTATTGGCGCAGGTCGCATGGCTCAGTCTGTAGGGTGGTTGGCACTCAGAGCTGGTCATCAAGTCATGATGAGTAACTCGCAAGGGTCGGAGCGCATTCGTGGTCTGCGCCAAGCGATCAGTTGCGAGGTTGGCAGTGTCGATGAAGCCACAGCGTTCGGCGAGATAGTTTTCGCAGCTATCCCGCTTCAGGCCTATCGCGCTATACCTGCAGAGCCGCTCGCTGGCAAAGTTGTGCTTAACCCACATAATTATTTTTCTTACTTTGGCCGCATTCCTGAGCTGGAACGCGGAGAATTAACAACAGCGGAACTCTTGGCGCGACACTTACCACAGTCGCGTATCGTCAAGGCACTGAATTCAATCGTGGTGGAAGAAGTGGTACCCGATGCACGACCTGCCGGCGCGTCGGATCGTCGCGCCCTTCCAATCGCAGGCGATGATGAGGACGCCAAGAAAATGGCAATTTGGTTCCTAGATCAGATCGGCTATGACGCCGTCGATGCCGGGCATCTCTCCGAGGGTTGGCGCTTCGAGCGGCAGAGGCCGGTCTATTGTGTGCCGCTAAATAAGACCATGCTGGAACAGATGTTGGGGATCACAACGCCCGATGCTTTCATGCCTGAAGGACATTGGCGTCAGTATCCTGGGCTCGGTCGCTAGGATGTTGTTGGGTTGTGTCAGAAGCTGTTTTAAAAAATGAGTTAAGTGTGTAATCTTAGCAGCATTACAACGATTTAAAGTATCCGATGGGCGTTGTTGAATAAATCGGAAATTGGTCGGCAGTTCGCTGAACTGGCATGATGCAGGCTGACTTCACCTCCAGAAACAGCCCGTGCCCTACAAACATAATGTGAGTCGCCGCCACAAGTTCCAAACCTAAATACAAGGTGACCAACTGGCCCCAATACAACGAGGCATTGCGTCGGCGCGGCGACATCACGAACTGGTTTATAGAGGAAGCGATTGCTCAATGGCACCCCATCAAGACGGGCGCACGTGTACGGCCACTGGTGTTTGTAGTGGTCAAGTAATTTCGGACACCATCATAGGTTCTTTTTCTGCCATTTTCCGTTCAAAGACGGCGGGCGGCAGATTACCCAATACTGAATTTATGCGTTTGTCAATGCCGGGATAAACGTGTACCAAATGGCGCGTTAAAAGTGTACCAATCCGGATTAATAAATAGAGCCGTCCAGGCCCTGGCTTTTTCTCTTCAATACCACCATGACTGCCTGGCAGTCATGGGGTCACGGGCGCAGCGCAGCGCAGCCCGTTTCCTCAAGACGTGGCATCGGTGTTTTCCGAACCGGGCTCTCCTTTCTCAGCAGAGGCACTTGATTTTGCATTCATCTTTTGTCGTTTTCTGCTGGTAGCCAGGCGATACGATTCGCCGTTCATTTCCAGGATATGGACGTGATGGGTAAGCCGGTCGAGCAACGCACCGGTCAGCCGCTCCAAACCGAGCACGCTGGTCCACTCGTCAAACGGCAAGTTTGATGTCACCAGCGTGGCGCCCTGTTCATAACGACGGCTGAACACTTCGAACAGCAATTCCGCGCCGACAGCGCTAAACGGCACATAGCCCAGTTCATCGACAATCAGCAGCTTCACGTTAGCCAACTGCTTTTGCAACGTAAGCGTCCAGCCGTACCACCTACCATTCAACGACGAGACGGAGCATCGTAGCGACTTTCCAGCCAGGAGTCCCTATGTCATCCGCTTTTCGTTCGTCCGACCATTGGCCTGAACA
>JABBOY010000013.1 GCA_012927585.1 Glaciimonas sp.
TCATGTCGCAGTGCGTTATGTATCCATGGAACGGTCGCAGCGCGGTGCGGCTGGCGGCGCTCTGGAGTTCCAGCAGGATCGGCTGCGCAATCAATTTCTTCAATGCAAGATGGGCGTCCAGACTCAGGCAGGTGATTTCGAGCTTGTAGCCACAGAGGGCTGGGGGGGATTGGGGGGCTTGGGTGCCTCCAGTACCATCAACGGCTGCTACGGTATCGGTATCAATGCCTGCATCGTCGATGGGGCTGATGCCTTCAACCGCTTGCATGCTTTCGGCCATCAATATATTGGCACCGTGCTCGGCGTCGAGTACGGTGTGCAAGCGCATCAGGCGGTCGGTCTGGGTCCAGCCATTGAATACGGTGGCGAGCGCGGTGCTTAACATGGTGTAAAACTCCCTGATGCTTATTGGCTTATTGGATTATTGGATTATTGGATTATGTATTTGAACACGCCCTTTTTGGAGGCGGATACTTTGATTTTGCTAATCTCGCCGCCAGCGGCCATGGTCGCGAGTACGGTTTCGGCGATTTCGGGCAGTACGGTGCCGTTGAGGATGTTGTCGACGTTGCGCGCGCCGGAATCGACTTCGGTGCAGCGCGCCAGTACTGCTTCGACCAGTGCGGCGTCGTATACGAACGCGGCCTTATGATTGGCGGCGATGCGCTTTTGGATGCGATCCAGCTTCAGTTCGATGATTTTAACTAGCACGTCGTCGGTGATCGGATAGTACGGGATCACTTTGAGGCGACCGAGGAAAGCGGGTTTGAACGCTTGCATCAATTGCGGTCGGATCAGGGCCTCAATCACATCGGGGGTTGGCAATTCTTGCGCCGTTTTGTTGAGGCAGGCGTGCATCATCTGCGCCGAGGCGACGTTGCTGGTGAGGATGATGATGGTGTTCTTGAAATCAATCTCACGCCCTTCGGCGTCGTCCAGCACGCCTTTGTCGAAGACCTGAAAGAAGAGTTCTAGCACGTCTGGATGCGCTTTCTCGACTTCATCGAGTAGCACTACGCTGTAGGGGTTGCGCCGTACCGCTTCGGTCAGTACACCGCCTTCGCCATAGCCGACATAGCCGGGTGGCGAGCCTTTGAGGCCGGATACGCTGTGTGCTTCCTGGTATTCGCTCATGTTGATGGTGATGAGTTTCTTTTCTCCTCCGTACAGGACGTCGGCTAAGGCCAACGCGGTTTCGGTCTTGCCGATGCCGGAGGGGCCGACGAAGAGAAAGACGCCTTTCGGTTTGTTGGGATCATCCAGGTTGGCGCGCGAGGTGCGCACCCGTTGGGCAACGGCGGCTGTGGCGTGCGACTGGCCGAGTACCCGTTCCTGCAACAGACGGTCGAGATTGAGGACGGTCTTGATTTCGTCTTTCACCATTTTGCCCAGCGGGATGCCGGTCCAGCTGGCGACGATCTCAGCGATGACATGGCCATCGACTTGCACCGGGACTAGCGGTGTTTCACCCTGATGCGTTTTTAGCGCATCGAGCAAGGTGTTGAGTGCTTTGATGGCTTCGGCTTCAGTTTGGATTTTGCCTTGGATTGTGCCTTTGGCTTTGCTGTCATCCGAAGCTGCAGTCGATTCCAAGGCACGCCGCGCTGCCTTGATTTGCTCGGTGAGTGCGCGCTCAATGTCCCATCGGGCGGATTGCTGTGTCAGCTCCGCAGTGGCAGCGTCGCGTTGTGCGGTTAATTCTTTCAGGCGGGCGGCATGCCTGGCGCCGCTGGCTTCTTCGCGCGCAAGCGCAGCAATTTCGGTATGCATCCGATCCAGATGCTTGCTGATGTTTTCTATCAAGGGGGGAACAGCATTTTGACCTAAGGCGACTTTGGCACAGGCGGTATCGAGCACGCTGATCGCTTTGTCGGGTAATTGCCGGCCGCTGATGTAACGGTGCGATAAACGCACTGCTTCGGTTATTGCTGTATCGAAGATGCGTACGTTGAAATGCTTTTCCATCAGCGGGGCCATGCCGCGCAACATGGCGCAGGCGAGTTCTTCGCTCGGCTCTTCGACTTTGATTACCTGGAAGCGCCGTGCGAGCGCAGCATCTTTCTCAAAGTATTTTTTGTATTCGCTCCAGGTGGTGGCTGCGATGGTGCGCAACTCGCCCCGTGCCAGCGCCGGCTTCAATAAATTTGCAGCGTCGTTTTGTCCCGCCTGTCCGCCGGCGCCGATCATCGTATGGGCTTCATCGATGAAGAGGATGATCGCGTGCGGGCTTTTCTTGACTTCGTCGATGACGTTTTTGAGTCGATTCTCGAATTCGCCTTTGACGCTGGCGCCGGCTTGCAGCAGGCCCATGTCGAGGGTGTGGATTTCGACCCCTTGCAATACTTCGGGCACGTCGTTTTGCGCGATGCGCAAGGCTAGACCTTCGACTACAGCAGTTTTGCCGACACCGGCTTCTCCGGTCAAAATCGGATTGTTTTGACGGCGACGCAACAGGATATCGACAGCTTGCCGGATCTCGGTGTCGCGACCAATCACCGGATCGACTTTGCCGTCACGTGCGCGTTGCGTGAGATTGGTGGTGTACTGATCGAGCGCCGGTGTTTTCGTTGTGCCCCTGGCGGCCATGTCGCCGACCGGATCGCCGCCCTGCCCTGCTGCGCTGCCGTAGGACGCACAGGACTCTGCGTGAGCCTCGACTGTAGTACTTTCTTGCGAACCTTCGGTTACCCGAACGAGATCGTGTTTCAGGTCGTCAAGCTTGAATTTGATAAATAATTGTGAGCCCCGATAGGCTAGTTGGGACAGATCGGGTTGGGTCAGGAGGGCGAGCAGCAGATGGCTGCTCCGTATCCTACCGGCTTGATTGTCGAGCGAAGCAATCAGCCATGCATGCTCGAATAAGGTCTGTAGGTGCGGCGACAGAACCGGTGTACGCGTGTTGCCTGCCTTGAAACGGGTGATCTCAGTTTCAAGATCGGACTGCAATGCATCGACACTGATGCCGCATTTGCGCGCAATAATCGCAAAATCGCTTTTCGGCTGTTCCAGCAAGGCTAGAAAAAGATGCTCAATATCGACTTCGTATTGGCCGCGACTAATGCAAATACTTGCGGCACGCTCTGTGGCAATACGCGCGGTGTCGTTGAGTTTACTGATCAGTGATTTCAGATTGATGCCCATTGCATACTTTCCCGTTTAAGAAATTAATGTGATAACGCGTGAATTTGGTAGCAGACGTCAGTACGGTCATTCACTTCAGGCTTGGTTGTCAAAAATGTGTCCCACCCAAGTCGTCCGCCATCGCGCTCGGTAGCCAAACTTGCACCTTCTACTTCAGAGGAACGCAACACTAACTGGACCTCGTATTCCAGGCAGACGCTGGTAAACATTGTGAGCATTTTTTTCAGCGCATTAGCAGCCTTTGCGCCGGGTAAAAATTGTTCGAAATCTTCGCGCCAAAGGGGGCCAATTCGCAAACGCACGCGCAAATCGCGCTGCCAAACGCGTTCGCCAACCATCGCCGCAGTCCCTAAAGTGGCGTTATTAGATCCAAGCATGGTCTGATGTTCACGCGGGACGTCGTACCAGCAGCCGACGAATTGCTCGATTGACATCGGGACAGCAAAATACTCACTCAATACGCGTTGCATATATGCTGCCGAAACCGGGTGCTGCCGCAACGCTGCGGCAAAATATCCGATCGACTCATCGAGTACGCCGTCCCCATTTTTGCTGAGGCGGCCGCGCAACGAGCCGTGCCCCAAGCCCGACAACGAAAGTAGCAGTGGTAAAAAACGATCTTTGCCACTAGCCTCGTAATGGAGTTCCAACCGGTACTTGCGCCATGCCTCGTAAAACAAGGCTAGCGATCGATTTGAAAACGTATCGAGGAATGCGCGCGGTCCTTCATCTCTCTCGTAAGCCTGATGCGCAGCAATCCGTTCTGAGTAGTGGCTAGGCAGCGCACCATTACCTCCCAGAAATCCCATGAAGGTAGGTGTCAGACTGATGTACTTCAAGTCGCCGCGTTGCAGCGCTTTCAGCAAGCCCTGCTCAGTCTTATCTATGGTTTGCGGATACGTATTTAGCGCTTCTATTTCACTAGCAGGGAATCCTAAGGAAATCCGGTTCGTGAAACGCAGATAATCCGTCAGCGCCCGCTCATGTGGTACGCCATTACGCTTCAACCACAGCTCAATCATCCTGACCGCTTGAAAAAACTGAAAGCGGTATGGTGCATCGAACAATCGCTGGATTACGCTAGGCTCAAATCTCCGTTTCGTGGTCGGCATCGCAGTAACTCCTCACCTGTTTTTTTCGACGCGATGACCAATTGCGTAAAGCTGTTGGCATGCACATATAAACCCAGGAATCGATCAATGATGCTGGCAAAAACGTGCAGTCCGCTGCCGATAAATCCTTCTTCATCAATCGTAATGCGCACCTCGATCCCCCGCACCAGGCTGGCAAATGGATTGCCCGGCAACCATGCTGTTGAGGCCCGATGTTCAATTGCGGATATTGCGCCGATCTGGCGCTGCGAGGTCGGGGAGTGCGACAAGTCGTACAACGTGAGCGTTTCTTGGAATGCCTCCAATCCGCCCTTCTCTAGCGACAGGTGGTTCAACGCCAAATGAGAGATCAACCGCCAATGTGCACCACGCCCACGCTCAAAGCGAGAGGGTAAAGTCGGCTTGCGCAGGAAGCTGATGGAACGCACCATTGAGCCGCCTTCCAGAAACAGATCGCCGCCGGGTAAGCCGTAGGTCAGCGAAGCTGGTAAATCACGATTTGTGCAAGTCAGGTCAATGCTGAGCGTATCAGTCTCGATTGCTGCCGGATCAAAATCGATATCGACGATCGAAATTTCAGTCTCGTAACCGGGACTTTTGATCGCTACCATTTCATCGCGGCGCATCGCCCAGTAATGCCCCGCCTTGTCCGGCGTCTGGCCGTGGCGCAGCGAATAGTAGGGGCGAAACTCAGTGATTGACTCGCCTTGTGGCGTCTGCCGCACCAATTTAACTGAATCGATCGAGTACACCTCATAAGCGAAGGCTCGCCGTGAGTCCGCTATCACAGGATAATGCGCCCCAGTATGCGTCAAGCGGATCGGATCGCCGTGCTGCTTGAACAGATTGATTACCGGCGTACAACCCAACAGCACATTATTAGCTGACATTGTGCCGAGCAAGCGTGCAATGTTGGAATCGGAACGCAGGCCACCTAGCGTCAGGTGCAAAGTGAAACTCTGACAATTTACCGGCAATACAGCCGCAATCGCTGTCAAATCAATATCAAAAAAATTGAATTTCTCTGGAAACGCGAAATATTCGGTCAGCAATCGATATGCCGGATGCGAGCGTGCTGGGAAATCGATCAGTGAATCATCTTCAGTGAATCCTACCTCTGCAAGCGGCATGCTATTCAATGCAATCCATTTACCCGTGCGCACTATCTCAACATACGCGCTAACAGTGCGGGTAAATAACGAGTCGCGCAACGCTGCGCAGAACGATGGTTCGCCATCGATAAATACCCGCAGCGCCTTTATGCCAAGTTGTGCCAATTTCACCTGCTCGGATGTCGTCTCGATCACCAGACTAACCTTGGAGGTCACGTTGGGCGGCAATACCACTGCTTCCGGCACCGTTATAATTGAATCGAATTGCGCACTTGCCAGTCGCAGCGGAGCAATCGTTACTTCATAAGTGGTCTGGAATTTGCACACGACACCCTTCACCGGGCGTGTATTCAATTCTGTGCCGCGTGGGATTTTTGCAGCCGTTGTGAGTTGCGCTGCGATTGCAGCGTAATCCATCCGCACAATCGAACAAGATGGAAATGGCCGTAGATAATGCGGGTACAGCACTTCGAAAAGTGCTTCGGTAAATTCAGGATAATCATCGTCGAGGCGCTTCGATACGCGTGCATTCAATAGTGCAAATGACTGGATCATGCGCTCGATGTGCGGATCTTCGCAGACCTCGCCTACCATCAGCAATCTACCGGCAATCTTCGGATAGTGCTCCGAGAATTCGCGTGAATAGCGTCTCAAAAAGCCGAGCTCACGCTCATAGTAAGGAAGAAGTTCTTGCACCTTAAATTCCAATACGCGCAGGGTGATGCGCCTTGCTGATTGAATACTGCAAGGTCGATGGTTGTAATACCGCGTCGAAATTAACCGACTCCTGGGCAGAATTGACAACCAAGAGCGCGGTAATTGCAAAGTTGAGCCGATTGATCGAGCCATCCTGTATTTCGAGTGATGCGTGTACATTGCGCAAGCGCGGCTCGTGACGTCCGATTGTCTGCTCCAGACACCGGCAAATGGTGGCCCGATCATCTGTGCTGGCTAGGCTCATCCCAGCAAAATCATTTAATCCGTAAGCAATAATTGATTTACTGCATTCTGGATAAGGCCTTAACATGCCCTCTTCAATCACCACACGCGTGTTCAGCAGCGATTCAAGATCGCGTGCAACCGTATCTTTTAGCTCTTCAAGTGAAAGGCGTGTGACCACGCCTTGAGACGTTTCACGTATGCTATAACCCATCAGTTTGTCGAACAATCCGGGTGCAAAACCATTCATTAATAACCATCCAAGCAAAAAAGAGAACCGCAGGATTATTGCCTGCGGTGCTCTGACAGCGTCGAAATTAGATCACTTTATTTGCAGACAAATCCCAACCGCCTGATGTGTTACCGGCAGTACCGCCACCGATTTTCTGTTGCGTGTATTTCCATTTCACTTTTGCATACTTCAGTCCGACGCTTTCGCTCAAAATTTCGCCCTGAATAATCGCTGGCGTCACACTACTGATAAGCACATTTTCAAGCTCAATTTCAAAGTATTTGATACGCTCACCTTTGCCATCGGCACGCATGAATTCGAACTTTGCTTTCGGAATGGTTTTTCCGGAAGAACAGTTCTGCAGTAGTAATGGTGACGACAAATCGGCCAACTTGCTCAGCACGATGTCTTTGTGTTCGCAACGCTCGGCAGTATGCCCACCGCTTGTCGATGCGGTTGCAGATTTTGGCTGCAACACTTCAAATTGAACGGATTTACATTCGATCCAATCTTTATGCACGTCGTCAGTGGATTCCCCTTTGATACCGTCAATTTGCAAATAGACATCAATTGCCATAATTCACCCCCCTGTTAAGATTTAAGAATAACTACTAAGACTTGGTCGACTGCGGCAACTCCGCGACCAAACGGAGCGAAACGGATAATTCATCCAACTGAAAATGCGGTCGCAAGAAAGAAACGGCTCGGTAAACACCAGGGCGTCCAGGCACTTCTGACACTTGGACAGATGCTTCACGCAGGGGAAATTGCGCCTTCGCTTCCTGGCTAGCGTTATCGTCCAGCAGTACGTATTGCGAAATCCAGCGATTTAGGAAATCTTCGACATTGGATGCGGCGGCAAAGCTACCGATCTTGTCTCGCATCATCGATTTCATGTAATGCGCAATTCGCGATACCGCGAAAATATATTGCAGCTGCGAAGATAGAACCGCGTTAGCGTTGGCAGAATCGGTGTTGTATTTCTTCGCTTTTTGCGCGGACTGTGCACCGAAGAAAGCTGCATAGTCAGTATTTTTGCAATGCACAAGTGAGATGAACCCCAAGTCGCTCAACTCTTTTTCGCGCCGGTCGGTAATCGCTATTTCGGTCGGGCATTTGAGTGCAATTTCACCCTCATCGGTCTTAAAAGTATGAGTCGGCAAATCTTCAACTAAGCCACCGCCTTCTACCCCGCGGATCGCCGCACACCAACCAAAGTCTTCAAATGCTTTCGTCAACTTGGTGCCGAACGCATAAGCAGCGTTGCACCACAGGTATTTGCTATGGTCGGTGCCATCCACATCCTCAACGAAATTGAAGCCTTCAACCGTCAGACCATCTTTCGGATTAAAAGGTAGGCGTCCGAGGAACCGCGGCAGTGTCAAACCGACATAGCGGGAATCCTCCGATTCTCGGAATGATTTCCACTTGTTGTATTCAACCGTATCGAACACCTTGGACAAATCGCGTGGTTTCCCTAAATCACTGTATGTCTCGAGACCGAACAACTCTGGTGACGCGGCCGAGATAAACGGCGCATGGGAGGCTGCCGCGATACGAGACATCTGCTCGATAAAGTACATATCCTCTGGTTGGCGCGTAATTTCGAAATCACCCAAAAGTGTGCCAAATGGAGCACCACCAAATGTGCCGAATTCTTCCTCGTACACTTTCTTGAATATCGCGCTCTGGTCAAACTCCAACGCAGAATTGAAATCTTTAATCAATTCTTTTTTAGTCGCGTTCAAGACCTTGATCTTCAGGTTTTGGCCAGTCGACGTGTTCTTGACCAAATACTGCAGGCCCGTCCAGCTGCCTTCCAACTTCTGAAATTCAGGTGCATGCATAATTCTGCTGACTTGATTGGAAATCAGTCGATCAAGCTCGGCGACACGCGCATCCAAAGTGGCGGACAAGTTTTCGGACACAATCACGGTGCCCTCCATTACCTGGTTGACCAGTTCGGAAATAATATCTTTTGCGCGCGCATGTTCAGTGGAAGATTTGGCAACCTTACTTTGCTCAACAATTTGGTCGAGCAATCCGACTTCAGCAACCTTTGTCGTGGTAACTACAGCTGCATTTTGTTGTACGGACATAGTGGTCTCTCTTATTTAGAGGTTTGTTGACTCAGGGCCGCCAACTTTTCCGTGCTGCTTAATATCTCGCTGAGAATATCTTCCAGCTTTTCATTACCCGCCAATTTATTGCGCAAATCAGCGAGCTTGGTACGTGCGTCGAGTAGTTTCTTAAGGGGTTCCACCTGCTGCACGATGGATTCGGGACGAAAATCTTCCATCGATTTGAATTTCAGCTCAACCCCGAACTCGCCACCTTTTTCGCTTAACTCGTTCGCCACGCGATAAACGACTCGTGGCTCAATCCCTTTCATCACTTCGTCGAAATTATCAGGATCTATGTTAATGAACTTGCGGTCTTTTAAGCGCGGTTGCGCGATCTCGGAATTGCCACTGAAATCACCGATAACGCCGGTGACGAATGCCAATTCTTTCTTTTCAATCGCATCACCGATTTCGACGTCATAAGTCATCTGCACTCGCGGCGGACGTACTTTTTGAAGTTTCTTCTGAATACTTTCATTTCTTGCCATAACCACTCCGCAGTTAACTAAATTGTATGAAGATTTCCGGGCTAGGTTGTCACCCCAGGATAGCCCGGGTTGATATGCTTACTTCAATCCGCCGAACGGATTAGCTTGACCACTATTGTTTTCTTCGCTTTCCACCTTGGGCGTAGCGACTGCTGATTTAGCAGCTCTGACGCTAGCGGCTCTAGCAGCACGGGTGCGAGCAGGCGCACGGGCAACGGGCTTAGACGGCAGTGGAACCAGCACTGTTTCCCCAAGGTTCTCACGCAGTAGCTTGGTCAAATCCTGCGCCTCACTTTTCAAAGTTCCAGATAAGGCATTCTGAGAACGCAAGTTGGACAAAGCTTTGGTTGATAAACGCAGACCGCTCACTGTCACGATACTGTTTGCAACTTTGTCAGTCGGGTCGCGCTGCAAGGCTTCGAGCGCATTGATGATGGCCTCGCCGTAGTTAGCATTGTCAAATTTGATCTGCGCGATACGCAACCAAGGCGTTTTGTCCGCAGGAAATTGATTTGTCGCGCCTTTCAGTAAAATTAATGCCTGATCGGTCTGCCCTGCCTTTTGGGCAGAGTTGGCACCCGCCAAACTGATTTCCAGAGCTTTTTTTTCTGCAGCGGGCTCTTCAACTTTGGCGGGAGTTGCACATGCGCTTAAGAGCGCGGCAAATAATATTGAGCATACGATCTTAGATTTATTTATAGACATAGTGAGTATTCCTATTTTAAACATGCCAACTAGGGCACAAAAAATTACCTTGGAGAAATTATTATTTGTATATTAACTAAAAACTAATGTATTGATAAATTATAAGGTATTAATTTAAATAAGTGATTTAAAATATAGGTAGAAAGCAACTTTAATTAATGTCAACACCTAGTGTAGATAGCGTTTAAGTTTCAACCAGTAGACTAGTAACTCTACACATCTGCAGTAATGGTGCCAAATTACAATATTAAAAGTTGCAAATTAAATACTTAAATGTGTTAGCTGTTGCCTGGAAACACCTCATAAATAGGTGTCTGTGTGGAAATAATGCACTTCGCGGAGTACATCTCAGTGTAGAAATTTTGATAACTAATAGATAATGTTAAAAAATAAGCTATTCCAATATGTATTTTTAAGTCTTGTCGCACTGTCTGCGATAGGATGTACAGCAACCAATGCCGTAACTGCGTTGGGCATCGTCGCCAAGTCAGCACTTGAAGCTACAGGTCTGAAAAAGCCTGATACGCCGGAAGTGCCCGACGCATTGAAGCTCCCTCGCACCATATCAATCAAGTTGCATGCCAGTGATATCTTGAACTCCAATTCATCTGGTCGACCGCTCGCGCTCGTCACGAAAATCTATAAGCTCAGGCAAAGCGCCGCGTTTCAGCAAGCGACTTACGACACATTTCTAAGTCCTCAAAAAGAGAAGGAAGCGCTTGGCACAGATTTGCTCGAAGTCAAGGAAGTCACTCTGGTCCCGGGGCAGCGCTACGAAATTTCCGAAAAAACCAGCCGAGAGGCGTACTTCATCGGCATCGTCGCCTTGTTCCATAATCCGGTTCCGTCGCGCTGGCGGGTCGTCTTTCCTGCCGAGCAAGCAGAGCAGTCTGGCATCATCATCGGCTTGCATGCGTGTGCCTTGACAGTCGGCACCGGTGTAACCGCCATTGGTACCGGCAATCTAACCAAAAATCAATTGCTGTCGTCGGTGCGTTGCCCGTGACGGCGCTCATTAACAGACTTGAAACAACCCGCATTGAGAGACCAAATAAGTGAATCACACAAATAAAGTTTTATGGGGCGAAGGATTGTTCCTGCGGCCACAGCATTTTCAGCGGCAAGATCGCTACCACGAAAGTCGTTTACATCAGACCGCCAATGCGCTGCATCCGTATGCATGGGGCGTCAGTAAGATACAAATTGACCAAGATGCGTTGGCTAATAACTCGCTGCGCTTGCTGGATATGTCGGTGATTTTTCAGGACGGCGAAATTTATCAAGCGCCAGGTGATGACGATTTACCGGATGCGGTCAATCTAACCGACGTCCCGCAATCGCAGCATACAATCACGTATTATGCGGCGCTGCCATCATTAAAAGGATTCGGAGGCAATTTTTCATCAAGCGCGAACGCTAATAAATCCAACCGCTATGCACAAGCCAATCGGGAAACTCCAGACCTGTTCACCGAGGCCGCCAAGGCCGAGATGACTTACCTTAAAAAAGCGGTACGTTTGGTGTCGGAACTAGATCCACGCGATTCATTTGTCTGCTTCCCATTGGTGCGCCTGCGTCGCACATCCACCTCAGGATTTGATTTGGATCCGAATTTCGTACCGCCGAGTCTATCCATCAGCAGCGCTCCGATTTTATTCCTGAAATTACGACGTCTGATGGATGCACTGCAGGCAAAAGTCAATGCGCTCTATGGCCATCATCGCGAGCCGAGCAAAAACGTGGTCGAGTTCCGCTCCGGTGACATTTCATCGTTCTGGCTGCTTCATACCACCAGCAGTGCCTATGCAAACCTGACGCATTATCTGCATAATCCGCTGCTGCATCCTGAGCGGCTGTATGAGCAATTATTGGTATTGACAGGTGCGTTAATGACATTTTCAAAAACGTACACGTTGAGCGATTTGCCTGGCTATCAACATCAGGATCCCGGTCCGTGTTTTGCGAAACTCGACATCATCATTCGTGAACTGCTCGATACCGTCATCTCGTCACGCTACTTCGCCATTGCCCTGTCGGAACTCAAACCGTCCTATCATCACGGCATGCTCGACTCTGGCAAGATCGACGACAAGACCGCTTTTTATCTTGCAGTCAGCGCCGATATGCCGGCTATCGAGCTAATCGACATCGTGCCATTGCGCTTTAAGACCGGCGCACCGGAAGATGTTGACAAATTCGTTCTAGCTGCGATGCCTGGCGTTAAACTAGTGCATTCGCCGCAAGTTCCGGCCGCCCTGCCGGTACGCCCTGACACGTATTACTTCCTGATCGAGAACAAGGGCGCAATGTACGAACGCATGTTGCAAGCGCAATCGATTTCAATCTATGTGCCGTCCGGCATCCGCGATCTTAAACTCGAACTCTTGGCTGTTGCATCATGATAAAACCCCCTTCTTCCGCACCTTCTCTGCTCGATTCCGTCAACCCAGGGCAATCGTTCATGGCAGATGCTCCGACCAATGCACATTCGCTGCTGGATTTGATGTACGACGGCTTTTATGCACTCTTCATGCTGAAGAACCGTTGTGCACCGCAAGACGAAGTACCCTTTTCCATCAAGATGCAGAAATTCCTGAGCGACGTCGAGCGCAACGCTAAAAAGCTCGATGTCTGTGCAGAGGATGTCTATGCGGCCAAGTACGCCTATTGCGCATCGGTCGATGAAATCATCCTGCGCTCGCAGTTCCCAATCCGCGATGCGTGGGAACGACGGCCGCTCCAGTTGATGATGTTCGGCGATCAATTGGCCGGCGAGAATTTCTTCAATCAGCTTGAGGCGCTGCGCGCCAAAGGCAGCGCGCATGTGCAGGCGCTGGAAGTATTTCACATGTGTCTGCTGCTCGGCTTTCAGGGTAAATATGCACTCGAAGGCCCTGAGAAACTGAACTATTTGACCGCCAGACTGGGCGATGAAATTGCGCACATGAAGGGCAAGAGCGCCGGTTTCGCTCCGCATTGGGCGCGCCCCGATGCGATAGTCAACAAGCTACGCAACGATGTCCCGTTATGGGTCATTGGTACCCTGTTTGGGCTCATTGCATTGTCCAGCTATTGCGGTTTGAACTGGATGCTGTCGCGCTCCACCGAAGCCAGCATCAACGGCTATAGCGACCTCGTCAAGCTGGCGCCGCGCGCAGCCAACCTGACCATCACTCTGCCCTGATGGCGGATCGGCTTTTTCGGAGTTCCAGACAGAGCGCTTATCAACGCATAATCCAAGCATGATCCACACCGTTTTTCCGAGCCCGTCATGACGCTAACGCCACCTAACTTTACCGTCCCCACCCTGTCTGCCTTGTTTGGCACCGGGCTGTCCCAGCATGCCCGCCTGCTCACAATTTCGACGGCGCAGGGTGCGGACTTGCCTGACGCTCTGGTAGTCGAACGTTTCACCGGACAGGAAGCCGTCAACGGCTTGTTTCACTTCGATATCGATGCGCTGTCGGTATCGACCGATCTCGATTTGAAGCAATTCATCGGCTGCGAAATGTCCTTGCGCATGCTGCAGGCGGACGGTTCGCGCCGCGCCTGGCACGGTTACTGTACCGAGGCGGCCTGGCTCGGCTGCGATGGCGGCGTGGCGCGCTATCGTTTGCGTCTTGACTCTTTCCTGGCATTTCTCGGGCACCGTCGCGACAGCTTCGTGTTCCAGGACATGAACGTTATCGAGATTGTCACGGCCTTGCTGGCCGACTATCCTCAAGCGAACTTCAAGTTCGATGTGACGCAAACGCTGATCAAACGGCCGATCTGCACCCAATACCGCGAAACCGATCTGGCTTTTTTTATGCGCCTGCTCGCTTCGGAAGGCTTGAGTTGGCGCTTTACCCATGCACAGGAGTGTAAGGATGGTAGCAACGGTAGCAACGGCAACACCGCCGACAGCGACCACGCCCGGCACCAGCTGATGATCTTCGATAGTGTGGCACCCGCACCCGTCATGCCGGGCGGCTACGATACGATCCGTTTCCACCGTATCGCGGCCACCGAATCGCTGGACGCCATTACCGATTTCAGTGCTGCACGTACAGTGCAATCGAATGCGGTGACGCTGGCCAGTTGGGATCCAACGCAATTGGCGGCACCTGCCGCCGAAGATGCGTCACGCTTATTGGGCGCGGTATCCGCAGGTACGCTGCCGTCCCTGCCAGTCTTCGAGGGTGCTGGCGAGCGTGGCTTTGCTACGGCCGGACATGCGGCGTTGCAGTGTCAATTGATGTTGCAGGCTTTGGAACTGGGCAATAAATCCTTCGAAGGCGCCGGTGCGGTACGACAGCTGGCTGCCGGCCATGCTTTCACTTTGACCCAGCATGAGCGCTACCGTGACAGTAGCGGCATGAATGCGTTCAAGGTGCTGACGGTGGCGCATGCGGCGATCAATAATTTTGCTGCGGGCAAGGTTTCTCCAGGGGGTGTTGCAGGGTCATCGACTCTGGAGCACTTCCGTGGTCTGGAGCCGGGCACGTATCGCAATACTTTCCGGTGTGTGCGCCAGGCAGTGCCTATTGTGCCGCTGGCGCTGGCGCAACGGCTCTGGCCTACTGCCTTGGGTACCCAGAGTGCGCTGGTGGTTGGTGTGCCGGGTGCGGCTACCACTACCGAGCGCGACCATCGCATCAAGGTGCAATTCGCATGGCAACGCGGTATTGCACCGAATGCCGGCGGTTTGACCGATACCGGCCTCCTGCACGACAAGTCCGGCAATGCACCGGGCTCAGAAACGTCGGGTACCTGGGTGCGGGTGGCGGAAGCTCTGGCCGGGCCGAACTGGGGTACCCAGTTTGTGCCGCGCATCGGCGGCGAGGTGCTGGTCGATTTTATCGCAGGCGATATCGACCGCCCGGTGGTGGTAGCGCAGTTGTATAACGGCGCCGATCTGCCGCCGTACTCGGCCGGCGTCGATTCCGGCGCCAATCATGCCGGGGTGCTGTCGGGCTGGCATAGTCATGCTCTGGACGGCGGCGGTTTCAATCAATGGGTGGTCGATGATTCGCAAGCGCAGTTGCGTATGCGTCTGGCTTCCAGTAGTGCGGCTTCTCAAGTCAATCTGGGGTATCTGGTGGCGCAATCGGCACCTTCGGCGCAGCGCGGCAGTTATCGCGGTGCGGGCTTCGAGTTGCGCTCGGATGCCTGGGGTGTGGTGCGCGGGGGCGATGGGGTGTTGCTGTCTTCTGCTGCCCGGCTGCAGTCGGGTGCCGGCGTTGCCAGTACGCAAATGGATGCGGCGGAAGCGGTGGCCCAATTAAAAGGGGCGCACGCGTTAAGCACGGCTTTGACCGATGCCGCCACGCAGCAAAAGGCATTGTCGAGTGCCAGCGCCCATCAGGCGCAGGCGGATTTTATCGGTGCCACCGATCCGCAGGATAAGGGGATGCATCCGGCCAGTGTCAATGGACAGACCGCGCAAAAGGCGGCAAAGGGCAACCGTACGCTGGATGCAGATCAACCGGTGGAACGGTTCGCAGCACCAATGGTGCTGATGGCGTCTGCTGCGACGATCAATTGGGCCAGTGCGGCCTCGACTGCGATCTTCGCTGGCGGGCAGTTGCAATGGACGAGCGGCACGGATACGCATTGGGCCGCAGCGCAGACGCTGTCCACTGTATCGGGTTATGCCTCAGCCTTGTTTACCCATGCAGGCGGGATTCAGGCGATTGCCGGCAATGGGCCGGTGTCGCTGCAGGCGCATACCGATGCGTTGGAGATTCTGGCGGATCAGGCGGTGACGGTGGTCAGTGTGCAGGATGGTATCGAGATCAAGGCCAATCAGAAGATTACGCTGCAGGCCGGACAGTCCGCCATCACGCTCGAAGGCGGCAATATTACGTTCGCTTGCCCGGGGTTGTTCTCGGTTAAGGGCGGGGTCCATGCGTTTGAGGACGGGGCGAGCAAGGCGGCGGTGTTAGCCGGACAGCAAAGTTTTGTTGAATGTATCCCTGTGACGTCCATCGAACAGCAAGGACCGCACGCGATTTCGGTATTGGCTTTCAGTGCGGAAGGCGTGGCACTAAAAGATGCCGCCGTCACCTTCTTCGACCCGGGCCCGGGTGCGCAATTTGCGCAAAGAACGCTTGAGACAAGTGGGATTACAGCAGTGTTAAAGGCCGAACACAATCAGCTTTACCAGGCGTTGGTTGGCTATGATGGCTGGAGCACAGACTTTGAAGAAGTGCGTGAAGAGGACGATCTGGCTGAAGAATTTGACCCGGGCGAGTTAGACGAAGACCGCGATATTGAGCTTTTGTAAAAGGTATACCGATGCAAGAATACGTTGTAAAACAAGGCGACAGTCTGTGGAAAATTGCAAAAAAACACCCCCCCACCACTGTTGACACGCTGGCGCATGCCAATCGCCTCAAAGGCAAGCAGCTCCATGCACTGAAAATAGACCAGAAATTACATATTCCCGATGCAGAAAAAGGCGACCCGGACAGTATGTTGACGCTAAAATTTCGTGCTCTGGATTTTGTGGCATTCACACCGAAAAACATCAAGGTTGCGCACGATGGCGAAACCAGTATGCATGTGGTGAACGAAGATAAAGCCCTGCTGCTCAATATTTACGACCACGCAATGGGGCTGAAAGTGTGGATTGAAGATATTGACAAGAAGATGATTCAGGTACTGGAACAATCCGTACTTCCTATTGGTAAATGGAATGTCTCCATTGATTCCAGGAAAGTCAAAATCCAGGGCAATATGCAGCGAGAAAAGGGCAAAGCCAATACCACCACAGCCGAAGTAAAAGCCGCCACCACTAATCAAGCGCAGCGAACTGGCGGTGTAACGACACAGGAGCAAACACGTACTGAAGGCGGCACGCCGGTACATGCATTGGCTACGATTTACACCGAAGAAAATTTACGGCTGGCACCTGGCAATGAGCAATACCGGGCACTCCTCATTACAGCCGCAAAAAAGCATGCGTTGACTCCGCATTCATTAGCCGCCCTTATCGATGCTGAGGCAGAAAAAGTCGCCGGCGTGTGGGTCGAAAAATCAAATGCGAACAAACCAACATTGGCACAAGGCTTGGCGCAGTTTTTTAAACCAGCTTGGACTGATGTATCGAAAAATACAAAATCATTGTTAAATCAAGACTGCAAAGGCTTCAGTGAAAGCGCGCTGATGGCAAAACGTCTTGAGTGCAAATATGCAATTGACGGCGCAGCGATATATGCAAACATCAATCTCCATAATTTCACAAAATGCACAGGGTTTCAGGTAGACAGTTTGTCACCAGAGGACAAAGCCAAGGTGGCGTATCTGTTGCATCACGAGGGCTTGGGTGGGGCTATGCGTTTACTGGGGAAACCTGAGGAATATACGCCAAGACAAGCTACTGACCGTCTTGGAAGCCAACTTGGGCGCAATAATAAAGACAAGCTTGAGCAACTGATCGCACAGTACAAAGACGATCCTGTTGCAGCTTATAAAGGTTGGTTATTTAGCTATACAGATGCAAAAATTAATGTGAATCATTTTTTGGTGCAGGATGCGCAAAAATTCGCTAAAGAGCCGCGTAGATTGACAGATATTATTGCGGCGTTAAGCAGTCAGCCCCCTGTTCCCAAGCCACAGCCGCGAAAAAAAGTGCCATCAAATCCCGCAGCTGAAGCCGTACCTACACCTGCTGCAAAAATACCGCAACTCCAGACTGGTGCGCCATCAACTGATTCAGTAGTGCCCGACGACGAGGCTGCATGGTTTGATCCACTGAAGACTTGCACGCTTCGCACCGCCCATCTCTCTAGTAAAAAAGCGGCACAGTTTGGCTGGACGCGTGCCGGCGGCAAAAAAAATCACCAGGGGATTGATCTGGTAGCCTTACCTGGCACTCCGATTTATGCGGTTGCCGACGGACAGGTTTACATATCAAAAGCAAAAAATCTGACATACCCCTACGGTGATAGTCTTGTTCTAAAAGTGGGCATCAATGATCTACCGCCAGTACAGGCAGCTTGCTTCAGAAGAGTCAATTCGGGTCGAACGACGATTGGTTTCTTTTATGCGCACTTGAGTGAATTTTCTGTGGAAAATGGCGCTATCGTCCACGCCGGCGATCTGATAGGAAAAACCGGATGCACGGGGAATGCAGCAGGAATGAACACTGTCGAAAAAGGTTGCCACTTGCATTTTGAGGTGCGTCAAGAAGCCATGGTCAAATGCATAGGATTAGCCAATCGCGTCGATCCGCTACCTTTTATAAAAAATTGTACAAATCGTTAAGTTTAAGGATTTTAATGAAGAAGTTACCCATCATTTTTGCCATGTACGTTATCAGCACTAGCTATGCGCATGCACAAAATAGTCGTCCCATGCAAACAGCGTCGAAACAATCGACCGTGTCATCTAAAGAGATTTCTCGTTGTAGCAGTAATCCATGCAGCAACACTGCGACCGGAGAGGATCCATATGACATTACAGAAAGAGAAAATGCTGCGTACAACAACAATTTACTTGAGAACGGTACTGATAAGCAGCGATGGGAGAACTTCATACTCTATTCTGACTCCAAAAAAAACGATGATTTGAAAGTACCAATGATTAAATCGATTGGTCTGGAAATGCGTTTGGAGCCCCAAAAAGGTTATCTCAACATCGAAAAAAAGGGTTTCAAACAAGTGTTCAAAATTGGGGCTGCTGCAGGTGATCTCAACAACGCGTGCCCACAGTACAGCATAAGCATTCTTGACGCGTCGCCAACACATGCCCTGATTCGGAAAAATTGCCGTCTCCATGAGTACGGCCGTGGCCATATCTCAATGGGCGTGGAATATTTCCTATATGACATTGAAACAGCGACTATGCGGAGTATCTGGATTGGAAACTCGGATGACAAAACAGCTGCTTTCCCTCAAGCCAAACCAAGCCCTACCATCAAAAAAATTGCTAATGGTTACCAATTTAATTGGACAGGGGTAGATGCCAGCAATATAAAGCGCGGAAAATATAGCATTCATAACAAATACCTTCGTGAAATAGACCCCAAGTCACGAAAGGTGTACTTGATCTGTACTGATATGACAGCGCCCAAGGGTGAAGGTATAGAGAATGAACTGTGTGAAGGAGGTGGCCCGGACCTAATATTGGAGCAGAAAGCACCAGCACACTGACGCAGCGTCGATAACAGAATTTGACTGCGGGGGCTGGTTAATGCGTTTCACTGTCAGCCCCCCACACCGCACACACATTGCTGAATCTAATATACGACGGCTTTTACATCCTCTTTATACTTAAAAATGGCAGCAGTCCGTACGACAATGCCGACCTCAATGCGACCAGAATAATAGCGACAGGCTACGGTTTTTGTTAAAAGTGATATTAGTTAAGACTATAAAACCATCGCCTGTCTTCATTATTTATATGGATCATTCCATTCCAAGTCCTGCCTTCAAATTTGCGCAGCGTGGAGGCTATCAACTCCCCTTCAATCCTTTCGGTCGGCACGAATTTCAATGTACAAACTGCATGTAGTGCGGCTTCTCAAGTCAATCTGGGGTATCTGGTGGCGCAATCGGCACCTTCGGCGCAGCGCGGCAGTTATCGCGGTGCGGGCTTCGAGTTGCGCTCGGATGCCTGGGGTGTGGTGCGCGGGGGCGATGGGGTGTTGCTGTCTTCTGCTGCCCGGCTGCAGTCGGGTGCCGGCGTTGCCAGTACGCAAATGGATGCGGCGGAAGCGGTGGCCCAATTAAAAGGGGCGCACGCGTTAAGCACGGCTTTGACCGATGCCGCCACGCAGCAAAAGGCATTGTCGAGTGCCAGCGCCCATCAGGCGCAGGCGGATTTTATCGGTGCCACCGATCCGCAGGATAAGGGGATGCATCCGGCCAGTGTCAATGGACAGACCGCGCAAAAGGCGGCAAAGGGCAACCGTACGCTGGATGCAGATCAACCGGTGGAACGGTTCGCAGCACCAATGGTGCTGATGGCGTCTGCTGCGACGATCAATTGGGCCAGTGCGGCCTCGACTGCGATCTTCGCTGGCGGGCAGTTGCAATGGAC
>JABBOY010000032.1 GCA_012927585.1 Glaciimonas sp.
GCCAAAACCGCGCCAGCATGAGCCTTCTTTGGATACACATAGCAGTTCAACCAGGAGATGTGGATAACAAAAAAGTCAGAAGCAGTTTGAGGGAGCGGGTTACGCTGCGCTTCACCCGCAACGGCGCCATCACTACCATCAGCGTAAAAATAGGAAATTAAAACATAAAACCAGGAGGCTAACCCCTCTCAATTGATTGCGGGGGTGTATCAGTTTTAAATCGCTGCCCAAGGGAAAACTGTATCAGTTTTGAATCGTTGTTGACAACGAGAAATGCAGGAGATGGTGATGGACGCCCATAACCGTGCCTTCGCTTTCTTCGGTGGCGTGCCTGCGCGCCTGATCTACGACAATCTCAAAGCCGTGGTCGACACCGTATTCACGGGCAAGGAGCGCCAATTCAACCGGCGCTTCTTGACGCTGGCCAATCATTACCTGTTTGAGCCGGTCGCCTGCACGCCAGCCTCCGGCTGGGAGAAGGGGCAAGTCGAGAATCAGGTCGGTAATGTGCGCGAATGGCTGTTTACGCCACTGGCACGCTTTGCCTCGTTTGCCGATTTGAATGACTGGCTCGCCATCCGCTGCAAGGAATTGGCGCAGCGCAGTCATCCCACGCAAAGCCTGCGTACCATTGCCGCATGCTTTGCCGAGGAGCAGCCCCACCTGCGTCCCATCACTGCCTGCTTTGACGGTTATGTCGAGCACATGATGCGGGTGTCCTCAACCTGCCTGGTCCGGGTGGACCGCAATCGCTATAGCGTTCCAGCCGGTGTTGCCGGTCAGGCTGTTTCTGTTCGCACTACCGCAGACCAGGTGCGCGTGGTGGCCCATGGCGAAGTCATTGCCGCGCATCCCAGAGTGTTTGGCCGTGACCAATTGATTTGCGATCCGTGGCATTACCTGACGGTGCTGGAGAAGAAGCCAGGTGCGCTACGCAATGGTGCGCCATTCGTGGCGTGGGACTTGCCCCGCCCCATACAGATCGTGCGTGAGCGTATTGTGAAACAACCCAAGGGAGACCGCGCCTTTGTCGAGTTGCTCATGCTTGCCGGAGAAGCAGGTCTGGATGCGCTGACGGTTGCCTGTGAATTGGCCCTGGAAGGGGACGTCGTCAATGCACCCATCGTCAATTGCCACCGTTATGACTATTTGCTGGGGGCTGCCAATGTCCATTGATCACGCGACGAGTTTAAAGGCGCTGCACCTCTATGGCATGGCAACGGCATGGGGTGAATTGCAAGCAGAAAAACCCAGGCAAACGCAGCGTCCGGAAAGCTGGATGGAGCGTTTGATTTTTGCAGAACAAACGGAGCGCCAGCTCAAGAGTCTGCGTTATCAGCTCAAGGCGGCTCGCTTCCCGATTCATCGTGATTTGCTGGGCATTGATTGGACTGAAACACCGCTGTCGCAAGCAGTGGTGGAACAATTGGCCAGTGCTGCCTTCATGGAAACAGCGCATAACCTGATTCTGGTGGGTGGCACCGGCACCGGCAAATCCCATCTGGCCACTGCAATCGGGGTGGCCGCGATCCATCAGGGCAAACGGGTGCGTTTCTTCAATGCGGTTGATTTGGTCAATCAATTGGAGCGAGAGAAGGGCCAGGGCAAGGTCGGCAATCTGGCCAGGCAGCTTTGCCTGGTGGATGCCGTTATTTTAGATGAGCTGGGATATTTGCCGTTTCCAGCATCGGGCGGTGCGCTGCTGTTTCATCTGATCAGCCAGCTGTATGAAAAAACGTCGCTGTGCAACATCATCAGGCGCATCAAGATACGGGTCGGCATAAACATGCGCCCCTCGTTCTTTTCAAGTGCACGAACAAATTCCGGCAGCTCACCCGGGGTGACCGCAGCATGGTGCCTACTGGCGCCAAGCTTGAGCACACCCCACAAACTCAGAACCGGGGCAACCTCAGCCTTGTCCGTCGCGATCGCATAACGGAATATCTGGTCGCATACCTGGCCCTGTCGCTTCGCCATGTCCAGCGAATCGCGCTTCTCGATCTGGCGCAGTACATTGAGGATGACTGGTGCCTTGATGTCGGCTACCCGGTGCTTGCCCATCAAGGGGAAAATATCCTGCTCTAAGCGGTGCAAGATATTAGCTGCCGTCCTCACCTGCCAAGTAACCAGTTTATTTGCATGCCACTCTCGCGCCACCGTCTCGAACGTGTTCGCGTTTGCCTTATTGATCTTGCCAATCCGCTTAACCTGCACCGGATCGGTCCCTGCCGCCTTTATCATCCTTGCCTTGGCGCGCTTCTGCCGAGCGAATAACAGCGACACCTCGGGATAGGTGCCAAAGGTGAGCCGGGTGTTCTTGCCATTCGGCTGCCGGTAGGCCCATGCGCCATGTCTTTGAGCCGGACGCGGCGACTTCCAGATACCTGCTACCACCATCGGCGAGCGTGTAGTTCTTGTCCTTGGGTTTGGCGTTCTTTACCTGAATGTCCGTGAGCGGCGTAGCGAGTTTAGGCATTTTGCATCCATTTATGTTGAAAAAATTATTGGTGGCACAATTTTTGCGGACTTAACAAAATTTAACTATCGGGACTTTATCAATGACTAAACTTTTATTAAGAAATGGCGGCAGCACGGATAACGACCTCGCTTTCGACATTGATCACTACAAGCGGGCTCTAGCGAAGTTTCCAACCGGCGTTGCAGTAGTAACGGGCAAAGGCGCGGGTGGCAATGCGTTTGGCTTGACAGTCAATTCGTTCACGTCGGTTTCATTATCGCCCGCACTGGTTATGTGGTGCCTCCGGAGTGAGTCATCGTTGTATCGCGATTTTTCAGCGTCGAAGTATTTCGTGGTGAACGTGCTGGCGGCCAATCAGGAGTGGATCGCAGCGCAGTTCGCGGCCCGTATCAGCAACCGTTTTGGCGGAGTATCGCACCGTTCAGGTCTGGGTGGATGTTTTGTGTTGACAGACGTTGCGGCCTCGTTTGAATGTGAAGTGATATCTCGGCAAATTGTTGGCGATCATCTGCTGTTGATCGGAAAGGTTGATTCGTTCGCCTTTTCTGGTCTCGATCCGTTAGTCATGCATTCTGGTGCGATAACAGGTCGATGTCACACTCCATCATTGCAGACTACAAAAAAGACTATCTGATCATCCCGCTAAGCAGCGAGCGAATTTTGTCTATGGATACATATTGGTTGCCGCCTTGAAGGAATCAGATCCGATGATGGGTGATGCCGTGGAATTAGCCAGAATGCGCTTGTGTGCGTCCAAGGTTGGCTTTATGAATGCACTCGATTGAACCCTGCATGACTGAGGCCGCAAGAGCGATGAATTTTCGCATCATAAATTTCAACATGATGCAAAACTGCAGCGCCAATTAATCTAACTCGTTGCTGCTAACTGATTAATCTAAAAAAGAATCGTCCCATTCTATTAGATGGCATGAATGTTGCTTAAATGCTTGGTGAGAGGGTGACTTATAACTTTTCATTCGCTTGTTTAGAGTGGTTTTCATAAATGTAAACGGAGTCGATCTGTCTTCGGCATGCACTACTGAAACCACAGTCGGTAAGCCAAAATATTTAATAACCGGAGGTAATCAATGGTACGTGATCCAAAATACGATATTCTTTTCGATCCCATTAAGATCGGTCCGAAGACTTCTCGTAATCGCTTTTTCCAAACATCTCACTGCGCAGGGCCGGGTTCAGAGCGTCCTGGTACACAGGCGCATTTCCGTGCCATGAAGGCTGAAGGTGGCTGGGGTGTCGTTTTTACCGAATACTGTTCGATCCACCCCGAGGCGGATGAGTATCCATACACCTCTGCCAGACTCTGGGACGAAGGCGACGTCATCAATCTGCGTTACATGTGCGACATGGCGCACAAATACGATAGTCTGGTCGGAGTCCAGCTCTGGTACAGCGGCATTCATGCACCCTGCCTCGAATCTCGCGAAGTAGGTCGAGCCCCAACTGGCTTGGTGTCGAACATGTTCCCATCACGCACCACCTATGGAAGCGAGATGGATGAAAATGACATCAAAGCCGTGATTAACATGTACGTTCTTGCTGCTAAGCGTGCTGAGCAGGCGGGTTTCGATCTGCTGGAAGTTTCGGGGGGCGACAGCACGGTGCCGATCCAGTTTCTTGAGCCGCGCTACAACCATCGCACCGACAAGTACGGCGGCTCGCTTGAGAACCGCGCCCGCTTCTATGTTGAACTGATGACCGCGCTAAAGCGCGAACTAGGCGATCGTTGTGCCATTACCACTCGTTTCGAAGTCGACACCTTGCACGGCTCACACGGCATCGAGGCTAAGGAAGACGGTATTAGATTCATGGAGCTCATGCATCGGGAAGGCATTTGCGACCTGTGGTCCGTGAAGATTGGCGATTACGAGGAATGGGGCGAGGACGCCGGTGTTTCCCGTTTCCGCAAGACGGGCTGGATGACGCCTTTCATCAAGGATGCTAAGAGTGTGGTTGGTAACATCCCGGTGGTGGCCAATGGCCGTTTTACTAGCCCTGACGATATGGTGAACATTATCCGTAGCGGCGTTGCCGACATCATCGGCGCCGCCCGTCCGTCGATCGCAGACCCATTCCTCCCGAACAAGATCGCCGAGGGTCGACCGGAAGACATCCGCGAATGCATAGGTTGCAACATGTGCGTTTCCAAATTCAATCAGGGTGGCCAGTTGCAATGTACCCAGAACCAAACAGCAATGGAGGAATATCGCCGTGGCTGGCATCCGGAAAAGTTCGAAAAGGCCACGGATCCCTGCTCGGTACTGGTGGTCGGTGCCGGTCCGGCTGGTCTCGAATGCGCCCGTGTACTCGGTGAACGGGGCTATACAGTACACCTACGGGAAGCAGAGGCTGAAGTGGGCGGTCACTGGAAATGGGTCAGCAAGCTGCCGCGCCTGAACGAGTGGAGCCGTGTCATCACTTATCGCCAACTTCAGATAAGCAAGATGAAGAACGTGGAAGTCCATCTGAACGTAGGAAAAATGACTGCCGACGACATTCTGCAGTACGGCGCTGATCGCGTCGTTATCGCGACTGGTTCCCATTGGCGCACTGATGGCCTCGGGCCGGAAGGCCACGTGCCAATTCCTGGTGCCGACGCCTCTTTGCCCTATATCTTCACTCCCGAGCAGATCGTGACCGGCAAGCCGATTGTTGGTGATCGCGTACTCATTCTCGATGCTGAAGGTCACTTTCTCGGCATCACGTTTGCCGAGATGATGGCTGACATGGGTAAGAAGGTGACGTACGTAACCAATCTTTCTGAAATCGCTGACTATGGTGTGTTCACACTTGAAGTGCAAAACAACAAGCGGATGTTGAACGAGAAGGGTATTGCCACGTTGCGCAATCATTGGATTGACAAGATCGAGCCAGGTAAGGTCACCCTTGGCTATATGTACCGTCACAGCGCCGATCTGACTGGCCCTAACACGGGCAATGTCCCTCGTCGCCTGAATCCGGGCACTGTCGAGATTGAAGTAGATTCGGTGATTCTACTCACCTCTCGTCAGTCCGACAGCGAGCTGTATCGCGAACTGAAGGCACGCAAATCTGAGTGGAAACAAAACGACATCGAGGCGGTCTTTCAGATCGGTGACTGCAAGGCTCCGATGCAGGCGCTCCAGGCAATGTTCGAAGGTCATCGTCTGGCTCGGGAGTTCGATAGCCCGCATCCTGAGTATCCGCTGCCATGGATTCGCGAGCGGCAGGTATGGGGGCACGAAACTTTCCCAAAAATGGGTGATGCTCGTCCAAAGGTAGAGGTGGACTAATCTCGTTTCTCCTCTCGGAATGTCGGAACACAGTTCGGGCCGGGCCAGGCGGGCGGTAAACCTGTCTGGTTATCTGTACCAGCATTAAATATATAAAACAATGGAAACAAGAGATCTTTTTTGGGGGCTGGAGTCCATCGGGACGATTGCCTTCTACCTGCTAGGTTTTTCCGCTATTGGTGGTTTCGTCTGGGGTTTTGTGCGCTCCATTCGGAAATACCTACGCGGACGTCCCTCGCCGGTACCCATTGACTGGGTGGCCGGAGCCAAGCGCATGATCATGGATTTGCTCACACACCGCACACTACGCCGTCGCGATCCGTATGCTGGTGCGGCTCATGCCGCGATATTTTTCGGATTCGTCTTGCTGTTAATAGGTACGGCGATCATTACACTCGAATATGACATTTTAAAACCCCTATTCGGCGTCACGTTCTGGAAAGGGGGATTTTTCCTAGTCTTTAGCTTGGCGCTGGATCTAGCCGGATTGGCAGTAGCTGCCGGTCTGATCATGATGATGTTCCGTCGCGGAGCTTTCAGGCTTGCAAAGCTGAACTATCAGCGTGAATATGCGGGCGAAATCAAATTGCGGGATTCCGGGCTTCGCTGGCGAGTTGAGGATTGGATTTTCCTTTCCGCTCTGCTGACTATCGTCCTCACCGGGTTCTTTCAAGAGGGCTTGCGCCATGCTATGGAGCATCCCGTCTGGGGTGCCTGGGAGCCGATTGGCTCTCTTATTGGCACAATGCTCTTGGCGCTTGGGGTAAACGAAACGAATATTCATACGTCACGGGCGGCTAATTGGTGGTTCCACGGTCTCGCCGCCCTAGCCTTTATCGTTGCCTTGCCCTGGTATAAAGCAAAGCACATTATAGCGGCAATGGGGTCACTAATTTCACGTGACCCTCTTGCACTGCGCCGCTTGCCAAAACCGGGGCCCGATACGGAAACGCTGGGTGTCGGTAAAATTTCCGACTTCTCCTGGAAGGACATGCTTGACTTCGATGCCTGTACCAAGTGCGGCCGTTGTCACGATGTCTGTCCAGCCCGCGTGGCGGGATATCCGCTCAGTCCACGTGATTTTATACTGGATTTACGGCTGCACAATGACAAGGTCCAGGGCTGCGAGATGAAAGGAGAAGTCCTTATTGGCGGCGTGATTAGTCCGGAAACCTTATGGGCATGCCGTACCTGTGGCGCATGCCTAGAAATCTGCCCGGTGGGTATCGAGCATCCAGTCAAAATTGTGCAGATGCGTCGTCAACTGGTGGAAACCGATAACCTCGATCCTCTATTGCGGATGATGCTTAACACCATCAGCACATCTGGAAACAGTTTTGGCGAACAGGGCCGCAAAAGGGGGGGGTGGACGAAGGAACTGGAGTTCCGGGTCAAGGACGTACGTCGGGAGGCTGCTGATCTTCTCTGGTTCGTAGGCGATCAGGCTTCGTTCGACCCGCGTAACCAGCAGGTCAGCCGGACGGTGGCTAGGATTTTTAAGGCCGCCAAGGTAGATTTCGGACTGCTGTATGAAGGAGAAAAAACAGCCGGTAACGATGTGCGTCGGATTGGCGAAGAAGGGCTCTTTGAATCTTTGGTTGAGCATAATCTGACGCAAATGGCTCAAGCTAAGGCGTTCCAGCGTGTCGTCACTACCGACCCGCATAGTTTCAACACTTTGCATAACGAATATCCCGATTTTGGAAAGATCGCGCCTGTTATTCATTATACGGAACTTCTATGTGACCTCTTTGAGAGTGGGGCGCTAAAAGTCAAGAATCCATTGGGTCTAAAAGTTACATTTCATGATCCTTGCCATCTGGGTCGCTTGAATAAGCGCTACGATGCGCCACGCAAAATTTTGGAGCTAATTGGTTGTGAATTGATCGAGATGCCGCGCAATCGAAGCAATTCCTTCTGTTGTGGTGCCGGCGGCGGCAGGATCTGGATTCCCGACAAGCCCGGTACTCAGAAACCCTCCGAATTGCGCGTACGCGAAGCTGCAACTCTCGGCGGTATTAATGTGTTTGTCACCTGCTGTCCTAAGGATCTCATTATGTTTGAAGATGCTCGAAAAACTGCCGGTTTCGAAAATGATTTTGTGGTAGAGGATATTGCCGAATTGGTCGCCAGGGCAATCGAATTGGAAGCGATTTCGTTGCGCGATCTACCAAGTCTGGCCAACCAGATTACTGCCGCCGTCGCCGAACGAGTGGCGACAACCGTTGGTGAGCGACTTGACGTCTGGCTCGCCAGCCACGGTACACCACTAATTGCGATGCCGATGACCGCAGCTACGGTAGCGGCACCCTCCGCCGCCGACATTCCAGTTGCAACGACTGCGGTGACGCAAAAGATGGGCTGGAAAGCAAGTCCTGTTGTGCCTGCAGCCATACCTGCCTATGAGGTGCCGCCGAAAAATGGTGTACGGATCATGGTGCCAATCAAGCAGATTGGCAAGCTTGGCGATGATTTCGACTTTTCCGAAGACGGCCGCAGCATCCCGCCCGAGTACTTCGAGTTCCTTCTTAATGAATGGGATGACACCGCATTGGAACAGGCATTCCAAACTATCCAACAAATGAATAGTGGCGAAGTAGTAGCAGTAACGGTCGGCCCTCCCGAGGCAGAGGACAGCTTACGCAAGGCACTGGCGAAGGGCGCACACCGCGGCGTGCGGGTATGGGACGAAAGTCTCGCCGACGCCGACCCGATCACCATTGCCCGGCTGCTGGCTGGCGTGGCGCTGCTGGAACAACCTGATCTCATCATCGCTGGCGCGCAGTCGGGCGACCAGGCCAACGGCGCAACCGGCACCGCACTGGCCAAGATGTTAAAACTACCAGCGGCTGCGCTGGTAGTCGAAACTGAATGGGATGGCGGTCCCAGCATGCGCGTAACACGAGAGTTGGAAGGTGGGCTTCGTCATCAGATTCGTCTGACCGTTCCGGCACTTGTGACTATGCAGACCGGCGCCAATGTGCCGCGCTACGCCACCATGCGTATGGTCAAACTGGCTAAAGACAAACCGGTGGTGCATATTAATGCAGGAAGCGAAGCAAGTGCATCGCGAGCGGCGTCGGTTCACCGGATGCTCGTGCCGCCTGCGTCCCGCGCCGAAATGCTGCAGGGGGGGGCAGAGGAAGTCGCCGCCGCTGTTATCAAAATCATTGAGGGAAAAATGGGAGTCAAAGCATGAGCGGAATCCTGATTATTGCAGAACATACGCGCGGGACACTGTCGGAATTAAGCAGTGAACTGGTCGGCGCCGCGCTTGAGGTGAAGGAAAGTCTGGGCGGGCCTCTCCGAGTGCTAATCGTCGGTGACCAGCCGGATCAATTTATCGCACAACTCAATATGCCCGGTGTGGACGAAATTTTCACCGCGCAAATTGATAGTCCACATTTCGATGCGGCGGCGTACGAAGAAGCACTGTATTTGGCAGCACTTCAAAGTGAGCCAGCACTGATTCTAGTCGGTCATTCCGCCAACGGTATCAGCTATGCGTCAGCCCTCGCGGTGCGTCTGGGAAGCGGCTTCGCGGCCGACGTCTTTAAGATAGAGATGGCTGAAACCGGGTTGCGCGCCACGCGCAGCGGCTATGGTAACAAGGTGAATGTCGAGATTGATTTTCCGGGAAAATCGTCGGTCGTATTGACCGTTCGCGGCGCAACCTTCAAGCCGCCGATCGGCGCTGGTGTGGCGAAAACGGTCCCCCTTACCGTCGATTTGACATTAATCACGGGCCGTTACGATCATCAGGGATTCATAGAAGCACCATCGTCCGGTGTCGATATCGGCAAGGCTGAATTCATCATGTCGATCGGTCGCGGCATCCAGGACGAAAAAAATGTTCCACGCTTTGTCGCCCTGGCGGAAAAAATCGGTGCTACTCTCGGATGTTCGCGGCCAATTGCCGATTCAGGATGGCTGCATAAAGCCCATCAAGTCGGTTTGACCGGCAAGGTGGCTGGCAATTGCAAGCTCTACATCGCCCTCGGAATTTCCGGCGCTGTGCAACATTTGCATGGCATGAAACACATCGAGACCATCATCGCCATTAATACTGATCCAAATGCGCCAATCTACAACGTGGCAACCTATGGATGCGTGATGGATGTGTTCGAGTTTGCCGACGCCTTGGAACGTGCAATTTGATTTTCTACGTAAACCAATTTTCCTGATCCGTACCCGGCGGCGCCGGACCACGGTATTGTCCGCTACCCATTGGAAGGCAAAATGCATAGTGAAGATAGTTACCGGGATGCTCCGGTTTTTTTGCTGACGATTGATGAAAGTATGCTTATTGAGGCCGCCAGCAAAATCGCGCAAAAAACGCTTGGTGATTGCAAACGCTGCGCGATTGGCAAGTTCGTCGATACCCGACTCGCACTCGAGCTAGGCGATCTGATGCAAAGCGTGAAGATTGATGCACCGCCAATATATCGCGTTCTGACCTTTCGCAGGCAGGATGGCGAGCGTATCGTCGTGGCGGGGCTAGTGGATAAAGTATCGTGCGGCGATTCACCCAAGCTGCGTATTACCGCCCTCTATGATCCCTCTTCGCAGCCTTGGCTGGAGGAGTTGATTCATTCCGAGGATCTGCATCGAGCATTTGTACAGACCTCGTCCGAAGCCATGTGGTGCATCGATTTTTCCGAGCCGGTGGACCTCACTCAGGGTGACCATGAGACCATCCGTCAGGTCTTCGAGAACGAATGCCGGTGGCTGATGTGCAACGAAGCCATGGCACGTCTGTATAACCTGCCGATGGAATTAGATTTCAACCGGCAGCCGGTCTCGCTATATTTTCCGCGCAATCTGGAAAACGAAACATTTGTTCGCCAGATCATCGAATCCAATTTTTCCGTGGATAAAGTCCTGAGCATCGACACCAGCCATGATGGCTCAAGCATGTACATGGAAAATACGGTGCACTGCAATATTCAGAATGGATGTTTGTTGCGGATGTGGGGCTCGGTGAGGGACGTGACTGGATATAGGCAAGTACAAAACCGTCTGACGCGTGATGCGCAAGACGTACGCAGCATCCTGAACGCCATTCCCGACGCCATCTTGGTCATCAATCGCGAGCGCAGGCTGTTGGCCGTCAACGCCTCGTTTGAGGCCCTGTTCGGCTGGAAGCAGCATCAGTTTCTAGGCCAGGACATCCAGTCCATTATCAATCTTGAAGCGCCCTTGCCCAACGGAAGACGCTGGTATGGCATTGACCACCAGCGATGGACCACTGAAGTGAAGATATCGACAGGAAGAAGCATGATGTGTGATGCACAGATTTTTCCGGTCGGCGAGGAAGCTCCTGACCGGTTTGTGCTGACACTGCACCCTGCTCACGAGTAATCAGCGTCTTTCATCGAGCATAAAAAAACTACTATTCCAATGCTCGCTGATGTTTCAATGAAGAGACAAAAATGAAATTTTTTAACGTTTCCGATAATTTTTCCAAAGCCTCGGTTGTGCTCGATCTGGAGCAATTTTTTAGTGATGAGCGCTGGCAATTATTGGGAGACTTGATTCCGGACGGCCTAATCATCGCCGACCACGCAGGGATCGTTCGATACATGAACACAGCCGCCGAAAGCATCAATGAGCTTTTGCGAACAATGATTGTGGGACGGCCCCTGAGCGATTTGGTGCAACAAACCAGGCTTGATTTCACCTCGCTCATGGATGCCTTTGCGGGCGGCAGCCGCATGAATAGGCTAATCACAGATGCCGGCGGACGCAATTACGCTATGTCAACCCGATGCTTGCGTCAACGGGATGGCGAGACAAACTGTTTCCTAGTTGTTCTGCGCAACCTTGATACTCTTGCCAAGATCACGAATTCCTCGACCGAGGTTCCTGGATTGGCCCCCGTCTCGGGCGGGAATTTTTCTCCCGATGCCGAACCGGTCTTAGCCTGTCCAACAACAATTGCTATCATGAAACGTGGGTTGCGGAGCATGGCAATGGGCAGCCGTCTTCTGATCCTCGGAGAATCGGGCGTCGGCAAGACCGAACTTGCGCGTTATTTACATCGTAATGCTGGCTCACCGGGTCGGCCATTCGTCCATATCAATTGCGGATCCATCCCCGATTCCCTGTTTGAGTCTGAAATGTTCGGATACGAACGCGGCTCATTTACCGGGGCCTCCACGCGCGGCAAGAAGGGCCTGATCGAGGCTGCGGATGGTGGCACGCTTTTCCTTGACGAAGTGGGTGAGATTCCGCTTCAGAGCCAGGCGAAAATTCTGCAGGTGCTGGAAGAAGGTGTGGTACAGCGCGTCGGCGCCACGACGCCGCACCGGTTACATCTCCAGGTAATAGCGGCTACCAACTGCGACTTGCGGACACTGGTAAAGGAAGGCTGTTTCAGGCGCGATCTCTATTATCGTTTGAGTGTCATTACTCTGGTTGTTCCATCCCTGCGCGAGCGGTCGGGACTGATTCCCTTACTTCTCGATCACTTTCTAGTCCAGGTCAATCGTCGACGATCGAGTCCCTTGCAAATCGATGCAGGTTGTCGACGTATCCTCCAGGCGTATGCCTATCCCGGTAATGTGCGTGAACTACAGAATATCATTGAGCATCTGGCCGTAGTCTGCGACCAGTTTGCTACGGAGGCGGACCTTCCTATAGAGCAGATGGATTTTCAGGGCGCGCCGTCAGTCTTGCCACCCTGCTCCTGCCATTCACACTCCTATTCCCGGGAAAAGGATTCCGAGCTTGATTTCAGTGCCGGATTTGATCTGAAAGACGCAGTTCGGAACTATGAATCCCATCTTATCGAAGCCGCGATTCAGAAGACAGGAAGCAAGCGCAAGGCAGCCGTCTTGTTGAATGTCGATATCGCCACCATCGTTCGCAAAAGTAAATCACTAGCTGAAGAGTGATGGTTATATGCAGCAAACCCCGATGAAATGATGGCATTCTGCATCGACTTCGATGTGGGCGGACTCTGCGGGGAAAGGCCGAGATACTGATGGATCAAGGCATTCCAGGGTCTTAATCTCAAAAAAATAACTGGCATATTTTTTGCTTAATTGATCGGGACAACTCCACACAAATATCAGAGGGAACACCTGTATGTGGTTCGATCGAAAACGGCAGGAATTATGCAACGGGATCGCCCATTCCATTCACAGCATACTGGCGGGCAGCGGCAATCCGCTCCTCGAGATCAGGTTGCCTGTACAACACACCGAGCTGCAACACGCGCTCGACCAATTGCAAAAAAAGTGGCATGAGCTGTCCGGGCACGCTGAACGCAGGCCACTTCCGGCAACGTCCGACGTTGCCGAGGCAACGGAAGACCTGCGGAACCGTCTTGAAAAAGCCAAGGAAAAATATTCCACTATCAGCGCGCGACTTGGCGAAGCGAAACAGAAAATTGAGCACTACACGCTCGAGTTGGATCGATTCAAGACCGAAGAGTCAGTATGGGAATTGGTCAAGCAGACACTGACTGAGGGATGCTGGGAGCTCAGGATTATTGACGGCGATCACAACCACCCTGAAAACGAGCTCCGCTGGTCAAGCCAGTTCAGAGCACTTATAGGCTATTCAACGGACGAGTTTTCGGACGGTTGGAATACCTACACGAATATTGTCAACCCGGACGACTTCAAGAAGCTGATGGCCACGATCGACGAATATATCTACAAGGCCGACTGGAGTTCCGCCTATGTCGTCGAATACCGCATGCAACATAAAATCAAAGGTGAAACCTGGTTTCGCGAAAGAGGAAGGGGCTTTGCTGACAGTTCCGGACGCCTACAGCGCCTGATCGGTGCCGTGCGCGATGTCTCGGATGAAAAGCTTGCGCAAACGATGCATGAGCGGGAGATCGCTGTCATTCAGGAAAAACACGACCAGATCGTTCATGTTATCGACACCATCAAAAGTATCGTGGACCAGACCAATCTGCTTGCCGTGAATGCAGCCATCGAGGCAGCACGCGCCGGGGATGTGGGCAGAGGTTTCTCTGTTATCGCGAGTGAAGTAAAGATGCTGGCAGGCCGTACGCGGGAAGCAACTCAGAAAATCCAGCACATGCTCACATAGTCGACATAATGCGCGACGTAGATTTTTCGGGCATGGCAAAACGCTTACCGGGGAAATGATGGTCATATGTAGCAAGTTTTTATCAGGTGATGATATTTCGCATCAGTTTCGATGTAGATGGGCGATGCGGGAACCTGCTGGATTGCAGGTAAATCAAGGCGCTCCGGCGTTACTGACACAAAATCAATGACTGGCATCATTTTTGCTATAGGTATTTATTTGAAGGCTTTTGTGACTGAAATTGGTGGACCTTGCAGTAACAGAACAGGAGATCGAGGCTGCCAACTGGCCTTGTGATCCATAAAAATAGTTAACCGGAGGAGTTGAATATGAACGATACAAAGCGCTGGCACGAACTGGCAGCAAAGGTGAAACCCGAAACTTGCCTCTTCATCGATGGCAAGTTTGTCGATGCGGTGGACAGTCAGCGATTCACCACATTTAACCCGGCGACTGGACAACCGATTGCGGAAATGGTCCGTGGCAACGCGGCGGATGTCGATTTGGCCGTTAAGGCTGCCCGGCGCGCCTACAAGAGCGGGGTGTGGTCGCGCATGGCACCGCGGGAGCGCATGGATATCCTGTATCGGGTCGCTCGCCTGATAGAGGATCACGCCGACGAGTTTGCGCTGCTGGACTGTCTGGACATGGGCAAGTCGATCTCCGAGCTGACCGGCGGCGATGTACCGTTTTCGGCCCTGACGTTTCAGTATTTCGCCGAAACCATTGACAAGATAGATGGCATGGTCACCAATACCGACCGGAGCGCTTTGCACATGATCGTGCGCGAGCCGCTGGGCGTGGTCGCCTGCGTCACGCCCTGGAATTATCCGCTGATGATGGCGGCTTGGAAGGTCGCGCCGGCACTCGCAGCGGGCAATTCAGTGGTCCTCAAGCCGGCGGAGCAGACGCCAACGAGCGCCTTGCTACTAGCCCGTATTTTCGCTGAGGCGGGCGTTCCGGACGGCGTGTTCAACGTGGTGAATGGCTACGGCGAGGATGCCGGACGCGCTCTCGCCTTGCATATGGATGTGGACAAGATCAGTTTTACTGGCTCCACCGAAGTCGGCAAGCTGATGATGGTGTATTCCGGCCAGTCTAACATGAAAAAAGTCACCACTGAATGCGGCGGCAAAAGTCCCCAGATCATTATGGGTGACGCCGATCTTGATACCGCGGTCACCTATGCTGTCAATGGCATCTTCACCAACCAGGGTGAGGTCTGCAGTGCCGGTTCGCGGCTGTTGGTGCACGAGTCCGTGTATGAGGAATTTGTCGAGAAATTCGCCATTGAGGCGCAGCGCTTCCAGCCGGGCGACCCGCTCGACCCCGCTACCACGATGGGACCACTGGTGACCCAGGAGCAGCAGAGAAAGGTACTCGGCTACATCGATTCCGCCAAGAGCGAAGGGGCCAAACTAGTAATCGGTGGTGGCCGCCCATCCGGCATGGACGCCGGTAACTACGTGCAGCCAACCCTTTTCAAGGACGTCAAAGAGAGCATGACTATTGCGCGCGAAGAGATATTCGGACCAGTCGGCGCAGTCATTCCTTTCAAAACTGGCGAGGAGGCGATTGCGATTGCCAACAACAGCATCTACGGCCTGGGATCCTCGATCTGGACCAAGGATCTGAACACAGCGCACCGCATGGCCCGCGACATCGAGGCCGGACTCGTGTGGATTAACTGTTATGAGCATGGCGACATGACCCAGCCGTGGGGTGGCTACAAGCAGTCTGGGCAAGGCAGGGACAAATGCTTCGAAACCATGCTCGCGCACATGCAAACAAAATCGGTCTGGATCAATCTGGGCTAATGAGTTGTGCAAGGTGCGACCGCTAAAAGGTCATCCTTGCCGAGATCGTAAAGCTATGACTAAGAGGGTATTCAAACGCAAAAGGAAATATTCAATTCAATAAGCAGGATTGAGATTGACCTCATTAGGAGACAAGGATCTGTTGATGGATGAGGTCACTTCCAATACCAAAAAAATTAGAAAAAAATGCTTTTTTCTCTAATAAAAGAGCATTTAACAGGAGATATAGTAGATGAAAAGCAAATATACGAGTCCCACCTTCACTTCGCCTACATCAAAACATGGCGCGATTGATGATGATTCTGAGCAGTTAAGGGCCCTTGGCTATTCTTCCAACTTTAACCGTTCAATGAGCCTATGGGAGAATTTTGCCCTTGGATTCACCTATCTTTCGCCAGTTGTTGGAATTTATACGGTCTTTCAGTTCGCGCTGAGCGATGGAGGGCCACCGATGTTCTGGAGCTACTTGATTGTTGGTTTAGGACAGTTTCTGGTTGCACTCGTTTTCGGCGAGATCGTTTCGCAATTCCCCATTTCCGGAGGACTGTATCCTTGGGCACGCCGTCTGGTCGGTAAGCGGTGGGCGTGGATGGCTGGTTGGATATATCTTTGGGCATTGTGTTCGACGATTGCTGCGGTAGCAGTGGGCGGTGCACCATTCGTGAGCCAGTTGTTTGGTGCAACACCGTCTCATGCGGTCGAGATTTGGATTGCTATAGCCATGATTGGTGGGGCAACGCTGCTTAATCTTAGCGGGACACGCCTTCTCGTTCGTATCGCGATGATCGGCTTCATTAGTGAGCTTATTGGCGCAATCCTAGTTGGCGGCTATCTGCTTATCTTTGCGCGTCAATTGCCATTTTCTGCTCTGTTCGACACGTATGGAGTGAATGTGAATGGAAGCTATCTGCCAGCATTTATCTCATCAAGTGTGGCAGCTATGTTTTGTTATTATGGTTTTGAGGCATGTGGCGACGTCGCGGAAGAAACGCCAAACCCGAGCAAGACTATCCCGAAGGCGATGCGATTGACAATTTACGTCGGTGGGGGAGCCGCGATGTTTGTTTTACTCGCACTTATTTTAGCCGTGCCGAATATGGCGGACGTTATTTCTGGTAAGGATACGGATCCTGTTGCTACGATTTTGCGTGGAGCGGTTGGTGAAGTTGGCTTTCGTGCGGTTCTTGCTATTGTCCTGATTTCATTTATCTCATGTTTGCTGTCCCTCCAAGCAGCGGCGAGTCGCTTGCTGTTCTCATATGCGCGAGACCAAATGATTTTTGGTAGTGCCGGTCTCAGTAAATTGTCCTCGATCAGACACGTACCTGCTGCCGCATTGATAACGGTGGGGCTGTTTACGGCTGGAGTGGCGATGCTCGGTTTTTTCTTGGAAAATGCCGTCAAGACAATTGTCGTTTTTGGCGCGGTCGGTATTTATCTTGGTTTCCAGATGCTTGTCCTTGGAGCGCTGATTGCCCGCGTGAAAGGCTGGATTCCATCCGGAAAATTCAGGCTTGGTATTTGGGCATGGCCTGTAAACCTCGCAGCTCTCGCCTACGGCATAGCCGCCATATTAAATATGATGTGGCCGCGCACCCCGAACGACCCGTGGTATTTGAACTACGGAATGATTTTTTCTTCTGCAGTAGTCATCGGCACCGGACTCGTGTACATGATACTCGCCCGACCGCATGGGCGTAGTGACGCCCCAGCCGGAGATGCACACCTGCAACATCTCTCCCCTACCCAGCGTACAGAAAAAATCCCTGCCACATCTCCAGAATTGGGGTCGTCTCAAAGTATCTGATGCATGTGATATTTCTAGGTAGAAAGCTATCCTGCCTAGGTTACGGTAGAGCCGAATGTAACTTCACTTCTCCGTACAGATTTGTATTTGCAGCACTCATGAGGGCGTGCTTTTCGCAAACGGTCGTTATCAAGGGTAACGGACTTTATATGCCGTTTTCTGATGTATCCAAAATTGTGAAAAGTATGCAATTGAAAATAAATTCAAAACTAAGTTTTTTTGTAAATAGTTTTGCAAGAACTACGAAGGAGACAACATGAAATTTAAAAAGCCGCTTTTTGTATTATCTTTAACTCTGCTGGCTGCCACGGCGCAAGCACAGAGTGCTGATCCGGTAGTCGCTGTAGCGCCTGTACCAGACGCTGGAGCTACTACCCTTTCGCCAGTTTCTTCGGCTTGGCCAGTTACCGCCAATGTCACACTGGTTTCCCAATATGTGTCACGCGGATTTCGCCAGACCTGGGGCAAGCCGGCACTGCAAGGTGGCTTTGATTATGCGCATCCGAGCGGCTTCTTCGCTGGAACCTGGCTATCCAATGTCAGTAATCGTTATATTGAAAACGGCACGATCGAGTGGGATCTGTATGGTGGCTATAACGGAACTGTGGGGGATTTTGGCTATAGCGGCACCGTCATTTACTATAAATATCCCGATGCAATCTATGCTGCCACCAACACCAAATATGACTATGGTGAATTGTCGCTCGGCATGACTTACAAATTCCTGTACGCAAAATACAACTATACCTACACCAAGGATTCTTTTGGGGTCACCGATGCGCGCGGTACCGGCTATTTTGACTTGGGTGCCAACTACGACATGGGGTCTGGATATACCCTAAATCTGCACTATGGCATTGGCCGGTTTGCGAGCAAGGCTACTGCTGATAATTCGATCTACGACTGGAAAGATTACAAGGTAGGGGTAAACAAAACATTTGAGGGAGGCTGGACTCTGGCCGGTACTTACACCAAGGCGAAAGGCGATACCAATGTTTATGACAATTTTACTACCGGCGCATTGAATACGGCTGGCGTGGCGGAAACCTCAAATCCGGCTGCAGGCACTTTTGTAGTGTCACTCAACAAGACGTTCTAAGCAAAACCGTTCGCGTGGCTATGACGAAATAACTAATGTCATTAGCCTTACCAAGAAATTATTTCACATTGGATATATACCATGACACCAGTAACTACCGAAGATAAAGCATTCCTTGACGCCATTAGGGGGCAGTATGATTTATTAGCCGAAGGCTTTGCCAAAGGCGATGCCAATATCGTCGCTCGTCAATTCTTCACGCCAGATGCATGGTCTGTGGGTGAGGGAGAGGAAACTGCCATAGAGGCAGACCAAATTGAGAAACTCTATGCGGACTTTGTGGGCATTTATACCTACACGGCGCAATCAGTTGCTCCGCGTCGTGTAGGGGACGCCGGATGGGATTACGTCGAGGTTACCTTGAAATCGACTGACGGCAGTAATGAAATCCATAGCTACAAGGCTTTGTACCTTTGGCAAAAGCAGGGTGATCAGTGGCGTTGTGTGGGGCAAATGTACGTTGAGGGTAGCTTCAAAGGGTCCAGCGTTGAACTGTAATCTGGCTCTGGTTCGCTTGGCATAATTGTGTCGGTGCCAGCAAAATACTGTTGATATGATAATCCGCTGATATCTGACGTTCACCAGCGGAGTTCGTATGGTAGTGAATGTCCCTGAACATGACCCACTTCTATTAGGACGTGTTGACATATAAAATGTTCGCGCTGGTCGGGTAGGCGTACGCGGTTACCCGCGTACGCCCCCCTGAGAACCGAGCATGCGGGTTTCCCAGCACTCGGCTCAAGCCTTTCAAAGGCATCTTTCGACACCCGGTTATACAACTTCATTTTTGGCGTATTTTTGAATCCTACGGCAATTGAGATGGTGCATGTGGAGGTTGCTTGCTGCATCCGTTCCGCCATCCGACCGCTTCACAGTGTGGCGAACCTCCCACGGCGTACGTTTTGTGACGGGCTTCTGGCAGTCAGGGCACAAGCCATCTTGTCGTAACCAAACGCGATATAGCTTCGCTCGACCGCGCCCCGATTTCAGCATCTTCTTGACCCATCGGGTTTCGAAATACTGATCCCATTGCGGGTCGTGCGGATTGGCTGCCGCTTTAATCTTGATATGCCGTTGGATTGTAAGCGTCCGTTGCCACCACCTGGAAGTTGATTTAATTCTGTGAAGCGCGGCGCAAAGGGAGCAAGTCGTCGATATCGCAATTACGACAAGTGGGCAGTTTTTCCAGCGTAGCTTTAAGC
>JABBOY010000018.1 GCA_012927585.1 Glaciimonas sp.
TCACGTTTAAAGAAGACGCCTGCCGAATCCGCGCCGGTCACGCCGCTGAAAATTTCAACATCATCAGAAAAATTACCATGAACCTCTTGCGGCAAGACACCTCGATGAAGCGCAGCATTCCGAAAAAACGTCTCTACGCTGCGCTCCATGATCAATACCTTGCGGACGTTCTTGGCTTACGCCCGGCCATTTGATGCGTTTGCCCTGCACTAATTAGTTAGCACTGGCAATATTGACATATTGTTTGTTATAATCTACGGCTTCGCAAAAGCGAAGGTGCAGGAGAGATGGATGAGTGGTTGAAGTCGCACGCCTGGAAAGCGTGTATAGGTTCATAGCCTATCGGGGGTTCGAATCCCCCTCTCTCCGCCAATAACAAGTTCTATCAAGTTCCGTGACGTCCCAAAACCCGCCTTCTCTCCTATAAGAAGACGGGTTTTTTGTTTCAGGACGTCCTAGGCGGTCTCTTTACATCCCAGCAAAAAGGGGTATTTCGGGGGTATAAATTTTCCTTGGATTTTAGGATACCCAAATGCCGCTTTCCGACGTACAGTGCAAAAACGCCAAGCCACGTGACAAATCATACAGACTTGCCGACGGCGGCGGTATGTACTTACTTATTGAGCCAAACGGTAGCCGTTACTGGCGGATGAAGGTAATCGCTCCATAAACCCCAACCTTGTTGGTATTTTCTGACTGCCGCATCCTTGCAACATCTGAACTGAGATGGAGCGAGCATGAAGAAGGGATTGGCATTCTGGATGGAGCACGTTGCGGCAATCAAGCGGGAAGGGATATCCACGAACACGTATGCCATGCGCACGAAATCGCCGTGAAACGCTTGTACTATTGGCAATGCAAGTTGACGGCAGCAACAGTATCTTCCGAGACAAGTCACTATCTAGCAGCAACTAAAATGGCTCTATGTACCCGCAAATTCACAGATGGAGCAACAATCGGCTATACAAGCCATCTGGGCAAGCTGCTTACAGCTACTTCGCAGTAGTTCTCACAATTAACATACTTAACCACGTTAACCACGCAACAATAAAATGGCGGTTTCAATGTCCAAGTGCAACAAGGCCAAGTTTATCGGCTTAGTATGCGTGTGGATTGACGAAATACCCACACAATTTTTTTAGAGTTAGATTGTCGTAAGCCCGGCTTGCGGCATACAATACGCACGTTTTGGTGCCCGCAGACATCCCCATGTCTGCAGTTAAACGGGAAACACGGCGCAGATGACACCACTCATCCGCCAACGTGTGCTGCCCCCGCAACGGTAAAACAAGCGTCACTAGGAAGTTTCGGTGACAGACTGCCTCTCAGTACCACTGTGCTACTCGCACGGGAAGGTGAGGCGGCCTGACTTGTCAGCCCGGATACCGGCCAAAATAGGTGAAAGTGCGCGAATTCGCACTTTCGTTGATTCCGGCTTGCGGGGACGCAGGCTGGAGGATTCTTATTTGAAACGACATCATGATCTTCTCCATCCTCCCCAGCCGCGCGCCGGCCTGGAAGCCGCTTGCGCTGGCTTCTGCATTGACACTTTGCGCTCTCAATCCCGCAATAGCCCAGATAAACGACGATAAGGCGCTAGCGCCTGTTGTTGTCACAGCTTCACGCTTTGCAAACGATCCTGCATTCAGTCCAATCGGTGCGACAGTCATCACTTCCGAACAAATTCGCGAAGCCGGCGTCAGTAATGTGAATCAGGCGATCCGCAAAATCGGTGGTGTATTCGGCCGTCAAAGTGGCGATGGCACGCAAGATTTTGGGCTTGATTTGCGTGGATTCGGTGCGGCCAGTATCAATAACGTGGTAGTGCTGCTGGATGGCATTCGCTTGTCTGAAAATGAAATATCCGGTGCTCTATTCTCTTCAGTGCCGATCGAGACCGTCGAACGCATCGAAATCGTGCGCGGCGGCAGCAGCGTCTTGTATGGCGATGGTGCGACTGCAGGGGTGATTCAAATCATCACTAAGCGCCCGCAAGGTAATGCGTTGCACGGCAGCATCACAACTGAAATTGGCCAGTTCGGTCACAAGGAAGTACGTGCGTCCGTCGCGAAAGGCTGGGGGGGATTTTCTCTGGATGCCAACGTGAGTAAGCTGGAATCCGATAATTATCGCGATAACAATGCGGTACGGCAGAATAATTTCAGCGGCGGCGCGCAATGGGCATCAAACGAGGGACGAGCCGGCTTGCGGGTGGATATCGCGCGTCAGGATTCCCGTTTGGCAGGCGCACTTTCTTTGGCGCAATTTGAGGAAAATCCGCGTCAAACCTTGAGCCCGAATGATATGGCTTCGATTGATACCAACCGCTATACGGCATTTATGGAACGCCGTCTTGGCGCATTTGAACTCGCCGCGGAACTGTCGCATCGTGACAGGACAGCCAAGGCGCTGTTTGTCGGTTCGTTCGGCTCTTCTGCTTCGCAGTACGATGGCCGAATGACGCAATTTTCCCCGCGCGTTCGTCACTTATCCATGTCCGGTGACTTGACCAACGAGTTGGTGCTTGGAATGGATTTCGCACACTGGACACGTAGTGCAATTAGCACATTTGACGGTTTTCCTTCGCCGCAAGCGAATGCGTCGCAACAGTCCAAAGCGCTGTATGCGCGCGATGAGGTAAAAGTCGGCAATGCGCGGCTGGCGTTTGGTGCACGCCATGAAATATTCGATAAAGATAGCGTGAATAATGGCGTCGGCCTTTACGATATTTCGCAGGCCTTGAATGCCTGGGATTTACAAGGTAATTATCTTGTCGCGCCGGGTGTCAATGTGTTTGCAAAAGGGGGCCAAAGTTATCGGGTCGCCAATGTCGATGAAAATGGCTTTACGCCGGTTGTCAACCAGCCGCTTAAACCTCAGATTTCCCATGACCTTGAGCTAGGTGCAACGCTAGGCGATATCGAGAAAAAAGTGACGGTAAAGTTGTTCCAACATCGCTTGAAAAACGAAATTTTCTTCGATCCTACAGCAGGTTTTTTTGGCGCCAACGTTAACCTTGACCCGACCAAGCGGCAAGGGATTGAAATTGAAACGCGCATGCGTCTGGCATCAACTTTTACCTTGTCGGCCAACCTGCAGCACCTTTCCGCCCAATTTATTGAAGGTCCAAATGCCGGCAATGAAATCACGCTTGTGCCGAAAAATATCGCCACCTTGCGTATCAATTGGATGCCGGACAATAGTCAAAGCGCCGATGTCGGTATGCAATGGGTTGACTCGCAACGCTATGGCGGCGATTTCTCCAATACGTGTTCAGCACGGATGCCGTCGTTTGCTACGCTGGATGGACGTTATGCCAAGCGTGTCGGTGCATGGGAGTTTGCAATCGCGGGCAGCAACCTGACCGATAAACAGTATTTCACGAATGCTTACGGCAATTGTCAGAGTGGAATTTATCCTGACAACGGTCGCCAGTTGAAACTTTCTGCGCGCTACGATTTCTGATTTTTTTGATGTTTTTACCGCCGTTGTAAATACATAATTTGCAAGCCACATGAATGATGCCGTTTTGACTGAGCAGCACGTTTTAATGGCTTGTATGTATCAACTTCGGCGCATATAATAATTTTCTTTGCTTCAGGTATTTTGCAAACAGTCGTTTGTAGAATGAAATGGGAAGTCGGTAAGTTTTCTGAATTAGAGAGCAAATCCGACGCTGCCCCCGCAACGGTAATCGAGTAAAAAGATTTGCAGTAAGCCACTGTGCAATGCATGGGAAGGCGCAAATCTAGGAAAACCCAACCAGGGAATTCCACTCGTAAGCCCGGAGACCAGCCTGAAGCTATCGTAGAGTTTGTATCGCGGAGGGCGATGCAGATGGCTGGCCTGTTGCGCCCTCCGTCTATCACTTCCTTCTTAACATACAGGCTCATTCATGTGCTTATGGCGCTGATTGGCTATGGAGATGTCTTCTATCTCTGCGCTGATTATTGTCATGGCTTGGGTGTTTTCCTTAAGAAGGGGTATCACATGTCCTCAATACCTGGTTTGCTCGATAACGTCGGCTCGCGGTCCCGCTCAACTATCTGGAAAGACAAAGTAATGCCCGTTTTACTGGCCGGCAACCTTGCATAATGCAGCGCACGATGGCCGGCATTCCACCGGCTTTCCTTGCCACTGATTCTGATGTCAGGACTCATTAACCTAGCGGCATTCAAGCGCGTCGTTATGGTGGCTCGCCACTGCGGTTATGACGGCAGGCGGATTATCGCTGCTGATTTTTACGCGTAATTGGAAGCTCAAATTGTTGGGCACATTGCTGCTGATTGTTCCGCATCTAATTGGTGCACCACAGCCGCAAGTTCACGCAAGCGCAGCACCCGCCGAACTGGCGCAGGCGTTTATCCATGCCACGACGATTGCGAATGCCGTGTTTTGGCTGGCGCTGGGTGGCTTGACGGGCGTGTTTTACAAGAAGCTCGCAACTATTCAGCACGCAAGAATGGTGTATGAAAATAGCTGGTTGACAGCGCCGAAATAAGAATTTCGCCACGCAGTCGAAATAGCAATCAAAAAAGTAGGGTGCGCTCTGCGCACCAATGCACTCACGCACGGTCATGGTGCGCATGGCGCACCCTAGTTGCTGCATTTTTTAGGCGCACCATCAGTTACTAAAGAACCGTTACGAATTTGACTCGTTAGCCTCAAGTTTTATTGTTACTCTGCCTTGTATTTATATAATATCGAGATAACATATGCGGAAAGTGCATTATTTTTAGGCATACTCCCGTTTTTATTTATTTTGTAGATTGGGCCAAGATTAAATCCCGCGCCCGAGGGCTGGCGCAGATTAATTGCTGGTAACCGTTTTATCCCTGACAAAGGACAAGAGTGTCTTGTAATCCTGATTCTGTTGCATCGTTCACAGCGCGTCATCGTAGCGTCGTCACTCTGATGTTGCTCGCGTTGCTGGCCGCTGGCGCGCTGCTGTTGGCCGGCATAGTCGGTTCGATCGCTTTGCCGGTGACTGATCTGGCTGCGGCCCTGGGCGAAATCCTGCGAGGTGCGCCATCCACCTTGGCCGCGACCCTGCTCGAATTACGCCTCGGGCGGGCGCTATCGGCCTTTGTTACCGGCGGTGCGCTGGCGCTGGCCGGCGTGATGATGCAAGCCTTGTTGCGCAATCCGCTGGCCGACCCGTATGTACTGGGCGTCTCGGGCGGCGCGGCAGTCGGCGCGCTGGCGGCGATGTTGCTGATGGCGTCGGCCTGGGTGATCGATGCGGCGGCCTTCGGCGGTGCGACGACGGTGGCGCTGCTGCTGTATCTGCTGGCGCGGCGCGATCTGCGCGGCGGACTGGCGGCAGAAGGCGGGGCCTCGCTGTTGCTGCTAACCGGCGTGATTCTGGCTTCGGGTTGCGGTGCGCTGGTGACTCTAATGTTGTCGATTGCGCCGGACAGTCGTTTGCGCGGCATGGTGTTCTGGATGATCGGCGATCTGTCGGGCACCCAGGTACGCTGGCTGCCGTGGCTGGTGCTGGCCGCAGCCTTGTTGTTCGCGCAACGGGTGGCGCGGTCGATCAATGTGATGGCGCTGCATGCGGAGGCGGCGGCAACCTTGGGGGTGCGGGTTGGCTTGCTGCGCCAGGGGCTGTTCCTGTGCTCTGCCCTGCTCACTGCCAGCGCGGTCACCAGCGCCGGCAGTATCGGCTTTGTCGGGCTGATCGTGCCGCACGCCTGCCGCTTTGCGCTGGGGCCGGATCATCGGCTGTTGATGCCGGCCTCGGTGCTGGTCGGCGGGACTTTTCTGGCACTGGCCGACACGCTGGCACGCACCGTGCTATCGCCGCAGCAATTGCCGGTGGGCGTGGTGACCGCGATGATCGGGGTGCCGGTATTCCTGTTGCAACTGCACCATATCCGACGCAAATGATGCGTACCTTTAATCTAAAACTGCAGATCGGCACGCGCCTGTTGATTGATGCCTTGGACTGGCAAATCGAGGCCGGACAATGCTGGTGCATCATCGGCCGCAACGGCGCGGGCAAAAGCACGCTGTTGCGCACTTTGGCCGGCTTGCGTCAACCGGATGGCGGCCATATCGAACTGGGCGGCAAAGCGCTCTCCGACTGGACGTTGGAAGCGCTGGCACGCGCACGCGCTTTCCTGCCGCAAGCGCGCAGCGACGCGTTCGGCTATAGCGTGATCGAAACCGTGCTGACCGCGCGCCATCCGTATCACGCCGACCAGTATTGGGAAGCCAGAGACGACCATCTGGCCGCACATCAGGCGCTGCAGGCGATGGAAGTCGATCAACTGGCCGCGCGCGATGTTCGCACACTGTCCGGCGGCGAACGGCAACGGGTCGCGATTGCTGCACTGCTGGCGCAAGATACGTCCCTGCTGTTGCTGGACGAACCGGCCAATGCTCTGGACCTTGCACATCAAGTCAGTGTGATGGGTTTACTGGCACGACTGTGCGTTGATCAGGCTAAAACCGTAGTGATGGTCGGCCACGACCTGAATCTGGCCCATAGCGTCGCCAGTCATGCGCTGTTATTGATGGGCGACGGCCTCTGGCAAGCCGGGCCGGTGGCCGAAGTGATGCAAGCGCCGATTCTGAGCCGCTACCTGGGGCATCCGATTGAAACGGTACAGCACGGCAAACGGACAATTTACATTCCCGGTGAGGAAGCGACATGAACCAACATTTGACCCGCAGCCTGATTTTAGGCGGTGCCCGATCCGGCAAGAGCGCCTACGCCGAAAGCCTGGCGATTGCCAGCGGCCGCGAAGTGATATATCTCGCCACCGCGCAAGCCGGCGACTCTGAAATGACCGCACGCATTGCGCATCATCGCCAGCAGCGCCCTGCCGTCTGGGCCACGGTGGAAGAACCGCTGGCGCTGGGCGACACGCTGTTGCAATGGAGCACGCCCGAGCGTCTGGTGCTGGTCGATTGCCTGACCTTGTGGTTATCGAATCTGCTGTTTGCCGATGAGCAGGATTTCCCCGCAATCGGCCGCATCACGCCGCCGGTCTGTTTTGAAGTCCAGCGCGCACTGTTTTTGCACGCATTGGAGACGGTGACCGGCGACGTCGTGCTGGTCTCGAATGAAGTCGGGATGGGCGGGGTGCCGCTCAGTGCAGTCTCGCGCTGGTTCGCCGACGAAGCGGGACGCCTGAATCAGGCGGTGGCGGCCCGTTGCGAACGTGTGATTTTGGTTGCAGCCGGTCTGCCGCTGGCGCTTAAAGACCGTCCATGCTGATCGGACTGGATTTCCCGATATTGGTGCTGCTGGCGGTGGCCGGCATCACACTCGATACATTGCTAGGCGAAGTGCAACGCTGGCATCCGCTGGTCGGTTTCGGGCGCTGGGCGAATTTGATCGAACGCCGGCTGAACTGTGGCACCGGCCGTTTTTGGCGCGGTACGCTGGCGTGGCTGCTGGCGGTCATGCCGTTCACGCTGCTGGCGGTGTGGCTGACCGATAGCGGTATTGCAGGACTGCTATTGCATGCGCTGCTACTGTATTTCTGCATCGGCTTGCGCAGCCTGCGCGAACATGCGCTGCCGATTGCCGAAGCCTTGACGCGTGGCGATCTGACCCAGGCGCGCTTACTGACCGCGCGCATCGTCAGCCGCGACACCCAAGCCGCACAGGAAACCGATCTGGCCAAAGCCGCCGTGGAATCGCTGCTGGAAAACGGCAACGACGCAGTATTCGGCACCCTATTCTGGTTCATCATTGCCGGCGGGCCGGGCGCGCTGCTGTTCCGGCTGGCCAATACGCTGGACGCGATGTGGGGATACCGCACGCCCCGCCTGCTTGCATTCGGCTGCTTTGCGGCGCGCTTCGATGATGTGCTGAACTGGATTCCGGCCAGATTGACGGCCTTGTCGTATGTAGTGCTGGGCGAAACTCTCGCCGACAAACGCCGCGCCTGGCAGTGCTGGCGCACGCAAGCGCCGGCCTGGCCCAGCCCGAACGCCGGGCCGGTAATGGCCAGCGGTGCCGGTGCGCTCGGCCTGGCGCTGGGTGGCCCAGCGGTGTATCACGGCGAGCTGGAGCATCGCCCGCCGTTGGGCTTGGGGCGCGCTGCGGTAGCGGCGGATATCTCCCGTGCCTGGCAGCTTGTAGCGACAACAGCAGCATTGTGGTTTGCCATTCTGGCTCTGTTCGGGATACTGCTTCTACCTGCGACTTGAACAGTAATTTTTAAAACATACTACGCCTGTGTATTTTTTAATTATTCTTAAAATATATGCGCAAATATCATACTTTATTAGCATACTCCATTAATGATAAATTATTGAGGCAATAATCCATGCTTGAACACGGCGGCAATCTGCGCGAAGCTGCAATCCGCTTTGGTCGGCCATTGCAGGATTGGCTCGACCTCTCGACCGGCATCAATCCGCATCCGTATCCCGTGCCGCAATTGACGCTTGACGCCTGGCATCGACTACCGGAAAACGATCCCGAATTGGCGCTGGCAGCGGCTGCGTATTACAACGCGCCGCTGATGTTGCCGGTGGCCGGCACGCAGGCGGCGATCCAGACTTTGCCGCGTTTGCGCTGGTTGTCAAATGGAGCATCCAGAGTGGTGGTGGCAGCGCCTTCGTATGCGGAACATGCGCACCACTGGGCGCAGCATGGACATCAGATGCAGCAAGTTCCTTACGCCGAACTGGACGCCGTGTTGAATGCGTGCGACGTGATGGTGATCTGCAATCCGAATAACCCGACCGGTGCCACTATCGCGCCGGAACGCTTGCTGGCTTGGGCTAAACGGCTGGCATTGCGCGGCGGCTGGCTGATAGTCGACGAAGCCTTCGGCGACATGACGCCGCACAACAGCATCGCGCAATGGAGCGACCGCCCGGGCTTGATCGTGCTGCGCTCGGTCGGCAAATTTTTTGGATTAGCAGGTCTGCGATTGGGCTTCGTCGCCGCCCGGCAGGAAACATTGACCGCGCTGGGCGACATGCTCGGCCCGTGGGCGGTCAGCGGCCCGGCGCAGCAGATCGGCCGCGCCGCGTTGATGGATCGCGCATGGCAACGTGCGATGCGCGCCGAACTGCTGCTAGCCGGCACGCGCCTGCACTCGCTGCTGGCCGGGCATGGCATTCAATCGCACGACAGCGCGCTGTATCAATGGTGGCCGTGGCCGCAGTCACGAGCGGTAGCATTCTGGCAGCACATGGCGCGGCGCGGCATCTGGGCGCGCCTGTTTGAGAACGCCGCCCACGGCATCCGGCTCGGGCTGCCGCCGGACGACGATGGATGGCAGTGCCTGAGCGCTGCGCTCACAGAATGGAATCGGGACCAGGGCCAACAATGAAAAATCGACTGACGCAGTTATTCCTTACACTTTGCCTGCTTTCAAGCCAGGCAATGGCGGCCATTAGCGTGCAGGACGACGCCGGCAAGACAGTGACGCTGCAAAAACCGGCGCAGCGCGTCGTGACGCTAGCCCCGCACGTGACTGAAATGGTATTCGCGGCCGGCGGCGGCGAACGCATCGTCGGCACTGTCAGCTATAGCGATTTTCCAGCAGCCGCCAAAAGCATCCCGCAAGTCGGCGACAACCGCCAGATCGACATGGAACGGGTGATTGCACTCAAGCCAGACTTAATTGTGGTCTGGCTGCATGGCAATGCGGAACGCCAGATCACGCAATTGCGCACACTCGGCATCCCGCTGTTTTATAGCGAGCCGCATAAGCTCAATGACATTGCCGACAACATCCTGCGCATCGGTCAATTACTGGGAACCGACCAGACGGCACAGGCAGCCGCCGCCGAACTGCGCCAGAAACTGGCAAAGCTGAAGGCGCAATACCGCAGCCGGCCGCCAGTGCGAATGTTTTACCAAGTCTGGGACAAGCCCTTGTACACGCTCAACGGCCAACACATCCTGAGCGACGCGATGCGCCTGTGCGGCGGCGAAAACATCTTTGCCGACATGACGGTCACCGCGCCCAATGTCAGTATTGAAGCGGTGCTGCAAGAAAATCCTGAAGCCATTTTCAGCGGCGACCAACGCAATCAGCGTACTCAACCCAGCGGCGGCGGCGTCACTTTGTGGCAGCGCTACAGCACCATGACGGCAGTGCAGCGCGGTAATTTGTTTTCACTCGACGGCGACCTGCTCAGCCGCGCCGGTCCGCGCATGATCGACGGCGCGGCGGCACTATGCGAAAAACTCGAACTGGCACGCCAACACCGAAAGATCCAGTAATGACGAATCAAGCCACAACAAATTTTCCTTTTCCGTATCGTACTTTGATGGTGCAAGGCACCACCTCCGACGCTGGCAAATCCACCGTAGTGGCAGCACTGTGCCGCCTGCTGGCGCGTGAAAAAGTGCGAGTGGTGCCGTTCAAACCGCAGAACATGGCCCTGAACAGCGCAGTCACTGCCGACGGCGGCGAGATTGGCCGCGCCCAGGCCTTGCAGGCGCGGGCCGCAGGGTTGGAGCCGCATACCGACATGAACCCGGTGTTGCTAAAACCTTCCAGCGACACCGGCGCGCAAGTCATCATCCACGGCCTGGTGCGCACCGACATGAACGCAAGCGATTATCACCAGTACAAGACGATCGCGATGGCAGCGGTACTGGAATCGCACCAGCGCCTGCTGGCCGGCTATGAAGTGGTGCTGGTCGAAGGCGCGGGCAGCCCGGCCGAAATCAATCTGCGCGAGCGCGACATCGCCAACATGGGCTTTGCCGAAGCAGTCGATTGCCCGGTGATTCTGGTGGCCGACATCGACCGAGGCGGCGTCTTCGCGCATTTTGTCGGCACCCTGGCCTGCCTGTCGGACAGCGAACGCGCGCGCATCATCGGCTTCGTGATCAACCGTTTTCGCGGCGACATCAGCCTGCTCGAACCCGGCCTGGACTGGCTGGAGCAGCAAACCGGCAAGCCGGTGCTGGCGGTCTTACCGTACCTGCACGGATTATTCCTGGACGCCGAAGACGCAATCCAGCCGGGCCAGACCGCAGGCGGAAAATTCCGCGTCGTGGTACCGGTATTTCCCCGCATTTCCAATCACACCGATTTCGATGCGCTGCGTGCCCATCCCGACATCGATCTGATCTTCGTCGGCCCCGGTCACGCGATCCCGGCCGCCGACCTGATCATCTTGCCCGGCAGCAAAAATACCCGCGCCGATCTCGACTGGTTGAAAGCGCAAGGCTGGCAAGATACATTGGTCAAGCACTTGCGCTACGGCGGCAAGCTGATCGGCATCTGCGGCGGCTTCCAGATGCTGGGCCAAAGCGTAACCGACCCGCACGGTGTCGAAGGCGTGGCAGGCGTCACACCAGCACTAGGCTTGCTCGATATCGACACCCTGTTAACCAAAGACAAGCATTTATCGCAAGCCGCCGGTCACTGCGTGTTCGGCGACGTCGAAGCATGTATTCCGGTGGCTGGCTACGAAATCCATATGGGAATTTCGCACGGTGCAGCATTGGCGCGCCCAGCCTTCGTCATCAACGCTGGTGGTCAAACGCGACCGGAAGGCGCCCGTTCAACCGACGACCAAATCATGGGCACCTACCTGCACGGCCTGTTCGACAGCCCCGCCGCCTGCGCCGCCCTGCTGCGCTGGGCAGGACTGGAAACGGACAACAGCGTCGATCTCGGACAGCTGCGCGAACAGAGCCTGGACCGCATCGCCGACGCCAGCGCACCTTTACTGGCGGCGATACTGCACCATGTGAAATAATTATTCTACGGGGTATATCTAATAACGTACCCTTATCCGCTTGTTTTAAATGGCATTATAAAAATACACGTCTTTTGTGCAAAATAAATTTTGTAGGAATCCCATAAACGCAGCCCTTGCAGGGCGCGTATCCGCCGGCACGCAGATACCGGGGCGCAGTCGCGGTGCACCCAACTAAACCCCTGCTACCCATTGCGCCGCATACCTATGCAACATGACGTTTTCCACTTATTGGCATCACGCATCGAAGGCTAGGCCACGCGACCCAGATGATCCGATTACACGGCGCAATGCCTTACAGCCTTGCAGGTTTTATTGATGCGGACTAAATTGACTACAATCTGTTTGATTTCTCTCAATCGGGGCATTTTGAAATCGAACAAGATAATCTCAAAAAAAATAAAAAAATACTCTGCATGCTGCGTTTCATTGAAATCAATCCAGGCGGCCGCCACACCGCCCACCTCGGTAGTGTGCGGTTGCACACGGCAGTGCGAGATTCACTAGTGGCGAGAGGACGGCTGCAACAAAGGATGCTCGATCGGCAATTCCGCCTGTCAGGTCCCAAACGGAAGGAGTTTGATATGAACTGGAAAATCATTGAACATAACTGGAAGCAGTTTAAAAACACGGTAAAAAAACAACGCGGCCAGACCCAGGAAGCATCGCCCAAAAATGAACCCCCGATAATGTTGGAACAGATCCCGCCGCGCAGAGTTGTTCTGCGCGGAGCTCTGGCTGTTGGTTGTACTCTGTGGCTGCCGGTCGCGCTTTCAGGGTGTAATTCAAAGAAAGACATGAACTCAAGCAGTTCGGCGCCGGCCAGCTCACCAGCTACCGGCACCGGTTCCGCCGCACCTATGGCGACTACGAAAGTGCCACAGGTAAGCGTGCAGTACCAGACTCAACCAAAAGGCGATCAGAAGTGCAGCGGATGTCAGAATTTCATTGCCGAGTCGAATACCTGCAAGCTGGTGGATGGCCAGATCAGCCCCGAGGGCTGGTGCAGCCTGTGGGTCAAGACGGCTTGAGCCGTTACTTCATGGAGCGTGCAAGGCACAATTCGCAGGCTAATGTATGCTTGTCCGGCTAGCCGCGATAACGTCAGGCAAAAATAAAAAAAGGAAGCTTGATAGCTTCCTTTTATAAACTGGAGCGGGAGAAGAGTCTCGAACTCTCGACCTTAACCTTGGCAAGGTTACGCTCTACCAACTGAGCTACTCCCGCATTTTTTATTACCTTGCTTCCACTGCTACTTTTAAAACTGGAGCGGGAGAAGAGTCTCGAACTCTCGACCTTAACCTTGGCAAGGTTACGCTCTACCAACTGAGCTACTCCCGCATTTTTTATTGCCTTGCTTCCACTGCTACTTTTAAAACTGGAGCGGGAGAAGAGTCTCGAACTCTCGACCTTAACCTTGGCAAGGTTACGCTCTACCAACTGAGCTACTCCCGCATTCACAACAGCCGCACATTATATAATACGCAAATTGCTTGTCAAGAACTTAGAGTAATTTACCGGCGTTTTCTTTGATGAGCGGCCACGCGCGGCGCATATAATAAAACATCGACCACACCGTAAGAACCGCTGCCACGACCATCAACCAGGCGCCAAACAAGCGCGTGTCGATTACACCAAACAGGTCATCGTAATAAAGCAGCATGGGGATGGCAATCATTTGTGCCGCGGTTTTTATTTTTCCCAGAGAGCTTACTGCAACTGATTTGGAAGCACCGATCTGGGCCATCCACTCGCGCAACGCTGAGATAGTGATTTCCCGCCCGATAATGATAAACGCAATCACTGCGTCGACACGATTCAGGTGCACCAGTATCAGCAATGCACCCGCTACCATCAGCTTGTCCGCCACCGGGTCCAGAAAGGCGCCAAATGCAGAAGTCTGATTCCAGCGGCGAGCCAGAAAACCGTCCAACCAATCCGTCACGGCAGCCACGATGAATATGAGCGTTGAAGCCAAGCCTTGAGCGTCGGGCGACAACATTGCGTGGGGCAAATAAAAGACGCCGACCACCAGTGGAATCAGCGCAACGCGCAACCAGGTAAGAAAAATAGGAATGTTGAGTGGCATAAGTTTATCTTTTGATTCCTATCTTAATATGCGAATTACGGATAAGGAAATCCAGCGGCCGATTCAGTGCAGTTGCTTGTATATTTCTTCTGCCAGTTGTCGCGAAATGCCATCGACCGAAGCAAGATCATCCACGCTAGCGTCTACCACGCCACGCAGACCGCCGAATCGTATCAGAAGTTTTTGGCGCCGTTTAGCACCGATCCCTTCAATTTCTTCCAGGCGCGAAGTCTGGCGCGTCTTGGCACGTTTGGCTCGCATGCCGGTAATGGCAAAACGATGCGCTTCATCCCTGATTTGCGCCACCAGCATCAGGGCGGCAGATTCGCGCCCTAGTTCCTGCGGCCCACGGCCGTCAACGAACACCAGCGTTTCCAGTCCGACTTTACGGCCCTCTCCTTTGGCAACGCCGACTATCAAACTGATATCGAGTCCCAACTCGCTAAACACTTGCCGCGCCATTTCAACTTGCCCTTTGCCACCATCAATCAACACCACATCCGGCATTATGCCGTCGCCATTGGCAATTTTCTCGTAACGCCGCTTTAATACCTGACGCATTGCTGCGTAATCGTCGCCAGGCGTAATGTCGGCGATGTTGTAGCGCCGATATTCGCCATTTTGCATCGCGTGATGCTGGAACACCACGCACGATGCCTGGGTCGCTTCGCCTTGCGTGTGACTGATATCGAAGCATTCGATGCGCAACGCATCAATGTCGGCAATATCGATGCCCAGCACATCAACCAGCATGCGGGTGCGCGTTTGCTGCGAGCCCTGTTCCGAGAGCAAGCGCGCAAGCGATATTTCGGCTCCTTTGGCAGCCATTTCCAGCCATTGATGGCGCTGCCCGTGCGGCTGAAACAACAGGTTGATCCGATGGCCGCATTGCTCCATCAGCGCCACCATCAAAGCCGGCTCATCAAATTCAATGCTCAGGATCAACGTTCCGGGAATAAATTTTTCGAGGTAATGCTGGGCCAGAAATGCCTTTAAAACCTCAACTTCCAGCGTCTCCCCGGCACTCACGGCGGCGTTCTCGACCTGGATCGGGAAATACGCGCGGTCGCCAAGATGACGTCCGCCCCGCACCATGGCCAGATTGACACAGGCGCGTCCACCCTGCACCAGCACCGCGATGATATCGATATCGCTATCGTCGGTACTCTCCATACTTTGCTGGTGCAACACGCGCGACAAGGCATTCATTTGATTGCGTACTGCCGCGGCCTGCTCAAACTTGAGTTCAGCGGCAAACGCATGCATTTTTGCTTCCAGCGTCTGCAGCACTTCAGACTGCCTGCCGCGCAGGAACTTGGCTGCGTTCTCGACATCTATCAGGTAATCCTCCTGCGCAATAATATTTACGCAAGGCGCGCTGCAACGGTGGATTTGATGCAACAGGCAAGGCCGGGTGCGGTTGGCAAACACGCTATCTTCACAAGTGCGCAACTGGAATACTTTTTGCAGGATTTGCATCGATTCCCTGACCGCCCAAGCGCTCGGGAACGGTCCGAAATATTGGCTTTTCTTGTCGACCGCACCCCGGTAATACGCCATCCGCGGCACATTCTGTGCGCTGATCTTCAAATAAGGATACGACTTGTCGTCGCGAAACAGAATATTGAAGCGCGGCTGCAGCGATTTGATCAGATTGTTTTCGAGAATCAGCGCTTCGGCCTCGCTACGGGTCACCGTAGTTTCCAGCCGCGCAATGCGCTCGACCATCATTGCGGTGCGTGGGCTGGCGAGGTTTTTTAGAAAATAACTAGCAACACGTTTTTTCAGGTCACGCGCCTTGCCAACATACAACACCTTATCTTCCGCATCGAAATAGCGATACACGCCGGGCAAATGCGGCAGTTTGGCAACTGTTTCCAAAACGAGATCACGGGGAAGTGGAACAACATTTTCGGTCATCGCGAGGACATGAATACGTAATGTGTCAGTCAAGAACAGTGTTTATACGGCACCAGAAAATAAAAAATACTAAGGCATGTACATCAATAAATAATACTACTACCGCATTAATTCATGGCGGTAAAAAATATACTCTCTATAAATACCATTTATAGCGATTTCATCAGGACAAGCGCAGCCTGGTAACGCGCATCCTGTTGCAAGTTCTGCCAATCCAGCGCCGGCCCAGCCGGCAACATGGCTGCCAGGCGCGCCGCCGAACGTGCAGCAGCGGTACGCGCTATTAGGCTGGTGCCAGTCTTGATCCCAGCCAGCAGCTGATCTGCCTTGTCGGGCGCATTGCAGATCAGCACTACATCGCAACCTGCTTTCAGCGCTGCCTTGGCGCCGTCGAGTACGCTGCCGGCCACGCTGGCGCCTTCCATGCTCAGATCATCGCTGAAAATAGCGCCTTCGAAACCCATTTTATTGCGCAGCATCGACAACCATTTTTTTGAAAAACAGGCTGGATGCTTGTCCACCTTGGGATAGATTACATGTGCCGGCATCACTGCCGACAAGCTCATGCCGAGCCAATTGTAAGGCGCAGCATCTTCCGCCAGAATCGCCTGCAGCGATCGCTCGTCAACCGGAATGGCGACATGCGAATCGGCCTGGACAAAGCCGTGGCCGGGAAAATGCTTGCCGCAATTGGCCATGCCAGCGAGCAGCAGGCCATGATTCAGGCTCTTCGCCAGCAACGTGACCACCCGCGCATCGTGATGGAAGGCACGGTCGCCGATCACGCTGGATGCGCCATGGTCCAGATCCAGCACTGGGGTGAAGGACATGTCGACGCCGCAAGCGCGCAGCTCAGTAGCAAGAATATAGCCCACCGCAGTAGCAACATTGGTGGCCTGCAAAACATCACGCTCCCACAAAGCGCCTAAAGTCCGCATCGCCGGCAACTTTGTAAAGCCACCGGTCTTGAAACGCTGCACGCGTCCGCCTTCGTGATCGACCGCAATCAATAAGCCTGGGCGGGCCGCATGGATCGCTGCAGTCAATGCGGTCAATTGCTTACGGTTGATGTAATTGCGCGCGAACAATATGACACCGCCAGTCTGCGGATGCCGGATGCGGCGGATGTCATCGGCTGCCAGCGTAGTGCCGACGACATCGAGCATGATGGGGCCAAAAGTAGCGGCCAAGGAAGATGCGATGAAATCTGCCTTACGAATTGTTCTCATGTTTTTCCTACGTTTTTTGTGCGTTTATTTTTACGTTTTTTCTACCACCACGAAGGCGACCGCATAATCAGTCTCGTCGGTAATCGAGACTTGGGCCGCCAACCGGTTGCTGTCCATGAATTCCTTGAGCGCACCGCTGACGACAACGACGGGCTTGCCGCTCGGTGCATTGAGCGTCTGCATCGCACGCCAAGTCATAGGTGTGCACATGCCGAGGCCGACTGCCTTGGAAAACGCTTCCTTGGCCGCAAAACGGGTAGCCAGGAAACGAATGCCACGCGCAGTGAATTGCTGTTTACGCTGATGATATTTTTCCAGCTCCAGCGGACCGAGAATTTTTTCCGCAAAGCGCTCGCCATTGCGCTCCAGTGCAGCCTCGATCCGCTGGATGCGGATGATGTCGGTGCCGATTCCGAAAATCATTTTTGACCCATCCGTTATTGCACCTACTCGCACACTTGCAGTGCAGCCAGACGCGCTTGCGCCATGATTGCCTTCATTTCGCCCACCGCTGCTTTCCAGCCGACGAATACCGCATGGGCCACGATAGCATGACCGATGTTCAGCTCGGCAATTCCGGTAATGGCAGCGATCGCTTGCACATTGGTGTAATGCAGGCCGTGACCGGCATTGACTTGCATGCCGCGCCTGCTGCCATCCAGCACGCCTTCCTTTACCCGTGCCAATTCTTTAATCTGCTCTTCTTGCGTGTGCGCGTCGGCGTAGCGACCGGTGTGCAGTTCAATCACTGGCGCGCCGACTTGCGCGGCCGCTGCAATCTGTTCCGGGTCAGGATCGATGAACAGGCTCACACGAATATTTTCCGCCTGCAACTGGAGTATTGCAGCTTTGATCTGTGTGAAGTAACGCACCACATCAAGCCCACCTTCGGTAGTCACTTCGGCGCGCCGCTCGGGTACCAGACAAACGTCCTGCGGCTTGATGCGACAGGCGAAATCAATCATCTGGGAAGTGACTGCGGATTCAAGATTCATACGCGTCAGCAGTAGCGGCCGGATCGCTATCACGTCGGCATCTTTGATGTGCCGTCGATCCTCACGCAAATGCAGGGTAATGGAATCAGCGCCAGCCTCTTCTGCCCATAATGCAGCACGTATGGGATCAGGATAAATGGTGCCGCGCGCATTGCGCAAGGTTGCGACGTGATCGATATTGACGCCTAAATCGATGATTTGACTGCTCGGTTGCAAAAAGCTCATGGGAGTGCCGACTATGGTTGACTTATAACTGCATTAAATCTATCAGAATTTGACGTGTGTTCAGCGGTGTGCCGCCCAAATGATGTGCCAGCAGAGCGCGCATCATGAGCTTACTCTGGACAAGGGTAGTTGCATCAGCATAATTCCCGCATTCCATATCCAGCAAAGTCTGTCCTCTAACCTGCGGCCAGGGATCGCCGGGCCGCGCCAGGCGCACCCCGCGCTCCGGGTCAACAACATATATTGCATCCGCTGTTACGACACTTCGCGTTGTAGTGCACAGCGTCAAATCCACCGCTACCCCGGTTTCTTTCAGCAACACACGCTCGAAGCGGCGTAATACGATGGGTGCTGCTTCCCCATGCGCCAATTGATTCAGCGTCGAAACGTAGTGATTAAACAAAGTCGGATGCGGATCATCGCGGGCCAGCAACTTGACCAGTAATTCATTCAGATAAAAGCCGCACAGCAGCGCGGATTTCTCCAGCGGCAGCAAGCCGCCGACCCATTCAACTCCAATCAATGTGCGGATTTCCGCCTTGCCGCTCCAGCCCACCGATAACGGCTGAAACGTTTGCAGCACGCCACGCAGGGCGGAATGCGGACGCTTGGCGCCTTTGGCAACCAGCGCCACACGACCATGATCACGCGAAAAAAAATCGATGATGAGGCTAGTTTCCTTGTACGGATAACTGTGCAACACAAAACCGGGCTGCACCAAGATGCGATGATTTTTTTCCAACGATTGGAGCCGCTTGGGCGACTGTTCTACAACTGCACTAGCGGGACTGGCAGCGCGCTTGACCCGTAGGCCGCGCTTAATGACTACCTTACCTGCCTCAGAAATGCTGTCGTGAACACGGTTTGGCTGCAGCACGGATGTTGTAGCCTCGGACAGCTGCGTGGCATTGACGCCAGACACATCCATCGGATTCCCGGCCTTACTCGTAACCGTAGGCGCGCAATCCGGCTTCGTTATCGGCCCAGCCGGATTTTACCTTGACCCAGATTTCGAGATAGACCGGGCCGCCAAAGAGCTTTTCCATATCGAGCCGAGACTGGGTTGAAATATCTTTCAGCCGCGCACCTTTTTGACCAATGATCATCGATTTGTGCGTGTCGCGTTCCACCAGAATGGCAGCAAAAATGCGTCGCAGATCGCCTTCCTGCTCGAATTTTTCAATCAACACTGTGCTGGTATACGGCAGCTCATCGCCGACAAACCGGAACAATTTTTCCCGCACGATCTCGGCTGCAAGGAATTTTTCACTACGGTCAGTTATATCGTCGGCACCGAACACCGGCATGTTTTCCGGCAGGAAGCGCTTGGTCTCGCCTTGCAGATTATCGAGCTGAAAGCGCAGTTTGGCTGACACCGGCACTACCGCAGAAAAATCGTGCATCGCCGCAATTTTCTGTGCAAACGGCAGCAGCACTGCCTTGTCCTTGATGCGGTCCGATTTATTGATAACCAGGATACAGGGCACATCTTTGGGAATTAACGCCAGCACTTGACTATCCGCAGGGCCAAATGTACCAGCTTCAATGATAAACAGGATCACGTCGGAAGCACCCAACGTACCAGTGACCGTGCGATTAAGCGTCTTGTTCAATGCATTCGAATGGCGCGTCTGGAAGCCGGGCGTGTCAACATATACGAATTGCGCATCCTCAACCGTCTGGATACCGGTAATACGATGTCGCGTGGTTTGCGCCTTGCGCGACGTAATGCTGACTTTGGCGCCAATCAAGGCATTCATCAAAGTCGACTTCCCGACATTGGGGCGACCGACAATGGCGATGTACCCACAGCGAAAATGAGCGGGGGTTGGAGGAGTTGCGGAAGCTTCGGTAGTTACGGATTCTGTCATGCGTATTTGAGTATCGGTTGCGGTAATGAATGATGAGGTTCAGATAGATTCGAACATAATGGCATTATATTATTTTGGTGCTATCGACTACGGAGTGCTCTGTGTTTCTTTCTGTGCTCTCGACAGTCGAATTTAATGGTGCGTCAGACTGGAGCGTTGCTATACCGGCCAGCTTCAATTGTGAGGCACACGGCTTAGTCTTGCGCGAAGTTGGCTTTAGTATTATATTTTTCGCCGCCTTCAGGGCCAATTTCGCCGCTTCCTGCTCCCCTGCGCGCCGATTGCCACCAGTACCGAATACCTGGATATCAAGTTTGGGAACCAGGCATTCAATCTCGAATTCCTGGTTGTGTGCAGCCCCATGCGTGGCTACTACATTGTATTGCGGCAACGCTATTTTTTTGCCCTGCAGAAATTCTTGCAACAGCGTTTTGGCATCTTTACCCAAGGTAGTCAGATTGACCGAATCCAGAATTGGATTGTATAGCGCACAGATCACATCGTGCGCAATGTCAAAACCGGCATCCAGATAAATAGCGCCGAACAGTGCTTCCAGCGTATCGGCCAATATGGATGGTCGCCGGAAGCCGCCGGATTTCAATTCTCCTTCGCCCAGGCGGAGAAAATGCGACAAACTCAGGCTCTGTGCTATCTCGAACAATGCCTGTTGCTTGACAAGGTTGGCACGCACACGTGACAAATCGCCTTCATTAATGTTGGGGTAGCGCTTATACAATAATGAAGCGACCACACAATTCAGAATCGAGTCCCCCAAGAATTCGACGCGCTCATTATGCAAGCTACTGTGGCTGCGATGCGTCAAGGCCTGTTCCATCAAGGCGATATCCTTGAACGTGTAACCCATTCGATTCTGTAATAACGTCAAATCCATTTTGATCCGTAATTATATCTATCTCAATTCATCGCTTTGGTTGCAGAAGTTTTGGCAGTGGTGCCGGCATATTCAAGTAACAGGCTCGCAGGGCCAAACAGAGGAATCTTTTTCTGGTAAGCAAAGCTTACTGTCGTCTCACCATCAACATTAGTGATGTCCAGATCCTTGCCGTCAATCGCATCGATATAGCCGGCATTTGCCTGCCGGTCAAAAGCAGCCCGGATTTCAGCCCCGGTCGTGCCACTATTTTTTGCCGACAAGATAGCCTTGCGGATTGCACTATATTCAATCGCAGTGGGCACCACTTTCATTGCCAATAAAGCGATCACGGCAACAATCGCCAATATAAAAATCAACCCCACCAGAGTAAGCCCGTGTTGCCTGGTTTTTATTGCTGTGCGCATAAATCCGCTCCCTCGTTTTGACTTAATGAAAACTGCCGATACGTTTGATATCGCCCAGATTCATCCAGACGAAGAATGCTTTTCCGACTATATTCTGCTCCGGTACAAACCCCCAGTAGCGGCTATCCAAACTATTGTCGCGGTTATCTCCCATCATGAAGTAATGCCCTTTCGGCACGGTACAAGCAAATCCTTCGATATTATAAGTACACAATTCATATTGTGGAAAAGCATCGGGATTTTGCACGAATGATGGTGCTCGCTCGTCATTGAGGATCTGGTGCGTAACCCCGGTCAAATTCTCCGTATAGTGCTTGGAATAGCGCAAATATTCTTCGTCAAGATAATCCGGCAGTGGCTGGTAACTGACTATTTCACCATTTATCGTTAAACGCTTGTTCTTGTACACTATTCTATCGCCAGGAATGCCAACCACCCGCTTGATGTAATCCAGCGCCATATCCTTCGGGTATTTGAACACCATCACATCGCCACGCTGCGGATTATTGATGTCGATGATTTTTTTGTTAATAATCGGCAAACGAATCCCGTAAGTGAATTTATTTACCAGAATCAAATCGCCGACCAGCAGGGTTGGAACCATCGAGCTTGACGGGATCTTGAACGGCTCATACAAAAATGAGCGCAGAAAAAAAACCATCGCGATGACAGGAAAAAAGCTCCCGGAATATTCAATCCAGGTGGGTTGCCTGAGAATGTTGGCTTCCATTGCTGCACGTCCACTGGCATCGAGTTTGATGCCATCGACCTGCAACTTGGCATTGCGCACATCAAATTCGGCCAAAGCAGCATCTGCAACAGCACGTCGTTGTTTTGACAAATAGAACTTGTCAAGAAACCAAATCACCCCGGTAACAATAGTCAGGATAAAGAGAATTAATGCGAAATTTCCTAAAATAGCTTGCAGGTTCATTTGTCATCCACTTGTAAAATAGCTAGGAACGCTTCTTGCGGAATCTCCACCGAGCCGACTTGTTTCATGCGTTTTTTACCGGCTTTCTGTTTTTCCAGCAACTTGCGCTTGCGGCTGATATCGCCGCCGTAACACTTGGCCAGCACATTCTTGCGCAAAGCTTTGACGTTTTCACGTGAAATGATGTTGGCGCCGATAGCAGCCTGGATTGCGACGTCAAACATTTGGCGTGGAATCAGTTCGCGCATTTTCGCAGCCACTGCTCGGCCGCGATACAGGCTGTTGGCACGGTGCACGATGATCGCTAGCGCATCGACTTTCTCGCTATTGATCAACATATCCACCTTGACAACATCCGCAGTGCGGTATTCCTTGAACACGTAATCCATTGATGCGTAACCGCGTGAAGTCGATTTTAGGCGGTCAAAAAAATCCAGCACGATTTCCGCCATCGGTATTTCGTAGGTCAATTGAACTTGCTTACCATGGTAATTCATGTCGATCTGAATACCGCGCTTCTGAGTACACAACGTAATCACCGAACCGACATATTCCTGTGGCATGTAGAGGTTGACGGTAACGATGGGTTCGCGAATCTCTTCGATTTTCGAAGGTTCTGGCATCTTGGATGGATTATCGACCATCAAGATGGCGCCATCGCGCAACACAACCTCATAAATCACAGTAGGTGCGGTGGTAATCAAGTCCATATCGAACTCGCGCTCCAGTCGCTCCTGCACGATTTCCATGTGCAACAAGCCCAAGAAACCGCAGCGGAAACCGAAACCGAGCGCCTGCGACACTTCCGGCTGATATTGCAGCGCCGCATCATTCAGTTTCAGTTTCTCAAGCGAATCGCGCAAAGCATCATACTGATTCGACTCGACCGGAAACAGGCCGGCAAAGACTTGCGGCTGGATTTCCTTAAACCCAGGCAGCGCTTCTGCCGCAGGCTTATTGAGCAAGGTTATCGTGTCGCCCACCTTGGCCGATTTCAATTCCTTGATGCCAGCGATAATGAAACCTACCTGCCCTGCCGACAAGCTAGTTCTGGACACGGATTTGGGCGTAAACACCCCCACGCTTTCGACCAGATGTTGCGCTCCGGTCGCCATGAACAGAATCTTATCCTTGGGATGAAGGGTGCCGTTTTTTACGCGTACCAACATCACTACACCGACATAATTATCAAACCATGAATCGACGATCAGGGCTTGCAACGGCGCCGTCGGGTCGCCTTGCGGCGGCGGCACCCTGCGAATCATCGACTCCAGCACATCCTGCACGCCAAGGCCGGTTTTGGCGGAGCAATGGACTGCATCGGCAGCATCAATACCAATAACTTCTTCGATTTCCGCAATCGCGTTTTCCGGGTCTGCCGATGGCAAATCAATCTTGTTCAATACCGGCACCACTTCCACTCCCAACTCAATTGCGGTGTAACAGTTGGCAACGGTTTGCGCCTCCACCCCTTGCGAGGCATCCACTACCAGCAACGCGCCCTCGCAAGCGGACAACGAACGACTGACCTCGTAACTGAAATCGACGTGACCGGGAGTATCAATCAGGTTCAGATTGTAAATTTGACCGTCGCGGGCCGTATAACTCAACGCCGCGGTTTGCGCCTTGATCGTGATGCCACGCTCACGCTCAATATCCATGGAGTCAAGAACTTGCGCCTCCATCTCGCGATCCGACAAGCCGCCGCAGAGCTGGATGATGCGATCAGCCAGCGTCGATTTGCCGTGGTCGATGTGAGCGATTATGGAAAAATTGCGGATATTATTCATTGAGCCAAACGCGGTTACAAAAAAAGCGCTTCAAGCCGAGCAATCTCGCCGGCGAGCGCCTTATTGCTAAAGGTTATTCGAAGCCGGCATTTTACCGGATTTTAGGGTGGCATCTCCATGTAATCGGGGCCATCGACATAGACTTGCCCCAGCCCAAAAACCAAGTCGCAAAAATCAGACAGAAAAATCTCCCCAACCAATAAGGAATGTCGGCGCATCACGAAAATGATTTTTTCAGATCCGTGATGGCTCTCTAAAAAAAATATAACTTATATGGCTCTATTCGCATTAAGCGTTGCCATAGGGTTAAATAAAATATTCAGCTTTTACCCAGAATTGTTTACGCAACAATGTGTAATGCGAACATAGCCATTTATGTGGGAGTATATGAAAAAACAGAACTTACCGCAAGTGATTGTCGCATTTTAAAAAATACTTACGGCAGTACATTTATTGGCGTGGGTTCCAAGGGCGCTGTAATTATAAAGGTAATACGTGATCGGGCTGCATCACCAAAAATGCACTTACTTTCTCCACATCCAGATGATAGTGACATAACTGCTGCGCGAACGAATCGTCGCGACATCCAACCAGCACCGGCACCAGTTCGTCGTACTGCGCCAACAGGGCCTCATCCCTATCAACATCCAGAACTTCCACTTCAAATGAAGCTAGCGCACGCAACGATTCCAGTGCTTGCAACATGTCATCGCACAAATGGCAATACAGTCGCGAGTAAAACGTGAACTTAATCATAGCCTGCACAAAGTAAGTATTAAAACAAAAGGCTGCAAGCGGAATTTAGCTCGCAGCCTTTTCAAATGGCAACGGATTTAATGGCTGTTTGGCTTTAACGGGACGAACTGCGAAGAATCCCCACGACGCACCAGCAGTACTACCATTTTTTTCTGTTCAAATTTGGCCACTAATACGTTGAATTCTTTTGTATCTTTAACATCGGTATTATTAAATTGCAAAATTAGGTCGCCTGCTCGTAACCCGGCTCGTGCGGCTGACCCTTCGGCAAAATCAACCATTACGCCGTAGCTGATTTTGAGTTCTTTCTTTTGCACAGCTGTCAGGTCGCTGACTACTAAGCCCAAAGCGTTTGCCACAGCATCAAGTTTAGCTTTCTTAACCTCTTTTTGAGCAACTTTCTCGGATTCCATTTCCGTGATCACCAGAGCCAGTTCGCGACTAGCGCCCTTGCGCCAGATCGTCAATAAAGTACGAGTGCCGGGCTTGGTATTACCAACCAGGCGCGGTAAATCAGAAAGCCGTTCAATGGCAATACCGTTAAATTTAAGAATAATATCACCAGCCTGCAGCCCCCCTTTTTCTGCCGGACTGCCTGGTTCGACATGTTGCACCAACGCGCCTTGCGCCTTGGACATGCCAAGCGATTCTGCGACATCCTTGGTAACTTCACCAATCTGCACCCCGATACGGCCACGGGTAACTTTGCCTGATGATTTCAATTGTTCGGAAACGCGAATCGCCTCGTCAATCGGAATAGCAAACGAGATACCCATGTAACCACCGGAGCGGCTGTAGATTTGAGAGTTGATACCAATTACCTCGCCACGCATATTGATCAAAGGACCACCCGAATTACCTGGGTTGACTGCCACATCAGTCTGTATCAAAGGTAAATAATCCCCAGTCTCACGCGCTTTGGCAGAAATGATGCCGGCAGTCACTGTATTGTCCAGATCGAAAGGGGAGCCGATTGCAATAACCCATTCACCCACCCGGATATTGTCGGAGTCGCCAATTGTCAAGCGTGGCAGATTGCTTCCCTCAATCTTGACCAAAGCAACATCGGTGCGCTTGTCGACGCCAATGATTTTCGCCTTGAACTCCCGCTTGTCAGTTAATTTGACATAAACTTCATCCGCACCATCAACCACATGCGCATTGGTCATTACATAACCATCTGCCGACAGGATGAACCCTGAACCAACCCCACGCGGCACTTCCTCGTCTTGCTGCGGAGCCTGCTTATTGCTACGCGGGGTACGATCAGGCTGCTGCGGAATCGGAATGCCAAAATAGCGGCGAAAAAAATCCTGCATCTCCTGCTCATCATTACTGCGCGTAGCAGGTTCTGCCTTCATTTTTTCCGTTGTACGTATATTGACTACTGCTGGGCCAGTTCTTTCCACCAACGCGGCAAAATCTGGCAAACCAGCAGGTGCAGCAGAAGCCGCAATCGCGCTACCACCAAAGCCAGGTATTACAGGAGAAAAAAGTACGCTCACCACACTCAACATGATCACAAAAAGTGTTCTGCTAATGGAAATAGATATTTTCATATGGTTATTTGGGGTTGTATTCAATGGAGTTAGCTAGTTGCATAATCGATTTTGGAGGCACTTCACCGACGATGGTAAGCCAAAAATCGCCTTGCCGCTTACCTAGAATGCTCATAGCACCCTGTTGACGCACACCATCTGTGCGACTTTGCGTACTAGGTTCGATAAATACTGAAATCGCAGCAAGACCATCGGAAAACACAATTTGTTCAATCTCGCGCCTTGCTACAACCGGCTTGTTAGCATGCTCGGCAGCAGAAGCAGAATTATCCGAAACCAGGCGTTTCATTTCACGAATCTTCTTGAACCCGGGCGGCACCCATTTAACGTCCCAGTCATGAATACTGACGAGTTTCATGGCAGCACTTTCTAAGCGCCAGCCTGAAACGTTTCCAAAACCGGATTTAACACGGTTGCGATCAATTTTACCAATTTCAATCTGGGTAAAAAAGATTTGCTCGATTACTGCATTATCCTTATCCAGTGTTTGCGCGCGTAACAACAAGCCTGTGGATTTTTCAACACAAAGCCTGTAGCCATAACGCAAATCATCTTTCGGCTCCAGCAAAATGGACTGACAAAAAAATCCCGCCACTCGACCATCACTACTCTTCCTGAAATGGTAATAAACAGAAACATCATCCAGGCTAGCGGAAAATATTGCAGGAAAAACGTCTTGAGTTACACGCTTTTCAATCAGAAGTGTTTTTTCTTCCGGGATGTAAGAAGTTACTTCCTCGTTATGACGTATGTATTCACGCAGATTACCGTCGAGTATCTCAAGTTTTTCAATCTCATTCTCTCCCTCCAGCAAATGCGTAATGCGTGATGTGCGCATTTGATTAGCCTGTTGATACACGAATGTGCCGGAATAATTATATTTTTGCGCAGATACTCTCATCTTCTTGAACATTGTCTGCTCAGAAAGATTTCCTGAAGAACTACTGTTGCCTGCTCGCGCAGAAAATGCACCAAAAATAAAAAAAAGAAAGACAAGCCTCATTCCAATCAACGCTATGCGCATAAATTAATTACTTTGTATTTCTGTTGGAAAAGACGCCGGTCTTGCATACTGTGCATTACTGTAGCCTGAACGAGAAAAACGTTGATGTGCAAAAAGATATTCGTCTACATTGGAATCGTGCAACATCACATTGGAAGAGCTCGTATCAGTCGCATACGCAACACTGTCTTTGGTCCCAGCTTCCACCTTAAGTTTGATATTACCTTGTTCAACCGCTGCCATCACAGGCGAACCAGATGATGCAAAACGAGAAACATCAGTACCCCAGCCATTGAATGCAACCATGAGTGGGGGTGCAGCAAAAAACGCAACCGCTGCTGCTGCAACTGCAAGCCCGGGTCTAAAAAAATACTTCCCAATCCTCAATGATGCCGGCCCACTCTGTTCCGCAGCCAACTGTTCAAAATCAGGGCGCAGCTTATTAGCTCGATTGCCCGTTTGTACAAGAGAAAATACAATCGGCTCCGCATCCAGTAAAGCTGCCATCCGCTGTTGTGCCTGAGGCCGCATCTCGTATGCCAGATCCTCCGAGCGCAATACATCGCCAATGCGATGGTAAACATCCCAAACTTCGCGCTGTTCTGGAACGCGAAGAGCAGCTAACACAGCAGCGAATTCCTGATCTGCCAATTCAGAATCGACAAAAGCCGAAATGTGTTCTTGGGTCATTTTTTTCATATTCATAAATTACCTTGCCGCAGCTTGGTTAACCCCTTAATCTCAAATGGTTAATCCCGTTTTACCAGCGTTTGTCATATGCTGTGTCCAACAGTGGTCTTAATTTTTCTGCTATCGCTTCCCTGGCACGAAATATTCTGCTGCGTACCGTACCGATCGGACACTCCATTACATCCGCAATTTCGTCGTAACTTAAACCCTCAATTTCGCGCAGACTAATCGCTGTACGCAACTCTTCAGGAAGGGATTCCATCGCCAGATTCACTGTCTGCGCAATTTGCTTGGTAGCGAGCATGGATTCTGGTGTATTGATATCCCTTAGTCGATCCCCATCGTCAAAAGTTTCCGCTTCTTCTACGTCTGCGTCGGTCGAAGTTGGTGCGCGCCGTCCTTGCGTTACCAAGTAATTTTTTGCCGTGTTGATTCCAATCCGATATAACCATGTATAAAAAGCTGAGTCTCCACGAAATTGTGGCAACGCACGATAAGCCTTAATAAAAGCTTCTTGTACCACATCTTCTGCTTCTGCCTGATCATGAACGAGTCGGGACACAAGCCGCATCAGCTTTCGCTGGTACTTGGAAAACAATAGCCCAAACGCCTTTTTGTCGCCATGCTGAACACGCTCGACAAGTCGTCTATCAATGTCGCGTTCTGTTGTCAATCCTTATTCCCTTGTATTTCGCAACATGCACGCGGCTTAAAACTATTGACTACATGCAATGCATTAAGTTCAACTCTTGAGATTGAAAGCCTCATCAAATTTGATTATTATCTCGTTTTACCCGCGCAGCGATCCATCGCAAAGCTACCGACAATGATCTAAATGACTGAAGTGAAACACTATCTGGCAATATAGGTAAAATAGTAAGGTGTCCACTATCAGAACGCAGGCGCAACAATAACAATTTTGGCCATAAAGTCGAATCTTCCAGTAAATTGACAATAAACTTACCGCTGTTGTCGTTATCTAATACGCCCCACCCATTATTGGCCGATGTGCCCAATTCCAATAACCGTATCTGCCCGGCAGAAGATATTGTGATCAAATAATATCGTTGCGCAAAAAAAAAGAGACTCCAACATAAGCTTGCTACCACAAAATATATTATCGCAATGAATAGACGCTCCCACGATGACAAAATATTCAAATAGTTACACTCTACCAGACCTGCGATCAGAATTATGCATAGCCAAGCTGCGGTCACCATGACCAGCAACAATCGAGAGGGACGCACAACGGTAGTGACCGCTATGGACATGATTGAAAGAACAGAGTGTCCGTCCCTTCACAGGAACGGACAGTATTAATTAAATTTTTCCGAAAATAAGTGTACCGTTCGTGCCGCCAAAGCCAAAGTTGTTTTTGACTGCGTACTGAATAGGTATATCTCGTGCTGTGTTGGCACAATAATCCAGATCACACTCAGGGTCCTGGTTAAAAATATTGATTGTCGGCGGTGATACCTGGTTATACAAAGCCAACACAGTAAAGACAGATTCCAATCCACCGGCACCGCCCAGTAAGTGACCAGTCATTGACTTGGTTGAATTCACGATCAAGTTCTTGGCATGGTGACCAAATGCAGCCTTGACCGCATCAGTTTCATTCTTGTCACCAATGGGCGTTGATGTGCCGTGCGCATTAAGGTATTGCACTTCATCGACATTAATCCCCGCGTTTTTCAAAGCATTCACCATACTGCGACGCGGACCATCCATATTTGGCGCGGTAACGTGGTAGGCATCGCCACTCATGCCAAAACCGACGAGTTCTGCATATATCCTGGCACCTCGCGCTTTTGCATGCGCATACTCTTCCAGAACCATCACACCAGCCCCTTCTCCAAGCACAAATCCGTCACGATCGGTATCCCAAGGTCGAGATGCTGTCTGGGGATCTTCGTTACGCGAGGAAAGTGCACGGGCAGAAGCAAACCCACCAAGCCCGAGCGGAGATATAGTAGACTCTGCACCCCCGGCAATCATCACATCAGCATCGCCATATTCGATTATGCGCCCAGCTGTACCAATACTGTGTAAACCAGTAGTACACGCACTAACCATGGCAAGGTTAGGGCCTTTTAGTCCATACTTGATCGACAAGTGACCGGAAATCATATTGATGATGGACGCAGGCACAAAAAACGGTGATATCCGACGCGATCCACGTGCGACATATTCCGTGTGCGTCTGTTCAATCATTGGCAAACCACCGATACCGGATCCTATTATGACGCCAATCCGCTCGGCATTAGTCTCGGTTACAACCAGCCCGCTATCTTGCATTGCCTGCATTCCGGCTGCCACGCCAAAATGGATAAAAGCATCCATGTGGCGCGCTTCCTTGGCGGGAATATATTCCTCAATATTGAAGCCCTTCACCTCTCCTGCAAAATGCGTCGAAAAAGATTTAGCATCAAACTTGGTAATTGTCGCAATACCAGATTTACCTGAAATCGCCGCGCTCCATGTATCGGCAACCGTGTTGCCAATAGGTGAAACACAACCGAGACCAGTTACGACGACACGACGTTCACGTGAGCGGCTCAAACAGTTCTCCAGAAGTCAATCAAAGTAATTCAAGCAGCCTTAACGTGTGCTTTGGCGTAATCAATCGCCTGTTGCACCGTGGTGATTTTCTCAGCTTGCTCATCCGGAATTTCCATCTCAAACTCATCTTCCAATGCCATAACGAGTTCAACTGTATCGAGTGAATCCGCACCCAAATCATCAACAAACGATGATTCGATTTTAATGTCAGCTTCGGCGACGCCCAGTTGCTCTGCAACGATTTTTTTTACGCGTTGTTCAATATCAGACATGTATTGCCTCCAGTGTATTGGTTACGGAAAGTGCGCGCATTTTATCAGGTTTGCGACGCAAAAAATAAATTTCAGTTTCTTCGTTTAAATTTAGTTTAAAACTAATAATGTCCATCAGTGAGACATCATCCCATATACATCCCGCCATTAACATGCAAGGTCGTGCCGGTGATATAGTTTGATTGAGGTGAGGCAAGGAATACTGCAGCAGCAGCGATATCTTCAGGCATGCCAAAGCGGTTTAATGGGATCTGGCTTAATAATGCCGCTATTTGCTGATCGTTCAGCGATTTTGTCATATCCGTGTCGATGAAGCCGGGTGCAATGCAATTGACAGTGATATTGCGACTGCCAATTTCCCGCGCCAGTGCTCGACTCATCCCTGCCACTCCGGCTTTTGCCGCCGCATAGTTCATTTGCCCCGGGTTGCCTGTCGATCCCACCACCGAAGTAATATTGATGATGCGCCCGCTTTTCGTCTTCATCATGCCACGCAGCACCGCACGGGAAAGGCGTGCCACTGCTGTCAGATTAGTCGCGATGACAGCATCCCACTCTTCTTCTTTCATGCGCAAAGCAAGCTGATCTTGCGTAATGCCGGCATTGTTAACCAGAATCGACAATCCATCGTAATTTTTCTGAATGTAATCAACCAGTGCACCGCACCCCGCTACGTCGGTCACCTCAAGTACCATGCCCTTGCCGCCAAATCCATCGAGATAATCGGTAATTACACCGGCCCCAGCTTCAGAAGTTGCAGTACCGATGACTATCGCTCCATGCTTGGCAAATTCTAGTGCAATCGCACGGCCAATGCCACGGGAAGCACCGGTAACCAGTGCCACTTGATTATTTAAATTGTGCACCGTCACTTCATTAACTCCAAAAGTTTATCCAGTGATGCCTGATCAAAGAGTGCGTCTGCCCCCAAATCAGGATTGATGCGCTTCGTCAGCCCGGTCAATACCTTACCCGGCCCGCATTCTACGACATGGGTAACACTTTCTGCTGCAATTTTTTGTATTGTCTCTACCCACCTAACCGGATTAGCAGCCTGTCGCACCAAAGCGTCCTTGATTTTCGATGGATCGTTTTCGATTGCTACATCGACGTTATTGATCATAGCGATCTGCGGCGTAGAAAAAGTCATGCCTGCCATAAAATCACGCAAACGGTCTGATGCCGGCTTTAATAAAGAAGAATGGAATGGAGCAGATACGGAAAGTAGTAATGCACGCTTTGCACCTCTTGCCTTGGCTGCGTCACAAGCGCGCGCGATGGCATTTATGTGACCTGCAATTACCACTTGTGCCGGCGCATTAAAATTAACCGCCTCCACAACCTCGCCTTGTGCGGACGCTGCGCATATCTCAAGCACTGCATCGTCTGACAAACCGAGGATCGCAGCCATACCGCCTTTGCCAACTGGCACAGCTTCTTGCATTGCCTGCGCACGAAAACGCACTAAACGCACAGCATCATGAAACGGTATGACGCCAGAAACAACTAAGGCGGAATATTCACCAAGACTGTGGCCTGCAACAAGTGATGGTATCGCACCACCGACTGCAATCCATGCCCGATAAAACGCTACAGCAGCAGCCAACATTATCGGCTGGGTATTCGTTGTCAAGTCGAGGTCTTCTTTCGGACCTTCTTCAATTAATCCGGCAAGGTCAAATTGCAATGCCTCTGATGCTTCTGCGATAGTTTGCTGCACAACTGTGTTACCGGCAAAACCATTTAACATCCCAATACTTTGAGAACCCTGACCCGGGAATACGAATGCAAATTTTTTCATGCTTGTTATCGATAATCGACTAATTACATCCGTGCGAGCACCGCACCCCAAGTGAAACCACCACCAACGCCTTCCATCATCACGGTTTGCCCAGGCTTGATACGTCCGTCGCGCATGCCGACATCCAGCGCCAACGGAATGGATGCTGCAGATGTATTGCCGTGCTGATCTACCGTGACAATCATTTTTTCCATAGGCAACCCGAGCTTTTTGGCTGTGCCCCGCATGATACGGATATTCGCTTGATGCGGAACCATCCAATCAACTTGCGATGAATTTAATCCAGCTTTTTCAAGTACTTCATGCGCGACTTCATCCAGCAACCTTACTGCCAACTTGTATACCGCCTGGCCGTCCATATACAGGAATGCACTACCTTCCAGTACCCCGCCACCGACATTGCCAGAGACATAGAGAATCTCGTTATACCGCCCATCCGCATGCAATTTACTGGCCAAAATCCCTGGCTGCTCAGAGCATGAGAGGATAGCGGCACCAGCGCCATCGCCAAACAATACACAGGTTCCGCGATCCTCAAAATTGAGGATACGGGAAAACACCTCGGCGCCAATTACGAGTACATTCTTATGTGCACCAGACTTGATGAAACTATCGGCAATAGAAATGGCATAGATAAATCCGCTGCATACCGCCTGCACATCTACTGCGGCGCAATCATTGGTAATGCCAAGCTTGCGCTGCACTACAGTGGCAGTACTAGGGAAACCGCCAAGGTAATCTGGCGTTGATGTGGCAAGGATGATCAAGTCAATATCGTTTGCAGCCAGCCCAGCCATTTGCAGCGCATTTTTTGCGGCTTCGACAGCCAAATCGCTGGATTGTGTACCTGGGTCGGCATAGTGACGAGCAGAAATACCACTACGTGAAACAATCCATTCATCCGAAGTTTCGATCCCTTTTTCAGCCAGCCGCTTGGCAATATCCTGATTCGTTACGCGGTTTTTAGGCAGGTAACTGCCGGTTCCAATAATTTTACTGTATGGATTCATGCTGTTTTAGGTTCATTATTACTTAATTAATTACATCGACTTAACTGCACCCGAACCTAACAAGATTTCACTTGCCGTAGTTGGCATCAGATCCTCGATAGCCTTGGAAATACGGGACAAAACATCATACTTCGCTGCGTCAAAAGCACGTCTGATTGCCCATTCGAACGCATAGACGTCTGCACCGCCATGACTCTTGAATACCAAACCGCGTAATCCTAATAAACTGGCCCCATTGTAGCGGGATGGATTCATGCGAGCAGAAAAAGATTTAATCGCTTTCTGCGCCAGTAATGCACCGAACATACTCAAAAAATTGCTCTTGAATTCTGCTGTCAATCCTGATTTTACCAAGCGGCCCATGCCTTCAGCTGCCTTCAATGTAACATTGCCAACAAAACCGTCGCAAACGACAATATCTGTAGTGCCTTCAAAAATATCATTGCCCTCAACATTGCCATAGAAGTTAAGTAGACCCTTGGCACTGTCGGCACGCAGTAATTCGCCCGCCTGTTTGACAATGTCATTGCCCTTAATTGCTTCTTCACCGACATTCAGCAAGCCGATTGTCGGTTTCGGCTTGCCTTCAATTGCCGATACCAGCGCTGAGCCCATGATAGCAAACTGATGCAAATGCTGAGGCTTGCAATCCACATTCGCGCCAAGGTCAAGCATGTAGGTGGGACCGTTTTTCTGATTAGGAAGAATGCCGCAAATGGCAGGGCGTTCAATGCCTGCGATCGTTTTGAGCACATACCGTGATATTGCCATGAGCGCACCTGTATTACCAGCCGATACGCAGGCTTGCACCCCTCCATCCTTCACCAGGCCAATTGCCACACGCATGGAGGAATCTTTCTTGCGGCGCAAGGCCACTTCTACGGGGTCGTCCATCGTGACAACTTCGGATGCATGCAGTATGGACAGACGTGCATGCCCTACAGCTTTATGTTTTTTCAACTCCGCGAGAATCACGTCTTGCAAGCCAACCAGAACCAACTCGGCATCGGGTTGACGATTGAGAAATGCAATGGCGGCCAGTACAGTAACGGACGGGCCATGATCTCCACCCATGCAGTCAATAGAAATTTTAATTGTCATTGTTTTGATTCAGTGCCTTACGCAAGCCACGCATTATGGGGCAGAATCGGTACGATTCAAAATCACGGGACTATTAATTTTAGGCGCAAAAAAACGGCGCCAAGTCAAAACTCGTCACGCCGTTCTTAACCCAGAACTGCAATTAATCGTCGTTCTTTGTCTTTAGGACTTTACGACCACGATAAAAGCCATTTGGACTGATATGGTGACGCAAGTGCGTTTCGCCGGTGGTTGGCTCAATACCCAATTGTGGCGTAACCAGGAAAGAATGCGCACGATGCATGCCGCGCTTCGACGGGGATTTTTTATTTTGCTGAACAGCCATGATAACTCCTAATACTCAAGTTCTAAAATAGTAACATATCCAGTTTACAAGCCCACTGGCAAACTGAAATATTTGCTTAAAATTAATTTATAGCCTAATTCAACCGCTTCAAGACATCAAATGGCGAGCTTTTTTTTGCTCCATTCAAAGCCTTCAGCGCTGCCAGGTCCGGACATACTTGATGCTTGGGTGAAAGAGGTATCGCCAGCAACACCTCGTCCTCGATTAGCACAACAACATCCAGCTCTTTTGACCCAACGATGACGTCTATCGCATCGTCGTCCAGCATTGCTTCAATTTCATCTGCATGCACTTCGTCTTTTGCGAGAATCAAACTTGACTCGGATGCGATATCGAATGTACATGAAGTCAAGCAGCGCTGACACAGCAGCGATACCGACCCGGATACGCACAACGTCAGTTGCTCGAACCCTAAACTGCTGGTTCTGCCATCAATCGACCAAAACAGAACCGCTGATTTATCATCACATTCGCTTGAAAGCCGTGAGGAATCTGCGACAGCTATCTCACCTTGACGGTGTTCTTTAAGCCGACAAAATTCGAAAGCGTCGATTACAAAAGCATTCATAGGCAAAGCTGAACCCGTAAAACCTGCGATAATAACAGGCTTTTCGATCATTCGTCAAAGTGTTAGCACACTTTATCGAAGTATATTTATATGCGCTAGCTAACCAGGTCATTCACATTGATTTCCAAACTACCGCTACGTCTGATTCTTGCCTCGAGTTCACGTTACAGACATGAATTGTTGAGCCGCTTACAACTGCCGTTCGAGGTATTGATTCCTGATATCGACGAAACTTCACTTGCCAGCGAAACACCGAAAATGACCGCGCTGCGTCTGGCCCGCGCAAAAGCACAAGCAATCGCAGTGCTAGCGCCGGGCGCGCTGGTGATAGGCTCGGATCAGGTCGCCACGCTCGACGATATACAGATCGGCAAGCCGGGGAATTATGAAAACGCATTGCTTCAATTGCAAAAAATGCGCGGTCGACGCGTGATTTTTCATACCGCTTTATGTCTTTGGGATGGTCGCCAGAACACACTAGAAAATCAGGTACAAGTCGAAAATGTTCAGACTTTCGTCACTTTCCGCAACTTGCCTGACACAGAATTGAGCGCTTATTTGCATATTGAGCGCCCCTACGACTGCGCCGGCAGTGCAAAAAACGAAGGTCTGGGAATTACGATCATTGAAAAAATCGAGAGCGCCGATCCGACCGCACTGACCGGTCTGCCGCTTATTGCGCTGACCACGATGCTGCGCTGCGCTGGCGTGCCATTTTACACGTCGGCATAAAATATATAGTGGGTGCACTATAATGTTTTATGACAGCTTTACCGCATATAAAATATTACACAAAAAATATACTCACCATATTATCGATAAAACTATGCCTGGAATCCTATATCTGATCCCCAATACGCTAGGCCAGACCGATGACGAGACTGGCGATCTGTTGTCGCGCATCATCCCGCAACAAGTCCAGGCCATCAGCGCAGGTCTCGATTATTTTGTAGCGGAAAACGCCAAATCGACGCGCGCTTTCCTGAAATTGCTTGCTGCCACACATCCACTGGCAAAACCTTTGCAGGAAATCAGCATTGCCGAGTTGAATGTCAATACTCCAGTTGCAGCCCTGCCTGCACTACTGGCGCCGATTTTGGCCGGACAGGATGCGGGCCTGATTTCGGAAGCCGGAGTGCCGGCGGTGGCCGACCCGGGAGCCAATTTGGTGCGTTTGGCGCATCAGCACGGCATTCAGGTGCGCCCATTGGTCGGTCCATCCTCGCTGCTGCTGGCGGTCATGGCAAGCGGCCTGAACGGGCAAAGTTTCGCCTTCAATGGATATTTACCGACCGATTCAGGATTGCGCGCCAAACGTATCAAGGCGCTCGAAGAGCGCTCGCGCCAAGAGAAGCAAACCCAGCTTTTCATTGAAACGCCGTACCGCAATAGTGCGATGCTGGAAGCACTGGCTACAGCTTGCCTGCCAGATACCTTGATTTGTATCGCCACAGACTTGACTTTGCCAACCGAGTCGATTCGCACACAGACGGCTGGCAAGTGGCGCCGTGCAATCGATGCCGGCGAGATGCCTGTTTTCCACAAGAAACCGACGGTATTTCTGCTGTTGACGCAATAGTGCGCTGTAGGCGATTGCGGCCGACAAATAGCCGGTAACCGCTTTGAATGCCATTTTCTGCCTCAATCAAACCCGGCGCGTACCGGTAAATTTCGCCAACGTCGCACCCGATTCCAGTGTAAATCCGGCATCGCCATCGGTGCCTAACGCGCCTACCAAGTAGGGCATCAGTTCCTTGAGCATGGGTTCCAGCGTCCACGGTGGATTGATCACGAACATGCCACTACTGTGCAGGCCGAAACCATCAGGCGTCGGCGCACAAACAGAAAGCGTGACATCAAGCCAGCCACCGGCGGGGAGTTGTTTGAGCTTCTCAGGCAGTTGGCGCGCCTCCATCCGATTAAGCACCGGGTACCAGACTGCATAAGTCCCGGTAGCAAAGCGGGTCAACGCATCTGCCAGCGTGTCTTTGACACGGCGATAGTCGCCCTTGTCTTCATAAGGCGGGTCGATCAGTATTAGACCGCGCCGCGACGGCGGTGGCAATAGCGCCCGCAAACCAGCAAAACCATCGGCGCGCTGGATCATCACGCGCGTGCCGCGCTCCGTTTGCCGCACCCCCTGCTCTGCTGCATGCGCTGCGAGCTTGCGGAAGTTATCGGCGAGAATTTTGCTGTCGCTCGGATGCAGTTCGAACAAGCGCAGGCGGTCTTGTTCGCGCATGGTTTTATCGGCTACATAAGGCGAGCCGGGGTAATAACGCATCTTGCCGCTAGGATTCATCTGTTTGATGAGCTTGACGTATTCGGCCAGTGGTGCAGGCATATCCTTACGTTCCCACAGCCGGCTGATGCCGCTTTCAAATTCCGCATTCTTGGCCGCATAACCGCCATCCAGCGCATACAGACCGGCACCGGCGTGAGTGTCGATATACATGTACGGCGTATCTTTCTGGCCCAGATGTTGCAATAGCTGCATGGTCACGACGTGCTTTAAGACATCAGCGTGATTACCTGCATGAAAGGCGTGGCGGTAGCTCAACATAAAAAGAGGGTTCAATCGTGGTAAGTAAGTCTGAATAGTAAAAAGCGACGGCGCTGCGGCTAGTACAGTTTTTGACGCTTCATCAAAAATCGCACGATTCAAGTCAATACAGAAAATGCGGTACTCGTCGAAGCGACAATGCCGCCATTCTAACAAGTCTGCACTTTGAACAGGCCATAGACTGGGTTGCCCACCCCGACAGCGTTTCGCAGCAGACTACGCAAAAAATTTAAAAAATATAACTAGGGAGTATGCCAAAAATCATGGAACTTACCGCATATATTAAGTGCGTGTAAAAAATATTCTCCACTCCAGTATTAATAATATAGGAGCATTTCAACTACTTAATAAAGCGCGATGATGTTGCAATAAAAAGACCGCCAAGGATAGCTTTGGCGGTCTTTTTATTGCAACATCATGTCAGCATCAACACCGCCAGGAAAATTTCCCTGACGCGGTATCAGTGCAATGCACAGAACTTATGCAACTTTCTTGTCATCGAAGAATTGTGCATCTTCAGTTGAGCCATGCAGTGCAGTTGTGGACGACTGGCCTTGCTGAATCACTTGGGTTACTGCATCGAAGTAACCAGTACCGACTTCGCGCTGATGCTTGACTGCAGTAAAACCTTTTTCGGCGGCGGCAAATTCCAACTCTTGCAATTCAACGAAAGCCGACATCTGGTTGCGGGCATAGCCGTGCGCCAGGTTGAACATGCCATAGTTTAGTGCATGAAAGCCAGCCAAAGTGATGAACTGGAACTTGTAGCCCATGCGGCCGAGTTCTTTCTGAAAATTGGCGATGGTGGCATCGTCCAGATTTTTTTTCCAGTTGAATGATGGTGAGCAGTTATAGGACAACAGTTTGCCTGGGAACTTGGCGTGGATCGCGTCAGCGAATGCCTTGGCGTATTCCAAGTCCGGTTTGCCGGTTTCGCACCAAATCATGTCGGCGTATTCAGCGTAAGCCAAACCGCGCGAGATTGCCTGTTGCAGACCTGGTTTCGTCTTGTAAAAACCTTCAACCGTGCGCTCGCCCGTCAGGAATGGCTTGTCATTGTCATCCACATCGGATGTGATCAAATCGGCTGCTTCCGCATCGGTACGAGCCAACAGTACGGTTGGCGTTCCCATTACGTCGGCTGCCAACCGTGCAGCGTTCAGTTTTTCAACCGCTTCACGGGTAGGAACCAGAACTTTGCCACCCATATGGCCGCATTTTTTTACCGACGCCAATTGATCTTCAAAGTGAACGCCGGATGCGCCCGCTTCAATCATCGACTTCATCAATTCGAATGCGTTCAACACGCCGCCGAAACCGGCTTCTGCATCGGCTACGATCGGCGCGAAGAAATCGATGTCGCCTTTGCCTTCGGACCATTGAATTTGATCGGCTCGGGTCAGACAGTTGTTGATGCGCTTGACCACCAGTGGAACTGAGTTGGCTGGGTACAGCGATTGATCAGGATACATTTCGCCAGCAACGTTGGCGTCGCCTGCAACTTGCCAGCCGGACAGGTATATAGCTTTTAGACCAGCCTTGACCTGTTGCATGGCTTGGTTACCAGTCAATGCGCCGAGTGCGTTGACGAACGGCTCGTTATTGATCAAATCCCATAGCTTGATGGAACCGTTTTTCGCCAAAGTGTGCTCAACCTTGATGGAGCCACGCAGACGAATCACGTCTTCCGCTTTGTAGTTACGCTTGATACCTTTCCAGCGCGGGTTGGTATCCCAATCTTTTTGCAGTTCTGCTACTTGCTGTTCACGTGTTGACATTGCATTCTCCTGATGGCTAAAAAGTAGATAAATTAAATAAAATTAAAGTTGATGTAAATAATAATAGACTTCTTTTTGCAAAGCAACAAGGTCTTATATAAGACATATATCTAAAATTTTATCTATATTTATCAATATCTTATAAGTAAATTATCGCGATGTGGAATATAATTCCTCAAAATGAAAGATAACGTCGCTACAGAAACAAATCGCTTTCCACGATATGAAAAAATGATTCCACTTTATGAAAAATATCCGGTTTGCAATTCAAAAATGGGACGTGAAAGATTTAACTTTCAGTACAGATGTACTGCGCCGCAACAATTGATTCGATTTACAATAGATACAAGCTTGGTTTTACCTAATCAATCATCCATGTATTATCTGAGTACTTATATTTTTCTCTCAACCAGAGACACATTATGAAAGTTACGCAAATTCATCCTGTCATACGAGATATTTCCGATTGCGGTAGATGCGCAGTGCGCGAAAACTCCTTGTTTTCTGAATTCACCGATGAAGATTTTCGTCTGATTCAAGCACCCATCGAAGATTTTCGATTTACCCCTGGAGCGGTGATATATAAGCAAGGCGATAAAGTCAATGGGCTATATACGATTCGTAGCGGCATGGTCAAATTGAATCGCCTGAATGTCGATGGGACTCAGCGCATCCTGCGCATCCTGCGCATCGGCGACATCATCGGCTTAGAAGCCAGTCTCAGCCAACATTACGAAAACGATGCAATAGCCATCAATACAGTAACTGCCTGTCGTATTCCGAGCGAAGCCATTGCACGCCTGGACCGCGAGTCGCCCCGCTTGCACCATAACTTAATGAAAAAATGGCACGAAACCTTGATTGAGGCCGACCAATGGTTTGGGGAACTCACCAACGGTCTGGCGCGTGTACGAATGGCACGTCTGCTATTGAAGATGCGTGACTCGGATGAATCTGATGTGTCGTCGCTATTTTCGTTGGAAGACATAGGCTCGGTGCTGGGCATGACCATCGAAACAGCCAGCCGTATTATCAACACTCTGCTGCGGGAAGGGAAAATCAGACGCATCAATGGTGGCGACCGTCATTACCAGATCGATATCGCGGCACTGGAGAAAGAGTCGCAATCTAGCGCTTTGTAAACGGAAAATCGCCCATAGTGACCGCCGATTCCAAAATTCTTTCTTGGAGAAAACACCAGTCCACGATTCCTGTAGACCGGTCGTGCTTCTGTTGTTTGCCCCTGAAAACAGACTAGGAAAGGACTAGCGGCGCTATGCGAGGTTGAGCGATGTCAACTATTCGGCATACCCAAACATGACATTGCACGAATGTCTCGAAGGGGCATCAAAAAATTCATCTTTATAACAGATTAGGATTGTTTTAAAGACAAATATATTTTGTTGTACCATGAAATGATTTGCGGTACGCATCCAAAAATCAACAGTAGAAACAATTGTCAGGGCAGACCAAATCACCGAATAAAACATCCCCACAAAATATTATGCAGCGACTAAAGTTACTTATCCTCATTTGCCTTAGTTGCTTCCTGTTAGCAACAAGTGCGATTGTTGCGGCAGGACTCAATGATCAACTCGCCAACGCAGACTTGATAGTTGTTCCAGGCAACGCTGTTGCACGCGACGGGACTCCCAGCCCAAGACTACGAGCTCGACTTGACGTGGCACTACAGTTATTCCAAGAGCGCCGTGCGCCTCTGATCTTCGTGAGCGGCGGCACAGGAAAGGAAGGGTTTGACGAAGCAATCTCGATGTCGAACTACCTAGTAAAGAATGGTGTTCCTGCGACTGCGATTATCAAAGATAGTATGGGAATCGACACAGCGGCCACTGCTAAGAACGCAGCGAACTTCATCCGCACAAATAACCTCAAGACTGCATTGGTTGCCACGCAATACTTCCACGTTGCGCGCACAAAACTAGCGCTTGAGCGCAATGGCGTCCTGGTAACGGGTACTGTGCATGCCCGTTACTTCGAAATGCGAGATTTTTATTCAATTCCGAGGGAGGTAATCGCTTATATCGCGTACACAGCAAAGTTGTGAATTGAAGCTTGCACAGCCACCAGCGCAGTTTGATCACGTAAAAACGCAGGCGGTACCTGTCCTATTACTCATTCAACCGCCCCAATCCGCCTCGCAGAAATAGATGTCCACTTCTTCCAGATAACGCGCCTTAGTCGCGTCATCCAGGAATGCAGCCAGGAAGCTGTTGCGCGCCAATTGCCGGGCGTGCTGCAGCGTCAGTGGCAATGCTTCGAAAACAGCGATGAAATTGTCATTGATAGTGCCGCCAAAGTACGCCGGGTCGTCCGAATTGACAGTTACCACCAACCCCGCCTCCAGCAGTTGCAACAAATTATGCGCAGCCATACTGTCGAACACGCGTAGTTTGAGGTTAGATAACGGACACACTGTCAGCGGCACTTTGTCCCTGGCCAGACGCTGCGTCAAAGCTAAATCTTCCAGACAACGCACGCCGTGATCGATGCGCTCTACTTTAAGCACGTCAAGCGCGGTCGAAATATAGGCTGGCGGCCCTTCTTCGCCGGCGTGTGCTACCAAATGCAAACCCAGTTCCTTGCAGCGGGCAAACACACGGGCAAATTTCTCCGGCGGATGGCCGCGCTCAGAGGAATCCAGACCGATGCCAATGAACTTGTCGCGCCAGGGCAGCGCTTGCTCCAGTGTCTGGAATGTGGGCAGGGAATCCGCGGTGAATTTGTGGGTCCACTTTAACCCGAGAGGAACATCTGATTTCTCGTACTTGTCTGACTGCGGATCGCCCTCTTACCCCAGAGCTGCAACCAACGCCTCGAACGGCAGCAGCACACACCCATGGCGACTGGCGTGACCACCAACTGGCGCGAAGCACGCCAACTCCGCCCATCCTGAAGGTACCGGCCCGGCGTTCTTTAACATCGTCTTGAGTTCAGCTGCAGCCTGCCTGATCTCATCGCCACTCTTGCCGGTGGCATGCAAACCGATGACAGCGGCACTAGCCTGGCACAGGATGCACCCGTTCACTTCGTGTCCGACTTTGGCCACCCGGCCCACATGCATGACGAGATCCAGCGTGACGCGGTCGCCGCACAAGGGGCTATCGCGCATGACACTGACGTCCACGCGCGCGAGGCGACCCGCACCGCTGGCCTGTTCGGCCAGCTTGCGGATTGTCCTGTTGTAAAGGTCTTCCATGCTCATGTTAAGGATGATATGGCCTTCAAGTCTTGCGCGGTGTCGACATCGGCAAAAATGGCATCGGTTGCCATCTCCACCCCAACGATCTGGTCGGCATGCGTGGCGAGCAACGCACGTGCGCCCTGGTCGCCGTCGATGGCCTGCATCGCGGCAAAATGACGCCGCGGCCACAACACCGGATTGCCGCGCCGGCCTTCGTTCACTGGCGCCACGATCACCGAGTTTACGGCGTCGAATGCTGCGATCAGCGCGTCGATGTGCACTGCGCTCACTTGCGGCATGTCGCCCAGGAGGACGACCACCCCGTCCACATCCTGCGGCAAGACGGCGATGCCTCTACGCAACGAAGTCGACATGCCTTGCGCATGATCCGGGTTGTGCACAAAGGTGACGCCCGGTGCGGCGGCGATCGCTTCAACTTGCTCGGCCTCGAAGCCGGTCACCACCGTGACCGAGCAGGTTCTCGCGGCGCGCGCCGCGTTCACGACGCGCCGTACCATAGGCACGCCGCCTACATTCTGCAAGAGCTTGTTGGCGCCATCCATGCGGCTGGAGCGGCCGGCGGCGAGAATCAGGGCGGCGATGCGGGGCCCGGTCTCAGCTTGCGACAGCGCTATGGCGTCCTCCTCTTCTTCTTCGTCCCCACCGGGCGCGCTGCGGATCAGTCCGCCCACACCCATGCCCATCATGTCCTCGCGCGTAACGGGCAGTTTCGCCAGCAGGCGATGCAATACCCAGTCCAGGCCATTCAAGCGGCTCGAGCGTGCGCATCCGGGAAGGATGACCACCGGCACATCACTGACGCTGGCCAGCAACAGCATGTTGCCGGGCTCGACCGGCATGCCGAAATGCACGATTTCGCCGCCGGCCGCAACAATGGCCGCAGGCACGACGTCGGCGCGGTCCTTGCTGACGGTGGCGCCGCAAATCAGCACCAGGTCGCAGCCTGCGGCGAGCGTCTGCCGCAGCGCGCTGGCTAGCTCGGCGGTGCGGTGCGTGCAACGCATTTCCAGCGAGAGTCGGCTGCCCAGAAGTTGCAGACGGTTGCGTGTGACGGTGGCGGTATTGCGCAGCATGCTCTCTTTCATGCCCGGCAACTCACTCAGAATCAGGGCCGCGCGGTGCGGCTGCAGTGGCGCCACGCTGAGCGGCGCGACGGACATTTGCTTGCGGCAGCGTTCGATCATAGTGCGCGCCACGGCAAACGGCATGATCTTCACCGAGGCGATTACCTGTCCTTTGCGCACCACCGTGAATGGTGCCAACGTAGCCACGGTAATCGCCTCGTCGAGCCGGTTCAAACGCGCAATGCCTTCGGCGTCGACCAGCACCAGTCCGGGCCCCACAGCGTGCAGATTGCAGCGGCCAGTGCGGGGTTCGCGCGTGACCGTGCCGGCACCCACCAGCAGGGACGCGATCGCGCCGGCGGCGACGTTCTCGGAAATGTCTTCGCTTTCGAGCCGGGCACCCAGCACGATTTCGACTCCGGCCTGCTGCAATGCGGCGATATCTGCGCCGTCCAACACCCGGCCCTTTCTCAGTGTGCGCTGGCCTAGTGCGATGGTGTGGGCCAGCGTCAAGCCCTCGGACTGCTCAATGCGAAATTCTCCGAAAATCATTTGGCGTCGCCCCGGTAGCGCGCCTGAATGACTTGCGCCAGGATGGCGACGGCGATCTCTGCCGGCAAGCGCCCGCCGAGATCGAGACCAACCGGCGCATGAATGCGGCCGAGCGATTCGCCCAGACCCAACTCGGTGAGCCGCGCCACGCGTTTGGCATGAGTGCGGGTGCTGCCCAGCGCGCCGATATAGAACGCCTTGCTGCGTAACGCCGCCACCAGCGCCGGATCGTCTAGCTTGGGATCGTGCGAAAGCGTCACGACGGCGGTCTGGGTATCGATGCGAATCTGCTTCATTGCCTCGTCAGGCCATGCAGTGCTGACCGAGATGCCGGGCAGTCGCTCAGGCGTCGCGAACGCGCGCCGCGGGTCGATGACGATGACTTCGAATCCCGCCATCGCCGCCATCGGCGCCAGCGCCTGGGCGATATGCACGGCGCCGATCACGACCAGGCGCGGCGCGGCAACATAAACCCGCGCGAACAGCGTGCCGCTACCCGATTCGAGCACGCCGCTGCGGTCGGCAGCAATCATAGCGTGCGCCTCGGCGAGTTGTTCCTCGGTCAGTGCAAGGCTACCCACCATGCTATCGTCTGTCACCAGTGCCTGCGCCCCGTCGGCGATACGCGTGACCATAGCGACCGGGTTCTTGGCGGCACACTCCGTCATCAGACGCTCGAATAACCCCTGTGGCATGACGCGCTCCACGAAGACTTCCACCCGGCCACCGCAAGACAAGCCGACTTCCCATGCCAGCGCGTCGGAGACGCCGAATTCCAGCATGCGCGGCTTGCCATCTGAGATCGCGGCTTGGGCTTCGGTAATCACGGCCCCTTCGATGCAACCGCCCGACACCGAGCCGAGGAAGGCCCCGCCTTCCTCGACTGCCAGATGGCTGCCTTGCGGCCGCGGCGAAGAACCCCAGGTGCGTACTACCGTGGCCAACGCCACGCCTTTACCGGCCGCGCGCCAAAGCCCGATCTGCTGCATCAGGTCATGCTCGGTTGCCTGCGATATTTTTGCGGCGGAAACAGGCGGGACAGCTTGTGTGGCCCACTGCAAGCGCCGCCCAACGCCCACCGCCGCCCGGTGCGCATCGATCTTGTCGGCCAGCTGCGCAATGCCCGCGCCGCTAGTGGCCACAGTTTGCAATACTTCCACCTTCCAGTCCGTTTGATTGCGCAGATGCAGCATATTCTGCAGGTCGCGCACAGTACGCCCCGCAAGCGGAAGGTCGGCCTTGTTGACGACCAGGATGTCGGCAATCTCCAGCACGCCGGCCTTGATGGCCTGCACATCGTCGCCCATGCCGGGCGGACAGAGCACGATACGAGTATCGGCACAATAGCTGATCTCGACTTCGGACTGGCCGGTGCCCACAGTCTCGACCAGCACAACATCGAAGCCAACTGCATCGAACAGGTCAACGATCTTGCTGGTGGTGAGCGACAATCCGCCCAGATGGCCGCGCGCCGACACGGACCGAATAAACACGCCGCCGTGCGCGCCGTGCTCATCCATACGCACCCGGTCGCCCAAGACAGCGCCGCCGGTGATGGGGCTGGAGGGGTCCACCGCGAGCACCGCGATGCGCCGGCCGCGCCGGATCAATTCACCGAGCAGCGCGTTGATCAAAGTCGATTTGCCGGCGCCTGGAGCCCCGGTAATGCCGACAACGTGAGCCCGACCGCAGTGCGGTGCCAGGCTGGCGACAAGTTCCTCCGCGCCAGGGCGGTTGTTCTCGATCAGACTGATGGCCCGCGCCAAGGCCGGGCGGGAACCTGAGAGGATGGTATCAATTCCAATAAACGAGCTCATATACGAGCGTTCCTTGTTTTATAGTTTATGGTTTATGTATTATGATGCACATTATCATGTAGAATTGCGTGAATTATTTACTAAGTTATGCAATATTTTGCACAATTGACGAATGCGATGCTGTAAAATAAAATGCATCCAAATAGCATTATGGCCTTTTTGCCTGGTATTTAGATGAAAAATGAATTTCTTGATCGCGCGGGATGCAGGGTTCCGTAACTGACAAAATCGCAATGGCATCGTTCTCCGCATCGCCTTCTTCCGGTTTTTTTTCCGCCCCGCTCTGGCGCAGCGCTTTCCGTCCGTTCTATCTGTTCGGCGCGAGCTATGGCGCGCTGTTCATGCTGGCATGGCTGGGTGCGTATGTAGACATGTGGCCGGCCATGTCGCCCGGTATGCCACTCCGCTTCTGGCACGGCCATGAGATCGTGTTCGGCTTCGCCGCCGCAATCATCACCGGGATCGTGCTGACCGCGCTGCCAACCTGGGTCGGCACCGAGGAAATCAAGGGCGGCCGGCTGGCGCTACTGGCCACTCTCTGGCTGGCCGGCCGCATTGCCGTGTGGCTTGCGCCATGGCTGCCGCTTGCAACCGTCGCCGCATTCGATTGCGCACTGTTTCCGGCCGTTGCGCTGATGGTCGGGCCGCAACTGCTGCGCGCAAAAAATAGGCTCTACCTGCTCCTGCTGCCGGTGCTAGCCGGACTGTTTGCCGCCAACATCGCATTCCATCTGGGCAGCGCTTCATTCGGCCTGCGCCTGGCGATTTACAGCATCATGCTGCTCTACGTTTTAAAAGGCGGCGTGCTGATACCGGTCTTCACCGGCAATGCACTGCGCGAAAAAAAGCGCGGAGACGACATTCCGCTCTTTTTCGGCCTGGATGTGCTCGCTGCCGTGTCAATCGTGGTGCTGGCTGGCTTGGACCTGGCCGCCCTGCCGGCGCGCTGGACCGGACTCGCCGCTGCAGCTGCCTGCCTTATTCACGCGCTGCGACTGGCGCGCTGGCGCGGCTGGCTGGTGATGGATGCGCCGCTCGTGTTTGTTATGCACCTAGGTTACGCTTGGCTGGTCGTCGCGCTCGGCCTGAAGGCTGCCGCCGACCTTGCCGGCGCAGTGCCGGAATCGGCCTGGCTGCATGCCTTCACTGTCGGCGCGCTCGGCATGATGATGATGGGCCTGATGACCCGCGTCGTATTGCGCCATACCGGCCGCCCGCTGATTTTGCCGCCGGCAATCGTGGCGGCCTTTGCGCTCATGTTCGCCGCGGCCTTGCTGCGCGTGTCGGCCGCGCTGCTTGATCTCGGGCACACCTTTGTCGCGACATCCACCTTGCTGTGGATCGCGCCGTTTCTGGCGTATCTTGCGCTGTTTGGAGCGATCCTACTGCGCCCAAGCAAAGGGCACGGCTGATCCCCGGTCTTTGTAACGCGCCTGTACGCCCTGCTCCAAAATCGAGACTGCGGTTTCCGAGCCGCCCAAATCGAGACCGCTCGGAGCCCTGATTCGTCCAGGCCCAGCTCCGTGATCTGCTCCCGCGCCTGGCGTGGGTGCGCGTGCTGCTCAGCGCGCAATGGAGAAAGCCTTGATGTACAAGGCTGCAGCCTGAGCCGGATCGTTCAGCTTGGGATCGTGCAAGAGCGTCACGCATTTGCCCGCAACAAACGCCGACAGATCGATTTGGAAGATGAGGCCATATGCAACATCCTTTACATTTATGCATTATAATACATTTAATAATGGACAATCAAGATAAAATACAGACTACAGAATTTCATTCTGCATTATTTTGCACAATACAAACATGCGATGCTATATAATTAAATTCAGCTAAACATGGCAACACGAGCATTTATGCACGATAACCGCATGGAAAATGATTTTCTTGATCGCTCGGGATGGCAAACCATGCTGGATCGAGAGCAGATGCCGGATGCTTCCGCATGCATCGGTGTACTGCGCAGAAATGAATTTGTAGCGCGGCTGGGAACATTGCTGATTTGGTACGGCAAGGCTGGCGGCATACAGGCGGCGTTTCGCGATTATCATGGCGATGCGGGAAGCGACTTAGCCGTGCTGCTGGTGGCCGATGAGGATGCGGTGCAAACACTACTCGCGCGGGGACTGACGTCGATTCCAGCCTTGGTACGCGCAGGCAGATTGCATCCGTATATTTTGAAAACATTGGATGAACTGGAATCGGCGGGTTTGGCCGATTTCGTCGAGGATATGGGCCTGACATTCCCTAAACACTAATGGACGCGACAATGGTGGAATCGAAATTCAGCGATCTCGAAAACTGGCAAGCGATGCTGGACCGTCACGCGGAGCTGTTCACGGAAATGACGCCCGGTTCAGCGGTAGGCTTCGTGCCGCGCGCAGGCTCCGGCATCCAGCCGGGCAAACATGTGGCCGGTCTGAACGATGCGAGTGGCGGCGAAATGCTGGTCTGGCAAATCCGCAGCGGACATGAGGCCGGCATGATTGCGCTCCGGCGCAGCTATACCGGCTTCCAGCAAGCCGGCGTCGATCTCTTGTTCGTGGCGGACGATGAGGCATTGGCGGCGATGCAAGGCGCGTTGCAAGGAGATACCCTGTCGATCATGAAGCGCCTGATCCGCAAGGGGAACATCATGTTCTACGTAATGAAGACCAAATACCAGTTGCAGGATGCGGGATACGAGGAATTCCTCGATTCCCTCGGCTTGGCATTTCTTGGAGCATGCCGATGATCTTCCACAATCCAGCCGGCGCGCCGGAATTGGCGTGCGATCAATGCGGCTGTCGCTGGTTCGACCGTATGACCAACACCTGTTACGAATGCGGCGCCGAAGTCACCACTGAAAACCTGACTGAAATCCGCCAGGCATTGGAGCAATTTGAAGCGCGCAAGCAGGCGCAGGGCAATCAGACAGCAGGAAACCAACATTGAAGAACGTGGCAATGAGCATCGAAGCTAGAACTGCTGCTGCTCGCGGCATGGCACGAGCAGCCGCAAAACGACCATAAAGAAGGAATTTACCAATTGAATACCGAAATCAGGACGGTCGCAGAACTGGAAAAGCAGCTTGCGCGCAAGGAGCGCGACTGGGAATCCATGATCCACATCAACCATGATTTTTTCCATTGCTGGAGACGTGCGGCCGAGGAAAATCTCAGCGCACAGGATGCGAACGACCTGCTAATGCGCTTCTGGGAACTGGTTGGCACCGGCACCGGCAAGATGTATCTGGAGCGCGGCGGCAAACCCGAAGATCTGGAGCAGATCACTTTCACCATGATGCGCGCCAGCCATGTGATGGGCGAAACTGCGCACATGGCGCTGGAAGGCGATACCAGCGTGCTGGTGCATACAGCCTGCCCGTGGATGGATTCGTTTCTCGACACCGGCGCACCCAACCAGTGCCAGGCAGGCTGCGACCACTGGTTCCGAACAACGATTCAGACCATTTCGCCGAACATGCGCGTAGTCACTGAGAGCGCCCTACCCGGGGGCGATTCGACCTGCACGCGGCGCTTTTCGCTCAAAAAATGAATTTCCCGTCTGCTTCGGTCCCGCAACAGGAATAGACCGAAAACAGGCGCAACCCGCTGAGAAAGAGAATCATGCTATTAAAAAACAAGATGGCACTCATCACCGGTGCCGGTCAGGGCTTGGGCGCGGCAATTGCACATGCGTTTGCAGGCCAAGGCGCGCAGGTCGCGGTAGCCGACATCAACGCCGAAGCGGCCGACAAGGTCGCGGCACAAATCAACCAGGCTGGCGGCAACGCGCACGGCTATACCTGCAATGTCGCCGACCGCGCTCAGGTCAATGCAATGACGGCGGCCATCACGCAACGCTTCGAGCGCATCGACATCCTGGTCAACAACGCCGGCATTATCCGCCCGGCAATGCTGCACAAGATGAGCGAAGAACAGTGGGACACGGTGCTCGATGTGCATCTGAAAGGCAGCTTCAACTGCCTGCAGGCGGTGGTCAACGGCATGATCGAGCGCAAGTACGGCCGCATCATCAACGTCACTTCGACCGCAGGCCTGCTCGGCACTATCGGCCAGATCAACTACAGTGCTGCCAAGGCCGGTATCGTCGGCATCACCATGTCAGCGGCCAAGGAACTGGGCAAATACAACATCACAGTCAACGCGATCGCGCCCGGTGCGGCCACACCGATGACCGAAGTAATCCGCACCGACGAGCGTTTCAAGGACAACTACCTGGCGCGCCTGCCGCTCGGGCGCTGGGCCGAACCGGAAGAAGTCGCGCCGGCATTCGTATTCCTCGCCTCCGACTGGGCCAGCTATGTCACCGGGCAAATCATCGGTGTTGATGGCGGCCTGACTATCCGTTGAGCGCGGCCGCCATATCGAATAAAAATGTGGAGTATCACTAAAAATACCGACATTACCGCTCTATTCTGTGGTAAATAAAAAAATACAACACCCTGTATATCTAAATTTGAGAAACGGCTTGCGAGCGTCGGCGGCAAGCCGGCGACTGCCGCAGTGGTTCAAGAACAATCGCCGTATCGATATCGCGACCGATGCCGGCGTCATCGACCTCTATTTCCATGACCGGATAGACTGCCAACAAGCGACGTGCGCCTTGATCGCCACCCAGGCGCAGCAGGCTCGGTAAATTGCCCGGCATCATTTTGCTGTACGGGAATCGTCCCAAATTTCCGCTTAGGCATGATGATCGATTGAAAATTCGGCGCCGCGCTCAAGTGGTGCAAAAACTCATTTGTCATGATATTTCTTCAAGGCTATAACCACGAAGGCTGCCACAACCAGCTTCTGCGGATCGTTGGCCGCCAGCTTGTCGGCCACCAACAGTGCTGCGGCAGGCAGGTGAACGCTTTCCACATCCGGGCCGGCGAGCTTGCTGAACTCTTCGGCCTAGCGCAACGTCACAGCACCCCTGCAGCAACCTCATGAGCAATTTTCGGGCGCTTGTCGATCACGCGTCTGGCCTTGCCGACCAAGGTACGCTCGATACTGTTGGTATCCAGGATACGTACTTTGGTGGTGACGCCGATTGATGCCTTGATATGGTGCTGCAACACAGCGCCAATGGCGTCCATCTCCAACTCGGACAGCTTGCCGCTCATTTCGGGACGCAGTTCGACGATCACGTCAAGCTTGTCGAGATGGCTTTCGCGCGATACCAGTAATTGGTACTGCGGCGCGAGCTGCGGCTGCTTGAGAATTATTTCCTCGATCTGCGTCGGGAACACGTTAACGCCGCGAATGATCAACATGTCGTCTGAGCGACCGGTGATCTTACCAATGCGGCGCATCGAACGCGAAGTCGGCGGCAGCAATCGGGTCAGGTCGCGCGTGCGGTAGCGGATGATCGGCAACGCTTCCTTGCTCAACGACGTAAACACCAACTCGCCTTCGACACCGTCCGGCAGCACTTCACCGGTATCGGGGTCGATGATTTCCGGGTAAAAATGGTCTTCCCAGATCACCGGACCATCCTTGCTTTCGATGCACTCGGCCGCCACCCCCGGCCCCATCACTTCGGACAGGCCATACAGATCGACCGCATCAATGCCGGCGCGCACCTCGATCTCGGCGCGCATCGCATTAGTCCACGGCTCGGCACCGAAAATACCGATTTTCAGTGAACTGCCGGCTGCATCGAGCCCCTGACGCGAAAATTCTTCGATGATGTTGAGCATGTACGACGGCGTCACCATGATAATCGACGGCTTAAAGTCATTGATCAGCTGCACCTGCTTTTCAGTCTGTCCGCCCGACATTGGAATCACGGTGCAGCCCAATTTTTCGGCACCGTAATGGGCACCGAGACCGCCGGTAAACAAACCATAACCGTACGAGATATGGATCAGATCGCCGGCACGTCCGCCGGCGGCGCGAATCGAGCGCGCCACCACCGTGGCCCAGGTATCGATATCGTTCTTGGTATACCCAACCACGGTCGGCTGGCCGGTAGTGCCGCTCGATGCATGGATGCGCATCACCTGCTCACGCGGCACCGCAAACATGCCGAACGGATAGTTATCGCGCAGATTTTTTTTGGCTGTGAACGGAAATTTGGCGAGATCAACGAGCGTCTTCAGGTCGTGCGGATGCACCCCGGCCGCATCAAATGAAGCGCGATAATGCGGCACATTATCGTACGCATGCTGCAGCGACCACTTCATGCGCTGCAGTTGCAAAGCCTGCAGTTCGTCATGGCTGGCTCTCTCGATCGGCTCAAGATTATTGGTTCTGTTGGTACTCTGCGGCATACAGTCTCCTTCTTTTATATTTTTCGATCCATTGAACTTGCCGCCTAACGCTACATGTATTCCAACGAGTGCATGCTTGACCAAATTCGGCTTGGAAATATACTTCCTGTCTATCCGTCTAATGGTGTCGGCAAGGCGGCAGCGTCGATCACTTCGCCGTTGATCCGATACGATCTACCGCGAAACAGCGCGATTCGCTTCCCATTCTGATTGGTTACCGTAATATCGTAGACACCAACCCTGCCAGACAGCGACTGCTCTACCGCTTCCGCCGTCAACAACTCGCCCAAGCGGCCCGGAGCCAGAAAGTCGATTATGCAGCCGGACGCCACGGTATTCTGGTTGTAGCTGTTGCACGCCAGCGCAAAGGCGCTGTCGGCCAGCGTAAAGATGAATCCGCCATGGCATGCCCCAAGACCATTCAGCATGTCCGGTCGCACCGTCATCGTGACCCGCACATAACCGGGCGCCGCTGCGGCAAGCTGCATGCCGAGCGTGTGCGAAGCCTGATCGCGCGCAAACAGCGCATTGACCACAGCTTGCGCCAGCGCTTGCGGGTCTATTGGTAATAGAATGCGCATGCCATTCATCGGATCGTGCACCGCTTTCTGATGTCCGCCACAGCAACGCGGTTCGTCATCGTTTTCCGCCAGATAATCGAGTTCAATGCGCATCGGCTAGTCTTTACTAAACTGTTGAGGATGCGGCTCAATGAATGCCGCCACGCTTTCGCGGCAATCATGCGTGCTGCCCAGTTCGCGTAGCAAATCACATTCCAGATCGAACGTATGCGCCAGAGTATTGGCGACGCTGGCGTACAGAACCTGCTTAATGCGTGCCCACCCAACGGTCAGTGCTTGCGTAAAATGATCCACCAATGCATCGGTTTTCGGCGTCACCGTCTGTTCCAACAGATCCTGCCCATAGCAAAAAACGCGCTCTGCACCGGTCAAAACGAGCACCCGCACCGACTGGTCGGCCTTGGCCCGTAGCGCAGCGCGTATCTCGCCGTGCATCGCGGCCATCAAGATATTGCGTTTATCGGGCCGATTGAGCGTCAGACGCACTATGCCTTGCTGAACCTCAAATAGATTGCTTTGATAAATCATCAGTTGCTCTCTTGGCCTGCCATTTGGCAAATTGATGGGTAGATTACGCATAGGGCAGTGTTGGCTTCCCTACCGCTCCAGAATGTGAAACATGAATTATTATTCATATCGTAGGCGTTTAAAATTAAAAACACCAGCATTTAATTTGATACAAACCAATTTAAATGCAAAATAATGCAATATCACACACTCATCGCAGGTGCGACAGGACCTGCACCACACAGAAGCGCCCGGACACGCTACGCAAGGAACTGCTGTGGGAAGGCTTCAGCATGACTGCGCCCCGCGTGTTCGTCGATCCAGACAACAATGTTGAAATGCAGGAAGAAATCCTGAGCCGGGTTCGGGGTGCGCGGCAAGTTATTCATCTGCCAGGCCAGAGAATTGAGCCGGGTCAGCACCCAGCCACTGCGCGACTTGGTCTGGCAAGTTTCGCCTGTTTATAAACACGTTTAACGAATAAATCAGGTTTTTCTGTGCGCCATTTTGCAACACCTGGATGGGCGTCAGGTGGTTCAAAGCACGTTGCGGGATGTGGTGGTTGTAGGTTTTCAAATCGAGCGTCAGAATCATCTCCAGTTCTGCGGCGCAGGCCAAGTGGGCTTACTTGACCAGGTCGCTGATACGCCCATTGAAGCGTTCCACCATGCCATTGGTATTGGTTTGAGATGGCGTGGTGGCGGAAGGCACTGCGCTTTTCTATCCTACTCTCTGGACTGCAATGACCGAAGCGGTGCGCGATCTCAGCCGTCGATCCTGGCAATCGGGATGCTCCTGCCTGAAGCGGTTTCTCGACCGGCTAGTGGACTAGGATAACGCACTGGATCGAAGCGATGCAGCAATTCCGTTTCTCTCTGGCGTGCCAATCCGATATTAGCGGCCTTCACATGCCCGAAACCCCTGATGCGCTGCGGGATACCGGCAAATTCGATGGCGCTCTCGATATTGTCCGGCGTAAGCTGCGGTAGCAGTTCCAGCATACGGCGCTCGTAGTTCCCGATCAACTCGCGCTCGATACGCCGCTCCTCTGTGTGGCCGAATACATCCAACCAGGTGCCGCGCAATTTCCGGCCTTTAGCCAACATGCGCAACGCGCTCATCATCCACGCACCACCGCGCATCTTGCGCGGCGGCGCGCCGGCGCCGAAAACGCGTAATAGCAGGGGCGGCGCCATCAGGAATTCGAGCTTGTAGTCACCTTCGAACTGGGCTGCAAGCTGCTTTTGAAACACACCGTCCGTGTATAGGCGGGCGACTTCATATTCATCCTTGTATGCCATCAGCCTGGCGAAGTGGAACGCCACACGCTCGGTCAGCCGGAGCCTTGCGCCGGTTCCGAACAACGACCGTTCCGTATCGCGCACACCCTCGACCAGTGCCCGATAGCGCTGCGCATAGGCGTCATCCTGATAGGCGCGCAGATGTTCGACGCGATGCGCGATCAACTCATCCATCGTGCGTTCGGGAATTCCAGCGCTTCCAGCCTGCGCAGCGGCGCCCTGCAGCAACGCTTGCAGCGCCTGCGGATTGCCGCAAGCGAGCCGGCCCAGGTTGAACGCCATCTTGTTCATGTCCACCGCCACGCCATTCAACTCGATTGCGCGCAGCAGGGCGGGCAGTCCGATCGGAATCAAACCGCACTGCCATGCATAGCCCAGTGCGAGAACATTGGCGCCGATCATGTCGCCCAAAAATTGCTCGGCTAGAATTTGAGCGTCAAAAGTTTCGACCAGGCCTTTTCCGGCCGCATGCTGGATTTTTTCGAGCAAGGCCGCCGTGTGCAGGTCGGCGTCCGGATTGTGCAAGAATTCCGGCACCGAAGTTTCATGGATATTGGCAACGATACGGGTACGGCTGTGCCGTACCGTCTGCAGTGCGTCGTCCGATGCGCCGACCACCAGATCGCACATTAGGAAGGCGTCGGCTTGCTGGGTATCGATGCGCATCTGGTTCAGATGCTCGCGCTGGTCGGCAAAGCGCACGAATGACAGCACCGCGCCGCCTTTTTGTGCAAAGCCCATGAAGTCGAGCACGCTCGAATACTTGCATTCGAGATGCGCCGCCATCGCTAACAGCGCCCCAACCGTGATGATGCCGGTGCCGCCAACGCCGGCAACCATTAAGTCATACGGGCCGGTCCATGCATGTGGCGCCGGCAGCGGTAGTTGCTCGAGGTGCACCGCCAGCGCATCGGCCCCGGCTTCGCGCAGGGTGCCGACGCGCTGGCGCAGCGCGCCGCCCTTAACCACGACAAAGCTCGGACAGAAACCCTTGGCGCAGGAAAAATCCTTGTTGCAGCTCGATTGGTTGATCATGCGCTTGCGGCCGAACTCGGTTTCCACCGGTACCACCGACAGGCAATTGGACTGTACGCCGCAATCACCGCAGCCGTCGCATAGAGCCTGATTGATGAACAGCCGCTGACCCGGGTCAGTTAGGTCGCTCTTCTTGCGGCGGCGCTTCACGGCAGCACAGGTCTGCTGATAAATCAGGACAGTCACGCCCGCAATATCACGCAGCTTGCGTTGCACCTGATCAAGCTGTTCGCGGTCGTGAAAAGTGACATAGGCCGGGAACAAATGCTTGATCGCATCGTATGTGCGGATATCGTCACTGACCACCGCGATCGCTTTCACGCCTTCCGCTTCCACCTGGCGGGCAATCGCATCGACCGACAGGGTGCCGTCCACCGGCTGGCCGCCGGTCATTGCGACCGCATCGTTGTACAGTATCTTGTAGGTAATGTTCGATTTCGCCGCGACCGATTGCCGGATCGCCAGATAGCCCGAGTGGTAATAAGTGCCATCGCCGAGATTCTGGAAAATGTGCGGCATGCGGCTGAATTTTCCATGGGCCGCCCAATCGACGCCCTCGCCGCCCATCTGTATCTGGCCGCTAGTGTTGCGACCCATCCAACTTGCCATGAAATGGCAGCCGATGCCGGCTTGCGCATTTGATCCTTGCGGTACGCGCGTCGATGTATTGTGCGGACATCCAGAACAAAAATACGGAATCCGCCGAACCCCGTCCGCTGCATTCGACAACAGTAACGGCAGCGTGAAATCGACCACGCACTCGCGCCGGTCGAGCGCCGGACTGTGCTGCGCCAGCCAGTTCGCGACCGTTTCAATCAAGCGCGACGGGCGCAATTCGCCGATCGCAGAAATCTGCGGCTTGCCTGCAGCATCGAATTTTCCGGTGATGATTGGACGCACGCCCTGTGGACTGTTGTAGAACAGGTCGCGCATTTGCGTTTCGACCACCGGCGCCTTTTCCTCGATCACCAGGATCTGTCCAAGGCCGCGCGCAAATTCGATCATGTGCGTCGGTTCGATCGGGAACGACAGGCCGACTTTGTACAGGCGCACGCCGGCCCGCGCCAATTCGTCTTGCGACAGGCCGAGCCGGCGGAACACTTCGACCAAATCGTAATGCGCCTTGCCGCAGGTGACGATGCCGGCGCTCGCATGTGCTGCGCCAATTATCAGGCGGTCAATACTGTTGATGCGGGAGAATATCCTGACTGCATCGAGCTTGTGCTGCATCCGCACTTCGATCTTGGGCGACGGCGGATCGTCGCTGCGGTAATGCAAGCCATCGGCGGGCGCCTCATACGCAGTTTCCTGCCGCACCTGCTGCGCGGATTTCCATGCGGCGACGTGCGCCAGCGTCTCGTCGATATCAACCGTCATGCCACTTTCAACCACTTCGGACAACGCGGTAAAGCCGACCCATGCGCCGGAAAAGCGCGACAGCGCCCAGCCGTACAGGCCGAACTCCAGGTACTCGGCGACGCTGGCCGGCGACACAGTGGGCACGCTCCACGCCTGGAACGCAATATCGCTTTGGTGCGACATCGACGACGATACACAGCCGTGGTCGTCGCCAGCAACGATCAACACGCCGCCAGTCGGAGACGAGCCGAAGGCATTGCCGTGCTTGAGCGCATCGCCAGCGCGATCCACGCCCGGCCCCTTGCCGTACCAGTAAGCGAAGATGCCGTCGACGGTGCGCTGCGGATCGGACTCGACCTGCTGCGTGCCGAGCACCGCGGTGACGCCCAATTCCTCGTTGATCGCGGGCAGGAAGCATATTTGATGGCGGTCGAGGATATCCTTGGCCTGCCACAATGCCTGATCGACCATGCCCAAGGGCGAACCGCGATAGCCGCTGATGAACCCCGCGGTGTTCAATCCGTGCGCGATATCAAGCGCGCGCTGCATCAGCGGCAGGCGCACCAATGCCTGGATTCCGGTCAGAAAAACCTGTCCCTCGGACGCCAACAGGTTGTCCGACAGTTTGTAATGCGAGCGAAATTTTGTCTCTTCCATGATTGCTGCCCGTTGTAGTTGTTATGCAACGAGTCTATGCTGCGATCCAAAGAAAATATTTCTTATCCTTTGCCAATAAATATATCATCTAGAATAATTTTCTTTTGCCGACTTTGATTGGAGAAAAAATGCCTCCACTGGATAGCTTCAGCATGCGCATCCTGTCTGAACTGCAGCGTGATGCGCGCCAGACCATTCTGCAGATAGCACAGCGGATCGGTCTCAGCAACACGCCGTGCTGGAAGCGCATAAAGGAGATGGAACGGGATGGCGTGATTCGCGGTTATACCGCACTGGTAGATCGCGACAAGGTCGGCTTACTGATCTGTGTCCTGGCGGAAATCAACTTGAGCAAGCACACGGAAAAAAATGCGTCCGATTTCGAAAAGGAAGTGGCCGCATGTCCGCAAATCACCGAGTGCTACAGCACCACCGGCAATGCCGATTACATGATCAAGGTTGTTACCACCGATATCAAGGCTTACGAAACCTTCATGCACAACGTGCTGTTTAAGCTACCCGGAGTCGAACATGTGCGCTCCAGCATTGTGTTGCGCGAAGTGAAGTGCGATCCCCGCATGCCACTTATAAAATAACGGCAGTATGTGCATAAATACCGCCATATACGCAACAATATAATGCGGTATTTAAAATACAGGGTGACGTATAAGAAATCAGCGTGGCGGCAGAAAACGCCAAGGAGCCTGCGCCAGTTTCTGTACGCCTGCCTGCGGTTGACTCGGCCGGTGGCGATCAGTCGGTTGGCACCGACTTTTTGGCAAAACCCAGATAGGTTTCGATCACTTTAGAGTTTTGCGCCAGATCAGCGGCTGGGCCTTCGAGCACCATGTCGCCGGTTTCCAGTACGTAACCATAATCGGCCACCTGCAGCGCGGCCCGTGCATTCTGCTCGATCAGCAAAGTGGCGACGCCGGTTTCACGCAGCCGCTCTATGATGTGAAAAATATCCTTGACGATCAGTGGCGCCAGGCCGAGGCTCGGCTCGTCCAACATCAGCAGTTTCGGCTTGGCCATCAGTGCGCGGCCGACCGCCAGCATCTGCCGCTCGCCGCCGGACAGGGTGCCGGCCTCCTGATTGCGGCGTGATTTCAGACGCGGGAATAGCTGGAACACATAATCGAGCTGGTCGCTGAAGCCGGCCTCGCGCGCACGATAGCGGCGGTAACTACCGAGCAGCAGATTATCCTCAATGCTCATGTTGTTGAACAGTTCGCGCTTTTCCGGCACCAGATTCATGCCGCGCTCGACGCGCTGTTCGATGCCGAGGCCTGCCAGATCCTGGCCCAGAAATTTGACTACACCGCGTCCCGACAGACAGCCCATAAGCGCGTTCAGCATGGTCGACTTGCCAGCGCCATTCGGCCCGATCACAGTGACGATCTGACCCGGCTGGACCCGGATATTGGCACCATGCAGCGCCTCGACCTTGCCGTAGCCGACATGCAGGTCTGCGACTTCCAGCACCGCTTGCATTGCATTGCGCTCACTCATCGATACCTCCCAGGTAGGCTTCCAGCACTGCCGGGTCTTTTTGTACATCGGCCGGCAAACCCTCGGCGATCTTGGTGCCAAATTCCATCACCACCAGCCGGTCGGTCAGGTTCATCACAAAATCCATATCGTGCTCCACGATCAAAATGCTCATCCCTTCGGCCTTCAGCTTTTTCAGCAACTCGGCCAGTGCCTGTTTTTCCTGGTAGCGCAAACCGGCCGCCGGTTCGTCCAGCAGCAGCAGCGTCGGATCGCAGCACAGCGCACGCGCGATTTCCAGAATCCGCTGCTGGCCCAACGCCAGGCTGCCAGCCTCTTCGTACATATGCTGCTGCAGGCCGACTCGCTCCAACTGCTGCGCCGCCTCGTGCAGCAACGCAGCCTCTTCGGCGCGATTAGCGCATACCAGACTGCGGGCGACGCCGGCCTGACCGCGCAGGTGCGCGCCGAGCGCGACGTTCTCCAGTACCGTCATGCCCGGCAATAGCTTCACATGCTGGAAGGTGCGGCCGATGCCGCGCTTGACGATTTCGCGCGACGGCAACTTGCTGATCGGCTGGCCGCGAAAAAGAATCGTCCCGGCACTCACCGCCAGCGATCCGGTCACCAGGTTGAACATGGTCGATTTGCCCGCGCCGTTAGGACCGATCAGGCCAATGATTTCGCCGGCTTTGACACTGAACGATAAATTATTCACCGCGACCAGGCCGCCGAACCGCTTGTGCGCCTGGTTCACTTCGAGGATCGTTTCGCCGACCTTCGGTTTGGCGCGCATCGGCAGTGCCGGCGCCTCGGCCGGCGCCACCACCGTCCGCCGTTGCCGGAAGCGGCGGGTGATGAGCGGCCACAGGCCGTCGCGCGCATGCTGCAGCAATACCACCAGCAGGATACCGAACACGATCATTTCATAATTACCGGAACTGCCGAAAAGTCTCGGCAGCCATCCCTGCAACTGGTCTTTCAAGACGGTCAGCAGCGCCGACCCCAGAATCGCGCCCCACAAATGTCCAGCGCCGCCGACCACCGCCATGAACAAGTATTCGATACCCATATTCAGGCTGAACGGACTGGGATTGACAGCGCGCTGCAGATGCGCATACAGCCAGCCCGAAATACCGGCGAGCACCGCTGCATACACGAACACCACCACTTTCATCCACGCGGTATCGACGCCCATCGCTTCAGCCATCTGGCCGCCGCCCTTCAGGGCGCGGATCGCGCGGCCCGGTCGCGAATTAAGCAGGTTGCGCGAAGCGATCATCGCGAGAACGACCACCAGCCAGATCAGGTAATACATCGCGCGGCCACTGTTCAACTCGATGTCGAACAGACTGATCGGCGGAATGCTGCCAATGCCGTCGTACTTGCCTAGAAATTCAAGGTTACCGAATAAATAGTAAATCGATAGCGCCCACGCAAGCGTGCCCAGCGGCAGGAAATGGCCGGACAGGCGCATCGTCACAGCTCCCAGCGCAAACGCGGCCAACGCAGTCAGGGCAATGCCGGCGAACAGCGTTAACCACGGGCTCAGTCCATACGCAGTGCTCAGATACGCGCTGGCGTAGGCGCCGATGCCGACGAAAGCGGCCTGCCCGAACGAGGTTAACCCCGCCACGCCGGTCAGCAGCACCAAGCCGATCACGACGATGCTGTACAGGCCGATATAGTTGGCCAGCGTGATCCAGAATTCGGGCGAGGGCAATACCGGCAGCAGTGCAACGACGGCAACGAACAGCAGGAAAAAGGGATTTTTCATCGCTTATTCCTCATCTTCCGAATGGGTTGACGTCAAGGAACGCCATAACAATACCGGTATCACCAGCGTAAATACGATCACTTCCTTGAACGCACTGGCCCAAAACGACGAGTACGATTCGAGCAAGCCGACCAGCAGTGCCCCGGCTGCGGCAACCGGATAGCTGGACAGACCGCCGACAATCGCGCCGACAAAGCCCTTCAGTCCAATCAGGAAGCCGGAGTCGTAATAGACGGTCGTGATCGGCGCAATCAGGATGCCCGACAGCGCTCCCATGCCGACCGCCAGCGTGAATGCAAGCCGTCCGGCGCGCCCGGTTTCGATCCCCATCAGCCGAGCGCCAAGCCGATTTACCGCGGTCGCGCGCAATGCTTTTCCAGCCAGTGTGTGCTCGAAAAAAGTGTACAGCGCGCCGATCAATAGCAGCGACACCAGGATGATGATGACGCTCTGGCCGCTCACGGTTAGCGTACCCCACTGGAAACTGGCATTTGAAAACGGCGTAGTGCGCGAGCCCTCGGCGCCAAACATTACCAGCCCCAGGCCGACCAGGGCGAAATGCACGCCGACCGACACGATCAGCAACACCAGCACGCTCGCTTCGGCCAGCGGCTGATAGGCGACCCGGTACAGCAGCGCACCCATCGGCACCACGATCAGCAGCGTCAACGCCGCCTGCAGCAGCAGCGGCAAGTGGGTGCCTGGAACGGTTTTGGCGATCGCATATACCAGCAGCGGAAATAACAGATATTTGCCGGTAGCCTGCAACAGCGTTTTCGGCAAGCCGCGGCCATGCCCGGTCAGCCTGTACTGGCGGACGGCATCGACCAACTCCATCAGGAAGGCGACGATTCCCAGCGCCAGCAGCAGCGCGGCGGTCGCGGCAAATTTACCGGTCTGCAGTGCAGCCATGGTCAGCGCGCCATACGCGACAAACTCGCCCTGCGGAATGAAAATCACCCGTGTGACTGAAAATACCAGCACGATGGCCAGCGCCAGCAGCGCATACACAGCGCCGGTAGAGACGCCATCCTGCGCCAGGATGGCGGCGATTGAAAAATCCATTGTTTTCCTCGTTGATGTGCGCCGTGCCGTGGTGTGCTGTTCAGCCAAGCGCTGGAGCAGAGAGCACGGCCGACGTAGGTGGAAAAGCGAAGCGCCTTCCGCCATTACGTGCAACCTTACGGCGGATAACGCTACGCTCATCCGCCCTATGTTCGTGCTGTGCCACCTTTAATGCAGCAAGCCTTATTTCGGCAAAACCCACTTGCCGTTTTCGATTCTGACCATCACCCGTGAGCGTTGGTCCAGCCCCAGATGGTCGTTCGCATTCATGTTGACGATGCCGTGCGAAACCGGCAGATTCTTAATCGATTCGAGTGCATCGCGCAAGGCTTTCCTGAATTCTTTGGTGCCCGGCTGCGCCTTTTTTAGCGCTTCCGGCACCGCGGCGGCAAACAGCAGGCCGGCATCCCACGCATGGCCGCCGAAAGTCGAGACACTACCGGCGCCATACACTTTTTCATACGCGTTCTTGTAGGTCATCGCGGATTTTTTCACCGGGTTGCCAACTGGAAGCTGCTCGGCCACCAGCAACGGCCCTGCCGGTAGCCAGGTGCCTTCGCAATCCTTGCCGCAGACGCGTAGAAAGTCATTGTTGGCGACGCCGTGGGTTTGATAGATTTTGCCTTTGTAGCCGCGTTCCTTGAGCGTCTTTTGCGGCAGTGCGGCCGGGGTGCCGGAGCCTGCGATCAAAACTGCATCGGGATTGGCGCCAATGATTTTCAGGATTTGGCCGGTCACCGAGGTATCGCTACGGGCAAAACGCTCATTAGCGACGATTTTAATCTTGCGCAGCTCGGCCAGCTTCGAAAACTCCTTGGACCAGCCTTCGCCGTAGGCATCGGCGAAGCCGATGAAAGCCACCGTCTTAACTCCGCTATCTGCCATGTGGGAAGTGATCGCGGTCGACATGTGCGAGTCGTTTTGCGGCGTCTTGAACACCCAGTGACGCTTGGCATCAACCGGCTCGACAATCGAGGCCGAAGCGGCCATCGCAATCATCGGGGTTTCCAGTTCCGATACGACATTGAGCATCGCCAACGAATTGGGGGTGACGGTAGAGCCAATGATCAAGTCGACCTTGTCTTCCGAAATCAGCTTTCGTGTATTCTTGACCGCGGTCGTGGTGTCGGACGCATCGTCCAGCACGATGTACTCAACTGTCTTGCCGCCGAGCTCCTTCGGCATCAGCGCGAACGTGTTTTTCTCGGGAATGCCGAGCGAGGCGGCCGGGCCGGTGGCGCTGACCACCACGCCGACCTTGATCTGGGCCCAACTGCCGCCGCTGCCGAGCAGGGTCGCAAGCAGCGCTAGCTGAAGTGAAGTTTTTTGGATGGATCGTGTCATTTGTCTTCTCCTGGATTTATATAATTTTATTGCATTCAATGATGCCGGATTAATCTATTGTCACTTCTGAACGCCCTGCGTGCCTACCCAAGCATCCCACTTGCCGTAGAGCACTTTGAACCCACAGATCGATTCGGGCCGAATCAAGTTTTAATCATTCGGGTTTGATCCGGCCTAAAGCCGGCTGTAAGTCCGATCAATACTACCTGATGTGGCATCGATTCTGTCAGTAAAGTTCAAACCTTATTTCGACAGAATCCACTTGCCGTTTTCCACCTTGACCATCAAGCGGGCACGATGGTCGAGACCAGCGTGATCCGTCTTGCTCATGGTCATGATCGCGTGCGTGAGCGCACCAGCGGTGGCGCTAACCACCACGCCGGCCTTGATCTGGGCCCAGCTACTGCCGCTGCCGGGTAGCAGTCGCAAGCAGCGCCATCTGAAGTAAAGTTTTTTGGATGGATCGTGTCATTTGTATTCTCCTGGATTGATAGTTTTATTCCATTCAATGGCGCCTGATTAATCTGTTGCCAGTTCTGATCGCTCTACGGTTTTCACCCAATATCCGCTTGCCCATTGATTCTGCCCATAAATCCCGGTCAACTCCAACGCCAGCGAACTACTGCAGGCGGACCCCGACCCATTTTTCGAGTACCCCGAGATTGGCCAAAATATCAGTGCTGTCGGCTGCATGCACCACACGGCCGCGCTCTAGCACGATGGCGCGCTGGGTCAACTGCAGCGCCTGTTCGACGTGCTGCTCGACCAGAATCAGCGCCTGTCCCTGATTGCGCACCATGCCCTCAATCGCGCTGCAGAGCTCATCGACGATCACCGGCGCCAAGCCTTCCAGCGGCTCGTCAAGCAGCAGCAGCTTCGGGTTGAGCATCAACGCGCGTCCGATCGCCAGCATCTGCTGCTCGCCGCCCGACAATTGATTGCCAAAATTCTTGCGCCGCTGCTGCAACCGTGGAAACAACGCGTAGATCGCCTGCAAATTCCATTTGCCGGGCAACGCAGTCACCGTCAGGTTTTCCTCGACGCTCAACGAGCGGAAGATTTCGCGCTCCTGCGGCACCCAGCCCAGACCGGCACGAGCGCGCGCATGAGCTGGCATTTTCAGCATATCCTTGCCGCACCAGTGGATTGCACCGCGCCGCACCCGGGTATGTCCCATCAGTGTCAGCAGTAGCGAACTCTTGCCAACGCCGTTGCGGCCTAGTAGCGCCAAACTTTCGCCGTCCTTCATCGCCAGCGAACAATCATCGAGCACGATCGCGTCGCTGTAGCCGGCGACCAGGTTTTCAAGTCTGAGCATTGCAATGCCCCTTCCCCAGATAAACTTCGCGCACCCGCGCATCGTTCGCGATTTCAGTAGGCGTGCCGGTCACCAGTTCGGCACCGCCAACCAGTACCGTGATGCGTTCAGCAAAGCGAAACACCAGGCTCATGTCATGCTCAATGAGCAAGATGCTGATCTCGCGCGGCAGCGCGCACAGCACGGCAAACAGTTCGTCGCTCTCGCCTTCCGGCACGCCGGCAGCCGGCTCATCGAGCAGCAGTACCTTCGGCCGCGCCGCCAGCGCCAGCGCTATTTCCAGCAAACGCTGCTTGCCGTATGCCAACGCGCGCGTCTCGCGCATGCAGTCTGGCGCCAAATTCAGCTGCGCCAGCAAGACATAGGCTTCATCGATTTCAGCGCTGCGCCGCGACAGCCCGAAAAATCGGCGCTGCCACACGCTCAAGCGGTTCCGCTCGCGTTCGCAGATCGCGTTGGTGACCGCCTCCAGCGGCGTCAATTGCGGAAACAGGGTATTGATCTGGAATGTGCGCGACAGGCCGCGCACGACCCGCTCGTTGGCTGCCAGCTGCGTAATGTCGGTGCCATTGAGCCAGATCGAGCCGCTTGATGGCCGCACCACGCCGGTCAGCTGGTTGATCAAGGTGGTCTTGCCGGCGCCATTGGGCCCGATCAATGCATGGCGCGCCCCGGCCGCCAACGACAGGCTGACGCGCTGCGTAACGTCCAGTCCGCCGAACGACTTGCACAGCTCGCGGGTCTGCAACACCGGTGTCATGAATTCATCCTGTGCCGCCAATGGGCCAGCGACCGGGGCAATAGCGCCAGGCCACCCAGGATGCCGCCGCGCAAATACAGGGTGATCACGATTAGCAGGATGCCGAGCCAAAACAGCCAGTATTGCGGGTTCAAGTTGGCCAGGTAATCCTGCACCAGCAAAAAAGCGGCAGCGCCGACAAAGCCGCCATACAGGGTCGCGGTACCGCCGATGATCAGCATGATCAGCACGTCGGCCGAACGCTGGAAACTGAGTACATCGATGCCGACGAATTGCGTGGTCTGCGTCAGTAGTGCGCCGGCCACACCGGCCAGTAACGCCGAGTAAGTGTAAATATTTCTTAGCCGCGCTCCGACCGGAATGCCGATCGCCACCGCCCGCGTCCGGTTTTCACGGATGCTGCGCAGTGACAAGCCATACGGTGAATGCATCAGGCTGCGCGTCAAAGCAAACAACAGGAAGCTGATAACGAGCACATACAGGTAAGCGGTTTTGCCGTACAGATCGAAACGGAAGACACCGAACACCTTGCCGATTTCCACTCCCTGCAAGCCATCGACACCGCCAGTAAGCGCAATAGCACGGTTCGCGACCTCATACAGCAGCAAGCCGACCCCGAGCGTAATCATCAGGCGGGTCAGATCGCTGCCACGCAGCACCAGAAAACTGGTTAGATAACCAGCCAGACTGGCCGTCAGTCCACCGGCCAACAAGCCGGTGAGCGGCTCCTGCCAACCATGCGCGGCCAGCAAGCCGGCCGCATACGCGCCAATGCCGAAAAATGCCGCATGCCCCAGTGTGACGATGCCGGCGTAACCGAGAATCAGGTCGAGCGACAGCGCGAACAGGCCGGTAATCACGATCTGGGTAGCGAATACCAGGCTAGTTGGAAACACAAAATAGACGCTGACCAACGCCAGCCAGAAGCCGACCTCGACCGGCTTCCAGCGTTCGCACGCCTGCATCGCAGAGCGCTGCAGGGCGGCTTGAGCTTGGGCCGGAATCGTAAATTGCATGATCTTCATTACGCCCCCTTGCGGCCCAGCAGCCCATGCGGAAACAGCAACAACAGCAGGATCATCGCGCCGTAAATCACGAAGGAGCCGATCTGCGGCACGTAATATTTCCCGGCGATGTCAGCCACCCCGAGCAACAGCGCCGCCAACAAGGTGCCGATCACCGAGCCCGGTCCGCCGACCACCACCACCAGCAGGAAATACACCAGATATTTGAGCGCGAAATTCGGATCCAGCCCGAGCACATTGACGCCGAGCGCGCCGCCCAGCCCGGCCAGGCCGCTGCCAAGCGCGAACGTCAGCTGGAACACCCGCTCGACCCGGATTCCCATCGATGCGGCGGTGCGCTGGTTATCGACCGCGGCGCGAATCATCGCGCCGAAGCGGGTGCGCTCCAGGCCGAACACCAGCAACAGAGTGATGACGGCCCCGACCGCCATCAGAAACAGCCGGTAACGCGATAGATCGATCCCGAACAGCGTAAATTGGCCGTTCAAGGCCTCCGGCAACAGCACCGGCTGCTGGCCCGGCCCCCATAAGTAGCTGGCGCCGGCCATCGCAATGAACAGGATGCCGACCGTCAGCAACACCTGGTTCAACGCAGTGCTTTTATAGAGCGGCCGGTACAGTACGCGTTCGAGCGGCAGGCTGGCCAGGGCGACTGCGCCAAACACGATCGGCAGCGCTGCCAGGAAGCCGATCCCGGCCTGCGCCATCAGCGTCACCAGCAAATAGCCGCCGGCCATTGCAAACACGCCATGCGCGAGGTTGATGAAGCCCATCAGGCCGAGCGTGATCGACAGCCCGACCGAGATCAGGAACAGCAGGGTGCCATACGCCAGGCCGTCAAACAGTACGCCGAGAAAGTTATGCACGGTATCGGTATCCTTTCGTCTGAATTGGTCGGGAGCGCATCGTCACTTGCCCGGATCCCTGACTGCGGCGAAAGTCTCGAACTCGACGTTATACAGCCTGCCATCGACTTTTTTGACTTCGCGCACGTAGACGTTTTGCACGATATCGCGGGTCTCGGCATCAATCTGGATCGGGCCGCGCGGGCTGTTTAGCTTCATGCCCCTGAGCACCTGCATCGCCTTGTCGCCGTTGATGTTGCCATTTAGCTGCCGCACCACTTCATACACCGCCGCCATACCGTCGTAACCGCCGACCGCCATAAAATTGGGGCGCTGTTTCGGGTTGATCTGGTTGTAAGCGGCGAGGAAAGCCTTGTTCTCGGCCGACGGATGGGCGGCCGAATACTGGTGCGTCGAGATCACACCTAGAGCATTGTCGCCGAGCGCCTCAATCACGCCATCGTCGGTGACATCGCCAGTTGACAGTAGCTTGATGCCTGCCTTTGCCAGACCGCGCTCGTAGTATGCCTTCATGAAGCCGACCGCCATTTCGCCGGCCGGCACGAACACGAAAACCGCCTCCGGCTTGCTATCCTTGGCGCGCTGCACGAACGGACCGAATTCCGGGTTTTTCAACGGCACCCGCAACTCGCCGACCACTTCGCCGCCCAGCCTGGCAAACGCTTTCTTGAAAGTCTGCTCGGCGTCATGACCGGGACCGTAATCGGCAACCACCGTATATATCTTACGCAAGCCGCTCTTGTAGGCCCACTGCGCCATCGGCTCTGTCACTTGTGCCAGCGTAAACGAGACCCGTGCGATGTAGGGCGACTTGGTGGTGATCGCCGAGGTCGCCGCATTCATGATGATGGTCGGCTTCTTCGCTTCGGTCGCAATTGGCGCTACCGCAAACGCATTCGGCGTCAACCCGAAACCGACGATAAAATCAACTTTGTCCTGAACCACCAACTCCTGCGCCAGGCGCTTGGCAACATCCGGCGCCGGGCCGGTAGTATCCTTGATCACGAGTTCGATTTTCTTGCCGGCGACCGTATCGCCATATTGTTTCATGTAGGCTTTGGCGCCGTTCGTGATTTGCATGCCGAAATCGGCAAAGGTACCGCTCATCTCGGCCAGCACACCGACCTTTATCGTGTTGCCTGCCGCAACAGCGTGGCCGGTCGCCAGTGCAACCAACCCGAGCATCATCCATTTTTTCATTGTCTGTCTCCTTTAATTATGGTTACTAGTCTTCTCTCGACACTTCTATTGATCGTATTCGGCTACTCCCCTTCTACCAGTGCATTGCGAATTTTTTCCGGGATTTCCAGCGCGTGCAGACGCTGCGGATCGTCGGGATGACGGGCGCCAAGCACGCGCACCTCGAAACCATCAACCAGCAGCGTATCGCCGCGCCGCACCAGGTGCCGTAGCCGCAGCGTCTTGCGGGCGCACTCGACGACGCTACTCTCGATTTCCAGGTGGTCGCCAAAACTGGCTGGTTGCCGATAGCTGGCGCCGGACTCGACCAGCGGCATGCCGACCACGCCGTATTGGTCGCACAGTCTGATCCAGTCCAGCCCAGCCCGTTTACACAGATAGTGGGTCGCGGCATCAAACCAGCGGTAATAGTTGGGATAAAAAACGATGTTGGCGGGGTCGCAATCGCCGAACTCGACCGTCAAGCGGTAAATCGAGACGCGCATGTCAGGCCGCCTTTCGGTCAAGGCCGGCCGCGTCGGCAGGCAAAGGGAAAATCAGGGATGGTTCCAAACTTGGCCTCCGTCACATCTGGCGCAACGCGGATACGCATTCATCCGGCTACCGTTGGCAGCCACAGGATGAGCCGGGAAACTGCACTTCCACAGCTCAGAATGCGTAATAGGAATTGCCTATAATATAGATTAATTGTTTGATGTCAAATCAAAATTTTGGATTTACATGATTTTCACAAAACAAATTATGCGTGGTAAAAAAGTCCGGTATTGGTGGGCAGAAACATACTTTTCCGCCCTGTGGTAGTCTGCATCCCTTGCTATGCAGCATCTTTTTCAACAACAGTTATTTCATTTGCCAACGCGCCATTCATGACAACTCTATCCTCATCTCCTCTCGACCTAGGCGGCCTTCCAGACCTGGTTGGATATCATCTGCGCATGGCACAGGTAATAGTTTTCAGGGACTTCGACCGCGAACTGTCGGATCTCGACATCACGCCCGCCATTTTCGGCGTACTGGAAATCTTGCATAAGAACAAAGGACTGACCCAGACCCGGCTAGCGCTGGCAATCGGACTCGACCGCTCTTCGCTGGTGCCGTTGCTGGACAAGCTGCAAAAGCGCAAAGTGGTGGAGCGGGAAGTCTCGACCAAGGACCGGCGCAGCAATCACCTGCATCTGACCGCCGAAGGCGAGCAACTACTGGTCGAGGCAGAGAGAAGAGTCAGGCTGCACGAAAAACGCATACAGGTGCGCCTGACCAAAAGCGAGACGCGACAGCTAATCCAGCTATTGATGAAGCTGGCGAAAAGCAACGCCTAACCGATCTTTAATGGGCTCTCAGCCAAGCCAGTAATGCATCGAGTTTGAGAAGGCAGGATTTCCCACGCAACCGAGCGGCACTGCACTACTTCTTGCACTACTTCTGTTCGTGAGTGAGTTTTTCAGCCATCCCGGAAACCAGGTTTGCCTGAACTGCACGCTGCAGGCAATCTCGATACACGCGGGCGACGCGGATCAAATTACGCATCAAAAATAACATCGCCGCCCCAAAGCTTAACCCCGCCGGATAGGCAAACAGCGTCGGCCATAGCGCTGCAGCGATCAGCAGGCCAACCGACGCCAGGTGCAGCCGCAGCTGTCGACGCTGGGCTTTTTCAGGCAGGATCGCTTTCATGTTCGGCAGCGGCTTGCCGCTCGCGGACAACGTTTGCAAGTGAAACCACGCCAGGAACGGCATGATCTTGTATAACATGCCGCTGATGAATGAAACTGCAGCACCGGCAATTACCAGCACACCCAGCAACACATCGGACTGCGCGAACGCGAGTCCCGGAACCTGCCGCGACAGCCACAGCAGCGCCGCCAGCAGCAGGAAAACCATGCCGGCGCGCCAGAATTCGAGCGTGACATCAGGCAGGCGGCGTCGGCGGTGGCGCTGCAGATGAATCGTGACGGCGGCGAAGAGACTATAAGCGGCGACCAGCAGGCAAACGCTGGCAACGCGCAGCCACATCCATTCTGCCGCGCCCTGCCATTGCGCCAGTGACCATAGCCCCAGCAAGATAAAGGCGCTACCGGCCAGGCCACGCGTCAGCCAGTGCGGATAATTGGGCGTCATCTGAAACATCGGTACGATCTGGTAGGCGACGCCGGCCACCAGCAAGCCGGTCCAACCGACCAAACCCCAGGCCGGATGCAGGTCGCGCAGCGACTGGCTCGGCAAAGGCGCGTCCCAGCCGTGGCTGTAGCCTAATATCAGACCAAGCACTAGCGTAATGCCGAACGCAATACTGGCCAACCATATCGCACGGATGGTGGCGGTCGGGTTGCGCACCCGCGACAGTGTCAGCAGCAGCGCGCCGAAAAACACGGTCAGACCGGTCCCCAGCAGCACTACCGCGTATTGCAGCAGACGCGATTCAGCAAGCAGGAAGCCGCCCGCCAACAGCAGGGTGCCGAGCACCAGCAGTGGGTGCACAATCGCCACCACCAGCTTCGGTCGCGGCACCGACGCGCCGGCCAGCACCGGCAGCATCTGCATCATTGCACCGGCCATCACCATCGTCATGAAGCCGAGTGTGATCAAGTGTGTAGCCGCCAGCGTCGACGCCGACCAGCGCGAGGTAAACAGGTCCGGCCCCTGCCACAGCATTACTACCGCCGCCAGCAGGCCAAATAGCGGCGCGCTCAGGAAAAACCGGAACGGCACCCAAATTGGCGGCGCCTGCTGCAAATTCAGACCGGATTGCTGCATGATTTTTATATCTGCCTGGGTTGCGCTGACGGATCGATTACGCCCCGATCTGCTTCAGCAGCGCCGGCGTTTCTGCAGCCAGTTGCTGATCCATCATCCGGTACAGCATCTGCTCTTCCTTCATGTTGTGCTGCTGCATCAGCATTAGCAAGGTTTCGGACAGACCGAGATAGCCATCGTTGTCTTTCGCCGCCAGCGCCTGGAGCATATCGTCGAATACCTTGTTCATCTGCTTGTGTTCGGAGCGCATCACGAAAGTCGGGCCATTGTCCATCCCGGTTTTATTATCAAAAGCGGGAAACAGTACTTCTTCTTCCATCGTGAAATGGTGCTTCATCGCCGCCAGAAACGCGCTGAAATCGCTATTGCCCTTGGCCCAGTCGCCGTTGCCGACACTTTCTTCGGCGCTAGCAAACAGATCGTCGCAAGCATGGTGATTGCTGATCATGAAGTCGCTAATGTTGTCCATTTTATATTCTCTTGTTTTCTGTAAAATCGGTTAAGAAAGCTAATTTCAGGATTTGTGAAAATAAATATACTGTTATATGTATTTTTTAAATACAACTGAATACGTGCGTAATATATGATTTTTTCATGATACTCTATTAGAAATAGATTTATTTAGTGGCAACTCCGGGCCGTTTCTGCTGGATCGGTATCTTTGCGCGCCAGCCAGAACACCGCCTTGCCGTGCCCGCCAGCCGGCCGCGTCGGCGCTGCATCCGGGTTGGCCAGCGCCGCGATGCGGGCGCGTCGGATTGCGGCTGTCAGCTTGTCTGGATCGGTTTCGTTACCGCTTTCGATGATCGTGTCGAAGATCCGCTTGAAATGCGCGACGCCGCTCCGGTGAGTGTCACCGTAGCCTTTGACCAGCTGCGCGCATTTGGCAATTTCGAGCGCCAAACCGAGGTCCTGCACCGCAAAGCCGAGCCGCTTGAGCGCGCCGAGCCAGCGCTCGATCAGCGCCTGTTCTTCATGGTAGCGCGAGGTGCTGCGGCGCCAGCGCTTCAAGCGGCTAACCGCATGCAGCAGCAGGAAGCCGGACAGCGTGCTGGTCTTGAGACGCAATGCCACTGAAAACGACTTTTCCCTGCCGGTCTTTTTTGCCCAGTCGCGCAACCGCTGCGACAGCGATGGCGGCAGTAGCGAGCAGATTTCATCGAGCCCCGGCTTCAAATATTCGGTCAGCCGCAACGGCTCATTGGGTGCGGCGCCGGTTTCGGCCCGCACCCGCGCGAAGCGGCCAGCGCGGGTTTTCAGGTCGGCCACCCGGATCACGTCTTCATAGCTCATCCACAGCGCCAACTGGCGGCCGGTTTCGCAGGTCAGCCGGTAACCGTCGACGGCGCCGCCGGCTTCGCGGTCGAGCGCCAGCACCGGCTCCAGTCGATCCAGATACAGCGCCGCATAGGTCGGATCCTGGTAATCGGTCAGTCGGGCGACGCCGGCATCGAGCAACGCGAAAGTTTCGGGCGGAAAGACGCGGTGCACGCGCTCGACCGGTTGCTCCAGCAGCGTCGATGCACTCGGCACACTTGCGACGGCCGGTTTTACTGTGCCGGCGGCTTGCGCATAACCGGCGGCAAAACCGCGCAGGCTGGCTTCGGTCCCTTTCCCAGTATTACGTATCGCCTGCTCGCAGGCGGCGCGCGGCAACGGTAGCGCGCCGGAGCCGGCCATCGCGCCGAACAGCACTGCGTTGATCACGGTGCCGCTTTGCTGCGCCAGTTGCGCCATGTCGAACAACAGCGCGCGCCTGGCAAGCTGCTGCAACGCCGCCAGCAACTTGCCGCTATCGATGCGGCCGTCGCCCGGAATCACTTTTTCCACCACCGTATACACGCGATGGCTGGAGCCGACCAGCGTGGTGCAGTCGGCGTTGATATAGCCATTTTCCAGCGCGCGTCCGGCTTCGATCAATTCGGACGCCGCCATTAGGTCGACCGCGCCCGGAGTCGGCGTCAGCGCCATCACCGGCAACCGGCCGCCGAGCCGATCGTGCGGCAGCGGATAGATTTCAACGTAATAAGTGGTCGCGCCGGTGCGCTGCGAGACGCCGGGAATCGAGGTGCTTTGCACCGGAAAATCGCAGGCGGTGGCAGCAGCGACCAGCCAGTCGGCCAGCATGCCGCCGCCTTCGCCGCCGAGCGCGGCGATCAGGATCGTAACCGGACGCGCCGGCATCGCTGTATTAGGCTGGATGGCGTTCAGGTTGGCATTCATGCGATTTCTCGTGCAGTGCTGCGTTGCAGACGGCCAATCAGCTTGCGCCGTAGACGGTCGAGCTTACGGTCAAGCCAGCCTGGATTTTGCAGGATCTCGGCTTGGTAGAACGATGGGCACAGTGTTGCCGCGTGCGCCACTTCGCCGCAGGTTCCGCAGCCGACGCAACTATTGTTGACGGTGGTGACGGGGTCGGTGCGCAGCGGGTCGGGGTTGTCTTTCAGCGTCAGCGACGGGCAGCCAGACAGCCGAATGCACGAGCGATCACCGCTACACAAGTCGGCATCGATGCCGAAACGGCTGCGTGTTACCTGCTGCCCTGCCGCCAGCTGTTGGGCGTTTTCCGAGCGCACGCGGCGCTGCTTTTCAAGCTGGCATTCGCCGTCGGCGATGATCACTTTCAAGCCCGGCTGCGACGTGGTAAGTGCTTCCTGCAGCGTTGCCTGCATCGCGCCGACCTCGAAACTGGTCACGGTGCGCACCCATTGCACGCCCAGGCTATGCAGCACGCTCTTGATGTCGATGGTGCTGGTGCCGGGCGCGATGCCGTTGCGGCTCGATGGAATCTGCTGCGCGCCGGTGGCTGAGCTGTAGCCGTTCTGAAGGATGATCAGCACGCTGTCATCGTTCTGGAATACCGCATTCGCGATCCCGCTGGTCAAGCCCTGATGCCAGAAGCCGCCGTCGCCCATGATGCTGACCACGCGCTTGCTGAACATCGGCGCCACAGCGCTGGAGCCAGCCAGCCCGAGCCCGTAACCAACCACCGTGTTGCCGAGATTAAACGGCGCCAGTGTCGAAAAAGTATGGCATCCGATGTCGGCGCTGATATGGATTTTACCGACTTCCTTTTCCACCAGCTTCAGCGCCGAGAACACCGGTCGCTCCGGACAACCGACGCAAAAGCCGGGCGGGCGCGGCGGCACCGGCTGTCCCAGCAGCTCGGCCGCTTGTTTCTTGGTGTCGCTGATGGCGTCGCTCGGCTGCGCCAGCACTACCTGATCGACGCCGTCCGGCATCGATAGTTGCAGGAACTGGGTCAGACCGCGCAGCACCACTTCACCGGTGTATTCGCCGGCGACCGGCAGCACTTCCTTGCCGATCACGAAGGTATTGTTGTTGTCGGCGCGGCGCAGCGCCGCATTGATCGCATCTTCGATGAAATTCGGCTGGCCTTCTTCAAGCACCAGCACCGCGCGCTTGCCGGCGCAAAAACGGGTGATTTCGTCCGGCAGCAATGGATAGGTGACATTCAGCACATACAGCGGGATTAACGAGACGCCGAACGCATCGGCCAGCCCGAGCTGCTGCAACGAGCGCAGCACCGTGTTGTACAGGCCGCCCTGCAGGATCAGGCCGACTTCGCGCTGGCTGCCGTCGAAAAATTCGTTCAGCTTTTGCTCGCGGATGAATTTCAGCGCAGCCGGCAGACGGGCCTCAACCTTGTGCTTTTCCTGTTCGTAGTTCGACGGCGGCAGCGGGATCACGCCGAAATTGAATACCGGCTGCTTGATATGATTCTTGCGTGAAAACTTCGGTGCCAGGTTGTCCTTGCAGACGAAGCTGCCGTGCAGATGGCAGGCGCGAATCCGCAATTGCAGCATCACCGGCGTATTGCTGGCTTCCGAAAGCAAGAAGCCCTGCTCCACCATCTCGACGATGGCAGGCAAATTCGGGCGCGGGTCGAGCAGCCAGATTTGCGATTTCATCGCAATCGCGTGGCTGCGCTCCTGGATGATTGAAGCGCCTTCGCCGTAATCCTCACCCAGCACGATCAATGCGCCGCCCTTGACGCCGGCCGAAGCGACATTCGATAGTGCATCGGAGGCGACATTGGTGCCGACAATCGACTTCCAGCTGACCGCGCCGCGCAACGGGTAACTGATCGAGGCGGCCAGCATCGCGGCCGCACCGGCCTCGTTGGCGGCGGGCTCGAAATGGACGCCGAGTTCATCCAGGATTTCGCTGGCGTCGCCCAGCACGTCCAGCAGGTGCGATATCGGTGCGCCCTGGTAACCGCCGATATAGCTGACGCCCGATTGCAACAACGCCTTGGTAACCGCGAGGATGCCCTCGCCATGGAAAACCTGGCCCTGCCCCATTGCTAACGATACCACTTCCTGCTTGTACGTCTTTTCCATCGGTCACCCTTCACCTTGCGTGCATGGCACTAACCACAAATCGCTTCATTTAGAAGCATGCAGCCACAGTGTGTAACACATGCATAAATTAGCAATATAATGCAATTAAGTATAATGCATACATTTTATTATATGCATTATATTTCAATTAAATTTATTTTTAACTCGGCGGATGGTTGACGCTATGCGGTTTTATGCGGACAAATACACCTATAAACGGCGATTAACCCACGAAAGACACAAACAATACAAGGGCATGCCAAGTTGGAAGCGCCACCCATGGGTGATTGACAAAATCGATACAAGCTATTGATTGACTTGGTGTCTTTCGTGCTTTTCGTGGATCGACTGCTTTTTCCATGATAGGGCAGGCAGGTCTTTGGTTTGGTATAGCAGGGCAGTCCACGTTATTGTCGTTTTTTTAGGCTAAATTGAAAAATGATGGCTTACAAAAAATCATCGGCAGGATGCGTATGCACATCCTTCCGACGATTTTTTGGCGTCAGATGCGAATGGAATCAGACCTTGGCCAGTCCCTTGATGAAGCCGACATTGCGTTCCAGCGAAGCCTGGATATGCGCCACCTGGCCAGGATCAAGGTGACGATACTTGCCGAGCACTTCAAGGTATTCGACCAGCGGCAACGGCTGGTCTAGCGGGCGACTCAATTGCAGGCCGTCAAGCGGGTTGAATTCCCACAGCATCACGAAATTGGTCTCGACCGCCTTACGCGCAACCTCGATATTTTCGTGCGACGGAAAGCGCCAGCCGGTGGTGCATGGCGAATAGATGTGCAAGTAGGCAAAGCCGGTTTCAGCCGCCGCAATCGCCTTGTCCAGCTTGTCGTACAGATCTTCCATGAACGCGGTTGAAGCGGTCGCCACATACGCGCAGTTATGCATCATCATCAAGACCGGCATGTTCTTAGCGTCCTGCGTCTTGCCCTTGCCATGCTCACCGACTGGGGTGGTAGTGGTCCAGGCGCCGAACGGGGTGCAACTGGAACGCTGCATGCCGGTATTCATGTAACCCTCATTATCGACGCAGATGAACAGGATCTGCTCGCCGCGCTCGGCGGCGCCGGATAGCGACTGGAAGCCGACGTCGGATGCGCCGCCATCGCCGGCCAGCGCCATTGCGGTTACCTTGCGTCCCTGGCGTTTGTAGTGGCGCTTGATGCCGGTCAGCATCGAGGCGGTATTGGTCAGCAGCGGGTGGAATACCGGAACCTTGGTGCCGGTCAATCCGTTGTAGCCGACCGAGCCCATGCCCGGGATGCAGCCGGGCGGCGTCGCCAGCACCGTTTGCGGCCCGACCCGGCGTAGCGTGTGGCGCATGATTAGTTCGGTGTTGCAGCCCTGGCAGCCGGCCAGTCCCGGCACAAACAGGTCTTCCAAAGCGCCGACCTCGTTGTAAATGCGCGAAGTCGTCAGGTATTTCAATGCACCGCTGGGGCAGGCCTTAACGCAGGCCGGGTCCCCGCCGCAAGTGTCGCACTTGACCACGTGTCCTTCAGCCTGGTTGTGGACAATGCCGCCGTAGCTGCAACCAACCGTGCACAACAGGCAATTCACGCATTTGCCGCCATCCCAGCCAATTACGCCGCTGGCATCATCCTTGGTCAGCGCACCGGCCGGGCAATTAGCTACACATTTTGGGTCGCCGCACTGACGGCACAACGCCAGCCCGTAGCCGCCGTCGCCATCCTGGTCGGCAACGATCTGGATGCGCGCATTGCTGAGGTGATTACTAGCGTCGCTGCTGCCCTTGACTTCGGCGCAGGCAGTCATGCAGGCATTGCAACCGTCGCACAGGTCGGGCTTGAAGGCAATCGTATTGTAGGCAGTGCCCATCAGTTATCTCCAGGTGTTCGACATCAGACTCCGCGCAGTGCGCTGCGGGGCGGCCAGGAATTTTTCGCGCAGCGGCGCCAGATCGATCCGACGCAGGATTAGCTCCCACATCACGCCCGGATCGAATGCAACGTTAATGCCGAAAATGCCGGTCAGGCGGCCGTTTTTCATCACGATCTTCAGGTAGCTGTTGCGGGTCGCATCGACTTCCTGTAGCGCGACTTCGCCTTCGCTCTGGCTGCCGACCGAAACCGCCTGCTGCCCGAAAAAGCTGTAGGTATTCAGCGGCACGCCGCCGGGGTAGCTTTTCAGAGCCGGATCGCCGGCCATCGCCATGCCGGCGATCTTGCCCTGCTCGACCGCGTCGGGCAGGATGCCGTTGATGATCTTGACGTCGGCGTCGTAGAATCCGCGCGCTTGCGCAACATCGCCGGCGGCCCAGATGTTGGCGACCGAGGTACGCATCGTGTCGTCGACCAGGATGCCGCGTCCGGTTGCCACGCCAACACCTGCCAGGAAATCAATCACCGGCACCACGCCGGTCGACACCAACAGCAGGTCGGCCACCAGCTCGGTGCCATCGGCCAGCGTCACCTGTGCGCCCCGCTTTTCACCCTTACTGTTCGGATTGGGCGCCAATCGCACCACCTTGTTGCCCATCATCAGACGCACGCCCTGCGCGGTAAACACGCTCTCGATAATCGAGGTGGCCGCACGGTCGAAATAGCCGCCCAGCACAGTCGGCTGCATCTCGACCACGGTCACCTGAACGCCGGCTTTGGCCAGATTCTCGGCCGCATGCATGCCCACCAGGCCGGCGCCGAGCACAATCGCTTGTCGGGCTCCGGCCAGTGCCTGCTGCAGACGCATGGCGTCATCGAGACTGCGCAGCACGTGATAGTCGACGCTGTCTAGTCCTGGCACCGGCGGCAGTTGCGGCGTAGCGCCGGTCGCCAGCAATAGTTTCTGGTAGCCGATGTCATCGCCGTTGGTCAGGCAAACTCGATTGTCGTCGGTGTTAAGCGCGCAGAGCGCCGCCCCCTTCAGATAATTGACGTTGTGCTGCGAAAAATAGGCATCGTCGCGCAGGAACACGCGCCGCGGGTCGGAGCGGCCAGACACCACGTATGGCAACACGGTCGGCGAATATGGCAGCGCATCGTCCTTTGACACCACGGTCACGCTACCGGTCTGGTCGTGCATGCGGATCGCCTGCACCGCAGCCAGCGCCGCATGACTGGCGCCGATAATCAGATATTCAGTTTGCTGCATGGAGGCGCTCCTAATCATGTTCATTCATCCACACGGTCTCGCCCGACGCGCCGCCGTCGGCCATTGCTGCGGTGCGCTCGATCACGCGACTGAAGTGATCGGTCGTCATGTCGGCGCCGGCCAACCCGCCAATGAAGCTCATGACCGCAATTTTCACTGGTGCGTGGTATAGCGCACCAAGCATGTCCTGATACAACGGGCCGCAATTCCAGCCGAAGCTGACCGAGCGATCAACCACGCCGACCGCCTTCACTTGACCCAGCGCGCGCACGATCGCCTGCACCGGGAACGGCCGAAAAGTCTTGACCTTCAGCAGGCCGACCCGTTCGCCGCGATTGCGCGCTTCATCCACCGCATCCTTGGCGGCGCCGCTCATCGAGCCGATCGTGACCAGCGCATAATCGGCATCGTCCATTTGGTATTGCTCGACCAACGGCGCATGGTAGCGGCCGAAACGCCGGCCCCATTCCGCATGCACCTCCTCAATAATTTTTAATGAATTCTGCATGCCGCTACATTGTCCCTTGCGGTAGCGCACGAACAGCGACGGTCCGGGCCCGCCGGCGCCGCCGGTCAAAGGATCGATCGCCATCGGCCGATCGGGGTCGAGCGCAGCGTGCCAGTTGACGTCGCGGGTGCCGAGAAAAGCGGAGACCTCGGCCTGATCCGGCAACTCGATCCGGGTCGTGCCATACGACAGATAGTTGCCGTCATGGCAGACATTAACCGGCAGCATCACGCCGTGGTGCTCGGCAATTTTGTACGCCATGATTGTGGTATCCAGCACTTCCTGCACCGTCTCGCAATACATCTGGATCCAGCCGACTTCACGCACCGACATCGCATCTTGATGGCCGCCCCAAACGCTCTGCGGCGTCAGCGTGTCGCGCGTGACGATCGTCATCACCAGCGGCATGCGCATGCCGGGAGTGCGCATGTACGGCTCGAACATGAACGCCAGTCCAGGGCCACAAGTGGCGGTATAGGTTCGGGCGCCCGCCAGCGCGGCGCCGTGCAACACCGACAGCACCGAATGCTCGCCTTCAACATCGACGATCTCGGCATTCAGCTTACCTTCGGCGGCGAATTTTGCCAGATATTCGACCAGCGACGACTGCGGCGTGATCGGGTATATCGCGACCATGTCGACGCTGGACAACGCAACAGCCAATGCTGCCGCTTCATTGCCGTCGCAAACCGCGAACTTTTGCTCGGGCTTTAGCACTGCACTCATGCTACCTCCTCGATCATGCTAATTGCACCATGCGGGCACTCGCGCATGCAGATGCCGCAGCCCTTGCAGGTGGCAAGGTCGAAATCGAACCAGGCGGCTTTTTCGACCACGCATTGCACCGGGCAATACAACCAGCACACTGCGCACTTGACACACTTGTCGCGATCAACCACTGGCCGCATGCTGCGCCAGTCGCCGGGCAGCATCGGATTGAGCTTGGTGGCAATCGGGCACAAATCGCCTGGGATGGTCGATGCGTCGAACATGGGTTTGGATTGCCGGCTCATGCCGCGGCCTTTCTTTCTATCGGATGCACCGTGGTTTCGTTGTAACCGCACTCCAGCGCCTCCATGTTCTGGCGCAGGCCGGCGTCGCGGAAGTCGGATTTCTGCACCGCTTGCCGCAATGCATCGAGCGAAACGAAGCCGGTCGTCTTCGCAAATGCGCCAAGCATGATGGTATTGGTGATCGAGCGCTTAAAGATAGCGAGCGCGATCGATACCGCATCGCACAATCCAACTGTCGCCACCTGTGCCGGGAACTGCAATTCGACCAGTGGCTTGGCGGTAGTTTGCACCCACACCGCGTGATCCCGGATGCCGTCGAAAATATCGACAGCGCGGCCGACTGTCGGGTCGATGCACAGCACGCAATCCGGATGGTAAATATTGGTCATCTGCCGGATTGGGCGTTCATCGAAGCGCAGGAAACTCGACACCGGCGCACCGCGCCGCTCGAAACCGAATGACGGAATTGCAATCACGTGTTTGCCCTCCAGCACCAGTGCGCTAGCAAGGATGCCGCCGGCCATCACCGCGCCCTGCCCGCCACGGCCATGTATGCGGATTTCGATCATCTCTTCTCCTTGATTGATTGCCGTGACAATTGCATATTAAGGTTTGTTCCAGCCCGGTCTGGATGCCAAGCCGCTAGTTGGACCTGCGCCACCGCGCACCGGTACATGCGCCAGTGCATAGCCCTGGTTGTAACCGGCGCGCACGATCAGCGCGTACTTGAACAGCCAACCGCTCACCATGGCAATCAGGCCCGCCAGCGCGGTCAGCCACTGCGCCGCCGCAAGCGCCGGCTGCACCAGCACCAGTAGCAAAACCAGCGCAACCGCCCAATGGCCGATCTTAATGAAAGGCAATTCAAGCTTGTCGAGCACCGCCAGCGCCTGTTGCGGCGCGCCCTGCGCTGTTAAATTTTTGTGATAGGCGCGCCACAGCAACGCCCGCAGCAGCAGCAGAAACAGCAGCGCTGACGGCAGCCAGGCAAGCTGCACCGCCCCGCCCAGAGCCATCAGGGCCGCCAGCAGTCCGACGCCTTCGGTCAGGCCGGTTGTGATGATCAGCGGCACAACCAGCTTCTGGCGCCAGGCGGGTATCCCTTTGGCCGCGTTCAATAGCCGGGCCTGGCAATACAGAAACAGCATTGCCAGCAGCGCGCCAAGCCAGAGTGCAACTGCACTGCCAGTCGCTAGCGCGATCAGGCCGAACAGGAACAGGAACGGCGCCAGCAACGATTCGCGCGTCATCCATGAGGTTCGCACATGCAGCATTACGTTCATCGAGCGCCAAGGCCGGCCAATTTCCAGCCACACGCAAAATAGCCCGAGCGCGATCAAGGCCAGTGCAACGCCGATCGGCACTGTATCAGGCTGCCCTGCGCCGGACGTAACGGCGGTGAACAGCAGCAAGCCGCTGCCGCTGCCGCCACCGATGAAATTGCCGGCAGCGCGCCAGTCCCAGTTGGTTTGATGCTGCGGTCTGCTTTGATTGCCTGCGCTCATGTCTTGTCCCAGAGGTAATACATGCCGGGGTCGGTGCCGAGTTCCTCGTGCATGCGGAAATGCTGGTTTTCGCGCAGCAACTGTGACACATTGCTGTCCGGATCGTCGCGGTCGCCGAAGGCCAGGGCGCTAGCGATGCACGAATTGACGCAGGCTGGCGTGACGTCCGGATCGACGCCCGGCTTCAGCCCTTTTTCTGCTGCCGTATCGATGCGGTCGATGCAGAACGTGCACTTGGTCGCGACATTGATCCGCTTCGGATCAGCTCGCTGCGCTTCCGCTGCGCTGGCGCTATCGTTGTACGCAAAGTGAGCACGGTGCACGATCTGACGCGCCTGATACGGACAGGCGACTGCGCAATAGCCGCAACCGATGCAGACGTCGTAATCAATGGTGACCAGGCCGTCGGCCCGCTTCTTGGTCGCTTGCGACGGGCACACTTCGACGCACGGCGGCTCGCTGCAATGCATACAGCCGACCGGCACGAAGCTGCGATTGACATCCGGATATTCGCCGCTTTCAAAGTCGAGCACCTTGCGCCATTGCACTCCGGGCGGCGTCGCATTCGCATGCCGACATGCGGCCGTGCAAGTCTGGCAGCCGACGCAACGGCGCAAATCGACCACCATCACATAGCGTGTCATATCGTCACCTTGAGGTTGAAGTGCGCAGTACCAGCGGAAATCATGCTGCCGGCTGCAACGCCGGGCTAACGGTCAGCGCCGCCTTAGCGGCCACCTTGGCGCGCAGTTTGTCGACCTGGATCACGAAACGACCGTGCTCGCCGCGGCTGATCTCTTCGGCGCCGTCGCGCGCGACCAACTCGAAACTGACCTTGCGCCCCTCCACCGCAGCAACCGTGAGCGTGAGATCGACTGCCATGCCGAGCAGGGTAGCGCCGCCATGCGTGATATTAATGCCGGTGCCGACCGAATCCTCGCCGGCATCGCAAAAGTCGAGCAGGAATTCGCGGCAGGCGACCTCGAAATCGCGCACCAGTTCCGGCGTTGCATACACGCGCAACTGTTCGCCCAGAAAATCAACGGTGCGCGGCTTGTCAATCATGATGCGCCGTGTCGAGCCTAATCCCACTTTCAGTGTGTCTTTCATTGTCATCTCCATATTTGTGATTCAATTTTATGATGATAATATTTATTTTCGTATCATTTTAGGATGGCAAATGATGGATGTCAATGCAAAAATACGGCCATTGCATTTAGCGCAAGCGATGTGACGATAAATCTGAAAAGAAAACGCAAGCCGCTACTTGCAAACGTTTTTATCAGGGAATATACCCATCTCGAAACCGGCAGAAAAATGGCAAATCAGACTATTCACAAAGGTTGAACCACGTGCAGTACCCTCCAGGACAGAGGCGAAGAAATTTTTTAAACCATGAAAAATTTGTTTGATATAAAACTATTATTGCCGCATAATGCACTGCATATTCCACCCAATCGCGACTGCCGCCACCCAGCTCGGCGCGCCAATCTCTAAGGATGAGGGCCATGCAAACACAAGCAGAAACCAGCGCCAGAAGCGCACAGCCGCGCCTGGTTGAAGCACTAGACAGTGTCGTAATCCGCTTCGTCGGCGACTCCGGCGACGGCATGCAACTGGCCGGCAACGGCTTTTCAATGGCGGTAGCCAAGGCCGGCCACGATTTCGCGACGCACCCGGATTACCCGTCCGAAATCCGGGCGCCGACCGGCACCCTGTTCGGCGTTTCCGGCTATCAGATCCAGTACGCGACGCACCAGGTGTTCACGTCAGGCGACGCACCTGATGTACTGGTCGCAATGAACCCGGCAGCACTGAAGACCAACCTGCTTGACCTGAAGCAAGGTGGCACCATCATCGCCAATACTGGCGCTTTCAGCGACGCCAACCTGGCCAAGGCCGGCTACCTCGACAACCCGTTACAAGACGGCAGCCTGGACCGCTACACGCTGCACCGGATCGATATCACGACGCTAACCGGCCGCGCGCTCGCCGCATCGGGCCTGTCTAAAAAAGAGATCGGGCTGTGCAAGAACTATTTCGCGCTGGGCCTGATGCTGTGCTTGTATAGTCGGCCGCTGGAAAATGAAATCGATGAAATTAACAATAAATTCGCCAAAAAACCGCAGTTTGCCACCGCCAACATCACCGCGTTGCGCGCCGGTTATGCGTATGCCGAGGCAACCGAAATGTTCACCACCGCTTATCAGGTGCGCCATTCGGAAGCGCGCCCAGGCAACTACCGCAGCATCACCGGCAACCAGGCCGCCGCGCTTGGCTGCGTTGCCGCCTCCGAGCTGTCAGGCGCGCCGCTGTTTCTCGGCTCGTACCCGATCACGCCGGCCACCGACATCCTGCACGCCTTGGCCGCACTAAAACATTTCAACGTCACCACATTCCAGGCTGAAGACGAAATTGCCGGTATTTGCGCGACCATCGGCGCGGTCTACGGCGGCGCGCTGGGACTGACTACCACGTCTGGCCCCGGCATGGCGCTTAAGACTGAAGCGCTTGGACTAGCGGTAATGCTGGAATTACCACTGGTTGTGATCAACGTCCAGCGCGGCGGCCCATCGACCGGTTTGCCGACCAAGATTGAGCAATCCGACCTATTGCAGGCGCTGTACGGCCGCAACGGCGAATGCCCGCTACCGGTGATTGCCGCCAGTTCGCCGACCGACTGCTTCGACTGTACGATTGAAGCGTTCCGCATCGCGGTCAAATACATGACGCCAGTGATCATGCTGTCCGACAGCGGCATCGGCAACGCCGCCGAACCGTGGCTGATACCGGACGTGGCCGATTTATTGCCGCTGACAGTGCATTACCGCACCGAGCCGGACGGTTTCCAGCCGTATGCGCGCGATGGCAATCTGGCACGGCCGTGGGTCAAGCCGGGCACGCCAGGCATGGAACACCGGATCGGCGGACTGGAAAAGGATTTTCTGACCGGCAACATCTCGCAAGACCCACTGAATCACCAGCGCATGGTCGAGGTACGCGCGGCCAAGGTGGCCGGCATCGCGCAGGACATTCCAACTTCGCAGGTGGCGGGGCCAAGCAGCGGCGATCTGCTAATCATCGGCTGGGGCAGCACCAGCGGCAGCATCGCACAAGCCCGCGAAAAAGCCGAAGCGGCAGGCAAGTCGGTCGCACACCTGCATTTGCGGCACCTGAACCCGCTGCCGGCCGACCTTGGCGCCATCCTTGGCCGCTACCGGAAAGTCCTGGTGCCGGAACTTAACCTGGGACAGCTGTCGATGCTACTGCGCGAACGCTACCTGGTCGATGTGCTGCCGCTATGCAAGGTGCAGGGCAAACCGTTCAAGGTGTCGGAAATCTTTGATCGCATCATGGAATTGACCTGAACTAAGCTGAGGAGACCAACATGAACCAGATGAATGACGTGTTTCACATTGCGACAACGATTGCCAGGGCCCCGTCCGCTGACACCCCCTCCTGCCTGACGAAAAAAGATTTCGAATCGAGCCAGGATGTGCGCTGGTGTCCCGGTTGCGGCGACTATGCGGTACTGGCGCAAGTGCAAAAACTGCTGCCGACGCTCGGCATCCCGCGCGAAAATTTCGCCTTCATTTCCGGCATTGGCTGCTCCAGCCGCTTTCCGTACTACATGGAAACCTACGGTATGCACAGCATTCACGGCCGTGCGCCGGCGATTGCCAGCGGTCTGAAGCTGGCGCGGCCCGAACTGTCGGTATGGGTCGTGACCGGCGACGGCGATGCGCTAGCGATCGGAGGCAACCACTTCATCCATGCGATGCGACGCAATGTCGACCTGAAAATCATACTGTTCAACAATCGCATCTACGGCCTGACCAAGGGCCAGTATTCGCCGACCTCGGAAATGGGCAAGAAAACCAAGACCTCGCCGCTCGGCAGCATCGACCGCCCGTTCAGCCCGCTGGCGCTGGCGCTCGGCGCCGGCGCCACGTTCGTCGCCCGCGCAGTCGATACCGACCTGCCGAACCTGCAACGCGTGCTGACGCGCGCGGCGCAGCACCAGGGCACTGCATTCGTCGAAATTCTGCAGAACTGCATCGTTTTCAATGACGGCGCGTACGACGCGCTGACTGACAAAAAGACCCGCGCCGACGCCCGCATCATGCTCGAACATGGCCAACCGCTATTGTTCGGCAATGACGGCAAGCGCGGCATCCGGTTGCGTGGCTTAACGCCGGAAGTGGTCAACGTCGGCGAAAACGACATCACTGAAGCGGACCTGATGATGCACGATGAAACCGCCTCCAGCAGCACGCTGGCGTTCCTGCTTGCGCAGTTCGAAGCGCCCGAGTTCCCAGTGCCGCTGGGCGTGTTCCGGGCACTGGAACTGCCAACCTACCAGCAACGCAACAATGAACAAGCTGACAATGCCCGGCAAGCCAAAGGCAAGGGGAACCTTGCCAGCTTGCTCAACAGCGGCGACAGGTGGACCATAACCTGATGCTTTAACTGTGCAATTAAAAATACTGATCCATGTATTTTAAAAACGATAATTAAATAATGCGGTGGAACATATGTTTTTGAATATACCCCATAAAATATTTAACTATCAATATCTATTCGGCCGGCTATGAGGTTGCAGCTTTAGTCCCCTCCCGTGTGTGAGGCAACTTCAAATAACTTTATACGCAAGACCCAGATTAACGAACTAACCAAGGAGCATGAAATGGCTTTGATAATCAGCGGCGATTGCATCAACTGTGCAGTGTGCGAACCGGAATGCCCGAACAGCGCGATCAGCGAAGGAGACGGCATCTTTGTAATAGACCCGAGCCGATGCACCGAATGCGTCGGCCATTATGCAGAATCGCAATGTATCGACATCTGCCCGGTCGACTGCATCAGTGTTGATCCGAACCAAGCCGAATCTACCGAGCAATTGCAGGAAAAATTCAATCTTCTGGCGGCAAGCCCGACTGTATGACAAAGCAGGCTGGCGCACCCAACACCGCCTCCGGTCGGTCGTAGTGCGACGTATGGCGACCGTAGTCAAGGTGGTGCGCATGGCGCACCCTACATTCTTTTCAAATGCTCGTTAAGCAATCAGGCCAGCCGATGGCGCCCCTATGCCTAAAGCGCCAGCACCGACGTGGCTATATCATCAAATTCCCAGACTGCGTTGCAACAGTTCAGGCTGCTGAACTAGATCCTTGGTGGTGCCGTCGAACACGATCTTGCCTTTGACCAGCAGGATATTGCGATCGGTAATGACAGACACGGCGGCAAAATTTTTGTCGACAATGATGGTAGCGATACCGGTGGTGCGGATCGTCTTGATGATATTCCAGATATCCTGCGCAATCAGCGGCGCCAATCCTTCGGTCGCCTCGTCCAGGATCAGCAACTCGGGGTTGGTCATCAGCGCCCGACCGATGGTCAGCATCTGCTGCTCGCCGCCGGACAGCTTCTGGCCGCCATGGTTGAGCCGTTCAGCCAGCCGCGGAAAGCTGGACAGCACCCGTTCGTAAGTCCATTCGCGCCGGCCATTTTTCCCGGCACGTGCTGCCATCAGCAGGTTTTCGCGCACCGACAGGTTCGGAAAAATACCGCGTCCTTCCGGCACGTAAGCGATTCCTTGCCGCGCAATCAGGTGCGGTTCGGCCCGTGTCATGTCGCGCCCATTAACGTGTACCGTGCCATGCCGCGGCCGCACGTGACCGATCAAGCTGCCTAGCAGCGTGGTCTTGCCCATGCCGTTACGCCCCATCAGACCGATCGTCTCGCCCGCCCGCACGGCGAAATCGATGCCGTGCAGGATGTGGCTTTCGCCATAATACGTATGCAAGGCGTCGGCCTGGATGATCGGAGTGTCAGCCATGGTGGTTCTCCTCTGGCGCGCCGTCTTCGCCGCCCAGATACGCACGCTGCACCTGCGCGCTGTTGCGGATCTGCTCGGGTGTGCCCGATTCCAGGATGTTGCCGTTGACCATCACCGTCAGCGTTTGCGCCAGTGCAAATACCGCATCCATGTCGTGTTCGACCAGCAATACCGCGTGCGTCTGACTGATCTGCAGCAACAGGCGCACCATGCTGGATGCTTCCTCGGCACCCATGCCGGCCAACGGCTCGTCGAGCAGCAGCACTTGCGGCCGGGTCGCCAGCGACATCGCAATTTCAAGCTGGCGCTGTTCGCCGTGGCTCAAGGTGCCGGCGGTCACCTCGGCCCGGTGCTGCAGACCGACCGCTTCCAGCGCCTGTTCGGCCGCCCGCACGATAGTGCGGTAGTCGCTCGCCGCACGGAATGGATTGAACGCATGCGGCTCGCGCGATTGCGCCGCCAGCCGGCAGTTTTCCAGAGTGCTGAAGCTGCCGAAAATATTTGTCTTCTGATAACTTCGGCCAATCCCTAGTTGAGAGCGCTGCTGCGGCGACAGGCCCGTAATCTCGCGCCCGTGCAAATGGATTTTGCCACTGCTGGGCAGGATGTCGCCCGACAGCAGATTGATCAGTGTGCTCTTGCCGGCGCCGTTCGGCCCGATCACCGCATGCAGCGCGCCTGTGGCCAGCTGCAGCGACACGTTGTGAACCGCAGTCAGGCCGCCAAAGCGTTTGCTCAGGCCACTGACGCTGAGTGCAAATTCAGTCATTTCCGGTCCTTGCCCGCAGCAGTGCTGCCAAACCGGTGCAGCAAACCGGCCAGCCCATTCGGCAGCAGCAACACCATCAGCACGATGAAGCTTCCCATCGCCAGCTGCCAGTGGCGGGCCCAACTGCCGAACAGGATGTCGCTGGAAAAAAATTCCTGCAGCAGTACAAATGAAAAGGCCCCGATCACCGCACCGTACAGGCTGCCGATGCCGCCCAGCAGCAGCATCATCAAGACATTACCGGAATGGTGCCACGACAGAATTTCCGGGCTGACGAAGCCAAACTGGCAAGCCGCCAGGTAGCCGGACAGACCAGCCAGCATACCGGCCAGCACGAAAGCGCCCAGCTTGTACCAGAACACATGGAAGCCGAGCGAGCGCATCCTGTGCTCATTGGCCTTGATCCCGAGCAACGCATGGCCGAACGGCGAACGCAGCACCATCCGCAAGATGAAATACACCGCCAGCATCAGGCCGAAAATAAAATAGTAGAACTGCGCCGGGTCATCCAGATTCAGCAGCCGGACCCCGCCCAGCCGCAGTTCCGGCTTGACATACAGGTACAAGCCGTCCGAGCCGCCGCCCAGCTTGGTGTCATGGAACAGGAAGTACAGCATCTGCGCGAAGGCGAGCGTGACCATGATGAAATAAATGCCCGAAGTGCGCAGTACCAGCAGTCCGATCGCCAGCGCCAGCACACCGGACGCCAGCATCGCCAGCGGCAGCGTCGTCAGCAGGCTGGCCGCTTCGTATTGCGGCGACAGTAGCGCCACCACATAGCCGGCCAGCCCGAAATAGGCTGAATGACCGAGGCTGACCAGGCCGGTATAGCCGACCAGCAGATCGAGGCTGAGCGCAAAGATCGCCATGATCATGATCTTGCTGACCAGTTGCAGGTAAAACGGCGAACCGATCAGCGGAATCAGACCGAGGCACAGTGCGCCCAGCGCCAGCAGCGCCGACGCGATACTGATAGGGAAGCGTCCGCTTTTCGCGAGCGCGTCCGAAGCCATCAGCGGCATCGCTTCGGGCGTGGTTTTGGTCGATGTCAGCATACTCAGGCCCCCTTGAACAAACCTTGGGGCCGCCAGAGCAGAATCACCGCCATCAGCAGATACGCTGCGAAGCCGGAAAATTCGGGCAAAAATACCTTACCCAGCGTATCGGCGAACCCGATCATCAGCGCTGCCACCAGCGCGCCCTTGATCGAGCCAATGCCGCCAATCACGACTACCACAAAGCAGATGATCAGGATCTGGTTGCCCATGCCCGGATAGACCGACGACAGCGGCGCCGCAATCATGCCGGCAAAGGCGGCCAGCGCCAGCCCGGCCGCAAACACCAGACTGTACAGCAGCTTGATATTGATGCCGAGCGATTGCACCATCTTGCGGTTGGAACTGCCGGCGCGGATCATCATCCCCAGCCGCGTCTTCTGAATCACCCAGTACATCGCGGCCGCGATGACCAGGCAAGTGCCGGAGACGAACAGCCGATATACCGGGTAACTGAGGTTGTCGGTCAGCGGGATCGAGTAATTCAGCAGCGCCGGAATCGCGACCCCCTGCACCTCGTCGCCGAACAAGATGCTGCGCAACTCCTCGAAAATCAGGATCAGGCCGAACGTCAGCAGCACCTGCTGCAAATGATCGCGCTGGTACAGGCGGCGGAACAGCACCGACTCGAGCACTATCCCGAGCAGCAGGACGATCAGCAGACCGATCGGGATCGCCAGCCACAGGCTGCCGGTCTGCTTGGCCAGCCAGAACGATAGATAGGCACCGATCATGTAAAAGCTGCCATGCGCCATATTGATCACGCCCATGATCCCAAATACCAGCGTCAGGCCGCTGGCCAGCAGGAACAGCAGCAAGCCATACTGGATGCTATTTAATAACTGGATCAGGAATTCCATGGTGCTGCGCCCCTCAAAGGATGGATGCCGGCTGCAAAAATCCCGGCCTGCAACGGCGGCTCAGGCCGATAGCAGCCGGTCTGGCAAACCGTACACACTGCTTACTACGTAAGCATCATTAACTGTGGATTTTTATAAATTAGAAACAACAAAAAATTGAGAAAAGTAGGGCACGCATGGCGCACCCTACTTTTCTCGATTTGCGACAACCCGATCACGCATATTTTGCGTGGTTACTTATGTAATCTTGCAGCCGCGGGCCGGGTCTTCGAGCGCCTTGGCAGCGACCCCGATGACCTTGTTTTCCTTGCCGACCACCTTGCGCAGATAGATATCCTGCACCGGGTTGTGCGCCCGCGACAGCGTCCACGGCCCACGCGGGCTGTCGATCTTGACCTTTTCCATCGCCGCGATCAGCGCCTGCTTATTGCCGGTATTACCCTTGACCACATCCAGTCCACCCGCATACAGCAAGCCGGCATCGTAGCCCTGCACTGCATACACGTCGGGCTGGCTCTTGAAAGCCTTGACATACGCCAGACGGAACGCTTTGTTGCGCTGGGTGTCGATGCCATCGCCATAATGCAGCGTGGTTTCCAGTCCTTCAGCTGCTTCGCCTTGCGCTTCTAGCACGCCATCGGTCAGGAAACCAGAGCCGAATAGCGGGATCTTGCCTTTCAAGCCGGCTGCCGCATAATCCTTGACGAACTTCAGCGCACCGGCACCGGCAAAAAATGCATACACCGCGTCGGGTCTGAACGAAGCGATTTGCGTCAGCAAGGCTTGGAATTCGACCGTCGGAAACGGCACCCACAGCTCTTTTGCGACCTTGCCGCCGGCCTTGGTCAGACCTTCGGCAAAGGCGCTCACCGATTCCTCGCCAAACGCGTATTTCCAGGCGATGGTGACGACATTCTTATGGCCGCGCTCGACCATGATTTTGCCCAGCGGATAGGAGGTTTGCCAACTGCTGAAAGAGGTGCGAAAAATATTCGGCGCGCACAAGGCACCGGTCGCCGCATTCACGCCGGCATTCGGGATGATCAGCAGGGTGCCGCTATCGCGCGCGATCTTGACCATGCCCATCGCTACTCCGCTGTGCACGGTGCCGATCAACACATCGACCTTGTCGCGTTGCACCAGCTTGTTGGCGTTTTCCGGCCCTTTCGACGGGTCAGACTCATCGTCGACGGTGAAATATTCGACCTCGCGGCCGCCCAACTTGCCGCCGCGTTCCGCCACAGCCAACTTAAAGCCGTTGGTGATCGCATTACCCAGCGGCGCGTAGGTGCCGGTGTACGGCAGCATCAAGCCTATCCGGATTTTTGCCGATTGCGCCAGGGCGGAACTGCCCGGAACAAACAGTCCGGTCGACAACAGGCCGGCGGCAGCCACCAGCTGCCGCCGGCTTTTGTTCGGATTTGAATCGTTACGCATGCTTGTCTCCTCGTTATGATCTGGTGCTGCCTTACGTGGCTACTGGTCAGGACGTGAATTCTGTGCTCACTTTTCCTTGGTGGTGTTACGTAGCTTGAAGCGCTGGATTTTTCCGGTAGCGGTCTTCGGCAAGACATCGATGAATTCAATCCAGCGCGGATATTTGTACGGCGCCAGATTGGCCTTCACATGCTGCTGCAACGTGGCCGCCAGCTCTGTATCCGGCGCCAACCCGGGACGCAGCACCACATACGCTTTCGGCTTGACCAGTCCGTCATCGTCGAGATGGCCGACCACCGCCACTTCCAGCACCGACGCATGCGTTGCCAGCGTGGATTCGACTTCAAATGGCGAGACATAAATGCCGCCGACCTTGAGCATATCGTCGCTGCGGCCGCAGTACGTAAAATAGCCGTCTTCGCTTTCGATGTACTTGTCACCACTGCGGGTCCATTGGCCGAGGAAGGTGTGGCGGCTCTTCTCATTGTTATTCCAGTAGTGTGAAGCGCTGCTCGGTCCGCACACGTGCAACTCCCCTATTTCGCCGTTGACGACTTCATTGCCGTCCTCGCCGATCAGTCGCACCTGATAGCCGTCAATGCGCTGACCGGTGGTGCCATAGCGCACCTGCCCGGGGCGGTTCGACAGGAAAATATGCAGCATTTCGGTCGAGCCGATGCCATCCAGGATTTCGACGCCGGTTGCCGCCATCCAGCGCTGCCCAATGTCGGCCGGTAGTGCTTCACCGGCCGAGGTGCAGCGGCGCAGCCTTAGTTCATCGCGCTGCGGCAAATCCTGGCTGGCTAGCATGGTGCCATACAGGGTCGGCACGCCGTAAAAAATGGTTGGCTGGTAGCGGCGCAGCACGCGCGCGACGCTGGCCGGAGTCGGACGCTCAGCCATCAGCACCGCAGTTGCGCCGACCGAGAACGGAAAAGTCATGCCATTGCCGAGCCCATACGCAAAGAACAGCTTGGCCGCCGAAAACACTACGTCGTTTTCCCGAATCCCCAGGATCGGCTTGGCATACAGCTCGGCTGTATAGATCAGGCTGCTGTGCCGATGCACGGTCCCTTTCGGCGCGCCGGTCGAACCCGATGAATACAGCCAGAAACAGGCCTCATCGCAACCGGTCGACACCGCTTCGAACTGCGGCGAAGCGGCTGCCATCAAATCGTCCATGCGCAGCTTGCCGTGCGCATCCTGCCCCGATACGATGACATACTTTAGGTGCGGCTGGCGGTCCAGGATCGGCTTGAAACTCTCGAGCAGCGCTTCTGACACCACCAGCACCTGGGCCCGACTGTCTTGCAGCATGTAGTCATAGTCCTTGCTGGTGAGCAAGGTATTGACCGCAACCGGCACGATTCCGGCCTTGATCGCACCCAGGAAAACGGTCGGGAAGTCGATCGAATCCTGCAGGCAGAGCAGAATTCTTTGCTCCATGCAAATACCGAGCTTGATGAGCGCGCCGGCAAAACGGTTCACGCGTGCCGCCAGCTCGGCATAGGTATAACTGCCATCATCGTCATAAACCGCGATCTTTGGCCCTCTGCCGGCCGCAAGGTTACGCTCGATCAAGTCGACTGCCGCATTGTAAGGATAAGGAAATGGGCTGACAGGCAGCGCGCCCCGGCCAGAATTCGAATCAATCGCACACGGCATTTGTCCCTCCTCAGATTAAACTAGTATTTTGCCCATGATGTCATTCCATGATGTCGTTTTATGCACTATGATTCACATATTATGATAATAACTTGCTTCAAGTCTAGTTAAATATAGGCAATATAGTACCTAATTTAAGTACGCATGATTTTTGTTGCATGTTTTACTGACTGACAGGCATGATCAAGCACAAGTGACAGCCGTCGATTCTAGCCATTTTTGATAAAATGGGCGCCACCCTGCAATACAGTGCATTGCAGGGAATAACGTTTCTATTTAACTAACGGGATTGGGTTGAGATTACATGGACGATTTCAATATTCTAGACTTGCCGACTCCTGAGGAAACAGCCAGGCTGGAAACTAATTACCTGACCAAGTTGGGTGAGCGCGTCCGCACCATTCGGGCCCGGCGCGGCATGACCCGCAAAATCCTGGCCCGCGATTCGAAAGTTTCAGAGCGCTATCTGGCGCAACTGGAAATGGGGCAAGGCAATATCTCGATCAACCTACTGCGCCAGATCGCACATGCATTGGCCACGCCGCTGACCGACTTGCTGCAGGAAGAAGACTCTCCAGTCGAGCTCAAACTACTGAACGAATTTCTGGTGCGGCTCGATGCGCAGCAATTGCAACAAGTATGGGAGCTATTGTTCGTCGAGTTCGGCAACCTACATGCGCAAGACCGCCGCGAACGAATCGCGCTGATCGGTTTGCGCGGCGGCGGCAAATCGACGCTGGGCCCACTGCTGGCGAAGCGGCTCGGGATTCCTTTCATCAAGTTGAGCCAGGAAATCGAGCGCGAAGCCGGCACTTCAATGAGCGAAATATTTTCGCTGTATGGACAATCCGGCTACCGCCGCCATGAACGGCGCGCGCTGGAAACGGCGATTTCCAAGTACAAGCGCGCGGTAATCGAAGTCCCGGGCGGCTTGGTGGCCGAACCCGCCACCTTTGAACTGCTGCTGTCGTCCTGCATCGTCGCCTGGCTGAAAACATCGCCCGAAGAGCACATGGCGCGCGTCATCGCCCAAGGCGACCACCGGCCGATGGATGACAATAACGAGGCGATGGAAGATTTGCGACGCATCCTGCAAGGACGGGCGTCACTATATGGCAGGGCCGACATTACCCTTGACACCGCCGGCAAGAGCATCCAGCAAAGCCTGGAAGAACTCAACGATGCACTGAAATCGAATATTGCGGTACCCATCCTGGCGCATGGCACTTAGCAGGCATTACGTAACAGGTATTGCTGAAGTTTGCCCATATAACCGGAGACCCGGATCCAGGCTGATGCATTACGCACAGCTATTAGTGCTGAATTTTTCTAGGCGATATAAGTGCCAGTAGCACAACACTTCAACTCGTCTTCTGGATATCCGTGCAACAACGTCTCTATTTGGAGGACATCATCACGTTTTGTTAAGGAGTCGCCACCAACCCTTGCTTGGAATATAAAACGTAGCTCTGGTCGTCGCGCACTGCCACGGCTGTCAACGGTGACCGGTCAGTGTAGACGACGCTCCAGGTCTGGCCGTCATCCTTGCTGCGGATCAGCTGGCCATCAAGCGAGGTCGCCCACAACGATTTCCCGTCCGACACAATATCCGTAATCGATCCATCACCTTGCGACGACACGGTCTGCCACGTTTCACCGTTGTCGGTACTCCTGAACATCTTGCCGCGCAGACCACCCACCACCAGCGTCTTAGTCGGCGTCGTCACGCCGGCCCACAAGGAGGCATTGCTGCCGGTTTTCATATACTGCCAACTCGCACCATCGTCTTTGGAGCGCAATACGGTGCCCTGCTCGGCGGCGATGAACAGTGTATTATCTCCACCCGGAAATATACTCAGCAGATTCAGGTCCGCGCGTTTGCGCCCCGGCGGCAGTGGCAGCGTTACCCGCGTCCAGGTCTTGCCGCCGTCGCGGGTACTGAGCAATAAGGACCACAGTCCCGCAGCCCAGCCTATCTGCGCATCACGGAAATACACGGTAAATAAGGGCTGGTCGACCTTGCTGTCGATATGCTGCAGCGACCATGTGTCGCCCCCATCCGTCGTGTGGATCACCGAACTGCCGTGGCCAACCGCCCAGCCATTGCGCTCATCCATAAACGATACCGCTGTCAGAGTGAAATCCACCGGCACTTTTTTCGCCTGACGCGGCTTTTTCCCGTCACCGTCGGCCAGCAGCACATAACCATGTTCGCCCACAGCGACCATGCGATTGCCAGCTTTGGCAATACCTAGCATCATTGCCTGACTGGCGTTGCTATCGATTCGCGCTGGCGCGACCCTGACTTCCTGCGCCAGCGTGACGGCCGTCGTGCACAACATAGCCTCCAGCAGCGCTGCCTGGCACACCAGTGTTTTCATAGTTAATTGTTGCATAGTGATTTACTCTTAATGACGCAACGCTGCGGAGACTTTGATAGGCTTGGTGCGAGGGAATAGCTTTTCCAATACCACCGCGAAAGCAGGCAGCGCCGTCATTGCCATCACCAGGTTGACCAAGAACATGAAGGCAAGCAACTTACCCATATCGGCTTGAAACTTCAGCGCAGAGAACGACCACATCGCCACGCCAATGGACAAGGTAATCGCAGTAAAGATGGTGGCGATACCGACTTCCTTTATCGACTTCTCCAGCGCGATCTCGATTTGTTCACCTGCGGCCAAATGCATCTGCAATCGATTGTAGATGTAAAACGCATAATCAACTCCGATACCCACGGCCAACACCATCACCGGCAACGTCGCCACTGTCAAGCCGATCTGCTGTTGCTTCATGAACGCGTAACCGATAAAAGTAGCAACCGTCAAAGGCAGACAGCACGCGATGACCGCGCGGAAGTCACGATAGACCGCAAATACCAGGAACACAATAGCGCCATACACATACAACATCATCGGCAGTTCAGATTTTTCGACTTCATCGTTGACTGCGGCAATGACACCCGCGTTACCCGCAGCCAGCCTGATGTTTACGCCGTCGAGTTTGTTTTGCTCGCGGTATTGCTTGACCACTGCAATCACGTGGTTAATCGTTTCTGCCTTATGGTCGGTCAGGTAAAGATGGGTTGCCAACATGCTGCAATCGTTGGACAGGAAGCCCCGGACTCGCCCGATTTCGACTGCCAGTGCCGCGTAATTAGCGGAATCGAGCGGCACAACGAACATCTTTGGGTTGCCTTCGTTGTAGCCTTCGTTGTAAATTTTTAGCTGCTCGGCAAATGAGCTGATCGACATGACGCCGGGCACATTACGCATGTACGTATCAAATGATGCCTGGTAACGCCCGAAGGAAACTCGCTCACACGATTGTTGCGGCGCCTCTAGAATTACCGTAAGCCAGTCAAGACCCGTCGCATAATTGTCCGAGATGGATTTTGCATCGAGGTTATAGCGGGAATCTGCACGCAATTCAGGTGCACCTGGCTGCAAGGTGCCTACCAGGCGATCATGGCTGTACCAAACGGCCCCGACGAACAACAAAAGCGTGACGCCAACAATGATTTTTGAAATCTTCAGGTTCGCCGCCTTTGACAGAATACTTAACCAGCGAACGCGGATCTGCTGTTGCCGCATCGCGTCAACAGCATAGTTCTTGCCCACTTTGAGCAGCGACGCAGCAAGCGGCAGCATCACCAGATTCGTGATGATCTTGTAGCCCACACCAATGGACGCAGTAATCGCTAATTCCTTGACCATCGGAATCGGAATCAACACCAGCGTGGCGAAAGAAACGAACGCCGTCACCAGCGCCAGCACACCCGGAATCAGCAGGCCCTTGAAGCTATTTTTGGCCGCATTCTCACAGGTATTGCCTGCAGCGATACCGCGTACAATATAGTTAATCTGTTGCACACCGTGTGACACACCGATGGCGAACACCAGGAATGGCACCAGTACCGCCAATGGATCCAGTCCATAGCCAAGCAAACGCAGCGTGCCAAATTGCCATATTAACGACACTAACGAACAGGCCACCGGCAGCACGGTAAAACTCACCGAGCGGCAGTACCAGTACACCGCTAATGCGGTGAGCAGCAAGGACATCAGGCAGAATTTGAGAACGCCGACCGCACCGTCAGCAACATCACCGATCTGCTTGGCAAAGCCAATGATCTGCACTTCGAAGTCAGCATTATCGAACTTCTTGCGAATCTGATTTTCAAGAATACTGTTGTACGCGAGGTAATCAACCTTGTGGCCTTGCGCATCAAACTCGTTGATTTCAGCGATGATCATCGCGCTATCCTGGCTTTTGGATACCAAGGTGCCTACGAAGCCACCACTATTGGCTGTCTGTTGAATCTGGCTGATAATTTGCGGCGTCAGCCCTTCCGGCGTCACTGTACCGGGTATCACAGGATCGGCACGAAAGCCCTCCTCCGTAATTTCATTGACAAAGGTATTGGGCGTCCAGAGAGACTGCACACCAAGACGGCTGATATTCGGCAAGAACGTGACGGCTTGGGTCAACTCGTTCAGTCGCGTCAAACCTTCCTTGGTCCAAATTGTTCCTTTTCTGGCCTTGAGCACAACGTTGAGCCGATTCGCCCCCAGTACGTCGTTGCGATATTTATTAAAGGTCTCGATGTATTCGTGCTGGCTTGGCATCTGCTTTTCAAAACCGGCATCCATGCGTAACTGCAATGCGAACACCGACATGACCGCTGTAAAAGCAAGTAGAAAAAGAAGAATCGGAATCCTGTTATGAAATGCGACTTCCTCAAATCGGTTGAGATTGAAATGCCGTTTGTAAAAACCCATAGTGCTTGCTTGCCTCGTTCATATTGTTATTTTAAAAACCATCCATATGTCGCACCCGTGATTGATCACGGATGCGGTCATGGAGTTACTTAAAAGTTCCTTGAGACAGTGGCCCCGAAGAAGCTGCGGTCCCGCAGCGGCTGATCGAACACCGTATCGCCACCCCAGAATTTCGCATAGTTCACACTGAACTGCCAGGTCGCCGGATTTTTCACGAAGCTCACCGTGAAGTTCGCAGACTTCGCTCCTTCCATGAAGGTCGCCATCGCGTTCGGCGTTCTGCCTTTGACCGCATGGAAGAAATACACTTCCGGAATCACCTGCCAGCCCGGTATCACAGTGCCGTCATAGACCCAGCTGAAGTCGAAGTTATAGCCATATGACGTTGCCGTTCCGACACCCGCCGGTGTGCCGACACCGGTCGCATCAGCGCGCGCTGTAGTGTCGTATCCCCAACCCCAAAGGCCCGCTGCCACTGGCACACCTTGATACTGGTTCTGAAGACCCGGATAACGCACCACGACCGCTTCGGCCAACAGCGTCGCAGTATTGGCGCCCAGCAAGTTTAGGATCGGCCCATAATCACCTGGCGTAAGGCTAAGCAATCCGGTCACCGCCAGTTGATATTTTTTTGCTTCCACATAGCAGTTGCCATTCGGCAGACAGGACTGCGCACCGAAAATGGGTGTGAGCGACGTATTGCTGAACCCGGGCGCCGAGGCGTTTAGTGCCACTGGATCTCTTGGTCGATAGGAAAGTTCGGTGCCGATGGCCCAGTTTCCGAGCGGGAAATTGGCACTGACGCCGTAGATCTTGCGGTCCTCCAGATACGAATACTGGAAACCGCTGGATGAAGTCGTGGAGGCACTCAGCACCGGGGATTTGTCATGATAATTCATCATGTAAAAACCTAGATTGACCGGCATGTCCTGCATCTGATACCGCAACGCTGCCCCGTACTGGCCACTCCTTTTAGGCGTACTGGTCGTCGGAGTGCCAAACGAATCGGCACCATCGCCGACCGTGGCAGTCGACCAGTAGCTACCAACCGGCGGGAAGTAGTTTCTGTTCCAACCTTGCTGTACGTATGCTTCAAGATTCAGGCCATGACCTAATCCTGACGTGAAGTCAACCATTGGCGCCGGCAGCACCGCTTCCTTCAACTGCGTTCCAGGCTGCGACAAGCGCATTATGTCCACTGCATTGGTCTGATTCAATCCCCCCGGCAGGAACAGGCTTTCACCCCAGTTCAATACCTGGTTACCGACACGCACGTGGGCACGTTCCTCGCCGATCGTAAAGGCTTTGCTGACCCAGAAATCGAGCAGGCGCGTTTTCTGCCGCAGTTGGTCCCTTGATTGATCCGGAAATGAGCTGGCACTACCCAGTCCGCTCATAAAGCCGGTTGAATGAGTTGCAGAAAAGTCCCTGAGCCAGTTGACGCGTCCCAGGAATTTCACATCATCCGGCATGTTCAGCAGCAGTTCGTGCGACCCTTTTAGAAAAGTCGTAAAACGGTCGTGTTTGGCATAGTTGAGATTACCCTGATCGTTGTATCCAGAGAAGGCATCTGCGCAACCAGCAGGCGCGCCGGCACCGCTCGGAGGGGTCGCGGCGAAGCTGCCGGCAAAACTGCCGATGACATGCGAACAGGCTGGATTTCCAGCCCTGACCCCAACGCCGGCGGAGATAGTCGAGTCGAAATTACCCGACACCGTCTCCCCTTGAAAAGTAAAAGCGTTTGCCGCTCCCGAGCAAACCAGGAACGCTGCGAAGGGTATGGCCTTATAAGTATATTTCATGATTTCCCCCCGGAGGATGTTAACGTTCGCTGATGGAACGAAGATTGTCGGCCGAATAAAAGTTCGACTTCATGCGCGGATTGCTCTTGCCATCCACAATCCAGCTGATGTCCTTGCCGGCACCGGCGGATTGCAGGTCGAATACATAACGGCCCTCAACCAAGTTGTACTGAGAAAATGCCGATACATCACACGTGCCTGTCTCATACACTGGAATCAGGTAGCCTTCGCGATGCTTCCACAGCTTGCCTTGCGCATCGTAGTCGTCGGCAGCCAACAGGTTCCAGCTATCCTCGTCCATGTAGAAAGTGCGCTTGGGCGCTGAATGCCGTGAACCGGACTTGACTGTAGCCTCAACCACCCACACGCGATGCAGCTCATAGCGGCGTGCGTTCTCGGCAATGAAATCATCCTTCGCCACATCTTCAAACTTGGCCGCAAAATTGTAGGCGCCGAATGAGCTGTAAGGCACGTAGATTTCCTTCTTGCCTGCCAGCTTCCAGTCGAAGCGGTCAAGCGTTCCGTTGAATACGAACGGCTCATCCAGCGTGTACTGGTTTTCGAAACCGATCTGCGGCGAATCGTAGGCATAAGCTGGCATGCGGCGCACCCGTCGCTGGCCAGGGAAGTAATAGAATGTCTCGCTCGATGGCTTATTCAGGAAAAACGTTACATCAAGCGCTTGACCGGCGAGTGCCGTGGGCTGGGAATAGGCAAAATAGGTGTGGTACTCAACCGGCGGCAGCGTGCTGAGATTGGTGTTTCCTTTAATCCCCCATGGGAAGAAAATGGTCTGCTCCGAACCGGCCTTGATCCACTCATTACTACCTTTGCGTGGCGATACGGCTGTAGTCACCTTTTTGTAATCGACGCCGACGCCTCTATAGCGCATCTTAGAGTTGTACATTGCTTCCGTGCCATTCTTCGGCAGCGGGAAAGGAACACCCGGCACCACAGCTTCCGCCAAGCTCCAGCCATCCGCGCCAATTTTGGCGACGCCTGGGTTCTTTTTGGTGTTTTCAACGACGAAATCAGGCGCACTACAGTAACGGTGGGACGGATAAATATCCATCTTGTACCCCTTGGTTTGCTTGATCAAAGCAACCTGGCCCGGAGTCAGATTGTCGGCGAATTTGTCGACGTTGCCGGCATCAATGGTTTCGACCGGTTTCTCGTCCTTGTATTTGAAATAATCCTTGCGGTATTTGCCGTAGCTCCAGCCGGGCCGTGCCACTTGCTCAGCGTTCCAGTCAGGAATGCCATGCGTACTGTTGCCGGCCTTTTCACCACCGAGCGGCGTCAGCGTCGTGCCCAGGTCTTGTACAGTTGCGGCAGACGCAGCGCCAACCAATGCCACCAGCGCCAACCCGGTAAGTTTTGTTTTTTTCATCGTAGTCTCCAAATTAATGATTTAGGTACGGCCATTGGCTAATAACCTGGCTCTCCGGCCGTTTTTATCCCAATTTATTTTTACTGCAAAATATTATTTTTATAGACAAGACACCTTGCGTTACTCCGCCGCCTTTTTAGTTAAATCCACCGGAGCCAAAACTATTTCTGATTTGCTGGCCGCCTACAAAACCACGGTAATGACTTTTTCTTCGGTGCACGCTTCAATCCCGCTGTAGCCCAGTTCGCGACCGATTCCGCTTGACTTCACGCCGCCCCAAGGCAAACGCGCATCGATTGGACCCCAGCCGTTGATGCCCACCGCGCCCACTTTCAAACCAGCGGCAGTCGTATGCGCACGCGAAATATCGCGCGTCCACACCGTAGCGCCTAATCCATAGCGGTTGTCGTTGGCCATCGCGAGCGCTTCTTCGTCGGTATCGAATGCCAGCAAGGTACCTACCGGACCGAAAATCTCTTCGCGCGCAATGCGCATGTCGTTGTCAGCGTTAACAAACAACGTCGGCTTGATGAAAATGCCTCGCGTCGACTCCAATTTTCCGCCCGTGAGCATTTCAGCGCCTTCCTGTTTGCCTGACTCGATATATTGGCAAACCCGGTCGAATTGCGAACGCTTGGCTATCGCGCCCATCGTCACGCCGTCATCCATCGGATCACCCACCTTGACTTGATCTGCGGCAGCCCGCAACGCATCAGCGACTTGATTGAAAATCGACCGCTGCACCAGCACACGGGTGCCGGCAGCACAGACCTGCCCCTGGTTGAAGAACAGGCCCATCGCGCAACCTTGTACTGCCGACGCGATATCGGCATCGGCAAACACGATTTGCGGTGATTTGCCACCCAACTCAAGCGCGATCCGCTTGAATAACGGCCCGGCGTTTCGCATGATTTCGGCACCGACTTCGGGGCTGCCTGTAAAACTGACCTTGTCGACATCAGGGTGCGTGATCAAGGCGGCGCCTGCAACCGGACCGCGTCCGGTGATGACGTTGACCACGCCTGGCGGGAAGCCGGCCTCCTTGACCAGTGCTGCCAGGTGCAGCGCCGACAACGGCGTTTCTTCAGCAGGCTTGATTACGATGGTGCAGCCGGTCGCCAGCGCAGGGGCCAGTTTCCAGCAGGTAATCATGAATGGTGTATTCCATGGCACGATGGCGGCAATGACGCCAACTGCTTCGCGCCGCGTGTAGGACAGCGTGGGGCGACCGAAATAGCCTGGCGTAGGAATGGTGCGGCCTTCGATCTTGTCGGCCCAGCCGGCAAAGTGTCGCAAGGTCGCTATGGCCTGCGGAAGATCGAACATTTTTGGCTCATGAAACGGACGCCCGATGCAAAGCGCATCCAGGGTTGCCAGCCGGTCAGCATCGCGCTCGACCAGGTCGGCCAGCTTCAGAATGAGTGCGCCGCGCTCGGTGCCACTGAGTTTGGACCAGGTCCCGCCGTCGAACTGGGCCCTGGCTGCCTGTACCGCTGCATCGACTTCTGCCTTGCCACCGTTGGGCACACGCGCAATGACTTCGTCACGAGCAGGATTGATGACCTCAATTTCACCGTCGCCGCCGGACTGCCATTCGCCATTGATGAAATGATTGTATTTGCCCAGCAAATTAAACGTTGCCGCTAAGTTAGTCATGTCTCTCTCCATGTATTTATATTTGCAAAAAATTTGCAAAGCATTCTGTGTTGCCCATCAATCAAACGTATGCCACAAAACCCTATTTCCAGCGTACCTCCGGGTAGTAGCACATGTAGCCGCTTTGACAGTGATTAAGCGTCTTGCGGATACCGACAGCCGTCGTCGCAACACGCATCGCATCGCCTCCCTGCAGGGCTGTATCGAGCACTTGATGCACCATTTCCACGCTCTTGATCTTGCGTTCGGTGGCGCCCTCGCGCCCCGCGATCTTGATGGAGGCAACCCCGGCCTCGCGCAGCCGATGAATGGCGCAAAGACCGCAGGGACCGTAGGGATAGCCCTCTTCTGTGGTTGAAAAACCGCAGCCGAAGCGATACCACAGCCAGCGCTTGTAATCCTCATCGTTCTCCAGCAGACGGCGGGCTGCCCGGGGTGGCATGGCCTTACCTGTCGCCCCCACATACTCAAACTGATAGCTGTCGACGCAGATCGGTCCGCCGAGTTTCTTCGGCAAATGGATCGTGTGGCAGACCCCTTCCTCAAAAACGCAACCGTCATTGAGGATGAATACCTCGATCTCGACGTCGGGCACTCCCTTGGCGATGACTTCAATCTCGTCGAGGGTCACATCCCTGGGCAGGATGACCCGACGCACGCCGAGATCGCGATAAAGGCTGACTGCGGCACTGTTGCGGCAGCTGGCCACCGAGCTGACGTGAATGCCAAGATCGGGAACCTGTTCCCGCAAGGCCACAATCAATGTCAGGTCGGCAACGATAACAGCATCACCGCCCATTTTATGGAAACTGTCGCCGAGACTAACCAAGGCGTCGAGCTGAGCGGACCCGTAGTGCTGGGCATTGAGAACCAGGAACATCTGGGCACCCAAGCCATGGGCAATGGTCACAGCCTTCTCCAGTTCGCAGAGGCTTGGCAGATTGGAAAAATAACGGCGGTTCACCGCGCCCGTATTGAACTGAGCCACCCAGTTCGATGGCACTACGCCGCAGTAAAGCTCCTTGGCACCGGCGGCAACAAGGGGTTCAATTTCGTCGACATGGCTGATGGGTGACGTGATTTCCATTTCAAACCTCTGAAAGTACCAAACGCGTGACATGGCCTTGGGCGATGGCACCGCGCAGGGCGCCGAACATGGCGGCATCGTGCTGGTAGAACATGGTTGTTCCACGACTGTAGGTGCGCAAGCCGGAAACTACCGTATCGGGTTCCCGCTCCAGAATGCCCAGGCACTCGCGATGGCAGGGGCGGCCGGGAGCGAACTTATCCTCTGTTTTCTGACCTAGGGAGCCGATTTTGCAGATGCGGCCCTTGGCAATGTAGGCGTAGGGTACCCAAACAGTCACGGCCAGGTCATTGACGGCAAAGATATCGGAGGTGGCGAAGGGGGGGATGTCGAGTTCGACTTGCCGGATACCGAAACTGGAAAGTAAACGGGCATAAGGCGCCGCCTGGTAATTGCTGGGATAAACCTTGTTCCAGGTCGGCGCCGGTATCCGCGGGTCCTTGATCATTTTGGCCAACTGGCGTCCGGCCACCACCCCGCACCGGGGAAATTGCGTTTTCATTACCTGCGCTACTCCCCAATCATTGGCTAACACCTCCGACCCTGCCGGCAGGCGATCGACGGCTGCGACGATGCGGGCCAGGAGCCCATCGTTGGCGATGGGGGTGGGCAGCACAAATTTCAGGCCCAGGCGCTCGGCTTGGCCCAGTGCGACGGCTAGATCGGCATCGTCCGGAAACAGGTGCTCGCAATACTCGCTACCAAAATATAAGTGGGTCGCTACTGCACCATGTGGCAGCAATTCTGCCAACTGCGGATCGTCCAGAAAGGCGAGCAAGGCCGCACGATCAAGAGTAGCGAAAGATTTCAATGCTGCCAGTCGGCGTGGAGCAGTGATCGCCAGTGCGATTTCCATAGCTTCTTTCATGAGGCTGCCTGCCGATGCTCGCGCCCGTGAAAACGAGCGATGGCCTGCAGATGGCTTCTGAAATCACCCGATGTAGCTGCGGGATATGCTTCGAAAAAAGCGGCAGCCAGGCCGGCCATACGAGCGGCTGCGTAGCTCGCCCCCCCTCCTGAAAATCCATCCGGGGGCATGGGAGAAGCGCCGAACAAAAGACCATGCGCAATGGTGGAACAGTCTCCCTCCCCGCAACGGATATCGCCGCTCACCGCCAGGATTCCGGGATAGACCGCTGGATATGCCGCCCCTCCCCGGGCCGGATGTGAAGCCACCAACAACACGCCTCGGGAGATAGCGGCCAGACAACTATCCCTGAGCACGCGGCGATCATCCCGCAACCCCAGACTGAGGTTAACGACCCGGGCACCTTCGGCAACGCACCACTCTATGGCTGCGGCAATGACCCGCGCCGCGGTTGGCCGGGCGGCATAAAAAACCTGCGCCGACAACAACGAGCAACGAGGAGCTCGGGCCAGAACCAGACTGGCTACCGCCGTGCCGTGGCCAAGAGAATCAGTCCTGTCTCCTGCCGAGCACCGCACCTGTCCATCCTCGTCCAAGCGCATCGCTACTCGAACGCCCACGTCCATATCCAGTCCTGGACCGATGCCGCTATCGATAATGGCGACCTTAACCAACATGAGTTGCGACCGCCCCGGAAAGCACCTCGAACGCTCCGTGGTTCAACCGGAAAATTAAATCCCAAGCTTGGGTGGAGCGGACATGATGTGTAATAAAAAGACAGGTGCGGCCGGAGAACCGGCGATACACCAGGGCCAGCAACTGGCACTCCATTTCCGGATCCACGGCGCTGGTGGTTTCGTCGAGAATCAGGATTGACGGGTTCTGCAAAATTGCTCGGGCCAAGGCCAGCCGCAAGCGCTGGCCGCGAGACAAGGCCGTTCCAATCCCGCCGACTAGCGTCTGGAGGTGCACTTCCGCAGCTTCCAATCCGACCGACTGCAGAAGCTCAAGAAGCTCCATATCCTTGGCCTGCTGCTGGACAAAACGCAGATTTTCCGCCACGGTACCAGGAAAAAAAACCGGCTCCTGGTCCACCACCGCCACCCGGCGGCGCAGCTCAGCTGCCGGCACCTGAGCAATAGCTACTTCATCAATAAAGATATTTCCATGATCCGGATGCAGGTGCCCAAGCAGCAGATCTGCCAGGGTAGATTTCCCCCCGCCCGAGGGTCCGATGAGCAATACCTTGCTACCGGCCGGGATATGCAGGGATGCCTGGTGTAAGACCGGCTTCTCCTGCTCGTAGGCGAAGCTCACATCGTCTAAAGCAATCTCACCCCGCAGTACGACCGGCAGACAAGCCAAAGCTTTACTCGCCTGCAGCGGTGGTTCGGCATCCAACACCTCGGATAGGCGCTCCAAACTTACCCGCAGCCGTTGCCACCCAGCCAACACGCCCATCAGGGTAAACACCGGCCCGGCCACGCGAGCCGAGTAACCGACGAAGGCAATTAACACCCCCATCGTAATCTGACCTCTGGACAGCAGATAACCACCGCATCCAAAGACCAGAGCTGTTCCGGCTAGGCCCGCCACACGCTGTCCGGCTGCCAGGGAAAAACTTGTCTGCTTCGCTGTTTTCAATGCCTGATAGTAGTCGCCATGCCGTTCCCTTAAGGCCGTCATGCGCACCTCTTCGCCATTAGCTGACTGGATTAGCTTGACCGCCCGCAAGCTGTCTAGAAAGAAGTTGGACAAACGCGTGGACTGTCGGCGTGCCTCGCGAGCACTACTCTCCACCTGTCCCCGTTTTTTAAAACCATGCAAAAGGGGCAATGGCAGCATGGCCAGCAGCACAAGCATCATCATTGGGATGTTGAGGAATCCCATCAAGATGACAACAGCCAACAGGCTGAACACTCCATTGAACAGCGCCAGCGGTCCATCCACTAAGAAGCGCTGTACCTCCGCGAGATCGCCATCAAAACGGGAGATCAAGTCACCAAAACCGACCCGGGAATAATAAACGGGAGAGAGCGTTTGCAGGTGCTCGAATACCCGTTCCCGCAGACCGAACAGCACGTGGGACGACAGTTGGAGATAATCGAAGCGGGTGACTGATTCCACCGCCAGACCCAGCAGCGGCGCCAGCAACATCAATCCTGCAGATATCGCCAATACTTTCAGATCGCCGGTTAATGCTCCGTCATCCACCAGCACCTTCGATAGCCACGGTTGAAGCAGTGCCAGCAGGCTAGCGACAAAGGACAGGCCGATAACGCGCAAGGCTAATCGCTGCCGTGCAGCCAGCAGCAACCACCCCCAGCGCAGTATCGGGTGACGCCACAATGGCGAGGAGAGCGGCATCATTTGATCCTATCTTGGCTACTGCACTGGAGTTGGACGCTGGACGATCACCGCCGAAGAGATCGACTGATCGGCACTGCCGGGGATGGTTATCTCTGCCTGTTTGGTGAGAGTTTTCGTGTCGTAGATCGCCACCGTGTTACTGGCGCCGCCGAGGTAGATTTCCTTGCCGTCACTAGAGATGTTGATGGTGTAGTAGGTGTGGTCGAGATCGGCGCGCTTGACCAATCTCTTGTCAGCCATGTCGGCGCGGAAAATCTGGTTCATCACGCCAAAGACTTCTGTGCGATTTACGGGATTAACCACTGAAGAGAAGATAACATCTTCAGCATTGGCAAGCTCTTCGTAACTTAGCTTTTCAGTGGTGAGATCAAAATTCAAAATCCCGACCTTAAAAGCCTCAGGCGACGTGGGATCGGCATCGGTTTTCGCCACGTAATAGGGAGTTGACAGCACCCGAGCCTGTTCATATTGATTCCACATGGAAAAGACGTCAGCCTCACCCATGCCTTCGCGCTGCCAGTGGCGTAGCGGATAAGTCTTGTCCACCTTACCTGCCTTGGCATCAAAAACATAGAGATCCCAACCCATGCCAACCACTCGATCGCGATCGGCGGTCGGGGCCAGCACGGAGATGCGGCGGGGCGCCGGAAATGTTTTCACCGGTTTGGCACCAATGCCGTCGACCGTGTTGTAGACGGCAATTCTGGTATCGAGGGACTCGTACTCGTTGCGTTTCATGCGCGTCGGGATTTGATACACGTAGAGTTTGCTGCCATCGAGACTTACCGTCATGCCCATCATGGATTTGACGCGCTCCTCCGGCGTCGACATGTCGGCGCGGAAAACCTGTCGCCCGCTATCGAGATCTATGCCGACCACACTTTCAAGATGATTGGTCAGGACGTAAGCGATCTTACCGTCCGCCGGAACGGAAATCGGACCGGGCACACCGTCGCCCGGCAATGAATAGGTGCGCACCACTTTACGCGCCGCCAGATCTATCATGTGCAGACTGTTGGGCCGACTGCCGGTGAGCAAGTAATCGCCAGCAAGAGCGGTCGAGGCCGCCAGCAAGGTAAAAAGAAAAGTGATCCAGCGTTTCATCGGTTCAGTCCTCGGGGAAAAGTGTCTGCAGCTCCCGCCAGTCACGCAGGGCCGAATTCTTGCCTTCGGTCCATTCACGGGCGGTATTCATGTTGTCGGCGACTTGGGCCGGCCACCAGCAGGGGTCGGTGCAACCGTAAAGATCCGCCTCCATGGGCTGACAGAGGCTGGCAATACCACCGAAGGCGTCAATTTCCCAGCCTGGATCGAAAGTGGTAGTACAACCGACCACGTTACTCATCGGGTTGACTTCGAGAGATTGCCCTTCGGCTACTTGGGAAGAGAGGCTATAAGCTTTATTATTGAGAGGTCTCAGGCGTTTCATTGTTCATCTCCATATGGTTCTAGCGCCTTGTTATTGGGAGTAAAAAAACCAGGGTTGGCGCGCATGATCTCGCCAAAACATTCGATGCCGAAATCGAGCCACTCGCGGATAAAATCGCAGTGAGAGAATGTCGGTGACATGGCACTGCCGTGGCGCACATAAGATTCGTGATAGCAGCCGCCAGCGCAAATGCTGCGTGCCGAACATCCTTGGCAAGCCGGATGCAGGCGCTGCGCTTCGGTGAGGAAGGCACTCAGTTCCTCCTGGGCGATGCCGGCATTGACGTCGCCGAAACTCGGGAAAGACGTACCGGTAAATCGATGGCACAGGGCTAACTGGCCTTCGGCGCCCACTGCCAGCAGGCCGATCCCTGCCCCACATGGCACGGTTTTGCGCGTCCCACTGTAAAGATCCTGCATCAACTGGTTCATATTAGAAAAACCATGGCGAAAACCTCGTTTGGCGGCCGCTGTGTATTCTTGACCCAATGCCTTCATTGCATCAATTACCATGCGCATTTCGCCATCATCGAGGCCGAGGGGAGAATCATTGCTCGCTGTCGCCGGTGCGAAACCGACTTCAGCAAAACCCAGTTCGTCATGAAGGTGGCGGTAAATGCGGGCCACTTCCGTATTGCCCCCACTTAACGTCACCCGCGCGCCCACCGGTCGTGCCGTACACCCCGCCAGCAGGCGCCGGACATTTTTCGACACCAGTTTGTGAGTGCCCTTGCCGCCGATGGTGATCCGGTAGCGGTCATTAATATCCTCATCACCATCCATGCTCACTGAAACACCGAAGCTGTGAGCATGGAAGAAAGCAATCATTTCTTCGGTCAGCAGGCTGGCATTGGTGGTGAGGGAGAAATCCACCTTTTTCCCCAATTTTTCTGCTTCCTGTTCTGCATAGGGAACCAGTGCGCGGATGCTGGGAAAGCGCGTCGTGGGCTCACCGCCGAAGAAAACCACGTTCACCCGGTCATGACCAGTCGATTCCTTTAGCAATAGATCGATGGCACGCCTTGCCGTGGCTTCCTCCATTACGGTGGCCTTTCCGGGGGTGGTGAGATCCTCTCGATAACAGTAGGTACAATCCAGATTACAGCCGGTGGTCAGGGTCAGCACCAGAGTACTAATCGGGGAGTGCTTGACTTCCCGCGGCGCAATTCCGAAATCTTTTCTCTTGGCCGAAACGATGCCGAGTGCAAGGAAATCGGCGAGGGAATCGCAAACTTCGTCCGGCGAAAAAATACCGTCGAAGCGCCCACGAACATCCTGCTCGCTCACAACACCGGTCTCTTCCAATAGTTCCAGCACTGAGTCGGCCGCCTTGTCCAGTTCGAACATCGCGGTGGTCGGCACATGTAGCAGGAAGCGCCGGCCACTTTTCCCCACCGCCCGATAGTTCTGTCTTTGCAGTTGCAGTGATGCCATGGTGGTCTCCTGTTAACGTAGCGGCGGTTTGTTCCAAGCTTGCACGGTCACTATCAGGTGGCTTCTCGCTTCGCTAGTGTGGGTCTGGTCTGCAACCTTGGCGATGACTGACAAATTGCCTACGTTGTTCATACCCTTGCGTGCCGGATTGGGCCCGGCCACGGCCGGCAGAAACAGCCCAGTTTGTTCCATGACGCCGGCAAATCCGATATCGTTGGCAGTCTTGGCTTTCTCGTCATAGTTATCGACGCTCCAGTTGGCCGAGACATAACCGAGGCGAATGTCATCGGCTGTGCCCGCCTTTTCATCGACACCATTGAGGTAGGCTACCGCTTCGAACTGCGCTGACATGCCTAGATTGGTGCCGCCGCCCAGACGGGCAATGCCGAACTCGGGTTCAACACGGATCGAGTCAAACTGGCGATAAACCGCCACTTTCACTTCGCCATTGTCACCCTTGTTTCCCCTGCTGCGCAGACTGCGCAGCCCGACAGCCGCATCATCGGCAACGCTCACTATCAGTTCGACTTCGTTGGCATTTTTCTGCTTGGCTGAAAGCACCCTGATTCCCGGCCCCAAGTCGTAATCCTTGCCGAGTTGAACACCCTGCACGCTCAAGCGCGTATCAAAACCCGCCTTCAACATGGATGGGAACACAGCGACGATGGCTGCGCGGGATCCGACACCGGCCGGCACGGCCTCGAAAGTCGCGCCAATTTCGTCTGTTTCGCGCAAGAACCAGCGTCCGGAGAGTTTCTTGCCATCTTCACTTAAGGCAAACACTGAGCGCATTTTCTGATTGCCGAGGGTAGCATCGCCGCGCCATTCGTAACCGCTGTAAATGATGCTCTGGCCACGACCACTCACCCGGTTGCCAGTAGCGTAATTCAGCTCGTAACGGACGTCATAGTGATCACTGCCCAGGGTATCGACCTGCATAGTGCCGGCGTAATCGCCCCAACCCGGCCGATGGCCGGCGATTCGCCACGAGCCGGTGGGTTGCACATGCTTCTTACCCTGCCAGCTTTTCCAGACCGCAGTGTTGGCCGGATAGAGACCGGCCAATTCGAGCGCTACCTGATTGAGGGCAATGTCCTTCCAGTTGCGGTCACGTCCCAAGACTGAATATTCAATACTAGGGAACTGCCCAAGATGCGTATGGATGAGCTTCTTCCACTCGTCAGCATCGCGACGCTGCAGGGCGACACGGCCAAAACTGTGGCAGCGCGCACACATTTGGCCGAGTTTTTCACTAGGTACAACATCTTGGACATTGGGTCTGCGTTCAATCAGGAAACGGTAAGGGGCGGCCTCCTCGGGGGTCAGCCCTTGCCGGTCAGTAAGGTATTTGACCAAGGCCTGACGTTCTTCCTTGGAGACCTCCACCTTGTGCCAGACCTGCATGCGGGCGATGGTCATATCCCAGCCTTCAGGGGTCTTGCGCAGGTTGAAAATACGCTGTAGTTTTCCGTTCTCCATGTGGCAAAAGGCGCATTTGTTTTTCAGAACATCCGGTGCCGAAATCGGTGCCGCAAGCACTCCTCCGGCCAGTAGCAGACCGGCGATAATCATCAGGCCACGCCTGAGACAGCGGGTCTCACGGCCGATCAGCATCCTCATCGCATCCAGTAACATTGTGATCCTTTTTCCCGATTGAGCCAGAGCGGTCTCCGTGACCTCCAACGTTGTGAGTGTAAGAATAGTCTGAAAAAGCCGTTATCCGAATTCGGCAATGGCACCTGAAAAAGCCGCCTGACGAAACTGGCGGCAAACCATCTACCTACAACCTGGAATGCTTGATCTCATCGTAGCCGGACATCCCTAACCGCCTCCCGCAGTTCAACTCGGAAATTCGGTGGGCGACCCCGATCAAAGCTGCGGCCCGCTGCTTGGCGCTCTTGCCCCGCAGTTGGGCCACGCTTCGGTGCACCACGTAATTGACGTCGTTCTTGTTGGTTCCGACAAGTGGTGCCGGCAGTGCAGGTCGGCACGATACGGGAATGCTGTTTTCCTTGACCGTCGAGGGCAGGACAATGCGGGTATTTCTGCCGTTGAAGTCGTTCGCTAGGCTCTGGCGCATTATTATTTTCGACCTGCACTACCTACGATGTGTGTGACAACCATCCTCAATTTCCACTGCCCATTGTAGTTAATGTGAGTCTTTGAATTGGTACAACAGAACCAAATAATTGATTGACTTCAAACATATTATTGTGTAATTATTTTGCTGTAATGCGTTTTCTGGAAAAAGCGATAGTAGTGTGGGGGCAGATGTGATTGCAGCGGGGTGCCGGAGTTTTTCAGAGCGATGCTTGAAAATATACAGAACCAAGTATTTTTAAAGCACCAGAGAAGTAGAGGAACAGGCCCTGGTCATTAGCTTAACGGGTTGCCGGCTCACCCTTGATTCTATAATCTAGGTTCTGTCGCATTCGCTTCTTATGACCTGCACGACATACGATATGTGGGACGGCTAACGCCATGGACACAACCTATTGTAGTCAATGTTTGAGTTTTTTAGTTTATGCGGCAGAACCAGCCGCGCTGCAAGGATTGCCTCATGCTCTCGCATAATTCCCCGACATTCCGCCCCCCTCTTACCTCTCCCATCGTTCACGGCGATGAGGATTGCTTTATTCTCACGGAGGCAATCACGGTGGATACCGACGATCACGCTGTGGGTCTGCAACACTGGCAGCAGGAATATGAGCAGCTCTCTGGTGGCACTTTCTCGGGTTTCACGGATGAAGTATGGTTTGGCAACGTACAGATGTTCCGCGAGAGGTCGAATCAAGTTTTGCATCAAACCGGGCAGTGCTGGGAAGGTTCTCGCACCATTGGCGTCACCCTCAATGCGACCGGCGACGGACTGTTTTCCGGAACCGTGCTCAATCGGGGGTCGCTGGTCACACTAGGGGGAGACGATGCCCTGGATTTCCGAACCCCAAAACATCTAGACATCATTGCCGTTTCCACTGGTGCAGCGGAATTACGGGAATTCGCCTGTACCGTCTGGGGCATAGACACCGAGGTCAAACTCACCATTCCCGGTGTTCTCAACCACTCCGCCGAAGCTGCTCACTGCCTGAGCGAGTTTCTGGAACTGTTACTGAGCAGCATCAAGAGTTCACCCAAGATGCTGAACTATCCCCAAATCAGAAAAATCATAGAGCAGGAAATTTTCAACAATCTGGTGGTCGCAACCAGCGAGCCCGGTTCAGAAAACCATATTGCCATCGCCATGTCGCGCAAGCGCGTGGTGGATAAAACCAAGGCTTACGTACTGGAACACCATGACGACCCTGTCACCGTCACCGATCTATGTATGGCCTTGAATATCTCGCGCCGTACTCTGCAATACAGTTTCGAGTCTGTACTGGATATCAATCCGGCCGCCTATCTGCGAGCCATCCGGTTAAACCGGGCCCGGCGTGCCCTCAAGGATGGAGCTGGAATCGCCCAAACGACAGTGGCGGATATCGCCGCCCGCTGGGGTTTCTGGCACCTTTCCCGCTTTGCCGGCAATTACAAGCAAATGTTTGGCGAACTCCCGTCGGAAACCTTGCGTAGGCACCATTGAGTACCCGCCCGGCCAACAGGCAAGCCGGGCAAAGCGGCGATGACAAACGGAGTCTGGTAGTCATGGCGTTCTCAAGAAAGAACTGCAGGCGTTGCACTTGCGCAGCCTGCGCCCCTTCTCCCGTGGCTCGGCACCGGCGAGCGCAGTCAGCGTCGCCAGTCGATCAGGCTGCGCAGCATCAAGCGCCAGTAGTGCGACCATGAACGATTACGAATAATGTTATTTGGTGGGGTATATGTAAAAATTATGCATTTACCGCATTATTAAATTGACACTTAAAAAATACATATAACTGTATATTGGCACCTCCGGAAACGACTGCTACGCCGCATCGACACCTGCGCCCCCTCCATGGGGAAAGGGGTCTGTCCCGAATGGCACTTACTTAAATTTTTTCGGATGCCCATTTTTCCGTACTTCTTCTCGTGCCGCAGCCCGTGTTTTGGTCAGTAGAGGGTAGGGTCTAGGCCTTCGCTTGAGGGCGCGCGGCTCGATTCGCCCCGGGCGATTACCAACCGTCCGCTGAGCTACCAGCAACAAAAATGTCGAGGTGATTTCCGGGTCATTAGAGCAGATTAATACATCGCTCCCTGCTAGCCAAAGTTGTAAGGTGTGTTTGAAACTCAATGTGCGTGGCAACACATCTGCCAGCAAAGCCGATTGCAGCATGATCAAACGCATCAAGTTGTAGGCGAGCAGGTAAACCCACACTGGCAAAGTGTCGGCTTCTACGCAAAATCAGGCCAAATGCGCGCTGTTGTTTCTTTATAAAGAGGTGTTGACAATCGAGTTGCCATGGCTGGATAACGTGGAACAGGCTAAGGTGCCTAAGCGCTTGCCGGTGGTGTTAAATCGCGATGAGGTTCAGGCGATTTTATCGCGGCTGACTGGTACGCAGTGGCTAATTGCGAGTTTGTTATATGGGACAGGAATGCGCATTATGGAGTGTTTGCGCTTGCGCGTGCAAGATGTTGACATCAAGCGAAGTGAGATTTTAATTCGTAACGGCAAGGGGGCTAAAGATCGGGTGACAATGTTGCCGCAGTCGTTGGTCGCTCCTTTGCAGGCGCATTTGCTCAAGGTACGAGAGCTGCATGAAACCGATTTAACGCAAGGTTTTGGCGCGGTGTTTATGCCTTTTGCGTTGGAACGTAAATATTCTGTTGCAGCAAAAAGAATGGATTTGGCAGTATGTGTTTCCAGCAGCTAAATTATCGACCGATCCACGCACCAATATAGTACGCCGTCATCATGTACATGATCACACGAGTCTAGGCAGGTAGATAAAGGTGTGGAATTTGAGATCGTGTTGCCGGCAATACTGGGCTGGCGTGAGGGTGCTGGCGCGCCATTGGGCAATGTGTTCAGACCAATGTCGGGCGAGGCTGAACGGGATGACATAGGCACTCCTGGCTGGAAAGCCGCTACGATGCTCCGCCTCGGTGTTCAATGGTAAATGGTACGGCTGGACGTTACGGTGCAGTGCTCGGGCGCATCGCGCATGTGGCGCGAGTCGCCAAGATCCCATCCATCACTGAGAATGATCGCGACGCTCCTGGATATGGGTATCGCGCAGGCGAAACGTTGGTTGAAATCGCGCAGGCACCTACCGATATTTGTTCCGCAGCCTCAATCGCGAACCTGCTGCGTCACCTGCGCCAGCAACTGCCCGATATCGCGTGCCGCCAGCATCGGCGTGATCATCGTCAGGTGCGTTGCGAACACTCCGACGCCCACCACCGACAGAACGCAGCGCAGGGCAAAAATGAACTCGAGCAGGAAACGCGAATAACGTTCCATCGAGCCGCTGACGTCGCAGAGAAAGATAAGTCTTGGCTTCCTGATTTTCTGGCGTTGAAACCGTAAGAGCACGCATTCCGGGCCGTGAAAAGCGAGGTGCCGCAATATGCCGCGAAAATCGGGCCGCGTGCCGTGACGAGTTCGGCCACACAACGGCGAGCCTGTTCGAGTTCCCGCTCGAACAACGCACCGAGGCACTGTTGCATGAAGATTTCCTGCGCACTGTAGCCGTCGGAGCCAGCCTCCTGCAACTCCCCCGGCGGCTCCTCAGCGGTGTTCCTGAGGCGGGTTGCCATCAAGATTTGCGCCCCGCCCTCGCCTTCCCGATCCCGCAACGCATCAGAAGGCACCGACCGTTCGCGGGTCGCGGTCCAGAATCGGCCCAACACCTTATCGAACATGCACAGATCCTCGTGCCGGTGCACCTTGGTCGCCTGGGGCTCAGGACTTCCAGACGGTATTGGTGACGTGAACCGGGCCTGACACCGCGCAGCCCGGCGACCTGCTGCGCTCGCCGTCCGCTACCTGGTCGCCTCGCTTCGCTTCGGCAACCATCGCCTTGAGCTCGGGGCCGCCAAGTCTTTCCATGTCGCTTCACTAGTGTCCGGTTAATGTAGGTATCAATTGTCTGAGAGCCTTATCTGGCTTGGATTTCCACGGTTTTTAGGGTGGTGTTGACTTGAACGTGAAGGGGCATTTCTGCGACTCTCTCTGG
>JABBOY010000026.1 GCA_012927585.1 Glaciimonas sp.
CGCTTCACCCGCAAAGGCGCCATCACCACCGTCAGCGTAAAAATAGGAAATAGAAACATGAAACCAGGAGGCTAACCCCTCTCAATTGATTGCGGGGGTGTATCAGTTTTAAATCGCTGCCCAAGGGAAAACTGTATCAGTTTTGAATCGTTGTTGACACCAGGTCGGTCAGGAGATCACCAAACGCAATGTGAGCATCCAGCCGACGCTTACTATCCGGCCCGGCTTTCCGATGCGGGTCATGGTGAACAAGGATCTGATCCTGCGCCCATACCAGCCGCTGTTCTTTCAGAGGGGATCGTCGCAATGAGTACGACCACCAACAAGCTGCGGCTGGGACCGCTGCCGACCAAGACTGAGACAGTCAAAATCACCATTGCGCTCACCACCGCGTTGAAGACCGATTTGGAACGTTACGCCGCGCAACATGCTCAGACCTACGGCGAGCCAATTGATGCCGCGACACTGATCCCGCACATGCTCGAAGCGTTCATGGCGCGGGATCGCGGCTTCAAGAAGAGCACGGCGAAGTGATTCACAACCGCGCCGCGCGAGCGCAATCAGAATACGCTCATGCACGCCTGAGCGAGTTTTCAATAGATGCCGGACAGATCACCATCACAGGACCGTATTTATATCGGCCGTTGCAATGCATTCAGCAACTGCCCTGCTGATGGAGAAGATCATGAACAAAGCAGATCGAAGTCTGCAGGCCGCGAGGTCGAACAACGACTCTGATGCAAACGACCTGCACGGCATGTCGCTACCACGATTGATCGCGACAAATATCTTGCCATTCCGACGCACGATCCGCCGTCCCGATGCGACAGATCGTGCCTCTGGCCGACACCACGATCTACGACATGGAACGGCGCGGTGAATTTCCGCGCAGATTCAATCTAACAGCACGTTGTGTAGTGTGGGATTTGGCGGAGGTAGAGGCATGGCTCGATGCGCGCCGCCAAGCCTCCGACAGCGCGCAGTTAAAACGAGCCCCCTCGCCGGACGTGCGTCAGCGCAAGCACCGCCCCGTCAAAGCAACGCCTGTGTCGTGATGATCTTCATCGACGGGGGCAGCAACGTCGGGGTGTGCGATTCACCGGCCACCCAAGCGTCAACCATATCAGCCCACTCTTGCAGCATGTGGCGGCGCTGCTCGGCGTATTCAGCCTTGTTGTAGACGCCACGCGATGAACGGCCATCTTCGTGGGCAAGACACTTCTCGATCCAGTCACTGTTGAAGCCCAACTCGTTGAGGATGGTCGAACCGGTGCGGCGCAGGTCATGCACTGAGAAACTTTCGATTGGCAGGCCCTTCGCTTTCGACCGCTCCACGACTATCTGCGCGACACGGTTCAGCGTGGCGTTCGACATACACTTGTCGCCGTCATAGCGCGAAGGCAGCAGGTATTTGGAGCCACCGGCGCAGGTGCGCAGTGCGATCATGATGTCGAGCGCCTGCTGCGACAGGTAGATGTTGTGGGCCTTACCGGCCTTCATGCGGGCTTTAGGAATAGTCCACAGTGCGTTCTCGAAGTCGATCTCATCCCACGTCGCGTGGATCAGTTCGCCTTTGCGCACCAGCGTGAGCAAGATCAGCCGCAGTCCCAATTTGATAGTCGGGTACGAAGCGACGTACTCCAACTGCTTGAGCATGATGCGTATCTCGGACGGCGACAGCGCTCGATCCCGTGGCACGAAAGTGGCGATCGACGATGGCCCAACGTCGTCGGCAGGGTTGGCCACCTTCTCGCCGTGCAGGATGGCAAAACCGTAGATTTGCTTGATGATGTCGCGGACGTGGATTGCCGTTGCTGGCGCTCCCCTGCTCTTCACCTTGTTGCACAGCTCGCGCAAGTCGTCAGGGCTGATCTCGCTCAACAGGCGACTCTTGAACACAGGCAGGATGTCCCGGTCAAGGATGCTCTTGCGCATCGACCGCGTGCTGTCGGCCATCCGGGCACCCTCGTACCACTCGTCGGTAAATTCCTGGAAGGTTTTGGCTTCCAACAAGCGCCGTTTCTCTCGCTGCTTTTCCTGCGCCGGGGGACTGTCCTTTCGAAACTGCCCGCTTCGCGTCGATGCACTTTTCGCGTGCACGGGCCAGCGACAGACCGCCTGGCCCATAACGGCCAATCGTTAGCGTTTCGCGCCTGCTATTGATCCGGTAGTCATAACGGAACGTGACGGTACCCGCCGTCGAGACCGTGACATACATGCCGTCCCTGTCCGTCACCTTGTAAGGCGCGTCCTTGGGTTTGAGATTCTTCAGTACGGTATCGGTCAGCATGGCGTCCTCCTGAGAACGGCAATTTTACCGTCAACGGCTCGAAAGACACAGAATGCTCTGAAACCCGCATTAATACTGCTTTTTCTCTTATTTTTTACCGTCAACGCGGAAAACAGTCAGACGGTAAATATTTTTAGATGACTTGCCTAGTTTTAATTACCGTCAAAATTACCGACAAAAAGTTTCGCTTGTCGTTAATAGATGCCGATAGATTTCTTGATATAAACTTATATAAATCAATAAGTTAAGTTACTTTTCCGATAGTCCGCGAAAGCTGCCGAAAGACCTCAAATCATTCCCACTCGATCGTCGCCGGTGGTTTGCCGGAAATGTCGTACACAACACGATTGATGCCGCGGACTTCATTGATGATGCGGTTTGAAACTTTGCCTAACAGCTCGTGCGGCAAATGTGCCCAGTGTGCAGTCATGAAATCCTGCGTCTGCACCGCACGTAGCGCCACTACGTATTCGTAAGTGCGGCCATCGCCCATCACGCCGACCGATTTCACCGGCAGGAATACGGCAAAGGCCTGGCTGGTCAACTGGTACCAGTTGCTACCGCTGTTTTCATCCACGGTATTGCGCAATTCCTCGATGAAAATGGCATCGGCACGGCGCAACAGGTCGGCGAATTCCTTTTTCACTTCGCCCAGAATGCGCACGCCCAGGCCAGGGCCGGGGAATGGATGGCGGTACACCATGTCGTGCGGCAGGCCAAGTGCGACACCAAGTTCACGCACTTCATCCTTGAATAGTTCACGCAAAGGTTCCAGAAGTTTCAATCCCAATTGTTCAGGCAGTCCACCTACGTTGTGATGGCTTTTGATGGAAACGGCTTTTTTGCTTTTGGCACCGCCGGACTCTATTACGTCGGGGTAAATTGTTCCTTGGGCCAGCCACTTTGCGCCTTTATAGGCACCATCGGCACCTGCTTTGAGCCGTGCCGCCTCGGCTTTGAAGACTTCGACAAACTCTCGGCCAATAATCTTGCGCTTGGCCTCAGGATCGCTCACGCCGGCGAGATGACCAAGAAACTGGTCAGCTGCATCAACACGGATCACCTTGGCATGCAGCTTGCCGACAAACATCTCCATCACCATGTCGCCTTCGTTCAAGCGAAGCAGGCCATGATCGACAAAAACACAAGTGAGCTGGTCGCCAATGGCGCGGTGGATCAATGCTGCAGCAACCGATGAATCGACACCGCCCGAAAGACCAAGAATGACCTCTTCACTACCCACCTGCTGGCGAATCTTCTCGACCGCTTCGGCGATGTAGTCGCCCATGACCCAATCCGGTCGCGCGCTACAGATGTCGAGCACAAAACGCTCCAGAATCGCCTTGCCTTGCGTGGTGTGGGTCACCTCGGGATGAAATTGAACCGCATAGTACTTGCGTTCCTCGTCGGCCATACCGGCAATTGGGCAGGAATCAGTGGAGGCCATGACCTTGAAGCCGGGCGGTAGCTCGGTGACGTTGTCGCCATGACTCATCCACACATGCAACATGCCGTGGCCTTCTGCGGTGGCGTAATCCTGAATGCCATCTAACAGCCGGGCATGACCACGGGCACGCACTTCGGCATAGCCGAATTCGCGTTTGTGACCGCCTTCCACCTTGCCACCCAAGGCCTCGGCAATCGCATACATACCAAAACAGATGCCAAGCACTGGAATCCCCAGATCAAACACCGCTTGCGGTACCCGCAGCGTTTCATCTTCCCAAAGGCTGGCATGACTGCCTGAAAGAATCACACCTTTCAAATGGCCATCTTTGGCGTAGTCGCGGACCCAGTCGTCTGTTACGTCGCAGGGATGGACTTCACAAAAAACATGGGCTTCACGCACCCTACGGGCAATTAGTTGGGTGACCTGGGAGCCAAAATCGAGAATGAGAATTTTAGAGTGCATGGAGACGCTTTTACAAAAAAAGACATTAAAACGAACATTAAGATGACAAGAGTTCACCAGGATGAGCCTGAGCAACACGATTACGGCCTGCTTTTTTAGCCGCGCCTAAGGCTTTTTCAGCATGATCGATCAATTCTTCCGCAGTTGCGGCAGGAAACGTGTCGGTCGATACGGTACCGGCGCTGACCGTTAATTGGTGTTTGACTGCGCCAACTACTTCTGTATGCGCCATGATGGACAACCGCATCCGCTCTGCTACCGCCAGCGAAACCAGATGTGACGCGCCAGGCAAGACCACCATGAATTGATCGCCATCGTAACGGCCCAGCGCATCGTGGGGACGGATGCAGGAACGCAGACGACTAACCACCTTGAGCAGCAATATGTCGCCGCTGGGACGACCATGTTCTTCATTGATGTTTCTAAAATGATCCAGATCGACCAGAACCATGGACAAGGATTTTTGTACCTGAGCGCAATTGACCATTTCGGTAGACAATGCGCGCGTGATGGCGGCACGGTTCCAGGTTCCGACCAGTGGATCGGTTAGGGATTCCCGCCGCAAATTGCGATTCTTCTTGATCAGATCGAGTTGCGTTGCGCTGGCGCTATTGAGCCGCAATTCACGTTCGAACAGGATTGCCAGGTCGGCCAAAAGCAGCCCGTCATCTGGATTAAAGGTGCGTGGCGCATAATCGACCAGACAAACACTGCCGATAATCTGGTTCTGCGCATCCGTGATCGGCTGCGCTGCATAAAAACGTATGTACGGAGCACCCACAACCAGTCGATGCTGGCGCAAAGATGGATCGATACGGGTATCGTTAGCAACATATAAAGCCTGCGGAACCGTCAATCCATCGACAAAGGCGGCTTCGATCGATGCCATTGAGCGCTCAGGTTCAGCGCTACCTGCCATGTAATCGGCGATACTGACAAAACAGTTTGAAACGCCGAACAAACGCTTGCCGATACGCCGTATCCGTAAAATTTGCTGATGAATACTGAATCCTGAGACATCCAGCGGTACGGTATTAGCCCAGCTCAAATCATCCATATTTTCTTGCTGCGTCATTATCATCCTAGAAATCTCAACTGACCGCTAATCAGCGTCGATAAATGATTGATTAAATTGAGAATTACGCTCTTTAAGTCGCTCGCCATCTGGGTCAGAACGCTATGCAACCAATACCAACCACAGATTCAATCCGCGCGGTAATTCGGCGCTTCCTTGGTGATCTGTACATCATGGACATGCGATTCGCGCATACCAGCCGAAGTAATTTCGACAAACTCTGCTTTTTCACGGAGTTCATCAATAGTGGCGCAACCGCAATATCCCATGGATGAGCGGATGCCGCCGACCAGTTGATACATGATGGCCAAAACACTACCCTTGTAAGCGACGCGGCCCTCGATGCCTTCCGGCACCAGCTTGTCGAGATTGTTGGCAGGGTCCTGAAAATAGCGGTCGGCCGAGCCGTCGGCCATTGCGGCCAGACTACCCATACCGCGATAAGATTTGTAACTGCGGCCCTGGAATAAAATCACTTCCCCTGGCGCTTCTTCGGTGCCGGCAAACATGCTGCCCATCATGACACTGGATGCACCGGCCGCCAGGGCTTTGGAAATATCGCCCGAGTAACGAATCCCGCCATCGGCAATGCACGGTACGCCAGTGCCTTGCAGCGCCTTGCTTACATTAGCGATCGCAGTAATTTGCGGCACCCCGACGCCAGCCACGATGCGGGTGGTGCAGATAGAGCCAGGGCCGATACCGACCTTAACGCCATCAGCGCCATATTCGACCAGTGCCTTGGCTGCGGCTGCGGTAGCAATATTGCCGCCGATGACATCGATCATCGGGTAATGGGTTTTCACCCACTTAACACGGTCAAGCACACCTTGCGAGTGGCCATGTGCTGTATCAACCACGATAACATCCACACCCGCCTTGGCCAGCAGATCTATGCGGAGATCGTTTTCAGGGCCGACTCCGACTGCTGCACCGACGCGCAATTTGCCGTATTCATCCTTCGATGCAAACGGATGCTCGGTTGCTTTCTGGATATCCTTGACAGTAATCAGACCACGCAATTCGAATGCATCATTCACCACCAGCACGCGTTCCAGTCGATGCTTGTTCATCAGGCGCTTGGCCTCGACCAAGTCATCACCTTCCTTGACATATACAAGCTTGTCCCGGGGCGTCATCTTGTCGCGCGCTTGCGCATCCAGTTCATGCTCAAAGCGCAAATCGCGGTTGGTAATGATGCCAACCACTGTCTTGCCATCAACCACAGGAAAACCGCTGATGCCATGCTGCAATGACAGTGCGATCACATCGCGGATGCGCATGGTCGGCGGGATAGTGATCGGGTCACGCAACACACCGGATTCGAAACGCTTGACCTTGGCAACCTCGCGCGCCTGCTCCGCAGCGCTCATGTTCTTGTGAATGATGCCGATGCCGCCTTCTTGCGCCATCGCAATCGCCAACCGAGATTCTGTCACGGTATCCATTGCGGCCGAGGCCAGCGGCATGTTTAACGTGATATTGCGCGTCAGGCGCGTTCTTAGAGAAGTGTCTTTGGGGAGGATGTTTGAATAAGCCGGCACGAGCAGCACGTCATCGAATGTGAGTGCTTTTTGAAGTAAACGCATCTTAATTCCTATTGGCGCAAAACAGGATTATACAGAAATCCGCTTTAAAAACGTTTTTCATGAAAAATCGAATTTCGCGCTATTTGGGCTTTATGCAGTTTTTAAGCGCGCCGATATGCTGCAGGTTTCCGATGATGGAAAACAATGTCCACGAAAAATGCCAGCAAGAAGTAAGTCCTTAAACAAAAGGCTTCGGCTCATATCAATCATTATTAAGAGTATATTTCATACAATCAATGAATACATGCGGAAAATAGCATGAAAATATCTATACTCACTGATTTTACGAAACCATTTGTATTCCGGTGTTGGTTCGTACTTTTCATGCCTTTCGTGAACCAGGCAACATCCACGAGTTCAGACAATTTCCGCCAAATGGTGGCAAGCAACCATCCTGCCTTCAAATGGCAGCAACTGTGGAATCTCCAGCCGGCAACGCTCGGTAGCGTGGGGGCAACGATTATTGAAGGCGCAGCCAGGCGGAGGTGCCAGCGGCGACGGCAATTCACCATGCAAAATAATCTTTTTCTGGCGCTGGGTTGGATCGATTCGCGGCGTGCTGGCCAGCAAGGCGCGCGTGTACGGATGCAATGGCCGGCTAAATATCTGATGCTTGGCGCCATGCTCGACCGTTTTGCCCAGATACATCACCAACACTTCGTCGGCGATCATCTCGACTACCGCCAAATTGTGCGAAATAAACAGGTAAGCAACATCGCTGGCCTCTTGTAAATCCATCAGCAGATTCAATACCTGGGCTTGAATCGATACGTCCAATGCCGATACCGGCTCATCGGCCACAATAACTTTAGGGTTCAGCATCAAGGCGCGGGCGATGGCGATGCGCTGACGTTGGCCACCGGAAAACATGTGCGGGTATCGGCCGTAATGTTCAGGCCGCAAACCGACCTTGGCCATCATGGCTTGGGCGCGTTCCATACGTTCCGATTTGGCATAACCGGTATTGATCGCCAACGGTTCTTCCAGGATGGAGCCCACTTTTTTGCGCGGATTCAAGCTGGCATACGGATTTTGAAACACCATTTGCACCATCGGACGAACATGTTTGCGGGCGGCCTTATCTGCGTTTGCAATATTGATCCCGTCCATCCATAGCTCGCCGCCGGTGGGTGACTCTATCATTACAACCTGACGTGCCAGCGTTGATTTCCCGCAACCGGATTCACCCACTACAGCTAGGGTCTTGCCCGGGGTAAGCGTGAACGATACGCCATCGAGTGCGCGTGCCGCCACCTTCGGCTTGAACCATCCCTGCGATACCGCGTAATGTTTGCTGAGATTTTTTGCTTCGAGCAGAATATTTATATTTGTCATCATCAAACCTTTTGCCAGCCGTTGGTGGGAAGGCCTTGACTATCAAGTGGAAAATGACAGCGCGCCTGCACGCCGGATGCGCCGGTCAATTCAGGCCGCTCCTGACGACACTTATCGGTAGCGTAAGGACAGCGCGGACTCAGCAAGCAGCCACTAGGACGGTCATATTGACCTGGCACCACGCCAGCCAGTGCCTGCAATCGATTACGGCCGATATTGTGCTCCGGCAGCGCAGCCAGCAGGGCTTGTGTGTAGGGATGCCGTGGAGCGTCAAAAATATCAGGCACGCTTCCGGTTTCGACCACCTGCCCAGCATACATCACCACCACCTGTTTGACCGTCTGTGCGATCACGCTCAGATCATGGGTAATGAGCATCAATGCCATGCCTCGATCCCGCTGCAATTGCAGCAATAATTCCAGCATTTGGGCCTGCACCGTAACGTCCAGCGCAGTGGTCGGCTCGTCGGCAATCAGCAAGCGCGGATTGCACGCGATGGCAATGGCGACCATCACGCGCTGGCTCATGCCGCCGGATAATTGATGCGGATAAGCATCCAGGCGGCGCTCGGCATCCGGGATGTCGACTTGCTTCAATAGCGCCAAGGCCTTGGCCCGCAGCGCCTTGTTCGATCCACCTTCGTGAGCGCGCAAGGTCTCCATCAACTGGTAAGCGACCGTAAAGGATGGATTCAGACTCGTCATCGGGTCCTGGAATATCATTGCGATATCCTTGCCCAACAGCTTGCGCCGCTCGCTTTCCGACATCTTTAGCAAATCACGGCCATCGAAAGCCATGCGTTCAGCCTGGACCCGGCCCGGATAATCGATCAATCCCATCAGCGCGAGTGAAGTCACGCTCTTGCCGGAACCGGACTCTCCCACTATGCCAACTACTTCACCCTGATCGATATTCAAATCCAGACCATCAACTGCCATGAATGGTGCGTTTTCTGAGCCGAACTGCACGCTCATGTTCCTGATTTCTAAGAGTGCCATGATGTTTTATTTTATCTATCGCTTCAGTTTCGGGTCGAGCGCATCGCGCAATCCATCGCCCATCAAGTTAAAAGCAAGCACGGAAACCAGAATCGCCAAGCCAGGAAAAGTCACCACCCACCAGGCACTTTGGATAAATTCGAGCGCGCTGGACAGCATGGAACCCCATTCCGGCGTCGGAGGTTGCGCGCCAAGACCCAGAAAGCCCAGCGCGGCGGCATCCAGAATGGCGCTGGAAAATCCCAGCGTGGTCTGCACGATCAACGGCGCGGCACAGTTAGGCAAAATGCAATTGACCATCAGGCGTAGGTTGCCTGCACCGGCGATGCGCGAAGCATTGACATAATCTTTCGACACTTCGCCGATCACAGCAGCACGGGTCAGGCGGGCAAAATGCGGCAGCATGACAATGGCTATCGCATACATCGCATTCATCAGGCCCGGCCCCAGGATGGCTACCACTGCAATCGCCAGCAACAAGCTCGGCAAAGCCAGCATGATGTCCATCAAGCGCATGATGGCAACTTCAATTCCACCCCGAAAAAAACCGGCAAGCAGTCCGAGTACAACGCCAATACCGAGCGACAACGTGACTGATACCAGACCGATGAACAAAGATAGCCGCGTACCGTAAATCAGGCGCGATAACATGTCGCGGCCGACCGGGTCAGTGCCCAGAATGAATTTACTGCTACCGCCGTCCTGCCACATGGGCGGAACCAGGGTCGCCTCGCGGTATTGCACAATTGCCGAGTGCGGTGCGATGACATCGGCCAGCAATGCCACTAATATCAATCCGATGACGGCGAACAAGCCTATCAAAGCACCGCGATTCTGACCAAAATAGTCCCACATTTCACGCAATGGATGCGGCGGAATAGGAGAAATCTCTGGTGAAGATGTCGGCGAGGATGCAGGAGAAATTGACGTTGAATTGCTCATGAGCTGTGTCGAATACGTGGATTAATGGCGCCGTACAGCACGTCGACAAGAAGATTGACAATGATGATGATGGTGGCAGACATCAGGATGCCGCCTTGGACAACAGCATAATCGCGGCGCTGAATTGCTCCTACCAGCCATTTCCCGATGCCAGGCCATGAAAATATGGTTTCGGTCAGAATCGCACCGGCCAGCAGCGTACCGACTTGCAAGCCGATGATGGTAACCACCGGGATCAGTGCATTGCGCAGTGCATGTATTCCAATGACGCGCCATTTCGATAATCCCTTGGCACGTGCGGTACGCACATAATCTTCGCGCAAGACCTCAAGCATCGCTGAACGCGTCATGCGGGCGATCACCGCAAGCGGAATCGTTCCCAGTGCAATCGCCGGCAGAATCAGGTGCGAAAGTGCCGATTTGAAAGCGCCTGGTTCGCCTGACAGCAAGCTGTCTATCAGCATAAACCCGGTAACTGGCGGTAGATCAAACAGGATGTCGATCCGACCCGATACCGGCGTCCAGCCAAGCGTGACGGAAAACAGCAGGATGAGCAGCAACGCCCACCAGAAAATCGGCATCGAGAACCCGGTCAGCGACAGGCCCATTACCGAATAATCGAGATACGTATTGCGCTTCAGCGCAGCCAGGATGCCAGCGGGTATTCCGATCACCAGCGCCAATAGCATGGCGCACAAGGATAATTCGACTGTCGCCGGAAACAGTGTGATGAACTCTTTAAATACCGGCTCATGGGTTGAAAGAGAAAACCCGAGATCACCTTGTAGTATATTTTTTAAATAATCAAAATATTGTACGTACAGCGGCTGGTCAAGGCCGAACTCATGCAACAGGCGCGCATAACGTGCGGCATCCATGCCGCGCTCGCCCGACATGGCCTCCACGGCATTGCCGGGGATCATGTGAATAAGAGAGAACACAAGTAAGGTAATGCCTAGGAAGGTCGGAATGACCAGACCTATTCGGCGCAGGAGAAATCCAAACATCGGGGAATCCTGTTCGATAGTCAAGTGGGAGTGTGTGCGATAAATTGACAGCGTCACAGCCACAGCACTGTTTTGCTTAATCCAGACAAAACCAAGCCGGATCAGTCATAACAGTGCTGCGCCCAATGACACTTATCACTGGGCGAAACTTTACTTTTTCAAATCGACGTTATTGAAATTAAAGTGGCCGGTAGGATCCATCTTGAAACCGATTACATTTTTGCGCACCGGAGTGTATGCGATCGAATGGGCAATCGTAATCCACGGGGCTTCTTCCTTGACGATTTCCTGCGCTTTTTCGTACAACTTGCTGCGTTCAGCCTGGGTTGGAGCAACCTTGGCTTTCTGGGTCAACGCTTCAAAATCCTTGTTGCACCAGCGCGCTACGTTACCCCCGCCATTGACTGCGTTGCAACCGAGCAGCGTATCAAAGAAATTGTCTGGATCGCCATTATCGCCGGTCCAGCCGAACATCATTGCCTGTTGCTCACCGGCTTTGCTGCGTTTTTTGTATTCGCCCCATTCGTAAGTGACGAGTTTGGCTTTGACGCCAATCTTGGCCCAATCCGCCTGGACCAATACAGCCATACGTTTGCCATCGGGATTATAGGGACGCGACACCGGCAGGTACCACAAATCTATTTCCAGACCATTCGGATAACCGGCCTTGGCCAGCAAAGCCTTGGCCTTCTCGACGTCATACGCGTAATCCTTGATGTTTTTGTTATAAGACCACATGGTCGGTGGAATCGGATTTACGGCTGCCCGACCACCGCCTTGATAGACCGAACTGAGAATACTTTTCTTGTCCACTGCCATGTTCAGAGCTTGGCGCACAAGTTTGTTGTCGAACGGTTTTTTCTCGACATTCAAGGCGATATAACCAATGTTCAATCCTTCCTGCGATAACAGGTTGATTGCAGGGTCGCTCTTCATCATCGCAATATCGGCTGGCTTGGGATACGCCATCACTTGGCATTCGCCGGCCTTAAGTTTGGCATACCGTACCGAGGCATCAGGCGTGATGGCAAAGATCAGATTGTCAATCTTCGGCCGCCCTTTCCAGTATTGATCGAACGCCTTGTAGCGGATGATTGCATCTTTTTGGTAAGAGCCGAACACGAACGCGCCGGTACCAATCGGTTCACGGTCGATCACTTCCGGCGTACCGGCCGCCAGCATCTTGTCGGCGTACTCGGCAGACAAGATCGAGGAAAAGTCCATCGCCAAATTGGCAATGAATGGCGCCTCAGGATGCTTGAGCGTGAAGCGCACGGTTCTGTCGTCGATTTTTTCCAGTTTGTCGACGATATTGTTCATTCCCATGTCTTCAAAATAGGCAAAAGTCTGCCCTGGCGCCGTCTTGTGGAAGGGATGTGCAGGGTTCGCCATGCGGTTGTAGCTGAACAAAACATCATCCGCGTTGAAGTCGCGTGACGGCTTGAATTTGGCACTGCTATGGAATTTGACGCCCTTGCGCAGCGTGAATGTATACGTCAGGCCGTCAGGAGATACTGCCCAGGATTCTGCCAGCCCAGGACCGACCTTGGTCGTGCCAAGTTCGAATTCGACCAAACGGTTATACATCGGCACCGACGAGGCATCGAAGGTTGTGCCGGTGGTAAAGAATTGCGGGTTAAAACCTTCCGGGCTGCCTTCCGAGCAATACACCAAGTTAGTCGCCGCCGCCGCAAATCCCGCATAAGCAAACAAGACAGCAAGCAGGCCGGCCTTGAACACATATTTTCCATTTTTTTCCATAGCCCATTCCCTCTTTAGTATTGAATCCAGTGAATTGAATCGGTTTATTTCTAGCCTGATGAGAACGCATTATCAAATAATCCGCACCCCGATTAGACTGGAACAAATATATAGTTAATTCAATGCGTGGTCAGACATTGTTTGCATAGGCCTATGCAAATAATGTCTGACATTTTGCTGGAGCGGCAGGAAACGCGGGAAAAATACCTGACCGGAAGACAGGCGGCAAACCGGTTAGCGAGCGTCCACAATATTAGATGTTCTGCGACTGCAGGTAATCCCATAACTGCGCAACCAGGCGCTTACCCGGTTTTTGGCTAGAAGGTTTTTCGCGGTACAAGCGAATTTCCATATTAGTTTCCCAGCGTAGTTGCGGACTATCTGCGCGCACCAGTCGCTGCTGCGCAAGTTCCTGCGCGACAGCCGACTCCGGCAGGAATGCAAGGCCATGGCCCTCCAGTACCATCATCTTCAAGGCTTCCGCCGTTCCCGTCTCATAGCATTTTTCCAGGTGCAGTGGCATTAGGGCATCGGCCTGGATTAAATCGACAATGCGACCGAAATAGGCAGCGCTTGCATAGGATAAGTACGGCAACGGCGCAACGGCGCTCCCTGGCAACGCGAACTCTGGCCGGCCGGCCTGATCGCACCGGCTATAGGCACACAGTTTTTCGCACCCCACAATCATCATGTCATAACGGCTGGCATCAAGTTGCAATGGTTGCAGCGGATGGTAAAAAGTCAGCAGCAAATCACAACCGCCTTCGGATAACACCGATACGGCATCATGCACATTGAATGCCGCCAGCCGCACACCGAATGGGCCGATGCCGGATTTCAGGTCTGTTAGCCATTTGGGGATATAGGTCAGCGCCAGCGTATGGTGAACTGCAAAATCAACCGAAGATTCAGTACTGGCACGATTCTCGCGCAACAATGCCCTGACATCGTTGATCTGACCGAGCATGGCAATGGCCTGCTCATAAAACAGATGTCCTTCCCGCGTCAGACTGGTGGGGAACGAGGTACGGTCGATCAGATCGGTGCCGATCCAGGCTTCAAGCGATTTAATACGGCGCGAAAATGCCGATTGCGTAACATGACGCTGCTCTGCCGAACGGCTGAAGCTATGGGTTTGCGCCAGAGAAATAAAATCCTCCAACCATTTACTTTCCATTGCACTGTATTTCTATATAATATTTTCGGTTAGAAATGCGATTGCGATGAATTATAAAACGTAAATTAGGGATGTAAATTAGCACATCAATCCTATGGTTCGCATTTTAATGTTTCTTTCCTGTTTCCATAAAACCAGCATGCAGCAACGCTTTTCAGCTGCCTGAACCAGCTAGGCAACAATGAACTACTTATACATTAAACGCATCGCCGCATCGACTATTGCCAGCTTACTGCTCATCCTGTCGTCCCATGCTGTTGCCCAGTATGTATGGCTCGATGATAAAGGCGTAAAGCAGTATTCAAACATGCCGCCGCCGCCGGCTGTACCAAATAGTCATATTCTGAAATCTCCCGGCGCTGTGGCACAAGCATTGGCTCCCGGTGTTGCGCCCGAGAAGATGCCGGACCAGAGCGAGAATGCAGCGGCAGCTGCGGCAAAAGCGAAGCTGCCGCTAACCACCGCTGAAAAAAATGCCGACTTCCAGAAACGCAGGTTGGAGCAGGCTGAAAAAGACAAAAAAACAGCCAATGAAGCGCAACTTGCGGCCGACAAGAGCAAAAATTGCGAGCGCGCCACTGCATATCAAAAAGCGCTCGATTCCGGTCAGCGTATCGCGCAACAGGGAAAAGACGGTCAGCGCGTTTATCTCAGCGACGCAAACCGTGCCCAGGAATTGCGCGACACAAAGAGAATTCTCAGCGAATGCAAATGAACCCTGGCAGGGTTCCTTACATACTGTGATTTACTCTGGTTTTCTGTCGGCGCGGCGACGACGGGACTCTTTCGGATCGGCTATTAATGGCCGATAAATCTCGATCCGGTCGCCGTCTCGCAGAATCGTCTCCAAAGTTTTGAGTTTGGCGTAAATGCCGACACGGCACGTCAATAAGTCAATTTCCGGCATGTCACGCAGTATCCCGCTTTGCATAATGGCTGCTTGCAAGTTGGTTCCCGGCAGTACGCTAACGTCGCGCAATAGCTGAATTCCCGGTTTGGCATAACACACCTGCACGTGCATATCTTCAGCGGGCCTATCCATATACTGCCTCTGCCCTTTTGCAAAACGATTCGACGAAACTGTTGGCGATCATGCCAAATACCGGCCCGATGAGTTTATCCAGAAGCCGGTTGGAAAACTCATATTCCAAATCGAATTCAATCTTGCAAGCATCTTCGCGCAGCGGCTTGAAGACCCAGGAACCCTGTAATTGCCGGAATGGGCCTTCCAGCAGGCGCATTTGAATTGATGTCGGCTGGACATTGGTATTCTCCGTTGTGAAGGATTGCTTGAGCCCGTGATAATGTATGACGATAGCTGCAACCAGCCCATCGGCTGTGCGATCGCGCACCTCCGTACCGCCGCACCAGGGCAGAAAGCGTGGATAATCTTCCACCTTGTCAACCAGAGCAAACATCTGCTCGGCGCTATAACCTACAATTACTGATTTATGTACGACTGCCATCGAATCTCAACCGTTTGGTAAAATTACACGAATTCTAACCGACTCCCCTTATTACCCCATCACATGACCATCGTTGACAACAGAAAAGCTTTCCATGACTATTTTATTGAGGAGCGCTTCGAAGCTGGTGTCGTCCTGCATGGCTGGGAAGCCAAGTCCATACGCGCCGGACGGGTTCAACTCAAGGAAGCCTATGTGATTGTGCGTGACGGCGAGATTTTTCTGTTCGGCGCCCATATCAGCGCGCTATTAAGCGCCTCCACCCACGTCCACCCAGAAGCCTTACGCACACGTAAGTTGTTGCTGCATGCTGCCGAAATCAGTAAGTTGGTCAGCAAGGTCGAACGCTCCGGCTACACTCTGGTGCCGATCAACCTGCACTTCGTGCGGGGACGCGTCAAGTGTGAAATCGGACTGGCTAAAGGCAAGAAGCTGCACGACAAGCGCGACACCGAGAAATCGCGCGATTGGCAGCGCGAGCAACAGCAAATCATGAAACAGAATTTCCGTTAAGTAAAAACCATGACTCTACACGCTTTAAATTAATAAAGGTGGGGTATGCCATAAAACATGGTATTGTCCGCTTTATTTTATTGACGTATATTTAATACATATGCGTGTACATAAAAAATGCACCGAGACTGCTCGTCTGGCTGATTTGTATAAAAAATCAAATTAGCAGCCGTTTTGACACGGCTTCCAATCGCTAACGGTTAGTCCTCTATCAGGATTTTTGCTGTGATTTAACGACTTGCAGAGCACTTGCAATCAAACTGCTGATATCGCTCAAATTTGCTGGAACAATAATCGAATTATTCGTCTTGGCCAAATTGGCAAAGGCGCTGACGTATTGCTCTGCCACTTTCAGATTCACCGCATCCGCACCACCCGGCTCCCGGATTGCGGCAGCAGTCTTGCGAATTGCATCTGCGCTGGCCTCGGCCAAGAAGACGATCGCTGCGGCCTGGCCTTCCGCCCGATTAATCGACGCTTGTTTTTCGCCCTCAGACTTAGCTATCGATGCTTCACGCTCGCCGGTTGCGATATTGATCTGCTCTTGCTTGCGTCCTTCGGAAGCGGCAATCAAGGCCCGCTTTTCGCGCTCTGCGGTAATCTGCGCCTGCATTGAATGCAAAATTTCCTTGGGCGGGGTCAAATCCTTGATCTCGTAGCGCAGTACTTTTACGCCCCAATTTGAAGCCGATTCATCGATTGAGCTGACGACGCTCAGATTGATGTGCGCGCGTTCTTCGAACGTCTTGTCCAGTTCCATCTTGCCAATTACGCTACGCAGCGTGGTTTGCGCCAGTTGCGACACGGCGTAAATATAATTTGAAGAACCATACGAAGCACGCATCGGGTCGGTCACTTGAAAATACAGGATGCCATCGACTTCCAGTTGCGTATTATCTTTCGTGATGCAAACCTGACTAGGAACGTCCATCGGGATTTCCTTCAGTGAATGCTTGTAGGCGATGCGATCGATGAACGGCAAAACGATGTTCAGACCTGGCGCCAGCGTGCCGTGATACTTGCCAAAACGCTCGACTACCCAAGCATGCTGCTGCGGTACGACGTTGATGGTCTTGACGACAAAAATAATCGCCAGAATGAACAGGATGATGGAAATGCTGCTGAAATCAAAAGCCATGGTATGTCCTTTATGGTACGGAGTTAGCGACAATCAAGTGACTGCCGCGTATTTCACGAATGACGAAAGCACCGGCAATTGCTACTGCGCCTGGCATCAGTTCAATGTCCCACATGGCACCTCGATACATGGTACGCGCATGATTATCCTGCCATTGCTCGACATGCACGGTTTGCCCGATGTCGAGGTTGACATTCGGGTCACGCCCGGTAGGCAGTTTGCGCTGTTTTCCAAAGCTGCTTTTACGCAATAAGAAAGTTGCGATTGCCCCCACGATCGCCGCAATCACCATTTGCAGTGGAAACACAAAACCGGCCAGCGCTACTGCGCCGCCGGCTAGCGCGCCTAATGCAATCATCAGTAAATAAAATGTACCGGTGAATATTTCGGCAATGACGAGTATGCCCGCCATGCCAAACCAGGTCATCCAGTCAGGCATCCGATTCTCCTTTTTGCGGGTTGTGAAATAAGCGATTTTTCATTATGAAAATAATCCAGTACGCATTCTTGAAAACAAATTAATACCATCATAGGCTAAAAAAAACGCGAGCTTGGTGCTCGCGTTTTCAGAATGGAAACAAACTTTATTTCAGCGCAGCCAACGCTTGCCAGGTATCGATTACCGTATCCGGGTTAAGCGAAATCGACTCGATACCCTGTTTCAAGAGCCACTCGGCAAAATCAGGATGGTCTGACGGCCCTTGACCGCAAATTCCGATATATTTGCCTTGTGCGCGGCAGGCGGTGATAGCCTGCGAAATCAACGCAAGCACAGCAGGGTCGCGTTCATCAAAATCGGCAGCCAGCAACGCCATGCCGGAATCCCGGTCCAGACCGAGCGTTAGCTGGGTCAGATCGTTGGAGCCGATAGAGAAGCCGTCAAAATGCTGCAGGAATTGTTCGGCCAGAATCGCATTCGAAGGCACTTCACACATCATGATGACGCGCAAACCATCCTGACCGCGTTTGAGGCCGTTCTTGCCCAGCAGGCCGATCACTTTTTCGGCTTGCCCCAGCGTGCGCACGAATGGAATCATGATTTCGACGTTGGTCAATCCCATTTCGTTACGTACACGCTTCATGGCCAGACATTCCATTTCAAATGATTCGGCAAACTCGTCGGCCAAATAGCGCGCAGCGCCGCGGAAGCCCAGCATCGGATTTTCTTCGTCAGGTTCGTAACGCGAACCGCCGATGAGTTTTTTGTACTCATTCGACTTGAAGTCGGATAGGCGCACAATCACTGGCTTGGGCCAGAAAGCCGCTGCGATAGTGGCGATTCCTTCGGCTAGTTTGTCAACATAAAACGCCTTTGGTGAAGCGTGACCGCGTGCTACCGATTCAACCGCTTTCTTCAACGCAGGATCGATATTCGGATATTCCAGAATCGCCTTTGGATGAACGCCGATATTGTTGTTGATGATGAATTCAAGACGCGCCAAGCCGACACCGGCATTCGGAATCGATTGGAAATCGAACGCCAGCTGCGGATTGCCGACGTTCATCATGATTTTCAGCGGCAGTTTCGGCAATTCGCCGCGCGCCACTTCGGTGACTTCGGTTTCCAGCAAACCGTCATAAATTTTGCCTTCATCGCCCTCGGCGCAGGATACCGTGACCAGCGTGCCTTCCTTAAGCGATTCGGTCGCATTACCGCATCCGACTACCGCCGGAACACCCAGTTCACGCGCAATGATCGCCGCGTGACAGGTGCGCCCGCCGCGGTTGGTAACAATAGCGGCAGCCCGCTTCATGACCGGTTCCCAGTTCGGATCGGTCATGTCCGTGACCAGCACATCGCCGGGTTGGACCCGCTCCATGTCGGCTGAGTCGTGAATCACGCGCACTGGGCCGGCACCGATTTTCTGCCCAATCGCACGACCACTTGCTAGTACTGTGCCAGTACTTCTGAGCTTGAAACGCTGCTGGGCATCCGTTTCTTTGTGCTGCGACTTTACCGTTTCCGGGCGTGCTTGCAAAATGTACAACTTGCCGTCACGACCATCTTTGCCCCATTCAATATCCATCGGCCGCTGGTAATGGTTCTCAATGATGACCGCATATTTGGCTAGCTCCACTATTTCTTGGTCGTTCAGGGAATAGCGGTTGCGCAGTTCGATTGGCACATCCACCGTCCGCACTGAGCGCCCAGCCTTGGCTTCACCGGTAAATTCCATCTTGAGCAGTTTGGAACCGATATTACGGCGAATCACGGGTGATTTACCCAGTTTCAGCATCGGTTTGTGGACATAAAACTCGTCTGGATTGACAGCACCCTGCACTACCGTTTCGCCCAGTCCATAACTGGAGGTAATAAAAACCACATCCTTGAAGCCTGATTCGGTATCGAGCGTAAACATCACGCCAGCCGAGCCGAGATCGGAACGTACCATGCGCTGCACACCGGCAGACAATGCCACTTCCGCATGCGTGAAGCCCTTGTGAACGCGATAGGAAATGGCGCGATCGTTATACAGGGAAGCGAACACATGTTTCATTGCTTCGAGAATATTATCGATACCGACCACGTTCAGAAAGGTTTCCTGCTGACCGGCAAAAGATGCATCCGGCAAATCTTCAGCAGTAGCCGAGGACCGCACGGCGAATGACATTTCGCTTGAAGAGTCCGCTACAAGTTGTTCATAAAAGGTGTTAATTTCATTTTCAAGCTGTGGCTGGAAAGGTGTGTCAATGATCCACTGACGGATTTCAGCACCGGCTTGAGCCAAGGCCCGGACATCGTCGATGTTCAGACTGGATAAACGCTGCGCAATGCGGTCAGCCAGCGTCTGACCGCCGCTCGCGCTGTATGACAGGAAATCCCGAAAAGCTTGGGCAGTAGTGGCAAAACCGCCCGGCACGCGCACTCCTGCGCCTGCCAATTGGCTGATCATTTCGCCTAATGATGCATTTTTGCCACCGACGGAATCGACATCCGTCATGCGCAAATTTTCAAATGAGGCCACGTAAGTGGCTTTCGTAGACACCCCAGTAAGTACTGCGTTGGACATAACAACCTCTAGTTTGATGATAAGAAATCTTCCTGCGCATCGTCGTTGCCCCCTTCTTTTTGTTATTCTTATAAGAGCAACTTGACGCAACCCAATGAGCAGCATTTTACATGCTGCGATTGGTTTTTATCGGCAGGCATTCTATTTTTAGCACATCCACTCTTTTAAGGCCCCATGCCAGCTATTTCGATCATTCAGCCTGCAGCATTCGATCGCACCGTTTTTTTTGTCTCTGACGGCACCGGAATTACTGCCGAGGCTTTCGGCCATGCGGTGCTGACACAGTTCAATCTACGCTTCAAGCAGGTTCGCTTGCCCTTCATTGACGACCTCGACAAGGCGCATTACGCCGCGGCCAAAATCAATGAAACCTTTGAGCAGGAAGGCATGCCACCAATCATTTTCTCTACGCTAGTCAAGGAAGATCTTTCACAGATTATTCGCAATACCAAATGCATGTATATGGACTTGATCCAGACCTTCGTCGGTCCGCTGGAACAGGAACTGGGGATCAAATCGACCCACACCATCGGTCGTGGTCAGGACATTGCTAATTCAGAAGCATACAAAAACCGTATTGAAGCGATCAATTTTTCGCTGATCCACGATGACGGGCAGTCGCACAAGAACCTGTCCAGCGCCGACGTGATCCTGGTCGGCGTATCGCGCTCGGGAAAAACCCCGACCAGCCTGTTTCTGGCGATGCAATACGGCATCAAGTCAGCGAACTATCCGCTGATACCGGAAGATTTTGAGCGCGGCAAAATGCCTTCGGCCTTGCTGAAGTATAAATCCAAGATTTTTGGCCTGAGCATTACGCCGGAACGCTTATGCGTAATCCGCAACGAGCGGCTCCCTGGCAGCAAGTATGCAGCCTTGGAAAACTGCCGCTTTGAGGTCAACGAGGCAGAGGCGATGATGAAACGGGAGGGAATACATTGGTTGTCCTCCACCACAAAATCGATAGAAGAAATCTCCAGCACAATTTTGCAGGAACTAAAACTAGAAAAGCGGGTGTACTGAGGAATTCAGAACTGACGAAAATATTGTTTTTAGTAGTGCAGGCCTCCGTGCCTGCGGCACGGCGCAGGCACGGAGGCCTGCACTACCTGGACTCGGAGAGTTAGCGTCTTTGCCTGACTTGCTCAAAAAAACAGACTGCCGCACTAGCCGCCACATTCAGGGATTCCATCAGACCGAGGTGCGGAATCCCGACCTGGTGCGTGGTCAGCGTCATCAGTTGATCGGAAATTCCTTGCCCTTCGTGGCCGAACAACCAGGCCACAGGTTGCTGTAAATCGATATCGTAAATGGCGGCTTCTGCATGGGAACTGGTCGCCAGAACAGGTATGCCGGCAGATTGCAATAACAGCACCAGATCAACATCCTCGGCGATACGCAGGTGAAAGTGCGCGCCCATACCCGCCCGCAATACCTTTGGCGACCAAGCGAAGGCGGTGCCGGCGCTGCAAAAAACGTCAGTGATGCCTGCGGCAGCCGCGCTACGCAAAATCGAGCCGAGATTACCCGGGTCTTGCAATCGGTCCAGCAGCACAGCGTTGCCGGACAAACGCAATAGCGCGTCTTGTGCCGGAGTATCGACCACAAACAGCAGGCCAATGCCATGTTCGACCTGGCTAATAGCTCTGAAAAGTGCATCCGGCAGCAAAATGCATTGCGCTCCACCTTCTTCGCAGCGTTGCAGGATCGGCGTAACTTCGTGTTGCGACACTGCGCTATCGCTGACAATGCACAAGGGCGGAGCGCCGACTTGATCAAGATAAACTTCGCACAAATGGATGCCGTCCAACAATGTGCGTTGCGTCTTGCGCCGGGCTTGCGAACTGGTCGCCAGCTGTTTGAGTTCCTTGTAAAGCGGGTTGTCGCGCGAAGAAATCGGTTTCATGGCTGCTCCACAACCAGCAATGCGCGCACCGGCGCATACGATTTGCGATGCACCGGCGACACCCCGTGTTCGCGTAACCGGGCCAGATGCAAGGCAGTCGGATAACCTTTGTGCTGGTCAAAGGCATATTGCGGAAATTGCTGATGCAGTGCGAGCAATGCTGCGTCACGCGCAGTTTTGGCCAGAATCGAGGCGGCCGAAATGGCCGGCACCTTGTCGTCGCCTTTGATAATCGCTTCACAACGCAAGGTCATTTCAGGACAGCGATTGCCATCGATCAGCGCCAGCGTCGGCTGGGTCGAAAGCCCTTCGACCGCACGGCGCATCGCCAGCATTGTGGCTTGCAAAATATTCAGGCGATCGATTTCCTCCTCGGAGCACTGGGCAATCGACCAGACCAGCGCACGCTGCCTGATCTGGAGTGCCAGCACCTCGCGCTGCGCCGCCGTCAGTTTCTTTGAATCGCGCAAGCCTTCGATCGGCCGGGTCGGATCGAGAATGACGGCGGCGGCGAATACCGGCCCCGCCAGCGGTCCCCGCCCGGCTTCATCGACACCACACATCAACGTGTTATCCAGTTCAATCGACAACAGGAATTGTTCCAATTTTTCCATGCTGATCACTTTAAAAAATTTAACGAAAATAATAAAATAGGGGGTATGACAAAAAACACTACTGATTCCGCATATATTAAATGAGTAACTGAAAATTACAGTATGGTGTATTGTCCGCTATGCAGCGTTCATCAGCTGCAAGACAGCCTGTGCGCTTTCCTTGGCGGTATTGCGCAACAGCGCATGATGCATCTCGATAAAACGTTGCTGCAAGGACGCTTGCAGGCTGACATCGGTCAATTGCTGCCAGAGCGCATCGGCCAGGGCTTGCGGCGTGGCGGCATCCTGTAGCAATTCGGGCACCAAAAATTCCCGTGCCAGGATATTCGGCAACCCGATCCATGGTTGATATCCCATGTGGCGCATGATTTCCCAAGAAGCGCGCATCATCCGGTACGCGATGACCATTGGTTTTTTGAACAAGGCGACTTCAAGCGATGCGGTGCCGGAAGCCACCAGCACCGCATCGGCCGCCGCCAGCACGGTATGCGACTGGCCATCAACCAATTGCAGCGGAACGTCGACCAAACCGGCTTGCGCCAGCAACTGCACAAAATAATCGCGCTGCTGCGCGCCTGCCATCGGCACCACAAAGCGCAAGCCGGGCTCGCGCTGTGCCAGCAATTTTGCTGCGCCGATAAAGGCTTCCGTGTTGTATTTCAATTCCGAGATGCGACTGCCGGGCAAAATCGCCACGACTTTTCCAGCCGGGGGCAAATGCAGTGCAGCCCTTGCTGCCGCCACATCCGGCAACAACGGAATCACTTCTGCCAGCGGATGGCCGACGTAGGTAACCGGGATGCCTGCCTGGCGATAAATCGCTTCCTCGAATGGAAACACGACCAGCATGTGCGATACCGCTTTGGCAATTTTCTTGATGCGCCCGCCGCGCCAGGCCCAAATTTGCGGGCCGATAAAATGCACGGTCGGTATGCCGGCGCGCTTTAATTGCATTTCCAGACCGAGATTGAAGCCCGGATAATCGACGCCAATGAAAACCGCCGGTTTTTCAGCCAGCAACTGATCGCGCAAAGTGTTCTGGATCGACTTGATCTCGCGATAACGCGGAATCACTTCAAACAGGCCGCGCACCGTCAGTTTCTCCATCGGCCAATCGCTGACAAAGCCCTGCTCCGCCATTTTGAGGCCACCGATGCCGTGCATGCGGGTTTGCGGCAGATGCACCCGCAGACCCGACAGCAATCGACTCGCCAGCAGGTCGCCGGAACTCTCTCCGGCCACCATCGCTATGGTGGTATTTATATTGGCGTTAATGGTGGAGCTAACGGATGATGCCACGGGAGGATAATGCAATAAATTCACGCATCAGACGCAAGTATTGCGCAGCTTGCGGGGATTTCGATTCTTCTTCCAATAGCGCGGACTGGGCAGCGTCGAGCTGCAAGCCGGCGCGATAAATCAATTTATAACCGCGCTTGATTGCCATAATCTGCTCGCTGCTAAAGCCGCGCCGTTTGAGGCCTTCGCTATTGATTCCGGCCGGCACCGCACGATTGCCGGCGGCAGTAACGAACGGCGGCACATCCTGGCTGACCGCTGCGGTAAATGCGGTCATCGCATGCGCGCCGATGTGGCAATACTGATGGACGGTTGTAAAACCGCCGAGAAACACCCAATCACCCAAGTGCACATGCCCGGCCAGCGTCGCATTATTGGCTAGAATGATGTCATTGCCCAACTGGCAGTCATGTGCAATATGGACGTAGGCCATGATCCAGTTGTCATTGCCAAGCCGCGTGACGCCGGCATCCTGTGCGGTGCCGCGGTTGAGCGTACAGAATTCACGAATCGTATTGCGCTCGCCGATTTCCAGCCGGGTTGGCTCACCTGCATATTTCTTATCCTGGGGCGCGGCGCCGATCGAGGTAAACTGAAAAAAAGTATTGTCGCGCCCGATGCTGGTATCGCCGTCAATCACGACATGCGAGCCGATTTTAGTGCCGGCGGCGATGCTGACGTTCGGGCCGATGACCGAATATGGCCCGACTTCGACGGAACTATCCAGTTGCGCTTTTGTATTAACCAGTGCAGTGGAATGAATCCCCGCCATTACTGACCCGCAGCCTTGCTAGCATCTGCGGCGGTGCGCATGGTGCACATTAGTTCAGCCTCAACCGCGAGTTGGCCATCTACGGTGCCTTTGACTGCATATTTCCAGATGCCGCGCGCCACTCGCAAGATTTCAACCTCCATCCTGAGTTGATCGCCGGGTTCCACCGGCCGTTTGAAACGTGCGCCATCGATGCCGAGAAAATACACGATAGTGTCTGCGTCCGGCTTCATGTCCATGGTCAAAAACGACAGAATAGCAGCGGTCTGTGCCATTGCCTCGATCATCAACACACCCGGCATCACCGGTTTGTTCGGAAAATGTCCATTGAAAAATTCTTCATTGGCCGTGACATTCTTGATCGCAGTGATGCGCTTGCCTGCCTCCCAGTCCAGCACGCGATCGACTAGCAACATCGGATAGCGGTGCGGCAAATATTGTTTGATTTGATTGATATCGAGGGTTTTCATGATTCTTGACTCTTGTCTGTAAGCGATTTTGTAAGCAACTGCACGGTTTTTTCCAGATTACGGATTTTTTCACGCATCGATGTCAGGTTACGCACGATGGCAGCGGACTTTTCCCAATCGGCATTCTTGGCCAGCGGATAAAAGCCAGTGTACTGCCCGGCCTCCCGGATCGAGCGCGATACCATGCTGCCGGAAGAAATATGCACGTTGTCGGCGATGCTCAGGTGACCAAGCACCATTGCCGCGCCGCCAAAAGTACAATATTTGCCAATTGTGGCGCTACCGGCCACGCCGACACAACCGGCCATTGCAGTGTGCGCGCCGATATGGCAGTTATGGCCGATTTGAATTTGGTTATCCAGCTTAACGCCGTTCTCAATGATGGTATCCGTCAGAGCGCCACGATCGATGCAGGTATTGGCGCCGATGTCGACATCGTCGCCGATGATCACACGCCCGGTCTGCGGAATCTTGATCCACGTCCCGCCATCATTGGCAAAGCCAAAGCCGTCAGTGCCTATCACGGCGCCGGAATGGAGAATGCCGCGCTGCCCGATTTCACATCCAGCATGGAATGTTACACGGGCAAAAAAATGAGTGCCGGCACCGATTTTAGCGTCGCGTCCAATAAAACAGCCGGCATCAATCACCGCATGGTCGGCAATTAATGCTCCGGCTTCAATTGTTACATGCGGGCCGATGAATGCGGTCGCTGCAATCGTGGCACTGGCATCCACATGCGCACTCGCATCAATGCCGGCCGCCAGCGGAGGTGCGCTCTCCGCGGCAAACCATTGCGCTGCTCTGGCAAAATACGCATAGGGATTATCTGCCACAATCCGCGCACCCTGATATTCGGGACCGATTGCCGCGGCACTTGAAGCCGATAGGATAATGGCGGCCGCTTGCGTGTGCGCCGCCTGTGTCCGAAGCTTGGGATTAGAGAGAAATGTGATGTGCGACGCGTTTGCGTCATCCAAAGGCGCAATACCGAACACTTCTGTGTTCGGATCGCCCATCAATTGCCCACCCAAGCGTTCGACTAGTACACCAAGTCGAATGCTCATAGTGGTTTTTTCATGAAATTACTTCTTGTTGAGGATTTTCAGCACTTTTTCAGTAACATCGATGCGCGGATTGAAGTAGGCAGCATCCTGGAAAATAATGTCGTATTTTTCAGCCTCTGCAATCTGCTTGATTGCCTTGTTCGCGCGTTCAACCACGATAGCAATTTCTTCATTGCGACGCAGGTTCAAATCTTCGCTGAATGCGCGTTGCTTGCGCTGAAAGTCTTGATCCATGTCGCTTAGTTCCCGCTGACGCCGGATCCGGTCTGATTCGGAGATTACCGCCGAATCCTTATCGAGTTTTTCTGCCAGAGTTTTGATGCGGCTCGAAGAATCGAGTAATTCTTTCTGGCGCTTTGAAAATTCCTGCTCGATTTTTGTTTCGGCTGCCTTGGCCGGGGCCGATTCACGCATCACGCGCTGGGAGTTGATCAAGCCGATCTTGGACTCTTGCGCATGCACATTTACGGCCATGCATAGCAATACAGCGCCAACGATTTTTGATGATGATGTAGTTAGAAACTTCAAGTGTATTCTCCAAGAGTCAAACGGCCGAGGCCGTCATAGTATTTAAGTCGTATAAATTAGAACCCGGTACCCAGCTGGAATTGGAAATTCTGCTTCCGGTCGGTAGACGTGGCATTCATGGGTTTGCCATAACTTAATTTCAGCGGACCAATCGGTGATATCCAGCTCAAACCGATGCCCACTGAGGTACGTAAATCCGAAGCACTGATCTTTTGCCCTTCTGCAAACACGTTACCCGCATCAAAAAAGGTAAACCAGCGCAAGGTACGGTCATTTCCCGAACCAGGAAATGGAAATTGCAACTCGGCATTCGCAATCAAGCGGGTTGAGCCGCCCAGAGATTCCCCGGTTACGCGATCAATGTTGGTTCCGACACCCAGCGAGGAGCCTTCATAGCCGCGCACAGATCCGATACCGCCGGCATAGAAATTTTTGAAAATTGGATACTTATTACCCCCTAATCCATGACCGTAATCAACTTCGCCATTCAATGCCAGCGTCATGGTACGGTTAATCGGCAGGAAGTATTGATCCTGATATACGGCGCGGTAATAACCCAGGGTGCCGATCACTGACAGCTCGAGATTTGCGCGTTGATAGCGTCCCTTGTTGGGCGCTATCGCGCTATCGCGCCCGTCACGTTGCCATGCCGCGGTTAAGGGAAATGACGTTGTAGTAGCTTTCCCTATACCGGATGGATCGCCGTTATCTTTCACGAATTCCTGCCATCTGTCCGGGCTGCTTGCAAAAGTTTCAACTGCAGTTCGTTCTGCGCCGATGCCGAAAAATACGGTATCCAGTTCGGAGAATGGCACACCAAATCGTATACTGCCGCCCGAGGTTACTACCCGATAGTCGTAGGTATAGGTATCAGCCGGACGGGTTGTCCGATAAAACAGTTCATAACTGCGACTGACGCCATCCTTGGTGAAATACGGGTCGGTTTGTGACAAAGCTATCGTGCGATTGCGTTTGCTGGTGTTGACATCCAGCCCTATCGTATTGCCGGTGCCAAAGGCATTGGCTTGCTGGATGGAACCTGTCAGCGTCAACTTCTCGCTACTGGAAAAACCGGCACCTAGTAGCAAATTACCAGTCGGCTTTTCTACCACCGCCATATTGATATCGACCTGATCGGTACTGCCGGGTACTTCCGGTGTTTCAATATTTACTTCCTTGAAGAAGCCGAGACGATCGACTCGATCCCGGGAAAGCCGGATTTTGGTGCCGTCATACCAGGCATCCTCAAATTGCCGGAATTCGCGGCGAATCACTTCATCACGCGTTTTTGTATTGCCGGCAAGGTTAATGCGGCGAACATAGACGCGCTTACCAGGATCCAGGAAAATCGTCAGCGCGACTTCCTTTTTCTCACGATTAATTTGCGGATTGGCATTGACGTTAGCGAAAGCATAACCAAAGTTACCCATGCGTTCTGATATTTTCGCAGTGCTTGCCGTCAGTTTTTCGCCCGAATAGACATCGCCTTTTTTTAAAGTCAGCAGGGAATTAAATTCCGCTTCGCGGCCAAACATTTGACCTTCGATCTTAACGTCGGAGACGGTGTATTTTTCCCCTTCATTGATATTGATGGTGATGAAGATATCTTTTTTGTCCTGCGTGATCGAAACTTGCGTCGATTCGACCTGCATCTCGATATAACCACGATTCAGATAATAGGATTTCAGCGCTTCAATGTCGCCTGCCAATTTTTGTTTCGAATATTGGTCAGCTTTTGTGTACCAAGAAAACCAACCTGGTGTTGTCAGGTTTAATAAGTCCGATAATTCGCTGTCGGTAAACGCTTTATTACCGACAAAATTGATCTGCTTAATATGGGTAATATCGCCTTCTTCCACTGCGAAATTGACTGTTACCCGGTTACGCTCGATCGGTGTGACGGTAGAAGTAATTTGAACCCCATATAAACCTCTGGAAAGATATTGGCGCTTTAATTCCTGCTCCGCACGATCCACTAAAGCCTTGTCGAAAATGCGTGATTCACCCAGGCCAATCTCTTTCAACGCCTTAGTCAGCACTTCCTTGTCAAACTCCTTGGTTCCTGAGAACTCCACGCTGGCAATCGCAGGACGTTCTTCTACCAGGATGACTAGCACATCACCATCGACTTCAATACGAACATCCTTGAAGAACCCGGTTGCATAAAGAGACTTGATCGCGGTTACACTTTTTTCATCAGTGAAAGTTTCGCCGACACGCACCGGAAGATAACTAAATACAGTGCCGGCCTCAGTACGCTGTATCCCTTCTACCCGAATATCTTTCACCTTGAATGGCTCGATCGCCAGCGCGGATCCGGCACATAGGGAAAAAACAGCAATAGCGAGTAGATTTCGGCGAAAAACAGGAATGGAAAAACGCTCAGAATATAATTTCATTGGGTACCGATTATGAATATTTTTTGTTTTGCGAGTGCTCGTTAGGCAAGATCATTATCAACTCAGGAAATAAGGCGCACGATATCATTGAAGACAGCTACCAGCATCAGTGTCATCAAAATACCCATCCCGGCCCGTTGGGCAATTTCGCCAAAACGTGCAGAAACAGGGCGTCCGGTAAAAACTTCCACGAAATAATACAACAAAAGTCCGCCGTCCAACACCGGGATCGGTAGCAAATTCATTACACCCAGACTGATGCTGATGAATGCAATAAAACTGATATAGCTAACAATGCCAATACGTGCAGTCTGGCCTGCATAGTCGGCGATGGTGATCGGGCCTGTGATGTTTTTCAGGGAAACCTCGCCCACCAACATCTTTCCGAGCATTTTGAGCGACACTACGCTAGTGTCCCAAGTGCGGTTAGCGCCCTTGATAATTGCATCAATCGGTGTCGCGCGCACGGTAATCATAGCTGGGATCATGGACACTTCAGCCTTGATCTTGCCAATGATCCGGCTGCCTTGCGCTTGTCCTTCCGGGGTAACGGTTGCAGAGAATTCGCGCCCTGCCCTTTGCCCCGTCAACTTCAATGACTTATTGGCGGAACTACGCAATAGTTCTATTAAAGCCAATCCATCAACTACAGGTTTTCCATCGACAGTCAGAACTAAATCCCCCTCATGCAGTCCGCCATGCATAGCGGGACCATCCGGCATAATTTTTCCCAAAACGGCAGGCGGCATCGCAAGCGAAATACCTAATCCGCCTAAAAAATCACCTTCCAGATCCTCCGGCGTCAAGCTATCCAAAGGCACGGTAACGGTACTTAACAACGTTCCTTCGGGGTCTGCCGGGTCGGCCGAACTAACGTCGAGTTTGGCAGCGCTCTTATCGATAGCTAGCTGCACTATTCTCCAGCGCAAGTCAGACCATAACGCTACTGCCTCGCCATTGACTGCCGTTACGCGTTCGCCGCCGCGCAAACCAGCCTTGTATGCTACCGATTGCTCGGGAACAATTCGGATGTTGGCAACCGGCTCTGGAACCCCGTATGTATAGAGTGAAGCGAATAACAGTATGGCAAGAATAAAGTTGGCAATAGGCCCGGCGGCAACGATGGCAATGCGCTTCCAGACGTTCTGGCTAGTGAATTCGCGTTGTCTATCCTCGGGAGCCAAGGTATCTAAACTCTGCTCCCTGGCATCCAGCATCTTCACATAACCGCCAAGCGGCAACGCTGAAATCACCCATTCGGTTTGGTCTGCGCCAAAACGGCGCGAGAAAATCACTTTGCCCATCCCGACCGAAAAACGTAGCACTTTTACCCCGCACAGGCGGGCCACCAAAAAATGTCCCAGCTCATGGAAGATGACAAGTGTCCCGAGGGCAAAAACAAAAGCAACCAGTGTTTGCAGTAAGCTCATGATTGCATGTAGCCGGTGGCGATTCTGCGAGCCTCGCAGTCTTGCTCCAGCAAGCTTTCGATACTGTCCACGTGAATATGTGGCAACGCATCCATTACGCGCGCAATCAGCTGATCTATCATACGAAATCCGGTATGCCCATCCAAAAACCCTTGAACCGCAACTTCATTGGCGGCATTCAGAATTGCCGGTGCAGAACCGCCTGCGCGCAAAGCATCAAATGCCAGTTTGAGACACGGAAACTGGCTAAAATTCGGCTTTTTGAATTCCAGATGCCCAATGCTAGTCAGATCAAGAGGCGCCACACCGGATGCAATACGCTCTGGATAGGCAAGAGCATGTGCAATTGGCGTGCGCATGTCAGGATTGCCTAGCTGCGCGAGAACAGAACCATCAATATAGGAAACCATCGAATGAATTACGCTTTGCGGATGAATTACAACTTCGATTTGATCGGCTGAGGCGCCAAACAGCCAATGCGCTTCGATCACTTCCAGCCCCTTGTTCATCATCGTAGCTGAATCAACTGAAATTTTCCTGCCCATAACCCATTTTGGGTGCGCAACGGCTTCTGCTGGCGTCACGACATCCAGTGTCTCGACAGGCCGATTCAAGAACGGCCCACCGGATGCCGTTAGTAATATCTTGGCAACTCCCTGCCCTGGTTGTCCGCGAAGATAAGTCTTTGGCAGGCACTGGAAAATCGCATTATGTTCGCTGTCAATGGGTAAAAGTGTGGCTCCGTTCGCCTGCACCGCATCCATGAAAAGTTGACCGGCCATCACCAGCGCTTCTTTATTTGCCAGCAGCACTTTTTTACCGGCCCGGGCCGCTGCCATTGTAGGCACCAAGCCGGCGGCACCCACAATTGCTGCCATGACAACATCACAGTCTGGATCAGAAGATACCGCTGCCAGCGCATCGGGTCCAAATTCAACCTGCGTTTTTAGACCTTTTTGTCGCAACTGCTGCGATAAATCTTGTGCCGCCTGCGCCGACCCAACCACGGCTATGCGCGGCTTGAATTGTTCACATTGCCGGCACAGTGCATCAACACTGGTATCCGCGGTCAACGCATGGATAGAGTAACGATCAGGATGCCGCGCAACCACATCCAGTGTTGATGCGCCAATGGAACCGGTAGAACCGAGAATGGTAATTCTTTGCATAATTTCTATTCCAACACCAATGCTATAACCATGCATTTATCAGCACAGCTAGCGGTAAAACAGGGATCAAGGCATCAATCCGGTCCAGTACGCCGCCGTGGCCTGGCAGCAGATTACTACTGTCTTTCATTCCGGCACGTCTTTTAAGTTGCGACTCAAACAGGTCGCCAACCACGCTAGCGGCAACTAAAAACGTCATGCATGCCATAAAGATTATCAGCCCCCAACGGTCATGTGATCTTACTAGGCTTGCTGCAAAAGTGTCATGCATTGCCGGGAAACGAACCGAAATGAATGCTGCCAGCATGACGGCAATCCAGCCCCCGATAGCCCCTTCCCAGGTTTTTCCCGGAGAAATCGATGGCGCCAATTTGTGCCGGCCAAACGCTTTACCAGAAAAATAAGCACCAATATCCGCAATCCAGACTATCGCCATAACAGAAAGTAAAAAAAGCGGAGAGTGTCGAAATGCAGCAACAATCGCTACAAAGCAACCAAGGATGGCAACACTATAAAAACCGGCCAGGAGCCGACTACGAACACCTTGCAAAGGAGGCAAGCCGTTTGCCAGCAACGGTATAAACACAAAAAGCCAGAGTGCGGCACAGAATGCGAATAATAGTACCGCTGCCATCGCATTGCTGTTCATAAGAAAAAAACCAAACAGCACGGTCCAGAATACTGCAATAACTTTAGGATAAGCGTTACTGCATAGACGAAAATTTTCCCATGAAGCTGCGGCAAAAAAAATCGCGGCAATTACGGCTAAGGCAGGAAAATTATTCAAAAACAAAACTGGCAGGAGCACCGCTAGCAATACCAGTGCTGTGAGTACCCGCACTTTAAGCATCAGGAAGCCTTTTTATTTTCAAACAACTGCGCGCTTGTGCGTCCAAAGCGGCGCTCACGTTGTTGATAAGAAGCGATCGCATCATCTAGTTTTTTCGAGTCGAAATCAGGCCAGAAAGTCTCGGTAAAATACAGCTCTGTATACGCCAGTTGCCATAATAGAAAATTTGAAATGCGCTGCTCGCCGCCAGTGCGAATAAATAGATCAGGCTCTGGCGCATACGCCATTGCCAAATGTGGCGCCAACTGATCTTCGCTGAACGCGGTTGCATCGGGGTCAAGCGCTACCATTTTATTGACGCCTTGCATCACATCCCATCGACCGCCGTAATTGGCGCATATTGTGATGGTCAGGCGCTTGTTTGCTGCCGTTCTTTTTTCAGCTTGAAAAATCATGTCCTGTAGCTTGGGTTCAAATCGACTAAGATCGCCCACCACCTTCAGCCGGATACCATTCGCATGCATGCGGGAAACTTCGCCGTCCAGTGCAGTAATAAATAAGCGCATCAAAAGCGATACCTCATCCGCCGGGCGCCGCCAATTCTCTGAACTAAATGCAAAAAGAGTCAAGTACCCAACACCACGCTCGACACAGGCCTCTACAATATTACGGACAGTTTTGACGCCTTTGACATGTCCAGCCACGCGTGGCAAAAAGCGTTTGGTAGCCCAACGGCCGTTACCATCCATAATGATGGCGATATGATTTGGCACCGCAGACACTACCGGCACTTCTTGAGTCGAGCTCGATTGTGTCATGGTTTCAATGGAAAATAAGATACTCTTGTCGTGAGAAAAAACTGCTTTTAGCTATACAGTCAAGATTTCTTTTTCTTTTTCGGCCACCAATTTATCAACATCCGCGACAAATTTGTCCGTCAGCTTCTGTATTTCATCCTGGGCGCGACGTTCGTCATCTTCAGAGCAGGCTTTATCTTTCAATAATTTCTTCAGTGCTTCATTAGCGTCGCGGCGTATGTTGCGGATGCCTATCTTTGCGTCTTCCGCTTCGTTTTTTGCCAGTTTGACCATTTCCTTGCGCCGCTCTTCCGTCAAGGCAGGCGTCGGCACGCGGATCATATCGCCCTGCGTTGATGGATTCAGCCCGAGATCGGATTCACGAATCGCTTTTTCAACTACCGCCACCATCTTTTTTTCCCAGGGTTGAACGCCTATGGTGCGAGCATCGATCAAAGTCACATTCGCCACTTGCGTCAACATGGTAGGGTTGCCATAATAATCCACTTGGATATGATCCAGAATTCCTGGATGGGCGCGACCGGTCCGTACTTTAGCCAGATCAGTCTTTAACGCATCAATCGATTTCTGCATTTTTTGATCGGTATTCTTCTTAATGTCAGGTATGGTCATCTGCGACTCTTTTTTCCAAAGGTTAAATCTTATTCTACTTCCAAGGCAATCGCGAATACGAATCCAGGACGCATACGGTACGTAATACTGCAAACGCAGCTTAAAATACACCGGTTGAATAAAAATGAGATTAAACGTGAACTAATGTGCCCTCGTCTTCACCCATAATTGCGCGCATCAATGCACCGGGCTTGATTATCGAAAATACCTTTATTGGCAATTTCTGATCACGACACAAAGCAAATGCAGTTGCGTCCATTACCTGAAGACGCTTTGCAATTGCCTCATCAAAAGTAATTGTGGAATATCGTACTGCGTTCGGGTCTATTTTAGGATCGGCAGTATAAACACCGTCAACCTTGGTAGCCTTCAGCACAATTTCCGCACTAATTTCCGCCCCTCGCAATGCAGCGGCAGTATCGGTAGTAAAAAATGGATTACCAGTACCCGCAGCAAATACCACAATTTTCCCCTCCTCCAGATATTGAAGAGCCTTGGGGCGAACATACGGTTCGACAATCTGTTCAATACTGATGGCAGACATGACGCGGGCGATGATTCCAGCTTGACGCATGGCGTCAGCGAGAGCAAGAGCATTCATGACTGTCGCCAGCATGCCCATGTAATCGGCGGTGGCACGATCCATACCCTGCGCACCCGGCGCCACGCCACGGAAAATATTACCACCACCGATAACAATCGCTAATTCGACCCCCATGCTAGCTACTTCAGCGACATCCGCGACCATACGCTCAATCGTGGCGCGATTAATACCGTAAGCATCATCGCCCATCAGGGCTTCTCCGGATAGCTTGAGGAGGACACGCTTGTAGGCAGGTTTTGTCATGAGCTGATTTCCTTTTGGTTGTCCGGATGATTATCTATCGTGCTACTGAACTCCATTTTGAGAATTCCAATAACTGAACCATTGCGTGAAGTTCATAGCATGTACCACTACTGACTGTTGCCAGTCAGCTTACATAAACGGGCCTTTCGGCCCGTTTATTTCCGCTTACGCCTGCTTTGCTGCGGCGACTTGGGCCGCAACTTCTGCCGCAAAATCATCTTGTTTTTTCTCAATGCCTTCACCGACCACGTACATTGCGAATGATTTCACGTTTGCATTTGCTGTTTTTAGCATTTGCTCAACGGTTTGCTTGTCGTTCTTTACAAAAGGCTGATTGAACAACGACACTTCTTTCAGATATTTTTGCACCGAACCCGCGATCATTTTTTCGGCAATTTCAGCCGACTTTCCGGATTCAATTGCTTTTTGTGTTGCAATCGAACGCTCTTTTTCGATCAGGTCTGCCGGTACCTGATCCGAAGACAAAGAAACGGGCTTCATTGCCGCGATATGCATGGCAACGTCCTTGCCTACTTGCTCATCATCGCCCTCAAATTCGACCATAACGCCGATACGCGTGCCATGCAGGTACGATGTCAGCTGGACTGGCGTTTCAAAACGCACGAAACGACGAATCGACATGTTTTCACCGACACGGCCAATCAGTGCTGAACGGAATTCTTCGACTGTTTGCTCACCCATCGATAGCATCGATAAGGCAGCAACATCGACAGGATTGTGTTCTGCAACCAGTTTCGCGCAAGCGTTTGTAAAAGCCATGAAATCATCATTTTTAGTAACGAAGTCGGTTTCGCAATTAACTTCAATCATGGCTCCCACGCACCCGGCAATGTGCGTGGTCACTACACCTTCAGCTGTAATGCGCGAAGCAGCCTTGGATGCTTTGCTACCCAGCTTGACGCGCAGAATGTCTTCCGCTTTCAGCATATCGCCGCCAGCTTCAGTTAATGCTTTCTTGCACTCCATCATTGGGGCATCGGTTTTTGCACGTAATTCGCCAACCATTGCTGCGGTAATTGCTACCATATAGTTCTCCTGACTCAATTCACGCCCTATGGGACGTCGATGTTCGTAATATGTTCAAAAAAATCAATCAAAAAAAAGGGGCGAACCTTGTTGCCCCCTTTTCTAACAACCGGAAAATCAGAAGAAGGGCTTATGCCTGCTCACTGACCTCAACGAATTCTTCGCCGTTGCCGGCCTTGATTGCCGCAACCACATTGTTGTCTGCATTGGCACGACCTTCCAGGATTGCATCCGCCACGCCGCGGGCATACAGCATGATCGCCTTGGAAGAGTCGTCATTACCAGGAATGACATAGGCTACGCCTTCAGGCGAGTGGTTGGTATCAACCACAGCGATTACAGGAATGCCCAATTTCGCAGCTTCCGTGATTGCACCCTTGTGATAACCGACGTCAACGATAAAAATCGCATCTGGGATGCCGCCCATATCCTTGATGCCGCCAATCGATTTTTGCAGCTTGATCATTTCGCGTTCAAACATCAGCGCTTCTTTTTTGCTCAATTTTTCGACCGAACCGTCGGCAATCATGACTTCCATGTCTTTCAGACGTTTGATAGATGTCTTGATTGTTTTGAAGTTTGTCAGCATGCCGCCCAACCAGCGTTGGTCTACATACGGAACACCGGCGCGCTGCGCTTCAGCGGCGATAATGTCGCGTGCCTGGCGCTTGGTGCCCACCATCAGGATGGTGCCGCGGTTTGCCGACAATTGGCTGATATGCTTCATTGCCTCTTGATACATACCAAGAGTTTTTTCCAGATTGATAATGTGGATTTTGTTGCGGTGACCGAAGATGAACGGCGCCATCTTTGGATTCCAAAAACGGGTTTGATGGCCAAAATGGACGCCGGCTTCCAACATTTCACGCATAGTAACGGACATAAATATCTCCAGGGTTAGGTCTGGAATCCGGTCAGCCACCTCATTCTGAGGCACCCTTTATCGAGCGGATTCGCGATTTTTCAAAAACTAGCTATTTGTAAAATAAGCTAGCCGGGTATTTTACCCTGATTTCCACTTATCTTTCAAGCGCCAGCCTTGTCCAATTGCACCAATGCCAAAAGAAGTCGATTGATTGTTTATGGCCTTACCGCAGTCTTCAGCAGTTATCCTATAGCGTTGGCAACCAAGGCGCTGCGCGCTCCATCCCATGCCCCGTGAAAAAATCCTCATCCTGTGCGGCTTGCTGCTAATCGTCATCATGGCAATTTCGTTTAGTAATGCGTATGACCGTGCCACCTGGCTACTGGAAGTGGCGCCGGTGCTGATCGCATTGCCGATACTGGCAGCGACTTACCGCCGGTTTCCGTTGACGGGCCTGTTATACGGTCTGATTTTCGTGCATGCACTGGTATTGATCGTGGGCGGCACTTATACCTACGCACGGGTGCCGTTCGGTTTCTGGATGCAAGACGTGCTGGCGCTGGAGCGCAACCCGTACGACAAGATCGGGCATTTCATGCAGGGTCTGGTGCCGGTGCTGGTGACGCGCGAGATCCTGCTGCACGGCTCTTATGTGTCCGGGCCCAGGATGACGGATTTTCTGTCGGCCTGCGTGGCACTGGCGATCAGCGCCTTTTATGAGCTGATCGAGTGGTGGGTGGCGCTGGCGATAGGGCAGGATGCCGACGCTTTCCTCGGCACTCAGGGCGATCCGTGGGATACCCAGTCGGACATGTTTTTAGCGATGATCGGGGCGCTGGCAGGTCTGGCGCTGCTGTCGAGATTGCAGGATCGGCAAATGCGCTTGCTTTAAATCGGACTTGATGCGGCAGTGCCTGAATACTGTTCAAACGCCGCCAGCGCATCGGCCACATCAGCGGTGGACCGCCGCCCATATAGACCGCCATGCCCAGGGTTTCTTCGACTTCGGTGCGGGTTGCGCCGAGCTTTACCAGTGCCTGCCCGGCAAACTTTAACAGTGCAGATCAATCACATCCCGCACTCCGGCAGCATCTCCCACCACCACATCCCAGGCCCAGGTGCCAAAGCCACCATGCGCATTGACCGCTTCGACCCATTGATCCAATGCTGCGCGCTTGGCTTGGTCTTGCGGTGAATCCACGCCTTTGATCTCCAGCACCAGCGTTTTTCCTGATGCATAGCGCATCAAAAAATCGGGGATATATTTACGCTTGGAGCCATTCCACAGGTACAAGATGCTAAAGCCCAGGTGATCGTTCTTGGCCCACGCTGCCACTTTCGGGTGGGTCTCCGCAATATTCGCCGCGTATTTCTCCCAGCCACTGTCCACCACAATATGACTAATCTGCGAGTGCTGCGTTGGCTCGGCAATCCGGGTGGTGTACCAAATTCGCATGTCGCGGGTAGAGCCAATCGGTCGGTCGCCATCAAACACCGGCTCCAGCCGCTCCGTATTCTGCTCCATCACGTATTGCATCAGATGCTGGGTAATCAAGTCGATGTGCAGCGAGAACAGAATGCGTTTGCGCAGCGGGTCCTGATGAAACAGCGAGGGGATGTCGATCTTGTTCGATGTCAGAAATTGTTCCACCAGCCGCACCAGTTGGAACAGCAGATATTCCCGCTGGCCCTTGAACTGCTCCTGCAGCAAATCAAACGCACGCTGTGCTGCCTTGAATACCAGCCGCTGCAGGCGGAACTCTTCAGGCAGTTTTTCCAGGTCGATGGTCCGAACCTGGCTCCAATCGGCCGCCCCGCCCAGCGCGGGCGCAATTTCAGCGCGGATGGCCATGCTTGCCGGGTTGATCACCAAAGGCGCCACCTTGCTCCAATCCACCACCAGTTGCGGGCGCACCACTTGATCCACGCGCAACACATTGGGCCATTTGATTTCATACACGTTGCGCGCGCTCAGCGACTCCACCTGCGTGCTGGGCTTGGGTGGCGGCGGGCTCATGCCGCTCTCGCCTGGCCGCAGAGCAATGGACAGCGGCACGCCAAACACGTTGACAAATTCCGGCACATACAAGCCCTGTTCATCCATGTCATAGGAAACGCGGCGCAGTCCCCGACCAATCACCTGCTCACACAAAAGCTGACTGGTGAAAGCGCGCAGCCCCATGATGTGCGTCACATTCTTGGCATCCCAGCCTTCCGACAGCATGGCAACCGACACCACGTTTTGCAGGTCTTGTCCGGCCTGGTCGCGCTTGCCGACGGTGTCGACCAACTCGCGCAGCAACTGTTCTTTCTTCATGCCGCGCAGAGTTTCTTTGCGCGTCTCCGGGATGCGGGCGGCCTCCACAATCTGGCGCAGCCGCAGTTCGTAATCCTTGTCGGCAGTGGCGGTTTCGCCAAGCTCGGCCTTCTCCAGCACCTTGGAATCGACCCGAAAAGTTCTGGCGGGATAGTGCAATTCCGGCCAGTGGGCATAGCCCTTGGTGAAGAAATGCTCTACGCGGGCCGCAGTCTCAGTGCGGTTGCACACCGTCAGCATCACAGGCGGTGATTGGTGACCTGCCTCTTTCCAGCTTTTTGCCGTTGCAAGCCAATCCGCGCCCAGCAGGGTGTAAGCCTGCTGCACCAGTGCTGGCAAAGCCTCATGGGCTTCGGCCTTGCGGTTCAAATCTTCGGCCACCTCCGGCTCGCGATACAAGTGATACAGCTTGGGGCGCAACGTCTGCGCATTCGGCATGGCATCGTCGCGCACCACCACACGCGGGGTTTTGACCAACCCCGACTCAATAGCATCATTCAGACCGAAATCGGACACCACCCAAGTGAACAGTCCGGCCTCCGTATTGGTGCGCCCGGTCGGAGCGAACGGCGTGGCCGACAAATCAAAACAGCGGGCAATCCGACGTGTCTTGTGGATGCGGTCCAGCCCCTCCACCCAACGGGTCGCTTCATCCAGGTCTATCCCCAGCGCCTCGGCTTCCGCCTTGCTGATCTTCACATCGGCCGGTGTGCGATAGGCATGGTGCGCCTCATCGTTTATGACCAAAATATCTTTGTGGATTGCCAGCTTGCCCAACACCCTCCTGGTGAAAGCTTCATCGCTTTCAAAACCTTTTTTCACCACAGAACGGTCTTGCGCCTTGAGCGGCATCAATGTGTGCCAGTTCTCGATCAGGATATCGGCCCGGTTCAGGTTTTGCCGCATGGCCTCGGATGGGCACAGCACAAAGCTGTCGTAGTAATTGGCTTCATGGCCGGGCATCAGAACTTGCAGCCGGTCTTTGACGGTCAGGCCCGGCGCCACCAGAAACACCGCACTGGAATACTTGCGCGGCGATTTTGGGTAGGTCAGCGCATTCAGCACTTGCCAGGTGATGATCATGGCCATCACGGTCGTTTTGCCGCTGCCGGTGGCCATCTTGTTGCACAGCCGCTCAAACGCACCGCCGTCGCCCTGCACGCTGATGCCCTGACGGTATTCCGCCTGCGCTTCTGTGTACCAAATCAAGGTTTCAATCGCTTCGAGCTGGCAGAAGTAAAACGGATACTGCCGCCCGGACACGCGCTCAAGATCCCACCAGTGATCCAGCAACTCATTGGTGACCGCCGTCACGCCGGGCCAGCCGTCCGCGCGCCACGCGGCCACCCGTTGGCGAATGTCGTCCACCAGCGGAATCGACACCTTGCGCCGGGTATTCTCGCGCGTGTCTATAATTTCGTAGCCGGCCGGGCGACGCGTGCCCACCAGACGCAGCGTGCGGTCGGTGTTCTCGGCCCAGTGGCGCTGCGGCTCGATGAAAGGCGAGTTGATGATCAGAGAAGTAGGAGCGGTCATGCGTGCGTCAATTCCTGGATACTGCGCATCAAGACCCGAAAACTGTTTGACTTGTTTTGGGTCAGGTCGAGATGGGGCGCAATTTTGCGGGCGCCCTCACGCTTTTGATAGGTTGGAATCAGTCGTCTGATTTCCGCCGAAGGACTGCCCAACAGGTCAGGCACACGGTATTTGGCGCGGTTAGCGTTCGCAGCAAGTGCGGGGCGCTCGAAACCGGCTGCGACGGCAGGCCAATCCCCAACGAAGAAACTTTCGAGTTCCTTGCACACGACTCTCACGACGGCGTCAGGCTGTCCAGCCTGGACACACAAGTCGCGCAAACGTGCCTTGATCACCACGCAGTCCCCGCTATCTTGATCCCGCATTACAATAAAATAGCTATTCGGACGCAGCCAGCGTTTCATGCGCAGGACCAATCGCTTTTCCAAATCCTGCTTGCCCTCGAAAACCAAAAAATGCGGTGTGATATGCGCAGGCAGCACCCGGGGCAAGACTGCCTGCAGAAAATCCTGGGCAGAAGGCTCTTCCAAAAAAAATACCAGATGCTCGATCACGGATTGGCTCCCGCAAACAAGCCCTGTTTCCACAAATAGCCCATTTGGTCGCCCTCAGCCATATAGACCTTGAGCTGTTCGTCATCCCGTGCGCGATGTGCGGTGGTGTAACCGTCTTCCTTGACCAGCCAGAACACCTCATCGAGCCCCACTGCGTTCAAAAAGTCGGGTGAATGTGTGGTGACAAAAACCTGTCCGCCACGCTGCGCATAAGAGCGGAACTCCTCGGCCAAATCCCATAGCAAAGACGGATAAAGCTGATTTTCAGGCTCCTCGACGCACAGCAGTGGGTGCGGCGCAGGATCAAACAGCAACACCAAATAGGCCAGCATCTTGATAGTACCGTCGGAAACATAGCGCGCCAAAAAAGGGTCCTCAAACGCGCCATCCTGAAATTTCAAAAGTACACGGCCTTCTTCAGTCGTTTTCGCCTCTACCTTGGTGACTCCCGGCACGCGAGACTGTAGCCGACTAAGAATGTCCGTGAATATTTTATGATGATGATTGAACAGGTATTCCACCACCAGCGAGAGGTTTTCACCCTCGCGCGACAAGTGTTCTGCATAGCCCGCTTCCACCTCCGGGCGAGCCCGGCTAATGTGAAAGTCCGACAAATGCCAGTTTTCGATCAAATTTCCCAGCGCCACCACAGCGGGGAAACGCTCAAACTGCGCCAAACCCTTGATGGCAAGAATATCCGGGCTTTTGAGAGTTTGCTGTTCGCGCTTGAGATCCTTTTCGTCCTTAACAGAGTCAAGCTCATTGGTAACTGCTTCGCCTACGCCATTGGAAAAGTCAAGAAAATGCCAAGGTTGGCCCCGGCTACCGCGCCGGTATTTCAGAATTTCCCGGGCGACAACCGGGCGCCCCTTTAACTCGTCAATATGCAGCTCGTAGGTGATGAGTTGGCTGCGGCCACTCGACAACACCGTGCGCAGCTTGATTTCGATCTCAATCGGCCCGCTTGTGCCCCGGCTGCGTACCTCGTTCAAGCCGCGACTGCCACCCAGGCGCCCCAGTGCTGCGGTCAAGTTGGTCGTCATCGCGTCGCGCAAAAACGCAAACACCGAAAACAGTGTGCTCTTGCCGGTTCCGTTGGCCCCCACCAGCACGCAAAAGCGGGGAATATCGCGTAATGTCACATCCTTGAAGCTGCGAAAATTCTTCAGGCGTATGGCTTCGATTTGCATGGTTCAGTTCTCCAGTCTCATAACCTTCAACGACTCAATCCCCCGGTCGTCCACAATCTTGACTGCCACAGTATGGTTGGTGCCGGCTTCGAACGGCAGCGACACGGTGCCAACAAAGTGCGACAACAGGTCTTCGTCGAGTTCGGCGCGGATGTTCTTTTTCAGCTTCAGCCAGCCGCCGTCCTTGCCCGCCATCGGAAAGAAAACCTGGTGCGGAAACAGCGAGCGCCCGTCATAGTCGGTATCCAGCGACCAGGCGGCAATCTTGCCTTTGCCGCCCGAGACCAGTTCGCCCTTGGCGGTATCGAAATAGTCGAAGCCATTGACCTCGACTTGCCACAGCCCGGCTTTGGTTTGCGACAACAGCACATCGGGCTGTCCCATGAGCCAGAAACTCTGGTTGCTGGAACGCGCCTTTTTCAGATCTTCGGTCAGCATATCCGGGTTCATCTGCGCCTTCAGCGCGGTGATGCCTTTTAATGCATCGATATCCTTTGCTGCCTCCGGGTCAAACATGAAGGCGCAGAACACGATCATCTTGGGTAGCGGAAACAGTTCGCCCGCTTCGCGCAGCGCATGCTCGACCTGGCGCTGCTCCAATGCGCCGTGCTCCGGGCCGAAACTCACCACCACGCGTTCGCCACTGTCGAGGTGACCGCTGGCGTGCAGGCACGTAGTGCCGGGCAATACCTCCAACTCGGCAAATTTCAGCATCTGCCCGCCTTTGCCGCGGATGCCGGTTTTCAGCAATTCGTCGCGCCAGCCATGCTGCCGGCTGGTCGCGCCGCTGCGGGCAATGGCCAGATCGGCCGCCATCGCAGTGGGCGCCTGCGTCGCAGGCTGGTCCAGCGACAGCACGGTGGGGAAAGGCACCGCCTCCACCGTGAACGGGCCGGTAATGCGCAGCTTGTCTTTGGCCTTCTCCGGCTGGTCGTACAAGGTTTCGTTGTCGGCCTGCGCGGCGATCGAGCGATCCATCTCGGCTTGCATTTTCTGGCGCGCAGCGTGGAAACCGTCGAACGCTGCCCGGGCGCTGGCAGGCCAGTCGGGCGGGTAATCGAACGGCACTTCCCACTCCAGCAGCGCCACGCCTTTGTTGCCGATTGCCAGCTTCTGGCCTTTGCGTGCGCCGTCAAGCACTGCAAGAGGCGCTGCGGGCGGCGCTGCTGCCAGTCCGGCGTTCAGCTTGGCCAGCGCGGCGTCGATGGCCGGATGCAGGCGTTCGTAAATTGCATCGATATCGGGATTGTTGGCGATGCTTTTGAGCGTGACGTGCGGCACGGTCTTGTAGATGAACCCGCCTTTCAAGCCTTCGTGCGGATAGCGCAGCGCGAAGTAATCGAAGCTGGCCGTCATCAGGCGCTGCTTGGCCAGCGTGATGGCGACGCGCGAAGTGTCGCAGGTGATCCAGCGCCGGCCCCATTTTTCGGCGACATAGGCGGTGGTGCCGCTGCCGCAGGTCGGGTCGAGCACCAGGTCGCCAGGGTCGGTGGTCATGAGCATGCAGCGTTCGATGACTTTTGTGGTTGTCTGAACAACGTACGACTTGTCTTGTTCAGCCGTTCCCATCGTGTCTGACCACAAGTTGCTCAAAACAAATGCGGGGAAGTCATCTACAAACATTTTGTAGTTGACGAATTCTTTGGTTAATACAAGCCGATTGCTCGCGATTAACCGGTTCATTCCCAACTTCCCAGTTTTCCACCCACCTTTACGGATTTGAATTGGGCGGCCCTTTAAGTTGAAATCGAAGGTTGTTGATTCGCTAGCAGTTTCTGAGGTTAGTGGACCTCCTAAAAAGGCCCGACAGTCCTTGGAAACGAGACCAGAGTCTTCCTTTTCCAGTTTGGACATTGCTCTCACCCGGCCATCTGCTTCCTGAATTTGGTTGTATCTGGCACCGCCGCCGATTCCAAGTGCTTTTGGTAAGTAGAGTCGATTAAATTTTGCTTTTTGCTTGGAACAGCAATACCAAACGACATAGTCGGATACGTTGTCAATAAATTGCTCGCCCATGCCACCGGTCTTCTTTGTGGTGATGACACTTAGAAAATTATCCGATCCAAAAATTTCATCTAGCATTTCCCGCACATGATGCAAGTTTTCATCCGAAATCTGCACAAACACGCTGCCGGTCTCACTCAACAAATCCTTCGCCAGCAACAACCGGTCGCGCAGATACGTCAGATACGAGTGTATGCCCAGCTCCCAGGTGTCCCGAAACGCCTTGATCATTTCGGGTTCTTGCGTCAGGTCGGCATCGCTGCGGTCCTTGACGTCGCGCTTGTTGGTGAACGGCTGGAAATTGCTGCCGTACTTGATGCCATACGGCGGGTCGATGTAGATCATCTGCACCTGCCCGGCCATGCCTTCTTTTTGCAGCAGGCTGTTCATCACCAGCAGGCTGTCGCCGGCCACCAGGCGGTTGGCCCAGCCGCGGTCGTGCTTATAGAAATCCACTGCGGAGCGCAGCGGCAGGCTCTCGAACGGCGCTTCGAACAAGCTGGCCTGGAAGCCGCCGCTGGCGGCCTTGCCGTCTTTCTGGCTGCCCTGGCGCTTGCTCACCGCCGACAGGATGCTCATAGCGTCGATGCGCTCGTGCACGTGCAGGCTGACGGTATCCACCTCGAAACTGGTGCGCTCGGCCTTGCCGCTCCACTGCAGATAGGGCGAGCCAAGGCGGCGCAACTGCTCCAGCGCGCTGCGCATGGCGGCGGGGTCGTCACCGGCCAGCGCGTCGTCGATCAGCTTTTCCGCTCCGGCACGAGCCGAGTCAAACTGCAATGCCGGGTCCAGATGCGGGTCGTAATTCCAGACCGTCTTGGGCGTTTCGGGATCGCTGGCTTCGTTGACCAGGCCCACTTCAGGGTTGTTTTTGCGGCGCTCGGAATGGCGGTAACTCAGCACTTGCGGCTCGCCGGATGCGGCCTGCGGCGCTGCTCTGAGCTTGCGCGGCTTGGCTGCTGGCTTGCTTGCAAGTTGGCTTGCGAACAGGTCGGTCGTCGTGACTTCGGCTTTCAGCGCAAAGTCGGGCCTGGCCTCACCGGCAGCGCGCGCGGTGGAGCCGCCACGTCCCTTGCCCTTGATGATGCTGCCTGACGCCAAAAGAGCATCGCGGGCAATATGCAGCTCTTCCTCGGAGGCATCCACTCCATCAACGTTACAGGCAAGTTGCAACAAGGATTTATTGCCGATGAATGAACAATCCTCTGGAAGCAGTTTTAAGATAATCGCTTGCAGCGCACGCTGACGAGTCTCGCCCATGGTCATTCCCTGAATAATGTATTGAACCCGAATTTCGGCAACGATGGTAACAGTCTCTGGCGGGGAAGTTGTCAAAAAATTTCCACTGTGCAAATAGCGTATTTTTAATCACACGCGTAACCAATGTTACGCAACGCATTATGGTAAAAAACAATGTCCACGAAATACACGAAAGGCACGAAAAAAATCGGATGCAAGCCGCAATTTTTGTCCGATCCAATTGCGCTGTCTTCAAAAAAAATACAGTATATTTTACCTACGCAATAAATATATGCGGAAAATGCCATAAAAATGACGATACTCCTCATTTTATGAAAAACACCGGAGTGTCAGGCCGGTTCGCGCTTTTCGTGTCTTTCGTGAACCAGTGCGTAAGTTCGGCATCGTAGGTCGGGTTAGCGGCTTCATCGCGTAACCCGACATTTGCGGCTAAAAGAATGTCGGGTTACGCTACGCTAACCCAACCTACTAAAAACCGTTGCAATGTTTGTTCAGTCCAGCACGCAGAGCGCGCCGTAAGCGATTTGATGCGCGCTGCCGACTGCAACGGCAGCAATCTCTTCCAGCGACCGCTCTGACGAGCAAGCCAGCGACAGGCGAATGATGCCGGCATGGCAAAGCACGATTGCGGACTCAAACGGCAAGCGTGCCAGATCGGCATGGAAGGTGTGTACCCGTGTGATTACTTGCAGCACGCTTTCGCCGCCGCCGGGGCGGTAATGAATCAAATCTGCGGCCCAGGCGTCGATTTCATTGCGAGCGATTGCATCCCAGGAACGCATTTCCCAGCCGCCGAAATCCATTTCCGCCAAACGCGCATCGAACTGTACTGCAGCGCCGCCGCGTGCTGCGGATAACTGCTGCGCCAGCGTCGCGCAACGCAATAAAGGGCTGCTGAAGATCGGTGTTGCCGGCGGCAACGCTTGCAGTTGCGGCAGCAATGCCGCCAGCGTTGTGGCTTGTTCCTGGACTGAAACCGTCAAGTCACTGCGGCCGTAGCACATTTCGGGCGCGACCTCAGGCCGAGGATGGCGGATCAGATAAATGCGCATGCGCTAACTTCTGCTCATGCCATGACGGCCAGCAGGCCAAGATAAAACGCGACTTCGGCCACTTGCTGTACCGCGCCCAGGCAATCGCCGGTATAGCCGCCGATACGCTGGACGAACTTGCGCGCCAAAAAGGCCGTTGCCAGCGTCGCACAGATTGCACCGGCCAGCAGCCCTTGCCACGCGATCCAGCCTAACCCCAGTACGATTGCCGTCGGCAGCGCAACTGTTAGCGCCGCGATCAGAAATTCGGCAGACGACATCTGCTGCGCCAACGGTTTGGCCTTGCCTTCCACCTTCGCGTACTGCAGTTGCCAGATCAACGTAGTGGCCAACAGGCGCGACAAAGTGTGTCCCAGCAGTAGCGCAATCACGACACTCGCGCCCGGCAGGCTGGAGAGCAGCACGCATTTGAACGCCAGCAACAGCGCGATGCCGATTGCGCCGTATGCGCCGACGCGGGAATCCTGCATGATTTCCAGCACCCGCTGCTGCGTGAGGCCGCCGCCAAAGCCGTCACAAACATCGGCAAAACCGTCTTCATGAAAAGCGCCGGTCAGATAAATGCCGGCGCTGGTCGACAACAGCACCGCCACCGCTTGCGGCCACAGCAGCGCCGACAACGCATACACGGCGGCGGTAACTGCCGCCACCACCCAACCGACAGACGGGAAATAGCGCACCGCGTGCTGCAACCAAGCGGACTCGAACCCGACCCAGCGCGGAATCGGTATGCGCGTAAAGAATTGCAGCGCAATAAAGAACAGCCGCAACTGATGCAGGCAACGATTCATCAAACCTGGCGGTTGGTATGCAGTGGATGGCATCGGAGAATTGATTGTGTTATTCCGTCTTTTCACTGACCTGCGCCGATTCGAAAGTCGCCATCTGGCACAGGAAATTGGCCGCCGCTTGCAACAACGGCAAAGCCAGCGCCGCGCCGGTGCCCTCACCCAGCCGCAAATCCAGCTGCAACAACGGTTTTGCGCCCAGATGGGCCAGCATGCGCTGGTGGCCGCTCTCGTTGGAGCAATGCGCAAACACGCAATAATCCAACAGCGCCGGTTGCAACTGTGCTGCCACCAGCAAGGCTGAGGTGACGATAAAACCGTCAACCAGCACTGTCATGCGGCGTTCAGCCGCCCCCAGCATGGCGCCAACCATCATCGCGATCTCGAAGCCGCCGAAGGTGGCCAGCACATCCAGCGGTTCCAGCACGCCGGCGTGGAATGCGACCGCCTGCTCAATCACCTGACGCTTATGTTGAATACCGTCAGGTGCCAGCCCAGTGCCGGCACCGACGCAATCGACCACCGGGATACCGCTCATCTTGTGCATCAGCGCCGCGCCTGCAGTGGTATTGCCGATGCCCATTTCACCAAAGCCGACTAGGTTGCCGTCCAGCGCAGCCACCAGCGCGTAGCCGTGCTGCATCGCCTGCGCGCACTCGACTGCACTCATCGCCGCTTGCCGGGCGAAATTGTGCGTACCCAGCGCAACTTTACGGTCGATCAAGCCGTCACGCGGTCCAAAATCGTGATTCACGCCGGCATCGACAATCTGCAACGCGCAACCGGTCTGACGCGCAAAGACGTTGATGGCGGCACCTTGCGCCAAAAAATTCTCTACCATCTGCCAGGTCACGCTTTGCGGAAAGGCTGAAATATTTTCCGCGGTAATGCCGTGATCGGCGGCGAACACAATGACCGCCGGTTGACGTATCGCCGGCTGCGTGGTCTGCTGGATCAGCCCTAGCTGTTTTGCAAGCGTTTCAAGCAAGCCCAGGCTGCCGAGCGGTTTGGTCTTGTTGTTGATAGCTACGTCCAACTGCGCAGACAGGGCGACATCGAAAGTGGAATTGATCTTGGTAAATGGCGACATGGGAATAATGGTTGGTGGTCTCGGCCGCGGCTGCGAACCAAGCTTGATATTCAGTAATACCGGCGGTTTTGTAGGTCGGGTTAGCGGCTTCATCGGGTAACCCGACATTTACGGCTGAGAATGTCGGGTTACGCTATCGCTAACCCGACCTACCGATTCCGGCTCGCTCTGCTTGAGAAGTGCATAACATCAGTTAAGTAATACCGGCAGACGGCTAGTGTAGGCAAGCTGAGCAAGTACGTCAAACTGCAAATACAGATGCGGCAATGCGTTATCCTTGCGCATTGAAGCCAGCGCCAGCCCTCATACCGACCAAACTCTTGCCATGAAAAATCCGACAGGCTATTACAGCCGGCAATACAATGCGCGCGCCATGATTCCCGAGCATTCCCGCATCTTTACCCGCTGGATCCACGATTCGGCCCATGTGCGGCGCACCAAACTCGGCCTATACGATCTCCCTTATGGCGAATCGGCGGGCGAACGACTGGATTTTTTTCCAGCCAGGCGAGGTGGAGCAGCACTGCTGGTATTCATCCACGGCGGCTGGTGGCGTTCGCTGGACAAGAGCAATTTTTCCTTTATCGCCCCACCCTATCTGGAAGCCGGATTCAATGTCGCGCTGCCGAATTACACGCTAGCGCCGCACGCCACTATTGAAGACATCACTCGCCAGCAGCTGCGCGCACTGGCCTGGCTATACCGACGCGCCGAACAGTACGATTTCGACCCGCAACGGATTGTCGTTGTCGGCCACTCTGCCGGCGCGCATCTGGCGGCGATGATGATGGCCGCCCTCTGGCCGGTATTCGACCCGGAACTACCGGTAGACCTGATCAAGGGCGGCGTGCTGTTGTCCGGTATTTATGACCTGAAGCCGCTGCTGCAGGCCGATTTCGTCAATACAGATTTGCAACTAAGCGCGCCACGCGCCGCCATGCTGTCGCCAGCCTGGATGCCGCAAGCGCACCAAACCCCTTTCCTGAGTGCAGTCGGCGGCGGTGAATCGAATGAATTCAAACGGCAAACCGCGCTGATCGACACAGCCTGGAAAACCAGCCACCTCGGCAATATCGCGCTAGCCAGCGAAAACCACCTGACCGTCTGCGACGCATTCGCGACGACCGGCCACCCGCTGTTCGAGGCCGTCGTGAAACTCGTGGCGGGACTGAAAACGCGTTGAAAAATTTCTTAAAAATTAAATACATACCATTGTATTTTTGCAATCCGCAATTAAAATATGCGGAACACCCCATGTTTTCTTGCATACTCCATCAAAAAACGTAAAATAAATTACTGTTTAGCGGCAGGAACCGGCTACAGCACTAAGAAGAAAAGCGCCGCCACACTCGTTGGCAATAGTGCTCCCAGCAACAGACCGCCAGCACCGATCGACGCATCATTGAAGCCGTTGCGCAGCAATGCCACGCCGGCAGGATTGGGGGCGTTTGCAATCACGGTGAGGCCGCCGCCGGCCACAGCGCCGGCAACCAGCATGTACTGGGCTTGATTGGACATTCCCTCGATCAATGAACCCAGATAGGTCAGCGCCGCATTGTCCGTAATGGCGGTCAAACCCAGTGCGCCAAAGAACAACGCGGTCGGCTCAAGACTGGAGACAATCGGCTGCAGCCACCATTGTTGCATCCCTCCCAGAACCACCAAACCGGCAAGAAAGAAACCGACCAGCAAGCCCTCTTTCAGTATCAGCGGAGTTTGGTATTGTGCATAGGCTTGGGTAAATCCCATGAAAAACAGGAAAAGCCCGACGAACACCACCGGATGATGCGCAGAAATGACGACGGCGACCAGGAACAACAGATGAATCGCACGCACCAGCCAAGGCACTGCGAGTTCCGTCGTTGCGGCGTGATCCTGCTTTAAATTGCCGACGTGGCTGCGTAGCAAAAAGGTAATGACTGTTGCGTTGACAATGACCGCGAGACAGGCTTTCCAGCCAAAATGGGTTGCCATGAAAAGACTATCCCATTGCCAGGTGGCGGCCACCATTAGTACCGGCGGCGCGGCAAACGAGGTTAAGGTGCCACCGATGGACACGTTCACGAAGAGCACGCCGAGAGCGCCGTATTTCAGCCATTCTGGAATCCCTTGCCGAAAAACCTGCGGCGCCAAAATCAGCGCTGCCAGCGTCATGGCGGCAGGCTCCGTAATCAGCGAACCGATCAGAGGTACCAGCGCCAAACCAAGCCAGACGCTTGCGACAGCGGAATTTACCGGAACCAGCGCCGCAATCGCGGCAACCAGTCCTTTCACCGTATCCAAAACCGGCCTCGACGCAGCCACCACCATAACGACGAACACGAACATGGGTTCCGTATATTGGCGCGATTCCGCGTATTCAACGGCCTGCGTTGCGCCCACCGCCAGCGCCATTATGACCAGCAGAATAAAGGCCCAAAATCCGAAGACCACTTCGATTTCGCCCAGCAGATGAAACAAGCCGGCGTGTTTGGAATGGCGATCGGCAAGACGTTCAAAATATTTTGCGGCAAAAGTATGAGCCAGCGCGATAGCAAAAAGAATAACGGCAATAATATTAATGTTGTCCATTTTTTTTGATTGTTTTGATTGTTTTGCTTGTGTTAAGCGGGCTTTCCATTATGAAGCAACATCGGCGCTGCGACGCTAGACCATAATGTGCAAAAGCAGCCCAGCTCGTCAGGGCTGGCGGCGACAAGGTGAATCACCGCAAAAGGTAATCTTATTGCCGCCTGCATGAATCACTGTATCGATACAACCGATTGATGTATTTTGTGACTTTTCTGGAAAAATCATATTTTCCAGAATGAATGGAGTGCCGGTACTTGGCGTGATTTGAACTGAATCAAACGAATTTTGGGACGCCTCAGTAGCCTTGACGCATGTGATGTGATGTTGATGTGACGGGACGCGGTGCTGAGTGCAGCCGTGTCAACTGATAGCACCAGCCAACCCTTTCTGAAGGAAACCAGCATGCGAAAAATATTGATACCCTGCGACGGTTCGGATAATGCGTTACGGGCGGTGCGCTATGCAGCGTCTGTTGCGACCAGGCGCTCCGATGTGCAACTGGAGTTGCTGTATGTGCAGGATGCTGTGCCGCTAAAATTGCATGCGTCACTATCCTTGCAGGAAATCGAACGTATGCAAACCGACGAGAGTAACCGCGTTCTGCAACCAGCCAGGCAGATCCTCGACGACGAAGGTGTGCCATACCAGCTCCGCTGGTGTGCAGGCCCAGGTTCATCCGCCAACCAAATTGCGCGGCACGTGCAAGAAACCCAATGCGACGCAATCATCATGGGCACCCGCGGACTGAGTCCGGTTGCCAACGTGATGGTCGGTTCGGTCGCCGCCAAGGTCATCCATCTGGTTGCGGTTCCGGTGACTCTGATCAAGTAATTGCTGCAAGCGCGACCTGGAGGTTGCGGGAGCAATCCGGCCCTGTTCCCGCGCATCGATAAAACCGATGCGGGCTCTCTCTGTTAGTGACTCTCTTGAAAAATAGGGTGTATCACGATTTTTATGGCATTCTCCGCATATTTACATTGGCATTCTAAATATACCCATAGCTATACGGGCATCCGTCAAATTATCATTTCAGCGCGCTTATCTGCTCCTGCGTCCCCACTACCTTCCTTTTTTCGTGGAAAGCGTCTTCCCCCATAATGGGCACGCGTAACATCAGTTAATCAATTATTTCATCAACTTACCCAATTCTGGAATCCCATGCTAATCATCACCATCAAACAAGGCAAAGAAAAAAGCCTGCTGGAAAATCGCCAGCCGTGGATTTATGCCTCTGCGGTTGAGCGCGTCGATGGCAAACCCGAAGAGAAAATGAAATCAGGCGCGACGGCGCTGGTGCGATCCTCTTCCGGGCAATTTCTGGCGCGCGCCGCCTGGAGCCCGAAATCGCAGATTCGGGCTCGCATCTGGAGTTTCGATGAAAACGAGCCAATCGACCATGCGTTGGTCAAGCGCCGCGTCAAGACAGCCGTCGCCGCACGCAACGGTGCCGCCAACGGCAAAAAGACCGCGCCAAATCATTTGATACACCTCATTCTGGGCGAAGACGACGGTCTACCTGGGCTGGTAGTTGACTGGTTTGGCGGCCAGCAAGGTTATCTGGTGTGCCAGTTTCAGGCTGCTGGCGTGGATGCCTGGAAGATCCCCATCGTGCAGGCCCTGATCGCCGCAACCGGCTGCCCGAACGTGTACGAACGCGCCGATGCACTAGTGCGCAAGGGCGAAGGCTTGCCGGTCACAAATGGCATACTGGCCGGCGACGAACCACCGGACGAAATGCTGTTCACTGAAAATGGCATGCGCCATGCACTCAACATCAAGACTGGTAAAAAGAGTAATTTCAGATAAAATTCAGAAGCTACAGGAACCCGCCGAACCGGCCCATCCAATGCACCCGACTTCAGGAGTTGCACCTTGCTGACACCTCATTTCATCGCTCCCGCCCACTTTGACGATCCTGCTGCTGCATTAAACCAGGTGCATGCCATTTATGAACGCAGCATCAGCCATTTGCGCGAATCCCTGCAACGCTTCGTCAGCGGCGAAAATCCGTCAGATCACGTACGCGCCTGTTATCCGTTTGTGCGCGTGCATACCGATACTGTAGTGCGGGCCGATTCGCGCCTGTCTTACGGCTTTGTGGCTGGGGCCGGCACTTTCGAAACCACGCTCACGCGACCTGATCTGTTCTCAAACTACTATCTGGAGCAGTTTCGTTTGCTGCTGAAAAACCACAATCGCAACCAGCAGGTGCAACTGGAAATAGGCACCAGCACGCAGCCGATTCCAGTGCATTTCTCGTTTGCCGAGCACGACCACATTGAAGGCAGCATGAGCGCCGAGCGACGTTTGTCGATGCGCGACCTGTTCGACCTGCCCGATCTGGCCGCGATGGACGACGGCATTGCCAATGGCACCTACGAAGTACGGCCCGGGGAAGCCAGGCCGTTATCGTTGTTCACTGCCCCTCGGGTGGACTATTCGCTGCAACGGCTGCGCCACTACACCGGCACCGCACCCGAATATTTCCAGAATTTTGTGCTGTTTACCAACTACCAGTTCTACATCGACGAGTTCGTGCGACTGGCGCACGAGATCATGAACCGTGCTCCCGATCCTTTGGCCCCGGCGGACGATGACACTTACATTGCCTTTGTCGAGCCGGGCAATGTGATCATGCGAAGAGTGGGGCAAAGCGTACAAATCGGAGACGACATGGGCGCAGCGCCACCGCGTCTGCCGCAGATGCCCGGTTTTCATCTGATCCGTGCCGATGGCAGCGGCATCACCATGATCAACATCGGGGTCGGCCCGGCCAATGCCAAAACCATCACCGACCATATTGCCGTATTGCGTCCGCATGCGTGGCTGATGCTCGGCCACTGTGCCGGCCTGCGCAACACCCAGCAATTGGGCGACTATGTACTGGCGCACGGTTATGTGCGCGAAGATCACGTGCTGGATGAGGATTTGCCGCTGTGGGTACCGATTCCGCCGCTGGCAGAAGTGCAGGTGGCAATCGAAGCCGCAGTGGCGGAAATCACCCAACTCACCGGTTACGACCTGAAACGGGTGATGCGCACCGGCACGGTAGCCAGCACCGACAACCGCAACTGGGAATTGCTGCCGCAGCGCACGCCCGAGCGCCGTTTTAGCCAGAGCCGCGCGATTGCGCTGGATATGGAAAGCGCCACCATTGCTGCCAACGGTTTTCGTTTCCGTGTGCCCTACGGTACCTTGCTGTGCGTGAGCGACAAACCGCTGCATGGCGAAATCAAACTGCCCGGCATGGCAAACCAGTTCTATCGCGACCGGATCGATCAACATTTGCGCATCGGCATCCGCGCAGTAGAGTTGTTACGCAAGCAAGGTGTAGACAAATTGCATAGTCGCAAACTGCGCAGTTTTGCCGAGGTGGCGTTTCAATAAGCCCGTTGTTACTCCTGCCTCGCTTGCGCATTGAAAAAGCGCATCATTTCCCGGCTCGCATCCGGGCCTTTGGCATCGGTATAACTGCCGCGCTTGCTGCCGCCGGCCCACGCATGTGCAGCGCCATGGATCAGCCAGTGTTCGGCCACGATCTGCCCTTCGGCATTTTGATGCGTAGTCTGGGTGTAGGCGTGGCCGTTTGGAATTTTGCCGCGCAACACGCTTGGCTCGGATTTACTCGATGGTGCTGCAGAAGCCGCTCCTTGATGACGAACAACCTGGCTTTGCGCCATCACCTTTTCCCCGTTGCGCGGATGCACCGTAGTGTCTCGATCGCCATGAAATACGATGATCGGAATCGTATTTTTTTGTGCGGCAGCAGCCGATTTAGCTGTCTCATTAAGCGCCGACTTGCCTGCCACCCCACCTTTCATTGCAGCCAATGCAGACGGCAAGTCATGTGCGGCCGCATACGGCAAACCGGAATGGACGCCGACCGCCGCGTACAGATCAGGATAATGCGTGCCCATGATGACGGCCATCGCGCCGCCGGCCGACATGCCCGCGATATAGACTCGGCTCGCATCGATATTGTGGCTGCTGATAATCTGGCGCGTGATGCCGGCGATGATCGACGGCTCGCCCTGGTCGCGCTGCTGATCGATGGCATTGAACCAGTTCCAGCACTTGGAGCTGTTGGCTGATTGGGTTTGTGCCGGATAGACGACGAAACATTGTTTTTCTTCCGCGATGGCGTTCATCCGGGTGCCGGCGGCAAAGTCGTCCGGGCTTTGCGTACAGCCATGCAGCATCACAATCAACGGCAGCGCCTGGCCGTGGTAACCGCTCGGAATATACAATTTGTAACTACGGCTGCCGGCCTGGTTGGAATAAGAACCGGTAATAAATTGGCCCGCGCTGCTGGCATCTGTTTCCGCTTCATGCTGAGGCTGCGACTGCGGCACCAAGGATGGGGTCGGAAATTCAGTCGGGAAAAATTCTGGCCGGACAAACTGTCCCCCTTCAAGGCCGGTTTGGATACCCAGCTTTGCCAATAAATCGGACACAAAATCATTCGCCAGCGGGACATCATCCACCTTGGCGGCATTCATCGCATCTTTTTCGGGCAAGGGATTGATATCGTGCATCGGACGCGATTGGGGCGTGCGTTCGGCTGGATTAGCGGCGGCGTGTTGTGAATAAATGCCTTTCTGCAGCGCGTGCTGAATTGCCTCAGTCGCTGCCATCGGGCCGACGGCCATCAATTTTTGCGTGGCCTCGCGTAGTTTCGCGAGCATTTCTTCATGAAGTTTCATGGGGTGCGATCCTTTCAATAGTCATCGGGCAGTGTTGCCATCGGTGACAAGTGTCAACTTCTTAATTTAACGAATACGCCCGGTTAGCGCTGTTTTGACCAACGAACTCGCATGCAATGCTCCCAATACCACCACAGAATCGATCGTCGCCAGGGCTAGTTCTGGCGATACATCGGTGCCGATACTAGCTAAACCCAACACCTGAATTTGCAGGCGCTGCCCGGCGGCTTGCACGGCCTCAAGATCTGCGCGGGAATAATGTTGCAATCCAAGCACCAGACTTTTGCGCGCCACCGTTTGCTTGACTACCTCGGCATGGGTACTCAATTGATTGCGAATGGCGGTGCGGATCAGATCGGTACGATTGGAATAAAAGCCTTCCTGCACCAATAAATCAATTTGTCCAAGATCGATTAATCCCAGATTAATGGTGATTTTCTCGCTTTCGTTGAGCTTGGGCCGAATTTCATGCAGGTTCATATATCCTCTTATAACATCCAAATAACCTCTAAATGGAATCCACATACCATCCATACGGATGTTATCACAAAAACAGACGAACGATTGTCGAGTAAAAAGCGACGCTATCGACAGGAGTCGATGCGTCGCATTATCGCAATCAAGCAAGTCAAACTATTTATGCATGCGCCTGCGTCCACGCCACAATACCGGCAGCGTCCATCGCACCGGCTTGCCGCGCCACTTCGCGCCCGTTCTTGAACAGCGCCAGAGTCGGGATGCTGCGAATGGCGTACTGTGCAGCTAATTCCTGCGCTTGTTCAGTATCGAGCTTGACGACCCGGATGGCCGGCTCTAAAAGTTGTGCCGCCTGTGCGTAGGATGGCGCCATCGTGCGGCACGGGCCGCACCACGGGGCCCAGAAATCGACCAGTACCGGGATCTGATTACGCGTGATGTGCCGTATGAAACGGGCGCTATCGAGCTCCAGCGGTTGTGCTGCGAACAACGGTTTCTGGCACTTGCCGCAGGTGGGTTGCGCGTTGAGTTTGTCCGCCGGAACGCGGTTGACTGCATCGCAATGCGGGCAGACGATATGCAGGGAATCGGACATGCTTTTCCTTTTAACTGAGGCTGATGCTGAAACTAGGCGTAGGTAAAAAAATAACTGATTTTGCAGTCATTGCAAAATAGGGATTTTAGCCTGCATGCAGCGCCGCCCGTGCCGACCCAAGATACGAATCTGCCGTTCAGTGCGCGCATCGAGATAACCCTGAGTCAGGCCGGCGCTGAAAGCCAGCTCAGGATGGCCGTGCGCCAATTGCTGCAACAAACGGTCGGCTACCGCAATGTCATTAAGCCGGCCTAATCGATCCTGCAAGCCTGATAGAGCCTTGAGATACGCGTGCATCGGCCCGGGCCGGTACAGCGACTGGAAAAACTCACTGGCATAACGTAATTTCTTGGCCGCAATGCGCACTCGATGGCGCGCTTGAGACAGATCATCTTGTGATCGTAGCCGCCGCAACCGTTTGATGCGCTTTTGCATTTTTTTACGGCATTGCTGCAGCGTATTTGCCGCAAAATCAGGCAACGGCAGTGCCCACGTTCGATCGCCCTGCAGCGCCTGCGCGTTATGTAGCCAACTGCCGATAGCCAGCAGAAAAGCTGCATAGCGCACCGAACTCAGGGCCAACTCAGCCTGATGCCGATGCCGTTGCGCCAGCGTATGCGCCGTCTGCAGTAGCGCCTCCGGCAGCGGAACTGGGCCGGAATGTCTTAGCATTCCAGAAAAAACTTCCCAGTCGCGCGCGGCACCCAATACGCCCAACAGCCATTTCAATTCAGCTAACAGCCCCGCAGGGCAAGGCACAATTTGGGTAAATAATCCAATTGCGCAACGCAATCGACGCAGGCCGACGCGCATCTGGTGCACGCTTTCCGGGTCGCTACCCAGCTTGACCCCATCCTCATTGCCCTGGATTTGCGCCAGGCAATTACCGACTATCGCTTGCAAGCCTTGCTCTACGTTCAAGTCTGAAGCCAGCATCAGGGGCACCACCATCGCCACTGTTGGCGCTTGCGGCATCAGCAACGCATAACCGCGCCCGGCCTTGCTGATATTACCAACACGCAACGGCAGCGTTTGTTGCAATTCCAGAGCAAATTCAAACAGCCCGGCCGCTGCGCCGGATTTGAGTTCCAGTTCGATCTCGCTAATCGGCAAGCTTGTTGCTGCATGTACCACCGCGCCTTGATCGAGCACCAGTTCGACCTCTTCCCCGTGCGCCAGGCGCAATTGCCACAGCGTGCGGCGAAATTTAGTAATGAAAATCGGCACCAGTTGTGAACTTAAATCGCTACCGAGCAACCTCCGGCCCCATTTACTGTGCCGTCCGACCAGATCGGCCAAAGCCGTGAGATCGGGAAATCCGCCAGTCACAGAAGATTCCCACTCTTCACGTTGATGCAGGCCGGCCGCCACCTGAGCGTCTGCCTTTAGGGTCTGTATCCACTGGCGGTTGACGCTGCGCACCCGCAATCCGGCACCGTGTCGCCTGAAATAACCATCCGGCGTATCGAAATAAGTGCTGGTAAGTTGTTGCGTGGTGGGCTTGGCAAGCGCATACCGGCGCAGCAAAGAATGCCGTCGAAAAAGCGCCACGCCAGCCGGGTCCAGCAATAGTTTCAGTTCGGTTTCCATACGCACATCCCGAAAAATTGGTTCATGACAGGCCCCGCAAAACTACAAAATAGCACACGCAATGCGGCAAGCCATGCCAAACATCAACCAGATACGCGCCAGAATTCCTTTGCGTCACGGTTGACGCAATCCTACTTTACAACGCATCACGGATGTTATGTGCGCCTAGTGGCCTGCGCCAAAGCAACAAGCCGGCCAGACACAGAAACAGCAAGGAGCCAAAACCCCATACCCAGGCATAACCAATCATGTCGGCCCAAGGTACCAGGGCATAGGCCAGTCCGAGCAGCGCCCAGACGATGGCGATCGGAACGATCAGCCAAAAATCTTCATTCATGTATTTACCCCTTGAGAATCAATGACCGGCAGCGCCGCCAACGACGGTTACCGGGAGTGCTTGCATCAGTTCAAAGCCAATCGCCGAGAAAGCGTACATCGCGATCACAATCACCAGCACGGAAATGGGACCGACCCAGGCTTTGAGCCCTGCGGGCGCCGCACTGTCACCCCACGACACCGTCAGGCCATCCGTCGATGACACGGTTATCTGCCGCCCGGGCCACAAGGACGCAGCAATACCCGCAGCGAAGGCGGTCAGAGCCACTGCCATGATGCTCCCGCCAATAGCGACGGTCATCATCAGGCCTTGCCACAAAGCTGGCGCCAAATTCTGGTAAGTCACATCCATCACCCGACGCGGTACGCCCAGATAGCCGGCCGTTATGCCGGCGGCACCGAACACCAGCAAGCCTGCAAATGCCAGCCAGGGCATCCAGCGCAACAGATCGGGACGCCACAGCGGACGCCCGCCAATGGCTGGCAGCACGACTGACAAGGCCGCCAGCAACGTCATACTCACCGTACCGACAGTGAAAAAATGGAAATAACCCGGCACAAAGAAAGTGTCCGACAGCAGCGGCGCAAGCTGGGCTTGAATCAGCACAAAGGCAAACACCAGTCCCAATCCCATGCTCAACACGGCCACGCCCATGGCGGCCATGGCTGGGTGACGCCACGGCAGCAGACGGATCCAGCCGAACAAGCCGCGGCCACCTTGAGCGCGGGCGTGTACTTCCAATGACGCCACGATGATGAGAAAAGCGGTGATCGTGGGCACACTGACGAACAGGGACAAAATCGACCCGCCCACTTGAACCATCTTGGGTAAATTCGGTTCCAGAAACATGTGGTAAAGCGAGGTAGGTGGCACAAATATCAGGTACATGGAGAAAACGATCTTTGAGAAACGCTCGCCGAACACCGATTTGACTCCTGTAAGAGTTTGCATCAGCACGTACCAGAGGATCACCGTCGCCATCAGCGGCAGGTAATGCATGTTGTGAAACACGATGTGCCAGCGGGTGCCGTGATTGGCCGGAAAGGGCCCGACACCCAGTACCCACAAGACACCAGGCGCAAAGGTGTACAAGGCAGCAAATCCCGTCACCATCAGAAACCCGGCCCAAGCGAACAAGGCAAATCCGATGGCGCTCAGTCGATCCTGTTGACCCTGCCAGCGCGGCTTCAGCAAAGTCGCAATGGCTGAAGCCGGCAGAGCCATCAATCCCAAGGCCAGACATAGGTAACCCAGGTTGAAAACAAGCAAGGCGCTTGGGTTGTCGGCAGCCAGTTCGGGCGCGCCGTTGTAGAGCAGCGGCGTGCCCATGAACGAACCTGCCATGCTCAAGCCCAAGCCCACCAGTATCAGCGCGAAGCCGCTCCACGCCAGGCGCGGCAAAGCCAGTCCGCCACTGTGTTCGGTAGCGGCAAAGCCCAACAACAACGCCGCCTGCGCGGTGAACAGCCAGTAGAAGAAGATGCTCTGGCCGTGTACGGTCAGAGCGCGGTAGCCCGTGTTCAGCGAAAGATCCAACAAGCCGCCGCGCACCAGCGCGGTAGTCAGGCCGGCCAGTACGCCTATCGCTAGTGCCAACAGCGCGACTGCAACCATGCTCTTGAGCAGACGACGGTCATGCGCCGGCAGAGTGATAAAACGTTCAATGTAAGTGGATGTGGTTGTGGGGGTGTGGGTCATTTCATGCTACCTCAATGGTTGCTTGCATCATGTCGTGAGCGGCACCGCAATAAACAGTGCAGTACATCAGATAGCGCCCAGGGCGTTGAAATGTGAGCTCGGTCTCGGTGAGTCGCCCCGGCAGCAGACGCATCATGCGTGCACCGTTGCCGAACTGGATCGACGCACCGTGGGAAACGTCCAGCGCCATCATCCTGAAACGATAAGGCTGCCCCATATCCAGGCGCAGGATGTTGGGCTGGTAGTACCACTTGCCTGCAGTCATGAGCACCTCGATCGGCTGGCTATCAACCGCTGCTGGTAGGGCAATGCCCTGTCCGGCGGAGCCCATCGCCATATCTTGCATGGTGCCATGCCCGGCGTGCGGATCGTTATTACGGATTGGCGCAACTTCTAGCCGGCGCGGGTACACGCTACCGTCGGGCAGGCGGAAGCGTTCACTGAATTCAGCGCTCATGCGGCTGAACTCTTCGGGACTGGGGCCCTTGGCAGCAACGCCATGACCGCCATGACCACCTTCTGACAGCTTGACTTGGGGCTGAGCAGCGCCTTCGGCATGGGTTTCATTGCGTGCGCCGTCCAGTCCGAGCAATGCCAGCGGTCCAGGGGCGGCGCCATAGGCAGCCCATAATCCATACAGGCTGACGCCGCCAAAACCGGCAGCAGCAATAAAGGCGCGCCGGGTTGTGAAGTGTTTTGTATCTTTCATTGGGTTCTTCCAAGACAGTAATAAATATCAATGGAGTGCAAGTTCCAGCAGCCTAGTGTAAGAAAAAGAAGGAAACGAGAACATGACAACAAGATTACAGTTTTGTAATCTATGCTCCATGTTCATGCCAGGAGCCCGTAAAATGGGAAAACAACACACCATGCTTCGGCCATTCTGAGCATCAATAAGAGAGTGCAATAATCTTTGCTGCGGCTATGGCCGCATAAATGGAAATGAGGACGACCTCAGCGCTCCATTACCGCTCGGGGACGGCCCCATTTATCAAGAATGGAGTGAACAATGGCCTGGATTATTCTGGTTCTGGCAGGGCTGTTTGAAATTGTGTGGGCAATTGGGCTTAAATACACCGAAGGCTTCACCCGTCTGTGGCCCAGTATCGGCACTGTGGTGGCGATGTTGATTAGCTTCGGCTTACTGGGTATCGCCCTGAAATCGCTACCAGTGGGAACCGCTTACGCAGTGTGGGTCGGGGTCGGTGCGGTCGGTACGGTGATCCTCGGCATCGTATTGCTGGATGAGCCGGCAAACCCCGCCAAGCTCATTAGCGTGGCGCTGATTATCATCGGTATCATCGGGCTGAAACTGGCTACGCCGAGTTAAAAAAATGAAAATAAATTCCCGCTAGCAGCACCCCTGATAACCCAAGAAGTCAAGGGAGGAGAAAAATCCAAAACAGGAAATAACGCAATATAAACTTAATGTAATTCATCCCGAAATACGCTAACTAGCGGTTTCATAAGAGGTTTTTAAACTATCCACAACAACTGTGGATAACTTTGTGGATAACTCCCCCTTGACAGGCCGCGGCGCAAGCAATTACGCGGGTTTCAATAAAATGCTTAATCCGTTTGCAATAAAAAAAACATTTAAAATCAACTACTTGGAAAATCGAATTGAAGAGTAAAAAAAATATTTAAATATTTTTATGCTTGCATTATTTGTGCATAAGTGTTTTTTTATGACGGCATTTCACACCGGTTACCAGCACCTTTGAGGTGCCCCGAGAAATGGATTCAGCTTGACCATGTAGGCCCTGAAGTGTCCGGGCAAATACGTGGCGGTGACTCCATATTCATTTTCTCGCTTCGCCGTCTTCCGTTGAACATCGTTCAGGAAAATTCCGATATGGGGAAGTCCGGTATCAGTAAAGCGGTTGCAAAGATATTTGTCCATGAAAGCCTTATCAACTCGATCTTTGCTGGACGCTCTCACTGAGCCAATTATTTTCAATTCGTCGTCTTTACCCGCCAATCAAACGAATTTGATGCAAGCGCCGATTCGGGTGCTCGTATTGCAGTTGAAAACCTTCCGTTACAGACTCAAATCCACGCGGTCCCGCTCGCAGGGACATCTATCTTGATAAACAACGACACCGCAGACGTGCAACCAATTGCGGCAAATCCAGTTGGGTACGCAGACTGCTGGCTTCAGCCCTTTGCAGCAATTGTGGTCGAAAATCATGTTGGCATTCATTAACGTCATCCTCGCCACCATTGATGGCAAAGACAATCCGGTTACCGCCGCCTTCGGCGCGGCACCAGCAAACCCGCAAATCGAACTCTGCATGCAGGCATTGCATGCAAAATGGCAACTGGAGGTCGCGATCGATGATGTTGGCAACCAGCACACCGTGCGGATTGAGCGCGCGCCGGCAGGCCGCATAAAAATGCGCCGAACATAACTCCGGCGGCAAGCCCTCCGCGCCGAAACCGTCCAGTAGCAACACATCGATATCCTGCGCAGCACTTTCCATGAAGACTGCTGCATCAGCATGGATGACCCGCAAGCGCGCATCATCAGGTGGAATCAAAAATTGGTCGCGCAGCGCAATCACGTCGGCGTCCAGTTCCAGCACAGTGATACGGGTATCGGGCAAATAGCGATAACAGAACTTGACCATCGAGCCGCCGCCCAGCCCGACCATCAGCAAGTGCTTTGGCATTGGCTGAAACAGCAGGAACCCCATCATGGCGCGGGTATAACTGAACACCAATTCATCCGGTGCCGAGACCCGCATTTCACTCTGGATCGCGACCCCGTTAAAATGCAGGGATAACAGGTCGCCCTGACGCTGAATGAACGGTTTTCCGCCAGCCTCTTCCAACAAGTAGATTAAATCGTCGAAATAGGTCTTGAATGGCTTGGGCATCGGGCATCCTGTTGGTGATGATTGCTTGGTTCGCGGTTCGCAATGGTGCGCTGAAGCGGCCCTGCAATGCAAGAATTACGGCAAAACAAAACGTATCGCCGATTTATCAGTAAAGTAATGATTTTTTCAATACTCGTCAGCAACGCACATTTCACCTTGGGAATTCACACGTTTATGGAATACGAAGTCGTCAATATCCAAATTTCACCGGAAGGTCGCCTGGAAGTCTTGTCCAAGGCCGAAGTCAATAAACTGCTCGACACCAGTCATGGCGGCCTATACACGCTGTTTCGCAACTGTTCGCTGGCGGTACTGAACTGCGGCAGCGATGTTGATAATGGCAAGGAATTGCTGGAGCGTTATCAATCTTTCGACATCAGCATTATCCAGCGCGAGCGCGGCATCAAACTGAACGTCATGAACGCCCCTGCGATGGCCTTTGTCGACGGCAAAATGATCAAGGGCATTCACGACCATCTGTTTGCCGTGCTGCGCGACGTAATTTATGTCAACGACGAAATCCATGACAACCCGAAATTCGATCTGAGTAGTGCGGATGGCGTCACCGATTCGGTCTTTCACGTATTGCGCAACGCTAATATTTTGCGCCCGTTAATCAATCCGCAACTGGTGGTGTGCTGGGGTGGCCACTCGATCAACCACGAAGAATACGATTATTCCAAAAAAGTCGGCTATCAATTGGGCTTGCGCCATCTCGACATTTGCACCGGTTGCGGCCCCGGCGCGATGAAAGGGCCAATGAAGGGCGCCACCATCGGCCATTCCAAGCAGCGCATCCATAGCGGCCGCTACATCGGCATTTCCGAACCGGGCATCATCGCGGCCGAGGCCCCCAACGCGATTGTCAACGACCTGGTCATCATGCCCGATATCGAAAAGCGGCTGGAAGCTTTCGTGCGTGCCGGACATGGGATTGTGGTGTTTCCCGGCGGCGCCGGCACGGCAGAAGAAATCCTGTACATCCTGGGCATCCTGCTGCATCCCGACAATGCGGCGATTCCGTTTCCGCTGATCTTCACCGGCCCGGAAAAATCGGCAGATTATTTCCGCCAAATCGACCAGTTCATCGGCGACACGCTGGGCAGTGCGGCGCAACAGCGTTACAAAATCATGATTAACGATCCAGTCGGCGTGGCGCAGGAAATGCTGGCGGGAATCAAGCAAGTGCGCGAATTCCGCAAGGAAAAAGGGGATGCCTACTATTTCAATTGGCTATTGAAAATCGATGCCGAATTCCAGCGGCCGTTTATGCCCACTCACGACGCCATGCGCAGTCTGGAGTTGCACAAAAATCAGCCTAGCCATCTATTAGCGGCTAACCTGCGACGCGCTTTTTCCGGCATCGTGGCCGGCAATGTCAAGGATGATGGAATCCGCACCATTGAACGCCACGGCCGCTTCGAAATTCACGGCGACGCCGCCATCATGACATCAATGGATGGGCTGCTGACATCCTTTGTGGAGCAACACCGGATGAAATTACCGGGGAAGAAATACACGCCTTGCTACCAAATCATCCAGTAAACCTCAGACCATTTGCACGCCAAAACCTTCTCACGGCCGCTCATATTAATAATACTGGACGTTGTACAGCATAAAATAGACTCATTACCGCATTATTTCTGGGACACTTGTAAAATACTCCATAGTATATTTATTTAAAACTAATTCTTTAATGCACTATGCGAAACGTCAAAACAGAAGCGGGTTTTGCAGGAGCGCACCTGGGCGCGAAAGCAGTCTCAAGACTGCATCCATTGATCGCGCCCGGGTGCGCTCCAAAGTCGTACTATTTCGTTCTTAATTGCCATGCCAGCTAAATAGTTACAAAAAAACAGCGTCTAAAACACCATGCACACACCCGCCATCACCATAGTCGAGCACGAAGTCGAGATCAGCGCGATCCGCGCCCAAGGTGCCGGCGGCCAAAACGTCAACAAGGTATCGAGCGCAATTCACCTGCGCTTCGACATTGCGACGTCATCGCTGCCGGAGCACATCAAAGAACGCTTACAGAAGTTGAACGATCAACGCATCACCAAAGATGGCGTGGTTGTCATCAAGGCGCAGACGCACCGCAGCCAGGAGAAAAACAAGGGAGAGGCAATGCAGCGCTTGCAGGAACTGGTCGACAGTGTGGCGGTGCTGCCGAAACATCGCAGGCCAACCAAGCCGACCCGCAGTTCGCAACGCAAGCGCCTCGATAGCAAAGCCACGCATGGCATCCTCAAGCGTGCGCGCGGCAAGATCAGCGGGGTTTGAGCAAAATGTTTAATGCTGAAATTTAACGACTTATTACATTACCGCCTGTATTTGCCGGAATAAATATCCTGCCCAGCTTCATTGATCTGGCGGCGCAGTGCGCTACGCTCTTCCGGCGACAAGCGACTATTATTCCTTGACGGTGCGTGCCCATTCGCATCAGACCCATTCTGCTCGCTACGGACTCCACGCTGGGCGTCACGCTCCGCTTCATATCTTTGCTGTGCCTGATCCTGCTGGCGCTCTGCCCGCGCCCGCCCTTGGCCCGGGTCGGCGTAGACGCTCGCCGCTCCTGCCAGTAGCAGTAGTGCGAGAAAAATGCTTTTGCATGGTATCTTCATTACGATTTCTTTCAGATTGCCGACTTGACTTTGCCGCATGAATTCCAGTGTAGGCCGCTTTTCCCCTGGCTCTAAGCGCCATACGGTAAAGTATGTAACTGTTTGTAATGCCTGGTGAATTTGCATTTTCATAGTACCTTTCCGACGTTACCATGCAACATGAATAAAATAAACTCCACCATGCCACCGCATACCCAGACCAGCACACAAACCAACAATGCCCATCAGTCCAAAATCCTGGTAGTGGACGACGACATTCGGCTGCGCGATCTGCTGCGCCGCTACCTGACTGAGCAAGGCTTTCACGTTGTCACGGCCGAACACGCCACAGCCATGAACAAGTTATGGCTGCGCGAGCGCTACGATCTGCTGGTGCTTGACTTGATGCTGCCGGGAGAAGACGGGCTTTCGATCTGTCGCCGACTGCGCGGCGCCGGCGACGACACACCAATCATCATGCTGACCGCCAAAGGCGAGGATATCGATCGCATCATCGGCCTGGAAATGGGTGCTGACGATTACTTGCCCAAGCCGTTCAACCCACGCGAACTGGTGGCGCGCATTAACGCGGTGCTGCGCCGCAAAGGCCCCGACGAGATCCCGGGCGCGCCATCCGGCACCCCGCAAACCTTCGAATTCGGCAGTTTCGTACTTGACTTGGCAACCCGCTCGCTGAAGAAGAATGGCGAAACAATTGCGCTCACGACCGGCGAATTCTCAGTGCTGAAAGTCTTTGCCCGCCACGCCAGGCAACCGCTATCGCGCGAAAAGCTGATGGAAATGGCGCGCGGCCGCGAATATGAAGCGTTCGATCGCAGCCTCGACGTCCAGATTTCGCGCCTGCGCAAGCTGATCGAGCCGGACCCATCCAATCCGCTGTACATCCAGACTGTCTGGGGCTTGGGATATGTATTCATTCCCGAAGGCCAGCCGCGCTAGCGCGCCCGGCAAGATCGATGCACCTTACCGATAAACGGTTCAACTGGCTGCACAGCGGCTTGTTCTGGCGCACTTTTCTGCTGCTGGCGATTTTGATGATGACCAGCATGACGGTCTGGATCAGCTCTTACCGCCTGCTCGAACGCGAGCCTCGCGCCCGCCAACTGGCTGCCCAAGTGGTTTCCATCGTCACCATCACGCGCGCGGCGTTGACCCATTCAGCTCCCGATTTGCGACGCGAATTGCTGTTCGACCTGGCCAGCAATGAAGGCATTCGCATCTATCCGCTTGAGCGCAGCGACCGGGTGGAACCCGTTCCCGATAGCGAAATCGGACTCGCGCTGCAAGAAAACATTCGCGGTACGCTGGGCCAGAACACCCGTTTCGCGGGTGATGTCAATGACGTTGCCGGTTTCTGGATCAGTTTTAGTATCGAAGACGATGCGTACTGGCTCATGCTGGAAAGGGACCGCATCGAAAATTTCACCAATCTGCAATTGCTGGGCTGGGGCGCCAGCGTCTTTGGATTATCTCTGCTGGGCGCGCTTTTCATCTCCGGCCTGATCAACCAACCGCTGGCCAGATTGACCGCCGCTGCCCGCGCCATCGCAAAAGGCAAGCAAATGGCGCCGCTGCCGGAACAAGGCCCAACTGAAATCAGGGAAGCCAACCGCAGCTTCAACCAGATGGTCGATGACCTGAATCAGATCGAATCGGATCGCGCCGTGATTCTGGCCGGCATTTCGCATGATCTGCGCACGCCAATCACCAGAATGCAACTCGAAATCGAGATGGCGCCTTTGTCTGCCGAAGCCAGGCAGGGCATGTCGGACGACATTGCCCAGATGGACGCCATCATTGGGCAATTTCTCGATTACGCCAGGCCGGCAGATGCCAATAGCTTTTCTTCGGTCGATTTATCCGCCCTGTTGCACGACTGCATCGGGCAAGCAGAACGCTTGCCCGACGTAAACATCAGGCCCCGAATCAGTAACCCAATGCAAGTGACAGGCAATCAAACCGATCTCAAACGCGTTGTTAACAATCTGATAGAAAATGCGCGCCGCTATGGCAAGACGGCCGGCACAGACATCGCCGAGATCGATATCCATAGTTACCTTGACAGCGGAAAATCGATCCTGGAAATCACCGATCACGGCGCCGGTGTGCCGGATGCGGAAATCGATCGCCTGCTACGGCCGTTTACCCGCATGGATACCGCCCGTGGACAAGCTAACGGTGCCGGCTTGGGGCTGGCAATTGTGCAACGTATTATCAAGCGCCACGGCGGCCAACTGCAATTAAGTCGCGGCAAGGATGGCCGGGGACTGGCGATCAGAATTATTTTTTAAAGACGCCGTATCTATCTGGAATTCCGGCCCTCCGCCGGAAGAATTTATACTTTTTAACTCAGCCTTCCGGGTCTTGGTGCTGGCCGGTAATCGGGCCGGCTTTGAACAGTGCATCGTGCAATTCATGATCCATTTTCGGGTCGCGGCGACGGATCCACTCCAGGATCATCGCAGCATGCTCTTTTTCTTCGTCGCGATTGTGCGCCAGGATCAGCTTGAGTTGCGGATCGGTACAGGCATCGACACGCTGGTTGTACCAGTCCACTGCTTCTAGTTCTTCCATCAGCGAAGTAAGGGCGCGGTGCATGTCCATGGTTGGCGCAGTGAGTTTGTCGATCGGTTCGTGGTAGCCTTCATTTGACATTCGGTGCTCCTTTTTCAAGTTAAAAATGGCGGCTTGCAGGAACGCCGTAAAGCGTTTTTTCAAACCACGTTGTGCGTGTTCTCAAATACCCATGCGATTCAGGATTTGGCCCAACTCCCTCAGGATCGGTTCCAGTTGCGGGTGCCGTGCAGCAAATTGGGCTGAAATGGCTTGCGAGCGATCTATCAACTCGTCTGTGATGGTGGTGTCCGTTGTGTCTTTCTCCAACAATTTATGGATGTCATTGTCCAGTACCCGCAGGATTTCCTTCAGCTCGGGATCGACGTTTTCGGCTGTCTCCAGATTGGCATGCAGCCTTGTTAGTGTCTGTTTCAGGCTATTTGTATTCATGATGTCCTCGGTCGTGGTGGTGTGGCTGCAACAGTAGTGATTTTAATAGAATGGCTTCAATACCTCGCATACCGGCTTGTCAGCATTTAACCAAAATTTCAAGCGACTGGGAAGATTTATCGCAACTGCGCTTACTGCGTTTGGCAGCAATAAATCAATACTACTGCCTGCGCCGCGATGCCTTCCTCCCGACCCAGAGCGCCGAGCTTCTCGTTGGTCTTGGCCTTGATGTTGACCTGCCCCGCTGCTACGCCCAAATCTTCGGCCAGATTCACGGCCATCTGCGCGATATGCGGCGCCATTTTCGGCGCTTGCGCGATGATGGTGGCGTCCAGATTACCAACCGCATAACCGGCCGCCGCGACCCGTTTAAGCGCCTCGCGCAGCAGCAAGCGCGAATCGGCACCGGCAAACTGTGCATCGGTATCGGGAAAATGGCGGCCGATATCGCCCAAGCCGGCGGCGCCCAGCAAGGCATCGATAATCGCATGCAACAGCACATCAGCGTCAGAGTGACCGAGCAAACCGGTCTTGTGCGCAATAGTCACGCCGCCAATGATGAGTGCGCGGCCGGGCACCAGCGCATGGCAATCATAGCCTTGGCCGATACGGAATGGGATTGGATTAGTCATTATTACGCTGCTCTAAAATAGTTAATAAAATAGGGAGTATCATAAAAAATATGCCTATTACCGCATATGATTAATAGTTATCGTAAAAATACGATAAGTAGTATGTATTTTTACAATCCAGCGGATAAAAATAACGCCGCCAGAGAAATATCCTCTTGCCGTGTCACCTTCAGATTGCAGGCATGACCTTCCACCAATAACGGCGTCTGGCCGATGGCTTCGATTGCGCTGGCTTCGTCAGTGACGTCAGTGACATCTCCCACTTCGCGCAAGGCGCGCTCCAGTAATGCGTAACGGAACATCTGCGGCGTTTGCGCCAGCCACAAACCGTCACGCGCAATCGTCTGTACCCGACCTGCTTCCACCCGCTTGACGGTATCGACTACCGGTAGCGCCAGCAGGCCACCGACTGGGTTATCGCCGATAGCGGTAATCAATTTTGCGATCAAGACCGGTGTCAAACCGGGACGGGCTGCATCGTGCACCAATACCCAGTCGTGAGCAGAAAGTTGATCGCGCAGCGCCTGCAAGCCGTTCAGCACAGACGCCTTGCGCGTCGCACCGCCGCAACGCAATATGGTCACGCCAGTCAATGCACCCAGCACATCCGCAATATATGCATCATCCGGGCTAACCACTACAAAGGTGCGCGTAATCAAGGGGCTGTTCAAGAAAGCAGCCACTGTGTGGCGCAGCATCGGTTGGCCGGCAAGCGGCAAATATTGCTTGGGGCAGTCAGCTTCCATGCGAGTACCAACCCCAGCGGCAGGAATCAGGGCGAAATGGCGAGCTTGCTTCATTGGATTGAGTTCCGATTAATTTTCAAAGTGCATTTGGTCGCCCAGAATGCATCTGATTGCGCAGACAGCCGTTATGCTGATGCTTTGCTCCTTAGCCCACGGCAACGCTCAGAACAATATTTAACCGCATCCCACTCCCGCGCCCACTTTTTGCGCCAAGTAAATGGCAATCCGCATTGTGCGCATATTTTAGTCGGTAGATATGTTTTTTTGTATCGTGGCAGGATGCCTTTCACTGCCAGCCTTGCAACCATTGTCTGCTGTCCGTCAGAGCACGCCAAGGCAAAGTAAAACTACGGCCGGAGTAAATGGCTTCCAATTCTATGGTCTCAATCTGCGTGGCCGGCAGCGCCGGCGCGATCACTTTCGTAACAATAAAATGTTTCTCCTTGTTGCCTGGAATGGTAGCAGTCCATTTGCTGCGCAAAAGTTTATTCGGATTAAGTTGCAGTGTGGTCTGCGCAGTCATGGTTATTTTTCCTCAGTACGAGTTTGCTTGACCCAAATCAGCGCTTGGGTATTGAGCCCCAGTTGTTCGGCTTGACGTAGCAGTTGTGCGCGAATCTCTGCTGAAAGTTGCTTGTCCCTGGCCAATATCCATAAATAATCACGGTTCGGCCCCACTACCATGGCCCAGCGGTACTCTTTCTGGTCCAGAGCTATCACGTGGTAGCCGCCATAAAAAGGTCCAAAAAAAGAAACCTTCAGAGAAGCAATGTTGGCATCTCCGGTGAACACGGCCCGTCCGTCGGCCTGGCTCCACTTTTTCTTTTTATTGTCATAACCGCGATTGATGACTTCCACACTGCCATCCGGTTGCGGGCGGTAAGTCGCGCTGACATCACTCAAGCCACGCTCAAATACATGGTCCAATCGGGCTATTTCGTACCACTTACCAACATAACGGTTGATGTCGAACGGGGTAACTGCAGTCATGCCGTCGGGCGGCGCTGTGGAGCAGGCAGAAAGACTCAGCAGGGATGCCTGCAATAGCCCCTTTAATGTGAATCTACTCGCAGTGCGCAATGAATGTGTCATGAAATGGCTACCAATGGAGAGTTGAAATAGGATCAGAAAAGAACCAAAAAACACCTTTAATGCATCCATGACAACTGCAAGAGGTTCGCTTTCTCAAGCATTTTTGTCTTGGACAATATATCATTTAACCTGTATTTGCATTTGAAGGAAGGTGTAGGTCGATCAACTTGAATTTCTCATCCAATACACAGCTATGCGGGTTTGCTCTTTTGAAAAATTATCATTTTAAGGATTTACCATGGATAAAATAGCACTGATCACCGGCGCTGCAGGCGGGCTGGGCCAAGCGATGACGGCCAAACTGAGCGCAGCGGGTTGGAAACTGATCCTGACGAGCCGAGATGGTGCGCGCTTGACGCAATGCTATGGCGACAAGCACTTGCAGATCGTGACCGACTGTTCAACCGTTGCGGGAGCGCGCAACATTTTCGAGGTTGCCAAAGACCATCAATTGTTGCCAACGGCACTGGCGCATTGCGTTGGCAATATTCGGCTGGGAGCCTTGCATCGCACGTCCGAGGCAGACTTTGATGCTTGCCTGAGCGCAAATCTGATTAGCGCTTTTCACACACTGGCGGCTTTCGTCGGTGCATTGCGGGAAGCCAACAGCCCCGGTTCTGCGGTGCTGGTGTCATCCGCTGCCGCCCGCATTGGCACGCCTAACCATGAGGCAGTATCCGCAGCCAAAGCCGGACTAGAAGGATTGGTGCGCGGTGCAGCGGCAACCTATGCGTCATCCGCCATCCGTGTCAACGCCGTCGCGCCCGGCATCCTCGATACACCGGCTTCTGCCCGGATTCTGAGTAGCGATGCGGCACGCGAGGGTGCGGCCCGCCAGTATCCCTTACCAGGTATCGGAACGTCCGACAACGTGGCAGAATTAATGCTCTGGCTACTTTCGGAAAAAGCGGATCGTGTCACCGGCCAAGTCTGGTCTATAGATGGGGGATTTTCCAGTATCCGGCCGCTAGTCAAATAAAGCGGCCAAGATCCTCATCGAAAGAATTTATTGCAAGGAGCCTTAGCGTCCTGACGTGAAATCTGCCGCGACTGTCCGCGTACAATTGCGCTAGCCCGACCTAATGGCGCACATAAACAATCGCTCACGCTTATCAAGTTATTACTATGAAAAATTCAAGTCGCGATGACGACATCACCCTTCCCAACCGCTTTGAAGATGACCTGCATAAAAGCGAAGGCAAGCCCTTTACTTTCGATCACGGCGATATGCGCACTTTGCACTTTGACGGCAGATTCATTCAAAGCGCGATGCGCATTTCCGCGCCGGACGATCTGTTGCTGAGTTACACGCAAACGATGATGGCTTTCCTACTCTTTAATCCAGAGCCGCAACATATTCTGATGATTGGACTGGGCGGCGGTTCCCTTGCCAAATACTGCTATCGCAAGCTACCGGCAAGCCGCATTACCGTGCTTGAACTCGATAGTGACGTCATCAATCTCCGGGGTAAATTCGGCATTCCAGACAACGACACGCGCTTTCAGATTGTGCATGCCGATGCTGCCGATTATCTGGCCGGCATGGATCATAAAGTAGACATCATCTTGCACGATGGTTTTACCGCTGACGGCCTTGCACCATCCCTGAGCACTGAAACATTTTATCGGTTGTGCAACACCGTGCTAAACCGCGATGGCGTTCTGGTATCGAACCTTTGGGGCGATGCCGATGATCTTGCTCCGGTAATGAAGCGACTCTATTCCGTCTTTGATTCGAGAATGTGGTGGAGCGGTGCAAGCGGCAGTTTCAACCGGATTGTTTATACGGCCAAAAGCAATGATGACACTCTGTGCCAATTATCACTGTCAAAACGCGCGGTGCAACTCGACTTGCATCATAACTTCTCCTTTTGCGACCTGATTGATCGCTTACAAACTGCCTGCGGTAAAAGCCGTGCCGAGTTCGAAGCGATTGCCGGCAATGATATGCATACAGCTTTCATGCAAGCCGCCCCTCAGGACGCTTGATTCTATTTAACCGTCAATCGTAGGCGTGAAAAAGTAGCCGACAAAGCGCACGATTGATGGTGAAATCAAATAAGTAGTCAGCTATATAAAAACCCAAGAATCCATTATCAGTCATCTTCTGCAGCAACTTGCCCGCCCCTCCCGGCTGCAGTTTCGAGGATAATGCCGCTTCCCCGATCGTACCTACTTGCCATGCCCAACTTTGTATTTCCCCAGCAAAAACCTGCAATGTCGCTGGAGCAGGCGATTCAACAAACGATTGCGTATTGCCAGTCCGGCCAATGGCACGAGGCTGAAAGCTGGTACCACGCCATCAAACAATCCCAGTCGTCCTCGACCCAAGGGCAATATTGGCTGTGTTATATCGACGCACTGATTCAGATCGGCAAACCGCAGTCTGCGCTACCCACACCGGACGCACCAACAGCAGCGACATCGACAGCACCGCAAGCAGCGCCAGGGATCCAGTCAGCGCGACAAATTCCCGCCGGCATCAAGAGTGCCAGGCCGCCTAATCCCTGCTATACCGCAAAGCGGCCGCGATGGCCGTGGAAAATGGCGCTGGGCTGCGGGCACGTCCCAGGCAGCAGGGAAATCCATCTGTTGCTGGCACACTATCAAAGCGCACGTTATGGCGCAGCGGAAACAATTGCGCGCCGCTTGACGCACGCTTTTCCCCACTACGACTTGGGCTGGAAAATACTGGTTGTCATATTGCGGGTGCAGGGCCGAATTGCGGAAGCACAACTAGCCCAACAACAACGCAAAAGTTGTCATGCAAGCAGACGCAGAAACGTGTTGACAGCGCAGGATCCTGTATAAATTATAGGTGGAGTATAGTAATTTTCATGCCATCTTGCGCATAGTTATATTAAGGTTCTTAAAAATACCCCACGTAAACGCAAAATACGCAGCGAACTGCGTATTTTGGGTATTCCGTTGTAGAAAATTATTTTGCCGACACAACCCGACGATGATGTTTCGGATGGCGCTTCGGATGATGCTTCGCCGGATGCATAGGCTTCGCATGGCGCATCGGTTTAGCGCCCATACGATCATTATGTATCGGTGCCATGGAGTAATTGGATGCCCCATTTCGATCGTTGCGTGCGTCTGGATGACCAGCCAGTCCTGAGCCGCTGTTCTGCGCTTGTACGAGCGGTGAAAATGCCAGAATAAGTGCAGCGATGCCAAGTAATTTTTTCATTTTCAATCCTTCGAATAATCAAGTTTTAAAATCCGCATTAGCAGCGGTATGTACCAAGAACGCAGCAGGATATCTTCGGTTGACAGCATTCAAAGATATGCTGAAGCGTTCAGGCTATGCATTGGTGCTCCATGCGCGCCAATGCAACCGCAACAATTTTGCAGGGCCGCATGGCGCGCATGGCGCGTCCTACTTTGCTACTGCCTGCACAGATTCCCCTATAATGCAGGCTCCGATTTTAATCATCAAACCCTGCCAAACCGGCAATCTTTGATTCTCATGACACACTGCCTGTCATTACCGCATGTCTTTTGATCTCATAAAACATCTCCCCAAATCCGGCCATCGTTTCGCTCTGCCGACTTTGCACGGCTCAGCCGATGCGTTTGCATTGGCACAGGCGGCAATTGCGCTGAAATCAGAAAGACGCATGCTGGCCATCGTGGTCGCCAATGCCAGCGACGCGCAGCGCCTGCGCGTCGAAATTCCGTGGTTCGGAGAACAGGGTTCGGACGCGCTACGCTGCCACTTGCTACCGGACTGGGAAACTCTGCCCTATGACGCGTTTTCGCCGCATCAGGATCTGGTGTCGGAACGATTGGCGACGCTGTATGAAATCCAGAATGGACAGTGCGACGTACTGATCGTGCCGGCCACCACGGCGCTGCTGCGGATGGCGCCGCCGTCTTTTCTGGCGGCTTACACCTTCTTTTTCAAGCAGGGCGAAAAACTGGATGAAGCGCGCTTGAAGTCGCAGTTGACGCTGGCCGGTTACAACCACGTATCACAAGTAATGTCACCGGGTGAATATTCGGTGCGCGGCGGCCTGATCGACTTGTTCCCGATGGGTTCCGTGCTGCCGTATCGGCTGGATTTATTCGGCGACACGATTGAAACCATCCGCACTTTCGATGCCGATACGCAACGTTCCTTATATCCGGTCAAGGAAGTGCGCCTGTTGCCGGGGCGCGAATTCCCGTTAGATGATGCGGCGCGTACCGCCTTCCGCAACCGCTGGCGCGAACAATTCGAGGGCGATCCGTCCCGATCGGCTATTTACAAAGACATGGGCAATGGCATCGCTGCGGCCGGGATTGAGTATTACCTGCCGCTGTTTTTCGACGACACCGCGACCCTGTTCGAATATTTGTCGAAAGACACCACTTTTGCGCTAATCGGCGACATTGATAGCGCGATCCAGCGCTTCTGGACTGACACGCAGTCGCGTTACAAATTCCTGAAATCCGACCGTGAGCGGCCTTTGCTGGCTCCGGAAACCCTGTTCCTGAGCAACGAACAGTTCTTCACCCAGGTTAAGCCGTTCGGCCGCTGGATCATCACGCCTGGCGCGCAGGATAACAATACTGCATCCGAACTGTCGGCATCGATTCCGAACATCGCAGTCAATCGCCGCGCCGACGATCCGTTGGTGAACTTGCGCGCCTATCTGCTGCAAACCGACAAGCGCGTGCTGATCTGCGCTGAATCGAACGGCCGCCGCGAGACCTTGCAGCAGTATTTCAATGAATACGCACTGAGCCTGACAGTCTGCGATGGCTATGCCGATTTCGCCACCGGCAGCGACAAACTGATGTTGGGTGTCGCGCCTCTGCACGCAGGTTTTGAACTGAATGTCGAACTGAATGCGGCCGCCGGCAAGCTGATCTTCATCACTGAAACCGAGCTATACGCCGGCTCCGGCCGTCGCGCCGGCAAGAAGAGGCAGGAAGGAACAACCCAAGTCGAGTCGATGGTGCGCGACTTGTCGGAGCTCAAAATTGGCGATCCGGTGGTGCATATCAACCACGGCATCGGCCGCTACATGGGCTTGACCAGCATGGATTTGGGCGAAGGCGAGACCGAATTCCTGCATCTGGAATACGCCAAGGACACCAAATTGTATGTACCGGTGTCGCAATTGCACGTGATTTCGCGCTATTCCGGGGCCTCGCCGGAAGACGCGCCGCTGCACGCGCTGGGCTCCGGCCATTGGGAAAAAGTCAAACATAAGGCGGCCCAGCAAATCCGCGACACCGCCGCCGAACTATTGAATCTGTATGCACGGCGCGCATTGCGCCAAGGCCATGCGTTTGCGTATTCAGCCCACGATTATGAAGCCTTTACCGAAAGTTTCGGCTTTGAGGAAACCCCCGATCAGGCCGCCGCCATCACGGCGGTGATCGACGACATGACCTCCGGGCGTCCGATGGATCGACTAATCTGCGGCGATGTCGGCTTCGGCAAGACCGAAGTCGCGCTGCGCGCCGCGTTCGTGGCAGTGATGGGCGGCAAACAGGTCGCGATTCTGGCGCCGACCACGCTTTTGGCCGAACAGCATGCGCAAACCTTCGCCGACCGCTTTGCCGACTGGCCGGTGCGCATCGCTGAACTGTCACGTTTTCGTACCAGCAAGGAAATCACGCAAGCGATCAAGGGCATGGGCGACGGCACCGTCGATATCGTGATCGGCACCCATAAATTGCTATCGAACGATGTCATATTCTCCCAACTGGGCTTGGTCATCATCGACGAAGAACACCGTTTCGGCGTGCGCCAGAAGGAAGTGCTGAAAGCCCTGCGCGCCGAGGTGGACGTATTGACGCTGACTGCAACGCCAATCCCGCGTACCCTGGGCATGGCGCTGGAAGGTTTGCGCGACTTCTCGATCATCGCCACCGCACCGCAAAAGCGGCTGGCGATCAAGACTTTCGTGCGTAGCGAAGATAACTCCGTGGTGCGCGAAGCGTGCCTGCGCGAACTCAAACGCGGCGGCCAGGTATATTTCCTGCACAACGAAGTTGAAACGATTCAGAACCGTCTGGCGATGCTGGAAGAATTACTGCCGGAAGCGCGTATCGCCGTCGCCCACGGCCAGATGCACGAGCGCGACCTGGAAAAAGTAATGCGCGATTTTGTTGCGCAACGCTTCAATATCCTGCTCTGCACCACCATCATCGAAACCGGCATCGACGTGCCGACTGCCAACACCATCATCATGCATCGCGCCGACAAATTCGGCTTGGCGCAGTTACACCAATTGCGCGGCCGGGTCGGACGCTCGCACCATCAAGCGTATGCCTACCTGCTGGTCAATGACGTGCAAGGCTTGACCAAACTGGCGCAGCGCCGGCTGGATGCGATTGTGCAGATGGAAGAACTCGGCAGTGGTTTTTACCTGGCAATGCACGATTTGGAAATTCGCGGTGCCGGCGAAGTGCTGGGCGACAATCAGTCCGGCGAGATGACCGAAATCGGCTTCCAGCTATATTCCGACATGCTTAGTGAAGCAGTACGGGCGCTGAAAAGCGGCCAGGAACCGGATCTGGCCGCGCCGCTGTCCAGCACCACCGAAATCAATCTGCACGCGCCAGCACTGCTGCCGAGCGATTTTTGCGGCGACGTGCACGAGCGCTTATCGCTTTACAAGCGGCTGGCCAATTGCACCACCCAAGGCAAAATCGATGACTTACAGGAAGAAATGATCGACCGTTTCGGCAAGCTGCCCGATCCGGCGCGAGCATTGATCGAAACCCACCGCCTGCGGGTAGCCGCCAAAACCATCGGCATTGTCAAAATCGATGCCCATGACGACGCCGCGCTGCTGCAGTTCATGCCCAACCCGCCAATCGACGCGATGCGCATCATTGAGCTGATCCAGAGCAACCGTCATTTCAAACTTAGCGGTCCCGACAAACTGAAGATCACCATCAGCATGCCCGACCTGAATGCGCGCGTAACGCAGTTGAAATCAACCATGCGCCTGCTCATGATGGGGATGCCGAAAGCAACTAAGTAGTGCAGGCCTCTGTGCCTGCATGAGGTTGCAGGCACAGAGGCCTGCACTACTGAAAACAACACAGCGCAGCAAGTAAGGTGCGCCATTTGTCCAATTATATTTAAACCATAACCATGAATCTGATCCTGCAAGGCACCAGCACTGACCGCGCCACCATTGAGCGCATCGGCGCGATGGCAGACGCCAAAAACATCGTTGCCATCCACGCCAACGCTTACCGCTGCGAAGACATCAGCTATTCGGATGAAATCAAGGCCCAGATAGACGCTGAAAGCCACACTGCCCGGCTGGACGCCGCATTTGTTCCGCCGAATCTGGTCTTGAACGATTTCAAGCTGATCGCGATGGATATGGATTCGACCCTGATCACCATCGAATGCATAGACGAAATCGCCGACATGCAGGGCTTGAAACCGCAAGTTGCTGCCATTACCGAAGCCGCAATGCGCGGCGAAATCGCATTCCGTGACAGCCTGACCCGGCGCGTCGCGCTGCTGGCAGGATTGGACGCCAGCGCCCTGCAGCGCGTGTATGACGAACGGCTGCAACTGTCGATGGGTGCCGGGCCGATGCTAGCCGCCATCAAGGCGGCAGGCCTGAAGACGCTACTGGTCTCCGGTGGCTTCACCTTTTTCACCGACCGCATGAAAACACGCCTGGGTCTGGATGTCGCGCATTCCAACGTGCTGGAAATCATCGACGGCAAATTGACCGGCCGCGTGGTCGGCGGCATCGTCGATGCGGAGGAAAAAAAAGCCACTCTGGAACGTACTTGCGCAGCCCTTGACATCACACCAGCCGAAGCCATCGTGATGGGCGATGGCGCCAATGACCTGCAAATGATGGGCATCGCCGGCCTGTCAGTAGCGTTTCGCGCCAAGCCGATCGTGCGCGCCCAAGCGGACGTGGCCTTGAATTTTGTCGGACTCGATGGCATCTTGTCATTGTTCGGGTAAAAACCACACCGCCCCGCACCCTTTCACCAACCGGGAGTCAGCATGTCGCAAGAAATCGTTTTAGATACCAAGCTGGAATCCGCCAAGAACCTGGCATGGTGGCTGTACCTGCTGCATGCCGCAGGCTTCGTGTTTTCCTGGGGTTTGTTCTCGTTCATTCCCCTGATCATCAATTACGTCAAACGCGACGAAGCTACCGGCACTTTCGTCTATAGCCATCATAATTGGCAAATTCGCTCGTTCTGGTGGTTCCTGATTTGGAGCGCAATCGGCTGGTTATGCATCTTTACCTTCTTTGGCATGGTGATCGGAATCCCGATTCTCGCCATTGTGTGGCTCTGGAAAGCCTACCGCCTGATCAAGGGTTTGATCGATCTGAACGATAACAAGGCGATGCCGGCGTGACGTTTTCATGCTCATAATCCGTTCAAAATCAAACCTTCTTCAAGTGGAGGCCGCAACGCCGTAGGTGCGAATTCATTCGCACATTTACCTATTCCATGCGTACTCGTGCGAATGAATTCGCACCTACAAGAGCAATAACAGTGCTATTTTGATTGGAATATGCAGCGCTGCTCGAAAATAAACAAATGGGGTATGCATGAAATTTATGCATACCCCGCATTGTTTACGGCAGACTTAAAAAATACTGCCAACAATTCCTTGATTAAAAAATATTAATTACCACAAAGCCTTGCTCATCGCCTGTTCCAGATCAGCAATCAAATCCTGCGGATCTTCCAGCCCGATATTCAAGCGTAGCAACTGCCCCTGGTGCGGCCAGTGGGCGCGCATGGTTTGCATCCGATATGGCACGCACAGGCTGTTTGCGCCGCCCCAGCTGAAACCGATCTTGAACAGCGTAAGCGCATCAACCAGTCTATCGGTCTGGGCTTCCGTGTAGCGGGCGTCGAATATCACTGAAAACAGGCCGCCGGCACCCTGGAAGTCGCGCTTCCAAATGTCATGCCCAGGGCAATCGGGATACGCCGGATGCAACACCGCCGCGATCTCAGGACGCGATTTCAGCCAGGCGGCAACCGTGCGGGCTCCCGCATCGTGCGCCTTGAGCCGCATCTGCATGGTTGGCAGGCTGCGCAGCACCAGATATACGTCATCCATACCGACGCCAAAACCGAGCCGCATATGTGCTGCGCCGAGCCGCTGGTTCAATTCTTCGTCACGGGTGATGACGGCGCCCATCAAAACGTCGGAGCCGCCGGACTGGTACTTGGTCAGTGCTTGCACCACAATATCGATCCCGTGTTCGAAGGCGCGAAAGGCAATCCCGGCCGACCAGGTATTGTCCAGCGCGACCAATACGCCCTTCTCGTGCGCAGCCTTGCAGATTGCCGGAATATCCGGCATTTCCATCGATACCGAACCTGGGGTTTCAGTCCATATCAAACGCGTATTCGGCAAAATTAGAGCGGCAATATCGGCACCGATCAGAGGATCATAAAAGCGCGCGGTAATCCCGAAATCCTTGGCCAGCCAGTTTCCCAAATCACGATTCGGGTTGTATACATTGTCTGGAATCAGCACATCGTCGCCGGATTTCAAGAAAGCAAAATCGACCATCGTGATGGCCGCCAGACCGCTCGGCGCCAGCAGGCAATGCCGGCCGCCTTCAATCTCGGCCAGCCGTGCTTCCAGCGTAAAGCTAGTGGGCGTACCGTGCAGCCCGTAAGTATACGCGTTTTTGTGCTGCCAGCTGCGCGAACGCATCGCGGCGACATTGGCAAACAGGACGGTGGAAGCCGGATGCAACGCCACCGGAAAAGCCGCAAAGCCCTCGGGTGCGCGGTAATCGCTATGAATAAGCGCGGTTTGGAAAGATTTTTTGCGTGTCATGGTTGACCTTTGTTGTTCTGCTGACGCGCTCACCCGTTGCGTAATTACCTGTTGGAGCGGGTTTGTGCGTGATTTAGCAGTTGATTATTGATCGTGCCCCGTTATTCAGTTCCTTCGGGGGCGTTCGCGCTTGGGCACGCTCCTGCAAGACCATCAGAAAATCAAGCTTCAGCCCATAAGTCATGCGCGTCGGCACCATTGATGGTGACATCAATGAATTCACCGGCCACCAACTTGCGGTGCGGTTCAAACGGCGGCTTCACATACACCACGCCATCAATCTCGGGCGCATCAGCGGCAGAGCGCGCCACGCCGCCATTGCGGCTGACTTCATCGAGCAATACGCGCATGGTCTTGCCGACCTTGGCTTGCAAACGCTTCTTGGAGATTTCTTCCTGCAACAGCATGATCCGACCACGGCGTTCTTCCCGTAATTCTTCCGGCACCGGATTAGGCAACTCGTTGGCAGTAGCACCTTCCACTGGAGAATAGGCAAAGCAACCCAGTCGATCGATTTGCGCTTCTTTCAGGAAGTCCAGCAGATATTCGAATTCGGCTTCAGTCTCGCCGGGAAAACCGGCGATGAAGGTCGAACGTATCGTCAGGTCCGGGCATAACTGGCGCCATTGCTGGATGCGTTCAATGTTCTTTTCGCCGCTGGCAGGGCGCTTCATGCGCTTGAGCACATCAGGATGCGCATGTTGCAGCGGCACGTCCAGGTACGGCAATATCTTGCCTTCTGCCATCAACGGAATGATGTCGCTGACATGCGGGTAGGGGTATACATAATGCAGCCGCACCCAGGCGCCATATTGCGCGGCCAGTTCGCCTAAAGCGGCGACCAGTTGCGTCATGTGCGTCTTGATCGGCTTGCCGTTCCAGAAGCCGGTGCGGAATTTGACATCGACGCCATAGGCGCTGGTGTCCTGCGAGATAACCAGCAATTCCTTAACGCCGGCCTTGAACAGGTTTTCCGCCTCCAGCATGATCTCGGCCACCGGCCGCGATACCAGGTCGCCGCGCATTGACGGGATGATGCAAAAGCTACAGCGGTGATTGCAGCCTTCGGAAATTTTCAGGTAAGCGTAATGTTTTGGTGTCAGTTTGACACCTTGCGCCGGCACCAGATCGAAGAATGGCGCGTGCGGTTTGGGCAGATGCACATGCACCGCGTCCATCACTTCGCCCAGCGCATGCGGCCCGGTGACAGCCAGCACTTTCGGGTGTACGGACAAGATGATATCGTTGCCAGTGGCGTCTTTCTTGGCACCGAGACAACCGGTTACGATAACTTTGCCGTTTTCATGCAACGCTTCGCCAATCGCGTCGAGCGATTCCTTTACCGCCGCGTCGATGAAGCCGCAGGTATTGACGATGACGAGGTCGGCGCCTTCATAGGACTTGGCGGTGTCATAGCCTTCGGCTCGGAGTTGGGTCAGGATTTGTTCGGAATCGACCAAAGCCTTGGGGCAACCAAGGGAAACGAAACCGACTTTGGGCGTAATTTTGAGAGCAACTTGGGAAGCTTTAGGCATAGAAAAAGGGGGCAAAAACGAATCCGTTATTGTACCCCCTCACGTCATGCTTGCCGAAACCGCGGTAGTAAAGCGATTTTTACTGATTCCACAGAATTAGTCTTGACTTCATCGTACCCGTTTTTACCCTCTCCCTTTCTCGGAAATGGTACGAATCACTTTGGCTTGTCGTCCTTTTCAGGCGCAGCAGGGGCAACAAATGGAAAAGTATTAAACATGTTGGCGCTCTTGGTCTGCATTTGTTCCTGCATCTGCACGAACAAGGTTTTGCTCTGTTCAATATAGTTGGTCATCATGCCCTGCATCATCGGTCCCTGCACACTCATGAACTGGGTCCACATTTCGGGGCTGAAAGGTTTACCCTCATACACGCCTTTTGAGTTTTCGGTCAACTTGTTCTGAATGTCGATAAAAGCCTGGATGTTTTTATCCAGATAAGAACCCATCATGCCTTGCATCGCATGTCCGTAGTAACGAATGATTTGCGACAAGGCTGTGCTTGAAAACATCGGCACCCCGCTAGACTCTTCTTCCAGAATAATCTGCAGCAGGATGCTGCGCGTCAGGTCTTCGTTGCTCTTGGCGTCGATTACCATGAAGTCCTCATTATCGAGCACCAGTTGCTTCACATCGGTAACCGTTATGTAGGAGCTAGTTTGGGTGTCGTACAAGCGCCGATTCGGATATTTTTTGATCAGGCGCTCGGAAATTTTTTTTGCACTATTCATCGACATTCCAGTTTATTGCGTTGCAATACATTTAAAACCATTCAAAAAATGCACAGAAACAAGTTTTTAGAGATTCTATTATAGAGCGGAAAACAGATATCTTTAGAATGCGGACAGTTTTGTATTATTGCAATGCAATGAATGGTGTTTGCAGTAAGCAAAAAAGGAGCCGTTGTACAGCGTCTCCTTTTCTGCTTAGTGCTGCTGAACCGGAAGAATCGAAGCGAAAAAAGTGCAATCGCCAAGAGTAATTTATAACGAATTCCCCGCAACCAGACAGCTTCCTAGCCCATGTACAAACCACCATTGAGAGAGAAATCGGCGCCAGTTGCGTAGCCACCTTCCTCTGACGCTATCCAGGCAATAATGGAAGCAATTTCTTCCGGTTTTCCCAGACGTTTGACTGGGACGCCGGCAATAATTTTTTCCAGCACATCCGGCCGAATTGCATTGACCATGTCGGTGCCGACATAACCGGGCGAAACCGTGTTGACTGTCACCCCTTTGGTTGCCACCTCTTGCGCCAAAGCCATTGTAAAGCCATGCAAGCCGGCCTTGGCAGTGGAATAATTGGTTTGACCAAATTGCCCTTTCTGACCGTTGACAGAAGAGATATTGATAATGCGTCCCCAACCGCGATCGGCCATGCCGTCAATGACTTGCTTGGTGACGTTAAACAGCGAGTTCAGGTTGGTATTGATGACTTCATTCCACTGCTGCAGAGTCATCTTGCGAAATTGTCCGTCACGCGTGATGCCGGCATTATTGACCAGCACATCGATCTCGCCAATTTCCTGCTTGACCAAATCGAAAGCCGCCTTAGTGCAATCCCAATCGGATACATTGCCTTCGGACGCATGCACATCGTAGCCTTCAGCGCGCATCTCGGATAGCCACTTGTCCTTGCGCGGCGAATTCGGTCCACAACCGGCAACGACAGTGAATCCTTCACTGCAAAGACGCTTGCAAATAGAGCTTCCAATCCCCCCCATACCACCAGTTACATAAGCGATGCGCTTTTTCATGCTGTCTCCTTCTTCGTTAAGATCAAGTTATGTGCCTACTTTAATTCGCTCTTACCTTGACGTAACGTCCCGGCGCGTCTTCAATTGGTTTAAATGCCGCATTTCCCAGCTTGCTCGGCGCCTTCATCTGTTTACCTGCATGCTCAACCAGAAAAGCGGACCACTCCGGCCACCAACTGCCCGGGTGCTCTGTTGCTGTTTCCAGCCATGCTTCAGAATTTTGAGAAAGTGCATCATTAGTCCAGTAACTGCGTTTGTTCTTCGCAGGCGGATTGATGACACCTGCTATATGCCCGGACGCGCCGAGTACAAAACGGTTTTGATCCGGTTGCTCTGGATTCAATATCGCAGTGGACGCATAGGCACTACCCCAAGGCACGATATGGTCTTCACGCGAACCAAAAATAAAAACCGGCGCATCGATTGCGCCGAGATCGATTTGTTCACCCGCCACCGTCAGCTTGCCCGGTACCTTAAGGCTATTTTCGAGATACGTATTACGCAGATACCAGCAAAACATCGGGCCCGGGAGATTGGTGCTATCGGCGTTCCAATACAGTAGATCGAAAGGCGGCGGAGTCTCGCCCTTGAGGTAATTCGACTGGACGTAATTCCACACCAAGTCATTGGCGCGTAAACTGGAGAAGGTAGACGCCAGATCGCGGCCAGGCAACAGGCCGCCTTTGCCGATTTCTTGCTCACGCATCTTCACCTGCGTCTCATCGATGAAAATATCCAAAACACCGGTGTCAGTAAAATCAAGCAAGGTCGTCAGCAGGGTCAGGCTGGCAATAGGCTCTTCCCCACGGGCATACAGTACTGCCAGCGCAGTTGAAACAATCGTACCGCCGACACAAAAGCCCAAAGCGTTGATACGATCCTGTCCGCTCAATTTTTGTACTACGTGAATTGCCTTGATTGCGACATCCTCAATGTAGCTATCCCAAGTCACATCGGTCATTGAATCATCGGGATTGCGCCAAGACACCAGGAACACGGTATGGCCCTGTTCCACCGCGTAGCGCACCAGCGAATTTTCCGGTTGTAGATCGAGGATGTAAAATTTATTAATGCAAGGCGGCACAATCAAAAGCGGTTTCTCGAATACGGTCTTGGTCAATGGCTTGTATTGAATTAACTGAAATAGCGCATTTTCAAACACTACCGCGCCTTCGGAAGTCGCAACGTTTTTGCCGACTTCAAAAACAGATTCGTCGGTTTGGGAAATGCGGCCTTTTTGCATGTCGGCCAGCATCAGCGCAAGGCCCTTGGCCAGGCTTTCACCTTTGGTATCGAGTATTTTTTGCTGCGCTTCGGGATTCGTGGCAAGAAAATTGGCCGGCGACATTGCGTCCACCATTTGCTGTACAGCGAATGCGATTTTTTGTTTAATGCGGGGAGTTGCCTCAACCGCCTCTGCCAGACTCATCAGGAATCTTGCATTGAGCAGATACACTGCGGCATTGAAGGAAGAAAATGTATTCGATTGCCAGGCATCTGAAGAAAATCGCCTGTCAGTGAGCACTGTAACGCCCTTCGATACCAGGAAATTCTGCCAGAGCACTGCCAGCTGTTGAATATATTCATTTTGCAAACGCGTAACAGTGACCGGTGCTATTTTGGCGCCGGCTTCCTTTAGAATATCTGCAATCGGATTAACATTGGCTGGCTGAACCGATTTGAACCAGGATTGCCAGGGACTCTGATCTGTCAATTGCGACAACCATGCAGTAACCATGGCTTGAGGATCAGGCTTGTTCATGCTTGCTTCCTTATTTTGGCGTATCGTTGCTGTCTTTACCATTACATAAACATCATGTATATCATTGCCATCGGATGGATCTATGTCGTGCTCATGATGTCCATCACCGAGTCTTCGGTTGCTGCTGGAATTATGACGCTTTTAATGTATGGTGTGTTGCCTTTGGCAATCTTTTGGTACGTAGTGGGTGCGCCACACAGAGGAAGGCTAAGAAAAAAACGTGAACAGATGCAAACTGCGTCTAAAAATCTTTCTGACACTCCAAAATAAGCCTGCTAACAATAATTTCGCTTGACAGGATGTTGCCCTAAAACAGTGCTTCCTGTTTGAGCCAGATCAACGAAGCATTTCTTCCTGTGATTTTATCGCGCCGATAAGAGAAAAAACGGCGAGTATCACTTACCGTACAGAACTCGCCACCACAGATGCTATGCACGCCTGCGCGCTGCAGCCGGGCATGCGCCAAAGCGTACATGTCAGCCAAATACTTACCTCCATGTGCCGTGATTGGCTTGAATGCGCCCGATGCACTCACTTCATGCGCAACAAATGCCTGGCGCACATCTTCACCGACTTCAAAATAATTTGGACCGATAGCAGGTCCTAGCCAGGCCGTTATTTCGTCTGCGCCGGCGGCGCGCATGCGGGCCACGGTTTTTTCCAGGATGCCGGAGGACAAGCCACGCCATCCTGCATGCGCAGCGGCAACGACGCGTCCGTTTTGGTCGCACAACAAGACTGGCAAACAATCCGCAGTCATGATCGCGCACACCACGCCCTTAGCTATAGTAAAGCCGGCATCAGCCTCGGGTATACCAGACAAGTTTGCCGCATCGACGATGACAGTGCCATGCACTTGCGTCAGCCAAGCCGGCTCGGCTGGCAGCATAGTACGCAACAATTTTCGATTTTCGCGGACATGCAGCGGACAATCCGTTACATGCATGCCCAGATTGAATCCGCCAGTCCCGCTGCCGCTGCCATCGTCGAATGGAGCAATGCTGACGCCACCTCGCCGGGTAGTAGACAAGGCGCCTACGTTGGCAGGCAAATCAGGCCAGTCAGGAATGATTAGATCCATAGCTTTCCCATCTTCCGTTATGCATAACTTTTTATAAGGAAGTTTCGATTCCTGCGCTTGCCAGCAGCGCCAAAAAATCATCGGCCAGCGGCACGCTCCAATCGCAAGCATCTCCTGTAGCGGGATGCATTAACCCCAGGCGTTGCGCCTGCAGGGCCTGGCGCGGGAAAACAGAAGCCAAATGGGCTTTCCCGTACAGTACGTCGCCGACCAGAGCATGCCCGATAGACATCATGTGGACGCGGATCTGATGCGTGCGGCCGGTTTCCAGCTTGCAGCGCATCAGGCTCACCGGGCGACGATCCAGCAAACCAGTTGCCAGACGCTCGAAATGTGTCACCGCAGGCTTGGCAGTCATGTTCTCCAACACCGCCATCTTGATCCGGTCCCGCGGATGACGACCCATCGCAGCATCCACAGTGCCGGTCAGATTAGGAGTCCCCCACACCAATGCCAGATATTCGCGCCGCACAGTACGGGACTGCAACTGGCGCACCAGATCGGTATGCGCTTCCAGGGTTTTTGCGACTACCATCAGGCCGCTGGTATCTTTATCAAGGCGATGGACAATACCGGCGCGCGGCACACCGGCAATCGCCGGGTAATGATGCAGCAAGCCGTTGAGCAAAGTGCCGGACCAATTGCCGGCAGCCGGATGCACCACCAGGCCAGCCGGCTTATTAATGATGATAATAGTGGCGTCTTCATACACAATCGCCAGATCCATTGCCTCTGCGGTGTATGCGTCATCTTCGGGTGCGGGCTGTGGCGAGACCACTACTGTTTCGTCGCCAAAACTGGTCATCTTGGTCTTTGCGACCTTGTCATCCACGGTAACATGCCCAGTTGCGATCCACTGCTGAATGCGACTTCGGGAAAATTGCGGAATCAATCTTGAAATTACTTTATCCATGCGCTCGCCGCACACATCGGGCGTCAGCTTCAAAGTAATGGGCTCCATCTGAAGCAGCGCGCCGCTTTCTTCATCCGCATCATCCAGCGCGGACGCAAAAACAGGTTCCGCCAAATTTGGCATTGCGGGTAATATCACGGCAGGTTCCATCAGCTATAATTAATGTTCTTGTTAAGATGCATTCTTGCACAAACGTCATGCAAAAAAAATTATTTAAAACCACAACAATCCTTCTGGCCCTGTCAATTTCGGCATGCAGTTTACTACCTGAAAAAATCGACGAGACCAAGGCTTGGTCAGCCTCGAAATTATACTCGGAGGCACGCGATGAACTGGCAAGCGGCAATTATGACAAATCGGTTCAGTATTTTGAAAAACTCGAATCGCGCTACCCATTCGGCACCTACGCTCAACAGGCGCAACTGGAAATCGCTTATGCGCATTACCGGCAGGCAGATCAGCCGCTAGCCTTGGCCGCGACGGAACGCTTCATCAAGCTCCATCCGAATCACCCGAATGTCGATTACGCCTATTATTTACGCGGTCTGATCAACTTCAACGATCGCGTTAGCGCATTCAATTTCCTGTCCCGCCAGGATGCCACCGAACGCGACCCGAAAGCGGCGCGCGAAGCATTCAATGCGTTCAAGCAACTCGTCGAGCGCTTCCCCGACAGTATATATACGCCTGACGCCATTGCCCGCATGAAATATCTGGTCAATGCCATGGCCCAGTATGAAGTCCACGTGGCTAATTATTACTACAAACGCGGTGCTTACCTGGCCGCCGCCAATCGGGCCCAGTATGCGATCAAGGAGTACCGTGAAGCACCCGCATTAGAAGAAGCGCTGTTTATCATGGTGCGTTCTTATGATGCGCTGGGCATGACGGAGTTACGCAACGATGCCGAACGCGTCATGAAAAAAAATTATCCAAATAGCGTGTATTACAGAGGCGGTCCAGTCAAAGATAATCCGTGGTGGAAACTCTGGTAACTTCGCCAGCTTGATGCAAATGCCCCGGATTGCGGGGCATTTTTATTTATAACGACGCTAATAACAGATTCTGGCCTAACAGCGTCAAGTCAGCCTGCGGCGAAATAACCAATTGTGTGCACTAGAACCACCGGCATCAAACGTATAACCTTCCATGTCAAAAGCCTGCAATTGTTTCGGTTGCGTCACGCCGTGCAATGCCGCGTAGCGCGCCATCATGCCGCGTGCGCGCTTGGCATAGAAGGAAATGATCTTGTATTTGCCGTTTTTCCAGTCTTCAAACACCGGAGTAATAACCGGCACCGACAACAAGTCTGACTTGACCACTTTGAAATATTCTTCAGACGCCAGATTGATCAGCGCAGAATAATTTCGGGCCCGCAGCACATCATCGAGCGCCGTGGTCACAATATCGCCCCAAAAGGCATACAGGTTCTTGCCACGCGGAGTGGCAAGACGGGTGCCCATTTCCAGCCGGTAAGGCTGCATCAAGTCCAGTGGGCGCAACATGCCATATAGTCCGGATAAAATACGAACATGCGACTGCGCGTAATCGAGTTGCCCCGCGCTCAGCGTTGCCGCCGCCAAACCCGTATAGACATCGCCGTTGAATGCCAAGACTGCCTGCTTTGCATTCTGTGGCGAAAACTCCCGCGTCCAGCTAGCATAGCGGGCGAAATTCAAAGCCGCCAGCGGATCTGAAATCCGCATCAGACTGGCAACTTGCGCCGGAGAGAACGTTCTCAAGATATCAATGAGCTGCACAGAATGCGCGATAAACTCCGGCAGGCTGCTTTTTATCGCAGCCGGTGGTGCTTCCATCGCTAACGTTTTGGCGGGTGACAAGACAATCAGCATTGCAACGTCCATAGAAAATAAAGAATTGAAAACATGATACCAAAACGCATCGCACTCGATAAAAAGATTTGTTCGACTCGGTACAACGGCAAATGATCGACGAACTTGCAAACGGATACCCAGCTGAGCAAACCAGGCGCTGCCATGCCGCCGTCAATGATGGCGGGAGCAATCGGCTGCGCCGTCACGGTTTCGCAAGCACGGCACGCCCAGTGCGAGCCGATGTGTTGATGGACGAAGAAGCGCGCCGGCTCGACATCGAGTTGTTCGGTGACGTCTTCGCCGATTTTTACAAGCGCTTGCCACATTTGCCGCAGTCGCACGATACCGGAATGACGGTGAATCACGCGCTCAAGATGCGCTGGCAACGGTTGCCGACCAGCGACCCTCCGTTTGACTTTGGGAAGATTCGGCTCGACTTTCGCATTGATGCGCGTTTCCAGTTCAGCGCGGTCGGACTCCAGCGTTTCAATGAACAAGTCGAGTTGGTCTACAGACAACGCTTCGCTTTTGGTGCCAAAGCGCATGCGGCGATGATGGGCCAATTCAAGGGTAAGTGCCTGGATCTTGATATTGGCAGCACGCAGTTCGGTATGGGCGGCATCGAGTGCAATGTTTGACCGTGCGGATTTTTGTGCTGCATTGACGATGCCTTTCACCGCTTCCTGGACCCAGTCTGGCAGGGTCGAGTCGGCGGTAAATCGTGCTAATTCGGCGTTAAAATCCATGGGTGAAATTTTATCATTTCCCCTATGAAACGGCCAGGAAATACGCTGTTTCCGTCATTACTTTCCATTCATTTACGGGACTCTTTTTAGAGCTTCCAATTCCGCACATCCGATACCGATAAGCGTTGCCAATCGACGCCCGCGATCAGCCAATTCCATTGCGTCGTCGATACCGTGCAGGCCGCATCACCGGCTTGTGGCCAGACGAAACTACCCTAATGCAGGCGGCGCTGGCACAGCCAGACTCCCGTGCCATCCCACACCAATAATTTGAGCCGGTTCGCTCGCCGGTTACGAAAGGCGTAGGCGGAGCCATCGCAGGGGGACTTGCCGAGGGCCTGCTAAACCCGCAGCGACAAACCGTCCATTCCCATGCGCATGTCGACCGCTTCGAGCGCGCACCAGATTTGCGTCGGGCTCGGGATCATGCCAAGCGTCCCAATAGTTCACCCAGCCATGCCGTCGATACGTCGCTTGCCATCGCAAGCGACCATCCGTTCGGGCCACGCAACACCAAGTCGCCGCTTGCTGGGCGTGGCGCTGTGCGAACCGTCACGGGAACCAACGTGAGCGATTTCGTCTGACCTTGCTGACGACGTTTGTTCTGGTAGATGAACGTGTTCAGTGTCAAATCATATTGCTGGCAATACTCGATTCGCGTGAGTTTGCCTGCCAACCACATGGCGATGTGTTCAGACCACTCGTCGCGCGAGGTCGGGGATGTTTGATTTGATGGCATGTCTGCTCCTGACTGGAAAGCAGCAAGGATGCGCCGTCATGCCGCCCAATGGTAGGTGGCCGGACTGCACGCTTACGATGAAGTACCCCATAACTTCTATCCCGAACAGCCCTAGTTGCACCAGCAGATTGCCACACATCAGTGCCTTCATGGTTTGCGAGTCGGAGTGACTGCGCACGAGATGGGCGATGACGCCGACGCAGACCAGTAACACGCCGACCTCGCTCATCCACAAGTTGGCAGCTTCACTTGGTACTGTGCTCTTGCTAGCCAGAAGGGCTGCCGGGAATAGCGCCGCCACGAAACCAACACTGAGCGCGATAGCTGCGGCGAAGGTGAGAAAAGCCTTTCTGGTCATAAGGGCCTTTCAAAATTATGAATTGGACGTCCAAGAATAGCAAGGAGCGTAACGAAATATCCAACCGGTTTTTCGATGGCCATGCGAGCACCTGCGATCGCAATAATGTCTAGCAGTATTTGTGCCAAAGCTTTCATCGGTGCAGTTGGGGCTGCTCGCAACCGAAGTTTCCGGCTACGCCGACGGCGTGATCACCAAGTTGTCGGGTGTGATGCCGAACTCTGTTTTGCACCTGCTGCTGGCAGTCGGCTTTGCCTACTTCTGGATCAACGGCGGTAAGGCACCAGGTCAGAACGATCCGTCAGGCATTAACCCGAATAGCGGTAAGTAATTGTCCGGTTGCATCTGAGAGCCAAAAATTAAAGTTTGATCATGCCATTTCTCTCGGGCGATGAAGACCGATGCGCGCTGCGCCGCCGAACCGCCAGGCTGGGGCCTCTGCGGCTGGCCGCAGCTCAGGGCGTCACGATCAGACGACCATCTTTCCTGGCGCCGGTCTCCGCGCTGACCACGCCTTTGGCCTTGATGTAGGCGACGATCTCATTGCGGTAGATCAGGCCGGTATCCCTGGCGCCCAGTGATTTGATGTCGAAGCCAACAATGGCGGGCGGCAAACCGGCCAGAATCTGAGCGCCCTTCCAGCCCTCGTTGCCGTTCGAAATGTAGTCGCTGAAAACGACGCGGTACTTGCGATCCAGCACCGCATCGACCGGCTGGCCGGCCAGTGTGATATTGACTGCCTGGGCCTGTGTCGCATCACCGCCGAGGTTGACCGCGTAGTGGATGCCGCCAGAGAAATGCAGGAGGCCGCGCGAGACAAAGCCGGCCAGTTTGACCTGCTCACCGGGGCGCACCAGACGCTTGGCATTGCTCTGCAGCATGTCCTTGATTTGCTGGCCGCTCATTTCAACGATGCGTATGACGTCGGCGTAAGGCATCACCGCAAACCAGTCGTTGAACGTGAGGGCAGCGTCCAGCGGGACGCCGGCCGAGATGCCGGAAGCATTGAACGCGGCAAAGTCGACGCGCCCTCCGGGGAAACTGGCGCTGCTGCTGACAAGGGCGTCGTTCATGAAGTTGGCGATGGCCGACTCGCCCATGTAGCGATCTGCCACCGTGTCCGGCGTCCCCATCTCGGGAGTACCCCCCGTTGTGCCCAGGGGTTCGGACAGACGCACGCGCAGCCGATCCATCATCGGTGCCATCACCGTCTGCTGGAATGCCAAATCCACATCCGTGTCCTGCTCATAACTGGCGTAGGCCGGATCGCTTGCAGGCACTCGGATATCGCGCTCCTTTAGCTTGTGCAGCATGGCGGAACGGGTCAGTACCGTCACCTTACCGGCGGCCTTGCTGACATCGAGTTGAATCTCTCCGAGGTGCGAACCCCAGCTGCCGGCCTGGAAGATAGGCACGCCCATGATGACGTTGGCAGCGTTGAGCGACTGCTCGTTCAGGACCGAATGCGTGTGGCCGCCGATGACCATGGCCGGCCGGCCTAGGGTCGACAGGTATTGCGCAATCTCGATGTCCCCTTCCGGAATCACATGGCGCGCGCCGACGGCATCGGTGCCGTTGAAGCCAGTGTGCGACAGGACGACGATCAGATCGACCTGTCTGGACAGTGCCGATGCCACATTTTTCAACGTGGCGATCACAGCGGCGAATTTCAGCGCCGGATCTTCGGCAAAACCGGTCTTGGTTTCCTCAGGCGTAGTGATCCCGATCACGCCGATGCGAACCCCTTTGCTGACACCTATGATCGCCGGGTGAACCAGCGCGGCCTTGAGCACCGTTGAGTCCTGAACATTGGCCGACAGGATCGGAAACTTTGCGTCCGACCCTATCATCCTGGCCAGCACGCGCGAGCCTTTGTCGAATTCATGGTTTCCCAGCGTGGCCACATCCAGACCGGCGGCGGAATAGGCGCGGTAGGCCGGACTCATGACAAAGCTCTGCTCGTCGGACCCCATCAATTCGTCAAGCACCGTCCCAATATGGTCGTCCCCTGCGGAGAAGAACAAAACGCCCTCTTTGGGTGCCGCCGCGCGGCGGGCGTCACCGACCTGCTTGACCATCTGGGCAAATTTTCTGGTCTCCCCCTTCTTCGGGTGAACCTCGACATGGTGGTGATGAAAATCATTGAAGTGGAAAATCCGTAAAGTGACCTTGTCGCCGTCCTTGAGAGACGACTCCGGCAAGCGTGTGCCCGGCGCGGCCTTCAGTGACTTGTAGCTCGTCTTTGCCGGGTTTCCGTCAACCCAGTAAATGCGCTCGAAGGCGCCGTTGGGTGCCGGACTCGCGGCCGACACCGATAATTGCGGCCCCAACTCCGCACCCTGGCTGACATCTGGCGTTGATGATCCACCGCTTCCACCTCCACATGATGACAGAATAGATACAATACCTAAGATTAAGCAAATTTTCTTCATTTTTAACCTTATTCTTGGCTGATTACCGGTTTTTCTGAATACATTTTTTCAGCAACCATGATGGTGTAAACTACAATTACTAACCCACTCAATACTCACTATATGTCGAGGCCGAAATGCTTTTTAAGAAAGTAACGGATTCCTTGCAAGATCAAGCCAACGGTAACTCCGATAAGAATGATTGGTATTGGCTTCTTATTCCACTGCTCAAGGCCGTTAGCGCCAACAGGGTGCCCCCCCAGTGACGCGAAGAGTCGCTTCAGGTCAGGCCGGAAAAAATGTTGCCAAGCGTGTGAACCGGTCGTGAAAGTAAAGGATTTCATCAGCGCATGGTGGCACAACCATGTGACATATCGATGACAAGGTGTCGGTTTTTGTATTTTCAAACCAGCCATTGGCGGTCACAGACTTGACTCGCCTTTTTGCTACCATCGGCCGTTCATGAAAAGCACCTTTCCCCCATTTGGTCATTGACAACAAGCAGCCCGGTTTCAGCTGGATCGACGGTCTTGTCGTGTTAACTCTTTTGGGAGTGCTCTGGAGTGTCATGCACTTTGGTCATGGCATGCTGGTGGCGTTGGATCCGTCCAGCGTCCCGGATCTCGACTTTTCAACCGGCCAGATTCCCTACTATGCAGGTCGCACGCTGCTGCGCATATGGATTGCTTTCTGTTTTTCGCTGCTCTTCGCCATTTCGCTGGGCTATCTGGCGGCCAAAAATGGAGCGGCGAGAGCCGTCATTCTTCTGGCCCTGAATGTTCTGCAATCAGTGCCGGTGCTGGGCTTCCTGTCGGCTACGGCGGCTGGCTTCATGGTGCTCTTCCCCGGTAGTCTGCTGGGTGTGGAATGCGCAGCTATTTTTGCGATCTTCACCGGTCAGGTCTGGAATATGGCGTTTGGTTTTTATCATTCAATCGTGACGATTCCGAGTAACATGCAAGAGGCAGACGGATAACGGACAGGTTTTTCAACCACCTGAGCCCCAGTATCGCACCTTTGATCAGCCCCCGATCAGCGTCAAAACCCTCACCTTGCCCGCAGCAGTGCCCTGTTTGGCAGGATCGTCACCAAAGAGTACTGTCCGACAGGGTGATTCGGGTGCGCCGCGCATGCCAGGCGTAGGTTCACCCCACAGCGCATCTGAGTCGCCGGTTTGACCTGTCACCAGTTGATGCGCTGATCGACCTCGTAGCCAGGTGCCGCTTGCGCTGCCAGATCCCAGTCCGGCTCGATTTGCACACCCTCGCCCATCTGCGCATCACAGTCCTCCCACAGCGGTGGCCCGCGTGCCGGGGCTATGCGTGGGGCTCGGAGTCCACGCCGATGTGGTCCAGAATCTTCCTGATCTGTGCGCGCTCGTGCCAACTCTCGGTCTGCGTTGAGGCCTGTTGCGCGGGTGCTGCCAGGGCCATAGTCGTGACGCTCGCCCTCAGTGGCTAGTTCGGTGCCAGCACACCAAAGTAGCGATGCCGGTGGATGCGTGGTGGTGGCACCAGGGCCGCAATGCACACACCGGCATCGACCGAAAACCCGCTGTGTTTGTAAGCCAGCATCTCTTTGGCATCGACGCTCTCGATCAGTCCCTGCCCGACAAAGGCGCGCAAGATAAGCCGGATCTGGTACATACCCTCAATGGATCAGGCTTGGCAGTGGGGCGTACTCTGGTCGCCGTGCTGAAGAACTACCAGCAAGCCGGCGGCAGCGTAAAAGTGCCGGAAGTGCTGTGTCCGTATATGGGTGGGCTGACCTCCATCAACGCGATTTGATTTAGATGAGGAGCGGTTCGCTCCTCGTTTTTTGCGTTTCGTCGCATTTCGCTCCTCTGTTCGACGTCACCTGTTTACGGTGCACTCCATCACGGACCGAAAGGAGAGCAACGATGAAACGACTGATGATCGCTGCGATGTTGATGGCAACGGGTGTTCAAGCTGGCGAGCTCAGGCTGGAACTACAAGGCAAAGGACTTGCAGGCCATCTGATAAGGATTGCAGTTTATTCGGCTAATGCGCCGGAGCAGTTTCCTTTCGATGAGAAATTCTACCGGGGGACAGTGAACGAGGCGGCGAGCGACCACCTGACTGTGACGGTGCCGGATCTGCCACCGGGGAAATACGCAGTGGCTGCCTATGTAGATAACAACAAAAACGGCAAGCTGGACAAGAATTTCCTGGGGGTGCCCAAAGAGATATACGGATTCTCCAACGATGCGCGCGGCATATTCGGCCCACCCGACTTTGCTGAGGCTGCATTCGAGATCGGTGAAGGTGTCGTAACAAAATCAATCCAACTACATTGAGGTCAAACATGAGCGATAACATCAGTCATCCGCCGATCCTGAAGCTACGCAACATTCGTCGCCGCTTCCTGCTGGGTGAAACCACCATCGACGCATTGAATGGCATCTCTCTGGATATCCATGCGGGCGAGTTCCTTGCCGTGTGGGGGCCGTCCGGCAGTGGCAAATCCACCTTGATGAACATCATCGGTCTGATCGATGCGCCGACCGAAGGCGAAGTGCATTTCGACGAGCAGGATACGCGAGTGCTGGGCGACGATGAACTCACCGAATTTCGCAGCAAGAAGCTCGGCTTCGTGTTCCAGAACTTCAATCTTGTGCCGGTGCTCTCCGCGCTGGAGAACGTAATGTTGCCTTTGCAGATACAGGGCGTAGCGGAACACGTGGCGCGCAAACGCGCCGCTGCCGCACTGGTGGATGTCGGACTGGAGCGGTTCAAGAATTCGTTGCCTGACAAACTCTCCGGAGGTCAGCGTCAGCGCGTGGCCATCGCGCGAGCTTTGGTGGTCGATCCAAAACTGGTCATTGCCGACGAACCGACGGCGAACTTGGACTCCGAGAACAGCCGTATGGTGGTGGAGCTCATGCGCGAGATGAACCGTGCACGCAAGGTGACTTTCGTGTTCACCACGCACGACCAGCGCCTGCTCGACCACGTGGACAGAAAGATATTGCTGCACGACGGCAATATCGTAAGCGATGATGTGATGGCATGAAGAACATGTTCAAACTTGCGCTGCGTGGGCTCATGCGCAACCGCCGCCGTTCGATGATGACGCTGCTTGCCATCGCTTTCGGTTTTTCCGCCATCACGCTGTTTGCCGGCTACACGCACAATGTGTATGACGGCCTTTCGCGCCAATCCATCAAAGGTGAGATGCTGGGGCATCTCACTCTAAGCAAGCGTGGCATGCGCAAGGAAGGCAAGCTCGACCCCGAGCGTTACTTGCTGACAGCCAACGAAGTCGATGCCATCACCAAGCTTCTTAAAGACGAGAAGCATGTGGAAATGGTGTCGCCGCGCCTGGCGATGAGCGGGCTAGTCAGCAACGGACGCGCGAGCACAATTTTTATTGCCGAAGGCATCGAGCCGTCGGCCATGGAGCGCTTGCAGAAAGATGTGCTGACCGATGCTGAAAAGAAGAGCGGGTTGTACAGCGAATTGAAGAAGCAACTTGATCCGGCACGCCCTGAAGTGGTTGATCTGAGCGAAGGCCTGGTCGAAATGCTGCATCTCACCGCCGGCGGGCAGGCGCAGGTGTTGGTGAATACGTTGAGCGGGCAAGCCAATGCGCTGGATGTGATCGTGGGGCACAGTTTTAATACCGGTAATGCGGGCAGCAATGACAAATTCGCTTTCGTATCACTGGCACTGGCACGCACCCTGCTGGATGCTGAAGGTCGTGCGGATAGACTGACCATCTTGCTGGATGAGGTAAGTCAGACCGAGGTGATGCGCGATCGTTTGCAGGCAAAACTCAAAGCGGCCGGATTCGATGTGGAGATCATGACCTGGCAAGATCTGTCCGATTTCTATAATCAGGCACACGGCATGTTCGACATGATCTTCAGCTTCATCTTTTCCATCGTGCTCACCGTGGTTGTCATGAGCGTGGCGAATTCGATGGGTATGACCGTGATCGAGCGCACACGCGAAATCGGCACACTGCGTGCCATCGGGTTGAAGCGCAGCGGTGTAGTGAAGTTGTTTACCACCGAGTCCATGTTGCTCACGCTGATCGGTTGCATCACCGGGTTATTGATTACGGTCGTTGTGCGCTGGGGCATCAACGTGGCTGCTATCTCCTATGTGCCGCCCAACAGCGCCAGCCGCGTCCCGCTACTGGTCGATCTGGATGTGGGACGCATTCTGTTCACTTTTATGCTGATGGGCGTGGTGGGAACGGTGGCGGCATACATGCCGGCAAAACGCGCAGCGAAAAAAGACATCATTGATGCATTGGGTCACGTATAAGGACTGCCATGAATAAACTATTCGGTGTATTGATGTTCGGATTGTCTGGTGTGGTTGGAGCCGCTACCGATGCCCACAGCATCCTGAAGGATTCCGACCAGGCGCGCGGTGGCGGTCTGCCCGGCATCGTATGGGAAATCAAAGTGGTGTCGCGGGACGGTGAGCGCACCGACGATCAGCAGCGCCTGATAGTCAAGGCGGTGGACGATTCCAGCGTAGCCGAGACTCAGGAACCGGCGCGCTTCAAAGGCTCCAAGATATTGCAGGTGGAACGCAATATGTGGCTCACGCGTCCCGGTCTGTCCAAACCCATTCCCATCTCGCCACGGCAGCGCATGAGCGGACAGGCATCGAACGGCGATATCGCGGCGACCAACTATGCGGGCGATTACGATGCGCAGACGAGCGGCACAGAGAGCATCGATGGCGAGTCGTGTTACGTGCTTGATCTGGCCGCGAAACACAAGCGAGCGACCTACGACAAGATACGTTACTGGGTCTCGGTTAAACGCGTGGTGGGTCTCAAGGCGGAGTTCTACTCGGTAAGCGGCAAATTGCTGAAAACTGCGCGCTTTGAATACAACAACACCATTGAGCACGACGGGAGGCGTGTTCCGTTCGTGAGCAAGATGACCATCCGCGATGCCCTGATCGATGCCGAGACGACAATGGAGTTCGGTACTGTGAAAGTGAAGAAGATTGCAGCTTCGGAATTCGATCTGGGGCAGATGCAATGAGGTTTGTCGTTCTGGCGTTGTGCGCATTTGCCTCGGCTGCGTCGGCAGACGAGTCGAATTGGCACACTTCGTGGGATGGCACGCTTTACGGTTATGGAAATCGCATGGGTTTGCGCTCGGACAGCGTACTCAATCCCGGCAATCAGATCGCACGGCTGCCGCAGCGCAGTGACAGCGCTGAGTTGCGTCTTAACTTCAAGGCGGAAAACGAAACTATACGTTTGACAGCACGACCCATCGGCTTGCTGCGCGAAACGCACAATGCATTCGGCACACAGCAACGCAACGAAGGTTATTTCAGCCTGTGGCAGGCACGCGTGCGAGCCGCCGAAGGTTGGAACGTTGCCGCAGGGCGCGAGGTGTTGAACTGGGGGGCGGCGCAGTTCCGTTCGCCGTCGAGTCCGTTCTATTTCGATAACGGGCGTACCGACCCGCTGCGCGAACTGGTGGGCATGGATGCGCTGAAACTTTCCTGGACGCCGGACATGCAGAGCAGTGCCAATCTGGCGCGCATCGTTCGTTCCGGTTACGGTTCGATGCAACCGGATATATGGAAGGATAATTGGCTGGCGAAACTGGATCAGCGCGGTGGTGAGTGGGCGTACGGCGTGGTCGTAGTCAAAGCGCCGCACTTGCCGGCCTTCTATGGCGCACACGGGCAGGTGACGATGAGCGATGCCCTGATGCTGTACGGCGAGGTTGGCTCGTCTGCCAAGGCTTTTGCACTTGGATCATCTGCCGATGCCACGCAACCGTTTACGGTGCAGGTTCCATCATCACGCCAGACGGCAGCATTGGCGGGCGCGGCTTACACTTTCGAGGATGGAAAATCGCTGGCTGCCGAATATTTGCACGACGGTCACGGCTACACTTCGGCTCAAGAAAGCGCCTACTTCCAGCGTGCGGCTACGACTCCGGATATGGCATTGGGATTGGTGCCACGCCTGCTGGGGCGCAACTATCTGCATCTGGTATGGCAGAGCAACATGATGAGTGAGATTGGCTATTGGCGGTTGATGTATACGCGCAACCTCACTGACGGCGGCAACGAACTGGCCGGGTACGCCGAGACCGTTCTGGCGACTCGTCTCAGCGTATTTGCTCTGGCCGTACTGCCGGTCGGCAATGCCCGGCAGGAATCTTCGGCGTTGTTCACGCGTAGCGTGACTGCCGGAGTGAAGATTGCGCTGCCGTAAACATGCACGGATAATCAAACAGTGAAAAAAGTACTTTCCTATTTGATTGTTACGTTCATTTTCAACACCGCCATCGCGGCGGTATTGAATTTGTTCATGTCCATGTTCTGGCACCAATTCATTTATTCTCAATGCATTGGTTTTTCGGTGCTGATCATCAATGCGGGAATCGCCCAATATGTAAAAAATCGCATCCGGCGCATGGCGGTACTCAGTGTCAGCTTGCCCGGTAGCGTGGCATTTGGCGTGACGCTGGCTTTTGCCATCACCGGCATCGGGAGTTGGAGCGATGATTTTGTGCTGAAGACGCTGGCGATTGGAATGTTTTTCGGGCTTATCGGGGTAATCACTTTTTTGCTCTTTGAGCGCATCGAGATGGAGATGTCGCAGCACCAACTCATCAAGGCGGAGAGTGAAAAGCGCGAAATAGAAGCCAACCTGAAACTGTTGCAGGCACAGATCGAGCCGCATTTTCTGTTCAATACGCTGGCCAATGTCGGCAGCCTGATCGACAGCGATCCAGTCTTGGCGAAAAAACTGCTGGAACGACTGAACGACTGGTTGCGTGTGGCGCTGGTGCGGGCGCGCAGCGAGAAGGCCACGCTGGGAGACGAACTGGACATGCTGGAAAACTATTTGCAGATACTGAAGATCCGTTTCGGCGAACGCCTGCGCTGGCGTATCGAAGTGTCCGAAGATGCCCGCCTTTCGGTGTTTCCGCCAATGTTGTTGCAACCGCTGGTGGAAAACGCGGTGCGCCACGGCATTGAACCCAAGATAGGTGGTGGCGAGATCGCAATCCGCGCGGTCATCACCGATGCCGTATTGCGCATCGAAGTAAGCGATACGGGCGTCGGACTGATCGGTGACGAAGCGGGCGGTACGGGCTTGTCGAATGTGCGTGCGCGGGTAGCGACGCTGTTCGGCAATACGGGCAAGCTGGTGCTGGAGAGCAAAGTTGGCGACGGCGTGATCGCGAAACTGGAGCTGCCGCGATGAACTGCAATCAAACACAAATCCGTCATTCCGGCGAAGTAGCATGAGAGCCATCATTGCCGACGACGAACAACACCTCGCGGAAGACCTGCGCCGCCGCCTAGCGCAGTTGTGGCCTGAATTGCAGATTGTCGCCGTGTTGCATGACGGCATGGCAGCAGCGCAGGCGTTGCAGGAACTCAAACCCGATATCGCATTTCTCGACATCCGCATGCCGGGACAGAGCGGGCTGGATACGGCGCGGTCGGCCGCGTCCGATTGTCGCCTGGTGTTCGTCACCGCCTTTGACGACCATGCGATGCAGGCGTTCGAGCAGGCGGCCGTGGATTATCTGTTGAAGCCGGTTTCCGACGAGCGTTTGGAACGATGCGTGGAGCGCCTGAAGCAGCGCAACATGTATACTCAGGATGTTTTACTGGCGCGACTGCAGCAGTTGCTGGCGACGTCGGCCAAGCCGGAACCCTTGCGCTGGTTGCGCGTCCAAGTTGGGCAGACGGTACGCATGGTGGCGGTGGAAGAGGTCTGTTACTTTCAGTCTGCCGACAAATACACCACAGTGCTGACGCGCGATGCCGAGCTGTTATTGCGTATTCCACTCAAGGAATTGATCGCGCAATTGGCCCCGAACCAGTTCTGGCAGGTACACCGCGGCACAGTGGTGAACGCGAAGCAGATCGTCTCTGCACATCACGACCTGTTGGGCAAGGTTTCGCTCAACCTGCGCGACAGACCGGAGAAAATCGCGGTGAGTCGCAGTTATGCGCACCTGTTTCGTCAAATGTGATCGAGGAGGGTGACATGATTACCAAAACGGCAGTCATCACCGGGGCATCCAGCGGTATCGGCAGGGAATTCACCTCGTTGTTTGCGGCACACGGTTACGACTTGATCCTGATAGCGCGCCGAATCGAAAACTTGCAGAAGCTGGCCGACGATCTGCACAAGATGTACGGCATCACGGCTAACGTCATCCAGATGGCAAGGCAATCGCATCAAAAGTCGTTTGCGATCGAGGGTTTAAAAATGTTGTTGTAAACAAATGAAAATTCAGGTTTACTGTCCCTCTTTGTAAGTGAGGCAGTGAATGGAAAAATCAGGCTTGGTGAAGTTAATGGAGAGCTTTGCCGACATGCCCGATCCAAGGGTCGTTGGAAGGACGTACCACCATTTCTGGATATTTTAGTGTTGACCGTGTGTGCGGTGGTATGCGGCGCGGATGACTGGGAAGCCGTTGAAATGTGGGGGGAAGCCAAGCTCGAGTGGTTGCGGCAATATATCCCGTTGAAAAACGGCATCCCCTCCCACGACACGATAGGCCGACTCTTTG
>JABBOY010000021.1 GCA_012927585.1 Glaciimonas sp.
ATATCAATAACCGTGGGCACAATGCCGTGATGAACTTTTGATGTTGCATGGCACCATGTTCTACTTCATGAACAATCCACTTAATAGTTGCGCCACTTTCGTCTCAAATAGATCCGGCGCAGATGGTCATTCAACAGTAAGCACGGAATAAACAGCAGTTGCAGCCATGTTTTTGCTCAACTAAAATTTTGATCAAAAAATATACAAAAAAGCAATACTTGGTTGTCGTTTGGTTATTAAACGCACTCTTAGGTAAATAGGCTAAGATAAGGTGCAGTTCGTCGTAAATTAACTGTTGGAAAGAAGTACAAGATGCCGGCTACATCAAATTCGCAGCATAAGTTCGAGGCTCAGGTTGCGCCATTACTGAATAGACTACACCAAGTTCGAACAGTCGAAGCACATGATGCCGATGACCATGCACACAACTTGACAGCCTGGGAGCAGAGCTACGACCAGATTACTTCAGGGCAATTTCACGGAGTACTGACGGAGTTGCAGATGCCGCAGATGCAGGTGTTTCTTGAGCAAACCAGCCAGGCTGTACGCCAATCCTGCTGCGTCTGGCCAGATGCGTTCTGGTTCGGACTGCAGGGCCATGCCGATAGCGGCCGCATTAATGGACGTATCAATGGGCGCTTGGGCGACGTGGATACGATCATGGTGCGGCCTGGCAATTGCGAGTTTGAGTTGGTGACACCGACCGACTACGCCATCTATGGGATTGTTATCCAGCGCAATGCCTTGCTGTGTGCAGCAGACCAGATGGGCTGCCGGATTGACTGGACGCAACTGGCCAGTGCCGAAGTATTCCGTGTGCCTAAATTGGCAAAGACAATTTGCTTGCAGACGTTGGCGTATCTGCTCTCGGAAGATGAGGTGTGCAGTGAACACAAGCCGGTCGCCAGTCTGGAGTTGCCGCAACAAGCGGTAATGATGGCGATGCTATCCATGCTGGATACCAGCGATGTGGACAGTGCGGTCAGCAACAGTTTCATGCGGCGCCAACGCATGGTTGCGCAGGCGCGTGACTATATGCTGGCACAACGCGATCAAGTGATTACGGTGCCGGAACTGTGCGAACGTCTGCATGTCAGCCGTCGCACCTTGCAATATTGTTTCGAAAACGTGCTGGGTATTAGCCCGATACAGTATCTGCGCATCATTCGTCTCAACGGTGCACGCCGTCATCTACGGGAAGATTTAACAGGATGTCGAACGGTGCAGGACGTTGCTGCAGGCTGGGGATTCTGGCATTTCAGCCAGTTTTCCAGTGACTACCGAAAATTATTTGGGCAGAGTCCGTCGGAATCGTTGCGACAGCGCATGCACTAATTGGATCAGAAGGCTGCGCATGGCGCACCCTACATTACGATGCATTTTGCGCCATGCGCCCCAGGTTAGCGCATCTCGAATGCTTCCTGGTGGAAGCGGAGCCGGCCCCTTAACGTGCTTTGCAAACCTTCTTTGAGGACGTTTGCAAGTCCCTGGGGGCCGCAGAACCAAATCTCCGTGCGCTTGGCGCCAGTCTGTGTGGCGCTGATGTTTTCGGTCGTCAGCACTTCTCCCTGGCGAGCTCCGTGTACGTGCAGACGGACGCTTGGGAGTGTTGCGCAGAGTGACTCCAGTTTCGGAACCAGGTTGTCGGTATCGCGGTCGCGTGTGCAATAGTGCAGATCGGCCACAGGTGTTTTGTCAGTTTGATTCGACTGGCCCTGCAGCGATTCCAGCCAAGCCAGGAAAGGCGTGATGCCGATGCCGCCGGCAATCCATATCTGTTGTGCACGCGGGTTGTGGCGCGATAGGTCGAACTGTCCGTACGGCCCTTCGACCTTGATCGCTTGTCCTGAACTTAACCGCTGTGCCAGACTGCGGGTGTAATCGCCCAGGCCCTTGATCTGCAAGGTAATATTGCGGTCGCCACGGTCTGCACTGGCAATGGTGAAGGGGTGCGGACCCTCGCTGGGATCAAAGGTGACAAAAGCAAATTGACCGGCGCGGTGACCTTTCCAGCCGGTGTCGAGACGGCATTGCACTGCGGTGATGTTGGTGAAGCTAGTGCAGACCGAGACTATCGTTCCGCTCACCTGCCGGTGTTGCCCGATGCGTCCGGTCAACGAGAGCACGCTGGAAATCGCGCCACCTGTGAGCAACACTGCAAGCAGCGCGCCGACCGGCTGTAGCCAGTAGTCAAGCGGCGCCAGCATTGCGGCATGAAAGGCGAGCATCAGGTAGATGGCTGGCATGATCCGGTGTAAATGGCGCCAAAATTTATAAGGGAAGCGCTTCCATAGTGTGAGCAGCAGCATCGCCAGCACTGCGTAGATGGCCCATTCGCCCATATTCTCGGCGAGATCGCGCAGGGCGTCGAACCATCCAGTGTAATTCTCCTTCGGTAGGCGGCCGGCACGGCCGATCAGTGCTTTGAGCACGTCGCTCGACATCTCAACGAGCCAGTGCGCCGCGGCAAAGCTTATGGCGAGAATGCCCGACCATTTGTGTAGTCGATAAACGCGATCCATGCCGCCCAAAGGCCATTCCAACCAAGCCGGTCGGGTGGACAAAATCATGGACAGTGACATCAGTGCAATAGAAAAAAGACCCGTCAGGTACAAGCCTTCCTGGCGTATGGTCCATAGAAGGGAGCCGCCGGATGGGCCGGAACTGGAGAGAATATCCCAACCCCAAGCGAGAGTTACAATCGCCAAAAGGCCGGTAAGAATTGTTTTCATAGTTTGAGCCTGAAAGTTGAGAAGCTGTCCGCTGTGCAAGTAATCGGAGCGGTCGAACTTGTGAGCGTGCAACCATTTTGCGCAGCGACGCCTGAACTTGCGGTGAAGCGCTCGTTCATCCTGGGTTCAGAATTGCACGAGATGTTGAGGGTCGTTATCATTCAAGAATATTGAGACATGCTTGAAAGGATTTTCGATGCCCCGTTTTGCCGCTAATCTCACCATGATGTACACCGAGCATGCCTTCACCGATCGTTTTGCAGCGGCTGCGCAAGATGGCTTCAAAGCGGTGGAGTTTCTGTTTCCGTATGCATATCCAGCTGAAATTTTGCGCCAATTGTTGGCCGATAACGGGCTGGTGCAAGCCTTGTTTAACGCGCCTCCCGGCGATTGGAAGGGAGGCGAGCGCGGCCTGGCATCGCTGCCGGACCGCGAGGATGAATTTAAGCGTTCGATCGACACTGCGCTGGAATATGCGCGCGTGCTGGGTAGCAAGAAGCTGCATGTAATGGCTGGCTTGGCACAGTCGCACCAGGGTAAAGTCCAAGGCCAAGTCCGCCAGCGCGCGGTGTATCTGGAGAATCTCTCGTATGCGGCGCACTTGGCGGCGGTGCAAGGCGTCACCATCGTGATCGAGCCGATCAATACCCGTGATATTCCGGGGTTTTACCTGAATCGACAAGATGTGGCGCAAGCCATCTGCGCCGAAGTGGCGGCCGATAATTTGCAAGTGCAGTTCGACCTATATCACTGCCAAATCGTGGAAGGTGATCTGGCAGTCAAGCTCAGACGCGATATGGTGCGTCCGTATGGCGGCATCGGCCACATCCAGATCGCCGGTGTGCCCGAACGGCACGAGCCGGATGTCGGCGAAATCAATTATCCTTATCTGTTCGAACTGATCGACAGCCTCGAATATCAAGGCTGGATCGGTTGCGAGTACCGGCCGCGCGGCGGCACATCGGCTGGGTTGGGCTGGCTGAAGCCGTGGTTAATATAGTGCAGGTCTCTGAGTTTTGTTGCTGCTTTGCAGCAATGGCTCGAAATAATTGATTTTTACATCATCATTCGCGAAGCCGGCATCCGGTTGCGGTCGCAGACTTACTACCGGAGTTAGTATTCGGTCTTGGTGCTCGAAAAGCTCTAAAATACACGGGATAATCTGGATTATCTGCTGGATATCCTGATGAATTCGATAAAAAACAGTACTGCGATCAATTTCGTGCTGTTCGCTGGTAAATTTCCGCGTTGCATCAAATTATGTTTTTTGTGAATAACATATATTTGAATAATAAATTATGTATATATGCTGCATTGCGATATAGTTTGCCCGTCTCCTCCAACTCCGTAAAAAGATTGGATTTAGCCCGCGCCGCAAGGTTCGCGGGCATTTTTTTGTTCTCGCGTCATGGAACGGGACCGGATTGCCCCGCCAGTTTACCAAGTTTAAAAGTAAAAAACTGGCTCAAAAGATGTCGTGCTTGTTTTTGATCAAAAAACTGACCAGGGTTCAAACCCCGTCCTCCAGGGCGGTGAGCGACGTAGGAGCGACTTGTTGGGAGGGGATTCAAACCCCTCCCAACAGTGTTTATTGCCGGCCGTAGGCCGGTCTAACTCATTGGTGGTTCGTTCCAAAATTCTCAGGCATTTGTACGGCCACCACTTCACCGCGCGCCGTGGCTATGCCATCGGCCAGTACGGTGGTTTCCACGATCACCTTACGGCCCTTGATCTCCTTGACGCGGCCGCGAATTTCCAGAGTGCCCGCGATCGGCGTTGGCTTGAGGTAGTCCACATGCAGTGAGCCGGTGACGAAACGAAAAGGCGGCAGTGTGTCCATATCCCGGCCCTCAGCGCGGTACATGGCTGCTGCGGCAGTGCCGGTGCTATGGCAGTCAATCAGCGAAGCAATCAGGCCTCCATACGTAAAACCTGGCACGGCCGTGTGGTAAGGCTCGGGCGTAAATCGCGTGACGGTTTCATCGCCATCCCAATGGGTTTTGATCTGGTGGCCGTGCGTGTTGAGTCGGCCGCAACCGTAGCAGTGGGACAGGTTTTCGGGGTAATAATCTTGAAAGGCTTTCATGAGGTCTCCTGGGTTGAAAATAATGTTTGGATGGGTTGCGTATGGATCGGCTATGTCACCCTCAATTGTTGAAAAAACGATCGTAGCTGTAGCAGAAAAATTCTGCTTCCCTATGGGCAAATCAATTACAACACGCACACAACTCAGAGCATAACCAGTTTCATAATAATAGGGGGTATTGCCATTTTCATGGCATTTGCCGCATATTTTTACTGTTGGTTTTAAATACACTACATATAGTACATGGGATGATCCGAACCCTGGCTTGCGTGTAAGCAGCTTTTTTCTTGCCTTTCGTGTTTTTGTGGAGATTGTTTTTCACCATGATGAACATGCAACATCCGATGTGGAACATTCATGACAATGAATTTATTCGAAGACAGTGCGTTATGCCGAACCTGGCGCGAGGAGTTGTGTCCAGGCGCAGTAGTGCTGCGCGGCTTTGCGCTGGAATGTCAGACGGCTATCTTGGCGGCCTTGCACGAAATCACAGCCAAAGCGCCGTTTCGCCACATGGTTACGCCAGGCGGTTTTCGGATGTCGGTGGCGATGACCAACTGCGGTGCCTGCGGCTGGGTGTCTGATCGTTCCGGCTACCGCTATGACGCGCTGGATATCGACAGCGGCCAGCCCTGGCCCCGCATGCCGGAAGTGTTCCTGAATTTGTCTCAAGAGGCTGCGGCGAGCGCCGGTTTCCAGAGCTTCGAACCGGACGCGTGCCTGATCAACAGCTACCAACCGGGCGCACGAATGTCGCTGCATCAGGATAAGAACGAGCGCGACTTTGGGCCGCCGATTGTCTCGATCTCGCTCGGCATTCCGGCGGTCTTTTTGTTTGGCGGTTTCCGGCGGGACGACAAGCCGATGCGCGTGTCTCTGACGCATGGCGACGTGGTGGTATGGGGTGGCCCGGCAAGGCTACGTTATCACGGCGTGATGCCGCTAAAGGCAGGTCTTCATGCATTGTTGGGCGAGCACCGCGTCAATTTGACATTGCGCAAAGCGGCCTGATCCGATTATCAAACTGGCTGGGCAAAAATCATTTACACAGGAGGATCGTTAGACGAGAGATCGTCCGGGTAGTCTGTTCGACTTAGGGGCGAAGCGGGAAATGCACTGAGTGGGGGGGTAGATTTTACCGCCGTCGAGGGGCCGGCCAGCGACCGCGTTCTTGCAGGTCATGCTGGGCCGAGGTTGGTCCCGGCAAACGATACAAGCGGCGATTTTGTCGCCTCGGCATGCTATAAATTATCGGTTATTGACACGCGGAAACACAATGACATGCGCCTCAACCTTCGCCCAGATACGCTTTGCGCACTGCATCGTTGGTGAGTAAATTGGCGCCGGTATCGGCTAGCACCACACAGCCGTTTTCCAGCACGTAACCGCGATCAGCCACATTCAGCGCCTTGTTGGCGTTCTGCTCGACTAGAAACACGGTTACGCCTTGTTCGCGAATGGTACGGATGATCTCAAAAATTTGCGCGATGATCAGCGGCGCCAGTCCCAGCGTGGGCTCGTCCAACAATAGCAGGCGCGGCCGACTCATCAGGGCGCGGCCAATCGACAGCATTTGCTGCTCGCCGCCCGACATGGTCGCGGCACGCTGATTATTACGCTCCAGCAAGCGCGGAAATAGCGTAAAAACGTGTTCGATGCCAGCCTCGATTTCTCCATTGCTAGCGAAAAAAGCACCCATCTTCAGGTTTTCCAGCACAGTCAGACTCGGGAAAACGCGCCGTCCCTCCGGCGAAATTCCAATCCCCATACGCATGATTTCATGCGTTGCGCACTGCGTAATGTCGCGCCCTTCAAACAGGATCTTGCCGGCCGATGCGCGCGGTTTGCCGCACAGCGTCATCAGTAGCGTGGTTTTGCCGGCGCCGTTGGCACCGATCAGGGTCACGATTTCGCCCTGTTTGACTTCGAGCGAGACGCCGTGCAAAGCTTCGATGGCACCGTAGTGGGTGTGTACCTGCTCAAATTGCAGCATCATTCTTCTCCCAGATAAGCTTTGATCACGCGCGCATCGTTGCGTACCTCGATTGGCGTTCCCGTCACGATCGGCTTACCTTGTTCCATCACTAGAATACGGTCGGAAATGCCCATGATCAGGCTCATGTCATGCTCGATGAGCAGCACGGCCACGTCATGTTCGCGGCGCAGGCGGTCAATCAATTGCTGTAATTCCTGTTTTTCCTGTGGATTCAAGCCTGCCGCCGGTTCGTCCAGCAGCAGTAGACGCGGCTTGGTGATCATGCAGCGCGCGATTTCCAGACGGCGCTGAAGGCCGTACGACAGGGTACCTGCGGCGCGGTTGGCCAGTGCGCGCAAATTCATCTGGTCAAGCCAGTAGGCAGCACGCTCCAGTGCCTGGCGCTCCGAGCGTCGGTAGCCGGGCAGCTTGAACAGGCCCGGCAACAATCCGGTACGCAGCTGGGTATGCTGCGCCACTAGCAGGTTTTCGAGCACGGTCATGGTCTTGAACAAGCGGATATTCTGGAACGTGCGCACCAATCCATGACGCGCCACCAGATGGCTCGGCATGCCGTCAATAGCGGTGCCGTCGACCAGAATAGCGCCGTTGGTTGGCCGGTAAAATCCGCTGATGCAATTGAATACGGTGGTCTTGCCGGCACCGTTGGGGCCGATGATCGCGAAAACCTCTTTTTGCATCACCGAAAAATCGACGCCATCGACTGCCAGCAAGCCGCCGAAACGCATCGACAGCCCTGCAATTTTCAATAATACGGCGCTCATTGCGGCAACTCCACATGCGGGCGAGTGGCCGGCAGCAAGCCCTGCGGACGCCACATCATCATCAAGACCATCACCAGGCCGAAAAACAGCATCCGGTATTCGGCAAAGCCGCGCGCCAGTTCCGGCAATACGGTCAGTAAAATCGCGGCCAGAATCACGCCCAGTTGCGAGCCCATGCCGCCCAGCACCACGATGGCCAGGATCAATGCCGACTCGATGAAGGTAAATGATTCCGGCGTGACCAAGCCCTGGCGGGCGGCAAAGAAGCTGCCGGCCAACCCGGCGAAAGCGGCACCCAGCGTAAAGGCCGATAGCTTGACCCGGGTCGGATTGATGCCCAGTGAGCGGCAAGCAATTTCATCCTCACGTAGCGCTTCCCAAGCGCGCCCCATCGGCATGCGGATCAGGCGACTGGTCACGAAATAGGTAAACAGCACCAGCAGCAATGCCATGAAATACAGGAAGATCACCATGTGTCCACCCTCATAGGGCAGGCCGAGCATTTGGTGGAAGGTGGTGCCGCCTTCGACGCTGGCGGTGCGCGTCATTTCGATTCCGAACACGGTGGGTTTGGGTATGCCGGACACGCCATCCGGGCCGCCAGTCAGGCTGGTCAGGTTGTTGAGCAGCAGACGAATGATCTCACCGAAGCCGAGTGTGACAATAGCCAGATAATCGCCGCGCAAGCGCAATACGGGAAAGCCCAGCAGAAAGCCGAACAGTGCCGACATTCCGGCCGACAGCGGCAGGCATTCCCAGAACGTCAGGCCGAAATACTGGTTCAGTAGCGCATAGGTATAACCGCCCACCGCATAGAACGCCACATAGCCTAGATCGAGCAGGCCGGCAAAACCGACCACGACATTCAAGCCCAGGCCAAGCACGATGTAAATCAGCGCCAGGGTAGCCACGTCCACTGCGCCGCGCGAGCCGAAGAAAGGCCAGAGTACGCCGATTGTCAGCAATAGCAGTACGATAGCGCGTTGTTGCCCCGGTTGCATCCGGGGCAGCGCCGGCCAGCGCACACTGGCGCGCACCTCTGCCGTGGTGCGCGCCAACCACGGTTTGGCAAGTTGAAACAGAAACACCAGTGCTACTGCCATCAATACTGGTGTCCAACGTGGATGCAACACGACCCGATAGCCTTCAAACTGCAATCGCAGCCCGAGGATAGGGATGGTCAGAATGGCGGTTACTATTGCCGCCGCCATGGCGTTCTTGAATGTATGTCCCATCAGGCGTCCGTTCTATTCTAATGTCTCGTGTTTGTGACCCAGGTCAGCCTGGCCAGCCTGCTAACGCTTGTTTGCGTGCGTTGCTTCACACTTTTTCCACATCCGGTTTGCCCAGCAAGCCAGTCGGGCGGAATAGTAGAATCAGTACCAGCAGGCCGAACGACACCACGTCTTTGTATTCGGAAGGCAGATAGCCTGCGGCAAAAGTTTCCGCCAGACCCAGTAGCACGCCGCCCAGCATCGCACCCGGAATGCTGCCGATGCCGCCCAGCACCGCCGCGGTGAACGCCTTGATGCCGACAATGAAGCCGATGTATGGATTAAGTTTGCCTACCGATAATGCGATCAGCACGCCGCCTACCGCGGCCAGCATGGCGCCCAGAACGAAGGTGAATGAGATCACGCGGTTGGTGTCGATGCCGAGCAGATTAGCCATCCCCATATCTTCGGCGCAGGCACGACAGGCGCGCCCCATGCGCGAACGTCCGATAAACAGCGTCAGTGCCACCATCAACAGCAGCGTTGCACCAACAATGAGCAGGCGTGAATAAGGAATAGTGACGATGAAGTCGCTACCCATTTGAAACTCGATGGCACCTGACATCAGCATTGGCACCGACATGTCGCGCGAACCCTGGCCCAGTTGCACGTAGTTTTGCAGGAAGATTGACATACCGATGGCCGAGATCAGCGGTACCAGGCGCGGGCCGCCGCGTAGCGGCCTGTAGGCGACTCGTTCGACCGTCCAGCCGTATAAGCCTGTCACCAGCATCGATGCCAGCAGTGCTGCGCCCAGTATCAGCGGCAATGGATAGCCGGCTTGCACGCCGATGGCAGTGAGTGTGACTAGGCCGACATAAGCTCCGATCATATAAATTTCGCCATGCGCGAAATTGATCATTCCGATAATGCCGTAGACCATGGTGTAGCCGATGGCGATCAGCGCGTAGATTGCGCCCAGACTGAGACCGTTGACAAGTTGCTGGGTGAATTGCGGAAGCAGCTCATTCATGGATATGTATGGGAAAAAGAAATTATAGATGGCGCCCGCTCCCATCTACATTGCGATGGGGGCAGGTGCAGGGTTGCAATCAAATTTGCCCGGATACCGGGTGCAAGTACCGTGCCGCTACCAATTACTTGGCTTCGCTCTTGGTAGCGTCCTTGTGCCAGGTATATACAACAAACTTGAAGGACTTTAGATCGCCTTTGGCGTTATATGACACGGTGCCGATCGGCGTTTTAAAAGAATTACTGTGAATGTAGGCGGCAACCTTGGTCGGGTCGGTGCTCTTGGCGCCGGTCATGGCATCGGCAATGACTTTCACAGCGGAGTAGGCCGACATCTGGAATGGCCCGGTCGCGTCACGCTTTTTGTCTTTGAAGGCTTTGACCAGAGCGGCGTTGGCAGGGTCGGCAGCGAAGTCGGCCGGCAGCGTAACCAGCATGCCTTCGGAGGCCGGGCCGGCGATTGCCGTAATGTCCTTGTTGCCGACGCCTTCAGGACCCATGAAGATCGCTTTGACGCCTTGCTCGCGCGCCTGGCGCAACAACATGCCCATTTCCGGGTGATAACCGCCAAAATAGACAAAATCCACGCGTTGCGATTTCAGCTTGGTAATGACGGCTGAGTAATCGCTATCGCCTGCGTTGATGCCTTCGAACAGTACGACCGGAATCTTCGCTGCTTCCAGGCTCTCTTTGACCGAAGAGGCAACGCCTTGTCCATACGATTGCTTGTCATGCAGAATCGCAACTTTCTGGGGCTTGAGCTTTTCGATTACGTATTTGGCAGCAGCAGGACCTTGCTGGTCATCGCGGCCGATGGTGCGGAAAATGAATTTGTGCGGTTTGCTTTCAGTCAGTTGCGGCGCGGTGGCGGAAGGCGTGATCATGACCACGCCTTCATTTTCGTAAATATCCGAAGCAGGGATGGTGGAGCCCGAGCAGACGTGGCCGATCACATATTTGATCCCTTGGCTGACGATTTTATTGGCCACGGCTACTGCCTGCTTCGGCTCGCAACTGTCATCCATGATCACGGCTTCGAATTTATTGCTGCCGCCGGTAGCATTGATTTGCTCAATGGCAGTTAATGCGCCGGCTTTGACCATCTCGCCATATTGCGTCACGGCGCCAGTCATTGGGCCGGCAATGGCGATTTTTACGGTTTCTGCGTGGGCGACGCCGGCACAGGAAACGGCGGCACTAACGGCCAGGGCAATTTGTGTAAGACGATGCAATGATTTCATGAAAATTCTCCAATGTATTTTGTTGTGGTTGCTGTACCCGTTGATACAGTATGACAATGCCAGGGTTTCCTATTTATATATAGGAATTTATAAAAAAGGCTGCCGGTTTCAGGTGCAGCCGATTTATTTTTTTGCCGTGGATTTAGATTAATCCGCGACTTGAAAACTTAAACGTTCCAATCCCAATAGGGGATTCGCCAGGCGAGAGGTCGTCAGACATGCAATGCATGCCCCAGCGCACGCAGCGCCGCTTCCTGCACCGCTTCGCCGAGCGTCGGATGGGCATGGATGGTGCCCGCTACGTCCTCAAGCAGCGCGCCCATCTCAATCGAATGACAGAACGCTGCACTGAGCTCGGATACGCTGCGCCCCACCGCCTGCCAACCGACAATCAGATGGTTGTCACGGCGGGCCACCACGCGCACAAAACCGTCTGTGGACTCAATGGTCATGGCGCGGCCGTTGGCAGCGAACGGAAACAATGCACTGATGCAGTCCAATCCGGCTTTCAGTGCGCTTTGTGGGGTCTGACCGACGACGACTACTTCAGGGTCGGTGAAGCACACGGCCGGGATTGCGGCCGGCAAGAAATGACGGCGTTTGCCGGCAATGATCTCGGCCACCATTTCGCCCTGCGCCATGGCGCGGTGTGCCAGCATCGGCTCGCCCGTCAGGTCGCCAATCGCCCAGACGTCGCGCATTGAGGTACGGCATTGGTCGTCAATTTTCACGGCGTGGCCCGCCATGTCGAGCATTAAACTTTCCAGACCCCAGCCTTGCGTGCGCGGTCGGCGCCCGACCGCCACCAGCACTTGATCGGCCGACAGTTCAGATTCCTCACCCTGCGTGTTGCGCACACGCACCGCGTCGCCGTTCGCATTCAAACCTTGTACTGTACAGCCCAGATGTAACTTTACTCCCAGCCGTTGCAGTGCGGCAGCTACCGGCTTGGTCAGATCTGCGTCGTAGGCAGGCAGCACGCGGTCGAGCGCTTCAACCACGCTTACTTCGGCACCCATCTTGCGATAGGCAATACCCAGTTCCAGCCCAATATAACCGGCGCCGACGACCACCAAACGCTGCGGTAAAAAAGATGGCGAGAGTGCTTCGGTAGAGCTGATGACGGGGCCGCCGAACGGCATGTTGGGCAGCGCCACCGACTGCGAACCGGTGGCCAGTAACAAGTGTTGGCAACCTATACGCAGCGGCGCAGATCCTGCCACCAAATCCGTATTTTCTGCACCTTCGAGATTCTGTTGCACCTCGACTGTCTTGCCGTCGATGATGCGCGCCCAGCCTTTAATCACCTGCACACCGTTTTTCTGGAGCAGTGCTGCCACGCCAGAGGTCAGTTTGGTGACGATGCCATCTTTCCAGCGTACTGTTTGCGTTAGTTCGATGCGCGGCGACTGCACATGGATGCCGAGCGCCGAGTTGGCCGCATAATGGCACGCCTTTTCGAACTCATCGGCGGCATGAATCAAAGCCTTGGATGGGATGCAGCCGATGTTCAGGCAGGTCCCGCCAAGCTGCTCGCCTTCGACGAGCGTAGTGGCAATGCCCAGTTGTGCAGCGCGAATTGCAGCGATATAACCGCCAGGGCCGCCACCGATTACTAGCAATGTGGTTGATTGTGTGTTCAATATTTACTCCACGAACAGGGTTGCCGGACATTCCAGATAGCCGCGCAACGCTTGTATGAACTCGGCCGCGTGCATGCCGTCGACTACCCGGTGATCGAAGGACGACGACAAATTCATCATTTTTCGCGCCACCACCAGGCCGCCACGCATCATCGGCCGTTCGACTATCTTATTGACGCCAACAATGGCCACCTCGGGATGGTTGATCACCGGCGTGGAGACAATGCCACCTAATGCGCCCAGACTGGTAATGGTGATGGTGGAACCAGAGAGCTCCTCGCGCGTCGCCTTGCCGCTGCGCGCGGCTTCGGCCAGGCGTGCCATTTCCGCTGCGCACGACCACAAGTCACGCGCCTCTGCATGCTGCAACACCGGCACCACCAGACCGGCGTCGGTTTGAGCGGCAATGCCGATGTGGACTGCACTGTAGCGCGTAACGATGCCGGCATCGTCGTCGAAACGTGCATTGATTTGTGGAAATTCGCGTACCCCGAGCACCACCGCGCGCATCAGCAGCGCAAGTAAGGTAAGCCGGCCACGCTCAGCGCCCCATTGATTATTCAGCTTTGTGCGCAACGCTTCGAGTTCGGTTACATCGACTTCTTCGACATAGGTAAAGTGCGGAATGCGTCGCTTGGCCTCTTGCATCTTTTGCGCTATCTTGCGGCGCAGTCCGATGATTGGCAGCGCTTCTTCGTCATGTCGCTCCTGGTAGCGCATCGCACTACCGGTTGTGCCATTGACTCCACTGGACGGATGCGCGCCGCGGGCGACATAGGCATCAAGGTCTTGTTGCATGATGCGGCCTGCCGCACCACTGCCTTGCACGTACTGCAGTTCAATCCCGAGATCCCAGGCGCGCTGGCGCAGGGCGGGCGAGGCAATCGGTTTTTCACCGGCTTGCCGCGCTACAGAGGCGGCATATGCAGGTGCCGTGTTTGCAGTATTGTTCAGTGCGGGAATTTTCTTGGGTGCAGGTGCAGGTGTGGCTACCGCCGCAGCCACAGGCGGTGTGATTGGTGTGGATGCAGTCGCAGCCGTGGATGGCACATTCGGCGCATTCGGTTCGGCTGGCGCTATGATGGAGACCGCCGCGTTGCCAGCGCTGGCGTTGCCTTTGCCCTCGACTTCAATCCGTATCAGCTCAGCGCCTACTGCCATGACCTGTCCGGCTTTCCCGCCCAAGGCCAGGACGGTGCCTACCACTGGTGACGGAATCTCGATGGTGGCTTTGTCGGTCATCACATCGGCCAGCACCTGATCCTCAGCCACGGTGTCGCCTGGTTGCACACGCCACACTACCAGTTCGACTTCTGCAATGCCTTCGCCGATATCCGGCATCTTGATTATATAAATGCCCATGTCATGCCTCCATCGAGCGTTTGAATGCCGCTGCTACCCGCGCCGGTCCGGGAAAGTAAGCCCATTCCTGCGCATGTGGGTAAGGCGTGTCCCAGCCGGTCACGCGTTCGATCGGCGCTTCAAGCTGATAGAAGCAATGTTCTTGCACTAGCGCTGTCAATTCAGCGCCAAAGCCGCCGGTGCGCGTCGCTTCGTGCACGATCACGCAGTGGCCGGTCTTCTTAACCGAAGCAATAATGGTCGGCAGATCCAGTGGCCACAGGCTGCGTAAATCGATGATTTCAGCATCGATTCCACTCTCCTTTGCTGCCGCCTCTGACACGAAAACCATGGTGCCGTAGGTGAGCACTGTCAGAGCGGCGCCAGCGCGAAACACCGACGCTGTCTCCAGCGGTATTGTGTAATACCCTTCAGGCACCTCGCCCAGCGGATGCTTGGACCACGGCACTACCGGCTGATCGTGGTGGCCATCAAACGGCCCGTTGTATAAGCGCTTGGGTTCGAGAAAAATTACCGGATCGTCGTTTTCAATCGAGGCGATCAGCAAACCCTTGGCGTCGTATGGATTGGACGGCATCACGGTGCGCAGTCCGCAGACATGCGCAAACATTGCTTCCGGGCTTTGGCTGTGGGTTTGCCCACCGTAAATGCCACCGCCGCAGGGGGTTCGAATCGTGATCGGCGCGGTGAACTCTCCGGCCGAGCGAAACCGCAGTCTTGCCGCTTCGGAAACAATCTGGTCGTAGGCTGGATAGATATAATCGGCAAACTGGATTTCGAGCACTGGCCGCAAGCCATACGCTCCCATGCCGACGGCCGCGCCCACGATTCCTCCCTCGGAAATTGGGGTATCAAATACCCGTGATGTGCCGTATTTTTTCTGCAAGCCTTCGGTGCAGCGAAATACGCCACCAAAGTAGCCAACATCCTGGCCGAACACGACCACATTGTCATCGCGTTCAAGCATCACATCCATGGCCGAGCGCAAAGCCTGGATCATGGTCATGGGCGTCTTTTTTTGGTTCATGTTTTTATCTGCGCTCATGGTTAAATTCCCAGCTGCTGGCGTTGTACTCGCAAATGTTCCGGCATCTCTTTATAGATATCGTCAAACATCTCGGCAGGGCTGAAAACATGGCCGCTCGCCATCGTGCCGTATTGCTCGGCTTCTTTTTGCGCGGTAATCACTTGCAACTCCAACTCCTTGTGGGTTGCTTCATGCTCTTGTTCTGACCATGCGCCAATACCGATCAAATACTGTTTGAGTCGCGCAATCGGGTCGCCGAGCGGGAAGTGCGCCCAGTCGTCGGCCGGACGGTACTTGGACGGATCGTCCGAGGTCGAGTGCGGGCCGGCGCGATAGGTGACCCATTCAATCAGCGTTGGCCCCAGGTTGCGTCTAGCCCGTTCTGCAGCCCACTTCGATGCCGCATAAACGGCGAGGAAATCGTTGCCATCCACGCGCAGCGAGGCGATGCCGCAGCCTACACCGCGTGCCGCAAAAGTGGTGTCCTCGCCACCTGCGATAGCCTGGAATGTTGAGATGGCCCACTGGTTATTGACCACATTGAGAATAACTGGCGCCCGATATACATGGGCAAAAGTAAGCGCCGTATCAAAATCGGCTTCGGCAGTAGCGCCATCGCCAATCCAGGCTGAAGCAATCTTGGTGTCGCCCTTGATGGCAGAGGCCATTCCCCAGCCCACCGCTTGAATGTATTGGGTCGCTAAATTGCCGGAGATCGAAAAGAAGCCAGCTTCGCGCACCGAATACATTACCGGCAACTGCCGTCCCTTGAGTGGGTCGCGCTCGTTCGACATCAATTGGCAAATCAAACCCACCAGAGGCACGTTGCGTGCTATCAGAATGCTTTGCTGGCGATAGGTGGGAAAGCACATGTCATCGATGTTGAGCGCCAGCGCTTGTGCGGTTCCGATAGCTTCTTCGCCCAAGCTCTGCATGTAAAAAGACATTTTTTTCTGGCGTTGCGCGATTAGCATGCGGGCATCGAAGATGCGCGTTTTCATCATGGCGCGCAGTCCTGTGCGCACTGTTTGCAGCGCGATCTCCGGTACCCACGGCCCGACGGCGTGACCTTCGTCGTCAATCACCCGCACCAGCGAATAGGCAAGATCGAGGGTATCAATCGGCGACGCTTCAACCGGAGGTCTGCGCACTTCGCCGGCAAGCGATAGCCGCAAATAAGAAAAATCAGTCGCATGACCCGGGCGCCCTGTGGGCTCCGGCACATGCAGACGAAGGGGTTCGTTCTGCCGCATTTGTATCTCCCCGCTCGATCGTGTCGCGCGTTTTGTCGTTATGTTCGGTTCGGCGCATGGTGGTAACCGGTGCCGACCTGTTGTTTCTTGATGCCTGCGTGATTGCCGCGAACATCATCTTGGACTGATAGGAAATCCAACTTAACTGGCCAGAGTATCCTCTTCGTCCAAAAGCATGTCAACTTTAGAGGACGGAAATTGCCATTGTTTCCAAGTCGTTTCACGACTATGTGTCAATCCATTAACCCCGCTCGCCCATGATGTAGTGTTCAAGCTGCTGGATAATAAATTGCTGTTCGGAAATAATATCTTTCACCAAGTCACCGATAGAAATCAGGCCGACCAACTTGCCATTGTCCATAACGGGTAAGTGTCGCAATCGATTTCCGGTCATCAACGCCATACATTGCTCATTGGTTTGGTCTAGGCTCACATACATGACAGGGGAAGTCATGATGTCACTGACTGCGGTATTGTCCGACGAGCGCCCCAGGATATGCACTTTCCGAATATAGTCACGTTCGGTAACAATGCCGACGACCTGTTCTCCCTCCATTACCAACAGCGCCCCGATACTTTTCTCTGCGAGTAACTTGATAGCATCCAACACCAATGCTGTGGGCGCGATGTTCCAGACTGTCTGATTGTGCTTTGAGTTGAGAATCTGTGCGACGGTTTGCATGGCTGATCTCCTTTAAAAGTTTTAATACAATCGGCTGCAGAAATAACCCTAATCGGCTGCAGAAATAACCCTATTCTGACGTAATTTGTAGCTCATGCCTGACGTTGGGATTGATGTGTACTCTAACCGGATGCTGACTACTCATTGACATATCTAGCCACAGGAACACGGCTTAGTGTACGATTTTTTCAGAGTTTCTGACTTCTGAGGCGCACCCACAAGAGTTGCGACCGGAAAAAGTTTCTATTTGTCATTATATTTTCACTGCGGCATCGCAAAATATCATTTTGATAAATATTAACGATTGAAATGTCCAATTAAAAATCTATCTTTATGCTACCGGATTCGCTGCTTTGCTGATATCGGTCCTGTTGACCGGCTGTGGTGGAGGTAATAGCAATCGACAATCCGTGTCGGCTGCCGTCGGGTTGCGCCTCTGATGGTTCTTTGTGCGGCGACCGGGCGGCGTCCGTAAATCCAGGCGGAAAATAGTCTACCTACTTGGCCTAGGGAAACGCGGAATTAAATCAATTTTCGTTGGTTCAGGGGCGTAGCGCACGTTTTTTGTTTGCGCTACGCTGAATTGCGCGATATTTTTTACAATCGCAGCCGGTTTTTCATGTTTCTCACCTCTT
>JABBOY010000039.1 GCA_012927585.1 Glaciimonas sp.
TGCAACCTTGGCTTTTTGCGCCCCTGTGAAAACTTTCCGTTTGCTTTCGCTCACTGCCTGCCTCTTCTTTTCATCACAGGGCCAGCTTAATCTCTTGTCCGGATTTCGGGGTCCACTTTACTCCAAGACGAAGAGAGAGTTCCTTGGCGCAGCGTTTGAGTTCGACCAGAACCCGACTGTTTAAATTCATATCGATTGTGCCCTCTACGCCCACTACCGTCAGTGCCATCGTAATTTCGTTCTTGAAGTTGAAAACGGGGGCTGCGACGGCCTCGACGCCCTTGACTATATAGTTGCCGGAAATGGGCGCAACACCGTCTGCACGGATCTTTGCCAGCATGGTTTCCACATCGCTTCTGGTTTTGAGACCAGGCACTGCTTTGGTTTTTAGTTCATTGGCAATCAATGGATCCACAAAAGTCTTCGGCAGCCATGCGGCAAAAACCCGTCCGCTGGCCGTCGGTAGCAAACTTAAACTGGTGCCTGTGACAACATTTACCGTGACCGGGCGTCGCGGCCGTTCCCAGCGCACAATGACGGGGCCGGTTTCGCCCCAAACGGCCAAGGCAGTGGTCTCATTAATGGTATCCCGCAATTCGGCAATGGCCGAGAGCCCGAGCCGGACCCGGTCCAGGCGGTCAATGGCGACCAGGCCGATGTTGAGCGCGAAGGGCCCTAGGTTGTAACGCGACGTCATTGAGTCCTGCTCAACCAGGCCGGCGCGAATCAGGCTGACAAGATAACGATGTGCCTTGGATGCCGGCATGTCGGCTGCAGCAGCAATATCCTTAAGCATCATGGAACGCTGTCCGGTGACCATGGCCCGCAAGACGCCCATGCCGATTTCAAGTGACTGAACACCGTGTTTGCCTTCGCTCATGATGTCCTTGAATTTACGTTATAAAAAATTTATTCTATCATATGGAATTTTATTTGCTGTTTATGGGAGTGTTTTCAAGGCATTATCTGCGCGTTTATGCCGCAGGCGGCAGAGGCGCGGTCAAATTTTTCAAAGTGCTTTTCGTCCTTCACCAGCGTGGCGTGGCTCAGGTAGTAGAAGTTGTCAACTTGTGGCCGGTAGCCTAGGCGTCACCCGCAGGTTCGGGTGAGTTTGGGCCGACCAACATCGGCTTTCAGCGCCCCTCATTTTTTAGTTTGCTTGTTTGAAACAATCTTTGTTTTCCAACCATCATTAAAAATATGATCAGAGAGAGAAAATAGAGAGTTGTGGCGGCGCTTTTCAGGATTGTAAATAAGCTTGTTATTTGCGTTAGCAGGATTGAATTATTGGGGTAACTATTTATCATAGTAATGATGCCAATATTTTCACAATAATCAAAGAGGCCGGAAAAAAGTGGGATTAAACAAAAATAGAACAGTTGGCTTTCCAATTTTCCTAGCTTATTTAAAAAATAGGCAAGAACCAGGCAATAGCTAATCCCAAAAAGGAAAGGATAAATCATGTCTATCGGGAGCTGCTTGAATAAATAAGCGTCTCTTCCTTGCTCGCCTAAAGTAGAGAGAAACGTATTAACGTATTCAGCGCTGTAGCCTGTCGGCATCATGTCCAGTATCTTCATACCGCCAGAAAATTGCATTACCTTCGGTATCGTTATAGTCAACATAATTGTATAGACGATATTTGTCAGAATAAAAAGAAGCAAAATGGTCTTGCCGTTCAAGTTTCTTTTAATTAAATTTTTCATTTTTCAAGATGAATGAGTATCGGCAATTTAATTTACAAGCGGTAAGCAGAATGTGACTACACCGCGGGCGTCAGATAATATGCATATACAGGGTTTGCTGCCCATGCCGCAGAATGCAATTCGATTGAGCATGAGTGGGGCGAATTATGTGAAAAATTTTTAAGAATCGCGTTTTTGATATTCTTACGCGCTTGTCGATCAACTGGAACTCACTCTTGAAACACTGGAGAACCGCTACCACTAGGTGGGTTCAAGTGTGGTTTGGAACGGGATTATTAATAGTGTCAAGAGATCCGCTCCAAGCGGATCTCTTGACATCAGCGTCATCTGGCAGGCGCTATCGTAATAACCTAAATTTTACGGCGGTTCTTTGCATTGGCTGCGATTCGCATGCGCAGTGCATTCAATTTGATGAAACCTCCTGCATCGGCCTGATTGTAGGCGCCACCATCTTCGTCGAAGGTTGCGATGTTCATGTCGAATAAAGAATCCGTCTTGGAGTCGCGCGACACAACAATCACATTGCCTTTATACAGTTTGATACGTACCCAGCCGTTGACAGATTGCTGGGTATTATCGATCAAGGTTTGCAATGCCACGCGCTCCGGGGCCCACCAGTAGCCGTTGTAAATCATGCTTGCATAGCGGGGCATCAGGTCATCTTTCAAATGCGCTACTTCCCGATCTAGCGTGATGGATTCGATGGCGCGATGCGCCTTGAGCATGATGGTGCCGCCTGGGGTTTCATAGCAGCCACGGGATTTCATGCCGACATAGCGATTTTCCACCAAGTCCAGGCGGCCGATGCCATGCTTTCCACCCAAACGATTGAGTTCCGTCAGTACCTGTGCCGGCGACAGACGTTTGCCATTCAGCGCTACGATGTCGCCCTTTTCGAACTCTACGTCCAGATACTCTGCTGCGTCTGGTGCGGCTTCCGGGCTGACTGTCCAGCGCCACATGGATTCTTCTGCTTCCGCGCTTGGATTTTCCAGGTGCCGCCCTTCAAAGCTGATATGCAACAGATTGGCATCCATTGAATATGGGGCGCCGCCGTTCTTGTGTTTCATGTCGATTTCAATGCCGGCATCTTCTGCGTATTTCAACAGTTTTTCGCGCGACAGCAATTCCCACTCACGCCAGGGCGCGATGATTTTTACATTCGGCATTAATGCATAGGCGCCAAGCTCAAAGCGAACTTGATCGTTGCCTTTGCCGGTGGCTCCATGCGAGATGGCATCGGCTCCGGTTTCACGCGCGATTTCGATCAAGCGTTTGGCGATTAATGGGCGTGCGATGGAAGTGCCCAGCAAGTATTCGCCTTCATATACTGTGTTGGCACGGAACATGGGGAAAACAAAGTCGCGCACGAATTCTTCGCGCACGTCATCAATATAGATGTTTTCCGGTTTGATGCCGAATTTGATGGCTTTCAGGCGTGCCGGTTCCAACTCTTCACCTTGGCCGAGATCGGCGGTAAAAGTGACAATTTCGCATTGATAGTTATCTTGCAGCCATTTGAGAATGACCGATGTATCCAAACCGCCGGAGTAGGCCAGCACAACTTTTTTGATGTCAGACATATACAACCTTTTTGTTAATCTATTGATCTAAAGAATTAAATTCAGTGGCGAGCTACGCACTGCAACGATCGCGTTTGCATGCAAAAAATCAGGCTTTTCCCAGTACCAAATATTCCAGCAACGCCTTTTGTGCATGTAGCCGATTTTCAGCCTCATCCCAAACTACCGATTGCGGCCCATCGATTACCTCTGCCGAGACTTCTTCGCCGCGGTGCGCCGGCAGGCAGTGCATGAATAATGCATCCGATTTTGCCCGACGCATTTTTTCAGCATCGACAATCCAGCCGTCAAACGCTTGCAGCCGCGCCGTGTTTTCAGCCTCGAAGCCCATGCTGGTCCAAACATCGGTGGTAACCAGATGTGCATCTTCGCATGCGTCCGAAGGATTGCCGAACAGTGTGTAGCGCGTATTCGATGCAGATACCAGGCGCTGGTCAATGTCGTAACCTTTTGGGGTGGAGACATTGACGTGAAAGCCGAATACTTCGGCCGCTTGCAGCCATGAATACAGCATGTTGTTGGCATCGCCGATCCAGGCTACAGTCTTGCCGCTGATGGAGCCGCGATGCTCGATATAGGTGAAGATATCGGCCAATACCTGGCAAGGATGGTGCTCGTTGGTCAGGCCGTTGATTACGGGAACGCGGGAATTTTGCGCAAAGCGGTCGATGATGTCTTGGCCGAAGGTGCGAATCATGATGATGTCGCACATGCGTGATATCACTTGAGCCGCGTCTTCCACCGGTTCGCCGCGGCCGAGTTGGCTATCGCGGGTATTCAGATAAATCGCTGCACCGCCCAGTTGGTGCATGCCGGCCTCGAAAGATAAACGGGTGCGGGTCGAGTTTTTCTCGAATACCATCACTAGCGTGCGATCCTCCAATGGGTGGTAAGGCTCGTAATTCTTGAACTTGTGCTTGATGATGCGGGTACGTTCGATTACGTGCTCGAACTCGGCCAGCGAAAAATCAGAAAACTGCAAGAAGTGTTTGATTGGTTTGATTGGTTTGATTGTCATAAATAGAAGCGGCAGCAAGGATGTCGCCTGCCGCCGTAGTTGTGTGTCCGTTTTAATTATAAGGGATTAATTATAAGAAACCTTTAGCTAGAACCTCTTGCACAACCCCGGATTGTGCTGATGCAGCGGTTAGTACAGTGTCTGAGACGATTCATGCACTAATTGCAGGTATAACGCGTAACGCATTTCGGCGATTTGTCCCGATGCTACTGCGGCCTGGACCGCGCAGTGCGGTTCGTTGTTGTGATGGCAATTGTAATACTTGCACTGTCCCAGGTACGCTGCAAATTCCACGAAGGCGCGTTCCAGCATTCCTTCGGTCAAATGATAAAGGCCGAATTCCTGAAATCCCGGCGAGTCGATGATCGCAGTGTTGCTGTCGGTGCTATACAGGCGGGTGAAAGTGGTGGTGTGCTTGCCGGTATCGAGTGCGGCTGAAATTTCGCGCGTGGCAATTTCTGCATCAGGCACCAGCAAGTTAATTAAAGACGATTTACCCATGCCGGACTGGCCGATCAGAATCGTCGATTGTCCGTCCAGTAACGGCTGCAGCGTCGCGCAAGCCGCATCCGGCTGGGCCCGTGCCGACACTTCATGGATCGGATAACCTAACGATGCATAAACTTTCAGGCGCTCCCGTGTTTTCGGCAAGGCTTCAACCACATCGGTTTTATTCAGCACGATACGGGCTGTAACGCCGGCCGCTTCTGCTGCAACCAGCGAACGGGAAATCAGATCGTCGGCAAAGCCGGGTTCCGTAGCAACCACGATGAACAATTGTGTGACATTGGCTGCGAGCAACTTGGATTTGTATTGATCAGAGCGGTATAGCAAAGTCTTGCGCTCGGCTATCGATTCGATCACGCCTTGATTGGCAGAGGTCAGCTTCAGGCTGACGATGTCGCCCACTGCGACATCGTTTTTTTTGCCCCGCGTAACGCATTGGAGTTTGAGGTTGTTCGCTTCGACCAGATAATGCCTGCCGTGCGCTGCGATCACGGTGCCGGATTGAAGGGTCATGAAATTGTCATTCAGGGGCGCTCGGTCAGGAAAATGTTTGCTCGAAAATCGCATCGATTTTCGCAGCACAGATGAAATCATTTTCCGAAATACCGCCTTGGCCGTTGTTTGCTGTGTGGGTATCGAACTTCACCAGACAGCGGTTGTAAGTGACGGTCAATTCCGGGTGATGATCTTCAGCATGAATGACATAGGCAATCGCCTTGATGAAAGCCAGTGTTTCGTAATAGTCCTTGAACTTGAACGCCCTGACGATGCGCTGCCCCTCTTGCTGCCAGCCGTTGATTGCCGCCAGATATTCGGTGATTTCAGGTATGCTCAATGCGGCGGCATTGGGAACGCACTTTTTGTGTAGCAATGTATTGGTGTCCATCATGTGTTTCGTCTTTCTTTAAGCTGAAAGTAACTTGCCGATGCGCACGCTGGCTGGCGGGTGCGAATCATAGAAGGCCGAATACAGCGGGTCTGGCGTCAGGGTGGATGCGTTATCTTCGTAGAGCTTGACCAGCGCCGAGACCAGATCCTGCGATTGGGTATGTTTTGCGGCAAAGGCATCGGCTTCGAATTCGTGTTTGCGTGAGGTGATCGAAGTCAGCGGCGACAGCAAGAAAGTAAATACCGGCAACGCCAGCATGAACAGGATCAGTGCCATTGCATCGGTGCCGGCCAACAGCATCGGATCCACTCCCAGACCGGTATAAAACCAGGGCTGCGTCTTCAGATAACCCAATAACGCCAGGAAGCCGAGCGACACCAAAAACATCACGGCAATGCGTTTGGTGACGTGCTTCAGCTTGAAATGTCCGAGTTCATGGGCCAGCACTGCCTCGATCTCTGCCGGTGCCAGGCGGGATAGCAGAGTATCAAAAAATACAATCCGTTTGGCCGCGCCGAAGCCTGAAAAATAGGCATTGCCGTGAGCGCTGCGCTTGGAGCCATCCATCACATAAAGCCCCTTTGCCGCAAAGCCAACCCGCTGCATCAAGCCTTCGATGCGCTGCACCAGACTTGCATCGGCCAACGGCGTAAATTTATTAAATAGTGGTGCGATCACGGTAGGGTACAGAACCAGCATCAGCAACTGGAAACCGCTCCAGACCAGCCAGGTATATAGCCACCACAGGTTGCCGGATTTTTCCATCAGCATCAGCACTACCCACAGCAGGGGCAGGCCGATGGCTGCGCCGATCAGCGTGTTTTTCAGCATATCGATAAAGAACAGGTGCAGGCGCATTTTATTGAAGCCGAAGCGCTGCTCCAACACGAACTGCTTGTAATAGTCGAAAGGCAGATCGATCAGGCTGGAAATGAGGGCGAATGCGAGAATCAGGCCGATCTGGTACGTCATGCCAATACCGGTGACATTAAATACTGCGCTCGATAGCCATTGCAGGCCGCCCAAAAGGGTGAAACAGATCAGAACGGCCGCATGCACCAGCAGCACTACGATGCCGAACTTGGTTTTGGCGATGGTGTAATCGGCTGCTTTCTGATGGGCCGCGAGCGGGATTTTGCCGGTGAATTCAGGCGGCACCGCGCTGCGGTGCATGAGAATATGCCGGATGTGCCTTGATGCCAGCCAGAATCGCACGACTAAAGTGAGCATCAGGAAGCCGACGAACAAAACTGAAAACACGAGTGAATACATTCTGTTCCTGTGAGAAAATGGCGTCTTGCTAAAGGAAGAATTATGTCACAAGCCACTGAATTACCAACGCCATCCAATAAACCGACCGTTGTTGTGCGTCCGAACGAGTTCAACCTGATCTGGGTTGATATGGAAATGACCGGTCTGGACCCGGATAAGGATCGCATCATCGAAGTTGCCGTCGTCGTAACGGATGCGCAACTCAACATTCTGGCCGAAGGCCCGGTGTTTGCGATTCACCAATCCGATGAAACCATGCAAGGCATGGACAAGTGGAACCAAGGCACGCATGGCCGTTCCGGCCTGATCGAGCGGGTCAAAACATCTACGATAAGCGAAGCGGATGCCGAGTCTGCGCTGATTGATTTTCTGAAGCATTTTGTACCGGCCGGCAAATCGCCGATGTGCGGCAATACGATTTGTCAGGATCGCCGTTTCATGGCGCGCGGCATGCCGAAACTGGAAGCATTTTTCCATTATCGCAACCTCGATGTGTCAACCCTGAAAGAATTGTGCAAACGCTGGAAACCGGAAATTGCCACTGGCTTCAAGAAGCATCAAAAACATACCGCGCTAGCTGATATTCTGGAATCGGTCGAAGAGCTGTGCTATTACCGCAAGCATTTCATCAAGGAATAAACGGCATCGAACTTGCCGTTTGCGGTTATCCGGCTCGGATTACGTAAATTAAAGATACTGGGTTACTGTATTTAATAATTTGTACTGAAATAATGCGGGAGTTGCCATATAAATTGGCATACTCCCTATTTTTTATTTTCGGTATGGATGTTTTAAATGCCGTAAAAGCGACCAGTTCGGGGCGTTTTAGCCACGATCAGGTGTAAAAAATCGCGGCGATTATCTCCATTCGGATGCCATTGTGCAGGTGCGAATTTATTCGCATTCTTAACCATCCCGTGCGAATAAATTCGCACCTACGGCGCGGCTGTCTCAACTTGAAAAAGACGTGGTTATGAGCAGAGTATCTACATCACCGCACTATCTTGTTTTGATGGACGGCAATTGCTCACTCAGTCTTGTTTTCAGCGGACGGCTCCGCGCCGCAACACTTCTTGAATTTCTTGCCGCTGCCACAAGCGCACAAATCGTTTCTGCCTATTTTTGGGGCTTCGCGTTTGGTGGGCGCGACGGCCGATTTTTTGAGCGGTAGCCAGAAGCGGTAGATTTCTGGAATCGCAGCTTCAATTTCGATTGCCAATTTATGGCGTTTGATCGGGTCGTCCACCAGTACCATTTCTTCTTCTTCGATTTCCTCTGCGCCGAGCAGGTAAATCGGGCGCGCCAAGGCCGCGATATTCGACGACCAGATCGGTTCCCACGCCTGTGCGCGCAATTGGATGCCCTCCCAAAATCCCCATGCCCAGGCTTCGCCGTCGATCACTGAGCGACCTTCAAATTCATATTCGCAATACAGCGGCTCGAATTCCTTCGGGGCAACTTCGAGCGTCACCGCAATCTCGTTCATTACGCGCGCAATCAGGCCGGTGATGCGTTCCAATTCTTTTTCAGACTTGAATTGCGGCGCTTTTTTGTGCTCCGGCCCCCAGACGTTCGGCAGCCATTCCGGCATCAGCACCATTTCCGGCCCGATCACCAGTGCGGTTAAATAACCGTGCAGCGAATCCATGGTCATGCCATCTTCGGCACAGCGGTCGGAAAGCAGGAACTGATCCAGTTCCTTGAATTCTTTATCGGATAACGGGTCGTCTAGTTGCATAAGGATCTCTTCTCAGGATGAAAGCGGCAAGATCCGCAGTGTAACGCGTGGGGTCATTTGCCGGCCAGCGGCGATTCGAATTGACTGGAAGATGCGACGATATCGAAGCAGCAGCCATAAACCGTACAATACATTTATGAAACCTTTAAACGCTACTTCATTTGCAACATTATCTCCCGACTGTGTGCTGGATGCGCTCGAAAGCATTGGACTGCATGGCGATGGCCGAATGCTGGCGCTCAACAGTTATGAAAACCGGGTATACCAGATCGGCATGGATGCAGCGCCGCCGCTGGTGGTCAAGTTTTACCGCCCGCAGCGCTGGAGCGACGCGGCAATTCTAGAAGAACATGCATTCGTGCAGGAGTTGGTCGAGCGCGAAATTCCGGTGGTGCCGGCGCAGTTGGTACACGGTGCTTCGCTACATGTGTTCGATGGCTTTCGGTTCGCAGTATTTGCCCGCCACGGCGGCCGCGCACCGGAACTCGAAGACCGCGCCACGCTGGAATGGCTGGGGCGCTTCATCGGCCGCATCCATGCGGTTGGCGCGCTACAGCCGTATCAGGCGCGCCCGACGCTGGATATGCACAGCTTCGGCACCGAGCCGCAAGAGTATTTGCTGTCGCACAATTTCATTCCGCCCGATTTGCTGGCCGCTTATCGCAGCGTCACAGCGCAGGCGCTGGAGGGCGTGCAGCACTGTTATGCCCGCGCCGACGCGCTGCACCTGCTGCGTCTGCACGGCGACTGCCATGTCGGCAATGTGTTATGGACCGATGCCGGTCCGCATTTTGTGGATTTTGACGATAGCAGGATGGGGCCGGCGATACAGGATCTCTGGATGCTGTTGTCCGGCGAGCGTGCCGACAGGTCGCGCCAGATGGCGGATTTGCTGGCCGGCTACGAAGATTTCTGCGACTTCAATCCGCACGAACTCCATTTGATAGAAGCGCTGCGCACTTTGCGCCTGATTCACTATGCGGCTTGGCTGGCGCGACGCTGGGATGATCCGGCTTTTCCGGTGGCATTTCCGTGGTTTAACACGCAGCGCTACTGGCAGGATCGGATTTTGGAATTACGAGAGCAGATTGCGCTGATGGAGGAAGGGCCGTTGTGGATGGTCTGATTCCGTTTTTACATCAAACATGCACTTTGTCGGCGTCGCGTTCACGATTGATTGAAACGGAATAATATCTCGGCGCGCTAGCGCCACTGCAGAAATGCCGCCACGTCGTTGCTGCCGATAAGCAATCGCCAGCAGCTTTTTTTATTTTCGCGTATATTCTTGCCTGGTCAATTAATTTCCAGCCGCGATATGCAAGAAAATTCCCCTTTATTTACGTTGGAGAAATATCAGATCGATGACAGCGTCGGCTTTTTGCTTACGCGTGCCCGTTCGCTGCTGGTCAAGTCGATTGATGAGGCACTGTCCGGTTGCGACATTACTTCTACTCAAGGCGGCATTATCTACATGTTGTCGACCGGTAAATATGTTTCTGCGGCCGATCTGGCGCGCGAGTTCTATATCGACGCCGCCTCAATGAAGCGCACGCTGGATCGGCTGGAAGCGCACAAAATCATTGAGCGCAAGTCGAACCCGGATGACCGGCGCCAGATTCTGTTGAGCCTGACACCGGCCGGCGATGCGCTGGCACAAAAAATGCCGGTCATTTACGTCGATATGCTGAACCGTCTTTTTGCCGGTTTCAGCGCAGAGGAAATCGGCTTTCTAAAAAGCCTGTTGCGTAAATTGCTGGTCAATAACAATACCTGACAATACACAAAATATAATTGACCAAACAACTTATACATTCCGATATGACTCATTTCATTTTAAAGCGCATTCTGGCCGGAAGCATCAGCGCCATCCTGCTTTCTTCCTGCGCCAATTTTCAGGGCATCGGTCCTAGCGTCAAACAAAATGACGTAAGCGATTATGCCGCCGGCACGCTGGCCGGCGGTAGCGGGACGTGGCCGGCTTCCGGCGCTTCCTGGCTCGGTACGATTGGCGGCGCGCCCTTGCAGGACTTGGTCGAGGAAGCGCTGGCCGGCAACCCCGGGATGGAAATCGCCGCTGCCCGCGTGAGTGCTAGCAAAGCATTGGCCGAGGCCGTGCATGGCGCGGCGCTGCCAGCGGTTGGCGCCAGCTTTGACAGCGCCTACCAGCGCTTTACGGAAAACGGCATGATCCCCGCGCCCTTGAAGGGCAGCTTTGAAAGCAATAACCAACTGGCGCTGAATTTTTCCTATGAATTCGATTTTTGGGGCAAGCATGCCGCCGAATGGCGTTCCGCGCTGTCGCAGGAAAAAATGGCTGAAGCCGAGTTGCATGGCGCGCGGTTGGTGCTGACGGCAGCGGTTGCTCATGCCTGGGTGCAATTGGCGCGCCAATCGGCGCAACTCGATCTGACCGAGCAGCAGCAAGCGTTGCATCAGCAGCTTGATCGTTTGACGCAGCAGCGCATCGCCGCCGGGCTCGACATGGATAGTGATGCGCAGCAAATTCGGCTACAGAGCGCAGTCTTGCATGCCGAGCAGTTGCAATGGCAGGAGGCGATTGCACTGACGCGCAATCAGCTGGCTGCCTTGATGGGCCAAGGCCCGGATCGCGGCCGCCGCATTGCGCGCCCAGCGCTGTCGGAGTTATCGGAATCGCCAGCGTTTCAATTGCCGGCGCAGTTACCGTTGGCCTTGCTTGGACGTCGGCCTGACATCGTTGCAGCGCGCTGGCATGTGGAAGCAGCGCAGGGCGATATCGACAGTAGCCGCGCACAGTTTTATCCGAATGTGAATTTGCTGGGCTTTGTCGGATTCTCCAGCCTCGGCTTGTCGAATCTGCTCGATGGCGGCAGCAGCATCGTCGGTATCGGCCCGGCAATCCGGCTGCCGATTTTCGAGGGAGGCCAGTTGCGGGCCCAGCTCAAGGGCCGGGTTGCTGCCTATGACGGCGCTGTCGCCAGTTATAACCAAAGTCTGACGCAAGCCCTGCATGAGGTGGCCGACCAGATCCAATCGTTGCGCGCATCGGACTTGCAATTGCGCAACCAAACCGTTGCGTTGCGGGCTGCACAGCAGAACTTGCAACTGGCGCAGCAACGTTGGCAGGTCGGTACCGTCAATAAGTTGCAGGTGCTGGGGGCAGAGTCGAACTGGCTAACGCAACGCAAGCTGGGCCTCGATCTGCAGGCGCGCCGGGAGGACATGCAAGTCAACATGATCAAAGCCTTGGGCGGCGGCTTTGACGCTACCCAGCACGCCTTGTAGTTCTGTATTTAGTGTGGAGTATTTTTTAATCTGCACTGAAATATAGCGGAAAACAGTTAATTATTAAGCATACCCAGGTATGTAATGAGCGCGTTACAAAACCTGTTCAGATCATCCTGATTTTTATTCATGTAACTTTTGTGGAATCCGCGTCATGAACGCTCCGAGTCAAGATGCATCCGTTGCCTCTGCCAGAAACAAACGCAATGGCCCGTTGATTGTCGTCACTCTGGTGCTGGCAGTCATTCTTATTGGCTATCTGGTCTGGTGGATATTGAACGCCAGGAATTTCGAGAGCACCGACGATGCCTATGTTGCCGGCAATGTGGTACAGGTAACGCCGCAGGTCGGCGGCACCGTAGTGTCCATCCATGCCGACGATACCGAACTGGTGCAAGCCGGCACGCCGCTGATCGAACTCGACCGTAGCGACGCCAAAGTGGCTCTCGACCAAGCCGATGCGCAATTGGCGCAGACCATTCGTGAAGTGCGCGTGCTGTATGCAAATAACGGTGCGCTGGGCGCAAGCGTGGCGCAGCGCAGCGCCGAAGTCGAGCGCGCCAAAGCGGATCTGGCACGCCGTCAGCAATTGATCGGCACCGGCGCCGTATCCAAGGAAGAATTGGAACATGCCCGCAGCGCGCTCCAGAGCGCCACCTCGGCGTTGCTGGTGACAAGCGAGCAATTGGCATCGAACCGCGCTTTAACCGACCGCACTTCAGTGGCAAAACATCCGAACGTCGAGCGTGCTGCAGCGCGCGTGCGGGAAGCCTATCTGGCCTATGCGCGCACCACCTTGCCGGCGCCGTTGACCGGCTACATTGCCAAGCGCTCAGTGCAGTTGGGGCAGCGGGTGGCTGCCGGCATGCCATTGCTGTCGATTGTGCCGCTCAAAGCCGTGTGGGTTGATGCCAATTTCAAGGAAGTGCAGATTGCCCACATGCGCATCGGTCAACCGGTGACGCTGGAAGCCGATGTGTATGGCAGCAAAATCGTCTACCACGGCAAAGTTGCCGGTCTTGCCGCCGGCACCGGCTCCGCCTTTGCGCTGCTGCCGGCACAAAATGCCAGCGGTAACTGGATCAAGATTGTGCAACGTCTGCCGGTGCGCATTGCGCTCGATCCGAAGGAACTGACTGAACATCCACTGCGGCTGGGTTTGTCGATGCAAGTGAAGGTGGAAGTGGCGCAGCAGAAGGGTGTGCCGCTGCCATCCGCCGGGCTTGCGCGTACTGAGCCTGCTTACAAAACCACGGTGTTCGACGCCGTTGCGCAGCAAGCGGATGCCCGCATTGCCGGCATCATCGCAGCCAACGCGGGCAGCGCTGGCAACTCTGCGGGCAACTCTGGCGTGCACTGAAACCGGTTGCACAGCGCACTCCGCCGGCGTTTTTTAAATGACATTTTTTGATTAACGTTTTTGATTAATTAAGGCAAGCAGATTGTTTCTATGAGTTCACCTATTCGCCCCGCTGTACAGCCGCTTACAGGTACCCAGTTAGCGCTGGGTACCTTGGCCGTGTCGCTGGCTGTGTTCATGAACGTGCTCGATTCATCAATTGCCAACGTGTCGATTCCTGCCATCTCCGGCGACATGGGGATATCGCCGCAACAGGGCACTTGGGTCATCACCTCGTTTGCGGTTGCCAACGCTATTTCGGTGCCGCTGACCGGTTGGCTGACCACGCGTTTCGGCCAGGTACGCCTGTTCATGACGTCGATCTTGCTGTTTGTCATTGCTTCGTGGATGTGCGGCCTGGCGCCGAATATCGAAACTTTGATCGCCGCACGCGTGTTGCAGGGTGCGGTGGCCGGGCCGATGATCCCCTTGTCGCAAACCCTGCTGTTAGCCAGTTACCCGGTTGCCAAAAGTTCAATGGCGCTGGCGTTGTGGGGTATGACCACGCTGGTGGCGCCCATCATGGGGCCGCTTTTGGGCGGCTGGATTTCGGACAATTACAGTTGGCCGTGGATTTTTTATATCAATATTCCGGTCGGTGCATTCACCTTATGGCTCACATGGCTGATTTATCGCAAGCGCGAATCCGTTACCCGCAGTCTGCCGATCGATAAAATCGGTTTGGCATTGCTGGTTATCTGGGTCGGTTCATTGCAATTAATGCTCGACAAGGGCAAGGAACTGGACTGGTTTAGCTCCGGCGAGATCGTCCTGCTGGCGGTCGTGGCGCTGGTCGGCTTTATCTATTTCATCATTTGGGAGCTGGGCGACGCGCATCCGGTGGTGGATTTATCCTTGTTCAAAGGCCGCAATTTCAGCTCCGGCGTGATCGCGATCTCGGTCGGTTATGGCCTGTTCTTCGGTAGTCTGGTGATATTGCCGCTGTGGCTGCAAACCCAGATCGGCTACACCGCAACCGAAGCCGGCAAGATCATGGCGCCGGTTGGCATACTCGCCATCATCCTGTCGCCGATTATCGGCAAGTTGCTGCCAAAGACCGATAGTCGCATCGTGGCGTCGTGTGCTTTCATCATCTTTGCGCTGGTGTTTTATTTGCGCTCCAGATATACGCCCGAGGTGGACACAATGGCATTGATGATTCCAACCCTGATTCAAGGGGCAGCGATGTCGATGTTTTTCATCCCGCTCAGTTCCATTATCTTGTCGGGACAGCCGCACGACAAAATGGCGGCGGCGTCCGGCTTGTCGAATTTTGTACGCATCATGTTCGGCGGCATCGGCGCTTCGGTTTCCACTACTTTGTGGGATAGCCGCACTGCTTTGCATCACGCACAATTGGCGGAATATTCGGGGCCGCATAATCCGGCCTTCCAGCAGGCGGTGCAGGGCATGGCCAGTCAAGGCATGAGTGATTCGCAAGCGCTGTCAGTGATTGATCGCTTAATGAGCGTGCAAGCCAGCACCATGGCCGCCGCCGATATTTTCTGGATCTCGGCCATCATGTTCTTGCTGCTGATAGGTTTTGTCTGGATGGCCAAACCGATCAAATCACACGGCCCGATCGATGCAGCGGGAGCGCATTGAGGGTGTTCGGACAGAACGCTGTGAATTGATGTTTGGGCCGAACTGCATTATGCGCGAATGACCAGGTTGGACCAATTCCAGCCATTCATCAGCGCAGGGCTTGCGATGGAATTTTTACTGCAAAACCAGGCGCAAAGCAGTACGAAAGCATATGCAGCTTTTTGGCTGGTTTCCAGCCGTGCGCACAAAGCAAAAGGGCTAGCCGGTTAAGGCTAGCCCTTCGTCATTTTGGTAGGCCGTGCGGGGATCGAACCTGCGACCAACGGATTAAGAGTCCGCTGCTCTACCAGCTGAGCTAACGACCCGAAAGTGATGCCATTCCCTATCTGTTTCAAGGAATAAAAAAATCTTGCAAGAGCAAGACTGTTTAAAATTATTGCGACATAAAGTATTGCCGTATTCGTGGTAGGTCGTGCGGGATTCGAACCTGCGACCAACGGATTAAAAGTCCGCTGCTCTACCAACTGAGCTAACGACCCGAAAGAACGCAATTATAAATAAGTGCCCGGAACCTGTCAAATGTGCTGGGCATTATTTGTAAAGAAAACTGCATTTGATGTCGGTAAGTTGCGCTATCGAAGGGCGCTCAAGCGCTCATTGGCTATTTGCGCGGTAGCGGAGCCCGGATATTGCGCAATCAGCTTATCCAGCGTTTTTCTGGCATTGGCTTTATCCTTCAATTCCGTATAACAGCTAGCGATATTGAGCATCGCATCGGCGGCCTTGGGATTGTCTGGATAATTTTGAACTACCAGTTGTTGCGCTGCAATCGCGTTCTTGTAATCGCGCTGGGCGTAGTATGCGTTGCCCAGCCAGTATTGGGCTGATGGTGCGTAGCCTGACTGCGGATAGCGCCGCAGGAAGTCGGAGAACGCTGCGCCGGCACGCTTGTAGTCGCCGGCCTTGAAGATTGCCAGTGCGGCGTCATAGGCCAGTTGTTCGGACGGCTGGACGCTGGCTTCCTTGCCGTCAACAGTCACTTTTTGTGGTTCCAGCTTGCGCATGCGGTTATCGAGGTCGACGTAAAAATCTTTTTGCCGACGTTGGGCATTGGCCAGTTCGTTGGATAAAAGCTCGATTTGTCCGCGCAGCTTTGCGATTTCAGTTTGGAGTTGTTCGTTCTGGTTGGCGAGGTCGAGCGTGCTGCTTTTATCGGCCTTGCTATCGATGCGGGCATTGCTTGCATCGATCCTGCTGCGCAGGTCAAGCACGGCACGGCGTGCTTCGTCGTCGTCAAACAGGCCGGCCTGGGCCGGCGCCGGCACTGCGGCATAGATGAAAACGACCGTCAAGGCCGCAGCGAGTGTGGAGTGGATGGACGTTTTCATCATCTGTGCTTATGGATACACGATGTCAGCGCGGCGATTTTCAGCCCATGATGCTTCGTCGCTGCCGATTGCCTTTGGTTTTTCCTTGCCCAGCGAAACGGCTTCCATTTGCGATTCCGGCACACCTAGCAATGACATTGACTTGCGCACTGCTTCGGCACGTTTTTGGCCCAGGGCCAGATTGTATTCACGTCCACCGCGTTCATCGGTATTGCCTTGGATGATGATCTTGCGCGCATTATTTGTGACCAGATATTTGGAGTGCGCTTCGACCACTGGCTGGAATTCGCCTTTTACGCTGTAACTGTCGGTATCGAAGTAGACGCTGCGCTTGGCCAGGACGCCTCGCGGATCGTTCAACGGGTCGGTAGCGCCGGCGTTGACGGTACCCACGGTACGCGGGTCGACTTGCCCGGTGCCGGCTTGGGACATATTGTTGCTGTGGTCTTCTACCGGCACCTTGTCGCTTAATTTGACCGGTGAGCTGCAGGCGCCTAGTAACAAGATGCTTGCTGCGATGAGAGAGATGGTGATTGGATTGCGCATTGGACTTCCCTGATTGTAAAACGTTGATAAAAGCATTATTTCATGAAAGGACCCCAAGTGGGCTCCCGGATATCGCCGGCTTTGGTTGTCAGGCGGTATTTGGCACGGCCATCAACAGATACCACTGCAAGCGAGCCGCGATTGCCGGCTTCACTTGCATACATCAGGTACTTGCTGTTGGCTGAAAAACTCGGTGATTCGTCCTTGACTGTGTCAGACAGTCGTTGTTCCTGGCCATTGGCGAGGTCCAGCACGTATAGCTGGAACTGGCCATTACGGCGTGAGATATAGGCTAGCAGCTTGCCATCCGGCGCGATGCGCGGACTGATGTTGTAGGTGCCGTTGAAGGTGACGCGCTGTGCATCGCCGCCGTTAGCTGCCATCTTGTAGATCTGCGGGCCGCCGCTGCGGTCGCTGGTGAAATAGATGCTTTGCCCATCAGCCGAGAATTGCGGTTCGGTGTCGATGCCATTGGTATTGGTCAGGCGACGCAAATTGCTGCCATCCTGATTAATGCTGTAGACCTGGGTCAGGCTGTTGCGCGCCAGTGCCACCACCAGTTTGTTGCCATCCGGCGACCATGACGGAGCGGAGTTGCTGCCCTTGAATCCGGCCAGCACCGTTCTTTGACGGGTAATCAGGTTTTGCACATAGATCACCGGTTTTTTGGCCTCGAATGACACATAAGCCACCTTGGTGCCATCCGGCGACCATGCCGGCGAGATTATCGGTTCTTTGGAGCGCAAGGCGACCTGGGTGCCTTCGCCATCGGCATCGGCCACTTCAAGGCGGTACTCGTTACCGGTTTTGGTGACATACGCGATACGGGTTGAGAAAGCGCCCCGGTTGCCAGTCAGTTTTTCATAGATGTCATCAGCGATCTTGTGTGCTGTGACCCGGGTGAATTGCGGTTGCGCTGCCAGCGCCAAGGCTGAGAGTTGCGCCGATTTAACGGTATCGAGTAATTTGTAGCGGACATCGAAGCGGCCGTCCGCCAATCGCTGTACGCTGCCGACCACCAACGCATCGGCGCCGCGCGACTTCCAGTCGCTCAGATTGACGGACGATGTCTCCGACAGGACGCTGCCGGTATCGATGATCTTGAACGCACCGCTGCGGGTCAGGTCGTCCCTGATGATGGCGCTGATCTGTTGCGGCGCGATCGATTCGTTGGCGAAGGAGGCGAGGGCAACCGGTATCTGATTGGCGCCTACGCCGGAAATTTCGACCCGTAGCTGGGCCTGTGCCAAGGCCGAAACGGAAAGGCACATCGCCATGGCGGCGCGCAGCAAGGTTTTTTTCATCATGGTCATTAATCTTTCGGTTTGTACGTCAATTCGAAGCTGGATGGAACCTGGCCTGATTTATCCTTCGGAAACGGTTCCGATTTTTCTATGCCGCGCTTGACCGCTTCGTCAAAGCCGGCCACGCCGGAAGGTTTTTGCAATCTCAGACTTTGGATGGTGCCATCGGGAAGCAGGTTGACTTCATAGACTGCTGCAGGATTGCCATTGAGGTCGTTGGGCACGTTAAAGATTGTGTTCGATTTAATTTTTCCCTTGATGCGGTCCCCATACCCTGGGTCGCCGCGATTGCCCTGCGATTTGGCAGCCGTGCCGGCACCGCCGCTAGCGCTGGTGTTTCCAGCCATGCGACGCAGGTTTTCTTCTCGTTGTTTGTCAACTTTTGCGTTTTCCGCCGCAGTCGCGGCCTGCTTGGCAAGTTCCTGCTTACGCTTTTTTTCCTGCGCTGCAGCGGCGATTTTACTGGCGTCTTCTGCTTCGCGTTTTTTCTGTGCCTGCACTTTTTCTTTTTCAGCCTGTGCTGCCAACTTTTCTTTTTGCTTCAATGCTGCTTTTTCCCTCTGTGCCAGCTTTTCATTCAGAAGATCGTCTTCAAGACGCTTTTGAGCTAGCTGTTCCTGTTCCCGTTTCTGTTGTTCCTGTTGGATCTTGCGCTTTTTTTCCTGCTCCAGTGCGATATCGGGTTTTACTATCGGTGGCGGCGTTGCAACCACGGGACGCGGTTCCGGTATGGGCGCCGGTTTTTCAATCGCTTTTTCGATGGGCGGTTCTGGTTGGGGCTCGGGCTGCGGTTCCGGTATTTTCTGCGCCGCCACGGGTGCGGCTTGTTGCGTATTCGGGCTCCATATTTCGGCTTCGACCGTAAGCGGTTTTTCGTTTTGCCAGCGGATGCCGAACCACAGGAAAGCGAACAGTGCCACGTGAACCACCGCAGCAAGAGCGAAGGCGCGCCAGCGGCCGGGCTCGTGCGGAACGGAATAGGGCGTCGATTCGTTCATGGATTTTTGACGGCTTTCACTGTTTGGCCGCGAGTCCGACGCGTTCGATGCCCATTTTTTTTGCGTCTGAAATGACTTGCACTACATCGTCGTACATGATGTTTTTTTCGGCTGAAATCATCAGCGGCATATCAGGGTATCGCTGATGCAGTTCGCTTAAATTTTCCAGCAACACCGAGTGGCTTTTTGCCGTGGTAATGTCGCCACCGGTGTTGCTCTGGTTCTGGGCATTGATGCGAATTTGTGCATTGGCATCCTTTTTCAGAATCACTTCGATATATTGGCTCGGCGGCAGCGCCGATTTGCCGGTTTTCGGCAAATCCACCATGCCGGGGTTCGGCATCGGTGCTGCCGCCATGAAGATCACCAGCAGCACCAGCATCACGTCGATATAGGGCACGACATTGATTTCGGATTTGAACTTGCGGGCGCGGCCGCCGCGCATGGAGCCTGAGATTGAGGTGGTCATATGGATTTTCCTTAGTGGGCCTGGCGTTGCAGGATGTTCGAAAATTCCTCGACAAAGCTTTCGAAGCGAATTGCCAGCCGGTCGATGTCATGCGAGAACCGGTTATAAGCGACTACCGCCGGAATCGCCGCGAACAGGCCGATTGCGGTGGCGATCAGCGCTTCGGCGATCCCCGGCGCCACCGCCGACAGGGTGGCTTGCTGTACGTTGGCCAGCCCGCGAAACGCATTCATGATGCCCCAGACAGTGCCGAACAAACCGACATAGGGCGAGACTGAACCGACCGATGCCAGGAAGGCGAGATGCGATTCCAGCACATCCATTTCGCGCTGAAAGGCTGCGCGCATTGCGCGGCGCGCGCCATCCAGCATCGCGCCGGCGTCTGCGAGGTCTTTTTTGGTGTAGGACGCTTGCCCCTTCAGGTATTCGCCCATGCCGGCGGTGAAGATGCGTTCCAGTGCGCCGGTAGTGCCATTGCTCTGGCGTCGGCTGGAAATTGCATCCTGATACAGCGTGCTTAGATTGCCGCCGGACCAAAAAGCGCGCTCGAATTCTTCGGTTTGCGCGCGCGCCGTCCTGATGGCGAACGATTTACGAAAAATGTAGGTCCAACTCATCAGCGATACGGCCAGCAGCAAGGCCATGATCAGTTGCACGATGACGGATGCGTTGGTAATCAGGGCGAAGAATGAGAGATCTTGGATGACGGTCATGGATTATGTTGTGTTTGGGGCTGGTTCATAGGTGGGCGGGCACGCTGCCTGAGTAAGCGCAATATCGCAATATGTTTTATGGCGTAATTTTCAGCAGAACGCGTGCGGGTATCGGACAGGGGCGGCGCAATTTCACGTCCACGCAAGCGATCTTGATGCGGCCGGTGGTCATCAGTTGTTCACCGCGCCAAGCTTGCTGGACGAATTGCACCGAAGCCCGTCCCAGCTTTTCGACCACAACAGTGAGCTTGAGTTCATCATCGAGTTGTGCGGAGGCAAGATAATCGACTGCAGTGCTTGTGACGACAAACATAACGCCGTCCGCATGCATCAACGATTGCTGCTCGACGCCTGCGGTTCGCAGCCATTCGCTGCGTGCGCGTTCGAAAAACTTCAGGTAATTGGCATAAAACACGACACCGCCAGCATCGGTGTCTTCATAATAGACACGCACGCACCAGCTGAAATTGTTGGGCATTATTGAACTTTTAGTAAGAATGGTACGTACACACTGCTAGATGGTTCTGGTCATATTATATAGGCGCTGGCCGTTCGCTTGTGCATCATGCTGTGATGTAAGTTATTTTTAGGTGTTTTCCGGCAACACTTGCAGTGCTCAGTCTCATTTATTTTTTGTAGTGATGCAAATGCTGCCTTTGAGAGGAGTTCCGATGCAATTCGTCTTTCCGCCACCTGCCCCCGCTGCCGTACCGATAGCCGGAGATTCCGTCTTTTTTCCAGTTCATCGCATTTATTGCGTCGGGCGCAATTATGCCGAGCACGCCCAGGAGATGGGTGGAACCGGACGCGAAGCGCCTTTTTTCTTCATGAAGCCGGCCGATGCCGTGCTGCCGGTGCCAATCGGTGCGATAGGGCAAATGGCATATCCGACGCAGACTTCAGACTTGCAGCATGAAATCGAGCTGGTGATCGCGATCGGTAAAGGCGGCCACGACATCGACGCCGAGGCAGCTTTGCAGCATGTATGGGGTTACGCGGTCGGGCTCGACATGACGCGCCGCGATTTGCAAGGCGAAGCCAAGAAACTGGGCCGGCCGTGGTGCACCGGCAAAGGTTTCGATTATTCGGCGCCGATTGGGCCGATCCATCGGGTAGCGCAGTGCGCGCTGGCCGCCAATGCGAGTATTGAGCTCAAGGTGAATGGCACAGTGCGTCAACACAGTACGCTGGACCAATTGATCTGGAGCATTCCTGAAATCATTGCGCATTGCTCAAAATTTTATGCCCTGCAGCCGGGCGATCTGATCTTTACCGGCACTCCGGCCGGCGTGGCGGCAGTGGCGCCAGGTGATCTGCTGGAAGGCGCAATCGCCGGCTTGGGAGCGTTATCGCTCAGAATCGCATGATTGTCTGGCACTGCATCGGCTAGACAGGGCTACGCAAAGTGAGTAACGCAGTCCCCGTGCCTGCGTTGCTAAACCAGCAGGTTCGCATAAATCCTGCAAGTCAAGCCCCATCGTATTTGCGGGTAACTCACGGTTTCCGATAGGCAATCACTGCTTGCTGCTGCTCGCCCAGGCCGGCAATCCCCAGAGTCAGGCGGTCGCCCGGTTGCAGGAAACGTTGCGGCTGCCGCGCCATCCCGACCCCTGGCGGCGTGCCGGTGGCGATAATGTCGCCCGGCATCAGCGTCATGAAGCGGCTGACGTAACTGACCAGTTTTGCGATTGAAAAAATCATGGTCTTGGTGCTGCCGGTCTGCATCCGTTCGTCGTTCAAATCCAGATACAGGTTCAGCCGCTGCGGATTCGGCACTTCGTCGCGCGTCACCAGCCACGGACCGACCGGGCCGAAAGTATCGCAGCCCTTGCCCTTGTCCCATTGGGAGCCGAGTTCCAGTTGATATTTGCGTTCCGACACATCGTTGACCACGCAATAGCCGGCCACATATTGCAGCGCATCCTTCTCTGTCACGAATTGCGCCTTGCTGCCGATGACCACGCCAAGCTCCACTTCCCAGTCGGTTTTCTTTGAGCCTTTGGGCAGCATGATCGGATCGTCCGGGCCGGACAGGCAGGACGTGGCTTTCATGAAGATGATGGGCTCGGCCGGTTTCGGCAAGCCCGCTTCTGCTGCATGGTCAGCGTAATTCAACCCGATAGCGATGAACTTGCCAACCTGCGCCAGCGGTACGCCGAAGCGCGGATTGCCGCGCACCAGCGGCAGCGTATCCTGCTGGTGTTTGGCCAGTTTGGCCAAAGCCTTGTCGGACAATTGATCGTTGCCGATGTCGGTAACAATGCCCGACAGATCGCGCAACTTGCCTTCAGCATCGATCAAGCCTGGTTTTTCTTTGCCGGGACGGCCGTAACGGACTAGTTTCATAATTTTCCCTTATTGGCGCGTGGCCATGTGCTCAAGCATGTAGGGGAAAGATTTTATCGCAAGTCGGTTAAACGGTGCTTGCTGCTGCTGATCGGTACCAAAGCTATCCCGCTGGAAGCGGTAAAATGCAACTGTGTATATTTTTAATCCAAGTCCTTAATACCAGCGGAGTCCAACATGAAAAAATTAATTTTAGTCGCCGGTTTAGCCGGTCTAGCCGCATTGGCCGGATGTGCGGTGACGCCGAATTCCGCTAATGTCTACAACAGCAGACAAGCGCAGGGCGAGCAAACCGTCCGCATGGGCGTGGTCGAGTCGGTGCGCGAAGTACGGATCGACAAAGGCTCCAGCGGCGCCGGCCAACTGGCCGGTGGCGCAGTCGGCGCGGTTGCTGCCGGCTCCAGCATCGGTGGCGGCAATGGCGCAATTGTCGCCGGTATTCTCGGGGCGGTCGCCGGCGGTCTGGTGGGGCAAAATGTCGAAGCCAACCTGGTGAACCGGCGCGGGCTGGAAATCACCGTTAAGCTCGATAATGGCGACTTGCGTGCTATCACTCAGGACGCCGATGAGTTGTTTCGTGTCGGCGAGCGGGTGCGTTTGCTGTCATCCGGCCGCACCACACGGGTTACGCATTGACAGATGTTGTGGTTTTGCCGGATTGTTGATTTTTTCAGAGCTGTTCGCGCTCAGTTCTGAAGTATATGGAAGGAGACGTATTTTGTGGCGCGGCTGCAGAGTGGCGCTACTGCCGACAAATATTGAGCGGTTATGCCAGTTATAAAAATTGATATTTTGTTGGGAGTATGCCTAAAAACAGTGCTATTTCCGCATATAAAATATGCGGAAATTATAAATACAATATGCGGTATGTCTGGACGTATCAGGCAAACTGCAACGGATCGCCGGCGCGGTCGAAGGCAATAAACTGTGACAGTTTGGCGCCGGTTTGCACTGCGCCGACCATTTTTTTCAAGCCCTGATCGGCCTCGGACGCGCTCGGCATGATGCCGTTCTTGCCCGCCAGGCAGGCCACCAGCACCACATCCCAGTGCTGCCCGGTCTGTTCCGATTCCTGCACCAGCGTGGCAAAATTACTCAGCGCATCCAGCGTCTTGTCTACGCATACGACCGGGGTCAGCGCGCCGCCCAGCCCGGCCTGGAAGCTTTGTGCCTCCGCTGCGACATGCTCGTCAGGCAGTTCTTTTTTCACGAACACGAACAGCAAGCGCTGCGGATCGGGTTGTTGCGCTGCTACTTGCAGCAAGTCTTCAAAATTCGAAATGGACATGGTTTTTCAGTTCCGTGGTGGAGCGGATCAGCTGCGCGATCTCGCTTGAATGGATTTTTCGCCGCTATTTCCCGTTCGATCTTGCCTTGGGAGCAGGCGCGTCTGACAATTTTACTGGAACCGTGCCGTTGGTGGCTGCGACCGGTTCGTGTACCACGTCGTATTGCGCGTTATTTGCTTGGCCACGACATCGTTTTAGACTTGTCACGGTAACCGGACGGCTGGGGCCTTACATTTTGAAGATCAACAACGCCTGCATTAGTTTGGACGATTGTTGCTCCAGACTAGTGGCGGCAGCGGCTGCCTGTTCTACCAGCGCGGCGTTTTGCTGCGTGACTTCATCCATTTGCGTAACGGCGCCATTGACCTGGCTGATGCCCGCACTCTGCTCGCGCGAAGCGGCTGATATTTCGCTCATGATGCCGGCAACGCGCCGCACCGAGGACATGACCTCATTCATGGTTGCACCGGCCTGATCAACCAGGGCGGTGCCGACATCCACTTTGGCTACCGAGTCGTTGATCAGCACCTTGATCTCTTTGGCAGCAGCAGCGCTTCTTTGCGCCAGGTTACGCACTTCAGTAGACACCACCGCAAAGCCCCGTCCCTGCTCGCCGGCGCGGGCGGCTTCAACTGCCGCATTCAGCGCCAGAATATTGGTCTGGAACGCGATGCCGTCAATCAACCCAATAATGTCGCTTATTTTCCTGGCTGACAGGCTGATATCGGCCATGGTCGTGACCACATTCGACACGATTACGCTGCCTTTTTCCGCGATGGCGGAGGCGGCGCCGGCTAGAGCATTGGCTTGAGCAGCATTGTCGGCGTTCTGCAGGACAGTTGAGGCCAGTTCTTCCATGCTGGATGCGGTTTCTTCCAAGCTGGATGCCTGCGATTCGGTCCGGCCCGACAAGTCCATATTACCGCTGGCGATTTCACCGGTGTCGATGATGATCTGGCCTAAATTGCTGTGCAAGTCGTTGATGATGACGCGCATGTTGATGCTGAGTTGCCACAACGCGCGGTGCAATTTTCCCAGGTCATCGTTGCGTTCTATATTGATTTGCTGCGTCAGATCGCCGCCGACCAAGGCGTGGGCAGTATCGATTGCCAGCGCCAGCGGGACAATGACGTTTGTATGCAAGCTGTACCACAGGTACAGCGTGAGTGCGATGGCAAGCGTGGCGATAGCGGCAACCCAGCCATTGCTCTCAGTGTGGAGGTTATTGCCGCCAGTCCATGCCAGCATGCCTAGGACAGCAATAAGCAACAGTAACGGAGCAATGTTGAGTCCGATGCGCCAACCCAATGGCATGCTTCGGAAGGCGGCAATCTTGCTAGACAACCCGGTTGCGGCGGCGCTGCCATGTCTGAAGGCGAGCCGGTTTGGATTGCCTTCCCGAATTTCCTTATACAGCTTGGTTGCGGCAGCAACCTGCTCGCGGCTCGGTTTGGCGCGCACCGACATATAGCCCACCGGCACGCCGTTTTCTATCACTGGCGTCACGGTTGCACATATCCAATAAAAATCACCGTTTTTGCAACGGTTCTTGATCATTCCGGTCCAGGGCAAGCCGGCTTTGATGCTGCGCCACAGATCAGCAAAAGCTTCCACTGGCATATCAGGATGGCGCAGGATATTTTGCGGGGCGCCGATCAACTCCGCTTCCGAGAAGCCGCTGACTTCCACAAAATACGTATTGACATAGTTGATATTGCCCTGTAAATCGGTTTTGGAAATGATCGCGTGACCATCTTGCAAATGATATTCGGTATCGTTGATAGGCGAGTTCAGACGCATACAGTGCTTTCAGGGAGACAATAGTTGTAATTACTTAATATGGCATCAGCAACTATATAGTATTACTTGAATAAGTTTTTGTTGTGCGGCTATATTTTTAGACCTCGCCAACCGATTTGATTTTATTGAGAGTCTGCAGAGGAAATATTTGCTGCCGATGGGAAAACGCGATAGGGTAATTACCGCTCCGGGCATGCCGATCGGCATGCCCGGTGTGATGCTAACTTGTTACTTGGCCGCCATATCCAGCAACATCGCGTTCAAGCGTTTGACGAAGCCGGACGGGTCGGCCAGTTGGCCGCCTTCTGCCAGCGCTGCTTGATCGAACAACAGATTGGCCCAGTCGGCAAACTTCGCATCTTCAAACTTCAGGCGTTGCACCAGAGGATGGGTCGGGTTGAGTTCCAGAATCGGTTTCGATTCCGGTGCCGCTTGTCCGGCCGCCTTCAACATGCGCAACAAATTACCGGACAGTTCGTGCTCGTCCGCTACCAGGCAGGCCGGCGAATCGGTCAGGCGGAAAGTGACGCGCACTTCCTTGGCCTTGTCGGTCAGTGCAGCTTGCATCTTTTCAACCAAATCCTTGTATTCGGTCTGGATTTCTGCGTGCTGCTTCTTCTCGGCTTCGTCTTCCAGCGTACCCAGATCGAGGCCGCCCTTGGCGACTGATACCAGTTCCTTGCCCTCGAACTCGGTCAGGAACGACAGCATCCATTCGTCGACACGGTCGGACAGAATCAATACTTCGACGCCTTTCTTGCGGAAAATTTCCAGGTGCGGGCTGTTCTTGGCGGCTGCATACGATTCACCCGTCGCGTAATAAATCTTGTCCTGGCCTTCTTTCATGCGCCCCACGTAATCGGCAAACGACACATTTTGCTGGTCGCTGTCGCTCTGTGTGGAGGCCATGCGCAACAGTTTGGCGATGCGTTCCTTGTTGCCTGCATCCTCGCCGATGCCTTCTTTCAGTACCTGGCCGAATTCAGTCCAGAAAGTCACGTACTTGTCTTTTTTCTCTTGCTCGTCGGCGTTTGCCATTTCTTCCAGCATGCCCAGCACGCGTTTGGTCGAGCCTTCGCGGATCGCCTTGACGTCGCGCGACTCTTGCAGGATTTCACGCGAAACGTTCAGCGGCAGGTCGTTGGAATCGATGATGCCCTTGACGAAGCGCAGGTAGACCGGCATCAATTGTTCGGCATCGTCCATGATAAAGACGCGTTTCACGTACAGCTTGATGCCGCCGCGCTTGTTGCGATCCCACATGTCGAACGGTGCATGGGACGGGATGTACAGCAATTGCGTGTATTCGCTGCGGCCCTCGACCCGGTTATGGGTATGGATCAGCGGCGCCTGGAAATCGTGCGATACGTGCTTGTAGAACTCGTCGTATTGCTCCGGCGTGATGTCGGATTTGCTGCGCGCCCACAGTGCGCTGGCTTGATTGACGGTTTCGAATTCATCCTTGACGACGGTTTCCTTTTTCTCTTCGTCCCATTCCTCTTTCGGCATCAAGATCGGCAGCGGGATATGGTCGGAATAGGTGCGGATGATCGTCTTCAGTTTCCAGGATGACAGGAACTCATCCTCGCCTTCGCGCAAATGCAGCGTGATGTCGGTGCCGCGCGATGGTTTGTCGATCGATTCGACGCTGAAGTCGCCTGCGCCGGCAGATTCCCAGCGCACGCCTTCACTGGTCGGCGTGCCGGCACGGCGGGTTTCGACTGTGATCTTGTCGGCCACGATGAAGCCGGAATAAAAGCCGACGCCGAATTGGCCGATCAGCGCCGCATCCTTTTGCTCGTCGCCGGACAGGCGGCCGAAAAATTCCTTGGTGCCGGATTTGGCAATCGTGCCCAGATGTTCAATCGCTTCGTCGCGGCTCATGCCGATGCCGTTGTCGGAGACCGAAATCGTGCGCGCCGTCTTGTCGAAGGTGATTTTGATCTTCAGTTCTGGATCGTTCTCGAACAAATCGGCGTTATGAATTGCTTCGTAACGTAGCTTGTCGGACGCGTCAGACGCATTCGATACCAGTTCGCGCAGGAAAATTTCTTTGTTGGAATACAAAGAATGGATCATCAATTGCAACAGTTGCTTGACTTCAGCCTGGAAGCCCAGGGTTTGCTTTTCGGAAACAGTCATGTATGCCTTATGGTGGAACGTTGTTGAATAGATGGTGCAAAAATGGGGGTGATGAAATTGATTTCAAGACAAAGTGCCTGCTCTGTTGCAAGACAGGCCGGTTTGCGCAGCGGCAGACGCGCCGGATATTACGAGGCATTGCGTTGTTGCGCTAAAGATATGGTTAGAAAATCCGTTATAAACCAAAAATTTATAGAGATTTTTTATAACCGGACGACGACTCCGTTTACTATCAGCAGCAACTGCAGTAATCTTTAATAAACGTCAATCGCATACAGCGCCAAGGATGATAGACATGAGTACAGCGATGAGCACAGTGCAGCAGGAAGTCGATGAACGAACCAAGCTGACCGCTAACAATAAGTTTGAACTGCTGCTGTTCCGTTTGGGCGAGGCTGTCAATGCCGAACGCTCCGAACTGTTCGGCATCAATGTCTTCAAGGTGCGTGAAATTCTCGCGATGCCGACCATTACCAGCGTCGCCGGTGCGCTGCCGCACATGCTGGGAGTGGCGAATATTCGCGGCCAGATCATCCCGGTGATCGACCTGCCGGCGATTGTCGGCTGCACGCCAAAAAGCGGGTTGAATATTTTGCTGGTGACCGAATATGCGCGTTCCACCCAAGCCTTTGCGGTCGAAAGCGTGGAAGAGATCGTGCGATTGGAGTGGAGCCAGGTTTTGTCGGCCGAGTCGAGCATGGTGGGCGGCATGATCACCAGCATTGCCAGACTTGATGGCGATATTGACGGTACCCGCCTGGCGCAAGTGCTGGACGTGGAGCAGATCCTGCACGACGTGATGCCGACAAGTCAGCTGGAAAGTAATCCAAGTACCATCGGCCCGGCACTGTCGTTGCCACCCGGTTCCGTAATCCTGGCTGCAGACGACTCAATGATGGCGCGCACCTTGATCGAGCATGGTCTGGACGCGCTGGGCGCGCCGTTTATCATGACCAAGACCGGCAAGGAAGCATGGGAGCGCCTGCAAACCATCGCCGACGCAGCATTAGCCGAGGGCAAGACGGCGCACGACAAGGTTGCGCTGGTGCTGACCGATCTGGAAATGCCGGAAATGGATGGCTTTACCCTGACCCGAAAAATCAAGCAGGATGCGCGCTTCAAATCGATCCCGGTGGTGATTCATTCCTCGCTGACGGGAACCACCAACGAAGACCACGTCAAAAGCGTGGGCGCGGATGCCTATGTGGCCAAATTCGTGGCTGAAGATCTGGCTAGCACTATTCGACGGGTGCTGGCGCAGTCCGCAGCTTAATGTAATTTATGCAGCAGGATTTCAGCAAGAGGCAAGGCCGACGGCCTATCCTCCTGCGCCACGCCCGCTGCCACAGGCGTTTTTCGCTTATCTTTTGTTCACTTCATGCCCGATGACGCCGCCCACGGCAGCGCCGCCGACTGTCCCAATCGCGCTACCGCCGGTCAGTACCGCCCCGCCCACCGCACCGATACCTGCGCCGACAGCCGTATTTTGATCCTGCCGCGACATGCCGGAACACCCCGCCAGAGCTAAAAATGCTGCCGCAATGATCGTGTTGACTGCCAGTTTTTGCATTGTTTTCATGAGATCACCTCTATAAAAAATAAATAAACGATTAACACGTTCGCACCAATTGGAAAATTGGCATCGTGTAACTATTTGAGTCTATTCCCAGCAATAGTTCATAAATATTACGAATCGTTGCAATTTTGTTAGTGTCGGTAGAAAAATATATACTCATATATAGTATGTTATAAAATAATGTTATCACCGCATATTTTCATTGCAGTATAAAAATATACTCCATAATTATAGAAAAAACTGTTGGTATCGCCGGCTTCCCTTGTGCTGCGCGCGCCGTCGGCAGTATTGTCATCATCCTGACATATTCATCAAATATGCTGCATGGTAATAAAACAATAAACAATAAAGCAATAAAACGGTGGCTATAATGTCGGCGGGTTTTCGTTTCGCCCAACTAAACTCGATTGCAGCCGACTGGCGCAAAGCGTTCCGTCGTCATGACCGCGCCGTCTGCCACGGCGCGGAGATGCAGACTTCCGGGCAAAAATTTCATGCTTTGGCAGTACTGGATATGGTCGCAAACTCCGCGCAGCATAAACGCGTCGTTAATGCCGGTCAGATAGCAGCGCTGAAGCAGGATGAAGTAAGCGGGCTGCATAGCTTGAAAAGTAAGCTCTTTAGCTGATTTTCAGCATTTAACTAAAAATATCAAATGAAAATCGTAAACCTTAAAATTGGCACGCGTTTAGGACTGGCATTCTGCCTGGTGACTCTGTTTGCCATCATTTCAAGTTGTGTCGCGTGGACGGCATTGAATACTGTGGCTGACAAGTGGTCGGAATTTTCCAGCATATCCATGGAGAAGAGGGAGTTTGCAACTACTGGCGTTATCAAGTTGAGCGATGCAATACATAACTTCAAGAATTATTTAATAAGAGGCGGAGGCTACGACAAAAAATTTGCCGCAGACCTTGCCAGTCTTGATGCTGTTGTGGCGGGGTACCTGAAAACAGGAAGTGCCAGCAACCGGGAAAAATCATTACTGGACGAAATATTGAAAGGCACTGAAACCTATCGCGTGGCTATGCGTAAAGTCGTCGCAATGAAATCCAGTGAAATTGCGATTCAGGAAATAGACAAGAGCATTGCCGGCGCAGACAAGGCGATCGGCAAGGCACTCGGCGAATTAATGCAAATCGCGCGCGAAGACACCGCTAGCGTAGGAAAATCGTTTGACGATACGGTTAATAGCGGCAAACAGTTGACCGCCGGGCTTGCGGCTATCGTGGTTATTCTGTCTGCTGTATGCGCGTGGTTGGCAACCCTCTCGATTACGCGGCCAGTGCAGCGAGCAATGAAAATCGCACAAACGGTTGCTTCAGGCAATTTGAGCGGCCGTATTGAAGTCAGCTCGACAGATGAGACAGGACAATTATTGCAAGCGCTCAAAGACATGAATAGCAGCCTGCAGAATATTATTACCCGGGTGCGTACCGGCATCGACACCATCTCCAGCGCCTCCAGTCAGATAGCCGCTGGCAACCTCGATTTGTCGTCGCGCACCGAACAACAGGCCAGTTCCCTGGAGGAGACTGCCGCTTCGATGGCTGAGTTGACCAGTACCGTCAAACAGAATGCTGACAATGCGGGACAGGCCAACCAGTTGGCGCTATCGGCTTCCGAGGTCGCGTCCAAGGGAGGCGCCCTCGTGTCGCAAGTGGTTGACACCATGGGGTCGATCAACGCATCGGCACATAAGATATCCGACATTATCAGCGTGATTGACGGCATTGCATTCCAGACCAATATCCTGGCTTTGAATGCGGCAGTGGAAGCTGCCCGCGCCGGCGAGCAGGGCCGTGGCTTTGCGGTGGTCGCAACAGAAGTGCGCAATCTGGCGCAGCGTTCGGCCACTGCCGCCAAGGAGATCAAGACACTGATTAGCGACTCTGCAGACAAGGTCGATGCCGGCAGCAAACTCGTAGAGCAGGCTGGCGTCACCATGGAAGAAATCGTCGCCAGCATTAAGCGCGTGACCGACATCATGAGTGAAATCACTGCTGCCAGTCAGGAACAAAGTACAGGTATCGCGCTAGTCAATCAGGCGATCAACCAGATGGATCAGGTCACGCAACAAAATGCGGCGTTGGTAGAGGAGGCGGCAGCAGCGGCAGACGCGTTGCAGGATCAGGCCGGCAATCTGGCGCAAGTGGTGAACGTGTTCCATCTCGATGGCGAACCGGCCGGGCAGAGTGCGCAGAGGTTATCAATGCGGCGACCATTATCGCGCACATAATGCAAAAATAGCCAATTTATGGGAGTATTTTCGCCATCAATCCATATGATTGCGCAAATATAGTGAAAAATAGCTATACTCATTCATGATTTTCAATCATGAATTTTGCGCAACATAACCCAATGTGGCTGAAATCTGGTTTGCGGTCTGAACCAGGTCTTCCACCCAGTCATCTTGAAGGCGATCTGCCGGAGCCGAGATCGACAAACCGGCAATCAGTTTTCCGCTGTCGTCCCGGATCCCGGCGGCCATGCAGCGTACCCCGAGTTCGAGCTCTTCGTTGTCGCGCGCATAGCCGCGTGCGCGAATCAGGCTCAATTCACGCTCTAGTTGGCCTAGATCGGTAATCGAATTTTTATTATGGCCGGTCAGTCCGGTGCGCGTGGCGTAGGCGCGCACTGCTTTCGGTTCGTCCACTGACAGGAAGAGCTTGCCGGTCGATGTCAGGTGCAGCGGGCCGCGCCCGCCGATGGCGCGCACCACCTGCATGCCGGAACGTTCAGAAAATGCCCGATCGATATAGACTATTTCATCGCCCTGCCGCACCGACAAGTTGATGGTCTGTTGCGTCTTTCGATGCAGAGTGCGCATGAAATCCAGCGCTGCCTCGCGCACACTCAAACGACTCTTGACGATATTGCCCAGTTCCAGCAGGCGCATGCCCAGACGGTAAGAGCCGGGGTCGGCACGGTCTACAAAGCGGGTCGTTACCATATCGCCAAGGATGCGATGTGCGGTTGACGGATGCAATCCGGTCATTCTGGAAAGCTCCTTGAGACTGACAGGATCCGGGTAGAGCGCCAGCGCATCGAGCAGCGAGATCATGCGCGCGACTACCTGAATTGCCGTTTTATTTTTAGTTGGTGTTAATTCGCTTTTCATTATTCAGTGTATACATCAGAATGCTTCTTTATACCACAATGTGAAAAAATATTGCGGGAAGCGAAAATATTCCTGGGAAATAGCATACATTATTTCATCGACGGTGGCGTGGCGCTTGCAGTTGCACGCGTCATAATAAGGCTTGTTTAAAATTAAACGGGAGCAGCCGATGCGTATCGGATTATTTGTGACTTGCCTGGTCGATATGGTCCGTCCTGAAATCGGCTTTTCCACACTGAAGCTGCTGGAGTCGAATGGCTGCGAGGTGGTGGTGCCGGATTTGCAGACCTGTTGCGGCCAGCCTGGTTATAACTCCGGCGACCGTCAGTCTGCGCGTGCCCTGGCTGAGAAATTCCTGAATGAATTTGAAGGTTTTGAGTATGTCGTGATCCCATCCGGCTCCTGTGGCGGCATGGTCAAGACGCATTATTCCGACTTGTTTTCCGACGCGCCCGATCTGCGCGCACGCATGCGCAAGCTGGAGCCGCGGGTTTTCGAACTGACCGATTTTCTGGCCAGCGTACTGAAAATATCAAGCCTGCCTTCCAGCTTCAAGGGCCATGTCACCTATCACGATTCCTGTTGCGGCCTGCGCGAACTGGGAGTGCAGGCGCAGCCGCGCGCGCTGCTTGGGAAGTTGCCCGATGTACAACTAACCGAAATGAAGGATAGTACTGTCTGCTGCGGTTTCGGCGGCACCTTTGCCATCAAATACGGCAACATTTCCAGCGCCATCGTGGATGAGAAGTGCGCCAACATTCATGGCTCCGGCGCCGATGCAGTGGTGCTGGGCGACTTGGGCTGCATGCTCAATATCGAAGGTCGGCTGCGCCGTACCGGGGATGACAAAACCCGTGTTTTGCACGTGGCGCAAGTGTTGGCGGGCGACTGCTGACAAGAAAAGCAAAGAGACAACATCATGCAAATCCAATCGATGCACTTCAAGGCCCGCGCCGGGGAACGTCTGGCTGACGTGCGGCTGCAAAACAACCTGAAAAAATTGTCGACCAAGTTCGTTACCGGCCGTGCCTCGGCGATTACGGAACTGGACGACTTTGAAGGCACGCGTGACGCCGCAGTCGAGATGCGCATGCGCGCCATCGAAAACCTCGATGTCTGGCTGGACACTTTCGAAAAGGAAGCGAGTCGTCGCGGCGCTACCGTGCTGTATGCGGAAAGTGCCGCAGATGCATCGCGCCTGGTGGTCGAAATCGCCCGCCGGCACGAGATAAAAAAAGCCATCAAGTCAAAATCGATGGTGTCGGAAGAAATGGCGTTGAACCAGGTGCTAGAAGCTGCCGGTGTGCAAGTGGTCGAAACAGATCTGGGTGAATACATCTTGCAGATCAACGGCAATGAAGCACCGTCGCACATCATTGCGCCGGTGGTGCATAAGGATAAGGAGGAGATTTCCGACCTGTTCGCCCGGGTTCACAAGCGGCCGCGTCTGACCGACATTCCGGCCATGACGCGGGAGGCGCGCGAAATCCTGCGGCCGCAATTCTTGTCCGCCGACATGGGCATTACCGGCGGCAATTTCATCATTGCCGAAACCGGGTCGGTCGCGATTGTCACCAATGAGGGCAACGAAGGCATGTGCACCATCTTGCCGCCCAAAGTGCATGTGGTGGTGACCGGCATCGAAAAGGTATTGCCGACGCTGGAAGACTTAGCCACCGTGATGCGCTTGCTGCCGCGTTCGGCTACCGGCCAGTCGATCTCGAATTATTTTTCGCTGCTTACCGGCCCGCGTGCGGAAGGCGAACAGGACGGCCCGAAACATATGTATTTCGTACTAATCGATGGCGGGCGCACTGGATTGATCGGCGGTGAATTCCAGGACATGCTGCGCTGCATTCGCTGCGGCGCTTGCATGAACCATTGCCCGGTGTACCAGAAAATCGGCGGCCACAGCTATGGCTGGGTCTATCCGGGGCCAATGGGCAGCGTACTTACACCGGCCTATGTCGGGATCGAAAACGCGCTCGACTTGCCGCAGGCGTCGACACTGTGCGGCGAGTGCGAGGTAGTTTGTCCAGTAAAAATCCCGTTACCGGGCTTGATGCGTAAACTGCGCGAAGAGCAGTTCGCAAAACAATTGCGCCCGCCAATGGAACGCCTCGGTTTGCGGGCATGGGCGTATTTTGCCAAACGTCCTGCGCTGTATCACTTGGCAACCAAGGCTGGTGTGCGGGTGATGCGCATCATGGGCGGCAGTAAAAAATCGATTTCCAAGTTGCCGTTCGCAGGCGGCTGGACCGATTACCGGGATATGCCGGCACCCTCCGGCAAAACTTTCCGCGAGCTGTACAAGCAGCGCAAATGAACGACGGCAGCAGCCATGTCGTCGCATTTACTGCTGATTTAGATCAGTTCGTAGAAAATAAATTGAGGAGTATGCCAAATAATGGCATGTCCTCCGCATATATTTATTGCAGAAGCATGAAATACCGCAGTAAGTATATTTATATAAGCTGCAATATGATCTTGCCGATGTGAGTGCTCGATTCCATCAGGCTATGCGCCTGAGCAGCCTGGGCCAGCGGGAAAGTCTGGAAAATGACAGGTTTGATGGCGCCGGATTCCAGTAGCGGCCAGACTCGCTGCAGCAGGTTTTTCGCAATCGCTGCCTTGAAGGCAACCGGACGCGGACGCAACGTCGAACCGGAGATTGTCAGACGGCGACGCAGAATTTGCCCCAGATCGATATTCGCCTTGGAGCCACCTTGCAAGGCAATCAGGCCGATGCGGCCATCGTCGGCCAGACAACTGATCTCACGCGCCACATAATCGCCGCCCACCATGTCGAGGATCACGTCGACGCCTTTGCCGTCCGTCAATTGCTTGACGACAGCGGCAAAATCTTCGGTCTTGTAATTGATGCCGCGCTCGGCTCCCAGCGCTTCGCAGGCACGACATTTGTCGTCGCTGCCGGCAGTGGCGAAGACCCGATGCCCGAGCGCGCTGGCGATTTGCAGTGCGCTCACGCCGATGCCGGAAGTTCCGCCTTGCACCAGCAGGGTTTCCCCATCGGTTAGGCGTGCCCGGTCGAACACGTTGCTCCACACGGTAAAGAAAGTTTCCGGCAGGGCGGCAGCTTGCAGCGGACTCAAGCCCTGCGGCATCGGCAGGCATTGTTCTATCGGCGCCACGCAATACTCGGCATACCCGCCGCCTTGCACCAATGCGCACACCATGTCGCCGCGTTGCAAGGCGCTACCGCTCAAATCGCCGCCAACAATTTCGCCCGCCACTTCCAGACCCGGCAGATCGGATGCGCCGGCCGGAACCGGATAGTTGCCGGTTCTTTGCAGAATATCAGGTCGGTTCACGCCGGCAGCATGGACTTTAATCAATAACTCGCCGGCTTTCGGCGTTGGTGTCGGGCGTTGACAGATTTGCAGCACATCGGGCGCGCCGTATTGGGTGATTTCAATCGCATTCATGCGGTTTCCTTAGTCTGAAATTCAGTATCCTAGCAGCCATCGCCTTTGTAGCGCTTGTAGCCAGAAAGTGAACTGCTATTTTTAGGATTAGAGAAGGCGATTCGAGGTTGCAGAGAATTTTATCGGTACTGCTAACGTGGGAGTGGTTGGAATGTGGCAGAGGCAAAAAAAAGCCCGCTGATGAAAGCGGGCTTAAATCCATATCTAGGAGGAGATATAGAGGAGACAGGTGCATTATGCTGCACTGCAAGATAATGTGCTAATTATATATTCTAATACCAGTTATTATTTAAAGTAATATCTTCTGGATATGTTTGGATATTAGCTGCGCCGCCACACTAATAGTTGGTTGTTGGCCGGCATCGTGTGATCTTCCTGTAATACCAAGTTTTGTGCGGCGGCCAGCACATTCACCGCTTCGAAATCGCGCAACCCCATGTGGAGCGCTTGTGCGCGCAGCATGGCATCGAATTCTGCATTACTGGTACTGCTAAACCGGCCGCCGTAATTGAACGGGCCGTAAATACAGGCCAAGCCGCCTGACGGCAGGAGGCGGCCGATGCCGGTAAACATCGCTTCGACCTCTTGCCACGCCATGATGTGGCAAGTATTGGCGCTGAAGATCGCATCGAACGGCCCGGTCGGCCAATCCGGCTGACTGACGGAGAGCGTTAGCGGCCCTGCAACATTAGATAAGTGCGCTTGTTGTTGCCAGGCAATGATGCTGGGATGATTTTGCGGCAAGTCGCTGGTGTGCCAGACCAGATGCGGCATTGCAGCACCGAAATGCACTGCATGCTGGCCGGTGCCGCTGCCGATTTCCAGCACATGTGCGCTGTTTTTCAGGATACGTTGTAGAAGGGCGCAGATAGGTGCGCTGTTGCGTTCGCAGGCGGTGGAAAATTGCTGGGACATGGTGGCTGACGGCGATAGTGTGCGGCCGATCAGTGTAACTGCGAAGCGCGGGGAAGTTGCAATGCGGCCTGAAATGAAAAAAGAGCAGTCAAAGACTGCTCTTTTTTAAACTTGGTCGGAGTACAAGGATTCGAACCTTGGACCCCCTGGTCCCAAACCAGGTGCGCTACCGGACTGCGCCACACTCCGAAGAGACAGAATCATACCTAGCTATTCGCAGCAGGTCAATCACAGAATTACGTAAAGCGCCCAGTGCTGGAGTAATGCGGCAGACGTCATCATCATCATTTCTCGCGGTCTGGATCAAAGATGGCGGCGGCTGCCGGGTATAGCGCAATCAGCAAGTCTGCCGCGCAAATGGCAAGAACCGACTCGATCTCTTGCGTGATCAGGGCGATGTCATCGGTTGATGTGCTATGCGTCCAAATGGCATGAATCTCGCTGCGATGGGTGTTGACGATATCGGCTACGGCCTTTTGCCAAAAGGTCGGGTGCTCGCCTTGCGCAAAATCGCCGCGTCCACGGCCGAAATGCACCAGCAATACATTGCGTGCCTGTGCTTCTTTCAACCGGGCATTCCTTTAATTTCGGTGCAAATCAGGGCTGAGTGGGCATATTTTGGGCTATCTGGTTAGCCACTGCGCTCTGTAGCGTCATCCTCTACAATCGTTCTCGGATCCATCTGCAGAACCACCGGCGAGCTGCTACTCATCACCACATAGCCAGACTTATCAGCTGCGGGCACTGCAGGAAACAATTTCATTCGGTGCGAGATGAACATGGCGAACAAGCCCAGCACCAGGGCAAAAAACAGCATCAAACTTGCAGCCCCGAAGGCATCCATCAAGACGCCAGCAAGAGTAGGGCCAATCGCCGAACCAACTCCATGAACCAGCAATAAGCCGCTGGCGACTTCCAGCAAGATGGAAGAGTCGATCAAGTCATTGACATACGCCACGTTGAGTCCGTAAAGCGTAAAAACCAGACCGCCATATAAGGCTCCAAGCCCAATCAGAGAATTTTCCGACGCCCTGGAAAGCAAAAAGCCCACGCTTGCCAGGACTGCGCTGCCGATGCAAATCCATAACATGACAAGCCTGCGATCATGGCGGTCGGAGAAATTCCCTACCGGCCATTGGAATATGGCTCCGCCTAAAATCGTTACAGCCATGAAAGTGGCAACGCCAGCCGTTGTGAACCCCACGCCCTGAGCGTAGGCAGCGCCCATTCCATAAAACGCACCATTAAGCAAACCGGAACACAATGCGCCGGCAACCCCTAACGGCGAGATTTTATAGAGTTCGCGTAGACCCATTCGCGGCGTCTCTACCGGTTTGGGCTCCGCCACCCGGATAAGCGTTATAGGCAGTAAAGCAAAAGAAAACAGCACGGACACGATGGCAAAGGAGAAAAAACCTAGCCTGTCGCCCACTAAAATCAACCATTGCCCCAAAGCCAGTGCTACAAAATTTACCGACATGTAGATGGCAAACACTTTGCCGCGCTGATGGTTGGGTGCCAATGCATTGAGCCAACTTTCGATCACAATATATAGCCCTACCAGGCACACTCCCGTGAGCAAACGCAGCAATCCCCAAAACCAGGGATCAACCCAAAGCGCGTGCAGAATGGGCATGGTCGAAGCAATGGAAGCCATCGCAGCAAATGCCCGAATATGACCTACACGTCGAATGATCACAGGACAAATGAAGGTGCCCACAACAAAGCCGGCAAAATATGCCGACATGATTAAGCCGGTAACCACGCCGGAAAAATCGGCCAATCCTGAACGCAGGCCCAATATCGAAAAAAGTAGACCCACGCCCACGATCAGCATGCTTACCCCGCTGAGCAACGAGGCTAGCGGGATCAGTAATCCTTGCATTTATTGGTCTCTTTCGATGAATCGGTTTGAATATTTAATCGGTTTTAATTCCGGCTTTGTTGCGTTGCTTGCCACGCTTTATCGTGTGGTGAAGGCTTGAACGTAAAATTTCTTTCCGCCGTTGACGATTTTTAATCGCGTCGTCAGCCGTTGCGGAAGTGCTTTTTGGTGTGCGCGTAATCGACTTCGAACAATTCAGAAGTGGGCATTTATGTAATTGATCTATCGCGATAGCCTGCATGATATTGAAGTGTACAGTGGATTCAGGAGGCTACGAGCGTTGCTCTTGCTTCGTTATACTTGCTGCTTGGGTGCGGTAAAGCGGTGCTTGTATAATCAGGAACTGTAATGCATGACAATCTGCGGGAACCGGCCCTGTCCGTGCAAAATGTATTTTCGAATATCCCAATCTCCTTTACGCACTTGAGCCCATGACACATACAACCCATTTCGGTTTTCAGACTGTCGACGAAGAAGAAAAGGCCCACAAGGTTGCCGAAGTTTTTCATTCCGTCGCTGCCAAATATGATGTGATGAACGACGTCATGTCGGTCGGTCTGCATCGGCTCTGGAAAATGTTCACCATCGCGCAGGCTGGCGTGCGGCCCGGTTTTAAAGTGCTTGATATTGCGGGTGGCACCGGCGACCTGGCCAAGGCGTTCACCCGCCAAGCTGGTAACAGCGGCGAGGTCTGGCTCACCGACATCAATGAATCAATGCTGCGCGTCGGTCGCGATCGGTTGCTCAACCAGGGTTTAAATACGCCTGCCATGTTATGCGACGCTGAAAAGCTGCCATTCCCGGATAATTATTTCGACCGCGTCAGTGTCGCTTTCGGACTGCGCAACATGACGCACAAGGATGTTGCGCTAGCCGAAATGCAGCGCGTTCTGAAACCGGGCGGCAAGCTGCTGGTGCTGGAGTTCTCCAAAGTCTGGCAACCGCTGCAAAAGCCGTATGATCTGTATTCATTCAAAATTTTGCCTTGGATGGGGCAAAAAATTGCCAATGACGCCGAAAGCTACCGCTATTTGGCTGAGTCGATCCGCATGCATCCAGATCAGGAAACCTTAAAAACCATGCTGCAGGAAGCCGGCCTGGAGCGCGTCAATTACTTTAACTTGAGCGCTGGCGTGGCAGCACTGCATACCGGCGTCAAACTGTAAGCACGGTTTTTTCCTCCCTTTTAATGATGAGGCCGGATGTTTTGCTCCTCCCCTTTCAAGGGGGAGGCCGGGTGGGGGTGCTGCGGAAACCCACCATCTCCCTGAAAGAGAGGGACTTAAAGTGGCCAACCTTCCCGTTGAAGGGAAGGGAATTTTCCTTATATTCGTGACAATGATTCCTACCGACCTATTTCCCGCCATCCTGCCCGCAGCCATCAATCACTTGCTGGCACAGGAATCCTGGGCGCGTGACAAGCTTGCTGCGCACGCCGGCAAGATTGCCTGCTTCGACGCCGGTTTGCTTTGCCTCCGGTTCAAGGTTGCGCCCGGCGGCATGCTGGAGTCCGCCGCGCCCGAAATGCCTGCTACTGTCACCATCCGCGCCCAAGCGGCGGATTTGCCGCTGATGTTGCAAAACCGCGAACGCGCGTTTTCGTATGTGCAGATCGAAGGCGATGCCGATTTCGCCAACGTGATCTCGCAACTCAGTCAGACCCTGCGCTGGGAGGCCGAGCACGACCTTAGTAAACTGGTAGGCGATATCGCCGCTACCCGCATCGTAGGCGGTGTCCGGTCGGCATCCCGCAGCGTGCAGTCCGCCGCACAATCGCTGGCGGAAAATGCCGCAGAATATTTTCTGGAAGAAAATCCGACACTGTTAAGACCGCAAGCGGTAAGCGATTTCGGACGGGAAGTCGCACGCATGCGCGATGATGTCGAGCGCCTTTCCAAGCGGATTGAAAAACTTCAGAGGCGCAAGCAATGATTCGGAAATTTTTGCGCTTGTTCAAGATCGCGCGCGTGGCAATTCGCTACGGGTTGGACGAGATCGCGATTTCCGGCCTGGCCGTGCCGCGCACGGCGAAACTGATCAATACACTGATTTTCTGGCGCGATATATCCGCGCCGCGCGGCGAACGCTTGCGCCGGGCGTTAGAAGATCTGGGCCCGATTTTCGTCAAGTTCGGCCAGGTATTGTCGACTCGACGCGACCTGATGCCGCCCGATATCGCCGATGAACTGGCGCGGCTGCAGGATCGGGTGCCGCCATTCAGCAGCGCACTGGCGATTGCGCAAATCGAAAAATCGCTCGGTGCGCACCCCGACACGCTGTTTGCTAGTTTCGAGCGAACGCCCGTAGCTTCCGCCTCGATCGCCCAGGTGCATTTCGCCACGCTCAAAAACGGCACTCAGGTCGCGGTCAAGGTGTTGCGTCCCGGCATGAAAAAATCGATCGACGAAGATGTCGCCCTGATGCACATCGCTGCCGATCTGGTCGAGCGGCTTTGGGCCGATGGCAAACGCCTGAAGCCGAGGGAAGTGGTTGGCGAGTTCGATAAATACCTGCACGATGAACTCGATCTGATGCGCGAAGCCGCCAATGGCAGCCAGTTGCGCCGCAATTTTGCCGATTCTAAACTGCTGATTGTGCCCGAGATGTACTGGGACTATTGCTCGTCCGCAGTGATCGTGATGGAGCGCATGAATGGCATCCCGATTTCACAACTGGACCGACTGCGAACAGCCGGCGTCGATCTGAAAAAATTATCGCGTGATGGAGTGGAAATTTTCTTCACCCAGGTTTTTCGCGACGGGTTCTTTCATGCCGACATGCATCCCGGCAATATTCTGGTATCGATGGACCCCGCCACCTTCGGCCGCTATATCGCGCTCGATTTCGGCATCGTCGGCACCCTTAATGATTTCGATAAGGATTACCTGTCGCAAAATTTCCTGGCTTTCTTCCGGCGCGATTACAAGCGGGTCGCCGAAGCGCACATCGAATCCGGCTGGGCCCCGAAGGAAACCCGGGTCGACGAGCTGGAGTCTGCGGTGCGCGCCTGCTGCGAGCCGATTTTCGACCGGCCGCTGAAGGACATCTCGTTCGGGCAAATCCTGCTGCGCCTGTTCCAGACTTCGCGCCGCTTCAATGTCGAGGTGCAGCCGCAACTGGTGCTGCTGCAAAAGACCCTGCTGAATATCGAAGGACTGGGTCGGCAACTCGACCCTGAACTGGATCTGTGGGTCACTGCCAAGCCCCACCTGGAGCGCTGGATGAACGAGCAGATAGGCTGGCGCGGCTTGATTGAGCGGCTCAAGGCGGAAGCGCCGCGTTATAGCCAGTTGTTGCCGCAGTTGCCGCGTCTGGTATATCAGGCGTTAACGGTCGCCGGCCAGCCGCAGCCGCAAAATACCGATCTGCTAAAGCACCTGCTAGTTGAGCAAAAACGCACTAATCGCTTGTTGAGCACCGTCATCTATTTCGGCGCCGGTCTGGTGGCCGGCATTATCCTGATTCAGATCCTGACGCGGCTCTATTATTACTAGGAACCTGTCTAATTTATGTTGGGGTATAGCGTAAAAATGTACTTTTACCGCATACAAATAAAGCAGTTTTTAAAATACGCTATATAGTATAAAAAATCGGAGCCGATCCGCGTATCGCCTCTGCCCGGCATCCCATTTCACCCAAAGACCACTCCATGACGACCTTCGAGACCCGCGACCCGACTGACCAGGCGTTCTGGAGCGAGCGCTTTGACCGCAATTTCATGCCGTGGGACAAGGGCGGCGTACCGGCCGCTTTGCGGGATTTCGTCGCGCAATCGTCGCGCAGCGCAGTGGTGTTGATTCCCGGTTGCGGCAGTGCTTACGAAGTTGCTTATTTGTCCGAGGCTGGCTGGGATGTGACTGCCATCGATTTTTCTCCTGCTGCCGTGGGCGCTGCGCGCGCGGTGTTGGGCCAGTGGGCGGCGCGAGTGGAACAGGCGGATTTCTTTACCTTCACACCCCAAAAAACGCCTGACATTATTTACGAGCGGGCATTTCTGTGTGCGCTGCCGCCGCGCACGCATGCCGCAATCGCCGCCCGCTGGGCCGCTTTGTTGCCTCCCGGCGGATTGCTGGCCGGTTTTTTCTATTTTGACGACGCTCCCAAAGGCCCGCCATTCGGCATTGCCGCTGCACAACTGGATGCCTTGCTCCTGCCTTATTTCGAGCGTATCGACGATAGGCCCGTGATCGATTCGATTACAGCCTTCGCCGGCAAGGAACGCTGGCAGGTATGGCAGCGACTGGCGTGAGGTTTGCCGGCTTCGGGTATACGTTACATGCGGTGCACGATTTTTTGGAACCTGATCCCATGTTGAGAATGACAAAAAACAAATCCATTATGTCGTTGCGCGGCTTGCTTGGGATTGTCATGGCGTGCTGCTGCACACTGGGTGTTGCGGCAGATTTGGAATTGGAACCGGTGCGTGTTGCTCCCGGCGTGTATGTAGTGTACGGCGACCTTAAGCCGGCCAGCTACGGCAACGATGCGCTGACGGTTAATCTCGGCTTTGTCGCCACCTCGGCCGGGGTGGTCGTCATCGACAGCGGCCCCTCTTACCGCGTCGCCCAAAAACTGCATCGGGCAATCGAGAAAGTCAGCAGCTACCCGATTAGATACGTTATCAACACAGGTTCCGACCCGGCGCGCTGGCTCGGCAACAGTTATTTCAAAAAACTCGGTGTGCCCCTGATCGCCCATGAGGAAGCCCGTAAACTGATGGAAATGCGCGGTGCCGATCAACTCAAGGCGATGCAGGCTTTGCTCCAGGAAAAGGCTTACGGTACCGAGATCGCCCTGCCACGCGGTTTTTCTAGCGACATGGAAGAGGTCCGCTTCAGCGACAGCCTGCTGCAATTATCGTATTTCGGTCCATCTCAAAGTTCCGGCAACATTGCCGTCTGGCTGCCACGGCAGGAAATCGCGTTCGCTGGCGCCATCATGCAATCCGACGCCTTGCTCACGCTCACCCTAGACAGCCGCATCGCCAGCTGGATCGCTGCTTACGATAGCCTTGCCGGCTTGCGCCCGCGTCAAATTGTTCCTGGCCGCGGCACGCTCGTCGAGCTGGCGCGCCTGGACGCTGACACTCGCGCCTATCTCGTAACATTGCAAACCGAAATCGATCAAGCGGTGCAGCGTGGCGCAACCAAAGCCGAAATTATTTCTCAGGCTGAAAAATCGAAAAAACTTACTGCGTTCAAGCGTCTGGCGGGCTACGCCGCGTTGGCCCCGGCAAACGTTTTGCAGGCTTTACGTGAGAAGGATGCGCTGCGTTGACACCAACCAATGTGACCTTCCTGATCTGAAAATCATGCTTTTCAATCGCAGCCGGTTTGCCGACTGCCTTTGCCCGGCGCTCCCAAGTGCGTCCAGGCAATTTTGCCGAACTCCAGCCAGCGCGGTGATAGGGCCGGCGAAAACCTTTATAATGCCGGGTTTGGATGATTTTTCCGGGATTACCATGCCAATCTATGCTTACCGCTGCGAAGTCTGTGGCTTTGCCAAAGATGTGCTGCAAAAAATGTCTGATGCACAGTTAACCGAATGCCCTTCCTGCGGCAAATCCAGCTTTAAAAAGCAAGTCACCGCTGCCGCTTTTCAGTTGAAAGGGTCGGGCTGGTATGCGACCGATTTTCGCGGTGGTTCTGGCGGTGCCAATACCAGTGCCGGCGGAGGCGAAGAAACTTCGACTGCCGCTGCCTCGCCCGAAACCAGCGCCGCAACAACGGTAACAGCAACACCAGCGACAACAGCGGCACCGCCAGCGGCACCGTCCAGCGTCTCTGGCGGCGACAAAGCAAGTGCTTCTGCTGAGAAATAATCGCCATCTAACGAATACCTGCTGTCAGCCTTGACGGTTGGCAATAAGGAAAACCATGCGTAAATATTTCATTACAGGTTTGCTGGTTCTGGTGCCTCTGGTCATTACCCTGTGGGTGTTGAGCCTGATTATCGGCACCATGGATCAATCCTTGCTGCTGTTGCCGGAGCGCTGGCAGCCGAAGACGCTGTTTGGTTTCAACTTGCCCGGTCTGGGAACGATTCTTACATTGCTGTCGATCTTCCTGGTTGGCTTGCTGGCGCAGAATTTCATTGGCAACTATGTGGTGATCGCCTGGGAGGGCATACTCAGGCGCATTCCGGTGGTCAACTCGATCTATTCCGGCGTTAAACAGGTTTCCGATACGCTGTTTTCGCCGAACGGCAATGCCTTTCGCAAGGCGTTGCTGGTGCAATATCCGCGTGAAGGCTCTTGGACCATCGCCTTCATGACGGGAACCCCGGGCGGGGACGTCAAAAACCATCTTCTGGGCGATTACGTCAGCGTCTACGTACCGACCACGCCCAATCCGACATCCGGTTTTTTCCTGATGATGCCCCGGGCAGATGTGATTGAACTCGACATGAGCGTCGATGCGGCGCTGCGTTATATTGTCTCGATGGGCGTGGTTGCACCGGAAAAAACCGCTGCGCCGCTCCCCAAAAAAACGGTAATGTAGGGCATATCCGCTGCACCGCGCCGTACCGAATAACTGAACACCGAATTTTGATATAGACAAGGTAAGACAATGTCCTCCATGCGAACCAACTACTGCGGCCTCACTACTGAGGCACTGATCGGCCAAACCGTTAGCCTGTGCGGCTGGGTGCATCGCCGCCGCGATCACGGCGGCGTCATCTTCATCGACCTGCGCGACCGTGAGGGCTTGGTGCAGATCGTTTGCAATCCCGAGCAGGCTGAAGTCTTCAAGGCGGCCGAACAGGTGCGTAACGAATTCTGCTTGCGCGCCATCGGCACTGTGCGCAACCGGCCGGACGGCACCATCAACAACAACCTCAAATCCGGCAAGATTGAAGTCGTGTGCGACACGCTGGAAGTGCTCAACCCTTCGGTTACGCCACCGTTCCAACTCGATGACGACAACCTGTCGGAAACCACCCGTCTGACGCACCGCGTGCTGGATTTGCGCCGCCCGCAAATGCAAAATAATTTACGGCTGCGCTACAAGGTGACGATGGAAGTGCGCAAGTTCCTCGATGAACTCGGCTTCATCGACATCGAAACCCCGATGCTGACCAAATCCACGCCGGAAGGCGCACGCGATTATCTGGTGCCGTCGCGCGTGAATGCCGGCGCCTTCTTCGCGTTGCCGCAATCGCCGCAATTGTTCAAGCAATTGCTGATGGTGGCCAACTTCGACCGTTATTACCAGATTACCAAGTGTTTTCGCGACGAAGACTTGCGCGCCGACCGCCAGCCTGAATTCACCCAGATCGATTGCGAGACCTCGTTTCTAAACGAGCAGGAAATCCGCGACATGTTCGAAGACATGATCCGGCTGGTGTTCAAGAACTGCCTGAATGTCGAGCTGCCCAAGCCGTTCCCGGTGATGGATTACGCCACCGCGATGGGTGTGTACGGCTCCGACAAGCCGGATATGCGCGTCAAGCTGGAATTCACCGACCTGACCGCCGTTATGAAAGATGTCGATTTCAAGGTATTCAGTGGTGCGGCCAACATGGAAGGCGGTCGTGTGGTCGGCTTGCGGGTACCGGGTGGTGCCAGGGAAGGCAGCGGCATGCCACGTTCCGAGATCGACGCTTACACCCAATTCGTCGCGATCTACGGCGCCAAGGGCTTGGCCTACATCAAGGTCAACGAAATTGCCTTGGGCCGCGAAGGCTTGCAATCGCCGATCGTCAAGAACTTGCACGACGCGGCGCTGGCGCAAATCGTTCTGCAAACCGGTGCCCAGGACGGCGACCTGATTTTCTTCGGGGCCGACAAGACCAAAGTCGTCAATGATGCAATCGGCGCGTTGCGCGTAAAGATCGGCCATTCCGATTTCGGCAAGAGCCACGACTTGTTCGACGATGCCTGGCGTCCGCTATGGGTGGTGGATTTCCCGATGTTCGAATTCGATGAAGACGGCCAGCGCTGGAACGCTTGCCATCACCCGTTCACTGCACCGAAAGACGGCCACGAAGATTATCTCGAAACCGATCCCGGCAAGTGCATTGCCAAGGCTTACGACATGGTCTTGAACGGCTGGGAACTGGGTGGCGGTTCGATCCGTATCCATCGCGCCGAAGTGCAGAGCAAAGTGTTCCGCGCCTTGAATATCGATGCCGAAGAAGCCCAGCTCAAGTTCGGTTTCCTGCTCGATGCGCTGCAATACGGCGCACCGCCGCACGGCGGCCTGGCATTCGGCCTGGATCGCCTGGTGACGATGATGACTGGTTCCGACTCGATTCGCGACGTTATCGCTTTCCCTAAAACGCAACGGGCCCAGTGCCTGTTGACACAGGCGCCATCGGCAGTGGACGAAAAGCAGTTGCAGGAATTGCATATCCGCTTGCGCAATGTGGAGTTGGTTGAGAAGGCTTGATGCCGTGCGGTTTAGAAGCATTAGTTTCAAGGCATAATAAAAGAGCGCGGATTTTCGCGCCTTTTTTTCGTCATAACATGGACATGACTCTTAAAATTCCCGAATCCGTGCTGGTTGTGATTCATGCCGCCAATCTTGATGTGCTGCTGATTGAACGCGCCGATCACCCGGGCTACTGGCAGTCGGTGACCGGATCGAAGGATTTTTTGGAGGAGCCGCTGGCGCGCACTGCAGTGCGCGAAGTGGCTGAAGAGACCGGAATTCTTGTGGTGGATTGCGCGGCACCCAGCGGCTCAAGGGTGCCGCTGCAGCATCTGCACGACTGGCAGCTATCCAATGTTTATGAGATTTATCCGATCTGGCGCCATCGTTATGCGCCCGAGGTGACACAGAATACCGAGCATGTGTTCGGACTCCTGGTGCCGCGCGCGATCCCGATTGTGCTGGCGCCACGGGAGCATGTCCGGTTTCGCTGGCTGCCTTACCGCGAAGCGGCAGACCAGTGTTTTTCGCCCTCGAATGCGGAAGCGATTTTACAGTTGCCGACATATCTGGGTTGATTGCGTTTGACCAGCGCGGTTTTCGATGAAATAGCATACTGATAAATGTATTTTTTTGTAACGCATTGTTTTATTGCGGCGAAGGCATAATTATTAGTCATACTCCCATGTTTATGGTTATCCGTGGGACGCCGCTGCACGAACGCAGCAGTGGTACTCTGATCGGCAGACGGTAGAATATTCACATGAAACTAAGCATCGCAACTTATAACATCCACAAGGGCGTGTCTTCATTTGGCAGCCATCCGCGCATTTTGGCGCTGAAACAGGCGATCGATGCACTCGATGCAGAGCTGGTGTTTCTGCAGGAAGTGCAGGGACGACATGATTTGCATGCGGCGCGCTATCCGCTGTGGCCAAGCCAGGCACAGGATGCCTTTCTGGCTGGGACCTCACGCCATTCGGCGTATGGCATGAACGCGGTGTACAGCCACGGCCATCACGGCAATGCACTGTTGAGTCAGTTCGAGATTGCTTCGTCGAGCAATCGGGATATCTCTGACCATGCATTCGAGCAACGCGGGATTCTGCATTGCGTAGTGCGCACTCCGGCCGTCGAAGTACATTGTTATGTAATACATCTGGGATTGTTTGCGGCTGGGCGGCGACGCCAGACCGAGGGCTTGATCGAAACCATCGAGGCCTCTGCCGCGCCGGGTGCACCGATTATCATTGCCGGCGACTTCAACGATTGGGGCAATCGCCTGAGCGCGGCGCTGCAGTCGCGCCTAGGTGTGACCGAAGTATTCGATGATGGGACGCCCAAGCTGCGTCTGCGCGATTATTTGCACCGCAAGAGTCGCCGTGTGCCGACGGCAATGCCGGCACGCACTTTTCCTGCCGGTTTGCCGCTGTTGCGGCTGGATCGGATTTATGTGCGCGGTTTTACGATTGAGTCGGCCGAGGTGCTGCACGGCGCGCTGTGGGCCGGGCTTTCGGATCACGCTCCGATTATCGCGACGCTGCGTCTTTCCTAGTCGTAGCCCATGCGATCGGTCAACTTCACTTCTCAAAATACCATTACGTTGTTGTATTGCGGCACCGAATTTTTTCCGGCCCTGATTGCATCGATAGATACGGCGGTTTCGGAGGTGTACCTGGAAACCTATATTTTTGCCGACGATAGCGTCGGCCAAGCAGTCAGAGACGCGCTCAAGCGCGCTGCGGCGCGCGGCGTGGTGGTAAGTGTGATTAGCGACTGGGTCGGCACCGGGCGCGCCTCGGTTAGGCTGCTTGACGCCGATCTGCTGGCGGCCGGCGTGCACCATCGTGTCTTTAATCCCTGGTTTCGTCGTGGCGTGGCGCGTTTGCACCGCAAGATCTGCGTGGTGGACCGGGAATGCGCTTTCGTCGGCGGCCTGAATATCAATGACGACTTGCAGGACGATAGCAATGCATCGGTGCTGTTGTCTGCGCCGCGCTGGGACTTTGCAGTGCAGGTGCGCGGGCCGCTGGTGGACGTTATCCACGAGGAGGCGCGGGCGCAGTGGCTGCGGTTGGGCAAGCTGCCGCTGATGGCGCGGCTGGAACTGTTCCAGGAGTTGCGTTCCACGCTGCCAATCCGATCGAATCAGCCGGCGCTGGCCGGGCTGGTGGTGCGCGACAATCTGCGTAATCGTCGCACCATCCAGCGCGCTTACCTGCAGGCGCTTGGTAGTGCGCGCAAAAGCGCATTGCTGGCCAACCCTTATTTCGCCCCGGGCCATAAGTTTCGCAGGGCACTGGCGGCGGCCGCAGCGCGCGGGGTGCAGGTGACGGTGCTGATTGGAGTCGGCCAGTTCCGGTTGCAGGATTCAGTGGCGCATGCGTTTTATCCGAAACTACTGAAAAGCGGTGTCAAAGTGGTGGAATACCGCAAGACCCAGTTGCACGGCAAGGTCGCGGTGGTGGATGACGATTGGGCTACGGTCGGCTCCAGCAATTGTGACGGCTTGAGCCTGTTCATCAATCAGGAGGCGAATGTAGTGGTGAAGGATGCCGCATTTGCCGGCACGTTGCGGCGCCATATCGAGGACGCCATTGCCGCTGGCGTGGTGATTCATCTGGAAGATTTCACCAATATTCCGCGCTACAAACGGGTCTGGTACGGCTTCACGTATCTGGTGTATCGCGGAGTGATGCGCATCGTTACCCTGGGTAGTTATTCTTAAGCCATAACTATCCAGTGCCGGCTGAATAGTAGCCATAAGCCTCAAAATGGTCACTGTAGCCACCGTATCAGAGACCCAAGCCGCGGCACTGACTTTGTCAAAATTGTTGTTAGTTGTACACTTGCCAAAAATAGTTAAGGAGATTGGCAGCCATTGCTGCGGCCAGGTATATTTTCAGGGGGATGATGAATCGGCCAAATTTTCTTGTGCGTGTTTCCCCTTTTTTTCGGGCCGGCATGCGGCTCACTCCAGGTTTGCGCAGCCGGCAACGCAGATTATTAAAATTATCGCCGGTTTTACCGGACTATCAGGGTAGAAAACTAGTGTCGTATTTGACTGAAAAAATAATGCAGCTATGGCGCAATGCCGGGTTGTACACTCGATTGCTGCTGCCCATTCTGTTGCTGATCCTATCGGTGAACGTGGTTCAGGGTTATTTGATATTGGAGTATGCAAAATCCGATGCGCAGATAAGCTACCGGGAAGAATTGCATGAAATACAACGCGATCTGGTGCCGGCGCTAGCTGAACAAGCGGTGATTGGGGACATCGGTGCGATCAGTAGGTTGCTGCAATCGCAAATCAGGGAGCGCGCCGATCTTGGCTTGGTTCAGTGGCAGTACCAGTTGAATCTGCTGCAAGTGATGGATTTGGATGGCCGGGCCGCGCTGCTTGCGCCGACATGGTTTGTGCGCCTGCTTGCTATCCCTGCGTCTGAAATTGCGGGGCCGATCATGTTCGGCGGCAAGTACTATGGCGTATTGCGTTTGCGGATCACGCCGGTTCCGGTCATCAACAAGATATGGCTCCGATTCCTGGACTGGGGCAAGATTTTCAGTGTGTTTATCGTCGCGATATTCTTATTGGTCAATTTGATTCTGCGCAGCAATCTTGCTGCGCTTGGGCAACTTTCGGCTGCGGTCAAACGATTCAAGGCAGGTAATTACAGCGTGCGCGTGCCGGCCAGCGGCAGCCACGAGACGCGTGGGGTGGCCGGTGCTTTCAATGGCATGGCGGCCGAACTGGAAGCCTTGCTGCAGTCCTTGGAAGAAAGTAACAGCACGCAAAGCGAGCAATTGCATTTCAACCAGCAGTTGCTGGCGGCACTGCCGATTCCGCTCTATTTCAAGGATACCGATGGGGTGTGCCTCGGCGTGAATACGGCGTGGAAAAATTTGTATGGATTCTCTACGGACGAGATTGTCGGTTATTCTGTGCAGGATGTATTTTCCAGTGCACCGGGGTTTGTCGCGCATCACTTGAAAATGGATGCTGAGTTATTTCAACACCCGGGTCGGCAGACCTATGAAATCACGGTTCCGACAGCACACGGTATCTTGCGTGATGTTATTTATTACAAAGCTACCTATACCAACGTCGAGGGTAGCGTAGCCGGTTTGATCGGCGCAATTGTCGACATTACCGAGCGCAAACAGGCGCAAGCGGCACTCCAGGCTGAAAAAGAGCGCGCTCTGGTGACGTTGGCGTCGATTGGCGACGCGGTAATTACTACCGATCTGGATGGCCGGGTGGAGTCGCTCAATGGCGTGGCGCAACAGTTGACCGAGTGGAGCGTCGATGCCGCGCAGGGACTGCCGCTGGAGGCGGTTTTCAAGATCCTGGATGAGGATACCAGACAGCCCGCCACGAATTTCATTTCGTCTGCCGCGTTCGGAAATGCCAGTACAGTGCTTGCCAACTTGATATTGATGGGTAAGGACGGCAAAGAGTGTTCTATCGAATGTTCAGTCGCTCCCATCCGTAATCCTGAAGGCACGCTATTCGGTTTCGTCCTGGTGTTTCGCGATGTCAGCGAGAAGCGCCATCTGCTTAGTCAGATCACCTGGCAGGCCAGTCATGATGCGTTGACCAAGCTGCCTAATCGGGTCTTGCTGGGCGATCGCTTCAAGCAAGCCATCGCCAGTGCACAGCGTCATCAGCAGTTGCTGGCAGTGTGCCTGCTGGATCTGGATGGATTCAAGCCGGTCAATGATTATTACGGTCACGAACTGGGCGATCGCTTGCTCATAGAGCTGGCCGGCCGCTTGTCATCCACGCTCAGGGGCGAGGATACCGTGGCCCGTCTGGGCGGCGATGAGTTCGTTCTGTTGCTCAGCGGCTTGAACGATATCCACGAAATCGGGCTGGCGATGCAGCGGATTCTGGCGAAAGTCGCCGAGCCTTATCTGCTCGATGGCCAGCCGATCCAGATTTCTGCCAGCATCGGCGTAGCGGTGTATTCGCAGGATGAGATCGATCCTGATACCCTGCTGCGGCATGCCGATCAGGCCATGTATCAAGCCAAGCAGGCCGGGCGCAGTCGCTATCATTTTTTTGACACCAATCAGGATCATCAGGCGCAAAGCCAGCAGCATCAGCTGAATCGTATTCGCCGGGCGCTACAGCAGGGTGAGTTGCGTTTGTACTATCAGCCGAAGGTCGATATGCGGCGTGGGCAGGTGGTTGGAATGGAAGCGCTGTTGCGTTGGCACCACCCTGAAAGAGGCGTGATCGGGCCGCTGGATTTTCTGCCCCTGGTCGAGCAGACCGACCTGATCGTCGATATCGGCGAGTGGGTGCTGCATGAAGCCCTGCGGCAAATGGCGCAGTGGGCGGAGATAGGAGTGAACTGGGTTATCAGCGTCAATATCGCAGCACATCATTGTGAACGTCCTGATTTCCTGGCGCGACTCAAGGACATTTTGGCCGATCACCCTGCGGTATCGCCGCGCCTGCTGGAGCTGGAAATCCTGGAATCGGCCGCGCTGGGCGATATTATTTACGTGCGCAACCTGATTACCGCTTGCCATGCGCTGGGCGTGACTTTCGCGCTGGATGATTTTGGCACGGGCTATTCATCGTTGACCTACCTCAAACGCTTGCCTGCCGATGTGCTGAAAATCGATCAAAGCTTTGTGCTGGGCATGCTCGATGATCAAGCTGATTTGGCGCTGGTCAAGGCGGTCATTAGTCTGGCCGCGGTATTTAATCGCACTGTCATTGCGGAAGGGGTGGAAACTGCCGAACATGGGATGTTGCTGATGCAACTGGGATGCGACCTGGCGCAAGGTTACGGCATTGCCCGCCCGATGCCGGCATCGGATGTGGTGGCTTGGTCTCAACAGTACCTTCCTGCACCACTGTGGGCTGAATGGGCCGATATTACATTGGATGTCAATGACTTCCCACTGCTGGTGGCGCAGTATGATCATCAGAAATGGGTCAAGCAAGTGATAGATTCGAGCGAAGGCCAATGTACACTCAATTTTTCGGAGCTTAAAGACCATCATTGCTGCCGTTTCGGTCTATGGTACGACGGTCATGGCAGTACGCATTACGGCCATTTGCCGGAATTTTCTGCGCTGGAAGCATTGCATGTCGGGGTGCATGATATTGGGCCGAAAATTGTACGTTTGAATAGCGCAGGCCAATTTGCAGCAGCCAAGGCATTGGAGCCTGGCTTGCTGGTGATGCAGGAAGAGATGCGGCTGCAATTGGCAAGCTTGCAGCGGGCAGTGGCCAAACTGCGTTCTGGAACGCAATCGGAGTGATGATGTCGGATAACGTGCGTATCGATAAATGGCTGTGGGCAGCGCGCTTTTTCAAGACGCGTTCACTGGCAACGGATGCGGTCGATAGCGGCAAGGTGCGTTGGAACGATGAGCGCGTCAAGCCGGCGCGCAACCTCAAGCCCGGCGACATGTTGGCTATCAATAATGGCGCGACCGAATGGGAAGTCGAGGTCGTCGGTCTGTCGGACCTGCGCGGTTCCGCCCTGCAAGCGCAAAAGCTGTATGCGGAAACCTTGAAAAGTAGCGCGAAACGCCAGAACGAGACCGAACAGCGCCGCCTGTTTCATGAACCGACCAGCGAGATCAAAGGCCGGCCAACCAAGCGCGACCGGCGGCTGCTGGATAAATCCAGTACATAAAGCGCACGCAATATCAGTAGCGTAGGCCTCCGTGCCTGCGTCCGGCCGCAGGCACGGTTTCGCTCGTCAATAATCCCTCGCACCGCCAAATAGAACCTCAGCTCTAAACTTCCGGTTTGACATTTGTAGCATGCAGCATAAAATAGAACGGCCGTTCCTATTTAATCTGTGCGAGACTTCTGCAAATTGATTAAACACCTTTTGGATACCCTTGAACATTATTAATACGCCATCAAAATCCATGAGAAAAGGCGAGCTTACCCGCGCCGCCATTCTCGATGTGGCTCTCAACCTTGCTAGCCGAAACGGCTTGGAAGGTTTGACGATTGGTTTGCTTGCAGAAAAGATGCACATGAGTAAATCCGGCGTGTTTGCGCATTTCGGCTCACGCGAAGATTTACAAATTGAAGTGCTGAAGTTGTATCACAGCCATTTTGAGCAAGAAGTGTTTTATCCGAGTACGAAGGCGCTGCGTGGCTTACCGCGGCTGGAAGAGATGTTTGCGCGCTGGGTCAAACGCGTGACAGTGGAGATCGCCTCCGGCTGCATCTACATCAGCGGTGCTGCCGAATACGATGACCGTCCGGGCCAGATTCGCGATGCATTAGTCGGCATGGTGCGGGTCTGGCAGGAAGCCTTGTTGCGCTGTGCACAGCAAGCGGTCGAAATGGGCCATTTACGTCCCGAGACAAATCCGCAGCAAATGGTTTTTGAGATTTACGGACTGATTCTTGCCTTGCATCATGATGCAAGGTTTTTGAAGGTGCCTGGCAGCGTGGAGCGGGCGCAAATCGGTTTTGAACGCTTGATTGAAAGCTATCGCATGCCGGATTCGACTCCGAATGTAAATGGCAGAAATAATAAGTCCACCACCACATAAGTTTTTAAATTTAAATGTTATCAGGAGAAAATAATGGGTCAATACGTCGCTCCCTTGCGTGATATGCAATTCGTGCTGCATGAATTGCTGCATGTTGCAGATGCGCTGAAGCAATTGCCGAAACATGCGGATATCGATGCCGATATCATCAATCAGGTACTGGAAGAGGGCGGTAAATTTACTGCGGAAGTATTGTTCCCGTTAAATCACTCCGGCGACCGTGAAGGCTGTCATCACGATAAGGCGGCGCACAGCGTGACTACGCCGAAGGGTTTCAAGCAAGCGTACCAACAGTATGTGGAATCCGGCTGGCCGGCCTTGTCGTGCGACCCTGAATACGGCGGCCAGGGCTTACCGCTGGTGCTTAACAATTCGTTCTACGAGATGATGAATTCGGCCAACCAGGCCTGGACCATGTACCCCGGCCTGTCGCACGGTGCGTATGAATGTCTGCACGAACACGGCACGCCGGAGCAAAAAGCGCTATACCTGCCAAAGCTGGTTTCCGGCGAGTGGACCGGCACCATGTGTCTGACTGAATCGCATTGCGGTACCGATCTGGGCCTGCTGCGCTCCAAGGCAGAACCCTTGGCGGACGGCTCTTACTCGATCAGCGGCAGCAAAATCTTCATCTCGGCCGGCGAGCACGACATGGCGGCCAACATCTTGCACTTGGTTCTGGCGCGCTTGCCGGATTCGCCGCAAGGCTCGAAAGGCATTTCGCTGTTCATGGTGCCGAAGTTCCTGCCGAATGCCGACGGCACGCTGGGTGCGCGCAACCCAATTACCTGCGGTGCGATCGAAGAGAAGATGGGTATTCACGGCAACTCGACTTGTCAGATGAACCTGGACGGCGCTACCGGTTGGCTTATCGGCGAACCGCACAAAGGTTTGAATGCGATGTTCGTATTCATGAATGCGGCGCGTCTGGGCGTCGGTATGCAAGGCTTGGGCTTGACTGAAGTGGCCTATCAGAATGCCGTGGTATACGCCAAAGACCGGATCCAGATGCGCAGCCTGTCGGGCGTGAAAGCACCGGACAAGCCAGCCGACCCGATTATTGTGCATGCCGACGTGCGGCGCATGCTGCTGACCGCCAAAGCGTATGCGGAAGGCGGCCGCGCTTTCTGCTCGTATGTCGCGCTGCAGATCGATCGCGAACTGAATCACCCGGACCAAGAAGTGCGCAAGGAAGCCGCCGACCAGGTCGCGTTGCTGACGCCCATCGTGAAAGCCTTCATTACCGACAACGCCTGGATCGCGACTTCCGAGTGCATGCAAGTATACGGCGGCCACGGTTTTATCGCCGAATGGGGCATGGAGCAATATGTGCGCGACGCCCGCATCAATATGATTTATGAAGGCACCAACACGATCCAGTCGCTGGATTTGCTGGGTCGCAAAATCCTGATGGATAACGGTGCCAAGATGCGCAAATTCGGCGCGCAGATTCAAGCCTTTGTGGAAGAAAACGGGACCGATGAAGCTCTGTCGGAATTCATTACGCCGCTAGCCGATCTAGGCACCAAAGTGACCAAGCTGACGATGGAAATTGGCATGAAAGCGATGCAGAATCCAGACGAGATCGGTGCTGCAGCGGTACCGTATCTGCGTGTGGTAGGGCATTTGGTGTATGCGTATTTCTTCGCGCAAATGGCCAAGATTGCGCTCGAAAAACAGGATTCCGGGGATACTTTCTACACCGCCAAACTAGCCACCGCACGTTTCTATTTCGCCCGTCTACTGCCGGAAACCGCAATGCTGATCCGTCAGACGCGCTCTGGTTCTGCCAGCCTGATGGCGCTTGATGCAGATTTGTTCTGACGGGATTATGCAGATTCAAGTAGTGCAGGCCTCCGTGCCTGCACTACTTATAAAAATTCGTGTTTAGCGTAAGTCTCACAGATAGCATACTGTTCAGTGTATTTTTTTGTTACGCATTGAAAATATGCGGAAAGTACCTTATTTATTGTCATACTCCCTAATTGTTATATTCAACCGGTGGAGTATGTTGTGCCGAAAATAGCTGTATTCGAGAGGATTAAATGATGTCAAATTTCATCGTAAAAAAAGTTGCGGTACTCGGCGCCGGCGTCATGGGGGCGCAAATCGCCGCCCATTGCATCAATGCCAAAGTGCCTGTTGTATTGTTCGATCTGCCAGCCAAGGAAGGGCCGAAAAACGGCATCGTCTTGCGCGCTATCGAGAACCTGAAAAAACTCAACCCAGCGCCATTCGGCAACAAGGATGACGCCGCCTACATCGAAGTCGCCAATTACGAAGACAATCTGGAGTTGCTCAAAGGTTGCGACCTGATCATTGAAGCGATTGCCGAACGGATGGACTGGAAGCACGACTTGTATCAAAAAGTCGCTTCATTCATCGCGCCGAACGCGATTTTCGCTTCCAACACTTCCGGCCTGTCGATCACCGGATTGTCCGAAGGCTTCAGTGCAGAATTGAAGGAACGTTTCTGCGGCGTGCATTTTTTTAATCCTCCGCGCTACATGCATTTGGTCGAACTGATCCCGACCGTTGCGACTCGCCCTGAAATCATCGACCAGCTCGAAGGTTTTCTGACCACTACGCTGGGTAAAGGCGTGGTGCGCGCCAAAGATACGCCGAACTTCATCGCCAACCGCGTGGGCGTCTTCGGCATGATGGCAACTATGTTTGAGGCGGAAAAATTCGGCTTGACGGTGGACGTGGTCGATGACCTGACCGGCAAAAAACTGGGCCGCGCCTCTTCTGGCACGTTCCGCACAGCCGACGTGGTCGGGCTCGACACTATGGGCCACGTGATCAAGACTATGCAGGACAATCTGGCCGATGACCCGTTCTTTGCGATTTACAAAACGCCGGAAGTACTAGCCAAACTGGTGGCTGCCGGCGCACTCGGTCAGAAGAGCGGCGCCGGTTTTTACAAAAAAGTCGGCAAGGATATCCAGCGTCTGGATTTCGCCAGCGGTGAATACGTTGCAGGCGGTGCCAAGGCAGCCGATATCGTGGCCCGCATCCTGAAAGAAAAAGATCCGGTTAAGCGCATGAAAGCGCTGCGCGAATCGAGCAACCCGCAAGCGCAATTCCTGTGGGCGATTTTCCGCGATGTGTTCCATTACATTGCGATCCATCTGGACACCGTGGCCGACAATGCACGCGATATCGATTTTGCGATGCGCTGGGGTTTCGGCTGGAACGTCGGCCCGTTTGAAACCTGGCAAGCATCCGGTTGGCAGCAAGTTGCGAGCTGGGTCAAGCAAGACATCGACGCCGGCCACGCGCTGTGCAATGCGCCGCTGCCGGCCTGGGTGTTCGACGGCCGTGATGGCGTGCATACCGCTGACGGTTCGTATTCTGTCATCAGCAACAGTTATGTACCGCGTTCCACTTTGCCGGTTTATGCGCGCCAGATATTCCGCGCGCCGGTCTTTGGCGACGGCGCAGCCGATGGCCGCACGGCCGGCGTGACCGTGCATGAAGACGATTCGGTGCGGATCTGGCACCAGAACGACGATGTGCTGATCCTGTCGTTCAAGACCAAGATGCATGTAATCGGCGATGGCGTGGTCAACGGCATGAAGATGGCGCTGGCGGAAGCTGAAAAGAATTTCAAGGGTCTGGTGATCTGGCAAGCCGATGCAGCCGAAAGCGGCGCTTTCTCCGCCGGCGCCGATTTGCAATCGATGCTGCCGCTGTTCATGTCCGGTGGCATCAAAGCGATCGAGCCGGAAGTCGTCAAGCTGCAAAACGTCCATCAGGCGCTGAAATATGCAAATGTGCCGGTAGTTGCCGCAGTCGCCGGCCTGGCCCTTGGCGGCGGTTGCGAAATTATGCTGCACGCGGCCAAGCGTGTGGCCTCGATTGAGTCTTATATCGGCCTGGTGGAAGTCGGCGTCGGCCTGATTCCAGCCGGTGGCGGCTTGAAAGAAGCTGCAGTGCGCGCCGCTGCCAACGCCAAAGGCAATGATTTGCTGCAATTTCTGAAAGTCTCTTTCACCAATGCCGCCACGGCGAATGTGTCGAAATCGGCATTGGAAGCGCAGAAAATGGGTTACCTGTCGGCTGGCGACGTGATCGTATTCAACACTTATGAGTTGCTGCATGTAGCTAAAGTTGAAGCGCGCGCAATGTTCGACGCCGGTTATCGCGCTCCGCTGCCGGTGCAAGTGCCGGTGGCTGGCCGCTATGGCATGGCGACCATCATGGCGCAACTGGTCAATATGCGCGACGGCGGCTTCATCTCGGCCCATGACTACAAACTAGGCGCGATGATTGCCGAAATCGTTTCCGGCGGCGAAGTCGAACAGGGCAGCATCGTGAATGAACAATGGCTGCTCGATCTGGAGCGTAAAGCCTTCATGGAATTGCTAAATCACCCTAAAACGCAAGAACGGATCATGGGCATGATGCAAACCGGCAAGCCAGTACGTAACTGATCGGCAAAGGAAAACTATGGACATGTTGCAGCTCGGAAAACAAGTGCTGGAAAATCAGCCATTCAGCCAACTGCTCGGTGCCGTGTTGACCAAGTTCGATTCGGAAAGCACTGAATTGCGCATCCCGGTCAAGGATGCGCTGAAGCAGCAGCACGGTTTTGTTCACGGCGGAGTGCTCAGTTACGCCGCCGACAATGCACTTACTTTTGCCGGTGGCGCGGCGTTAGGCACCGGCGTCGTTACGTCGGAATACAAGATCAATTATGTGCGTCCCGCTATCGGCCAGGAAATTATCGCCCGTGCCGTGGCGGAATATGCAGGCAAGTCGCAAGCTGTCTGTCGCTGCGACATTTTTGTGGTGAACGAAGGCAAAGAGATTTTATGCGCGATAGCGCAAGGCACGATTGCACGGCTTTCCGCTGCGCCATCAGTCGAATGAACCAGGAGATTTGAAATGACTAAACAACTTCAAGAAGCATACATCGTCGCTGCAACTCGTGCCCCGATTGGCAAGGCGCCGCGCGGCATGTTCAAAAATACCCGTCCCGACGACCTGCTGGTGCGTGTGCTGCAAAGCGCATTACTGCAGGTGCCGAACCTCGACCCGGCGCTGATAGAAGATGCCATCGTCGGCTGCTCATTTCCTGAAGCCGAGCAAGGCCTGAATTTGGCGCGCATGGCAGTATTGCTGGCCGGGCTGCCGAAAAGCGTCGGCGGCGTCACCGTCAACCGTTACTGCGCTTCTGGGATTACCGCAATTGCGATGGCGGCAGACCGCATCCGTGTCGGTCAGTCCGATGTGATGATCGCCGCCGGTGCCGAGTCGATGTCGATGGTGCCGATGATGGGTCACCATCCGTCGATGAACATGAACATCTTCAAGGATGAAAATATCGGCATGGCCTACGGCATGGGCCTGACTGCCGAAAAAGTCGCGCAGCAATGGAAAATCTCGCGTGAAGCGCAGGATCAGTTCTCAGTGGATTCGCATCGCAAGGCAATCGCTGCCCAGCAGGCCGGCTACTTCAACGACGAAATGACTTCGGTCGACATTATCGAGCGGTTACCCAACCTGGCTACCGGTCAGATCGACATCAAGACCCGTACCGTCAGCCAGGATGAGGGCGCACGCCCTGAATCAACACTGGAATCGCTGGGCCGACTCAAGCCGGTATTTGCGGCCAAGGGCACTGTAACCGCGGCCAACAGCTCGCAAATGTCGGATGGCGCTGGTGCGTTAATCTTGGTCAGCGAGAAAATCCTGAAGCAATTCAACCTGACCCCGCTGGCGCGTTTTGCCTCGTTCGCGGTCAAGGGCGTGCCGCCGGAATTGATGGGCATCGGTCCGAAGTTTGCGATTCCGGCCGCTTGCAAGGCAGCCGGAATCACGCAAGACCAGATTGACTGGTTCGAACTGAACGAAGCGTTTGCGGCCCAATCGCTGGCAGTGATTCAGGATCTCGGCCTCGATCCATCCAAAGTCAACCCGATGGGCGGCGCGATTGCGCTGGGTCATCCGCTGGGCGCAACCGGTGCGATCCGTTCCGCCACCACCATCCACGCACTGCGCCGTAACAATCTGAAATACGGTATGGTGACGATGTGTGTCGGCACCGGCATGGGAGCGGCGGGGATTTTCGAGCGGATGTAATTACACTTGATTGCATCGACAGGCGCGACAGGAGGTTCTGGCGCGCTTTTTTAATTTAGAGGAGACAAGATGGATATTTTGACTAGCAAGAACGCAGGCATCCTGACGATAGAATTCAATCGCCCGGACAAGAAAAATGCGATCACTGCCGCGATGTATCAAAGCATGGCCGATGCCTTGCGGGATGCTGAAACGGACGGCGCGGTACGCGCCATCCTGTTTGTCGGCAAGCCGGAGATTTTTACCGCCGGCAACGATTTGTCAGATTTCATGGCAAATCCACCCCGCACGGAAACTAGTCCGGTATTTCAGTTCCTGCAACAGATCAGTCATGCCGGCAAACCGATTGTGGCGGCGGTATCCGGCGCAGCGGTCGGCATCGGCACCACCATGCTGCTGCATTGCGACCTGGTGTATGCAGCCGATAACGCCCGCTTCTCGATGCCGTTCGCACAACTCGGCCTGTGCCCGGAAGCAGCGTCGAGCCTGTTGTTTCCGCAGATTGTCGGTTATCAGCGCGCAGCGGAAAAGTTGCTGTTGGGTGAGGCGTTTTCAGCCCAGGAAGCTTGCGATATGGGTTTGGTGAACCGGGTTTTGCCGGCGGATCAATTACTGCAAGTGGCACTGCAACAAGCTGCCAAGCTAGTGGCTTTGCCGGCTTCTTCGATTCGCACCACCAAGCGTTTGATGAAGAGCAGCCAGCAGGCCGCGATTGAAGCCAAAATCGCGGAGGAGGGACAACATTTCCGCGCGATGTTGTCTGCGCCGGAAGCGAAAGAAGCTATCGGCGCATTTTTAGAGAAACGCAAACCGGATTTCACGCAATTTTCCTGACGTATTGGGTAAATTTTCCGGCTAAATTTTCGGTAAAATTTTTCAAAACCTCGATTAACTTCGACAAGCATCCATTGCCCGCGCATCGCTGTTAGTCGTACCGCGTTCGGTTTCTTAGAGGCGAATGTTGTGTTGGATGTGCAGCTGTCGCGCGCTTATCTGCCCGGCATGACGCAACGCCATTGAGGTCGCAGACTGTTTCTATTCTCAGAGTCGGCGCTGAACATTCCCGCCGGCATGTTCCACGACAGCTTCAACAAGACAGCACTTCTTTCGATTTCACGCGGCCTGGCCAAACGCGTTGCGGGCACGGGCGTTACTGTCAACGCCATTTTGCCCAGCGCGCGGGGCGTGTAGAGGCAGTGGCGAATTTGGTCGTATACGTCGCTTCGCCGCAACCTTCGGCCACTATCGGACGGCGATACAGCAGCGCACTACCTCTTGCTTGCGAGCCAAACTCGACATTCGCCAAGTCGTCTGTATTAGCAGAGTATTTTCAGTGGGCAATAACAGACTTTATGTTGAATCGGCAATATTCTGAACTTACTCGGTTACGCGTTCTCTGAAAGTTGTATAAGATTAATTCCCTTTAGGAGACCCAATGCGCAAAATTTTTCTTTCTTTTGTTTTCGTATGTTCATTGCCGGTATTAACGGCGCACTCGGCAGAGAGCAACATGCGTCCCGGATTATGGGAAATGACAACGACGTCGGATATTTTAAAACTAGTGCCGCAGATTCCGCCGGACCAAATGCAAAATTTGATGAACTTGGCTAAGCAGAACGGATTTGATATGCCCCAGATTCAGAACGGCGCGGCAACCTCCAAAGTTTGCATTACCCAGCAAATGGCAGATCAAAAAATACCGCCTGATTTCTACCAAAATCAATCGGGATGTAGTGCAAAAAACGTAACCCACATCGGAAATAAATACAGATTGGAATTTGTTTGCGAGAATGCCAACCTGAAGGGAAATGGAACAGCGGAAGGAGTTTTTACAAGCTCGGAGAGATTTTCAGGACGAACTGAATTCGATGGCGTTGCACAAGGAAATCCTATCCGTGAGCATGCTGATACCAGCGGTCGATGGGTTAGCGCAAATTGTAAAACAGTCAATTCAACGCAGTAATCTCGCACATACGGCATTGAACTGGCGTCAAGCAGCTAGGGCGCGGTGCCCTTTGGGCATTGCCTGTAAATACTGGCGCGCGACAAGTTCCATAAATACATCTTAATAGCAAATCTGTTTGTTACAAGAATTCGTTAACATCGAGTTGTTAACTTTTTTATTGTCCAAAATAAAATTAAAGAGATCCAATATGCATGAACAGAGAGCGCGCCTCAAGGTACTCAGTGCCGGCATCTTCAGCCTGATCCTGGTGTTGGGCGTTGCCCGTTTTTCCTATACGCCCTTGCTGCCGCTGATGCAGCAGCAAGCGGGGCTTGGCGTTGCCGCAGCAGGCTGGCTAGCGGCCATCAACTACGCCGGCTACCTGAGCGGAGCAATCATCGCCTCCCTTATCAGCGACCTGGTGCTGAAGGATCGCCTCTATCGTATCGGCATGGTACTGGCCATTGCCAGCACCGCGGTCATGGGCCTGACCACGGATATCACCATCTGGGCACTGTCCCGCTATATCGCCGGCCTCAGCAGTGCTGCCGGAATGCTGCTCGGGACCGGCCTGATCTTGAACTGGTTGATCCGTCACAACCACCGGAGTGAACTAGGCATCCACTTTGCCGGCATTGGCCTGGGCATCGCTGGTTGCGCTGCTGCTGTGACTCTGTTCAGTCCGTGGCTGGACTGGCGCCAGCAGTGGTTTGCCTTCACCGCCCTGGGTTGCCTGCTCCTGGTGCCCGCGTTGCGTTGGTTGCCGGCGCCGGATCAAAGCGGCTTGACGAAGACCGGACAGAAGATGGAAGACAATCCGCCCAGCCCGCTCTATCTGCGCATCTTTATGGCCGCCTATTTCTGTGCCGGTATCGGCTACGTGGTGAGCGCGACCTTCATCGTGGCGATTGTGAACAAGTTGCCCGGGCTTGCCGGACAGGGCAACCTGGTGTTCCTGGCGATCGGGATTGGCGCCGCGCCGGCATGCATCAATTGGGACTTGATCGCCCGCCGCACGGGCGATCTTAACGCCCTCATATTGGCCTCGATACTGCAAATCATAGGCATCTTGTTGCCGGTTATGGTCGGTGGCCTGTTTGCCGCTCTTTTCGGGGCTTTGCTTTTTGGTGGGACGTTCATCGGCATGGTGAGTTTGGCTCTAACTATGGTAGGCCGCTATTACCCGACCCGTCCGGCCAAGATGATGGGCAAGATGACGCTTTCCTACGGCGCTGCCCAGATCATCGGCCCTGCGATCACGGGCTCGCTGGCCGCTCACCTTGGCAGCTATAACGCCGGCCTGTACTTTGCGGCGGGGGCGATGGTCGTCGGCACCCTACTACTCTTGGCGCTCAAGGCGGTAGAGATACGCGATGCAGCTGGTGCCGCCCCGGCTTTTTAGTCCTGTCGGTGAACTGGATCATGCTTATTTACCGAGCTGCAAGTATGTTGAAAATCTGTCTCATTTGTGAACGATTGACTGCTTAATGGTATTGATGCGGCATTAATACTTGATTCGGTACCCAGTCTTGAATATCCACGCCACGATCGCCAGGAAGACGGCCAGAAACACCACGGTCATGGTAAGACTGACCGCAATACTCACATCAGCATTGCCATAGAAACTCCAGCGGAATCCACTGATCAGGTAAACCACCGGGTTGAACAGGCTAATCGTGTGCCAGATCGGCGGCAGCATCTTGATGGAATAAAAACTACCGCCGAGGAAGGTCAGCGGCGTGATTATCAGCAGCGGCACAAGTTGAAGTTGTTCGAAATTGTCGGCCCAAATACCGATGATGAAACCGAACAGACTGAAGGTCACGGCCGTTAGTACGAGGAACAAAATCATCCAAATGGGATGCAGCACATGCAGCGGAACGAATAGACCTGAAGTCGCCAAAATGATCAGGCCGAGGAATATCGATTTCGTCGCGGCGGCCCCGACATAGCTCACCACGATCTCCCGATAAGAAACCGGCGCAGACAGTAGCTCATAGATTGTCCCCGTGAATTTAGGGAAGTAGATTCCAAAAGAGGCACTGGAGACGCTTTGCGTGAGCAACGACAACATGACCAATCCGGGGACGATAAATGCACCATAGCTGATACCGTCGATCTCGGTGATGCGCGAACCTAACGCAGCTCCGAAGACTACAAAATACAGTGACGTCGAGATCACAGGGGCGACGATACTCTGCACCACGGTACGCCAGGCGCGCGCCATCTCGAACATATACATTGCACGGATTGCGTGGAAGTTCATTGTCCGTCCTTTATCAGATTGACGAAAATATTTTCAAGCGAGCTCTGTGTTGTTTGAATATCCTTGAATCCGATACCTACTGCGCTCAAGGCGTTGAGCAGCGAAATAATGGTGACGCGTTCACCTTCAGTTTCGTAGGTATAGATCAACTGGCAGCCATCGCTCGATAGATTCAGGCGGTAGGCGGCAAGTTCGGGCGGGATGCCCTCGAGCGGTTGCTCCAACTGCAGCGTCAGCAGTTTCTTGCCTAATTTTCGCATGAGTTCTTTCTTGTCCTCAATCAGGATGATCTCACCCTTGTTGATCACTCCAATTCTGTCGGCCATATCTTCAGCCTCGTCAATGTAGTGGGTGGTCAGGATGATGGTCACGCCGCTATCCCTCAGGGAGCGCACCAGTTGCCACATGTCGTGCCGCAAGTTGACATCCACGCCAGCGGTCGGCTCGTCGAGAAACAGTATCTGCGGTTCATGCGACAAGGCTTTTGCAATCAGTAACCGCCGCTTCATGCCACCGGACAAGGCGATAATTTTATTGTCCTTCTTGTCCCATAGCGACAGATCCTTGAGTACTTTCTGAATGTATTCGGGATTCGCCGGTTTGCCGAACAGTCCGCGGCTGAAGGATACCGTCGCCCATACCGTTTCGAATGCATCGGTGGTCAGTTCTTGCGGTACCAGACCTATCAAGGATCGAGTGGCACGAAATTCGGTGACAATGTCGTGCCCATCTACCCGGACTGTTCCCTCGGATATATTCAGGATTCCGCAGATACAGCTAATCAGCGTAGTTTTTCCGGCGCCATTTGGCCCGAGCAATGCCAGAATTTCTCCACGGCGAATCTCCAGATTGATGTTTTTGAGGGCTTGGTAGCCAGAGGCGTAGGTTTTGGAAAGATTTGCTATGGTTATGATATTTTGCATGAATGACGTGTGATTGATGAGGTCGCTAAAAGTGCTGTCGGATTTTGGCAGGAGTGCTGTGGTGCGGTCTTTGTAGTCATTGGTTCATTGATTTTTCCAAGCTTACCATTTGCCGTTAAATCGGCGACAGTGCGATGCGGCACCAAGACGCGGGTGCGTTGTGCGCCCGGCCTGGGTTCGATCCGGTATTCCTTGATCCAGATGATGTCTGTGCCTGGTCATTGATGGTACAACCTCGAACTCATTTCTCCACTTTGCGCGCCATGTTAAAACTTCATCTAGCTGATTTTTCCATCGAACACTTTCTTGAGCATTACTGGCAACAAAAGCCGGTAGTGATCCGCCAGGGATTTCAACACTTCTCCGATCTGATCAGCCCGGACCAACTGGCCGGCCTGGCGTGTGAAGAGCAGGTCGAATCGCGACTTGTGTACAAAACCGATGGGCAATGGCAAGCCGAAGTCGGCCCGTTCGAGTCGTATGAGCGTTTGGGCGAGTGCGACTGGTCCCTGATTGTGCAGGCGGTCAATCACTGGTCGCCGGCAGTGGCCGCGCTGGTCGAACCGTTTTCTTTTCTCCCGAAATGGCGTCTGGACGACGTAATGATCAGCTATGCAACTCCGGGCGGCGGGGTCGGGCCGCATATTGATCTCTACGATGTCTTCATCTGCCAGGGTTCGGGACGGCGTCGCTGGCGTGTCGGCGATCGAGGCAATCACCGGCAGTTCGCGGCCCATACGGCCCTGCTCCATACCGATCCGTTCGAGGCGATCATTGATGTCGAACTGCTGCCCGGCGATATTTTGTACATCCCGCCCGGTTTTCCGCATGACGGCGTCACACTCGAGCATTCGATGAGCTTCTCAGTAGGTTTCAGGGCTAAATCGGCCAGGGACATGTTCAGCGGCCTGGCCGACCACTTGATCGACAAGGAGCTTGGCAGCGCGCTTATGGGCGACCCGAAACGCCCGATACACCGGAACCAGGGCCGCATTGACGCCAGCGATTTTGCACGGATCAAGGCGCACCTTCAGTCTGTTCTTGATGACGATACCTTGATCGCCGATTTTGCCGGCAGCTACTTTTCCAAGACCAAGTGCCAACTCGATTTGCAAGAGTTGGAAGAACCTTTCAGCCAGGCAGAGTTGGTCGATGCATTGGCACAGCAAAGCCTGATTCGGATCGGCGGCTTGCGCTGCTTCTATGTCGACGCAACCGTGGCCCAGGGTGTTTGTTACATCGAAGGCGAGCGTTTTGAATTCGGCGCCGCCTGCCACGGCGCGGTGCTTGCGCTGTGCGACAACGAGTGCCTGAGCCATACCTTGCTAAAGACATGGCTGCAACAGCCTGCGTTCGTGAGTGCGTTGACGCAGTGGCTCAACTGCGGTTACTGGTATTTTCAGGACTGACAAGCCCATCGTGGTTAATTCAATCAATGGCCTGAGGTTCACCCTCAGTCACATGATAATGAAGGGCTTTGCAGTTTCGCTGCTAACCTAAAGAGTATTTTTAATGTGTTCATAAAATATATGCGGAAAGTGGCATGTTTTTTGTCATACTCCTACCTATATATGAAATTGAATCATGAATGTCCGGCTGGCCGCGGCTGGGTTTACCGGGCTTGTGGCCGCAACAGCGCTGCAACGAGACGCGACCGCGCAACACTGCGTTTTTACAGTGTGGCAGTCGCCAGCTTCGCGCCAAAGCCGATGAACACCGCGCCGACGCCGCCCGACAGGCCGGCTGCCAAACGTCGGCGGCGCCGGAACGCTTCTGCCAGCCGCGCGCCGACTAAGATGATGGCGGTCAGATAGATGAAGCTGGTCAGTTCGCACACCAATCCCAGCAGCGCGAACGATAGCAGCGGCGAGCCGAACAGTGGGTCGACGAACTGGATGAAGAACGAGATAAAGAACAGAATCGCTTTCGGATTCATCAGGCTGATGAGCAGCGCCTTGCTGAACGGCTTGCTCCCACGCAACTGCGTCGCCGCGCCCGCCGTGCATGCTGCAGCTGTACCGGCGCGCAACCTGCGCCAGCAACTCAACAGCATTTGCAGGCCGATCCAGCCCAGATAGGCGGCCCCGATATATTTCACGCCATAAAACAGCGAGGGGCTGGCTTTCAGCAGTGACGCCACGCCGCCGGCCGATAACATCATCAGGATCAGGTCGCCCAGAAATACCCCGCATGCGCCGCGATATCCTTCGCGAATCCCGCGTTGTGCCGCCACGCTCAACACATACAGCGAATTCGGTCCCGGCAGCAGCACGATAAAGATCGTGCCGAGTAGATAGGTCCAAAAATCGGTAATGCCAAAATTGGCGTGCATCAGCGCATTCATGTGCGGCTCCGGGGGGATGGTTGTTGCGTTTGCAAATGATAGCAGTCAGACGTTCAAGTTGTGCGCGACAGCCATCGGCGCACAGCCGGCACAAATAGTTTTGCAAGCTTTGTGCGAGCGGCAGCTTCACTGTTTGTCCAGTGAACGCGCTATAAAAAAATATTCTAGCGGCAATGCCTTCCCGTGGTTTTATAGCAATCGCCAGAGTGTAATAGTTTTCGGACAAAAGCCGGCAGCGCCAGCCGATGTAGGAACGATACCCGTTAATCTCGCCAATATGTCCGAGTTTCCCTGAATAAATCCACCTTGAGGCCGCGTTTTTTGTTATTGATGAAATTTCTTGAAACGGCAGAGTTTTTATAATGCATTGCGATGAATTCTTCTCCTTTTTGGAGGGGAATTTCCCCTATGCGCTGATGTGTGCGCACTTGCTTCATCAACAGGGTTAAGCGCCCAAAAGCAACCAATTGCATATCACGCTTGGCGAGTTGCTCTAAACGTCGGGTTTTGGCGCACGATAATCACTGAGCCAAAACCCCTGCCTGTGCCTGTTTGGCCCAAGCTTGATGCTTAATCCGGCAGCTTGATTGCTTGCCATGCTGCGTGATCAAAATAGTCGCCATAACTATTCAGGGATTGCGCAACCTTGACTACACCCAGTGCTCTTTTCTGATCGGGCTGCTTGCCGGCTGCGGTATCAATGCCGTTCATAATGTCGCCCACGATGATGTGGAGTTGTGCGTCCGCCTCGGGGGCGAGCTTGCAATTCTGCACGATGTAGGTGATCTGCGCGGTGATGTCGTTGCCGAACGCGTCGTACTGCTTTGGTGTGAGCTTGCCGGCGTGGGCAGCCGGCAATGTCGTTGCAACGGTAGTGCGGATACTGTTCATGGCCTGGCGCAGCGGTATATCGGTGGCCCATTTTTTGCCGGCATTGAGTTCAAGCTGAGTATGCACCGCAGCGTCGTGCTCGTGTTTGAGTGCCTCGCTAGCCAAGGTGGTTAAAGGTAACGCCAGGGCGATTGCCAGCAACAAAAATTGAGGTGATTTCATAATGCATTCCGTATCAGGTTGAAACAGGTTGTGTCGAGCAAAACGTCCGACTGCCTGTTTAAACGAACGGCAACTGCGCATGTTCCATTTTTTTGCAAATTGATGCCGAAAAATATGAATTTTTATTGCTCGCGGTGCAGCAATTCTTCTTCCGTCGCTGCATTCGTGTACCGATTAAGCAGTAGCGCCATCAATGCAGCGCGCTGCCGCTGATCCAGCAAATCGCGTTCAGCCAGTAGCTGCGTAATCACGCGGCGCTGCTGCGCGTCTTGCAGCGCCGCGATCCGGGTTTGCTCGGCATCGATTTTTATCCGCTCGGGCTGAGCCGAGAAAATATGCTTTATCAGCGCTTCGCGGTGCTGCCCGATTTCGCGCCAGTTGGCTGCTAGATCGGTAATGAAACCTTGCTCAATCCGGTGCCAGCGAATCCGTTGCTCGGCAGTCAATTGCAGTTGATCGGTCAGGTTGGCCGGCGCGCTCTGTGCGCTGCGGGATGCCGGTGTTGCCTGCAGTCGGTGGTAGGCGACTGTTGCAGTGAAGCCGATATTGAGCGAAAGTGAAGCTGCTAACACCCATTTCCATGTATTGCGATGCATTACATTCCCCTTGACAGGCGACAGAGTTCAGGGGCCGCGCATAACCCGCCCGGTGGCACCGGGTCGAATACGCGCACCATTGCGGCCGGTGGTGCGCTGGCGACTGTGCCGCCAGTCAGCAGGGCGCCAAGCCAGACGCCGCAGGTCAGCGCGGCAGCCGCCGCCAATCCGGTCGGCCCCCAGGCGAACCAAAAAGGTCGAGTCGGCTGGCGCTGCACGGTTCTGCTGCGGAGGCTGTCTTGCATTCTGGCTGCCAGATCGAATCCCAAAACCGGCGAAGGCAAGTCGCGCAGATTTTGTTGCAGGGCGGCCAGCGTGGCCAACTGGAATTGGCAGAGTGGACAACTTTGCAAATGGATTGTGAACGGAGCATGCTCCTGGGGCACCATAGCGTGGTCCAGATAGGTCGATAGTTTGTTGTGTTGCGGGCAGTGCATGACAAGTCTCCCATCAAAGTTCAATGTGGGCCAGTAACGCGGTGCGCGCCCGGGCGATACGCGATTTGACCGTGCCGAGGTTCAAGTCCAGAACCAGCGCAATTTCATCGTAAGTCATTTCTTCGATTTCACGCAGCAACAAAATTTCGCGCTGTTCCACCGGCAGCTTTGCCAGGGCGGCTTCCAGTTGACGATAGCGTTGCACCGTCTCCAGCCGTGTATCCGGCCCCGCAGCTGGATCTTGCAGCGCAAAATCCTCTTCCAGTTCAACGAAGACCACCCGTTTTTCACGCCGCAAGCGGTCGAATGCAATATTGCGCGCGATCTGGAACAGCCAGGTCTTGAACAGCGCCTCGGGTCGCCAGCGTGCCAGATTTTGAAAAGCCCGCAAAAAAGTATCCTGTGTCAAATCCAACGCGGCATCCGGCGAACACGTCAGGCGCACTAGAAAGCGATAAATACGATCCTGATAACGGGCAACAAGTTCTGAAAACGCTTTGCCATCCCCATTTTGGGCCAGCGTCACGCATTGATGATCGTTGAGGTCGGAAAAGATTCGCATTGCACAGTTTAACGAATGGGCGCTGAAAAAGTTCCAATCGCCGTGCTAGGCAGTTCAATATCTGCAGGCCGGGAGCATGGTCTGCATCTTATTGTTTTGCATCGTGGGAAATTCGGGCAGTCCTTCTTTTGTCATCGGCTCTTGAAACCAGTCAGCGAGATGCCAGCTACTGCGCTACAATGCAAGTTCTGTATTGGGGGCGACCTGGTTTCGACAGGGGTTGCAAAGCAGAGCAGGGCATACCGAGGACTGGTTACCTCGTAAATACATCCAGAAAAAACACAACTGCAAACGATAACTCGTACGCACTAGCCGCTTAATAACCGGTTAGCTCTACACCATCTCTTCCTTGGGGTGGGCTGGCAACAGCAGTAGAGTCATTCACAAGGAATCGCAATCGGCCGGGTCGCTTGGCCAGTTGTTAAATAATAGGCGACTCGTCTTTACGCAGCGTGTGCGTCCGCGTCGTACGGATTAAATCAAATGGCAGCACTAAGTATGTAGAACTGTCTGTAGAGTACTTCTGGACGCGGGTTCGATTCCCGCCGCCTCCACCATTAATACCCCCAGTAAGACTCAACGCCGTCCTAGTGACGGCGTTTTTCTTTGGCATTCCTTGATTTACTTATCCCATAGCGACTTGCAAAATCCAACGCCATCCGTACATAATGGGGGTATTCAAGGGGGTATCAGTAAAAATCGAACCGGGAGAAAAACTATGGCTGGGGGTATTGGAGTCAAGCTTACAGATAGGGCCGTCAAGGCGTTCGTAGCGAAGACAGAGCTGGGCAAGAAGCTCGCGGATGGCGGCGGGCTGCATCTGTTCATCACCCCGGCTGGCGGTGCCACTTGGCGCATCAAGTACCGCATCGACGGCAAGGAGAAAATCTACTCCATCGGCCCTTACCCTCTGGTCAGTCTGTCTGCTGCGCGTGTAGAACTGGGCGAAGTTAAATCCCTGTTACTGGAAGGCAAAGACCCGGTGACGCATCGCCGGGTCAGCCGGGCGGTGCACGCAGCCAACGCCGACAATACCTTTCAGGCCATCGCGCAAGAATGGCTCGCCATGAAGCAAAAGGAATGGAGCACCACGCATTTCACCAAGTCTGCGCGGGCGTTCGAGCGCGATCTTTATCCGGCGCTCGGCAAGTTGCCCATCGCCAGCATTACCCCGGCCATCGTGGCGAAGGCCATCGAAGACATCAACAAGCGCGACGTACTCGAAACCGCTATCCGCATCCTCCAGCACCTGAATGGCGTGTTCCGCTACGCGCAGGCCAAAGGGCTGTGTCGTGATAATCCGGCACTGCCCGCCCGCGAAATATTGCCGCGCAAGAAAGACAACGGACGCATGCCCGCACTGATTGATTTTGCGGCGCTGGGCGATGTGCTGCGCCGGGCGGAAATGGCACGACTGTCGCCGTCCGTGCGCATGGCGCATCGCCTGTGCGCGTTCACGGCGGCGCGCATCGGCAATGTGGTCAATGCCGAATGGCGCGAGTTTCATCTTGAGGATGCGCAGCCCGTCTGGATCATTCCGCGCAAGAAAATGAAAGTCACTGCCCGCGAACTCGATCACCGTGTTCCGCTATGCCCGGAGATCGCGGCGGAGTTACGCAAGTGGCAGGAAGTATTCGGCAGCAAGGGTTATATGTTCCCTTCACCCACCGGCAACAAGCACATTAGCCGCGAATCCATCGAGAAGGTGTACCGCGTTACCCTGGACTTGGGGCGCAAGCACTCGCCGCATGGCTGGCGCAGCGCCTTTTCCACACAGGCCCGCGACAACGGCTTTGCGCGTGACGTGGTGGAACTATCCCTCGATCACTCGCACGACAACGAGGTGGTGCGTGCTTACGACCGGGGCGAACGATTCACGCAGCGCGTGGAGTTGTTCAACTGGTGGGGAGTACAGCTTGCCGCCGCACAGCGCGGCGCGAAAATCATTCCGCTCGTGGCGGCTCGATGAACAATCACGGAATGGACGATAAGAAACATCGTAACGCAGGTGCCCCACCATTGGGCAGCATTGAACCGCATGCGCCATTGCTGAATAGGCCGACCGACGATCAATTGCTATATAAAGTGATGCGAATTGAAGACCTGTTACGGTCTATTTCAGGCGCGTACCTTCACTTTAATCGTGTGGATAGCTACAAAGATTTCCACGGTGCAGATGCACGGGATGGGCAACAGTTGCCGAAAGACCACGACGGCAATGTAAGCACAACATTCGCCAAGGCACCGGAGTTCTCGGCCGCGGATTACTACGACCAATCCCGCAACAGAACCTATGCCTGTTGTTTCTCCGCAGAGAATTCAGATTTCATCTGGCATAACTATGGGAACGGCGGAGAAAAAGGGAAAGTGTGCGTTGTCTTTGAATTCGGCAAATTGCGCTCGACGCTAAACAAGACTCTGCAAGCTGGCAAGCTCGTATATGGCGATGTGCGCTGCCATCAAATATTTTCAATCAACTACGGACTCATTGAATACGTCGAGTGGGAATCGTTCCAAGCAAATACGGAGTACCTCGCCAATCCAATCAAATATACGTACTACAAGGATAAGGAAAGCTTTGGCGAAGAACAGGAGTTGCGAGTTTCATTGTCGGCTCCAGGCATCGGTCAATTCGGATTGAACGACGGCAGCACAATGGGGTTTCCAACAAGCTTGCCATTCGACTTTGATTTCAGAGTAGCAATCGCAGATGGAACAATCCGGGAAATTTTGTGTGCCCCTGATTCCGATTCGGAGTTCATACTTTCTGAGTTGCAGAAGCTTGGCATCGAAAAGAGTTCCAGTTGAACGCTGCACTTTCTTCCGAAGATTTACACCAGCGTTACACCAGCGATACTTCAGCGATGAAAAAACACCGCTTCCCATTTTTGCGAAACAGATTCAAATATCAATCTTGATCCCAAATCGCCGCATGGCTCCAGCCAGCGATTCATTGACGAAAATATTATGTTGCACCGATAGTCGCCGAAAAGTTCGCCAACGCATCCCCTTCGGCTTACCGCCTTCGCCGTTGAGTATGCCCGGCTCCCACCCCAAGCGTTCCCGGATTTTATCTGCCTGCCGCGTCGCTCGATCATCATCGGTTTCGCGCTGGGAAGGATAGGCCAGCCGGTGGCAATGCCGACAGGCGAAGATGCCGCCGCCGTAGAGGATCGCCACGCGTAGCCCGCATCCGACTGCCGGACACAGGAACCACGCTCGCCGCCCGCCATAGGTGCAGGCTGTCCAATCCAAGCGCACGGAATATTTCTCATCCTTCCATTCCTTGCCGCCGCTGCGATGCCGGTAGTTCAGAATCACTCGGTCGGTTTCCGCCCGCACTTGAATAGATGCCACGATTTCACCCTGCCGCGTCCATTGCCAACCAAAGGCCCGGCCTGGCGTCAGAAAACCGTCGCGTTGCCAGCGTCGCACGTCAAGCCGTCGATAATCGTCGGTGCAATCCGCCGCATCGTAGCGATAACGCCGCCCACTACCCAGTCCGCCCATAGTTCCCTCTCGATTCTTCCGAAATCATCAAGCTACCTCGCTACATATTCAAACTCTCAAATGCCGCAGATTAGCCGAAACCCGCATGCCGCCTACGTTTCCGCTTGTTGCATCGGTTTCGTATTCCGTGCGGTTTCGATACTCTTATCGCTTGCCGCGTAGCTCTTTCAGCTTCACCAGCATGGATAAAGTGCGTTCAAACTTGCGGTCAAGGTGCGTTTCATAGCGCGTCAGCTTTTCCAGTCGATGTACTTGCAATCCTTCGCCCAGGGTTTGCGCCTTGATCGCTTCATGATGGCGGGTTTCTTTTTCCGTGGTGATGCAGATCGGTTCCAGTTGCTTGCGGATGAACTCGGCCAGCCCTTCGGCGGTCGCCGGGTATTCCTCTTCCTCGACATACTCTTGCCACCAGTCGCGGGAATCGGGCAGCAGTGCGCGCAAGGCTTTGTCGTAAGCATTCGCGCCACCGCGCCGCAGGATCGCCGCCGCCTTGTTGGTCGCGTCCAGATCGTGCCGCGCATCGCGTTGGCGCGCTGCGATTTCTTCCGGCGTCATGCCCATCAATTCCCGCAGGTCGGTGCCCTTGCCGGATAGCCCAAGCTCGAACGGTGCCGCTGCCGGTATGACGCCTTCGGCATTGCGCGCCGCACCTTTCAATCCTTGATTGATGGTCGCCCCCTCGGCTTGCAATACCCGCCGCTTGCGCCAGATGATGCCCGCCAGTTCTTCGACCAGATGTGCTTCGGTCGCCCCCGCCGGTTGATGCTCCTCCAGCAGTGCCGACAGCAGTGCCCCGTATTCGTCCGCATCTTCATGCGCAAGCACGGTGTAACGGCTCAGGATGCCGTGCTGTATGGCGTTGAAGCGCACGGCTTCATAGTTGCTCGTCGTCGCCGGTGTGGCTGCATCGTTCGCCGGGAAAGGAATCACGGCAGAATCGTTTTCAAGTGTTTGCATGGCTGTTTCCTTTTTGAATCTGAATCAGTCCCGGCCAGCGTGCGCGGCCCGGTCGTTGGTCGGTGCCGGTCGCTTTCGGCATATAACCTACGCAGCGTTGAAGAAGATCGCGCACCGGCTCATGTATGCGGGTCGCATTGATTTCACCACGCCGGGCGGCAAGGCATAAACCGCGCTCGGTCAAATTCACGCATTGATCGCAACGCCGCCGGTCATCGTCAATAGCAACCGGGCGCGGCACTTCTTCAGCCCACCGAAGTAAAATTTCCCGTTCATTCAAATCGGCACGGCATTTATCCAGCACGTCGGCAATGATTGCCAGGTCGGTTTCTTCGATATGCGCCAGCCATGCACGGATTGCGGTCTCCTCTTCCGGCATCATGGAAACGGCTGCCTCGTTCGCGGCCTCGATTTTCTGGAAGTCCGCTATCTGCACACTGCCATTACTGCCGATAGAAGCACTCGAATTTTCCAGTTCGCCCGGATAGGGCACTGCCATTACTGCCGTTACATCTCTTTCGTCACTATTGGCAGTAACCCGGCCAGTGCTTTTCGACATTTCAAGCTTCGCACGTTCAAGCCAGTTCGTCATGATTGCGCCTCCGGCTTGCCCGCTTTTGCGCTCATTGGATTGATGAAATAGCGCCAGGTACGCCGCCCGGTTCCCGGTCCCGCGCCGCCCACTTCTTCCGACTGCAACCAGTCTTCATCTTTCAGCCAGTCAAGCGCCGCTTGCACCGCTTCATCGGTCGTCAGGTAGCGCCACTGATTGCGTCGCACATCTCGCGCCGTGAAACAATCCGAGAGCTTGCCTTGCCGTACCTTGTCGGCCAAGGCTTGCGCCGCCCGCAAGCCGTCATCGGTCAGCAAGCCATAGCAGCGCCGCGCATGGGCTTCCAGATACTCGCACCATGCCGCCGCCCGCATTGCCGCTTCCGTCGTCACAGGGCCGCGCTGTCCGGTCGCCATGCAATCCACAAGGTGCAGGATCAAGGCCAGCGCCGGAAACAACTTGTCGAACTTCGACAAGTGTTGCGCGATGATCGGATGATCTTCGGCGGGCAGTCGCACCCGATGCAGTTCCGCAGACCATTCGATGAAAATTTCTTGCGCCGCCGCGTCAAAGCTGAAATGCGCAAACTTGGCGAAGTCATCGGCAGGAGCCGCGCCCCAATCAACCGGATCGAAATCGACCAGCGCTTCGAACACGGCAAAGGCACGGTCGCGGGCATCCTTCGCCGGGATGCGGTCGCGCCACTCCCAAGCCCGATGGTCGGGATACACCAGCAATTGAAAGCGTTGCAGCATCCCGTCATTAGCCAGTTTATTCGTGGCTTGCTCCAGATAGCCCGTCAGCTTGTCCGGTTGAATGCCGCCGAAGATGGACACGCACAGATTCGGAATGAAAATCGAACCACGCCCGATGCGGTCAGTGTCGAAACTGGCGTTGCCATTCCATGCTTCCAGATAGAAGGCCCGTTCGCCTTCCCGGCCCTCCCGATCCCAGGACGCAATCAAGCCGACAAGTTCATCCCGCATGACGAGCAGCCCCGCAGGATTTTCTCGCAGCAGTTCGCCTAATTTCTCTACGGTAGTATCGTTGGATTTGTAGCGCCGCAGGATTGGCGTTTTTTGCGCCTGTTGCCGATGGCCTTGCAATTCCTTGGCGATGCTGTCCAGGTCGCCTTTCTTGGCATCCTTCGCCGCCGCCTTGATGCGCGATTCGATGGCTTCTTTCTTCGCCTCGAATACGGTCTTGTCGGCCTCGAAGGCTTCCACGTCCGCTTGATGCGCTTCCATCGCCTGCGCAATCAGACGGTCAAGCGGTTTCAGCGCCGCGCCGATGGCGGGAGACTTCTTTGCCGATGGCAAACCCACGATGCCGCCCCACAGATTTGGCACGATCATCCACGAATCACGAGCTTTCGGTTTGATCGTGCAGCGCGCCCCGATGATCGCGCCCAGCGCGACCAACGCCCCTGCCGCAATGAAATCCGGCGGGCAGGGCATACGGTCGGCTTCGTCCATGATCCAGGCGCGCAAGGCTTCGGGCAGCAGCGTTTCCGGGTCGAATGCCGGGACAGGATGCAACGCCGCTTGAATGGGTTTTGGTTCCGGCCAATCACGGTTTTTAAAATCATGCGTTGGTGTGCTTTTCGTGTCGTGTGAGGCCAAGGATTCGCCCGCGACCGTTGCACCGCGTGACGACGATTGTGGAGGCTTAACGGTGGGTAGCGCGCCAATGTCCACCGCCGTGGCATTCGGGTTTGCGGCCAGCCAATCAACTACGTCCCCTTTGTGGGGTAAGTTCAATGCAGCCACGTCCACCAGCCGCACCGAACAATCCAGCGCCAGCAATGCATCCATCACCGCATCCGCATAGCGTTGCCCGGCTTCGTCATTGTCAGGCCAGATCGTTACGGTTCGCCCGGCCAGTGGTTGCCAGTCTGTTTTCCCGGCAGAATCCGCCGCGCCGCTTGTCGTCGCCAGCACACCGATTTTTACCAATGCATCGGCGCACCATTCGCCTTCCACCACGATGACCGGATCAACGGGCCGGGTTGCCAAGTCATGCAAGCGGTAAAGCGGTTTGCCGTTCTGATATTCCGGCTCCCCCAACGTATAGCCTTCGCCATTCGGCTTCATCGGTCGAATCCACTTGTCCCCATTGTCGGGATGCTTCATGCGGATGCGCCAGTGCAGTGGTTTACCGTCAGGGTCGGTGTATTCGTGCAGGGCTTGCGGTTTAAAGCCGTCGCGCATTGCACTTGCAGCCAGCCGCCGGGCCGCATCCTTGGGTGTCTCATTCGCTTGCATCATCGCGATGCCTCCCATGCGCCCAGCGCACGCGCCGCGTCGATGAAGCGCAACCCGTGCCGCTGCATGTGGAACGCCAGCACGTCGCCGCCATGTGCACCGCATACCATGCAGCGAAAGCCGCCGGTATCCAGCCGCGCCCGCAAGCTGGGTTTGGTGTCTTTGTGAAAAGGACAGACGGCGGATTTCCATACGCCGCCGCCGCTCAATTTCAATCCCTGTGCATCGAAATATTCGGCAGGGTTTGGCAAGCGATCGCGCTTGAAAGCGAAAGCTGGCCGATTGTGTCCCCGCGTGAGGTTCGCGTTTCTCATGATCCGCCCCTTACGCCGCAGACTTGCGGGCGGTTTCCAGCTTCGCCACCAAGGTGCGAATTTCATCGTCGGATTTCCCGGCGATGCGAGCCGCATTCATCGTTGTTACTTCACTGGTGGGCCAGCCCACCATCCGCACCCCAAGGTTGACGGGCTTGGGCCATAGCCCTTGCGAAATACGAAGGTAGATCGTGGAACGTGAATAGCCAGATTCAGACTTTACGGCGGGTAGTCTCAGTATCTTGTGTGTCATCTTCAATCCTCATTAAGTTGTTAAGGAACTTGCTGAGATGAAGCGTAGTTGGGCGATTTGGGCGATGAAATGCACGGGCTAGGCGCACCGAGGCCGTGCCTTACTTGATAAATCAACGGGTTAGGCGTTGTTTGGCGTGCCTTGCTTGGGACTGTGCGGTTAGATTCTGCTGGGGCAGGCGGCAGAAAGCCGTGAAAAAACAATTGGTTAGCGGGTGGGTGTGTTGGGCGAAAAAATTCCGCCCAACTTTTTTACTTCGTCATGTGTTTTCGGATGGTTTCAGAATCACAACCGTTGGCAATTTCCAGTTTTGCAATCTGCTGCGAAAACCATACGTCTGACTTGCTCTTATTTTGGGGTTTTTGCTTAAGCTCCTTGTATGCCTGCTGCCAATTGGCATACTGCTTTTGCGTTTTAAGTTTACCTACTTCGCGGCGCAGGGTATCAGGCGCGGAGCCTTGTGCAACCGGCTGTGCTTTGGGCTTGCTTGCCAGTCTTAACAATTCGTCTTTATTCGCTGAGAATGCTCCGTTATCGAATTTCAAAATTTCCATCAACGGAATGCCATGTCCGGCCACTTGCAAAGAAATGCCGCTGTCGATTACTAACGTGGCTTGCTCACTATATTTTTTGCTTGTGAGCATACCAAGGACCCAGCGTTTTCTTGTGCTGTCTTCTTGCTGTAATTGTGCAAACCCAAGCAAACGAGTGAGAAATTCCGCAAGCATTCCGCCCGTCGTCTGCCACTGCTCCATGCGGCGAAAATCAACGCGCACCCGCCCAATATCATCGCGCTTGTCACAGGTAATAAATGCCCGTCCCGGTTTATCTTCCTGGGCTGGATAAACAGTCACAGGCATGAAGCAATTTTCTTCGCAACCATCGCATTCAATGTTGGTCATCGGTTGGGCTGGCTTTAAAAGGCCGCTTGTCACCAAAATATCAAGTGAGCCGGACGGCCATTTTTTTACTTCATCCCAGAAAAACAAAGCGCCTTTTACTGGATCGCCACAGCCTAATCGTTCAAGTACGACGTGCAGGGGGTTGATGTTGTTCATTACAATTTCAGACTACTATGCTCGTGGCTCTATGCCGGATGCAATGAGCATTTTGCGAATGATGGCATCTTTACCGTCGTGCTTTAATGAACAGGAATTGGGCCAGTTTACGTCGAAGCTCCGGGTACTGGTTTTCCCGGTTCCGGGGTCGGGTACAAAAATTACCGAGATGCCTACCTGCGTAATAGTCATTTGTGAAGCTGGAATGGTTTTGCACAACTTTTCACGTAACTCATAAATGGCATTGTGGTTAAGCGCCGGATTCACCTCAAGGGTAATGCGCTCTTTGGTGCCATTGATCGCTATTCTAAATTTTTTGATAGCAACGCTCTGAATGCCTAAATCAGGGGAGAACTGAAAAGGTGGATTACTTCCTTGTAACGGGGCAAGGTCATATACACGATCATCTTCGACAAATTCGCCAAGTTCCAATCCAAGTATCGTATCTGCAAACAGCGCCCGGACTTCCTTTTTTGTATCTTTGCTGCCTTTCATATACAGGCTGATTTTTCCTTCATCCTGCGAGTAGACAAAAATGATTTCAAAGGCCGGGTGCCGGGCGGCACGCTTGAATGTCGCGCCTTCCCACTCAATGCTGGCGTGAGCATAATCTTCCGGGTACGCAAAAAAATAATCCAGTTTTCCGCGTTTGTAAGGCTCCACCGTACAATTTTTACCGCGCCCTTCTTTGTTGTGGAAATAATGGCTCAATACTTTTTCAAGGTCTCGAATGCTCGCATCATCTACCCGCGCAGGTGAGTTATTTATGGTTCTGCATTCGTTCCACTGGTTGCTGCTAATAGAATCGGCACGGCAAAAAGCACTGGCAGCAGGCCAATACTTGGATCGTTCGAGAAAAATCCAAAAAGCCTTTTCATGGAAACTCTCATGCTCACTGAGTATTTCGGCCAGGTTTTCGTCATGCCATTCAGCCTCATCCATAATCGCCTTTACACCACCGTCACAAGCTAGCGCGTCAATCTCTTTAAAATCCCGTTCCATCTCTCCCCGTTGGGTATCAGGCAATGACAACCATGCTTGGTAAATCGGCTCAATTTTCGTTTCCGATACCTGACTAAAATCGTACTCCGTGAGTACGCCAACTTTAGCAAAATATCTCACCAACATGGCATTGGCGGCATGACGAAAAAACGATTTTGGGGAGTAGTTCCGCGCCATGTTTTCAGTCCTTCGTATGAATGTGTAAATTCTGTTCATCCGGTCATTGCATACATCCCACCTTATCTTCAGGCGAATGCAGCAGGCCATGGGTGAAGTTAAGCAGACTATCTTGGCGGTATTTACATCGCAACAGCACAAAGCATTTTAGGTCCATCCACGCAGGACACCGCACTGCATAAATGCCCATCTATGGCCGCAACAAGGCTACTGCGTTGCAACCCCAAACACCAAATCCAACCCCGCATTGCTATCCACGGCCAGCACTCGCTTGCGATTCGTTGCATCAATCAAATCCACGCGCTTAATTTCCTTGCCAACCAGCCGGATCAATTCAATGCGACCGAAGTGCATAGCATGTTTGGCGGCGAACTGCGCCAGGCCTTTTGCTTTGGCATAGCTGTCGGCCAGCGCAGGGGAATGCGGTTCGAGAATATCCACGATGTGGTCGCCGCCATTGCTGCGCACCACCAGAAAGTCTGGGTACATCGGCCGAACCTCACCACCGAACTCATAAGGCAACGACAGCGCCCACGGCTTGCGCGGTACGTTGCGCAGCCATCCGACAACATCTGCGCGCGCAATTTCGACTTCGATTACTGGATGTTCCCAAGTGTTCAGCACAGTGACAAAATGTCCGGTGGCATCGACATACATGTGCTCGTCATAGCTGCGGAAAATCGGGTCTTTGACATCCACAGCCAGCATCATTTCAACTGGGGGCAAGAATGACAAAGCTTCGGGCTCCTTCGCCACTTCCTGCACCTTGTTGTAGTCCTCTCGCTCGGCAGTGGTCAGCTTCTTGATGGCAGTCTTGTTCTGTTTGAACAATGCCTCGCAGCGCGCACCACAAGCCGCTTCCAGTGTCTTCCAGGCCTTCTCGTCTTGCAGCATGAGGAACAGTTCAAGTCGTGACCGGCTGGGCATTTCGTCGGCCTCGTCCTGGTCGTAGTGCGTCTGCCAGTAGTCCAAGTGCAGCCCTTCGCCCAAGCGCTGCCCGGCGCGATTGAACAGGTCGTCAATGTTCTTTTCATCCAGCGGCACCGTGATGGCCTGACCTTGTATTTCCTTCCAAGTACCTTGCTCGACAATCACGGCGTTTAGCGTGATTTGACCGGAGCCCGTCACTTTTGCATCAAAGTTCGGATCGTCTTTTTTCAGTCTGGCCAACTCCGCGTCCAGCGTGTCGATCACCAGCCTCTTGGAACCGTCCCAGGCAGTCATATCCACTTCGTGCATGGTCGTCAACAGGCGCGACAGCGCCATCAAACGGCGCGTATTGGATACTTTGCGCACCCGCTCAACGCGGTAAGTGGGCAGACCGGTCAGCGCCTCGAACGCTGCGTCCATGCTGGCGTCGCGCTTGAAGGTCGCCATCTTTGCGCCGTCCTCCACATCGGTAGGTGGTAGCTCCATCGGGTCGCCTTGCTTCAAGTGGTTGACGACGCGCGCCAATCCTTCCTTGTCGTAGTGCGGCAGATACAGCGAAACCGAGTTCAGTATCTCGCTGCCCTCGATGCGGCGCGCCAGGGGGGTGCGCACCATGCGCCCAATAAGCTGGGCAATCAGCGTGTCGTCCTGTGCTGTGCGGAATGACATCATCACCTCGGCGCGCGGGCAATCCCAGCCGGTGGTCAGCGCCATCTTGAACAGCACGAACTTGATATTCGTATCTTCTTGAATGTGTGACGGGTCAATCTTTCGGATCAGAACGCCATGGGCAGAAAGGGGCGCGTCGTGTTCAAAGCAATGTGCGATCTCGGCAGGGTCAATCGGCCCGGTTTCCTTTTCGATGGTGGCAATTACCTCGTCCAAGTTGGTACGCGAAACGCCATCGCTGCTGCCGTCTTGCACCTGAATGATCAGCGCCGGGTGCACCGTAGGTATGCCCTGTGCCTGCGCGTACTCATTCCACTGCGTACCCATAGCGCGCCATTGCAGAACGGCTGCGCGCAGCATGGTGGTGTCGGTGGGGAAGTCCTGATTCGGGTGAAAAACCATGATTCGGTCTTTCAGCAAGCCCGATGCCCGCACATCCAGCGGATTCACTTCGCACTTGTGCGGCGTGCGATTTGTCTGGCCTTCGATCAACTGTTGAAAACGCTGCGGCGTAGCCGATACGCCCAAAATCAAGTCAATGGCCGGAATCTCACCCTCAGAGCCTTTGACAAACTTCTGCATCACCGTTTGCCGGGTGTTTTCATCCGTACGCGACACCTTGGTGCCACGGTGTGCCTCGTCAATGATCAGATAGAAGCGGTCGGCCTTTGCCTTGGCCGTGTTACTGATGGTTTCCCAAATCGTATAGGTGCGCTTGTCGCCCCGGCCCGAAGTCAGCAGCTTGTCTTTGCCCAGCTTCTGCGTATTGATGAAATACACCTTGCCGCCGTCAAACATCTCTCGGTCAAAGTCAGTGTCCACAATGACCAAATCGTTATTTCCAAGCTTGGTAGATGCCGATGCAAGCCGTTTTTTGGATTGCTCATTGAGAACGGGCTGGTCAGATAGCCATAGAAAAACCGCATTCGGCTGGGCTTCAAAACGATCAGAGCCAGTCAGAATTTCTTCAATGAATGCGGCGGTAATAACCGTCTTACCCGAGCCAGTCGGTGCAGCCAGAATCACCGCCTGTCGATTTCCGTTTTTCTGCACGTCGTATCGAGCAAGGTCCAGCTTTTTAAACAATTGCTCGACGGCTACGTCCTGAAAGTCTTTGAGTTCGATTTTCATTGGGCAGGTTTCTCAGACAAATTGATGCGGAAGTTTTCTAGGTAGTCTTTGTAGAGCTGCACTACATGCAACTCGGGCCACTCGTGGCGCAGCTTGTAGACCGTGTCCTGCGAATTGGTGACGATAAATACGTGGGTCAGGTCTGAACGGCTCTCAACGTGGCGCACAAAGTCCTTGAATCGGGTTTCTTGCATCAGCACCACGAAGGGGCTGCCATCGGGCAGCAGCCATGGCGCGTGCGCGTCTGGCGCGTCCGGGCGTGGCCCGCGTGAGCCCGCCATCATCCATAGGATTGGCAGAATCGCGCTGAACTGTCTGCCCATCTGGATTTCTTGCGGGTCTAGAAAATCCAGCCGGAAATATTCGATATTGGTTTCAAATCCCGCTGAGAGAGGCCGTTTTTCTTCTTCGGTGATGAGTTGTGGCCCCATCGCTTCTAGTGCCTGCATCTTCAAACGGCTGAAAAACTTATTGTCTGTGGTCGCGACATAAACCTCGTTTACGTGCTCGGCGTTTGCCAACTCTTCAAGCCACGCTACTCCATGTTGAACATCCCAAAGAATGGAGACTTGGCATTCCGCGTCCAACAGCCAGGGGGCGTCGGTTACTTTGTTCTGAGCCAAATTTGGGAGAAGGGCTGCAATTTGCTTTCTCTGCGCGACCGCTAAGTGCTTGCCTTCGGCAAATCCCCACTGCTTCACGATCCGCTGCGACTCCCGGCTGACATTTTTTCCGGTGAAGTAGTCACCTTCCAATTGGGCACCACGCTCGTTCCTGCCCAAAATAGAGAACTTTGAACGTGGCCAAGTTACGGATCTGCAAATACCGTTTTGGTCCCATGTATCTTGACCAGGTTGAAATCCTGACGACGCGAGCTTTGCGGCTTCTTCTTCAGATACTTCGTTGTTGGTCACCATGATGCATTGGCGATGTCCTTGATCGTTGGCATTCAACAGGTTTATTGCGTTTAGAGTTGTCCCGCTGCCAGCAAAAAAATCTACGACCAAGGCACTTGGTTTGTCCGAAACGAAAAGTTGAAGCGCGTCATAGACGGCATAAACGGACTTTGGAAAAGGAAACTTTTTGTCTGGGATGAACGTGCTAACAATTTGACTGCCATAGGAATTTGCATCGTGTAGATTTTTCTTCCATGCTGTCGTGCCCCTATGGGGTTTGCCGCCAGGAATTACGACAATTTTTGAACCATCGCTCCTAACCCCCGCGACCCGGTAGGTGCCGTTTTCTATTTTCTTGACACTAGGCACAGTTACATAGGCGAAGTTGTACGCTTGGTAATCGTTAGTGCTTTTGGAAACCCTTACAAACCCTAAATCGGCTGCCCTTTTGAGACTAGGCTCAGTGAGCCCCCAGTTCATATGCTTCCCATCATCACGTATTGGAAAAACAGGTACTGCGCCCGGTATGACTATTGCATCTGTAAGTGGTTGAGTCGGGTTTAGTGGCTCTCCAATGCAGACAATTTTTTCCGTTTTTGTATCAACATAAATCGGATAGAACTGCCTAACGCCTCCCTTTTTTGTACCGCGTGCAGATTCCACGTCACTGCGGCGCAAGTAAGGCCAGCGGACTTCGACTTCGGCGCTTTCCAATGTCAATTCTTGCGCTCTTGCCAAGCCGACATACACCACGATTAGGTACTCATCGACTTGCGAAAGTCGACCGTCACGAGCCTTGCCCTTCGGATTAATTGTTACGTTAACAATTTGACGGTCACAGTCCTTAAAAATTTCATCCAGCAATAGACCAAGGGTAAAAAGTTCGTTGTCATCAATTGCTACGATTAGTGTGGACTCGGACGGATTCAAAAGGCGTTGTGCAAGGCGGAGGCGCTTGGCCATAAAGGTGAGCCATTTACTATGCTGCCACGCATCATTTTTATCCACATAGTCGTTGTTGTATTTCCAGTCTCGTGACCCAGAGTTATAGGGCGGGTCGATGTAAATGCAATCGACCTTTCCCTCGTAAGGAAGTACCAACAGTTGCAGAGCGTGATAGTTGTCTGCCTCGATCAGCACATGGTGCGGCTTTGACGGGTCACCATTGTTGACAGAATCCATTGGCGTGAGAGATGGGTAAATTGTTTCGCCCATGCTCCTGATAACAACCAATTGATCAATCGGGAAAGACTCCCTGGAGCCCGCTGCGATTGGTCCGCCCCTCTCATGCTCACAAACTGCCGATCCGCCCTTGATCGTCAGAACCCGCCAAATTTCGGCAAGGTTGCCGGTTTTCTTGGCAACTCTTTCGCCGCGTCGAACACGTTTACCAAAAATTGGCACGACTTCCGGCTGATGCTCTTCAAACACTAGGCCAAAACGGGTGTGCTTCTTGAGTTTGGCGACTTCCTCCGCGATGCTTTGTCTTAGTGCCGGATCAACGATTTCAGCAATTTTTTCTTCAATGCGTGCCATTAGGTTTTTTGGTGTGTTCTATCGTTCTGTAGGTGGTTTGGACAAACAACGCAAATGTTTCCCCGCATTTTGTGCAAATCCCGGAAATTTTCGCTTCACTTTTCGAGCTTTGATATAAACATCTTTAGCATCCTCGCTCTTGGTTTACTTGGTTGCGCAGATAAGTGCAAATCAGGTCTTCAAGTAAGTGCCAGGTCAGCAGTTTTTGCAGTTCAGTCATGTTTTCGTGTTCTGTGAATCGTATTGTTTTGATAGCGAATGCAAAGACAACCGCGCAAACCGATGTATCCAAATCGGAATGTATTTCTTGTGGATAAGCATATTAAACTATGACGGGACGGCATGGGACGAAAAAGCTGGTAGCAATTGAAACCCGCTTGGTGGTATGCGACGGGCGGCAGCATCGGGAGCGCATAAAAAACATAGCCAAGTGAACAATGCACGCTCCTATGTCGCTTGCCACTGCGCTACGCCGTTAGCCAAGCGCCCGCGCGCAAGCGCAACACGCAACTCCAACCGCGCTGTGCAATCCAATTGACAAGGTGCATTTTGTTGCTGCATCCACCCGAATTTACGCTGTCCGGCCAAAGTTGGCGGCGATGACTTTTCCGTCATCCTCTCGCGTCAATAATTCCAGGCGTTCGCCAAGCAAGCGCCATCCTTTCGCCTGTTCGGCTTCAAAGTTTGCTCGGTCAAGTCCCACAGCATCCAATCGCGCTGGGGGTATCAATGGGGGTATTTCAAAAAATCGCACCAGAAATTTTTAGTTCCATGTTTATCACTGGCAAGGCTTCACGGGTCGCCGGTTCGATTGCCGCCGCCCCACCATTACAAAATACCAGCCGCGTATGCAGTTGGTATTTTTTTGCCTACATCCGCGTGCCTGCGAGGGTTCCCGAGGGTTCTTCCGGACGCCAGGGTTCACGGCTTCGCGTCAAAAATGGTCGTTTTTGCTCTCTACAGGCCATTATTCTCTCCGGCTCTCTTTCGCCAAACGGGCCGAAGTCCGCAAGGGGTAGAATTATTCCCATAAAAATCAATAAGTTACACGTGGACTAATCAAGCGGTTTTAATTTGGCATTGGTAGGGAAAGAAATCCGCTTGAAATCAGAGAGCAGAGAACGTCGAATTTGGAAGTAATATTCGCGAAAAAATGTCTGCGCTACCAACAATAAGGCTGGCCGCATGCTGCGCAATATTTGTTTCCCATGACAATTCTCCATGCACAAAAAACGTGTATCGAACATACATGGTGAACTAATAATTAGCTTTTTTGTTGACAACGATTTGCAATTAACGCATTGTTGTTGACATTAATCTTCAAATATTCCATTGATGCGCAAAAATATTGACACTCTCGCGACCCTTGTTTTCAGCTCCGCCGACGATCAGGCGAACGCGCAGCGCGTATCCAGATTGGCTCGGGCTGGAAAGTTACGGTCAATTCATCGAGGGATCTACACCAGCGTTCTGGAAACGCCGCTTGAACAAATCGTACGGACTAACTGGCGCCAAATTGCCGAGTATCTATATCCTGGATCGGTGCTGGGCTACCGCTCGGCGCAGGAGGGCAAACCCGACCAAGAGGGGCGAATTTTTCTGGTTCAAGGAAACCGGGCGCGACGCACTGAATTGCCGGGCCTGACACTGGTAACAATTCCCGGTTCAGGGCCTGTTTCGGGCCTTGAGCCAACTCTGAACGATACCCCTTACGGCAAATTGTTTGTTTCTTCCGAGGCCCGCCGACTTCTCGAAAACCTCTATACCGGCCGAGATGCCGCTATCCGAACGATGGGACGCGCATGGGTAGAATCGCACCTCAGTCGGCTTTGCACTTTGCGTGGCGAGCATAAGGTTAACGACCTGCGCGACGCAGCACGCCAACTGGCAGTGCCGCTGGGATTGGAGGCTCAATTCAAAACACTGAACAGTATCGTCTCGGCATTGATGCAAACGGGAGAAGCTCGACGCTTGAGTGCGGTCGATGCGCTTGCTCGTGCTGCAGGCAAACCATACGATCCTGATCGCATGGTGATTTTTGATGTCCTGTTTACCGCACTCCGCCAATCATTTCAACATATTCCCGATCCGACCGGGCCTGGTTTGAGCACAACCCATTTTGCTTTCTTTGAATCTTATTTCTCCAACTACATCGAGGGCACGACCTTCACGGTGGAAGAGGCAAGCGAAATTATTTTCGAAGGCAAGATGATCGAAAAGCGCTCCGAGGACTCGCATGACGTGCTCGGCACCTATCAGGCCATCACCCAGCAACCTTTCAGGTCAACTCCACCGAGCAACGAAGACGAGTTTCTGGAATGGCTGAAACTCACCAACCATCGCGTGCTCTCTAGCCGACAGGAGAAAAATCCCGGCCAGTGGAAAGAAAAACTCAATCAAGCGGGCTCCACCTTGTTCGTTCATCCGGAGCTGGTACAAGGCACGCTGCGGGAAGGTTTCAAACGTGTAGCTCTATTGGAAGATCCATTCGCACGCGCATTGATGGCGATGTTCGTTGTGACAGAGGTGCACCCCTTTGAAGACGGTAACGGCCGAACCGCCCGTCTGGCGATGAATGCCTACCTGACCCAAGCCGCCGCCTGCCGGATCATTATTCCCACCGCGTACCGCGAAGACTATTTGTTGCCACTGAAAGCCCTGTCCAGAAATGCCGATCCGGTTCCATTTCTCCGGTCAATGACTCGAGCACAAGCTTGGTCGGCCGCGTTTGACTATTCCAGCTTCCAAAATACGTTGAAACGGATGGCAGCGTGCAATGCATTTGCCGATGACATCACTCAGCACAAGCTTTTGCATCCCAATGAAATACGCGGACTTATTGACAAAGAAGCGCGCAATAATCAGTCTCAATGACAAAACTGGGATTCAATGCGACTGATCTGCCATTCTGCTGACACCCGCACCAGGCAATTGGTACTGACGGACGCGGGTTCGATTGCCAAAATGGGAATTGAACTCAGCTCCCAAAATCCTCGTCGGCAAGATGTCAAGATAGTACTATCCATACAGACGCAACCGCCCACGAACCGCGAAACCCTCAGCATTTCGCACCGGTTTGCGACACTCCGCAACTGCGATACTAACGCTGGCGGACACAAGGGGCGATCCCTCCACCAAATATTCGTTTTAAGAAGTCCATAGTGAGACAGGAAGCATATCTTTGCATCAAACGCAAAGATATGCTTCCTTAATAAAGTGCGAACTTGTGTTTCCCTCTGTCCATGCGGCGGAGCAACTGATCTATCAGTACAAAATTATTCACTAACACTTTCGATCGAAGAATAATGACAGTGAGTTCAGGGGACAAATTTTGACTGCGCTCACAGATCTGTATCTATCCATTCTTCGGAACAAAATTCGACACCCTTATTTTATAAAAATCTCTGGTGAGTAGCGGATTGGAAATCCTTGTGCCGGTAGTTCGATTCCGCCCCGGGCCACCAAGAACATACCTCATGAAACGCCCACCTTTACCGGTTGGCGTTTTTGTTTCCAAAACAGGAAGCCCCCGTTTCCGGTCTATTTCCGGTGCCGGGTCGGGTGTCGAGCTACGCCGATCAAACGCCTCTTCTAAAATCGACCGAATCGTCCAATTGTCAGCGTGACGCCAGCACCGGGCGTAGCTAGCGCTGTACGTCAGAGTAGTTCCCACTATTTTTATGACGGGAGGATTACCATCCGATTTGTACCATTTGCTGCGCAGCTTGCCGCACTGCTGCACTGCGCCAGGCAGGCTTTGGCGTTACCACATCAAGTCGTCCGGGATCTGGAAGGCAGCATACGGATCGTCCGCATCGATCTCGGTGCTGGTCTTGTTCACCCGCACGACCAGCGAGGCATCACGCTCGGCGATCTTGTCGGCGATAATCCTGGGCACCAATTCGGTGGCGCCGCCCTGGCAGACGATCACCAGACGCCCGGCCGCTAAATGTGCCTGAACCGCGGCCGACACATACAGCCGTTCGATCTTCTTGTCGTAGGTAAAATTGTAAGCGATGTCGCCGGTGCCTTTGCTCTGGCGATTCTTCTGCACCATCTGGGCAATTTGCGCCACGATCGCCTTTTGGGTGGCGGCCGCATCGCGCTGGGCATTGAGTGCGCGGGCCCGCTCGGCATTCTTGCGTTGCGTATCGAGTGCGGCCAAGCGCGCTTCATCGACACTGGGCGTGCCAGTCCGGCGTTCAACCTTCTTCTGCTTGCTCTTGTCCTGGTGGGCCAGTTTGACTTTGTTTTTGTCGACTAGGCCGGCTTTCAAAAACTGCTCTTGCAAAGAGGCCATATGTGCTACTCCGTAAATAGGGTCTGCCGGCCCGGGCAGCGGCTCCAGGCAGTGGAAAGACGCTAGCATAGCAAAAATGTCGACTCCGCAGACCCCAGCGATCGCGGCCTTGCTGGCGCTCCAACCTAAGAGCCGGCAAGGCCCTGGGTGCAGACGGGCCGAAAGTGTCTAAGGGGCTGGTTCGGACACGGCATTCTGGTCGAGCGTGACTGCCGAAAATTCGATGAGCGTATGCCGCAGCATTAAACAATTTCCCGATTACACAAAATGGCGGACACCCTCGATTAATCGCCAGCAGACGCTGGCGTTCGAGCTCGCTTGGCCTGTTCTTGGGCGTCTGTACCCGTGCCGGGCGGCGATCACCATTGCCGTTAGCCGGAGTTTTGCCAACGTTGCAAGGTGCGTTCGCTCAGTGAAATAACCTCGCAGGCACGATTCTGGCGGGCACCCTTGTCGACGGCCTCGGCCAGTAACGCCATGATTTGGCCGCGCTCCGCGAGGGAGGTCATTTGTCCTCGTCCTCCCACAGCGCTCGGATGTGAGACTTCGACGCTGCCGTTGCGGGTGAGGTCGTCCACTCACTCATTCGTACAGTACCGGATGGGAGTCGGGCTTGCAGGTGAAGATGAAGTTGGCCTTCTTTGCAAGTATCTGCTGACAAAACGGCTGATGCAATACAAGTCGTCGGCCAGAAAAGTGATACTCCACGCCGCGTAATGCGCGCCCCCACTGCTCAAGCCAGCGCCCGGTGGCAGCCAGTTCGCAATCTTGCTTGGCGTGGCCATCCTGAGGCTGAACAAACTGGGGCGGGCAAAGACGTTTTCCTGGCCCGGCGCCACCAGCACCGGCGTGACGGCGATGTGACGGTACAGTGCTTTGCCATTGGCGAGTTTGGACTGCGAGCAGCGGGCAAAAAATCTTTTGGGAAGAAAAGAAATCCGTACCATCAAGCGCAATCAAGAATGTATCATCGAACGAACGAAAAGCGTCCAGCAGGCCATGGTGGTACAGATCGTCCCCGATCTCGACCATGAGCGCAAACAGCGTCTGCGGTGGCACCGGATCGAGTGGGTTGCGAATCTGGTTGTCGCATCGGATATCATGGATCCCGAACAGGGAGCTGGCGTTGTTCTTCCCCTGAAGTTTTTGCATGCGGGTCTGGCTGTCGAGAAACGACGGACTCTGGGAGAAGAAAACCGAAAACGCTGCGAGTGCCGCATCCTCGATTTCGTAGCGTCGGTTGTTGCTCTTGTCGCAGACATCCGGCAGCCCAGGGAACACGGTACGGGTCCGTTCGATCAGGCGCGCAACGCGAAACCATGTATTTCGCGCGCCTGTTGCACTCGGCGCTGGCATAGGCACACTCGATGGGCCGCCCGCATTTATCCGGAGCCGCTTGCGCATCAGTGGCATATCGAGATCGGTTGGGGAATACCAGGCAAGCGGTGGCTTTCACTGGCATTGATCCGCGCCAGCATGAGTCCGGCAGTAACGTCAAGGGCAAGCCGCGCATGACCAAGATAGGCCACGCTTTCTTGCGAAAGGCGCTGTATATGCCGGCCATGGCCACCCTGTATAAAACCGCTTGTGGCAAACGCTTTCGCGAACGCCTGGCCGCAGCAGGCAAACCGCCAAAGCTCATCATCAGAGCCATGATGCGCAAATTGATTCATGTCGTTTTTGGGGTGCTCAAATCAGGAAAAAACTTCGATCCAACATTGCATGGGGTTTGATCTGGATAACAGTATCTACCGTTCTTTATTCGGAAAACGCATAGTCATTGAAGCTTCATCTTCCCGTCGGCCGACAATGAGAAAAACGAGCGTGCAGACTGGAATGCATTGGCGACCACGTGTTCTGGAACGTTGTGGTCTACGACGTAGAAGAACCCAATGTCGCGGCAAGCCGAGCCGAACAAGCGAGCGACTTCTGCAGTTCCCGCAGGGGCGTGTCATCGTAATGTCGAGATGTCAATAATCGGAATTTCAGTCACAAGCCTCTCCTTGAAGTTCGAGCCGCGCCGCACCCACTATCACGTTGCAAGCGCACGCTCTGTCCAGCGGGCGTTCGCCGAGCCATCAACTACTCGGCGACCAGACGCCTTACGACGCGGCCCTCGGGCAGGTAGTTCCACGTCAGCAGCACCATCGCCAGCAGGGCAGGTATCCAGCGCAGGTTCGTCGGTGCTGGTGCTCGGTGGGCCCGCGTCGTGTCGAGCATGGCGCGGGTCAGCGAAGCCGGTGTCTCCAATCGGCTGTAGCCGAGCCCGGTCTGTGTCGCCAGCGACGCGAGATACTTTTCCCGAAGTTCCGACAGGTGTTCGTGGCTCTGCCCCGGGGGCAAGCCGGCCACCTGTACAACCTCATCGGCTGCCCAGTACCCGGTCACGACTCCTTCTGTGTTGGTTCTCGGGATGCGGCTCGGCAGGTCACCGCCGACGCCGATCAGCCAGCCGCCGACCTCGCCGACCTCGCCGGACTTGATGGGTATCGACTGCTGACCGGGGCGCAGCGGTGGCGCCTCCTGGCCGTCGGTGAAGAAGATGATGTCGGTCGCAGGGATCGCATGAGCGTTGCGCAGCGACCAATAGATGCCTTTGCCGATGTTACTTGCGTTGGCCCAGCGCATGCGGCCGTCGATTTTGTCGAGCGTCGACAGCAGGACATCATAGTTGCTGCAGACCTCGATCGGCAGCAGCAGAGCGAAACTGCGGTAGTCGGCGAAGATGCTCCAGCCGACCTTGGAGCCGCAGGGCAATTGGCGCAACGCCTCGCGCGTCGCAGCGCGCGCCAGCGCCAGTCGACTCACGGGCGCACCATCGAGCATGACATCGTCGACGTTCATGCTTTGGGTAATGTCGAAGGTCACCATGTAATTGTAGGTATTGCGCGGCAAGTTCACATCGGGCATCCATGTCGCTGCCAATAGCAGCAACAGCGCCGATGTGATGCGCCAGTGGCCCTTGTCGAAAGCCCGACGTATCTGTGGCGCGAACTTCATGGCAGATCCTCGGTAGTCATCCCGCGCAGCATCACGCGGCGTCGTTCGACGGGCTCGTTTTCGGGCTCGGCAAAGGCTTCCTGCTCCTCGGGTGCCAGGCGCAGCGCTCGTTCGAGGTTGTAGCGCGCGTCCCAATCCCCGGGGTCGACGCGCAGCAGATCGCGGTACCGCTTCTTCGCCAGTTCGATCATCGGCAGGGACGCCGCAGCGCCATCGTTGCCGAGATCGATGCCCTGCCGGAGGTACATGTTGCCGAGATCGAACAGCGCGGCGCGGCCGACGTCATCCATCGGGCCGCGCGGGATCAGGCTGTTGTAGGCCTTGAGCGCGGTATCATGGTCGCCGGCCTTGGAAAGCGCCAAGGCGCGCGCCAGCACGGCCTGCGGCGCGTCAGACGGCACGCCCGATCCCTTTCCGTCTCGCACCCGATCCTCGGCCGAGGCGATCGCCTGGTTCACCTGCAAGGCGCGATTCAGCCGCAGGCCTTGATAGAGCGCGACGACAGTAAATAGCAGCGCAGCCGCACCAAACGCGACATGTAGCGTTTGACGTCTCATGTCCATGTCCTCAGTTGGAGCGAGCGGCCCACCAGCAACAACGCGCAGGCCAGCAGCGCGCCGATGAAGAATTTCCCGCTGTCGTCCTGACGAGGCACGCGCTCGAAGAAAGACAACGGCAGATTCTGCTGTCGATTGATATCTGCCAGCGCGGCCGCCATTGCTTTCGAGTCGTCGGCCTGGTAGAGGCGGTATGGCGTGGGCAAGGATAGAAAGAAACGGTGCAAGGCCACTTCTTCCGTGGCCCTCGTGTTGTCCGGGATCTCGGCGTTGAGATTTGGGCTGTTGACGCTGCTGCGGATGTAGATGAAATACAGCCCGATTCGATTGCGCGACAGGCCGCCTTGGATACGCTGGCGCGTCGTCTCGTCGAGTTGCGCGCCGCCGTCAGACACGATCAGGATGATCCGGCTGCCCGAATAGCTGCGCCGCTGGAACTCGTCAATGGCTGCAAGCAGTGCGGCGCCCATGTTCGTATTGGGCAGGCCGCGGCCGATTCCGGTTGCTCCGAGCCCCGCCAGCACGGCCTGGTTGTGGTCGGAAAATGGGGCGACTGGCATCACGCTGGTACTGAACATCGTCAACGCAAAACGATCGTTCGGGCGCTTGGTGACGAACTGCGTCAGCAGTTCGCGCGCCACCATGTTCTTCGATTCGCCTTCCGACAAAGAACCCGCAGCCAGCACGCCTTTCGGGATGATTGCGTCCATGCTGGTGCTCCGGTCCATCAGGATTAGCACCTCGGCACCGTGCCCGGACCGAAGTAGTTGCGCGCCCGAGCGCCCGGGGCTCGCCAGGCCGATGACGATGCTGGCTATAGCCAGCACGGCCAAGGCGCGCCACAACCATCCCATCATGCGGCCGTAGTAGTCGGCCGGAAGCCACGCAAGATATGAAAATGTCAACGTGTCTTTCCGCCTTCGTAAGAGTGGGAGCAAGGCCAACGGCAACAGCGCCAGCGCCGCCGGATGATCGAAGTCGAAAGACATGGTCAGGGTTCCGTTTGCTTTTCGATGCGGCGCAGCGCGCGGCACAAATCCATCAACGGGAAAGTAGTCGTCGACGGCGATCGCGCGAAGAAGCGGTCGCTCGACTGCAAATAGAAGTGTTCGAGTTCCGATTGCAGTGGTTTCAGTTGGGGGGCCTGCGCGAACAGACGGTGCAAGGAGCCGGCATGCACGGCTCCACCGGCTGTGTCATTGAGCGCTCGGTGCATGGATATCCAGGCCTCGGCGCCGCTATCGCTGTCTGCGCTTTCGAGGCGCTTAAGCTGCTGCCAAGTACGCGCGAACGGCCGCCGCAAAGAGTCGCGCCAATTGCGCCAGAGCACCCAACCCAGCCAGGCTGTCAACGTCAGGGCAAGCCCGACTAAGCAGGCCTTGATCTGCCACAGGATTGGTACCGTCGGCACCTCGGTGGCCGGGCGATCGGGGCGCATGGTCTGCAGATCGCCTTTGGCGAACACCAGCTCCGGCGTCAGCGGACCGACGCTGAGCGGCCAGGCTTCGACTTTCAGCGACACGCCGGACTTGGACGCGAGCGTCAGCGACGGCAGCGACACCGCAGTTAGCGCGCGCGGGGCGTTGATGATCTGGTAGTCGAACACCAGCCAACGCCGACCCTCTGCATCGATATCGATGCGCGGCGTGCGTCGTTCGAACCACAGTCCCACTCGGTCGGCGGCGGGCAAGGCCGCAGGTGCGAACTGGCGGTCGCCGTTGTCGAGCAGAATCCGTTGCGTGAGCACGTCACCGAGGACATGGCCGAAGCTACGCGGTTGCTCGACCACCGGGACGTTGATGGCCGGCTCCGCAGCCACTGCCATCGGTGCATGGCCGAGGATCCATACGGCGATCATTGCGGTGGTCGCGGCCACAAAGACCAGCGCGCGCGTTCCGTGACGAGGGTCTGGCTGGGACTTCATCCAAGCCCCTCCAGGAAATAGCGCGAGAGTGCCTCCGGGTCGAAGGTCGTATGCAGATAGAACGGCCGCATGCCGCGGCCGGCAAACGTCGCATCGATGTCGGTGCGACGTTGCGCGACTCGGTCGCGCCACTGATCGCGCATCTTGCGGTTGACCCACAAGGTGCGGTGTGCGCCGGACTCGGCATCCCTGATGGCCAGCAGCCCGTCGTCCTTCGGCGGCTCGATCTCGGCCGGGTCCCACACCACCACAGGAACTACAAAGGCTTGCGCCAATATATCGAGCGTGGCAGCTAGCCCATCGAGCGGCCAGTGGAAGTCCGAAACAAGAAATACGAGGCCCGTCTTGCCTGCAAGTCTTTCGACTGTACGTTGTAGCGCCAGGCCGTGGGTTGCGGTGCGCTGGCCAGCTTCGGCATCTGCGTCGGCGCACTTGCGCAGCAGATCGCCCATCATGCTGCCGACACCGCGGCTGTGCCGAACCGGCAAATACAGATCGTCGCGCTCATCACTGTCAAAGGCCATCAGGCCCGCCGGGTCGCCGGCACGAAACGCGCTGCGCCCCAGCGACTCGGCGAAGTCAGCGACAACATGGAGCTTGGGCCGATGCGCCCCAAAGGTCATCGATGCCGACACGTCGACGATGGCGTGAACCGGAACCGCGACTCGTTGTCGATAGAGACGCACCAGCCACTCACGCCTCACGTTGAGCAGGCTCGCGCGCAGGTCGATGCGGCGCGGGTCGGGGTTGTCGAACAGGCGCATGTGCGTTGCAAATTCCTGGCCAGTGCCGAAGCTCAACCCAGGGTGCGCGCCGGGTCGAAAGCCGCCAGCAGCCATCGGCAGCCGATAGTGAAATTCGCTTGTGGTGTTCATCTTGTCAGGGCGAGGCGACGCGATCCATGATCTGCGCCACCAGGGCATCGGCCAACGCAGCTCGGCGCAGTTCATAGATCGGCGTAAAGAAGATGCGATGCCCGAGCGCCGAAGGCAGCACGGCGTAGATGTCATCCGGCACCACATGGGTACGATTAGACAGCCAGGCCACCACACGCGCCGCCCGCATCAGAGCACTCATGCCGCGCGGACTGGCGCCGGCAAGGATGAGCTTGTCCATGTCGACACCGTCGAGCTTGATGCCGAAGCGCGCGGGCGTATCGGTAGCTTCCCAGAGTTCAAGCACATAGCGCTCGATCGTCTTGCTGGTATGCACATGGTTTTGGATGGTGGCGCCGATGGTGTTGAGTTGCTCCCAGGGAACGATCGAAGGTTCGACGAGTTCGAGCAACGTGTCGGCGTCATGGAAGGCCGGGTCGAAGACCAGCGAGCGGCGGATCTGTGGATCCTCAGGCTTGTACATGCTCAGTTCAAACATGAAGCGATCGCGCGCGGCCGAGGCGAGCTCGAAGGTCTCTTCCTTTTCGACCTTGTTGCGGTCGGCGAATACCGTCATGTGCGGAAAACGGTATTCCCGGTTGAATGCGGACACCGTGCGCTCTGCCATCGCGCGCAGCAACAACGACTGCACTTGCGGACGCGCACGGTTGATTTCGTTGAAGAAGAATGTCGTCAGCCGATGGCCATGACGCAGTAGCGGGCCGGGGTCTATGCGTGGCGCGCCTTGAGCGTCAACGTAGGTGTGATAAAGCAGATCGCCAGGCATCATGTCGATCGTGCCCTCGACACGCTCGAAGTCACCGCCTATAGCCCGCGCGAAAGCGCGCAGCACGGTTGTCTTGCCGACGCCAACATCGCCCTCCAGCAACACATGGCCCCGGGCGAATAGCGCCACGTTGATCAGGCGAATAATCCCGGGCTGGCCGACCACTGCCTTGGCCACCTCGGTCTCCAATCGCAAGGCATCATCGTGCCAGTCCTGCAGCAGTTCTTCTGAATTCATCGTCGCGTCTCCAGCACGGCTTCCCACGATCATTCACCGATAGGAAATTCAACCGCTCCAAGCCGAGTATCGCACAGTATCACACTGGCTGCTGATGGGCAGAGAATGGTTTTCTGTGGTCTGGGGGCGGGTTTGGCAATGCTGCACCCTCGGTTGCAGGCCCGGCCACGGCGAGTCCTGAACTGTTTGTACAACTCGGTTATCGTGGCCCATTAGATGGTGATCCTCGGCTATGGTTTATTAATCTGTCGAAGATCCCATCTGATTGAATGCTGGTCGCCGCTGCACCGAATGTATCGGCGTATTGGCGATGCGGGCGTCAACGCGGCAATACGGCTTTTTCCGGATAAAACTGCTGGTAGTACCAGGCGCAGGCCGTTTTGATCTGAGCCTGTATCCGGGGCGCAATGTCATGCATTTTCGGTTTGACGATCCGCTCCGACTGTTTGTGCGTGTATTTCATATGGTATATCACTAGTGTCCGGTTAAAAACCGAATAAATTCAATTGGTTAGAAAAAATGTTCTGATTTGAGTTGATGCTGTTGCCCGCAAAGGCCTGCTGTAGCTGGGTTTTCTCGAAGACGGACACCGATAATATCTGTAGCAAAGTGTAG
>JABBOY010000010.1 GCA_012927585.1 Glaciimonas sp.
CAAGCGATTGATGTGCAGGCGCAAAGCGATGCGATCACGATTCAGGCCCGCGATCAGGTCAGGGTGATGAGTGCCCATGCGCATATCGATTGGGCTGCAGCCAAGAGCATCAGCCTGAGTATGGCCGGCGGCGCCAACATCACGATTGCAGGCGGCAATATCACGGTGCAGTGCCCGGGCAAGATTACTGTGCATGCGGGGGTGAAACGGTTTGATGGGCCGACTTCACTGTCGCGGGAGATGAATACCTGGCCAAAAACCCAGTTCGACCAGCGCTATGTGATTCGCCATCGCGCCACGAACGAACCCATGGCTAATATGCGGGTAGAAATCACGCGCGCTGACGGCTCAAAAATCAAGGCAGTAACCGATGCTGCCGGCAAGCTGCCCATACAAAAAGGAATCAGCCCGGAAGAGCTGTCGATCAAAATTCTCGGGAAAGCATAAAAACTGCCATGTCGCAAAACGAAAACAAAAACGATAGCGAAATTTATATCGTTCCCACGCAAGTGGACAAAGATGGGCGTCCTATAGCTCCCACCCGATTGACACTTACGCAAGACAAGCGAGAAAACGTCATATTGCCCATGCCCATTACGGTAATTCCGGTTGTGTTCATTCCCGGCATCATGGGAACCAACTTGCAATCCACAAACGGTGAAATCATCTGGCGCCCGCCTAATTTGGACGGTGCCGGCGCCGTCCTGGATGCGGTGGGTCAGTTGTTTGCGTTTTTCTTTCGCGGCCCCGCTACCCGCCAAAAAAACCTCAACCCATTGGAAGCCAAGGTCGATGACCGCGGCTCGGTCGATGCCGGGAACGCCGGAGACACCATGAACGACAAGTTAGCCCGGGAACGTGGCTGGGGCAGTCTGTTGCGTTCGTCCTACCAGCCCATGATGTGTCTACTGCAAAAGGACCTCAACGACGTAATGCTCCAGGCCAAGCTGAAACCTTGGTGGGAAGGCGAAGGAATGCGCGCCCCGGCTGATTATGGTGAGCAAAAAGGTGATGCCGTGCTAACCGAGGCAGAGTTAAGACACGCCGCCCACTACCGCTATGAGGTCTGGGCCGGTGGCTATAACTGGATCAAATCCAATCGGGATTCGTCCCAGGAGTTGATCGACTACATCGACAAAACCGTACTGGCCCACTACAAAAAAACGCATCAACGGGCCGATAAGGTGATTTTGGTCACGCACTCCATGGGCGGCCTGGTGGCGCGGGCCATGACCCACATCCACAACTACCCCAGCGTACTGGGCGTAATCCATGGCGTCATGCCGGCCACGGGTGCGCCGGCCACGTACCACCACGCGCGCTGTGGCTACGATGGTGTTTCAAGCATCATTTTGGGTCGTAACGCCAAGGAAGTCGTGCCCGTGATGTGCAACTCGCCCGGCGCACTTGAATTGATTCCGAGCGCAGATTACAAAGAGGGCAAACCCTGGCTCAAGCTGGGCGGAGCAACCAACGAAGGGGCGCAATTGCCCAAGGTTGATGTCTACGAGGAAATCTACAAAAGCCGCGAATGGTATGGACTGGTGCCTGCGCATAATGAGAAATTGCTGGATCCGGCTAATTTGGCTGCTGTTAAAAACCCTGGGGGAGGTATTTCGCTGAATTACCAGGAATCGGTTGCGACTCAGTTTGACAAGAGAGTCGACAAAGTCAAAAAATTCCACGAAGCCATTTCAAAAAAATATCCCAGTCCCGCCTATGTGCATTACGGTGCGGACTCCAGGGAGCACAGTTGGGAAACCGTGCACTGGAAAGGCCCAGTTATTAGCGAAGACGCATCGCAGCAAGTGGATAAAGACGACCACAATGGCAGCCTGAGATTGGGCAGCAGCAAAGCGCCCATTGCGCTGGAGTTTGGCGAAGCCAATCAGCCCGGCGATGGCACCGTACCCACTGTGTCCGGCGAAGCGCCGGGTCAGGCGGGAATAAATGCCTCATTTCGCCAGGGCGACCAGGGCAAAGGGGCCTACGCTGGGGCGAACCACAAAGGCAAGGCACAAGGCTACGACCACCAAGGCAGCTGCAATGATCCACGTGCGCAGTGGGCCACTTTACACAGCATTATCAAGATCGCACAGGAGGCCAATTGGCATGATTAACTCGTTACGTCGTAAAACAGCTATCGCTGCTCTGCTGGCATTGTGCGGCTGCACTGCCACCTATTCAGATACCCAAGAACGGACCAAGGCAATCAACATGAGTCAAGACAACATACACACAAAAACCCACTGTTTGGGACGTTACCTTATTGATCTGAACGCCGATGTCGTAGTTGATGCCTATTTTGTTTATGCCAAAGGCAAAGTGGAAACCCGGCTTAATTTCCTGAAATCTGATTTTGAACGACTGGTATCTAACCGAGAAACTACTCTGAAAAATACCCCGCATGACAAAGGCGGTTCTATGTTTGTTGGAAGGACTGAGTTGGCTCCAAATAGGATATTGATTCAATCCTGGACCGACTCAGTTACCAGTAAAACTATGCATGTGAATGAAAAGTATGTTTACATTCCAGAAAAGCGAACCTTATTTTTTCGTAAAACTGATAGTGATGCGTCTGCTCGCTCGAACACCATTGATCTCGCAAAACGCATAGCAGGTTCGTACCAATATAGGAATCCTGATGAAATTCCGTCAGGGGTTGGATTTTGCATTAACTCAGGATTAATGGCGGATAACAACCTGAATAGCGAAGAAGTAAAAGCAGCCTTCCACTTCAAGCAATACCCCAGCGTCTCCGTATACTTCAACTCCTACGTCACTGGCAACCCCGACACAGAACTACTCGATCGACTCGGTGGACTGCCAGCTTCACTCATGCAAGCCGCCGCCGGTATGACGAGTCTGCGCCGCGGCAACCGCAACTTGGGCCCAGTCAAAGGTCAGGAATTACTGGTACGCGCCAGCGCAGAGGGCAAACGCAGCTACGAATTCTTGTGGGAATCGCAAGGCCGTGACAGCTCTATTGAATTTCCTTTCATCTCGCTAAAACTGACAACCACCGCCGAAACCGATAACGGCAAGATTGTGGATGCGCCTTTCAAAACCGATGCAGAAGCGCTGCAGTTTTGGGACGCGATATTGCAAACGCTACGGCTGCGGCCTGGTGCTGTTTAGGAAAAGTGTCCAGACTTGCCTATGGCGGGAACAAATCCGTCGTTTCGCCAGGGCGACCAGGGCAAAGGGACCTATGCCAGGGCGAACCACAAAGGCAAGGCAAAATGCTGCGCCCACATCTCATGGCGTTCGCTCTTGATGAATGGCAGCAGGACTTTTCATGCTGCGCGTTAATGGTCGATACACTCAATTTTAATTGCGGCTCCGACCTGTTATTGGCGCTGAGAGCATAGATAGATTTACTGTTCAATCGGCAGGGATTGCAGGAAATTGCTTGACGCCGCCATTGCCAGCATGTTTTCTTTGCGCAACCGTTCCTGTTTGCCCCTGAAAAAAGGAAATACCCGATTTATCGTATAATTTCGGCAGACAAGGCTAACGATTAAGCGCCGATTTGAGCATCATCTTGCGGGCGCACGGAGTAGTGAAAACTACGCCACTACAAATACAGCTAAAGTGGAAAACGACCCGACCCGCTTTAAGGAGACCAATTGGCTCCTGGCTAGTCGGGTTTTTTGCTTTTTGAGAATGACACTATGACACGCACTGCCACCTCTACAATCTCCGCCACCGAAACCATCCTGCGCGACTTGCTCGCCAAACGGATCCTGATCCTGGACGGTGCGACCGGCACCATGATCCAGCAATATCAACTGACGGAGCAGGATTATCGCGGCGGGCCGAACGGGCGTTTCGCCGATTTTGCCGCGCCGGCGTTGGCCGATGGCACGCCAAATCCGCGTGAATTGTTCGTCAAGGGCAACAACGAATTGCTGACGCTGACGCAGTCGCAGATCATTTCAGAAATCCACGAACAGTATCTGGCGGCCGGCGCCGATCTGATCGAAACCAATACTTTCGGCGCGACCTCGGTGGCGCAGGACGATTACCACATGGCGCATCTGGCCTATGAGATGAACTTGCAGGCGGCCAAGTTAGCGCGTGCTGCGTGTGACAAATATTCCAGTGCCGACAAACCGCGCTTTGTCGCCGGCGCATTGGGGCCGACGCCGAAAACCGCATCGATTTCGCCCGACGTCAACGACCCTTCCGTGCGCAATGCGACTTTCGATCAACTGGTAGCGGCGTATCTGGAACAGACCCGCGCGCTGGTCGAGGGCGGCGTCGACATATTGCTGGTCGAAACCATTTTCGACACCTTGAATTGCAAGGCGGCGCTATTTGCCATCGATACTTTTTTCGAAGAATCCAAGGGTAACGGAAAAGCGAAATTGCCGATCATGATTTCCGGCACCGTGACCGATGCCTCGGGTCGCATTTTGTCGGGCCAAACGGTGCCGGCGTTCTGGAATTCGGTGCGCCACGCAAAGCCGCTGACGATAGGCTTGAACTGTGCGCTGGGCGCAGCACTGATGCGTCCGTATGCGGAAGAGTTATCAAAAATCGCCGATACCTTCGTCTGTATTTATCCGAACGCCGGTCTGCCTAATCCGATGAGTGACACCGGTTTTGACGAGTTGCCGGCCGACACTTCTTCGCTGCTGAAAGACTTCGCCGACAGTGGTTTCATCAATATCGCCGGCGGTTGCTGTGGCACCACGCCAGCCCACATCAAGGCGATTGCCGAAGTGCTCAAGGACATCGCGCCGCGTTTGATTCCAGAGTCGAACCACACGATGCGGCTGGCCGGGCTGGAGCCATTCGTGATCGATGATGATTCGCTCTTCGTCAATGTTGGCGAGCGCACCAACGTCACCGGTTCCAAGGCGTTTGCACGGATGATTTTGAATGAGCAATTCGATGCCGCGCTGGCGGTGGCCCGCCAGCAGGTCGAAAATGGCGCTCAGATCATCGACATCAATATGGATGAAGCGATGCTCGATTCGGTGGCCGCGATGACGCGCTTTCTGAACCTGATCGCGTCCGAACCGGACATCGCGCGGGTACCGATCATGATCGATTCCAGCAAGTGGTCGGTGATCGAAGCCGGCTTGAAGTGCGTGCAGGGCAAGGCAGTGGTGAACTCGATTTCGATGAAGGAGGGCGAGGAAGAATTCCTGCGCCAGGCCAAGTTGTGCCGCCGTTATGGCGCAGCGGCAATTGTGATGGCGTTCGATGAAAAAGGTCAGGCCGACACTTATGAGCGCAAGACCCAAATCTGCAAGCGCGCCTACGATTTACTGATTGAAAAGCTCGACTTTCCGCCGGAAGACATCATCTTCGATCCGAACATTTTCGCGATTGCGACCGGTATCGAAGAGCACAATAATTACGCGGTCGATTTCATCAATGCCACGCGCTGGATCAAGCAGAATCTGCCGTATGCGAAGATTTCCGGCGGGGTTTCGAACGTATCTTTCAGCTTCCGCGGCAACGATCCGGCGCGCGAGGCGATTCATACCGTTTTCCTGTATCACGCGATCCAGGCCGGCATGACAATGGGCATCGTCAACGCCGGCATGGTTGGCGTGTACGACAACATTCCCGCTGAATTGCGCGAGCGGGCCGAAGACGTGGTGCTGAACCGTCGTGAAGATGCGACCGAACGCATGATCGAATGCGCCAGCAAGCTGAAAGCCGGCGGCAAGAAAGAAGAAGCAACGCTGGAGTGGCGCAACGATAGCGTGCAAAAACGCTTGTCGCACGCATTGGTCAACGGCATCACGAACTGGATCGTCGAAGATACCGAAGAAGCGCGCCAGCAATTGCTGGCTAATGGCGGGCGGCCGATCCATGTGATCGAAGGGCCGCTGATGGACGGCATGAATATCGTCGGCGATCTGTTCGGCCAGGGCAAAATGTTCCTGCCGCAAGTGGTCAAATCGGCGCGTGTGATGAAGCAGGCGGTGGCGCATCTGATTCCGTTCATCGAAGCCGAAAAACTGCTGGAAGAACAGCGCACCGGCATTGTCGCCAAACCGAAAGGCAAGATCGTCATCGCCACCGTAAAAGGCGATGTACACGATATCGGCAAGAACATCGTGTCGGTGGTCTTGCAATGCAATAACTTCGAAGTGGTGAACATGGGCGTGATGGTGCCGTGCTCGGAAATTTTGGCGATGGCGAAGGCGGAAAGCGCCGACATCGTCGGCATTTCAGGCTTGATCACGCCGTCGCTGGAAGAGATGGCGCACATTGCCAAAGAGATGCAGCGCGACGCGCATTTCCGCACGCTGAAAATCCCGCTGCTGGTCGGCGGCGCAACTACTTCGCGCGCCCATACCGCAGTCAAGATCGCCATCAATTACGAAGGGCCGGTGGTATATGTGCCGGATGCTTCGCGTTCGGTGGCGGTGGCGCAATCGCTGCTGACGCCGGAAAGTCGCGACCAGTATTTGGCCGAGATTGCGACCGATTACGAGCGCATCCGGGTCCAGCACGCGAACAAGAAAGCGCTGCCGATCCTGACGCTGGCACAGGCCCGCGCCAACAAAATGCAGGTATCGTTCGAGGGCGATTTTGCGCCGGTGAAGCCAAAATTCATCGGCCGCCGCGTGTTCAAGAATGTCGATCTGGCTACCATCGCGCAATACATCGACTGGGGCCCGTTCTTCCAGACCTGGGATTTGGCCGGGCCTTTCCCTGCCATTTTGCAGGATGAAGTAGTTGGCGAGATCGCCACCAAAGTATTCGCTGAAGGCCAGGCATTGCTCAAGCAAGTGATCGAAGGTCGCTGGCTCACCGCCAATGGCGTGGCCGCTCTGTTGCCGGCCAACAGCGTGAATGACGACGACATCGAAATTTACACCGACGAGAGTCGCACCGAAGTTGCGTTCACTTATTACGGCCTGCGTCAGCAAGGCGTGAAGCCGGTAATCGAAGGTGCGGATGGCGAAAAAATCCAGCGGCCGAATCAATGCCTGGCTGATTTCATCGCGCCTAAATCGTCCGGCGTTAAAGATTACATCGGCATGTTTGCGGTCACCGCCGGTATCGGCATCGAGAAATACGAAAAGCGTTTTGAAGCGGTGCAGGATGATTATTCGTCGATCCTGCTGAAGTCGCTGGCCGACCGTTTGGCTGAAGCGCTGGCTGAACATTTGCACGAACGCGTGCGCACCGATTTGTGGGGTTATGCGTCGCAGGAAAAACTGGACAAGAACGCGTTGATCAAGGAAAGCTATACAGGCATCCGCCCCGCACCCGGCTATCCGGCCTGCCCGGAACACACGGTCAAAGCCGACATTTTCAAGCTGCTGCAATGCGAGGAAATCGGCATGCAGTTGACCGAATCGTTCGCGATGTTTCCGGGGGCGGCGGTATCCGGTTTTTACTTTGCGCATCCCGCATCGAAATACTTCAGCGTCGGTAAAGTCGGCAGCGATCAGCTGAACGACATGGCGGCACGGCGCGGTACCAGCAAGGAAAATGTCGAACGTTGGTTGGCGCCGAATTTGTGATGGTGCATGCCTTTTTGTGACTGCAGCAGGTATCATGCCTTACCGCAACTTACAAAATTGCAAGCTACGACATGATCAATTTTGACGATATCAAGCTTCAAGTCGGCACCCGTTTGCAAATCATGCTCAAGCGCGGCCCGCGACAGTTGATTTATTACACGACTCTCATCGGCTATGTAAGCGGCGAGTACCTGCTGATTAAAATTCCGTTCGAGAATGGACTTTCGGTACAGATACAGGCCCGCGAGCGCGTCACTTTGCGGGTATTTTCCGGGATAAACGTGTTTACTTTTATCTGCAACGTGGAAACTGTTTTTCTCAGTCCACGGTTCTACATGCATCTCACTTTTCCCGATCAAATCCAGGCCACAGCATTGCGCAAGACAATCAGGGCCAAGGTGGATCTGCCAGTACAGTTTAAAGGGAAACAAGGGACTGGCACCATTACCGATATCAGTTTGGACGGTGCTCATATCACTGCAGACAGCGCGCTGGGCGAACCTGAAGCGAAGATTCCGCTGTCTTTCACGTTTCAGATCAAGCCAACCAATCTGGAAGTGCGGATCGAAACCAATGCAACGATCCGCAGTGTGCGGGAGTTGCCTGCCGTAAAAAAGGATGCTCCGGCACGCTTTTCGCACGGCGTTCTGTTCGATGATATCGACCCGACTAGCCAGGTGATGCTGCAAAACATGGTCTACGAATCCCTGCTGGGACTGAAATCCGAATTAGATTAATTTATTTGGACATACCTAAACTCCACTGTATTGCCGCAGGCAAGCAGAGGCAACAATAAAATACATAGTGGCAGAATCAGTAGCTTAGGCTGATAAAGCGTTAGCCAGCTTACAAATAGCCCACTCTAAAATTTTTCTCGTCACCGGACAAGTTCCTCATATTAATTATTTAGCACAATAAATGTGGCTTAGAGTACTATATTCGCGCTTCGCAAGCTGCTCCATCCGCTATACATCAAAAGATCATAAGCGGTGCCGAAATAGGGCTGGTCTCGCACATATTCCGGTAGCCGCACCTACATTTTTCTGAAGAGAGACATCACATGAATCGACTGAAAATTTCCACCCGGCTCAAGCTGCTCATTGGTGTTCTTGCCGCTTTGCTGGTGCTCATTGGCAGCATCGGCCTGTATGGCATGACCAAAGATGGTGAGGAGTTATACACGTCGTACAACGAGAATCTGCTGGGCACCGCGAAAACAGCCGACATCAAATACATGATGCTGCGCAACCGCCTGGGCATTGCCAACGCCCTGATGGAGCAAACGCCCGAGAGAACCAAGATTACCAACGACGAGGTCGAAATCAACATCGCCAAAACTGCCAAGTTATGGGAAGGTTACATGGTCAGCCCCATGAGTCTGGAAGAAGCCCAACTGGCCAAGACCTATGCCGACAAGCGCGCGCAGTTTGTGCAAGAAGGCATCGAGCCCGCACTGGCCGCGCTGCGCGTCAACAACTACCCTGAAACAAAGCGAATCATGCTGGAAAAAATTCGCCCCGGTTTCGATGCCGCGCGTGCAGCGGCCGATATCCTGCTCAAGTACCAGCTTAACGAAGCCAAGACGAGCTTTGAAGCCAGCAACGCCCGCTTTCAGACCATCCGAGCCGTATCAGTAACCTCGATTGTGCTGGGCTTGCTATTCGCGGTGTTGTTTGGCGGCTTGCTGATGCGCGGCATTACCGTTCAACTGCGGCGCGCTGCGGAAGTGGCTAATGCGGTCGCGCATGGCGATTTAAGCCAGACCATTCCAGATCGGGGCAGCGATGAAATAGCGGTACTAATGCGCGCTTTGGCCGAGATGCAAGCTCGCCTTGCCGATGTGGTGGGTAACGTGCGCCAAGGCTCTGAAGGCGTCGCTACCGCCAGCGCCGAAATCGCCCAAGGCAACAACGATTTGAGTGCCCGCACCGAAGCCCAAGCCAGCACGCTGGAGCAAACCGCGGCCTCCATGGAAGAACTCAGCGCCACCGTCAAACAAAACGCCGACAACGCCCGCCAGGCTAACCAACTGTCCATTAACGCCAGCACCGTGGCCGTCAAGGGCGGCGCGGTGGTAGCGCAAGTGGTGGACACCATGCGGGACATTAACGATGCCTCGCGCAAGATCAGCGACATCATCAGCGTGATCGACGGCATTGCCTTTCAGACCAACATCCTGGCTTTGAACGCTGCCGTAGAAGCGGCCCGCGCCGGTGAGCAGGGTCGTGGCTTTGCCGTGGTGGCCAGCGAAGTGCGGTCATTGGCCGGGCGCAGTGCCGAAGCCGCCAAAGAAATCAAAACCCTGATCAACGCCAGCGTGGAACGAGTGGAACAAGGCACTGCGCTGGTGGATCAGGCCGGCACTACCATGACTGAGGTGGTCGGCAGTATCCGCCGCGTGACCGACATCATGGGTGAGATCAGCGCTGCCAGCAACGAACAAAGTCTGGGGGTGTCGCAGGTGGTTGAAGCCGTTAACCAGATGGATCAGGTCACGCAGCAAAATGCCGCACTGGTTGAAGAAATGGCCGCCGCTGCAAGCGGCCTGAAATCACAGGCACAGGAGTTGGTACAAGTAGTGGATCTGTTCAAGCTGGGCGGCAATAGCGGCCCTGGCATGGCAAGCCCGCTAGTAGTACGCGCGCCCCGGCCTGCTGTAGTGGCATACAAAAGTTCGGATCGGCAAGCGCCGCAGGTAACCGCTGCAAGAGGCGGTGATCTTGGCATCAACCTGGACAACGCTATTCAGGCGCATGCCGAGTGGCGCACAAAACTGAGGGCTGCTGCCATGCATAATCAAGAGGTCGATGCCGAGACTATCGGCCGAGACGACTGTTGCGAATTGGGTAAGTGGTTGCATGGTGCGGGTAACGCGAAATTTGGCGGTAAGTCTACATTCGTTGCGCTCATTAATGGACACCAGGAATTCCACAATGAAGCCGGCAAGGTGGCGCGCGTTATCAACCAGGGAACCGGTGCGAAGGCGGAACAAATGTTGGACAGCGGCACCCCATTTGCGAATATCTCCAATGAGATTGACCGACTGATTGTGCAGTTCAGGAGTGAAATCAAGCGCTCTGTTAAACCTGCTGCACGCCAATCGACCCCCAAAATATTGAACAAAGCCGTAGCAGACGGCGATGCCGACTGGGAAGCCTTTTAAGAAACTATGTAATCCGGCAGCCCGGACCATGGGGCCTTGCGTTCAACCCGCTCAACCATTGCTCGCGTTGTGCAAGGCCTGATCCTACGTGAATTGCCACATATCAACCGTGGCTGCAACAAGCATTTCCCGAGGTTCTTGCAGTCATCCCGGGGCCCCGTCAACAAATATTTTCAGCTCGCCAGGAGCAAACTGGGTCCAGCTCTCATTGGCCGTCAGCGGCTCGGTGACGATAATGGCGACGCAGTCTTGCGGGGTGGTGACTTGCGAAAAATCGACGCTGACATCCTCGTCCGACAGCTTTGCCGTGGCAAAAGGATAGCGCCGCACAATGTAGTGCAGTTTGGTCGAGCAGTGTACGAACAGCGCAGCGCCGTCCGACAGCATCATGTTGAAAGTGCCGTGGCGGGCGATCTCGTTGCATAATTCCTGCAGTGCGATTTTCAGTTGCGCATTGGCCGGGCGATGTGCGCCGAAGCGGTGCCGTAATTGCTGCAAAATATAGCAAAACGCATACTCGCTATCGGTGCTGCCGACCGGATGGTAAGCGCCCGTCAGCGCTGGAGTGAAATCCTTCAGGTCGCCGTTGTGCGCAAACACCCAGTAATGTCCCCACAATTCGCGCACGAAAGGATGGCAATTTTCCAGCGCCACCGCGCCATGAGTGGCCTTGCGAATATGTGCAACGACACTCTTGGACTTGATCGGGTAGCATTTGATCAGTTCGGCAATCGGAGACTCCACGGCGGCCAGGTGGTCGACAAAATGGCGCACCCCGTTGCCCTCGAAAAAAGCAATGCCCCAACCGTCTTTGTGTTCATCGGTACGGCCGCCGCGCGTGGCGAAACCGGTGAAGCTGAAAACGATGTCGGTGGGAACGTTGCAATTCATCCCGAGGAGTTGGCACATGGTTTGAGGTCGAATCCAAAAAGCGCATTAAGAAGAGTGAGCGGCTACGGTAATAGCGCTGTCAGGTCGCGGTCATATACGCCCACAGTTCCGGCAACCGGTACAACCCTGAGGGATACGGCTATTGCAGCGTCATGAAATATTCTACGGGAAAAATTATCGGCCATGGGCATGACCAGGCAATTGCAGGTCAAATTCTACATCAGCCGCCGCTGAATGTGATCGCTCAGACCAGGCCGAACCAACCCAGAGCTGCGCCCGCAGCGAGCAACCATAACAGGTGAATTTTGGTGCGCCAGATAATCACGGTAGTCGCGATGATAACCAGCCACAACGGCCAATCTTTATCAGGATTGCTATTGGCACTGGCCAGAATCCAGCTGGTGGAAATCAATAGCCCGATGACGACGGGCGTCATGCCCTGCTTGAATGCGCGTACAGCCGCCAGTTCGCGGTTTCGGTGTCCCCATCGCGCCGCCAGATAGGTCAGGGTAGTACTGGGCAGCAAGATGCCGAACATCGTCACAAACGCACCCAACAGACCAGTTAACATGCCCCCTGCATTGATACCCACGTTCCAGCCCATTAGCGCCACGAAAAGCACATTCGGACCCGGTGCGGCTTGCGCAATGGCGATGGAGGTGTTGAATTGCGATTGCGTCAGCCAATGGTGCTGGCCGACCAAATAACGATGCATTTCCGATGTGGTCGAGATAGCACCTCCGACCGACAGTAGCGACAGTAGCAGATACTGCGCGAACAACCCGAACCAGTCATCCCATTGCAGCGACAGATGCAACGCCGCGCTCACCGTTTAAGCTTGCGGTAAGCCAGAATGCAGGCCACAGCGCCCAGCCCGAGAAGGATGTACACCAGTGGCCAGCGCAACAGGGCAACGGCCGCGAAACAGAGTAAGCCGAGTGCAATGCACAGAGGCATTCCGAGGGGATTTGTTTTTAGGACGCTAAATAATCGCAGGCCGGTGGCCGCAATCAAACCGGCGGCAACCGCACCCATGCCGCGCAATGCGCCGGACACTCCCGGATGTCCGGCGTATTGCGCGTAGATCCATGCCAGTAGCAATACCAATACCAACGGAACCGCCAGCATGCCGGCCAGTGCCGCCATCGCGCCCTGCAAACCAAAGTAGCGGCCACCGATCATCAGCGAGAGATTCACCACATTCGGCCCGGGCATGATTTGCGCAACGGCCCAATCCTCAATGAATTCTTCTTTCGTCATCCACTGTTTTTTTTCAACCAATTCGCGTTGGACAACCGCCAGCACACCGCCGAAACCTTGCAACGCCAACAGAGTAAATGAAACAAACAGGTCGGTCAGGGACTGCGGCTGCGGTCGGGTTTGTACGGTTGGGGTTTTCATGATGCAATTATCAATTCGTTTTTTGCCGGCGTCAATCGACCGCACTCCGGCTGGATTGCGCAAGCACGGGCAACTTTTTAATGCTCCGGCTTACCTTGCGAATAGCCAATCGCCATATCCTATGGCTGCCAAGCGGCCTGCGCAAAGAGTTGGCCAGAGCCTTCTCCGATGCAGGCCGGCGCCGGAATGCAGGCACCGCATGCGTATTGGCGCATAGCGCGGGTGGCGTAAAATAGGACTCCTTTGCGCCATTCCCCCGTGGCATCAGTGGCGCGCAGCCGACCATATTCCGTACCTGATAGGTAACTCCATGAATTTTGCCTTGCCCGATATAGAAATTTCAGAACAGCTGATTCGCCGTTTCGATACGCTAGGCCCGCGGTATACCTCGTATCCGACCGCGGATCGCTTCCACGCCGAATTCAATACCGCGTCTTACAATGCGCAGCTGGAACAGCGCGCTGCCAGCACCGGCAACAATCCACCGCTGTCGATTTACGTACACATACCGTTTTGCGAGTCGCTGTGTTATTTCTGCGCCTGCAACAAGATCATTACCAAGGAGCATGGTCGGGCAGCCGAATACCTGCGCTATCTGGACAAGGAAATGGCGCTGGTGGCACAGCGTATCGGCAGCGACCGGCAGACCGCGCAATTGCATTTCGGCGGCGGCACGCCGACTTTTTTGAGTCCTGACGAATTGCGCCAGCTAATGCAGATGCTGCGCAGCCATTTCAATTTCTTGCCGGACGCCGAACTCGGCATCGAAATCGATCCGCGCACTGTCAGCGACGACACCATGGCGCTACTGGGCGAACTGGGCTTCAATCGCACCAGCTTCGGCGTGCAGGATTTCGATCCTGCGGTGCAACAAGCGGTGAACCGGATTCAGCCGCGGGAGATGGTAGAAAAAGCCGTCAGCGCCAGCCGCAAGGCCGGCTTTGTTTCAGTCAATGCCGATCTGATTTACGGCTTGCCCAAGCAATCGCTGGACAGTTTCGACCGCACGTTGGACAGCATTATCGAATTGTCGCCGGATCGCATCGCGCTGTATAACTACGCGCATCTGCCGAGCCGCTTCAAGGCGCAGCGCCTGATTGTCGACAGCGACTTGCCCTCGGCCGAGGAACGGCTGCAGATTTTTCTGTTGTCGATGCGCCGCCTGCTGGAAGCCGGTTATGTGTATATCGGCCTGGATCACTTTGCCAAGCCGGACGATGAATTGAACCGTGCGCGCCTGAATAAAAGTTTGCATCGTAATTTTCAGGGATATACCACGCGCGCCGACTGCGACCTGATCGGCTTGGGCGTGTCCGCTATCAGCAAGGTAGGTGACTCGTATAGCCAGGCGGTGCGTACCGTAACTGCGTATTACCAGCGCATCGACAACGGCGAACTGCCGATCGATCGCGGCTACGCGCTCTCCATGGACGATGTGTTGCGGCGTCAGGTAATCATGGAATTGATGTGCAGCGGACCGGTCGATTTTGATGCCATCAATCGCGCCTATGACATTGATTTTGTCAGCTACTTTGCACCCGAACTAGGCTTGCTGGGACAGTATGAAGAAGCCGGCCTGATCACGGTGGACGCCCGCAGCATCCAGGTCAGCGCCAAGGGACGGCTGTTCGTGCGCGCGGTCGGAATGGTATTCGATAAATACCTGATTCAAAATACCACTTCGAAATTTTCCAAGCTTATTTGAAAATATGTTGAGTATGTTGTAAATCATTGTGTTCCACGCATAATAAATGTGCGAATATTAAAAATACATAGGCATGTATGTTGATTCTTAGAAAGTAAAAAAGCGCTTTTTTTGTGCAACATCAGATGCTGTGCATTTAGTCTTTTAATTGTCAAAATAAACTTATATTTTAGTGACCCGATTACTATAATGCGACGACCATCCCATACGATAGGAGGTCGGCATGTCTTTTACGCATTCTGTTCTTGTCTCCGCTTTTCTAGCAACGTTGTTGATCGCTTGTAAAAAGGCAGAAACCCCGCCTGCCCCAACCCTCAGTGGTGCCAGCGGATCGATTGCGGCCCCTGAAAGTGCGATGCCGCCGCCGGATGCAAAAATACCGGCAGCCTCACCAGTGGTCGCAACTGGCAGCGGCAATGCCAGCAGCTCGACGCAAGCCGATCCAAAGGAACTCACCAAGGAGCAGGAGGCAACGTCGATGCCGTTATCTGGCCAGGCGAATAACCACTCCACGCCAGCCGCTACCGAAGAAAAAAAGTAAATTCGGTGTTCTTGGCCGGTAAACCATCCAACGGTTTGAGGACAAACAGGTTTTGTGTTGCCCTATGACTTCAAGCTATTCCAGGATTATTTGTAACTATTTAGCCCGCAGTACGGAATGGTTTGCGGCCCTCCTCCCAGGCATAGGTATCTATAGCACCAACCCTGTTCATACGGTATTAGCCTGAAATATTGGCAACTCCATCCGTTTTAAAGATCAGAGCAGATGCGCCGTTTCGCCGCGTCGTACTCGTCTTTCAAGCGCATCACCATTGCGGCCACCGTGGGCACATCGGTCATCAGGCCGACACCTTGCCCGGCTCCCCATATATCGCGCCAGGCCTTGGCCTTACTACCTTCGCCGGAGCCGAAATTCATCGTCGTTTTGTCTGCTTGCGGCAGGTTTTCCGGGTCCAGCCCTGCCTGGACGATGGATTTTTTCAGGTAATTGCCATGCACCCCGGTAAATAAATTGGTGTAGACGATGTCGGCCGCGGCTGACTCCACGATTGCTGCGCGATATTCGTCGCTGACATTCGATTCCTTGGTGGCCAGCCAGCGCGAGCCGATATATGCCAGGTCGGCACCCATCGCCTGCGCAGCGAGGATCGCATCGCCGGTGGCGATAGAGCCCGACAGCGCAACCGGGCCTTGGAAAAATTTGCGAATTTCGCCCACCAGCGCGAACGGCGACAAAGCACCAGCATGGCCGCCGGCCCCGGCCGCCACCAGAATCAAGCCATCGACTCCGGCTTCCAGCGCTTTTTGCGCGTGACGGATCGAAATCACGTCGTGCAACACGATGCCGCCATAGCTGTGGATCGCATCCAGCATTTCCTTCGGCGGCGCGCGCAAAGATGAAATGATGATCGGAATCCGGTGCTTGACGCAGACTTCGACGTCGTGCGCCAACCGGTCATTGGACTGGTGGACAATCTGGTTAACTGCAATTGGCCCCACTTTGATGTCAGGATTGGCCGCCTGGTAGGTCGCCAGTTCCGCCTGAATCTGACTCAGCCAGGTGTCGAGCAACTCCGCCGGGCGCGCATTGAGCGCCGGGAAAGCGCCGACGATGCCGGCTTTGCATTGGGCAATCACCAGGGCCGGGCCGCTGGCAATGAATAGCGGAGAACCGATAACCGGAAGACGTAGATTCTGTAGTACCGCAGGCAATGCCATAGTGACCTCACGAAAGTTTCAAATGAAAAATCGATTATAGGGTGAAAAAAGTACGAGCGTGCTAGATTGTCCGCTCTAGCAAATTGGAACACAATCGATCGCTATTTCAAGGAGATGCCATGCCAAACCAATGTTTCACTTTCACTATCGCCGATCAGGTCGCCCATCTGGTGCTCAATCGCCCGCAATCCATGAATACCATGCAGCCGGTATTTTGGCGCGAATTGACTGCGATCCTGACCAGTTTGCAGCGCGACGCGCCGGCTCGGGCGCTGGTAATTTCTTCCACCGGCAAACATTTTAGCGCCGGGATGGCGCTCGATGTGTTCGCCAATGCCGGCGCTTCCGGCTTCACGCTGGATGAAAAGAGCGCTGCCGGACGCGCCACTATCGCCCACACGGTAGCGGAGATGCAACAGGTATTTACCCAGTTGGAACAGTTGCGCATGCCGGTCATCGCCGCCATCCAGGGCGGCTGCATCGGCGGCGCGGTGGATCTGGCTTGCGCTTGCGATATCCGCCTGACGACGGCCGACGCTTTCTTTTGCATCCAGGAAATCAATATCGGCATGACGGCTGACATGGGCACTTTGCAACGCTTGCCGAAGTTGATTCCAGAAGGCGTGGTACACGAACTGGCCTACACCGGGCGTCGCCTGCCGGCCCAGCGCGCACTGGCGCTGGGATTGTCGAATGCGGTATTCGAGTCGCAGCCGGAACTGATCGAAGAAGCGCTCGCAATGGCGCGCGAAATCGCCCAAAAACCGCCCGTCGCCATCTGGGGCAGTAAGCAAGCGATCCACTACGCGCGCGACCATGCAACCCACGATGCACTGCAACAGATGGCTTGCTTGCAAGCCGGCATCTGGCAGGGCAGCAATTTGCTGGAAGCCTTCCTCGCCAAGCAGCAGAATCGCGCCAGCCGGTACGACGATCTGCCGCCGCTGCAATCGTTTGCCGACGCTGATTACCCGCTTGGAAATGGGTAAAGAATCAGTGACGTTGGGCACAAGCCGGGAGGGTATGCAGCAAGACCGTAATCGCGGGTACAGTGAGGATGCGGCCTAAAGGTAGCGACAGGCTACTTGTCTATAATCGGAAACGATCAGGCTCAAAAAATACAATTTATCCGGCTGCGGAAATCGTCATTGTTGTCAGAAGTAAAGGCGCGATTACGGTCAGTCTCGATTGACCAGCAGGTCGCCTTCAATCACCGCAGCGCCGACTTTCACCAGCTGCGCAATCGCCCATTGCGTAAGCACCGGCAGCGGTTGTTGCAGGAAGCGCCGGTTAGCCTCAAGCAATATGCGCATCTGCGACAGTAGTTGCGGCAGCTCGGCTAGTGCAATGCGCTGCCGATCCAGCAGCAGGAATTTGAGTAGCACCTTGACCGCATTCTGCGCGTTGCGCACCGGATCGGCGGACAAATAGTCTATGCGGGAAAATGCGACATCAAGTGCCTGTTGCACGCCATTAAAAGGCGCGCCGTGGCCCGGAATAACCAGGCGGGCGTCAAGTGTGGCGATTAGTTCCAGCGTGGCACGCACTTCGGCAAAGCCGGATTCACCTACCAGTTCAGGGAAAACTACGCCGAAGCCGTTTTGCCATAGCGCGTCGGCAGAAATCAGAATCCGTTCCTCAGGACAAAACAGGATCAGCGAATGCGGGTCATGACCAGGCGCACCCAGCACTTGCCACTCCATGTCGCCCAGCGTCAGCGTGGCGCCGGCCTCGATGGTGTCGTCAAAACTGAAACGCGCACATTGCTGGCCGGTGGCGTTGAAACTCAGCGCATCCTCATCCCAGACCCTGACTTTTTGCGCTTCGGAGGCGGGAATCGTAGTGCGGCAGTCGTATGCTTGCTGCAGCACGGCATTGCCGCCGCAATGGTCGGAATGCAGATGGGTGTTGATCAATCGTTCCAGCGGCCGTCCCTGCAGCGCGTATTGCACCAGCGCCAGGGTTTGCGCCGCGTGCGTGTGGTAGCCGCTGTCGATTAGGGCGGTCTGGCTGCGTCCGCCAAACAGGATATTGTTGGAAGACAGCCAGCCGCGTTCCAGAACCTGCATGGTGGCCGGCAGGTGCGCCGGCGGATTGGTTGGCTGCGTCATTTCATGCTTTCATCTGGTAGGTCAGTGATATTTTGGCGCAGCGCACATCGGCCCAGAGTACTTGATGGTTGTGCAGCCAGCGCAATCGTCAAAAAAGCGGCGAGGTATTTGAACCGCTTGGGCCACTTGCAGCAAATGGGAATGGTCACGGCTCTTTCGGGTGTTAAAACAGCATGGGCATTCATAAAGGCTAATGGTCCGGTTATTGTCTTATTTTTGCGCAGTGCGACGCTGGATTGCTTGCCACATCGCGCATTTATCGTTTTCGCTGGCCTGGCTCCAGGCGATGATTTCTGGAATGGTGCGCCGGCAGCCTTGACACAGGCCTGAGGCATCATCCATTTTGCACAGATTGATGCAGGGCGATGGTAGCGGGCCGACGTGAGTTTCGGGATCGAAATCCTGGATAGGCATAGTCATGCCGACAACCGCGTTTTCTTCTCTGCCAATTTGGCGTTGAAGCGTTCCGGCAGGATGACCGCACGTTCGTGCGTACCCTCGGCAATCTTGTCCAGTGCGTCCCAAGCCTCGACCTGAAACACGATACGACGACCCTCGACGGCGGTCACTACACCCTTGATATGCAGCGCCATGCCGGGCGGCGTCGCTGCCAGATGCCTGAAATTGACCATGGTACCCAAACTCTGTTCGCGCGGCCAATCCATAAACCGCATGATGCCATTGACACAGGCCAGTTCCATCAGCCCCACCATGTAACCGGTGGCGAGCACATCAGGCATTTCGCGGCAGAACGCGATGTCGTGATACAAGCTCGGCACGGTCGCGCGTTCAGGAATGACGGTGCGCCACTCGAAAGTGACGCCAGCTTGCAAATCGGGGCTCATTGGTCGGGTTTCATAATCGGAATTGGAGGAGAAAAAACCATTATGCGGTTAAAGTGCAACGTTTTTTGGTTGCGCGACGGTTTGTGCGCGCAGTAGTGAAAAGGAATTCGGTAAAAACGAGCGCGCAATTCAGATTACTACGTACCCGTTATTGGCGCTGATCGGCCAGCGCTTTGGCCAGAAGTTCCGCCACCACTTCGTTCATTCCCATTCCCCGCGCCTGCGCCACGGCCTGTAGCTGGGCCACCAGATCGCTGTGCAGCTTAACCGCGAATGGCACCAGACCGAGCGCCTGATCCAGTTTGCGTTGGTCGCGCCGATCCAGGGCCACGGCGGCATCCTGGCCGAACGCTGGGCTGGTGCCGGCTTGCTTCATTTTACCGGTCAGTTTCATTGCTTTTTGCTTTTCCAGGCCGGACTTTTTCATGGCTTTATTCCTCTTTAAATTGAAGCGACCCATTTTACGCAGGTGCGGCGGTGACGATGCATTTAAAACGTTTCGCCATCCCGACAAATGCCTGCGGGCACTTTCGATATTATCAATATTAATTAGGAGTATGCATTAAAATAGTGCATTCCCCGCATATATTCATTGAATAATACAAAAATACACTGCCTTGTATATCTATTGTGGTCGAGCCGACAGGAGGTGCGCCGCATTGAAAGGAGGCGGCACCGCCATCAGCGCCCGGGCAGCGCGATGGTCAACTCGTCGGCCAAGGTTTGCACCAGCAGCGCGGCCGGCATTGGGCGCGCCAAGGCAGCGCCTTGTCCGGCCCAAAGCGACATCATTTCCAGTTGGCCCTGCTGGGTCGCTGCCTGACGAATTTCGGCTGTCAGTGCGTTCTGGATCGGGTAAGCCGGCATCTCCTGCTCGAAAGGACGTAACTGCTGCATGAAATCGGTGACGATACTGCGCGCATATCGGCCTGAAAATACCCGCGTCAGGCGTGTGCCGTCGTCGCTGGTGTGCGTGATACGTTGTTTCCAGCCCGCATGAATGCCGGCTTCCGGGCAGCACAAGAAGGCGGTGCCGAGTTGCGCCGCTTGCGCGCCCAGGATCAACGCGGCGGCAATGCCCTTGCCATTCATGATGCCGCCGGCCGCGATCAGCGGCACATTGACGGCGCGCGCGACCTGCGGAATTAGCGCCATTAGGCCGATTTCCGATTGTTCGAAGTCGCCCAGAAAGGTGCCGCGATGACCGCCCGCTTCAATCCCCTGGATGCAAATTGCATCGGCGCCGGCCGCTTCCCAGGCTTTGGCTTCCGCTACCGTAGTGGCAGTGCCGATCACGCACGAGCCCTGTTGCCTGAATTGCGCCACTGTGGCGGCGTCGAGCACGCCGAAAGTAAAGCTGACCACCGGCGGCGCGAGTGCCAGCAGGGCGGCGATCTGGGCTTGGTTATTTTCGCAAAATTTGGCAGGGCGGCTTGCCACCGGCAAGCCCAGAGTAGCCCGAAACGGGTTCAGGCGCGTTTGCGCAGACAAGAGTTCGGCATCGTTCGGATGCGGCTCTTCCAGCACGAACAAGTTGACATTGAACGGACGGCGGGTCTGGGCGCGCACCCGTTGCATGCTTTCGGTAATCGCCGCGGGCGACAGCGTGGCAGCTGCGAACGAGCCCAAGGCGCCGGCATTGGAAACGGCCGCCACCAGTTCGGGCGTGGTAGCACCGCCGGCCATCGGCGCCTGGATGATCGGATGATTGATGCCAAGCATCTTTACAAAACGTGAATACATGATTAGGTGACTCCCTGTATTTGAAAAAAATGGATAGATACGCAATATTCATACGTAACGTTCGCGGCTGTCATTTCAGCGCGCGTTGCGCGTATTGGCGCGGATTTTTCAAGCCACTACAGCCTATTATTTTCGGCTACAATTTAGCTGTAATGTAGTTGCAAATAAGCGAAAAGCAACTGCGCAGTGCGCATCTGCCAGGTGCCAACGCGAGTATATTTGACCGTGCAAAGGCTGCATCTTAAATGCTACAAAAGCTAACCAGGAGAACAAAATGCTAGTCCATGAATATACGCGACATAGCGGTCAGCGTTTGACCTATACCATCGTATACGGCGAAGGAGAGTATTTCATCCAGCGTGATGGTCAATTGAAAAAGTCGGTTCCTGATGCCCTCGTCGCCAGCGTCTCTCCCGGCGAGGCCACACCTCAACTCATGCTGCGCATGGCGATAGCGGATATTGAAGTACTGATCGGGATGGAGGAATAAGCCGCAAGGCTTATCCTACCGTTTTAATGCCTGGAGTCTGAATGCCATACGAAACAATGCGTGAATATGAAATTGAGTATTCCAGCACGCGGTTGCCCGATAGTACGCATTGGGCAGCGATGGTAACAATTTACGGCCCCTCTAGCAGCCCCATGCATAGAAGCTGTATTTTCCCTTTGCAGCGCGTCTCTATTAATACCATTTTTACCAATCCAGAACAGGCAGAAAAAGAAGCGCACAAAGTGGCGCTTCAGATGTTCGAACCCGGGACGCAGCGCGGCCCCGGCGGATAGAGCCAGCCGCAGCATCGGTTGGCACGTAGTACATGTCCAAAGCTAGAAAGCATGCGAGTTTCTGAGGTTTGGCTTCTTTTGATAATGTGCAAGCGACAGTGTCAGCATGCAAATTTGCAATCTAAAACAAGTTAGGCATCATGGAAACATCGGCTGTCCAATCCATCAAACTAGCCATTGTTGCCGCTACGGGGCTATCTAAAGATGCGCTTCACATCTATGTTGGTCTTGCGGGATTTCTTGCAATGGCTGCGGTATTACGCAAACCGCTTCGTTCTATTGTCCCGTGGCTTGTAGTCGTCGCTATAGCCGTTGCAGGGGAAATGTTTGATATGCGAGATGACGTTGCTAGCCTGGGGTATTGGCGCTGGGGCGCAAGTTTGCACGACATACTCAATACAGTTTTCTGGCCTACCGTACTTTTGCTACTTGCCAAGTTCGGTATTTTTTTTCGGGGCAACAAGTGACCGGAATGCCTAACATCGCGGTCAAGCGGGACACCCCGCTTGTCTTTGCAAGAAGGGCTCAATGCCATTGCTCTGCAGTTAAATACAAGACCTCACAAGACGTTAGATTACGAAACAGCAGAACGATTTCATGATTATGTCGTAGCGATCAGTTGAAAAATCCTACAAATCAAAAAACAGCCACATTAACGCTTTCGCCCTTCATATGTCCCGCCTGGAGCCTTAAGCACAACATGCTAAAATCGGTTGGCACGCAGTATAAATTAACGATCAACCGGCGCGCTTGGCCGCCAGCGCATTGCCAGCGCGGCTGACTGCCTTGCGTCCCAGATGCTGCGAGATGAACTGGCCGGCGTCGACCACTGCGTCCAGGTCGATGCCGGTGGCGATGCCCAAGCCCTGCATCAAAAACAGCACGTCTTCGGTGGCGACATTACCAGTAGCGCCTTTCGCATACGGACAGCCGCCCAGCCCCGCCACCGAGGAATGAAAAATCGACACGCCGACTTCGAGGCTGGCGTAGATGTTGGCGATGCCCTGACCGTAAGTATCGTGGAAGTGGCCTGATAGCTGCCTCAGCGGAAACTCTTGCGCAGCGCGCTGCATGATCGCATGCACTTTCAGCGGAGTGGCCACGCCAATGGTGTCGGCGATATCAATCTCGTCGCAGCCCAGTTCGCGCATGCGACGCACTACATCGGCCACCGCATCGGCCGATACTTCGCCCTGATACGGACAGCCGAACGCGCAACTGATGCTGCCGCGCAAACGCAGACCGTGTTGCTTGGCGGCGAGCGCGACGTCGCGGAAACGTTCGATCGATTCGGCAATCGAGCAATTGATGTTCTTTTGCGAAAAGGCTTCGGAGGCTGAACCGAAGATCACCACTTCATCCGCCTTGGCTGTAAGCGCAGCCTTAAAGCCTTGCATGTTCGGCGTCAGCACCGAATACACCACGCCCGGCTTGCGCGTGATGCCGGCCATTACTTCGGCCGATGTCTCCATTTGCGGCACCCACTTGGGCGACACGAAAGAGGCCGCTTCGATGTTGATAAAACCGGCTTGCGTGAGGCGGTTGACCAGTTCGATCTTGACCTCGGCCGAAATGGTTTCCTGTTCGTTTTGCAAGCCGTCGCGTGGGCCGACTTCGACGATCTTGACTTGTTGCGGGAGATTGCTGGATGGATTCATTGGGATGTGTCCTTGATGTGAAAGTAGTGCAGGCCTCCGTGCCTGCAGCCTGAAACCGATGCAGCGCGGTAGGTGCGAATTTATTCGCACTCTTAACTACTCCGTGCGCGCTGATGCGAATAAATTCGCACCTGCAACGTCATTGTGAGCGCTCGATTGTTTAATACCCTTTGCTTCGATCGATGATTCCGACGATAGGTTCGCCCTGTTCCAACGCCTGGATTTTTTCGGCGATCTGGCGAATGCTTTCTTCGCGCAAAGTCAGCGCGGCGATGTGCGGCGTAATGGCGATGCGCGGTTCCTGCCAGAACGGGTGTTGCGGCGGTAGCGCTTCGGTGCGGAACACATCGAGCGTCGCGCCGGCCAGATGCTCCGATTTGATCAACGCCAGCAAGTCCGATTCTGCCACATGCGCGCCGCGGGCGACGTTGATCAGGTATGCGCCTTTTGGCAATTTTTCCAATCTGCTGCGGCTGAGGATTTGCGTGGTTTCGGCGGTCAGGGGCAAAATGCAAACCAGAACCTGGCTACCTTGCAAAAAATCATCCAGTTCCTCTTCGCCGGCAAAACACGTCATGCCCGGCAAGTCCTTGCGGCTGCGACTCCAGCCGCGCAGCGGGAAACCGAAGTGCTGCACCGCTCTGGCAATTCGACTACCGAGCACGCCCAGACCGAGGATGCCGACCGTGAAATTGTGCTTGTCATGCGGCCGCAGTGGCCGCCAGATGCCAGCCCGTCTTTGCGCTTCATAGTCATCGAAACGGCGGAAATGACGCAGGATTGCGTAGCTTACGTATTCCGCCATTTGCACTGCCATGCCGGCGTCGTCCAGTCGCACGATAGGCACGTTCGGCGGCAGCGCAGCGCCCAGTTGCAGAATCGCATCGACTCCCGCGCCGAGATTGAATACCGCCTTCAAACCGGCATGACCGGCCAGCATGGCAGCCGGCGGTTTCCAGGCCACGATGTAATCGGCCGGCAGCACATTTGCTGCGCCCATGCCGTGCTGCCAAACTTGCACGCGGGCCTGCGGCAAGGCTTGCGACAAGGCGTCTAGCCAAGATTGCGGCTTGCCGTCGGAACTATAAAATAAAATCTGCATAAGAAAAATTAGAAAAGGATTGAATGCTATTTTTGTAGGTTGGGTTAGCTTAGCGTAACCCGACATTCGTAGCCGCAAATGTCGGGGCAGTTTTGCAAGTTCGCGATGAAGCCACACACCCAACCTACGGATTCCGGCGCATTTTACGTGGAAAGTGGGTATCAGTGATTATGCAAGTTTGAACGCCAGTAACGGCGCTCCGTCGGCAACCTGATCGCCAATCGTATACAACACTTCTTCGACCATGCCGTCGCCAGGAGCGGCGATGGTGTGCTCCATTTTCATCGCTTCCATAATCACCAGCGGTTCGCCTTTTTTGACGTGCTGGCCTTTTTCAACCAGTACCGCCACCACTTTACCCGGCATCGGCGCAGTCAAGCGGCCGCCATCGGCTTCCGCTGCGCCGGCATGCGCCAGCGGGTCGTTGTAGTTGAGCGCGGTGCGGCCGCCACCTGCAAAGACGTGGAATACATCGCCGTCGCGCACCACCGAGCCGCGCACCGCGCGCTGGTCCAGTGTCAGTCTGAAGTCGCTGTTGTCATGCAGGCCCAGAGTCGCCTTGATCGATGCAGTGCCTAGTCCAATTTGCCAGCCGTCAGATTGATACTCCACGGTGAGCGGCTGCGCCTCGGCATCGTCCAGCGCCGCATCGGCAAAATGCAGGGTACGCTGCAATACGCTATTCATGCGCCAGCCGCTAATGTTTCCGAACGGGTCATTCGCAGCCGCCGATTTTTCCGAAGTCACTAAAGCCACCGCTGCCAGCGCCAGCACATCGATTGAGACTGGGGCCGCCGCCGGAAACAGCACATCACCGTTGCGCTCGATTAAGCCGGTATCCAGATCGGCGCTGGAGAACGACTGGCTTGCGATCAAGCGCTGCAGGAACGCAATATTATTCGCCAGGCCGACGATCTGGTATTCGGACAAGGCTTGCGCCATGCGTGCCAGCGCTTCGTCGCGGTCTTCGCCCCAGACGATCAGCTTGGCGATCATCGGGTCGTAGAACGGCGAAATAGTGTCGCCGGCACGCACGCCGCTGTCGATGCGCACCGCAGCGGGAATAGATGCATTTCCCAATTCGAAAGTGACCGCAGACGGCGTGCGCAAATGCTTGAGGGTGCCGGTTGACGGCAGAAAACCTTTTTCAGGATTTTCCGCATAAATCCGCGCTTCTATCGCGTGGCCGTGCAGCTTCAGCTGGTGCTGCAGCATTGGTAAAGGTTCGCCGGCGGCGACCCGCAATTGCCACTCGACCAGATCGGTGCCGGTAATCATTTCGGTGACCGGATGCTCAACTTGCAGGCGAGTATTCATCTCCATAAAATAGAACGAGCCATCCTGATTGGCAATGAATTCGACCGTGCCGGCGCCGACATAGCCGACTGCCTTTGCTGCGGCCACGGCGGCATTACCCATTGCGGCGCGGCGCTCAAGCGTCATGCCGGGCGCCGGTGCTTCTTCCAGCACTTTCTGGTGGCGGCGCTGCACCGAGCAATCGCGCTCAAACAGGTATACGCAATTGCCATGCGTGTCGGCGAACACTTGAATTTCGATATGGCGCGGACGCTGCAAATATTTTTCAGCCAGCACCCGGTCGTCGCCGAATGAACTGATCGCTTCGCGCTTGCATGAGGCCAATGCAGCCTTGAAATCGGCCGATTTTTCGATCACGCGCATACCCTTGCCGCCGCCGCCGGCGCTGGCTTTGAGCAATACCGGATAGCCCATTTTGTCGGCTTCAAGTTGCAAAAAATCGGCATCCTGATTGTCGCCGTGGTAGCCCGGTACCAGCGGCACATCGGCTTTTTCCATCAGCGACTTGGCGGCAGATTTGGACCCCATGGCGCGAATGCTTGAGGCCGGCGGGCCGATGAAGACCAGTCCTGCTGTAACGCAGGCGTCTGCGAAATCGCTGTTTTCCGACAGGAAACCATAACCCGGATGGATCGCCTGCGCGCCGGTTGCAAGGGCTGCCGCGATGATCTTATCGGCGCACAAATAGCTTTCCTTGGCTGCTGCCGGGCCGATGCAAACCGCTTCGTCGCACACCGCGACATGCTTTGCGCCGGCATCGGCCTCTGAATATACCGCGACGGTCTTGATGCCCATCTTGCGGGCGGTAGCGGCTACACGGCATGCGATTTCGCCACGGTTGGCGATCAGGATTTTGGTGAACATGTGGAATCTTTCTGAGTGTAGTGCAGGCCTGTCGCGCCTGCGATTAGAAGCAATGTGTAGTGCAGGTCTGCGTGCCTGCATTGAGTTGCAGGGCGCAGGCACACAGACCCGCACTACTTTGTTAAGTCATCCGCCGCAGCGCTCTTTCCGCGCTTCGGTCAGGGTCGAGGCATGGGTCTTCAAACCGAGTTTTGCCAACATGGCGCGGTCGTCCCCGGCTTCAGGGTTGCCGGTGGTAAGCAGTTTGTCACCGTAAAAAATCGAGTTGGCGCCAGCCAGGAAGCACATCGCCTGTACCGCTTCGCCCATCTGGCGGCGGCCGGCTGACAGCCGCACGCGCGCTTTCGGCATCGTGATGCGCGCCACCGCGATAGTACGCACGAATTCGATCGGATCGAGCGGATCGATGCCATATAAGGGTGTGCCTTCAACCTGCACCAGATGATTCACCGGCACCGATTCTGGATACGGATTCAGGTTCGCCAACTGCGCGATCAGGCCGGCGCGTTGCTGGCGCGATTCGCCCATGCCGACGATGCCGCCGCAGCACACTTTCAGTCCCGCATTGCGTACTTGCCCCAGTGTATCCAGGCGGTCTTGATATTCACGCGTGGAAATCACGTTATCGTAAAATTCCGGGGCAGTATCCAGATTATGGTTGTAGTAATCGAGTCCGGCCTGCTTCAATCGGTCGGCCTGGCCGGCTTCCAGCATGCCCAGCGTGGCACAGGTTTCCAGGCCGAGTTGCTTGACGCCGCGCACCATCGCTTCGACTTTTTCCAGGTCGCGCTCTTTCGGCGAGCGCCAGGCCGCACCCATGCAAAAACGCGTCGCGCCGCTGGCACGGGCTTCACGCGCAGCGTCCAGCACTTCGTCCAGCTCCAGAATTTTCTTGGCTTCGACGCCGGTGTCGTAACGCGCCGCTTGCGGACAATAACCGCAATCTTCTTCGCAGCCGCCGGTCTTGATCGACAGCAACGTCGCCAGCTCGACATCACCCTCTGGGAAATGGGTGCGATGCGTTTGCTGCGCCCGATACATCAGATCATTGAACGGCAATTCGAATAACGCCAGCACATCATCGACCGGCCAGGTGGCATTGTGGGGAACGGTGATGGCCTTGGTAGTCGGATGAAACGCAACAGAGCGAGCGGTGGGAGAATGAGACATGAGCAATTCCTTCAACATGGATACAGTGAATTCGGAGTATTTCGACCTGAACAGTACCGATTGATCTGTGTAGCTTGGGCTAATAAGGCGTCAGCCTAACCTGTAAAGTACTATGCCGGCCAACCCGGCAGACCGGTAAAGTCCAGACAAGCGGCCGCAGCAGCAGGTGACGGTTCCACCAGACGCGGCACACAGCCCAATAACGGCGCCGCAATGCGGGCCGACAGTGCCGCGACATTATCCTCGCCGTAAGACATGCCGACCTCAACCTGATTGGCGACCCAACCGGCCAGCGTCAAACCGCGTGCGGCGATTGCCTCAGCCGTCAACAATGCCTGATTGAGGCAACCAAGCCGCAGTCCGACCACCAATATCACCGGCAAGCCAAGTTGCTGCGCCAGATCGGCGGTATCAAAACTATCCGACAAGGGCACGCGAAAACCGCCTACGCCTTCCACCACGACGGCATCCGCTGCTGCCGTTAATTGCGCGTAACAATCAAGAATAGGGGCCAGCTCAATGACTTTGCCTTCGCGCGCGGCGGCAATGTGCGGAGCCGCCGCGATGCGCAACAGATAGGGCGTGGTCAACGCGGGCGGCAGGCTGAGATTGCCGGCAGCGGCCAGACTATCGGCGTCGTCATTGTGCCAAACGTCGTCACGCAGCGTCGCACCCGCAGCGACCGGTTTCATGCCGACAGCCTTCACACCCCGTTGCGTTAGCGCCTGTAACAGTGCGCTCGCGATCAGGGTCTTGCCGATGTCGGTATCGGTGCCCGTGACGAAACACGAGAAACGCAGCGCAATATCAGCCATACCAGCTTTCACTTTCTAATTGATTGAGCGCCGTGATCAGCTGCGCTACATCCTGCTCGGTATGGGCTGCCGACAAGGTGACGCGCAGTCTCGCGGTACCAACCGGCACTGTCGGAGGACGAATTCCAGGTACCCACAAACCCTGCGCATATAGCGCGGCAGCGAGTCGCATCGTTTCGTCGTTTTCGCCAATCAACAGCGGTTGAATCGCGGTCTCGGACGGCATCCGCTGCCAGCGCCGCAATGTCAGCCCCTGCTGCAATTGCGCGATCAGTACCTGCAGATGGGCGCGCCGCTCGCGACCGATCGCACCTTTGATAATATCAAGACTGGATAACAACGCATGCGCCAGCGCCGGGGCGGCGGCAGTCGTATAGATGTAGGTCCGGGCGCGCTGCACTATCGACTCAATCACGCTGGCATGGGCCGCGACAAAGGCACCGCCGACACCGGCCGCCTTACCCAAAGTGCCCATATACACCAGGTTCTGCGAGCGCAAATTGAAATGTTCCAGTGCGCCGCGACCGTTGGCGCCCAGGGTGCCAAACCCGTGCGCATCGTCCACCACCAGCCAGGCTCCATGCTGCTCGCACAACGCCAGCAGGGCGGGTAGCGGCGCCATGTCGCCATCCATGCTGAACACGCTGTCGGTAACCACCAATTTGGTGGCGGCAGTGCTAGCCGCCAACATCGTAGCCAGCACCGGAGTATCGCCATGTGGATAGACTGTGACAGTCGCACGCGAGAGCCGGGCACCGTCGATCAGTGATGCATGGTTCAGGGATTCGGAAAAAATCTCTGCGTCGGCATCACCTGCCGCCAGCGCCGTCAGCATCGCCAGATTGGCCATGTAGCCGGTGCAAAAATACAGTGCGCGCGCCGATTCCAGATGCGGCGACATGAATTCCGCCAGCCGTTCTTCGAGTACTGCGTGCGCCCGCGAATGGCCGCTGATCAAATGCGAAGCGCCGCTGCCGACGCCGTATTTTGTCGCCCCTTCGCGCAGCGCTTCGATCAGGCGCGGATGGGCTGCCAATCCGAGATAGTCATTGCTGCAAAATGCCAGCATCGGGCGGCCGTCGACCTGCACGCATGGGCTGCACGGCGTATCGGCCACGCGTCGGGTACGGCGCAGGCTGCGTTCATCTAGCGACTGCAATTGTTGGTCAAGTCGGGCTATTAATTCCATCGATTCTGTTTCCTTGTTGTCACTTCAAGGCGCCAATCACCTGTTCAAACACGGTTTGGGTGCGCGCCGCCAGACCATCGATTTCTGCATTGTCGAGTATGTAAGGCGGCATCAGATATACCGTGCGTCCGATCGGGCGCAACAGCAGTTCCTGCTCCAGCGCAGCAACAAAAAACCGGCGTGAAAAAGTGGCGGCCGCAGACACATCCTCGACCACTGCATCGAATGCCCAGATCATGCCGCGCTGGCGAAAATGCCGCACTTTCGGATGTGTCGCGAGTGGCGCCAGAGCCGCAGTCAAACGGGCGGCACGGTCGCGATTACGGTTCACCACATCATCTTCATCGAAGATCGCCAGCGTCGCCAGCGCAGCCCGGCAGGCCAGCGGATTGCCGGTATAGGAATGCGAATGCAGGAATCCGCGTGTCACGTCGGTGCTGTAGAAAGCTTGAAACACTGCTTCACGCGTCATGACCAGCGACAACGGTAAATAGCCGCCGCTAATGCCTTTCGACAAGCATAGAAAATCAGGCCAAACGGCCGCTTGCTCACAGGCGAAAAAAGTCCCGCTGCGGCCGCAGCCAACCGCGATTTCATCAAAGATTACGTGCACCTGATGGCGGTCGCAAAGCGCGCGTACCAGACGCAAATATTCGGGGTCATGCATCGCCATGCCGGTCGCGCACTGGACCAGCGGCTCGATGATGACGGCGGCGATATGGCTGGCGCGTTGTTCGAGCAGCAGCGCCAAATCCTGGGCCGCTCGGCGCGCCACGTCCAGCGCCGTTTCGCCCTCTTGCGCTGCGCGCGCGTCGGGTGACGCCACCACGTGCGCCTGCCGCAGCAGCGGGCCGTAGGCATCGCGAAACAGGGCCACATCGGTCACGGCTAACGCACCGACTGTCTCACCGTGATAGCTGCCCTTGAGGCAAACGAATTCCTGTTTGTCGGTCAGGCCGGCATTGCGCCATGCATGAAAACTCATTTTTAACGCGATCTCGACCGCCGATGCACCATCCGAAGCGTAAAAGCAATGCCCCAATACATGATCGGTGCGGGCCGACAACTGCTCGGATAATTCGATCACCGGCTCATGCGTAAAACCGGCCAGCATTGCATGTTCAAGCTTATCGAGCTGGTCCTTCAGCGCCGCGTTGATGCGCGGGTTGGCGTGGCCGAACAGATTGACCCACCACGAACTGATCGCATCCAGATAACGCCGGCCGTTCTGATCGTAGAGCCAGGCGCCACGGCCGTGGCTGACTGGAATCAGCGGTACGTTTTCATGATGCTGCATCTGGGTACACGGATGCCAGACACTGCTCAAGCTGCGTGCCACCCAATCGGATTGTTTGTTTGATCCCAACACTGCTCCAAAAAATATTTGTCTGGTTGTTGCTTTCCTCTGCCGCTGACGGGAAGGGGCAGGGGTGCAGCAAAGGTTTCTGACCGCAAGGAAGGGAAGCCGCAGAAGTGGACCCGTGGGCCGACCCCGGCCTTCATGCCAAAAATAGCGAAACCAACAACATCACCCCAACCAGCTCGGCTTGCGCTTCTCCAAAAAGGCGCTCACGCCTTCGCGGCCTTCCTCGGAGGCGCGGATTTGGGCGATGCTTTCGACTGTGTCGGCGATCAAGATGCTACTGATCGATTTGCCACCGACTTCGCGCACCAGACGTTTCGCTTGTCGCACCGCGTTCGGGCTATTGCCTGCTAATGACTTGACGATGGCAGTCACCGTAGCATCCAGCGCATGCAGGGCCACCACTTCCTGCACCAGACCGATGCGCAGCGCTTCTTCCGCCGTAAATCGTTCGGCGGTGAGGAAGTAGCGGCGCGCCGCATTCTCGCCCATGGCACGGATCACATAGGGCGAAATTGTGGCCGGAATCAGCCCCAGCTTGACTTCGGAGAGACAGAAATTAGCTTCCTCAACCGTCACCGCGATATCGCACGCGGCTATCAGCCCCATGCCGCCGGCATAGCAATCGCCCTGCACCCTGGCCACTACCGGCTGCGGGCATTCGTAAATGACGCGCAGCATTTGCGCCAGTTGGGCCGCATCCGCACGGTTTTCTTCCTGCGTATAGTCGGCCATCTTGCGCATCCAGTTCAGATCGGCTCCGGCGCAAAACGCCGGGCCGCGGGCCGCCAGCACGACCGCGCGGATGCTGGTGTCTATGCTGATTTCAAGGAAGGCCTGGGTGATTTCGGCGATCGTGATTTCGTTAAAGGCGTTGCGCACTTCGGGGCGATTCAGGATCACCAACGCAGCGTGGCCGTCGCGTTGCAGTTCAATGGTTTGATAGTCCATGATCACATCCTGAACAGGCCGAACTTGGTATCGGGAATCGGCGCATTCAGCGCGGCCGACAATCCCAATCCCAGCACCATGCGGGTGTCGGCCGGGTCGATCACACCGTCGTCCCACAGCCGGGCGCTGGCGTAATACGGATGGCCCTGATGTTCGTATTGCTCCTTGATCGGTTGCTTGAAGGCGGCTTCTTCTTCCGCGTTCCATTCGCCGCCCTTGAGTTCGATGCCGTCGCGCTTGACAGTAGCCAGCACGCCGGCGGCCTGATCGCCGCCCATCACAGAAATCCGTGCATTCGGCCACATCCACAGGAAGCGCGGCGAAAACGCGCGGCCACACATGCCGTAATTGCCGGCGCCGAAGCTACCGCCGATGATGACGGTAAATTTCGGCACTGCGGCAGTCGCCACCGCAGTCACCATCTTGGCGCCGTTGCGGGCGATGCCTTCATTTTCGTACTTGCGCCCGACCATGAAACCGGTGATGTTTTGCAGGAATACCAGTGGAATTTTGCGCTGGCAGCACAGTTCGATGAAGTGCGCCCCTTTCAGTGCCGATTCGCTGAATAAAATGCCATTGTTGGCAATGATGCCGACCGGCATGCCGTGGATGTGGGCGAAACCGCACACCAGCGTAGTGCCGTAGCGCGCCTTGAATTCGTCGAAATCGCTGCCATCGACGATGCGGGCGATTACTTCGCGCACGTCGAACGGTTTGCGGGTATCGGTCGGGATTACGCCGTATAACTCGTGCGCGGCAAACTTGGGTTCGCTTGGCTCACGCAATGCCATCTCGTGTTTTTTCTGGCGGTTCAGGTTCGAGACCATGGTACGTGCCAGCGACAGTGCGTGCAGGTCGTTTTGCGCCAGATGATCGACCACGCCCGACAAGCGCGTATGCACATCGCCGCCGCCCAAATCTTCGGCGCTTACCACTTCGCCGGTGGCAGCCTTCACCAGCGGCGGACCGCCGAGGAAAATCGTGCCCTGATCCTTGACGATGATCGATTCGTCGCTCATCGCCGGCACATACGCGCCGCCGGCGGTGCAAGAACCCATCACCACCGCGATTTGCGGAATGCCCTGGGCCGACAGATTGGCCTGGTTGTAGAAGATGCGGCCGAAATGATCGCGGTCGGGGAATACCTCATCCTGATTCGGCAAATTGGCGCCGCCGGAATCCACCAGGTAAATGCACGGCAACTTGTTTTGCTCGGCAATTTCCTGCGCACGCAAATGCTTCTTGACCGTGAGCGGGTAATAGGTGCCGCCCTTGACGGTGGCGTCGTTGCAGACGATCACGCATTCCTGCCCGGCCACGCGGCCGATGCCGGTAATCACGCCGGCCGCCGGCGCGGCATTGTGATACATGTCGAACGCGGCCAATTGCGAGAATTCCAGGAACGGCGTGCCCGGATCGAGCAGCATCTGCACCCGCTCGCGCGGCAGCAATTTGCCGCGGGCGATGTGTTTCTTGCGCGCCGCTTCGCCGCCGCCTTCGGCAATCTTGGCGACTTTGGCTTTCAGGTCGTCGACGATGATCTGCATCGCGGCCACATTAGCCTTGAAATCGTCCGAACGGGTATTCAGTGTGCTTGTCAGTTGGGGCATTGCCGCATCCTTTTTTTACGTGTCTTATGTTGTAACTATTCAGCGCGTAGGGCGGGTGCAACCCGTGTGCACTCTTGATTCAGCGCGGGTTACACCCGCCCTACATTACTAGGCATTGTATAAATCTATACCGCAATAAATATATGCGGAAATGGCATCATTTTTTGGCATACCCCTATATTTTAAACGTAGGACCGTAGGGCGGGTGCAACCCGCATTTTGCATGCGATCAAACAGTGCGGGTTGCACCCGGCCTACGCGCATCAGGTGGTTTTTGGTTCATCCAGCTTGAGTTCTTCTTTCATCGCTTCGCGCATCTTGAATTTCTGTACCTTGCCGGTTACGGTCATCGGGAACGCATCGACAAAGCGCATATAGCGCGGCACCTTGTAATAAGCGATCTGGCCGTCGCAGAAGGCCCGCAACGCCACGTCATCCAGGATTGCACCGGGCCGCAGCACGATCCAGGCGCACAGTTCCTCGCCGTATTTCAGGTCCGGTACGCCGACCACCTGCACATCCTGAATCGCCGGATGGCGGAACAGGAATTCCTCGATTTCACGCGGGTAAATATTTTCACCGCCACGAATCACCATGTCCTTGATGCGGCCGACGATGTTGACATAGCCTTGCACATCCATGGTGGCCAGGTCGCCGGAATGCATCCAGCCGTCAGCGTCAATCGCCTCTTGGGTTTTTTCCAGATCGCCCCAGTACCCGTGCATTACCGAATAGCCGCGGGTGCAGAGTTCGCCGGTGCCGCCGAGGGCCATTGTCAAGCCCGATTCAGGGTCGGCTATCTTGACTTCCAAATGCGGCTGAACCCGACCGACGGTGGCCACGCGCTGTTCCAGCGGCGTGTCGGCGTTGCTCTGGCAACTGACTGGACTGGTCTCGGTCATGCCGTAGGCAATCGTGACTTCGGCCATATGCATGTCGCGCATCACGCGCTTCATCACTTCAATCGGGCATGGCGAGCCGGCCATGATGCCGGTGCGCAACGTCGACAGATCGAATTCGGCAAAGCGCGGATGATCGAGCATCGCGATGAACATGGTCGGCACCCCATGCAGGCCGGTGCAGCGCTCGCCCTGCACCGCCTGCAATACCGACAACGGCTCGAAACCGTCATTCGGATAGACGATGGTCGCACCATGCGTCAGGCAAGCCAGGTTGCCCAGCACCATGCCGAAACAGTGATACAGCGGCACCGGTATGCACAGCCGGTCGGAGCCGGTCAGGCGCATCGCCTCACCGACGAAGAAGCCGTTATTCAGGATATTGCGGTGGGTTAGCGTGGCCCCTTTGGGGAAGCCGGTGGTGCCGCTGGTGAACTGAATATTGATCGGGTCGTAGGCATCCAGCGTGGCGGCGACTTGCGCCAGCCGCGCATCTTGCGCATCGCCGCGGGCGATAAAATCGGTAAAACGCAGCATGCCCGGGACGTCCTGCCGACCCAGGTGGATCACGGTTTTCAGATCGGGCAGACGGGGGGAATTGAGCGCCCCAGGTTCGCAACTAGCCAGTTCCGGGGCCACCGTCTGGATCATCTCGATATAGTTGCTGTGCTTGAATTCGGGCATTGCAATCAAGGCCTTGCAGCCAACCTTGTTGAGCGCGTATTCCAGCTCCGCTATGCGGTAGGCGGGGTTAATGTTGACCAGCACCACGCCGATATTGGCAGTGGCGAGTTGGGTCAATAACCACTGCGCATTATTGTGCGACCAGATGCCGATGCGGTCGCCATGTTGAAGGCCCAGTTGCAGCAGCGCGCTAGCCAGACGTCTGGCTTCGGTTTGCAATTCGCGGTAGGTATAGCGAATGTTCTGGTGGCAGGAAACCAGCGCTTCGTTGTCCGGTACCCGCGCCACCATCGCGTCGAAAAAATTGCCGATGGTCTGTTCGATCAAGGCGCTGTCGCGTTCACCTTGGTCGTAGCTGGTGGTTAAGTTTGTTAAGTTCGTCATTGGATCTGTCATTTGCTATTCAATCGCTCTGAAAAATTACCATCAAGATAAAACCAGCGCCCCTGTTCCCGCACGAAACGACTAACCTCATGCAAGCGATGGGCGCGGCCACCGATTTTGTAACGCGCAACAAATTCGACGGCATCGCTGTCTGCGCTGGCGTCACGCACTTCTGTATCTTTAGATGCGTCTGTGTGCATCTCTTGACGCGCATCTTGACGTTTACGTAAACGTAATCGCAACGGCGATTTTACGGTAAGTCCGAGCCAGGTCAAACCCACATCGTCATCGAATAATCCTGCCAGCGGCCGTGTGCCGTGATGCCAGGTCGCAAGTAAATATGCCTCATCGCGCAGCGTGTAAGCGCTGTATCGCGAACGCATCAACGCCTCGGCAGTCGGCGGTATTTGCGCGCCGGAAAGAAAAGGCGCGCAGCAATCGGCAAACGCGCTGCTGCTGCCGCAAGAGCAGGCCGGCGCTGCGGGCTTATCGCTTTTTGTCATTGCTTTGTCCTTTTTAGTAGTGCAGGCCTCCGTGCCCGCACCGGGCCGCAGGCACGGAGGCCTAGGCGACTGGATAAACCCAAGCGTATTCGGTCATTTCCGGCCAGCGCTTGTAGGGATTATTCATAACGTACTGAATTTTTTCACGCCATTCGGTTTCATCTCTGACGATACGATCAAACGATTCTTTTTGCCAAAGCGCACCAATACGCCCATTCTCTTGCTGAAGTTTGCGTGCCGAAAATGATTTCCAGCTATGCACGATTTGTTGCAATGAAACCGCCTCTGCTGGTTGCAGGACAACATGTACATGATCATCCATAACGACATAGGCAATCAGCAGGTAACGCACAGTTTCAAAGTGACACAGTATTTCGACAATCTTGGTTTTCTCATCCGATTGCAACGTGGGGCGACTCGGATATAAGCGCCACGTGACAAAATACACCGCACCATCCATGCGCCAGTGCGGTAAATTGCGGCGGTAGATTTGTAAATTATTCATGGCAAGTAGCGCAGGCCTCCGTGCCTGCAAGCTTGTAGCGTTAGCCTTTTGGTTCTTAAACAATATTAAGGCTTCCGTGCCTGCGGCACGGCGCAGGCACGGAGGCCTACGCTACTACAACGCCCGGCCGATCAGGATTTTCTGGATATCGCTGGTACCTTCGTAAATCTGGCACACCCGCACGTCGCGATAAATCCGCTCCACCGGGAAGTCAGTTACATAGCCGTAACCGCCATGTATCTGGATCGCGTCGGAACAAACTTTTTCCGCCATCTCGGAGGCGAACAACTTGGCCATTGCCGCTTCTTTCAGGCACGGCAGTCCCGCATCCTTCATGCTGGCCGCGTGCTGGATCAACTGGCGCGCCGCTTCGATTTGGGTTGCCATATCGGCCAGCTTGAACTGCACCGATTGATGATTGAAGATCGGCTGGCCGAAACTTTCGCGTTCTTTCGCATACAGCAGCGCAGCCTCGAATGCGGCGCGTGCCATGCCAACCGCTTGCGATGCGATGCCGATGCGCCCGCCTTCCAGGCCGGAGAGCGCGATCTTGTAGCCCTGGCCTTCTGCGCCAATCAGATTTTCACGTGGTACGCGGCAATTCTCGAACAGGATTTGCGCGGTGTCCGACGAATGCTGCCCGAGCTTGTCTTCCAGCCGGGTCACAATATAACCGGGGCTGTCGGTCGGCACCCAGAATGCGCTAATGCCCTTCTTGCCGGCTGCCTTGTCGGTGACCGCCATCACGATGGCAACATCGGCGTGCTTGCCGCTGGTGATGAATTGCTTGACGCCGTTGATCACGTAATGGTCGCCGTCGGGGCTGGCAGTAGTGCGCAAGGCGGCGGCGTCGCTGCCGGTATGCGGCTCGGTCAGGCAGAACGCGCCCAGCATCTCGCCCTTGGCCAGCGGCCGCAGCCATTGTTCTTTTTGCGCGTCATTCGCGTACATCATCGCGATGCTGCATACCGGGCAATTGTTGACCGAAATCACGGTCGAAGTACCGCCGTCGCCGGCTGCGATTTCTTCCAGCACCAACGCCAGCGACAGGTAATCCAGCCCGGCGCCACCCAGTTCTTCCGGCACAGCCACGCCAAATGCGCCGAGTGCGGCCAGCTCTTTCAACTCTTCTTTCGGGAAATGATGTTCCTTGTCCCAACGCGCGGCATTCGGCAGCAAGCGTTCCTGTGAAAATGCGCGCAATGCGTCGCGAATCATTTGATGCTGTTCGGATAAGACCATGTCAGGAGCTGCCTTTGTAAAATTTTTGGAGTAGCGCAGGCCTACGCTACTTCTTACCTACGCCAGTTCGATTGCAACCGCGGTCGCTTCACCGCCGCCGATGCACAGGCTGGCGACGCCGCGTTTGCCGCCGGTTTTTTTCAATGCGCCGATCAGCGTAACGATGATGCGCGCGCCTGATGCGCCAATCGGATGGCCCAGTGCGCACGCCCCGCCGTGAACGTTGACCTTGTCGCGTGGAATGCCGTGCTCTTTCATCGCGGCCATCGGCACCACGGCGAAGGCTTCATTGATCTCGAACAGATCGACGTCTGCCGTGCTCCAACCGACTTTCTTGTACAGTTTTGCAATTGCGCCGACCGGTGCGGTAGCGAAAGCGTTCGGTGCTTGCGAATGAGTGGCGTGCGCCAGCACCCGGGCCAGCACGGTGCAGCCGAGTTTTTTGGCGGTCGATTCGCGCATCATGACCAGCGCAGCAGCGCCATCGTTGATCGAGGAAGACGAGGCGGCGGTGATGGTGCCGTCTTTCTTGAAGGCCGGTTTCAGATTGGGGATTTTGTCGAGCTTGGCTTTCAGCGGGCCTTCATCTTTTTCGACAACCACATCGCCGCCACGACCGGATACGGTGACTGGTGCGATTTCCCATTGGAACGAGCCGTCAGCGGTAGCAGCTTGTGCGCGTCGCACCGATTCCATCGCAAAGGTATCTTGCTGCTCGCGGGTAAATGCATATTGCGCCGCGCATTCTTCGCCGAAAGTGCCCATCGAGCGGCCTTTTTCGTAGGCGTCTTCCAAACCGTCGAGCATCATGTGGTCGTAGATCATGCCGTGGCCGATGCGGTAACCGCCGCGTGCTTTCGGGATCAGGTACGGCGCGTTGGTCATCGATTCCATGCCGCCGGCAACGATTACTTCATTGGTGCCGGCAGTGATGGTGTCGAACGCGAAGATCGCGGCTTGCATTGCCGAACCGCACATCTTGGACATCGTGACCGCACCCGCAGACAGCGGCAAGCCAGCCTTGATCGAGGCCTGGCGCGCCGGAGCCTGGCCTTGCCCGGCCATCAGGCAGTTGCCGAAAAATACGTTTTCGACCAATTCCGGGTTGACGCCGGAACGCTCGACTGCCGCCTTGATGGCAACAGCGCCGAGTTCACTAGCAGTAATAGAGGAAAAATCGCCCTGAAAAGCGCCCAATGGAGTACGTGCCGCGCCGACGATTACGATTGGATCATGCATTTGAGACCTCTCTAAAAAGTACATTAAGATTACTAAATACTAATATGTGTATTTTTTAATACCGCAATAAATATATGCGGAAATAGCACTATTTATAAGCATACTCCCTACAAATAAAGAAATGCAGTATTGTGGTTCTGAAAATTTTCTAAGAACTGAATAATACGCACAACATCAATATCGGTTAATGAAACGGACTTGCTGCGTGTACGGGAAAATATCGCTGTACTGGCCGGCCAGTAATTGATCCTTGTAGCGCTGCCACATGTCCGGGTCGAAAAAATCGGGATGGTGCTGCAGGAAATACTTGCGCACCCGCGCATCGCCCAGCAGGAAGGTGCGGTAAGTGTCTGGAAAAATATCGTGCGGGCCGACGTTGTACCAGATTTCACCGCTCATTTCTTCCTCTTCGTTGCGTGCTTCCGGCACCCTTCGGATCACGCAATCGGTCAAGTATTCGATCTCGTCATAATCGTAAAACACTACCCGCCCGTGGCGGGTCACGCCAAAGTTTTTGTATAGCATGTCACCGGGGAAAATGTTGGCAGAAATCAATTCCTTGACAGCATTGCCATACTCGATAATGCCATGCTCGACCTGCGCATCGGTGCCTTGCTGGAGCCAGATATTGAGCGGCGTCATGCGGCGTTCGATGTAGCAATGCTTGATGAAGACTTCCTCTCCGATGATTTCTATCTGCGACGGCGCGTGCGTTTGCAGCTCGCGCAGCAGCGCCTGATCCAGGCGGCCGAGCGGGAACGCGACATTCGAAAACTCCAGCGTATCGGACATGCGGCCGCCGCGGTCATGCTCTTTCACCAGCTTGTATTTGGATTCGATGATGGCGCGGGTAGTTTCTTTCGGCGCCGGAAAATAATCCTTGATCACCTTGAACACATACGGGAAGGAGGCTTGGGTAAATACCAGCATGACCAGTCCCTTGATGCCGGGCGCGATGATGAAATCGTCGCTGGAATGCTTCAAGTGATGCAGATAATCGCGGTAAAACAGGTTCTTGCCGTGTTTTTGCAAACCCAGCGAAGTGTATATCTCAGCCTTTGGCTTGCGCGGCATCAACGTGCGCAAAAATTGCACGAAAGCCGACGGCACCTCCATCTCAACCAGAAAATAGGCATGCGTATAGCTAAACACCACCGCCAGATCCTGCTCGCGAAACAATGCGGTATCGATGCGCAAGCTGCCGTTTGGGTTGTGCCGGATCGCCAGCGCCAGCGGGATCACTTTGTCGTCATTGATGATGCGGCCGATCGCATAGGCGGTTTTATTGCGGTAAAACAAGGCGTTCAGCACATGGATCTGGAAATTCTGGGCCGCCGCGGTGGGCCCGAATTCATCCTCGAAAGCGCGCACCACCCAGCCGGCATCGCGCGCTAAATCCTCGAACGGCATTGCCATCGCGCAGTTGTTGATGATGCGTTCGATGGTTTTGGCAAAGCCGTCCTGAATCGGGTAATAAGCGCGGTAAGTCGGGCGGCTGGCTGGTTCGTCGTTTTCGATATATTCGGTCGCCACCGCCGGATGCACGAAAATGAAATTGTTGTTGTAATACGAGCGGTGCATCATCCGGGTAAACACCGAATTGTAGAAAGTCTCGGCCAGCTCCGGCCGGTGATAGCGGGTCAGCAAGCCGATGTAATGCAGCTTTACTTGCTGCCAGACTTCGTCATCAAGCGTAGCGGCGTCGTATTCGTCTTCCAGGATTACCACCGCTTCCTTGACGCGAGCATCGTAAAAAGCGATACGGTCGCGCTGCAACTGGCGCATCCCATGCCAGTCCTGCGCCTCGAAACGATCGCGCGCGGCTTGACTAGCTTCCTGAAACAGCCGGTAATGCTTGTCGAAGCCGTCCAGCATGGTGCGCGCCATGTCATAGCCGACTTGCGACGATAAAAGTTTGGGAAAGGTGGCTGCGTTCATGGGGTGGTGTTGGATGCCGGTTTTATGATGGGTTTGTAACTGGCTAATTTAGCACTATTGGGCATCCACGGAAAACATCAGTAAGGTAGGGCGGGTGCAACCCGCGCTTTTTGCGCGATCCAACGGCGCGGGTTTCACCCGCCCTACTACTATTACATCGTCTCGGCAAACAATTCGCGTCCGATCAGCATGCGGCGGATTTCACTGGTGCCGGCGCCGATTTCATACAGCTTGGCGTCGCGCCACAAGCGGCCGACCGGATATTCATTGATGTAACCGTTGCCGCCCAGAGTCTGGATTGCTTCACCGGCCATCCATGTGGCTTTTTCAGCCGAGTACAAAATCGCGCCGGCCGCATCCTTGCGCAGCGCACGCACCGCCTCTGGATTTTTGGCCCGGTCGCAGGCTTGGCCGACTGCGTATACATACGATTTGCACGCCATCATGGTCGAATACATATCGGCCAGCTTGCCCTGCATCAGCTGGAATTCGCCGATCGCCTGGCCGAATTGCTTGCGGTCATGCATGTACGGCACCACCACATCCATGCAGGCGACCATGATGCCCAGCGGCCCACCTGACAGTACGGTGCGCTCGAAATCCAGGCCCGACATCAACACATTGACGCCACGTCCGACGCCACCGAGGATGTTTTCGGCCGGCACTTCGCAATCCCGGAACACCAGTTCACCGGTGTGCGAGCCGCGCATGCCGAGCTTGTCGAGTTTTTGCGCAATCGAAAAACCTTTGAAGCTCTTTTCGACGATGAAAGCGGTCATCCCGCGCGGGCCTGCTTCCAGGTCGGTTTTAGCGTAGACCACCAGCGTATCGGCGTCGGGGCCGTTGGTGATCCACATTTTGTTGCCGTTCAGTACATAGCGGTCGCCCTTCAAGTCGGCGCGCAGCTTCATGCCGACCACGTCGGAGCCGGCGTTCGGCTCCGACATTGCCAGCGCGCCGATATGCTCGCCGGAGATCAGCTGCGGCAGGTATTTGGCTTTTTGCTCGGGCGTGCCGTTGCGCTTGATCTGGTTCACGCACAGATTCGAGTGGGCGCCATACGACAGGCCGACTGAGGCTGAAGCACGCGAAATCTCTTCCATCGCGATGATGTGCGCCAGGTAGCCCATGCCGATGCCGCCGTCTTCTTCCGAGACGGTAATGCCGAGCAGGCCGAGGTCGCCCATCTTCTTCCACAAATCCATCGGAAACTGGTCGCTGCGGTCGATTTCCGCCGCACGCGGCGCGATTTCAGCTTGCGCGAATTGGGCGATGGTGTCGCGCAACGCGGCGATATCTTCGCCGTGGTCAAAGTTCAAGCCGGATAAGTGGAGCATGTCGTCCTCACGTTGGATCGGAATTTACAGGAATTAATGTACAGGAATTACAAACAGGGTTTGCTGCATGATGGCGCAGAGCTTTTCAACGCCATCTTTCACTACAAAAACCTCGGCGCTGGACACCACCAGCGTCTTGCCGGCTTTCAGGACTTTGCCGCGCGCGATCAAGGTATCGCCAATGCCGGGCGCGACGAAATTGATTTTGTACTCGGCCGAGAGACATTCATGGCTCGGCATCAACAGCGTGTTGGCCGCATAACCGCCGGCTGCATCGGCCAGTGTGCCGATCACGCCGCCGTGGAAAAAGCCGTGCTGCTGGCTCACTGCCGCACTCATTGGCAGCACGATTTCGCAGGCGCCGTCAGCAGCCCTGGCCAGGCGCGCCTGCCACGCCATTAACACGCCTTGCTGCGCAAAACTAGCCGCCACTAGGGTAGCAGCAGATTCGGATGAAATTGGATTTGGCATCGCGTGCTCCGAGGCTATCGGGAAATTGGAACGCAGATGATACCTGCAATTGACGTTAACGTAAACGTCAACCATGCAGCAGTCATGTTTTGACTATTCAGGCTGGATTGCAGCACCCAGGTCGGCGTCATTTGTCGCTGCGGCAGTTTGTGTCGATTGAGCCTTGGCCGGTTTGCCGCCGGCCAGCACGCGCCGACATTCTGCTTCGTGGGCGGTGATTTCCGCCAGCGAGGCTTCGATGTCTTCGCGCTGCTGTTCCAGCGTCTTGCGGTGTCGGGTCAGCACGTCGAGGAAACTCTGGGACTGGGCGACTGTGTCTTTCTGCGACTCGTACATGTCCACCAGGCTTCTAATTTCCTGCAGGGTCAGGCCGAGGCGCTTGCCGCGCAGCGTGAGTTTCAAGCGAGTGCGATCGCGTGCGCCATAGATTCGGCTGCGCCCGCCGACACCTTCGCGCGCCGGGCTGATCAAACCCTGGTCTTCATAAAAGCGGATCGCGCGCGGCGTAATGTCGAATTCGCGCGCCAGTTCGGTGATGGTATAGGTCGGCATGGGGCAGCCAGTTGAATTTGATTTAGAATCACAGTTTACGTTAACGTCAACCACATTGTATAGGTGCGCTTGCCGTCAGTGTTAACCCCTGAATTTAAAAATAGGAAAACCTCGCCATGAATGCTCTGGAAGCACAACTCGATTATCCGTTCGGCGACAGCTTGCCGGCCTCCGGCGCCTTGTTTGAAGTCGCCCCCGGGCTGCACTGGCTGCGCATGGGTTTGCCGTTCGCGCTGAACCACATCAACCTGTGGCTGCTAGAGGATAGTTTGCAGGGCCAATCCGGCTGGACCATCATCGATTGCGGCATCTCCAACGATGCTACCCGCGCCAACTGGGAAGCGATTTTCGCCACCCAGCTGCGCGGCCTGCCGGTGCTACGGGTGATTGCTACCCATTGCCATCCAGACCACGTCGGTCTGGCCGACTGGCTGTGCAACCGCTGGGATGCGCCGCTGTGGATGACGGCCGGCGAATACAGCTTTGCATGCATGATGTCAGCGGCGCTGCCGGGCGTGGACGGCACCGCGATGCTGCCGCATTTCCAGCAGCACGGCTTGACCGACCCGGTGATGCTGGAGACCTTGCGGGGGCGCAAGAGTTATTACCCGACGCTGGTGCCGTCGGTGCCTGCCGCCTATCACCGCCTGCAGGAAGGCCAGACGGTGCGCATCGGCAGCCGCGACTGGCGCGTGATTACCGGCTTCGGCCATTCGCCCGAGCATGCGGCGTTGACCTGTGTCGAGGATGCGCTGCTGATTGCCGGCGATATGGTGTTACCGCGCATTTCGACTAATGTCTCGGTGTTTGCGGTCGAGCCGGAATCCAATCCGGTGCAACAGTATCTGGATTCATTGCAGAAATACCTGACACTGCCAACCGAGACGCTGGTGCTACCCAGCCACGGCAAGCCATTTCGCGGCTTGGCGACCCGCATTGCGCAGTTGAGCGACCATCACCAGGCCCGTTTGGCCGAAGTGCTGGCAGCCTGCGCCAAGCCGAAATCCGCAACCGATATCGTGCCGATCATGTTCCTGCGCCCGCTCGATTCGCACCAGTTGACTTTCGCGCTGGGCGAGGCGCTGGCGCATTTGCATTTGTTGTGGTTTGACGGCAGCCTGCAACGCGTTGCCGGCGCAGACGGCATCTTCCGATTCCAGACCGTGGCTGCCAAAAAACTTTGAAACTGCACCTATACTAATCCGTGTATAAAATTATTAATCAGCGCTGTAGGGCGGGTGCAACCCGCATTTTGCATGCAATCAAATGGCGCGGGTTGCACCCGCCCTACGTTACTTTGAAACTGCACTTATACTAATCCGTGTATAAACTGACAAATCAATAAAAATATGCGGCAATAGCAGTGTTTTTCGGCATACTCCATTGTATTTTGTCATAGATGGCAGGCGCAATTTTGCGCCTGCGCGGGTATGCTGGCGATCTTATGCGGTTTTTTCGTTGAGTAATGGCAAGGATGCAATCAAATCGGCAAAACGCTGGCCCTGAACTGTGATGTGTTGACGCAACAATTCGACGGTTAAATCGCTGTTGCCGGCAATAATTGCCTGCACGATCTGTTCGTGTTCGGCATAGGAAACCTTGGTTCGGTCACGCACCCGCAATTGCAGCCGCCGATAAGGCCGCAACCGGCGATGCAACGATCTGGCCTGTTCCGCCAGAAATATATTGCGGCTGCCGGCGTAGATTTGCTCGTGGAACGTTTCATTCCTGTAGAAATATTCGTCTGGATCGGAGGCGTCGCACGCCTTCTTGCAAGCTTGGTGCGCAGTCAATAGCGCGCTGTGTTCGACCGGCGACATGCGCCGCGCTGCCAGCCGTCCGCACATTGCCTCAAACTCTGCCATCACTTCAAACATTTCAATCAACTGCTGCGGCCCGATGTCGGCCACCACCGCACCGCGACGCGGGCGCATAACGATGATACCCATCGACGCCAACTGGATCAGAGCCTCCCGGATCGGCGTGCGCGAAACGCCGAATTGCGCAGCCAGCGTAGTCTCGTCCAGATGTTGACCCGGCTTTAATTTACCCACCGCAATCATCTCTTCAATGGATTCACGGAGCGTCTCCGGTATATTTTTTGAAATTTTCATCATGGCGATATTGTATTTGATAAGTCGTTATAAAGTGTGATTTTGAACTTGACATTGCATTCAGTTTATATAATCTTGTATACATAAGTTTAAATAAAAAACAAATTTACGCTAATCCATCCATTAGGAGGAAGACAAAATGACTTCATCGAAACGCAGAACCATTCTTGGTGCGCTTGCTGTTGCCCCTTTTTTATCCACGCTGCCGGCTTGGGCGCAAACAGTCACTACCCTAAAAATATCCCATCAATTTCCCGGTGGCACGATCAATGAGGGGGATTTCCGCGACCGTCTGACACGGATGTTTGCCGCCGAGGTAGAGAAGCGCACCAAGGGCGGTTTGAAGTTTGATATTTATCCCGGCTCGTCGCTGATGAAGACCAATGCGCAATTTTCCGCATTGCGTAAGAGCGCACTGGATTTTTCACTGGTGCCGCTGAATTACGCCGGCGGTGAAGTGCCGGAAGTCAATATCGGCCTGATGCCTGGCCTGGTAACTTCATACGAACAAGGTGCTGCATGGAAAAACGCCGAAGTGGGCAAAGAGCTGTCCAGAATCCTGATGGAAAAAGGTGTCGTCATCGTCAGCTGGATTTGGCAGGCCGGCGGTGTAGCCTCCCGAAGTAAACCGATTATCGAACCAGCAGACGCCAAGGGTTTAAAAATTCGCGGCGGCTCGCGCGAGATGGATCTGATTCTGAAAGAAGCCGGCGCAGCCGTTGTGACCTTGCCCTCGAATGAAATCTACGCGGCGATGCAGACGGGCGCGATGGATGCGGCAATGACGTCCTCGACTTCGCTGATTTCCTTCCGTTTGGAGGAAGTGTCGAAGAACCTGACCAGCGGCCGCGACAAGGCTTACTGGTATATGTTTGAACCGCTGCTGATGTCGAAAACGGTCTACGAACGCTTGAGCAAGGAGCAGCAGGCGGCGATCATGGCAGTCGGGGCGGATATGGAACAGTTCGCATTGAAAGCGGCAAAAGCCGATGACATTGCAGTCGCAGCCGTGTATCAAAAAGCCGGTGCCAAGGTAAGCGACCTGAATGCCGCCGTGGTCAAAAAATGGCAAGACATCGCCCGAACTACCGCATGGAAAGATTACGCGGCCAGAAATGCCAATTGCGCCAATCTGCTGAAACTGGCGGAGAAACTGCTATGAGCCATGGCTTTGCAACAGAGCCACAGGCCAAAATTGCAGCCCTCAACAATCCAGCATTAGCAGTCTTCATCGGCCTGCTTGAACGGTTTAATAAAGTGGCGTTGTTTTTTTCGATGGCAGCGCTGATTGTCACTTCTGTAATTTTGACCTATTCGGTGGTGGCGCGTTATTTCTTTCGCATCCCGACCGATTGGCAGGATGAAGCTTCGGTTTTTATGCTGGTCGGCGTGATCTTCTTGTGCGCGGCCTATGTGCAATCGCACCGGGGTCATATCGGGATTGAAGCCCTGGCTTCGATTTTGCCAGCTGGGATCAACAAAATCCGTCTGTTTCTTGTGGATCTCTTGTCGCTGCTGTTCTGCGCTTTTTTTTCATGGAAATCCTGGGCCTTGTTTCATGAAGCATGGTCAGAAGGGCAGACCACCTCATCGACGTTTGCACCGCCGCTGTGGATTCCCTATTCGATAATGGCACTGGGCATGACCATGCTGTCGCTGCAATTGCTGGCACAGGTACTGACCCACATCAATGGCGCCAGGCAAGCAGCATGACGCCACTTGTATTGGGTACCCTGTATGGGACTGCGACGTTAGTCGTGATGTTTTCCGGTATGCCGATTGCGTTTGCACTGGGCGTAGTGGCGACCAGCTTCATGTACTTCTTCATGCCGGCGTCATCGCTCGATACCGTGACGCAAAACGTGTACGAGGAAATCGCGTCGATCACGCTACTATCGATTCCGCTTTTTATTCTGAAGGGTGCGGCGATTGGCAAGTCGCCGGCAGGCCGGGATTTGTATTCGGCAATTCATGCCTGGCTCAATCGCGTCCCTGGCGGTCTCGGGATTGCCAATGTATTCGCCTGTGCGCTGTTTGCAGCAATGGCCGGCTCGTCGCCTGCCACCTGTTCGGCGATCGGTTCGGCCGGCATCCCGGAAATGCGCCGGCGCGGATATTCGCCCGGGTTTGCCGCCGGCATTATTGCCGCCGGCGGCACGCTGGGCATTTTGCTGCCGCCGTCTATCACGATGATCCTGTATGCAGTCGCCGCCGAGCAATCGCTGGGCCGGTTGTTTCTGGCGGGCATCGGGCCGGGCGTGCTGTTGGTAGCGCTGTTCGCAGGCTATGCGGTGTACCGCGCCCGCAAGGAATATCAAATTGCCTACGAAATCTATAAGAACGGCGGCACCAAATCACCCTATCTGGACGATGAGCATTTCACATTCGCGCAAAAAATCGAGATGCTGCCGCGCGTGCTGCCGTTCCTGATTTTACTGATTGGCGTGATGGTGGCTTTGTATGGGGGCTTGGCAACACCGTCTGAAACGGCTGGTCTGGGCGCGTTGTTGGCGATTGTGCTGATCGCCAGCGTATATGGGCTCTGGAGGCCGAAAGACTTGGTGCCATTCCTTAGTTCGGCCGTTAAAGAGTCGGGAATGCTATTGATGATCATCGGCATGTCATTACTGTATTCGTATGTCATGAGCTATCTGCACATCAGCCAGTCTGCCGCGCAATGGGTGGTCGACTTGCATCTGTCGAAATGGCTGTTGCTGGGAGTGATTCTCTTGATGGTGCTGGTGCTGGGCTTTTTCCTGCCACCGGTGTCGATCATCCTGATGACCGCACCGATCATTTTGCCGCCATTGCGCGAAGCCGGCTTTGACCTGATCTGGTTCGGCGTGGTGATGACAGTGGTGATGGAAATGGGCCTGATTCACCCGCCGGTTGGCCTGAACATCTTCATCATTAAGAATATTGCTCCTGATATTCCGCTGGGGGATGTCATCAAGGGCACCATGCCATTCCTGGCGTTGATGTTTTTAGCGATTTTGCTATTGTGCCTATTCCCCGGAATTGCAACTGGCTTGCCTGACGTGTTAATGGGAGGAAAGTAAATGGGTCAGCCTAAACGCGTCTGGAATCAGCAACAGAGTAACCGCGCGGCGCGGCTGCTGCGCGCGCACACGGCGCTAGGCAACGCGTTGAGCGGCAAGCTGCTGCCTGCTGCGCGGATTGACGACTTGCTCTACAGCGTGCTGGAGTCCGGCGACAGGGTCTGCCTGGAAGGTAATAACCAGAAGCAGGCCGACTTTCTGGCCAAGGCGTTGGCCGGTCTGGACGCTAGCCGCATCCATAGTCTGCACCTGCTGCTATCGGTGCTGGCGCTGCCGGAGCATCTGGATGTATTCCAACGCGGGATTGCGCGCAAACTCGATTTCTCATTTTCCGGTCCGCAGGCGGTGCGCCTGGCCAGGATGATGCAGTCGGGCCAAATCGAGGTCGGCGCGATTCATACCTACCTGGAACTGTTCGGCCGCTACTTCGTCGATCTGACGCCGCGGGTATCGCTGATTGCGGCGGAGGCGGCCGATCGGCACGGCAATTTATACACTGGCCCGAATACCGAAGACACACCGGCAATCGTCGAAGCCACCGCGTTCAAGAGCGGCATCGTGATTGCGCAAGTCAACCAGATTGTCGATGTACTGCCGCGCGTCGACATTCCGGCGGACTGGGTTGATTTTGTGGTGCAAGCGCCGACGCCGTATTACATCGAGCCGCTGTTCACGCGGGATCCGGCGCAAATTTCGGAAATCCAGGTCTTGATGGCGATGATGGCGATCAAGGGAATTTACGCCGAATATGGGGTGCAACGCTTGAATCACGGCATCGGCTTCGATACTGCGGCAATCGAATTGCTGTTGCCGACCTACGCCGAATCGCTCGGGCTGAAAGGAAAAATCTGCCAGCACTGGGCGCTCAATCCGCATCCGGCACTGATCCCGGCGATTGAAGCCGGCTTTGTTGAATCGGTGTATTCGTTCGGTTCCGAACTCGGCATGGAAGACTATATCCGGGCGCGGTCGGACGTATTCTTTACCGGGCCGGACGGGTCGATGCGCAGCAACCGCGCACTGTGTCAGGCCGCCGGCCATTACGCTTGCGACATGTTCATCGGCTCCACGCTGCAAATCGATCTGCAGGGCAATTCATCGACCGCAACCCTGGGCCGCATCTCCGGCTTCGGCGGCGCGCCGAACATGGGCGCCGATGCCCGCGGCCGGCGCCATGCCAGCCCGGCTTGGCTGAAAGCCGGGCAACAGGCCCGCGCCGGCAAGAACACCATTCCGCGTGGCCAGAAGCTAGTGGTGCAAATCGTCGAAACCTTTCGCGAGCACATGCAGCCGGCTTTCGTCGACAAGCTCGATGCCTGGCAACTGGGCCAGCAAGCCGGCATGGACATCCCGCCGGTGATGATTTACGGCGACGACGTGACCCACATCCTGACCGAAGAAGGGATCGCCAACCTGCTGTTGTGCCGTAGCGACGAAGAACGCGAGCAGGCGATTCGCGGCGTCGCCGGCTACACCCCGGTCGGCATGGCGCGCGACCGGCGCATGGTCGAAAACCTGCGCGACCGCGGCATCATTCAACGCCCGGAAGACCTCGGTATCGACAAGCGGCTGGCGACCAGGGATTTGCTGGCGGCCAAGACAATGAAAGATCTGGTGCGCGCATCCGGCGGGTTGTACAACCCGCCCAAGCGTTTCAGAAACTGGTGAATGGTGAGGTATACATGGAAACCTTGAATTATCGTTTTGAAAACGGCCAGCGCCGGATTCCGGCTAGCCCGGAACTGGTCGGCGTGGTCGGCTCCGGCAACCTGGAAGTGCTGATTGAGGCCGCCGACCAAGATGGCGCCTGCACGGTTGATATCAGCACTGCAGCACGCGGCTTCGACGCCATTTGGGCCGCCGTCATAACGGACTTCCAACAGCGCTGGCAACTGGCCGATATTCGCATTTCGATTAACGACATGGGCGCAACCCCTGCGGTGGTCAGCCTGCGCCTGGATCAGGCGGTGCAAGCCTTACTGGAGCACAGTGCATGAGCAGCTATCTGGAAGCGAATGCCCGTGAACGCATCCACGGCCTGCTGGATGACCATTCCTTTGAGGAATTTTTGCCGCCATCGGAACGCATCGTCAGCCCGCATCTGGCGCAGCTCGATGCCCCAGTTGCGTTCGACGATGGGGTGGTGATCGGGCAGGGCTTGCTGCACGGCGAGCGCGTGTTTGCCGCCGCACAGGAAGGCGGCTTCATGGGCGGGGCGGTGGGCGAAGTGCATGGTGCCAAGCTGGTTGGGCTATTGCAACGGGCGATTGCAGAAAACGTGTCGGCCGTGATCCTGCTGCTGGAAACCGGCGGGGTGCGTCTGCATGAAGCCAACGCCGGTCTGATCGCAGTATCCGAAGTAATGCGCGCAGTGCTGAAAACGCGCGCCGCAGGGGTTCCGGTGATCGTACTGATCGGCGGCTCGAACGGTTGTTTCGGCGGCATGGGCATTGTGGCGCGCTGTGCCAACTTCATCGTGATGTCGGAAGAAGGACGGCTGGCGATGTCGGGGCCGGAAGTGATCGAAACCGCGAACGGCGTGGAAGAATTCGATTCACGCGACCGGGCGCTGGTGTGGCGCACCAGCGGCGGCAAGCACCGTTATCTGCTGGGCGATTGCCAAGCCATCGTCGCCGATGACATCGCGGCGTTCCGGCAAGCGGCAGCCGATGCGATGCATGCTTGCCATCAGCAAGAGGTGGCTTTGACGCTAGCCGAAATGGATGCGGAACACGCAATGCTGGCAGCGCGGCTGCGGGATTTTGGCGCGCAATCCGAACCGATGGAAATCTGGCGCTGCATGGGGATCGACTATCCACAGGCAGTACCCATGCTGGAAGCAGCCGAATTTATAGAGATGGTCAAACAGAGCGTGCCGCATTTCGCAGCGCCGCAACCGGGAGTCCGATGATGGAATGGCACAAGCTTGCCGCACAACTGTTTCCCGCAGGCCACACGATTACCGAGCAGGATCATTTCCTGTCGGGCAGCGCGCAAGTCGCTGGAAAAACCGTCGCCGTCATCGGCACCACCAACCACGCGCCGATCGGGGTCGAGATCGCGCTGGCGCAGGCGCAGGCCGTATTGCAGGTAGTGCACAACTATCCGCAACGGCCGATTTTGATTTTGGTCGATACCCAGGGCCAGCGCTTGCGCCATCGCGATGAAATGCTGGGCATCAACAGCTATATGGCACACCTGGGCAAATGCATCGAGCTGGCACGGCGCAGCCGGCATAAGGTGATCGGACTGGTCTACGATCAAGCGCTGTCCGGCGGTTTCATCACCAGCGGGATGATGGCGGATGCCTGTTATGCATTGCCGCAATCCACTATTCGGGTCATGGGACTAGCGGCAATGGCGCGTATCACCAAGGTGCCTGAGGACAGACTGACCGAACTGGCAAAGGACAACCCGGTGTTTGCGCCGGGCCCGGATAATTATCTGCGCATGGGCGGCATCGAAGCGATCTGGGACGGCGATCTGGCAACCCAACTGGCAGAAGCGCTGGCCGAGGCGAATACAGTCGACCGGCGCACCGAACTTGGTCTGGTGCGCGGTGGGCGCAAGCTGGCGCAACGGGTGGTGGAGGCGGTGGTGTCGGGGACCCATGTTCGCGCGGCATAGTCTGGTCTGGCTCAGTGCACAAGGCTGGCAAAGTTGCCGAAATAGCAGCCGAGACAGCGTAGCGCCATCCAGTCATGCCGCACTGGAACGCTGGCAGCAGGCGGACTGGCCGGCGATAGTGCGGCGGGTTGATGCCGATGTCGATGCAGATACGGCAGAGCATCAGGTATGTCTGGGCATCGCGCTGCCCCCCGATCCGTTGACCGGGCACAAAGCACGGATTGCGCTGCGCGCACCGCAGGCCGAAGTACGCCAGATACGCGGCCCGCTCGCCATCGATGCGGTGATTGCTGCCGCGCCGGCGCACTGGCGGGATGCGCTGCAGGTGCTGGCGACTCAGGTGGCCCGGCATGATCTGGCGTTTGGCGTGTATGGCTCCGTCGCGCTGCAAGCCTTGACGGGCGCATCCTATGTCAGCGCCAGTTCCGATATCGACCTGCTGTTTTCGCCCCAGACCCAGCCGCAATTGGAGGCGGGCGTCGCGCTGCTGCAGCGCTATGCCAAGACCTTGCCGCTGGATGGCGAAATCGTGTTCCCATCGGGGCAGGCGGTGGCTTGGAAAGAATGGGCACAGGCCAACGAAAATAGGCCTCGGCTGCTGGTGAAAAGCAATCGCGGCGTGCAGTTGACCACGATGGCGGCGCTGCTGGCGTCGTTTGTCACGCCGGAGCACACAGCATGCATGCATTGATATCCGGATTAAGACCCCGATTGACTCCCGTCACGCGGCAAAAAATCTGCGCAAATCCGCATCCTGCAATGCGGCAAGCGAGCCGCATGCAATCCGTCGCGCAAGCGAGGTACCCGTTTTGCGCGCAGATTGGTCGCCTTGCGGTACGCAGTCTATATGCCGAACTGGCCTTGTATCCGAAGCCGGGTCTGGTATCGCTGGTCGATAATGGCAGCCATGACGACATGACGGCGGCGACTTTCATGCGCAGCCTTTTCGCACTGCGACATTATTTCATCCAGACCACCGAAGCGGGCATGGCAGCTGCGCCATTTAGCACCCTGCAGCGCCTGGGCGTAACGGCTGAAACGCGCATGCTGATGGCAACTGGCGGCATCAATACGCATCGTGGTGCAATTTTCTGTCTGGGGTTATTGTGTGCCGCAATCGGTTATTGCCGTGGGCACCGTATCATTTTGTCAGCCCCTTCCATACGCGCCACATTGCTGCTGCAATGGGGTGAGGCACTGGCCGCCCATACGCACGCAGTAGTAGTACGTACATACGCTCCCGCTGCGCCGCATTCGCACGGCTTGCAAGCAGCGGTGCAATATGCCGCCAGCGGCGCCAGGGAGGAAGCGGCACTCGGCTTGCCTTCTGTTTTTGAAGTGGCATTGCCGGCAATGCAGCGCACGCTCGATGCCGGACGCAGCTTCGAATGCGCACAGATCGATGCATTTTTTTCACTAATGGCGCATGTCAGCGATACCAATGTCTATCATCGTGGCGGTGCTGCCGGTGCCGCTACAGTCAAATATCATGCGCAGCATTTTCTGGCGCGTGGCGGCAGTGCGAATCCGCGTTGGAAAATGGATGCGCTTGCTTATCATCAAGCCTTGGTTCGGCAACGCTTGTCGCCTGGCGGAGCTGCCGATTTGTTGGCTGCGACCTGCCTGGTACATGCGGTTTCCACAAATTGTCAGGCCAATGATGTTCTTCCTTAAAAGGCACTTTCACTAAAGATGATGCAACGTTTGGCAATCCTGTGTCCCGGCCAAGGCGCGCAACATCCGCAGATGTTCGATCTGGCCAGAACCGATCCGGGTGTGAAAAATCTGCTGGCGCGCTGGCCGCTGGAGGCCATATGCGGCATGCCGCTGTCAACAATTCTGTCCGACCCTGCGTTGCTGTTTTCCAACCGGATCGCGCAACCTTTGATCGTGGCTGCGGCACTGGCGGTCTGGGAAGCCATTAAACACTGCGCGCCGGCACCGGCACTGGTGGCTGGTTACAGCATCGGGGAGCTGAGCGCCTACGGTATTGCAGGTGCACTCCCAGCCGAACAGTTGATCGAACTGGCAGCAACGCGCGCGCGTTCGATGGATGATTGCACCGTGCCGTCTGCCAGGCAGTCGCTGCTGGCCGTGTCCGGTCTGACCGTAGCGGCTGTGCATGAGCTATTGGAGCAGCACCACTTGTCGATTGCAATTGAAAATGGAGCGGACAGCCTGATCGTCGGCGGCTGGTGCAACGATCTGCGCGCAGCCGCAGCCGGCCTGCTGAAAATGGGAGCACAACTGACCGAGATTGCGGTTGAAGTGGCGTCGCACACCGCCTTGATGCAGGGCGCGGTCGCTCCTTTCAGCACTGCATTGGAGCAGTCTGCATTCATGGATTTCAAGTGTCCGGTGGTGGCCGGCATATCGGCCGTGCTGGTGTCGGAAAAAAAGCCTGCGGTAACGCTGCTATCACGCCAGCTCGCCGAAAAAATCAGATGGGATCAATGTATGGATACGTGCGCCGAAGCCGGCGTCACTGTGGCGCTTGAACTCGGCCCCGGCGGTGCATTGTCATGCATGCTGCGGGCAAGGCATCCTGCGATCGAATGCCGTTCGGTGTCGGATTTCCGCACGCTGGCAGGCGTCGCAAAATGGCTGGAACGGTGTTTCAACTAAATCGGCTGATTGTCGGAAGGGTGAAGCAGGGGTTTCGGATCGCATGCGATCCGCCTGCGCAACGATATCCGCTTGCAAGCGGATATGCGCCCTGCAAGGACTGCGCTTTTCCGACCTAGTGTGCCCGACATGGTCATGTACTCGTTATCTGAAAGGAGATAACCGCAAGCAGTGACGACAAGCGTAGCGAAACCCAAGCTGAAAGAAGGGCGTAGCAAAGAGGCAACCGCACGAACAAAAACAGACAGTGAGGCCAAATGTGGGCGATAAGCGTGCTAGGAAACGCGAAATCCGACCGTCACCGAAAGACGCATTTGGTAGAGTCTGGCGGCGCGACTCGAAAATACATGTTCTTACTCGGGGAGATCTTGCCAGCGAAAGCGGGCAAGAAGTCAGCAGAAGCCGTAGTAGTGATGATACCTGCTGAAAGGCAGGAGGGGGCGAAGGGCCAAAGAGTCACGAAAGAAATCCAGTCTGAATCTGGACCCGGAAGGCGAGCAGACGACCGAAACGCCGAGAAGTCGCAACTGCGGCGGCTACCGAAGCGGCAGGACAGGATCGGGCAGGTGGATACTGCCGGAGAAAGTTGTGCGGTCATCGAGTTCTTTGGGTCTGCGAACAAGGGCGCAAGAAGGAATTCAATGAGCCAAATGGAAGCAGAGAGACCAGAGGTGAAACTGGCTAACGGGTGCAATCTCGTTAGCTCGACCCGATCACACTGATGATAATGGCAGTATATTTAACTAAGGCAATTAACATATGCGGAAAATGCAATGAAAATTGCCATACTCTTTAATGTATATGGTGCGGGCGAAGGCAGGCAAGCCTGCCGCCGGCTTCATCAGGCCGGCTTGACCATTGCATCACCCAATACCAGGGTCTGGCAGGCGAGCCAGATATTTTTGCCGACTTTCTTTTCGGCCAGCGTCGCCAGTCCAACGGTGACGGTTTCGATAGGTTTTTCATGCCGGACACGACTTCGGTCAGGCAGGAGTTTTATCAATCAGAGTTGGATTATGCCAAGCCTTACTGTACATTACAGTACTTTCGCATTACAAGCGCCACACTGGGAAAAACAATGGCTACCGCCAAGACCGCCACACTAACTTTTCGTATTGAACCGGGTTTGAAGGGGGCGTTACGCATGGCCGCCGACCAGGAGCACCGCAGCATCGCTAACATGATTGAGGTGATGATTCGCGACTATTGTGGACGAAACGGTATCACAATTCCTGCGCAGGGCGCACTGTTTCATGGCAACCAAGAACCAACGACAGGCATCGAATGAGTGCCGTAGGATGCAGTACAACAATATGTGGAATGGGGCAGTGAGCAAGTCAGGAACGTGTAGTGCATGAGGGATTTAATGACAACAAAAACCAATACAAATAGTCACGGCATCCGTGACAATCACGGTCGCGGCAAGGTATCGGATTTTCTGGTCGAAAAGCTCGCCACGGGTAGCGAGCTTTCAATCGTTTCGGCGTACTTCACCATCTACGCTTACGAAGCGCTCTCCGAGCAGCTGGATCAGATTAAGCAGCTACATTTTCTCTTCGGCGAGCCTCGGTTCATTCAGTCGCTTGATCCAGAAAAAACCGACAAAAAGTCCTTCAAGATCGAAGACGAAGGTTTGGAACTGGCCAACCGCTTGCAGCAAAAAGACGTAGCGCGCCGGTGCGCAGAGTGGATTACGAGAAAAGTCGAAATCCGCTCCGTAAAGGAAGCCAATCTCTTGCACGGCAAGCTGTATCACATTGACGACGGGCGGCGCGAACATGCGCTGCTCGGCAGCTCTAACTTCACACGGCGCGGCCTCGGTCTTGCGGCCACTTCAAATATTGAACTTAACCTGGTTGTAGACAGCGATCGTGATCGCACCGACCTCAAGGTATGGTTTGACGAGTTGTGGAACGACGCCAATCTGGTTGCAGACGTAAAGCAGCAAGTGCTTGAATATCTGGCGCAGCTCTATGTGGATCATTCGCCCGAGTTCATCTACTTCAAGACGCTGTTTCACGTCTTCGAGAAGTTCCTGGCAGGGCAGGAAGAAACCGCCGGCTTTTTTGAGAACACTACCATCACCGATTCTGCAATCTGGAAAACATTGTTCGACTTCCAGAAAGACGGTGTCAAGGGTGTCCTTTCACCATGCGCATCGCCCAAGACCTTGTTGCCGAGTTCAACGCTGCAGAGGAGCCATCCCACATTGAAGAAAAGCGAGAACGCGAAATTGGCGACGCATTGCTGCCATTGGGGTCAGTGACAAATTATTTTTCCACGAATGTAAATGAAAATAACTTGTCAGTCTGCCCCCTGATATTTGCTAATCCTTCTTTGAAAAGCTAAATCCATGAGCAATAAAATCGCGAAGCCGGACGACCCTGCCTCAGCACTGCTGGTGCGGATTGAGGCGAAGAGGGCAGAATCCCGCCAATTGCCCTTTGGCAAACGGGGGCAATCGCGGAGCGGTGGGACGATTTCCGCCAAGGAAAGCGTGCCGACATGAATACCTTGCGCCTGTTCGTCGCAAAAGATTTTCTCATTCCCGCCAGCACTTCCTGGTACCTCGCCGACCTTGGCGAGTTTCGCGGCAAGCAGGAACTTTATACGCAGCAGTCTCCGCAGCGCCTCAAGACGTTACGGGAGCACGCACTGATTGAAAGTGCGGTTTCTTCCAATCGTATCGAAGGTGTGTCGGTCGATCCATCGCGGGTGCGCGATGTGCTGGTTGCGCCGAAACCCTTGTTTCGCGACCGCGACGAGGAGGAGGTGCGGGGTTATCGCGATGCGTTGAAGCTGCTCCACGACAGCGCTGCCCGCATGCCTTTCAGCGAGGCGACGATATGCGCGCTGCACCGGCTGGCGCGCGGCCAAATTTGGGATGCTGGGCAGTACAAGGAGAAAGACGGCGACATTATCGAGCGCTACCCGGATGGACGCGAGCGTGTGCGCTTTCATCCTGTGCCTGCGGCTGGCACGCCGGATGCGATGGCGGGGCTGGTTGATGATTGGCAGCATTGTCTTGATGAACGCTGGGTGCATCCGCTCATTGCGATGGCAGCATTTAATCTAGATTTTCTTTGTATTCATCCTTTCCGCGATGGTAACGGGCACGTGTCCCGGTTGGCGCTTTTGCTTCAGTGCTATCAATTGGGTTATGAAGTGGGGCGCTACATCAGTCTGGAGCGCTTGATCGAAGAAAATAAGGATCGCTATTACGAGACGCTGGAGCAGAGTTCGCAAGGATGGCATGAGGGCAAGCATGATCCTTGGCCTTACATCAATTACCTGCTGTCCATCCTCAAGATGGCTTACCGCGAGTTCGCCGAACGAGTGGGCGAACTGAAAGCGCCGCGAGGATCGAAGACCGATTTGGTTTTGGCGGCCATTGATCGATTCGCGGGCGAATTCACCATGTCGCAGTTGGAGCAGACTTGTCCCGGTGTGAGCCGTGACATGATCCGGCGCGTGCTAAGAGAGCGGCAAAGCGCAAACGTCATTGAGTGCCAAGGCCGGGGCCGGCGGCTCGGTGGAAAAAGAAGAGGTAGTACCTCTTAGTAAGGGTAATAAAAGGGGTAATACGTAATTGACAGGGATCGCGAATGGCATGTTCCCAACAGCGTTGTTACCAAATATCAATGTAATATGGGCGACGGGAACGCACTTGTCGGACGGCTTCACGAATGCGTCGATGTGCTCGACCTGCATCGTTCAAGCAAATGACGGTGAAAAAATACATGCTGCCAGGGACGCTATTGCGACGGTAATCTGGCATGGACGAAGTGTGCCGGAAAGTTGCATGCGTCTGATTGTCGGAAGGCGCTGCGCTTTTCCGACCTACGCTTTTCCGATTTACAGGTCTGCCAGCGTTTTCAAATAACGCAAGCCGGCAATCGCCCGGCTGCCGTACCACGACAGCATTTCGCCATCGACCAATTGCACCGGCTTGCCGATCTGGCGCTCCAGCGCATCGACATGCGCTTCTGTAAAGCGGTACGGCTCGGTCGATAGCAGCACCGTGTCAATCGCATCAAGCACGGCAGGCGACCAATCGAAGACGGGGTAGCGTACCGCCCCCGGCGCTTGCCACACTTGCCAGCCGATTTCCGCCAGCATGTTGGCGATATAAGTATCTTTCGACACCGTCATCCACGGGTCTTTCCAGATGCAGTACAGCACAGTGCGCGCATCTTGGCTTGGCCGCGCCGCGAGTTCCGCATAGGCATGTTCGAATGCGCGGCACAAACAATCAGCCTGCGAGGCAGCGCCGAAAATGCCGCCCAGCAACCGGTACAGATCCAGGTTATCGCGCGGCGTTTGCGGGTGCGTGACGATCACGTGCGGGATGAAGGCGGCTAGCGCCTCGACCGCCGGTTTTTCGTTTTCATCAATATTGACAATCAGATGCGTCGGCGCCAGCGTGCGGATTTTTTCAAAATTGACGTCTTTGGTGCCGCCGATTTTTGGAATAACCCGCAGCAGGTCTTTCGGATGGATGCAAAACCCGGTGCGCCCGACGATCCAGTGCGCCAATCCCAAGTCGCATAGCAGTTCGGTGATCGACGGCACCAGGCTGACGATGCGCGGTTGGGAATTTTCTGCAATTGCCTCATGTACCCGCCCCACCGCATCAATCAGCATGACCTGCTCCGCTTGAATTGCTGGCACGAGCCTTGTGCGGCGCCCTGGCAAAAACCCAGTCGTACAGCCAGTTCGGCATCAGCCGCAGCAGTTTGGCCGCCACGCCCATTTGCCATGGAATGACCCGATAGCTGGCGCCGGCCTCTATCGCCGCCCGTGCCGCCGTCGCAAAGCTGGCCGCCGGCATCAGGAACGGCATCCGGTAGTGGTTGGCCTGGGTCATCTGAGTATCGATATAGCCGGGCGAAATGGTTACGACCCGGATTCCACTCTGTTGCAGCTCCAGTCGCAGCGATTCGCAATAGCTGATTACGGCGGCCTTCGATGCACTGTACGCTTCCGCACCCGGCAAACCGCGGATGCCGGCCACACTGCCGATTCCGACCAGCCGGCAACCGCGCCGGCCCGACTGCGCCTGCAATCGCATGCCGGCGATGAACGGGGCAAAAGTGGCTACCGTCGCATTCAGATTGACCGCCATGATGCGCTCGAATATAGCGAAGTCTTCTGCGTGCTCGGTCAACGTACCTTGCGAAATACCGGCACTGGCGATCACGATATTGACCCCGGCTGTGTTGGAATAAGCGATGAAATCCTGTGCTGCCGCAGTCAGCGCCGCATGGTCGGTCACGTCCAGCGCATAGCTGCGATGCCGTTCGGGGTTGGGCAAGCTGGCAATCAGTTGCGCCAGCGCCGGTCCGCGCCGGGCAGCCAAGCCCAGCACCGCGCCCTGCACCGCATATTCGCGCGCCAGTGCCGCGCCGATGCCACTCGATGCACCGGTGATAAAGACATATGTCATGGCAATCCCTTGAAAATAGTGTGACCTACCCGTTGGCAAATATTAGAGCACAGCCGTCCGGTGTGCTGCTGGCCGCAGCAGTTTGACGACGAGAAATTGAGGTAAGCAGGCGCTTGCATCGGTGCCTGCGCAGGCTTATGCTGGCACAAGCGAAACTTTCTCTATACCACTACATATAGTAGTGGTTATACAATTTTTACTGCATATGATGTTTTAACTTACTGAAGTTGCTTAAATTGGTGGATAATACGAATCACCAAAACCTGCATCGCAGGCGTTTTCAGATATTGAAAATCGGTCGCGACAAATACTTTTTCCAATGGCAATCATCGCCTTTGGACGCACCACCAACAGGTTATTGCCGCATCTATTATTTTATTCAGATTAACGTCCGGCACGCCGTCGCCGGCACCAAGGAGTCAAGCATGCAAAAACTGGAAAACACCGCTATAGCGCTGGCCGAGCCACAAGTTATTTCCACTGAAGTGTTGATAGAAAAATACGCCAAGGGCGGCGAAACCAGCATGGAAGAAGTCCATGCCCGCGTGGCAAAAGCGCTGGCGCAAGTCGAAGAAACCAAGCAGCGCAAGAAGCACGCCGACGAATTCCTGTGGGCAATGCAGCAAGGTTTCATCCCGGCGGGGCGCGTCAACAGCGCTGCCGGCACCGATTTGCAGAGTACGCTGATCAATTGCTTCGTGCAGCCGGTTGGCGACTCGATCACCGAGCGCGTCGGCGGCAAGCCCGGCATTTATACCGCACTAGCGCAAGCGGCCGAAACCATGCGGCGCGGCGGCGGCGTCGGCTACAATTTTTCTGCGATCCGTCCCAAGGGCGCGCTGGTCAAGGGCACCGGCAGCAGCGCGTCCGGCCCAATTTCCTACATGAAAGTATTTGACCGCTCGTGCGAAACGGTGGAATCGGCCGGAGCCCGTCGCGGCGCACAAATGGCGGTAGTCAACGTGACCCATCCAGACGTGCTCGACTTCATCACGGTCAAGCAGGAGCGCGGCCAGTTGAACAACTTTAACGTCTCGGTCGGCATCACCGATGTCTTCATGCGAGCGGTGGAGGCTGACTTGCCGTTCGAACTGGCGCACGGGAACGAGCCGAATGCCGAACTCAAACGCAGCGGCGCCTATCTGCGCGCCGACGGCTTATGGGTATATCGCACCGTGCAGGCGCGCGAAGTGTGGGACTTGATCATGCAGAGCACCTACGCCGCAGCCGAACCAGGCGTGCTGTACATGGATCGCATCAATGCTGAAAACAATCTGTCGTACTGTGAAACCATCGAAGCCACCAACCCGTGCGGCGAACAGCCGCTGCCGGACTACGGTTGCTGCTGCCTGGGCAGTCTGAATCTGACCGCCTACGTGAGCGCACCGTTTACGCCTGAGGCGGCGTTCGATTTCGCATTAATGGCACGCGTAACCAAGATCGCGGTGCGCATGCTCGACAACGTCCTGATCGCCACCAAGTGGCCGCTGGAAGAACAAGCGCGCGAAGCCGAAGCCAAGCGCCGTCTGGGTCTGGGCTTTACCGGTTTGGGCGACGCCTTGATCATGCTGGGGCTGCGTTACGACTCGGCACAAGGACGCGCATTGTCCGCCGACATCGCCCGCGAAATGCGCGACGCCGCCTATTTCGGTTCTGTCGATCTGGCCAAGGAACGCGGCCCATTCCCCATGCTCGATGCCGAAAAATATCTGCAAGGCGGTTTCGCTGCGCGCTTGCCCGATGCATTGAAAGACGCGATCCGCACGCATGGCATCCGCAACTCGCATCTGACTTCGATTGCGCCGACCGGTACCATTTCGCTGGCGTTTGCCGACAATGCGTCGAACGGCATCGAACCGGCGTTTTCGTGGTTCTACAACCGCATGAAGCGCATGGCCGACGGCACAAAGAAGGATTACACAGTGGAAGACCACGCGTACCGGATGTATCGCGCGCTCGGCCACGATGTCGACCAATTGCCGCCGGCATTCATCTCGGCGCTGGAAATTTCCGCCATCGACCACATGCTGATGGTGGCCGAAGTCGCGCCCTACGTCGATGCCGCGATTTCGAAAACCGTCAACGTCCCGGCCGATTATCCGTATGTCGAGTTCAAGAACCTATACATGGAAGCCTGGCGCAAGGGTCTCAAAGGCATCACCACTTATCGTCCGAATAGCGTGTTGGGCGCGGTATTGTCGGTCCCTGCTGTTGTCACTGCCACTACGGCAGAAGTCAGTACGCCGCAGCCGATCACTCTGTCGGAGCAAGACAAGCGGCTGGTGCTAACCGAAGTTGCGATGTCGCCGCCGCTGGCGTCGCTGCGCTGGCCGTCGCGTCCGGGCTTGCCGGCCGGCACTTCCGGTTGGGTCAGCGCCACCATCCGTACGCCACAAGGCGATTTTGCGGTGGCGGTATCGGATCAAGCCAATGTGCCGTTTGAAGTCTGGGTGCTCGGCGGCCAACCGCCGCGGGGCCTGGATGCAATCGCCAAAACCCTGTCGACCGACATGCGCGCCAACGATCGCGGCTGGCTGCGCAAGAAACTCTCGGTGCTTACCCATGCCTACGGCGAAGGCTTCCAGATGCCGATGCCGCCGAACGGTGCAATGGTGCAAGTGCCCAGCACCACGGCTGCGCTGGCCCAATTGCTGGAATGGCGCTACAACCAATTAGGCGCGCTCGACGCCCGGCCCGGCGACCCTAGCCCGGTGCTCAATGCCCTGTTTGCGCCGCACGAACCTAAAACCGGCACCGATGGCACGCTGGCCTGGGTGGCTGATGTCAGGAACCCATCCACCGGGGACGATTTCGTGCTGATGCTCAAAGAGCTGCAAATGCCGGACGGCACCCGCCGCCCCTACAGCATGTGGCTGACCGGTGCCTACCCGCGCGCGCTGGACGGCTTATGCAAGCTACTCAGCCTCGACATGCGGGTGATCGATCCGGCCTGGATCGGCATGAAACTGCGCAAACTGCTCAACTATGCAGAGCCACGCGGCGATTTTTTGGCGCGCATCCCGGGCAACGAAAAGCAAGCCAGCTATCCGTCCACCGTAGCCTACGTCGCGCAACTGGTAATCCACCGCTACGCCATGCTGGGCATCCTGACCGAAGCCGGCACCCCGGTGAATGCCATGGGCGTAGTCACCGACGAGCCAACCCACCAGCCGAAAGCTAGCACCACAATGGCCGGCCGGCTGTGCGCCGAATGCGGCAACAGCGCGGTAATCAAGAAAGATGGCTGTGATTTTTGTACCGCTTGCGGGGCTATTGGCAGTTGCGGCTGAGGTTGAGGTTGAGTGTGTTCACGACATGGTGCTTGGTAAAGCCATCCACCATGTCGTGATATATAAGGAGTATGGCAAAAATCATGGCATTCTACGCATGTAATTACTGCATTTATACAATATACACAATGCTGTATATTTATATGATGTTACATATTGCTACGAAAGGCATGAAAGAATCACATAATCTAATCCTTTCGACTGTTGCTGATATCCGATAACTAACGCAGTTTCTAATAGGATTTACGCAATATGAAGTAGTGCAGGCCTCGGCGCCTCCATTACTGGTACTGGTGAACAGCAGAATTCTGCGTAAGTCCTATTAGGAGCGGCATACAGTTTCGAAATTCAGAAAGACATTATTGCGTAATTATTCAGCCTGCCATGATGACGCACTCAATCACACTTGATATTCCCTCCTCTTTCGACAAGCTGCCAGTGCCAGTACTGGATGGCCGGCTTGTGCACAATCTCTGCGTCCACATTTGCAACCTTACAACAATAAAATTGACGCTACCTTGCTCGGTAAAATCACGCTTGCCCGCTTTTTGGCATTGCCGCTACGGGCGTTTGATCGCCTTGTAACCGAGACCGAGTCCTGCACTGAGTTTTTCGCTCTAAGCCCGTGGGTGACTGCGGGGTCGGTGACGGGCACGCGGGTGGCGGGTGATGCTTACGATTCCCTTCCAACTCAGGCAGCCGCTGTGCTGGGGCAAGTGCGCGAAGTGGATCACCGCCTGATCTTTATCTACCAGCGCGACAGCTATGCGCGCGAGTACCAGTTCGACGAGGGCGGCGTGGCCCGTCTGGCATCCCAACCAGACTGCTCGACGAAACTGGCTAGCATTTTGTGCAGATTGCGCCTCATCAATACCCGGAACCGTCTTACCCACGCACTGATGCAGGCAGCACTGGCATCGCAGGCGGCCTATCTGCGTTCCGGGCAACCCTTGATGCTTGTGCCCCTGACCCAGGCGGCAATTTCCGCCCGGTTGCGCTCGACTGCAACTCTTTCCGTGGTGGCAGACCCGGGCCGGATCTCACGCCTGGCGCGCGGTTTGTCGATCACGCTTCCAAACAGCCAAGAGGTGCCGTTAAGCACATTATTCGCCAAGCCACGGCAGGTTCATCGCCATTTCGTGGATCACATGATAAAAAAAGAAACCGCCTGGATGTTTCAAGGATTATTGCATCAGCCGCTGACAGATGAAACTATCGCTGCCATCCTCGAGCGCGATTACGGCGTTCACTTGTCGCGCCGCACGATCGCGAATGTCCGGCATGACCTGGCAATTCCCGATTGCCGCAGCCGCAGCCTGCGCATGCATTACCTAGCCGCGACCGAAGGATTTTCCGCGCTGGTGCCGCTGACCACCCAAGTGCTGCGGGCGTCGGTACCGGTTCATTCAGGGGTGTATGAGATTCGCACCACATTCACTTCCCGCTCGAGCGAGGAAAAGGATCTTTGCGCAGAGAAAAACGTGCCGCCCAAGCAGCACAGCGTGCTCTACATCGGCTCGACTGCAAATTTGCGCAAGCGCCTGGGGGATCACCTGCGCGGCAATAGCGATAACACCTTGCTTTACAAACACATCGCAGACGGTGCTGCGCGGGTGCGGTTTCGCCTGATCAGTGACGGATGGCGTCTGGTGGAGCGGGATCTGTACCGGGTATTTTGCGAGACATTCGGCGCACCGCCGCCATGCAATCGCATGAGTCCGTGACAGAAACAAGCGGCAACTGCGGACCAACCGGAATCAGGCACAAGAACTGAACAAAATACCTGAAAGACTTAATGAAGATCTGCGCAAAATACAGATGTTTACCAGTAATGCAAACCTCCGTGCCCGTGGCCAGGCGTAGGCAAGGAGGCCTGCACTACTTAATATTGCGTAAGTTATTGTGTAAATCTTATTAATGACTTGACAAACGGCCCAAATTTCTGGAAGCGTTTTTGCATCTTTGTCGGATTGCCTTATGACAATATTTCGGCTATAAGTATCAATCCTAAGTAAGCGCTGCCAAGGCTCGCCGTATCTTTGCAACGATCTGCGCCAGCTCCAAATTCTTTGGGCGCCTGCGCTTACATTGGTAAATTACGTGGTTTCAACAAGATTCTCCGTTTAACGCAGACTTCAGGAATGCTCTTATCAGTCATTCAAAGATCCAACGGTCGGTTTGCATTTGATGTAAGTCCAGCAATGAAAAAAAAGTCGGGGGCGGGTTGTGGAAAAAATATTGCGCAAGCAAGCAAGCAAGCAAGCAAGCAAGCAAGCAAGCCGATATCTCCGACGAGCCCAGTTGCGTTGACTCAAGCGAGCGGAATCGGCGAAGCCGACATTATTCGATGCAAGTTGTTGCTTGCCGTCGGCGAAACCAATATCGCCGAGAACCAGCACGCTGAGCAATGGCAGCAGCACTATACCCAGACGCTCGACTTACTCGCCGCAGATGCGCCGCTCGGTGCAGCGCTGGAAGGCTTTGCCGTGTTTGTCGAGCGGCAGTGCGAGGAAGCGCTCTGCTCTATCCATCTGCTTTCGCCTGACGGCAAACGCCTGATATACGGCGCGGCGCCCAGCCTGCCCGAGTTTTACAGCCGCAGCATGAATGGCATCGAGCTGGGCGAGGGTGTCGAGTCTTGCGGGACGGCCGCATTTGTCGCGTTCTTTACTGGCGGCTCCGAGGCAGTAAAGGACGCGCTCACCCATCCTTACTGGGCCTGCCAGCGCGAACTGGCCATCCGCGCCGGACTGCATGCCTGCTGGTGCGAACCAATTCTGTCGGTCGGCGGCAAGGTGCTCGGCACCTTTGCCCTGTACTATCGCAAGCCGCGCACGCCGACACCGGAGGAGATTTCCTGTATTCGCCGGGAGGCCAGGTTCGCTGCCCTGGTAATCGATCGCACCCAGCAGCAGGAGAACCTACGCCTGGCTGCGGTGGTGTTCGAGCAAGGCATCGCGGCGGTGGTGATCACGGACGCCGGGCAGCGCATCCTCAGTGTGAACCGCGCTTTCACGCAGATGACAGGCTATCCGCCTGAAGAAGTGATTGGACAGACGACACGCATTTTGCAATCCGGGCGACATGACACCGCTTTTTATCGCACCATGTGGGAAAGTATTCAAGAAACCGGCTGCTGGCAAGGAGATGCATGGGAACGAAAAAAAACCGGGGAGTGCTATCCAAAATGGCTCTCCATTTCCGCGGTGCGCGATGGGCAAGGGAAGATCACGCACTACGTGAGCAGTTCGGTTGATATCACCGAACAGAAGGCCCATGTCGCCCATATCGAGCAGCTCGCCTTTTACGATTCCCTGACCGGCCTGCCCAACCGGGCGCTATTCATGGATCGTCTGAAGCAATCTCTGGCTGTCGCCCAACGGCATGAGCAGCGAGTAGCGATCCTGTTTATGGATATTAATCGCTTCAAAGAGATCAACGATACCCAGGGACACAATGTCGGAGATCAGGTACTGATCGAAGTCGCCCGGTGCTTTCAGGCCATTACTCGAGGCGAAGAAACTCTGGCGCGCTTGGGAGGCGACGAGTTCGGCGTCACCGCCGCGGGGGCCGACCAGGCGGCAGCGACCCTCATCGCCGAGCGCTTGCAGCGGGCGCTTGCCGAGCCCATTGCGGTAAAGGGGCAGACCTTTACCCTGGGGATGAGCATCGGCATTGCCGTCTATCCCGAAGATGGCGCAACCATCGAGGACTTGCTCAAGCGGGCCGACATCGCCATGTATCGCGCCAAGGAATCAGGCGGCGGTTATCGCTTCTATCAGCCTGAAATGAGCGTGGGATTGGCCGATCGAATGCAGATTGCCAGGAACTTAAGCCGCGCCCTGAATGCCGGGACATTGGAGCTGTATTACCAGCCTCAAGTGGCGCTCCAAACAGGTGCCATGATCGGCGCCGAGGCGCTATTGCGCTGGAACGATCCCGAGTGCGGCCGAGTGGGTCCGGCGCAATTCATCCCGATTGCCGAGGAGCGCGGCATGATGGGCGCGCTCGGCAAGTGGGTGTTGCGAGAGGCTTGCCGCCAGATGAAAACATGGCAGGACGCCAGCCTGCATTTCCCCGGCCGGCTCGCCATCAATCTTGCCGCCCAACAGCTTGAAGATGCCGACATTGCCGATAATATTCAGGAAATCGTGCGTGCGGCTGGCTTAACGCCGGTTTGTCTTGAGCTGGAACTTACCGAAAGCGGCCTGATGGGTAATGTGGAGCGCACGATCAAGATCATGCAGACCCTGAAAACGGCAGGATTTGCACTATCGATTGACGATTTTGGTACGGGTTATTCATCTCTTTCCTATCTTAAACGCCTGCCGGCGGACACGCTCAAGATCGACATCTCTTTTGTGCGCGACATGCTCAAGGATCGCCACGATTACACCATCGTCACCACCATCATCGGCATGGCGCGCAACCTCGGGCTTAAAACAATTGCCGAAGGCGTGGAAGAGCCGGAGCAGGCGGAAGCCTTGCTAGCACTGGGTTGCGATGAGGCGCAGGGATATTACTTCGGCCATCCTGAACCAGCGCACGTCTTTGCGCAAAAATGGCTCGGAACCGCCCCAAATGGACTTTGCCTGGCATAACCTTGCTGCAAAGATTCTTACAAAGAACGAATTAGGGCCGGAGGATGACCGGAGCTAGGCGGCTTCGTTTGCCGTCATTGTGGAGCTATCAAGGAGAACTATCGGATAAAGAAAATATCACGGTGATTGTTTGAAAATCCACTCGTTCTTGAGCAATAAACAAAATCGCCTGCTTTAGGCTGGAAGTTTTTCAATGACTTTCTTTTATATGGAATTTCACATATCAGTCATACGATTGACATATTGGATTGTTACTATTCCAAGATTGATAACAAATATGGAGTAGCAAATGAACCGAACTTTTCAATTGTTGCCACTGGCAACCTTGCTTTCAGCGGCACTTAGCGGCTGTGGCAGCACCTCTACAGGCGTGACCACCAGCGGAGTGGTGACCGGCAGCTATTTCAGGCACGCAAAAGTCTGTCTGGATAATAATAATAATGGCCGCTGTGATGCGGGCGAGGCCAGTACTGTCACCGACAACAACGGCGTATTTACTTTGCCGGGGACGGCTGCTGTAGTGGTGGAAATAGGAACTGACGCGACGCGTTTTGATCCGGTCACCAATATCGAAACGCCCATTATCCAGCCACTCGTGTTCCGTGCTCCGGCCCAGGCAAATCAAGTGGTGAGCGCCATTTCCACTGAGCTGCAAGCATTGATGGACGACAACAACGGTGATTTCGCGACCGCAAAAACCATGTTGGCCAAACGCCTGGGCGTCTCGGAAGACAAGCTTCTTGGAGATCACAATAAAGAAACCGACGCCACAACGAAGACAATCCTGAAAACGGAAATTGATCAGTCGATTGAAAGGATCTCGGAAGCCACAGCCGATGCGGGCAAGAGCGGCGATATCGCGCTGGCCTTACGCAACCGTCTTACGCTGGATCGCATCTCTAATATCGTCGTGATTTATGCAGAAAACCATGCATTCGATAATATTTTCGGCAAATTCCCAGGCGCCAACGGCCTCGATAATGCCATTCAAAATAATGTTTACAAGCAAATCGACTTGGATGGCTCTGTATTGCCGGTATTGCCACCAACTTGGGGCGGCATAAGTGTAGCGGGTGTTACACCCGTGGTCGCGCAAGCCGATACGGCGAATTTGCCGAACGCGCCTTTCAGCATCGATGGCCCGAAATTCAATCTGCCGCTAAACGCCAAGACGCGCGACCTCGATCACAGTTTTTTCTTTAACCAGATGCAAATCAACGGTGGCAAGAACGACCGCTTCGCAGTTGCGTCAGATGCTGGCGGCCTTGTAATGGGTAACTACGACGGCTCTCCGACACGGATGTGGCAAAAAGCTAAAGATTACACGCTGGCCGACAATTACTTCATGGGCGCTTTTGGTGGTTCTTTTCTGAATCACTTCTGGCTCATTTGTGCCTGTACGCCGGTATATCCGAATGCAGATACCAGCCCGGGCAAGGCTAAATTGGCCAGCCCAGGGGGTGCCGATGGCGTTAGCCTGTTGCTGGATACGAGCAAGGGCATTACGTCGGTGCTTAACAGCAATGGACGCCCACCTTTCCTGGGCAATGGCGCAATCACGCCGATCAATTCGCGTTTTGACAAATTTTATGCGGTCAACACCATGCAGCCAGCGTATCAGCCTAGCGGCAACACCCCGGCTACCGGAGGTGATCCTACACTGGCCGATCCAAATGTGGCCACTACCTTGCCACCGCAAACCATGACGACAATCGGCGACCTCCTGTCGGTAAAAAACCTGTCATGGGCATGGTTTGCCGGTGCCTGGAACGACTCCCTCAGTAATCGCACAAATATTTACAACCAGACAGTCCCAAATTTTCAGGCCCATCATCAGCCGTTCAACTACTTCAAGCAGTTCGCGCCAGGCACCCAGGCCCGTACTGACCATTTGAAAGATGGCACCGACTTCCAGACTGCGATACAAAATGGCACCCTGCCGCAAGTGACGTTTTATAAGCCGCAGGGAGACTTGAATGAGCATCCGGGTTATGCAGATGTCGCCAAAGGGGATCAGCATATTTCTGACATTATCGACAAGCTCAAGTCCAGCCCACAATGGAAAAACATGGTGGTGATCGTAACTTTTGATGAAAACGGTGGCTTCTGGGATCACGTTTCCCCTCCAAAAGGCGATGTTTTTGGCCCATCTACCCGGGTTCCTACGATCATTATTTCGCCTTACGCCAAGAAAGGCTTTGTTGATCATGCCCAGTACGATACGACATCCATCCTGCGGCTTATTACGCATCGCTTCTCTTTACCACCGCTAGATGGCTTGGTCAGTCGCGACAAGGCTTTGGCTGCCAGCGGTTCCAAGCCAATGGGAGATTTGACCGGCGCGTTTGATTTCACTCAGAAGTAAGCGTAAGTTCGATGCCCCTTGTCCATCTTTTACGAGCTAAATGCGGCCCGGACCAGGGGCGAAGATTGCTTTTTGCGGCGAACCGAGACCCATTTCGCGCGAAGATTTCGAGCAGAATCCATGCCTTGCCCTGCAAATTTGCAAAAAATCCGCCGAAAACTTAAATTCCGGGGAATCTTCGCTTTGACATCCATGGATAACCCTACGCTGCGGAGTTTCCACTTAAAAGTCAAAAACTCTGTCTTAACGAACGGTACCACCTCTGTGCCAGGGCCAGAGCGGCGTGAAACGCGTCGAGTTTGACCGGCCCCTCGCTCTTCGGTATGTGGGCGGAGCCACTTCTTCGGGCGTTCTCAGCCATCTGTGGATCGTGTTGCACGACAAACCGGTGCGCTTGGTTATTTCATGCAGCGACAGGTTCTCGCGCAAATGCATTCGTCGAATCTTGCCTAACATTTCCATGGTGATCACCTTTTATCTCCCGCCTAAAAATTAGGCAAGACAAGTAGAACACCTGGGTTAGTTTTGAATCAGCAGAACCCCTGTAAATGGGTCCATTTTCGGTCAGCGGCAACATTTATGCCGCGCAAAAGTGCCATTTCAAATGTGACCGTTAAATGTGGTGGGGATGCGCCAGACTTCCTACACGCAGCGAAAAATCCTACATAGAGCGATGAAGCAAGCTGAAAAGAAAAAAGGGTTACAAGCCGAAGCGTGTAACCCTTTGATTTTCTTGCTGAATCTGGTTGCGGGGGCAGGATTTGAACCTACGACCTTCGGGTTATGAGCCCGACGAGCTGCCAGACTGCTCCACCCCGCGTCTGAAGACAGGACTATACAATGAATGCTGTAACAAAGCAACTGGAATTGCCGGGTCACCCGCATCAAAAGTCGCTTGCGATCAAGCACTTATGAATGTTGTTGTAAACAAATGAAAATTCAGGCTTGCTGTTCCTCTTCATATGGGGAAAAGTGAATGGAAAAATCGGGACCGAAGAAGTTAATGGAGAGCTTTGTCGACATGCCCGATCCAAGGGTCGTTGGAAGGACGTACCACCATTTCTGGATATTTTAGTGTTGACCGTGTGTGCGGTGCTATGCGGCGCAGATGACTGGGAGGCGGTTGAAATGTGGGGAGAAGCCAAGCTTGAATGGTTGCGGCAATATATTCCGCTGAAAAACGGTATTCCCTCCGACGATACGACTGGCAGGCTATTTGCGACTATGAACAGTACAACATGTCAGGCCTGTTGTACCCGGTGGGTGCCGACCATCTGCGGCTCGCTGGTCGGGCAGGTGGTCGCCATCGACGGCAAGACGATGCGGGCATTAAGCGAAGGCTGATCGCGGCATGATTGCCGAGTTCACTGGTGTGTCATCGTGCTATGAAGCGCCGCTCAACCCGGTGTTGATTCTTAATACCGGCCAAAAGTGCGTGGAAGATTGCGTTATTCGCTTGTTTCGGTTGTTACGTGGGCAACCGCAAGCCGACAGCTGCGGTGCTGGGCATTCAACCTGAATCAAGTGATCGCGATGGATGGTCGCTTGATAGGCAAGCGCAGGGTCAGGCGTGTACCCGCAGCGGTTGAAATCCACAGTATTTCAGCGCCAATAGACTCGGCCCTGCGCACCTGATTGCTGAGTCCTTTGCCTGCACTGCCCAGCCCTTGGACGACATCGAAACCCTGCCCGTTGTCGGTTATCGTAACCTGCACCCAATTGGCATTGGCATCGGTTGCAACCCGAATTTCTGTGGCTTGCGCGTGCTTGATGATGTTGGTAAATGCCTCTTGCAAAATGCGCAGGATATGCAATGCGCATTTTGGGGCAAGCCAGTCGAGCGCGGGAACGGTTTTAACTTCCCAGCGCAATGCAATACCCGTGCTCTCCAGGTGGGGCCCCAGGCGAAATCGCAGGGTCGCCAGCAACAGCAGCAGATCGGCATCGACCGGTTCGAGTGAATCAATCGCCAGTTTGAGGTCGTCGATGCAGCCCTTCAGCACATGGGCAACTTCAGTTTCATCCAGGCGCCCATGTTCAACCACCCGCAACGCGCTGACGAGCGACGATCCCAGGCCATCATGCATATCCCGCATCAAGCGTTGACGTTCTTCTACCAGTGTTTGCCGATGCTCGATCTCCCGCAGGCGGTGATGGCTTTGCGTCAATTCGGTTTCGCGCGCTTGCAAGCGGACCTCCAAGCTGCCATTGACTTTCTCGACTTCGGAGATAGCAGCGAGATAGCGGCGGAACATGACGTAGGTGAACAAAATAAAAACACCCATGTTGGCGTATGTGCCAAGGAATGCCCCTTCGATGCTGATGAAATTGTTTTGCAATAGCCAGTCGTGAATGCCGAGTTGCATGCAAATCAGACTCCAGCCTGCCAGCAGCAGGCCGTCCTTTGAGCGGCTTAGCCATGCGTTGCGGAAAGCAAAAATATAAACCACGTTTCCGACCAGCAAAAGCGCAACATATATCGGCGAGGCACTGAGGGTGGCATCGGGCATGCCGGGCAGTGGCAGGGTAATAAAAGTACTGGATGCCGAGACCAGGAGTACCAGCTTCGTCAGCCAGGGCTGCGCGCGACGATGCAACTGAAGCAGGAACAGATGCGAAATCGCGATCAACCAGAACAGGGAATTGACGGTCAGCCAGCCAAACCATTCGTCGCTGATTGGCAGGCGCTCCAAGCCCACATATTCGTGGAAGGTCCGAATGTAGGCGGCCAGCGACATCAAGAAAAACAACAAATACAGTTTCTCGCGGCGGCGGCTGAGCCAGACGAAAAAGGAAAAGATACCGATGGCCAGGAACGCCGCGCTGCACATGAAAGGCAGTTGCGTTTGCAGCCATTCGCGAGCCGTATAACGCCAGGCCAGATCGGGGTAATTACCCGCCCAGAGGGTTGACAACGCGCCACCGATACCACGCAGATGCTGCATGCGGATCAAAATCTCGCTCGGCGGTTTGGCATCGGCGGTGCCATCAAGGGCGATCAACAAGGGGTGATTGGAGCCGTTCCACTGCAAATTGGCATGCGATTGGTAAAGCAGCCTGCCATCGCCATACACAGCGACCTGACCATCTGATTTCCAGCGTGGGATGTAGAGGTAGTAGGGTGGCTGTGTTTGCGCCAGTTCGGCCACGCTTACCTTGTACCAGGTTATTTGGGTGGGAGCTTCACTCTGCTTGGACAACCCCAGCAGTGAATGATCTGGACGAAGTGCATGGGGCAGGGTCACCTGCTTCCAATTTGCGGCGGGCGCATCGGCGTTTATTGGTGCGGAAATGAAGTAGGAGGGGGATGAATAATCGAAACCATCAATGAACAGAATTTCAGCCGAGGTGAGGTGCAGGGGCTCGCTGGCTTGCGCTGCCGGGTGCGCCGCCATGACGCACAACACCACCATCTGAATGATGCGAATGAAATAATGCATGAGGAGTGTCAACAAGGTTGGAGTCCGACGAAAAATAGGCGCTCAATCGAGAGACCCTGATATCTGTTTTATCGGCAGGCGCAATGTAAAAAATGTACCTGCATCATTTGAGTCCCAACTGACCTTGGCACCGATGGATTCTGCGCGGCGCAGCTGATTGGTCAGACCCTTACCCCCGCTCTTGAGCGCATCTTCAACACAAAATCCTAGTCCGTTATCCGTGATCGTCACGACGACGTGATCATTCACGGTGACTGTTGCGACACGAATCTCCGTGGCATGCGTGTGTTTGATGATATTGGTGAAAGCTTCCTGCAAAATGCGCAGAATGTGCAGCGTATTTTTTGGATCGAGCCAATCGAGTTCAGGTACGTTTTGAACTTCCCAGCGCAGGGCGATGCCCGTGCTCTCCAGGCGGGGACCCAAGCGAAAACGCAGGGTCGCCAGCAGCAGCAGCAAATCGGCATCGACCGGCTCCATTGAATCAATCGCCAGCCTGAGATCGTCTATGCAGCCCTTGAGCACATGAGCAACTTCAGTTTCATCCATGCGCCCGTGTTCTACCACCCGCAACGCGCTGACGAGCGAAGAGCCCAGACCATCGTGCATATCCTGCATCAGACGCTGCCGCTCCTGACTCAGCGTTTGCCGAAGTTCAATTTCGCGCAACCGATTGTGGCTCACCGCCAACTCAGCCTCGCGTGTTTGCAAGCGCAGTTCGAGGCTGGCATTGATCTGCTTCACATCGTCAATTGCCTTGCGGCGAATCATGCTAAAGCGGTCAGCCAGGGCAAAGGCCAGCAGTTGCATTTCCGTGGCTGAGGACCATTGCATTCCGTTAAAAGTGAGGGTATTGGTGTGTAGCAACCCAAAAAACATCAGGCAGGTCATGATGGCGCTCAAAAGAAACGTGCTATAGGCTGCCACGAAGAAGTAGGCGCTACGTTGGCGCTTGAAAGCGCAAAACAAAGCGTTGCCGAAAATGAATGTTGACACAATGAAAATAAACAATGTGCTAGGCATGGCGAAGGTTTGGGCCGAAACGGTTGTCCCGATCAAAAAAAACACGCAACAGCCCGCAAGAATTTTCAGCTGCCGATCAATCCTCGGAAAGTTGTTTCCGGTTTCCAGCATGCGTCGCGTAAAAAATATAAAGCCCACGACTGCGAGTAAATAGCTGAAATTGCTTGAAATGTCCGACCACAAAGTCGCGTCTGGCCATAGAAATTCTTTGGCCAGACCATTTTGCACGGACAGCGCCAGCGCCATGGATGTGGCGAAGCTGATATATAGCAGATAGACGGCATCGCGTAGCGCGATGAAGAGCAGCAGGTTGAACAAGATCATCGCAGTAACCATGCCAAAATACCATGCCTGAGCGACATAGTCGCTACGTTCGTAGGCATGAAAAGCCTGTGGTTCCCACAATCGGGCAGGAACAATGGTGGCAGCGACGGATTGGGTTCGCAGGTAAAAGACTTGGTTGGAGTGTGCGGGCAGGATGACCGGAAAAACAAAAAAACGGTTTTTATAAGGGCGCGTTGCAAAAGGCATGACGCTACCGGTCATTAGGGATTGATAGGTTCCGTCCGCAATCGGTTGATGAAACTGAATACTTGAAAGGAGGGGGTAGCCGATTTCCAGCATTCGCTCAACAGGATGATTGCCCGTGTTGCGCAAATGCAAGCGCAGCCAGTAGGCCGAATGGGTGAAGCCATAACTCAGGGCCGCTATGGACGCTTGCTCCCCTTTAAAGCGGCCTGCCATCTCGGTTTTTTGCACATCGGCCAGCGTCAGTGTCAGGCCGGGGTCTTCGAGGACTGCGAAATACTCGGTCAGCGAAACCGAATCCTGTTCAAGCTGGCTGGCATCCAGTACCTTGTCCGCAGCAAAGGCATCGGCTGACAACAGGAGCAATCCGCACAGAAGCAGACCTATCAAATGCCGATATTTGCCTCTTATGCGCATGTCACCGTCAAACACTGAGTGCGGCCCGGCACCGTAGACATTCAATCATCCAGTAAGCCTCGATTGCGTGCTTCAAAAATGGCCTCGGTTTTTGAATTTACTTCGAGCTTGGTGTAAATGCGCCGCACGAAGGTCAGCACGGTGTGGCGCGAGACGGAGATCAATACTGCGATTTCATCAGAAGTAAAGCCCTTGGTGATAAATTCCAACACTTCTTGCTCGCGCACTGACAGTGCCGCGCGCTGCTTGCCAGAAGCGGGCTGGGCAGGCACTGAAGAGGGTTTTTCATTCTGGCGAAAACGCATCAGAATCTGTCGCGCGATCAGTGGGCTAATCGGGCTCCCCCCGCTATACAGACTGCGAATTTCAAATATCATTTTTTGCGGAGCGCTATCTTTCAGCAAGTAGCCGGATGCACCCGCTTCGAGCGATTGCATGACGTGCATTTCATCGCCAAAAGTAGTGCTGACCATGATGTTGCAACCGGGCCATTGCACATGCGCCGCCCTGATGACGTCAATGCCAGAGCCGTCTGGCAACCCGAGATCGACCAACAACACATCGGCATCAAACTGGTCCAGCATCTGCAACCCCTGCGCCCGGGTGCCTGCCACGCACAGCAGCGCCATATCGGGCGCAGCCTGAATGGCATTCACCAAGGCATTCTGAAAATTAACATCGTCCTCTACCAGCGCAACGCGAATGAGAGAACTTTTGGGGGGTTGCTGCATAAAGAATTTTTCCGTTGATTTTTACATTGGACAGATTAGATAAATTCTTCTCCGCTGTCTGTCGCTAAAACTAGCGACAAAGTCGCAGCATCTTATTCACTTCTTCATGCCTGTTGCACCTCAATGTGGTAAAGCGCCCAAGGGCAAAGCGCTCAGTCAACGGTTTGATGGCCATATCGGCATACCTGTCCGCATCGTAGACCGCCCACGTTGGGCCCAATCCGCCTAGCGGCATCGGCTTACCGTCCAGGTGCGTGGCAACAATAAAACGGTACTTGCGCGCGTCAGCCATGCTCACGAAAACGTTGTAACCATCTATCGCGCGCAGCAACAATTGGGTGCCCCGGCGGCACGCACCACATCAGTGAGCAAGGGGCCCTTGAGCGTATGCACCTGGTTGTCGTACTCCAGCGTCGGCTTGATTGAGATGGCCGGCAGTGCCATAAGGGTTGGGTAGTCAAAGGCGTAGGCCTTGTCGAACTTGATCTTTTGTTTGGCCATCATTTGATCCAGGGCCGGGTCGAGCGCTCCCCGGTTTCCGCTGCCGATGACGCCAGTCACAGTCAGTATGGCAGGGCTTTTAGAGCCTTTCGGCGTCTGTTGCGCCAGCAATCGGTTGGGCAATACCGTTGCGCCAAGGGTCAAGGCCAGGAGAAACTCGCGTTTTTTCATTGTCTGTCCTATCTGATAAAAAAATAGATCATTGGGGGCCGCTCCCGAATCCGCATGAAATCCAGTTGCTGTGACAAGCCGGGTTAGCTTGCGAGTAGAGCACCGAAAAACGGGCTCCACAAGGGCGACGCGAATGAGTGCGCAGCATGAGATTGCTTGCAGGGTGGCCAATAGTGCCACACAACTGCCCTTTATTTGAATCCAGGATGTGTCGGCTTGTCCCTAGTTCTAGGGACAGACAGCCACTGCGTCTTTGAATAAAATCTTCCCGTTAGTTAATTTTTTCAAAATTCTTTTTTACAACCTTTAAAGGTAACCGTATGAAACTTCTGGATAATTTGATGTCGCGCCGCAGATCTCGCTCGCAAGGTGGCTTTACGATGGTCGAGCTGGCCATCGTGCTGGTTGTTGCCGGTTTGATTCTGGTGGCGGTGCTCAAGGGCACGGATACCCTCAACAAGGCCAAGGTCGAGCGTGCAGTCGCCGATCTGAGGGGCTTGCAGGGCATGTTGCTGGAAACCCAGAAGCGTGTTAACCGACTGCCCGGCGACTGTAACAACGATGGAACCATCGCGCTCTATCCGGTCGCCGTTCGCACCTTCCTCGCCTCGGCGGCACTTCCTAATGTAGATGCAACTAACCGGAACGTTTCCCTTAACGGCAGTTGCGGTACCCCGGTGACATCAGCGGCAGCAATGACAAATGATTTACTGGCTGGGCAGATTGTTGCTGCTACGGGCATTGGCGCACCGGCAGATACCAGCAATCTGGTGTTCAATGAGTTGCGCCGCGCCGGGGTGGTCGATGGCAGTCGCACCAACATGGAACTGGCCAAGCATAGTAATGGCGACATCTTCCAGGTGGGTAGCATGCAACAGGCCAGTGGTGGCGGTCTGATTCGCGCGAATGTGATCGTTATGTACGGTATTCCGGTCTGGATGGCCGAAGCGATTGATGCCGCAATTGATGGCACATCACAGGACTACGCTGCCGGCACCGCAGGTGTTGGCGGCCCAGCGAGTAATGGACGCGTTCGCCGTTGGGATGGCAATACCACAGTTACCGCCAACACCAGCGCGGTATTTGCTCCAGTATTTGCGCAATACAACGACTCGGTTGCTGCTGGGGACAAATTGCTAACCCGTGATGATTTGGTCTCCATCAGCTACCAATTCGACACCCTCAAGCTGGTTAACTAAGTCATGACTGACACTCCCATCACTCGTCCCCACCATGTTCTGCGCATGCTGGTCAAGCGGAGCAGTCGCCAGTTGTTGTGGTTGGTGGCGCTGGGTTTGGTGGGGGCTGGTTACGCGCTGCTGTGGCAACAACCGGGTCACACCTATGACGAAGCCACCGTCGTCTGGCGAGCCTTCACCGGCATCGGCCTGACGGCAGGTGGCGGGCTGCTGGGTGTGATGCTGGGCGTTTCCCGCAAATAAACCAGAGCGTCCGTACCTTGCGGTGCGGCGCTTCTCGCAAAGCGTGCGCCGTGCTGGCTTTGCGAGAAGTAGTGTTCCACGTGACAACCGATTTCAACATTCAGGATTTCTTTTATGTCCATGCTATTACTGTCAACTACCAGTGACGCTATGGGTGAGGGTGATTTGCGTTTTGCCAGAATTGGCATGGGCCGCAAGGTGACGGCCACCGGCTCCGTGCAACTGGCTGACTTGCCGCCGGGTGAGGCACGACTGGCGTTTTATACCCGCACGGCGTTTTTCAGTCATGTCGAGACCAAGAAACAACCCGCCAAGATGTTGCCGATTCAGGTGCGTCGCCTGATCGATGCCGAGCTGGCTTTCAACGAACCGTTTCGGGCCTGCCAACGCGTTACAGCGGCGGGCGAAGGGAGGCAAGACTTGGCGATGGCGGCCGTTGCCGAGGCCGACTATGCGTTGGTGGTCAGCCGCTTGCCGTTAGTGCAGCGGCCTTTTGCCTGCATTACGGCCATCGAATGCGCTTTGGCCGCACTGGTGGGTCAAGTAACCAAAGAGCCGGTGCGGCTGCTCTGGCGGCGCGACAAGCATTTGCTCGGTTTGCTAGTGGAGCGCGGTGAGATTTACGCCCGCCACGCGGCCCGTGTTGAAGGTGGCGTCGCACAAGACGAAGCCGCTTTTGCCGAGCGTGTATTGCCCTTGCTGTCCACCGCTGCCAATCGCTCAGGCCGTGCCGGAATCACCGGGCGTGATGTGGTGATCACGCTGGCCTTGGGTGAATGGGGTGAGTTGCCCGAGGGGGGGGACGGCAAGATCGGCGCTGGCGTGCAAAGCCAGCTTCAGGCCCTGTTCCCCGGCGCTCCGGTGGGCGATGTGTCGACCTGGCCCGAGCTTTATGGTCTGCCTTTCGTCTCGGCCGATTTCAGCTTTTTAACGCCCGGCTACCAGACTGAGGTGGACGGCGTGCGCCTGACCCGACCGCTGCTGTGGGCTGCCGCCGGTGCTACTGTGCTGTTTGCTATGGTGGCCGCTTTTGCCAGCATTCAGGCCAATGGCATCAACAGCCAACGGGAGGTACGCAGTAATGCACTTCAAAGCAAGCTGCAAAGCGTGGGACTGCTGCCCAACCCGGATGACATCGAGAAACTCAAGCGCCGCCTGGGCGTACAAAGTACGCTGGAGGGTATTCGCCTGGATCGATTCCTGGCTTGGGTGTCCAAAAACACGCCCAAAGGCGTCATCATCCGCAAGCTCGAAGTTAATCGCGACACAAGTGTCGCCACCGTGCCAGCGCCCCCAAGTTCTATCCCGAATAGCGAGCCAGTGCCCGTGCAGTCTTGGAAGGCTGCTATCGAATATGAAGTGCCTGGGGCCTACGCTGAGGCTGAAATAAAATCCGCCGCCATCATGGCTGCATTGGGCAACAAGTCGAAATTGATCACCAGCGCCCTTAATGTCAAGAACGACGCGCCGACGCGTCTAACCATCAACCTGGTTACCCAGGAAACCGTTTTCTCGGAGTAACGCCCTCATGTCCAGCCCCAAACCATTAGGCGAATTGCTCAAAGACGGCGGTGTGGTCAATGACGAAATGATCGCCTACGCACTAGCCGTGCAAAAGGTGTCCAAAGAGCGACTGGGCGGTATCTTGTTGCGCTTGAGGTTCGTCACCGACGACGAGGTGGCGCGCACCCTGGCGGGCCAGTCTGGCGTGCCGTATGAGGCACTAGAAGTTGCCAACCCTGACCGCGAAGCGCTGGCGCAGATTCCGTCCAACTTTGCGCAAAAATATGGTGTGTTGCCGCTGGGCTTTGACGGCGACCAGTTGGTGCTCGCTACGGACGATCCCTACCAGACCGAGATTGCCGAGCGTGCCACCCGCTTCACCAGTTGGAAGCTCAAGCTGGTGTCGGCCCCGGCCTCGCGCTTGCGCCGTGCCATCCAGCGTGTGTATTACATGGTCGAGCACCCGATTGACGCCGATGTGGCGCGCCTGGCGGGTCAGTTGCACAGCGGGCGCGAGGTCAACACCGAAGCGCTGCTCGACTTGCTGCTCGCTGCAGCGGTGGACGAACGGGCGTCGGATATTCACTTCTCGCCGACGGTTAGCGCATCCCTGATCTCGATGCGGCTGGATGGCGTGTTGCACCTGCGCTTTGCACTGCCCGCCGGACTGCACGGGCGCCTGGTGTCCACCTGCAAGGTGCGCGCCGCGCTCGATATTGCCGACACCACGCGTCCGCAGGATGGCCGTGCCACCTTCAAATTTATCGATGGCAATTACGATTTGCGCGTCTCCACCATGCCCACCGCCGATGGTGAAAACCTGGTGATTCGCGTGTTGTCGGGTTCGGCCGAGCTGGTGTCGCTAGGCAGCCTGGGCCTGTCTCAAGCGCAAACCCGCACCCTCGATCGTGCTGTGAGTCAGCCGCATGGCACTTTGTTCATCTGCGGCCCTACCGGCTCAGGCAAGTCCACCACGCTGTATGCGCTATTACGTCGCGTGAACGCCATGCAGCGCAACATCATGACGATTGAAGACCCGGTGGAGTACCGCATGCCGCTGGCGCACCAGGTAGAAGTGAACGAGCGTGCCGGACTGACTTTTGCCAACTCGATCCGTGGCTTCTTGCGGCAAGATCCAGACGTGATTCTGGTGGGCGAGGTGCGCGACGAAGAAACCGCCGCCCTGTCTATGCGAGCCGCCCAAACTGGTCACCTGGTTTTAACCAGTTTGCATGCCAATGACACCGTGGGCGCCCTAATCCGCTTGCGCGACCTGGGCGTGGAAAACTACCTGATTGCCTCCACCGTGACCGCCATCGTGGCGCAGCGTTTGCTGCGCAAGCTGTGTAGACACTGCCGCGAACTGATTCCAGCCGAAGCCAGCGACCAAGTTGCTAGCAGCCCCACCCGCTATCGTGCCAAGGGCTGCGTCAGCTGCCGCCACACTGGTTATGTCGGCCGCCAAGCGGTGGCCGAGGTACTGGAGATTGACCGCGACTTGTCCCGCATGATTGATCGGGGCGACACTCCCTCGGCGCTCTACGAAGCGGTTGAAAAGCGCGGCATCTCCTCGATGCGCGACGAAGCCGCCCGACTGGTTGATGAAGGCGTGACCGACCAGGCTGAATTTGATCGCGTGCTCGGCAGCGCCCACACCTGATACCCGTCGGAACACCCACCCATGCCCTTCATCATCTACACCGCTGTTTTGCCTGACGGCACCGCCGTGCGCCGCAGCGGCCAGTTCGCCGACCTGGGTCGGCTCGATCACGAATTGATGCGCCGTGGCGAGACGCTGATTGACTACAACAGCCTGCCCGATTTTGTTGCCACCTTGCGCAATGTCTTTATGGGCCGGGTCCGTCCGCTTGAAGCTGCCGAATTCGCCCGCACGCTGTCGCTCTACATTGAAGGCGGGGTGGATCTGCAAAGCGCCCTGGCCGATCTGGAAAAAAGCGCCAACACGCTGGGTCTGCGCATGGCTTTACGTGATGTGCGCCTAGCGCTGCTCAATGGCGTGCCGGTCTCCGAGGCTGTTAATGCCACCAGGCGCTTTCCGCCCGTCATTGCCAACCTGTCGCGTATTGGTGAGCAATCAGGTAACTTGGCCGGGGTGCTGGCCGATGCTGCCGTTTTCATTGAGCGCGCCGAAGCTATCAAGAGCGCAGCCAAACGCGCCGTCATGAACCCGGCCTTTACCCTGATGGTGATGATTGGCGCCATCTTTTTCTGGCTCACGGCTGTCATCCCCAAAATGGCCGACCTGTTCAAAAGCATGGGCGATAAAAAACTGCCACCCGAAACCATTTTTCTGATAGACCTGGCGGCCTTCATGGTGGCGTGGTGGTGGGCGGTGGCGATCGGGCTGCTGGCAATTCCTGCGAGTATTCTGCTCGGGCGGCAAATGTCGGATCGCTTCCGGTTGGCGACCGACCGCATTGGCTGGCACCTGCCAATTATCGGCCAGATGGTGGCGCTGGCCAACCAAGCCTATTACTTTCAATACCTGGCGCTGATGTACAAATCGGGCGTGGTGATTACCGAGGCGTTGAGCACCTTGCGCCTGTCGCTTACCAACACCTATTTTTTGTACCGCACCAAGAGCGTTGAAGGCGAACTGCGGAGCGGCTCGCGCCTGAGCGTGGCTCTGACCAACACCCGTGTCTTCTCGCCCCTGGCGCTACGCATGGCTAATGTCGGTGAAGAGACCGGTACTCTGGACAATCAACTCAACCGTCTGGCCACTATATTCATCAACCAGGTCAACGCTCGCGTCGAGGTGATGGCCAAGCTGCTGGAGCCGATTTTGGTCATCTTTTTGGGCGCCATCTTCGGCTTCTTTGTATTGGCCGTACTGGGCCCGCTGTACAGCATGCTCGGCTCGCTGGGGCAGTGAAATTAAGGCATGAAACACATGAAACACAAGTTTAAAAAATCCAGGGGCTTCACGCTGATCGAGATCACGCTGGTCATCATCGTGATGGGTATTTTGGCGGCGGCCATTGCGCCGATGTTAGCGGGAGTGGTTGGGCGGGCGCAAGCAGATGCGGAGCGCAGCAAGTTGAAGGTGCTGAAAGAGGCGTTGTTGGCGGATGCGTTGGAGAAGGGGGGGTTTGTGGACCCATTGACCAACACAATTGTGTTGGCGACTAATACACCCAATACGTTTGCAGCGGCTCAGCCGAATCAATATCTACCCGCTTCAGCTAACGCGCTGGCATTGGGCATGCCGCTGACCAGTGCGTTCAACAATCCAGGGGGAGATAACTTGGCACCCAATACGGTGCCCGCTTATAGCGACTTGCGGCCTGCATCATTTCTCTACGATGTTCGCAACACTTTGACGCGAGCAGCCGCTGGAAACTCCCCTCTGAAATTTTGTACCAATGCTGCGGCAGCCATGTTGACGACTGCAGACCCGTATCTGTGCAGTCGCGCTGCCGGTCATGACACACAAGTGGCATGCCAGGTAACGGCTGTACCGCCAGACCTGAAAGTCCCGGTAGCGATGGTGTTGGTGAGTCGGGGTAAAAACCGCCAGTTTGAATTTGAGAATCTGGAAGGCTTTAACGCTAGCGGCACGGCGGCAGTGGCGGCCACCACTCCTCCAGAATTGCCCAGGACTTACGAAAGCCCGAACCGGGGTGTCAATTACAGCAACGATACCGGTGCCTATTACGACGACGCGGTGGAGTCCATCAGCCTTGCCGAGGTGGTGAGTGCCTGTCAGAAGCGCGGAATACTTGCGATAGCCGCGTGCCCGGTCGGCCAGCGGCAATTGCGATTGTTCAACAACAATACAGTTGCTCCGGTTTCTTATAAATTGGACGCCAATGCCTGTGTGCCCGCAGGAATTCCCGCCGGTTCCGAATATCCACTGGGATGTATTTCAAATTCCACCTTGATCGTAAATTCAGCGTCCGATTGCACGACGGGTACTCCAATAACGAACAATCTCAATTTGGCCTCAGATGTTAATGGAGACCTAACGATCCTTGTTACCTGCACTGCCGCCAATTGCACTACCAACTGAGCCGTCATCATGCAAACCTTCACCCAAAAAACCCTAACCCTCGCCGTGCTGAGCGGTGTGCTGCTGGCCGCGGCCGTTGCGGCTGCCATCGTCGCTCAGGCCCAGCTTAAACAAGCCCGAGCCGATGCACAGCAACAGACGCAGGCTGAAGCCAGTTTCACCCAGTTGCGGGCCGATCTGACACGCTGGCAAAAGGCGTTGGCCTCGGCGCGCTCTGATGTGACGCTGCGCCAGGAGCCGCTCGATTTGACGGTGGCACTACCGCCGGAGCAGTTGTATGAGTTGCCACCCATCCTGTCCAAAGTGTTCGACCCGCAAGGCTACTTTTCGCTCAAGCAATTCAAGTTCGAGTGGAAAACCGACAAAGAAGCCGGGGTGGCCGCACCGGGGCCGCTTACCCTGGCCCACATCACTTTGCAGGGTGACCGTACCTTAATTTTAAATGCAGGAAAAACAACACCATGACCCCACGTTCTTTCATGTTGCCCGCCGTGCCGCTGCTGCTGGCGGGTTTGGGTTGGTGGGGCTCTGCCAGCCTGGTGGACAAGATCGTCAAACCCCAGGCCGCGCCGGTAATAGGCCAAATCAATTTGCCCACCGGCATCGAGGCACTGGCCCCAACCGTTGCGCGTCCCCCGCTGGGCTACCTGGAACTGGCCGCGTTTGGCTTTTCCAGTCCAGTCAAAAGAGTGGTCGTCAAACCCAAAGTTTTGGTGGCTGGCGACTTCTATGTGGTGGATTCGATCCTCAAAGGCAGCACCCTGCATACGGCCACTATTGGCAACAAGACGGTTAAGGCGGGCGACCGACTGGACAAAAAATACACCGTGGTGTCGGTAGTATCCGATGGTATTTGGGTCACGGGCCCCGGCAAGCGCAGTCAAAAAGAAAAAATTGCTTTCCGACCCTACGTGGCTAGTGTTGAAGACACTACCGTCAGCCAGGCGACCAATGCAGTCGCCCTGCTGCCCAACGCGCAACCCAAGCCCGGCGTCATGGGCGCAAATGCCCCGGCAGGCATGCGCGACTTCCGGCAAATCCTTGAAGCGCTCAAGCTGTGAGCCACAAAGTCCCTTTTTTCGAGAACTGAACAATGTCCAAGACGCTCAACCTGACTTATATGAAAACAACTTTGCTGGTACTTGCCGTGACCACCCTGCTTAGCGGCTGTTACAGCACCGCCAAGCGTCCGTTTAATGAGGAGCGCCATCCCGATGGCGTTCCTTCATCGGCACTAAATTTTGTATCCGCACCCAAGACGCCACCTCCGCCCATGCCGTTGGCGCAGCGCCAGGATGCCGCCATTATGGCAGTCGAAGACGCATTTTCTCCTAGCAGGCGCTATTCATTCAAGGCTCAGGGTGCGCCCTTGCGGCTGGCCCTGGCCCAGTTTGCGCAGGCCTTCAAGCTCAACATCGTGGCCGATCAAGATGTGAGTGGCGTCGTAACGGTAGACGTGACCAATCTGGCGCTGGATCAATCGCTCGACATCATTCTGGGCCCCCTTGGGCTGGGCTGGTGGCGCGATGGCACGGTGGTGCATGTGAGCCGACAGGTAACGCGTAACTACACCGTGGACTACCCGCGCATCACACGCACCGGCAGCAGCAGCTCGTCCGGTAGCGCGGGGGGCTCCACAGGCTCGGTTTCCACCTCCGACTCCATGAATTTTTGGAGTGAGCTGGAGTCCGAAATCAAAGCCATCATGAAGGTCAAGTTAGGCGGCAAGGACGCTCCTACCGAGAAAATCGTCCACACCGACCAGGTCACCAAAGTCATGACCAGTGCAGAAAAACTGTTGGAGGTTCTGGATGGCAACCTGGTCATCAACAAGAGCACGGGCATGGTGCAGGTCACGACCTCGCCCGCAGCCTTGCGCCAGATCGACCTGTACATGAAGCACTTGATATCGCGCATGAACAAGCAGGTCTACATTGAAGTAAAAATCATGGAGGTCACACTGCGCGACGACAACGCGTTTGGCATTGACTGGAGCAAGGTGACGAACCCGCGCGCCAGCAACTCGGTCAACGCCACGAGTACCAACACGGTGGCATCTTCAGGTGGCAGTCTAAGTGGACTTGTACCTACAATAGCGCTTACGTTGAATCCTTTCAGCGGTGATGCAATATTGCGCGATGTGGTCGCAGCGGTCAGCGCGCTGGAAGCGCAAGGCGACGTGAAAGTGATTTCGCAGCCGCGCATTCGCACCCTCAACAATCAGCCAGCCATCATCAAGACCGGCACCGAGCGCACCTTCTTCACCAGTAAAGTCACCGTTACCAAGGGGGCTAACGGTGCTGCCGACACGCGCGACATTTCAGACGAAGCCAAAAGCACCATTGATGGCATTTTGCTGACGGTGGTGCCACAAGTGGGCGCCGACGACGTGATTGCGATGGATGTAACGCCGTCGCTGACCAAAGTCATTGGCTTCACTCAGGCCCTTTCGGGGCTGTCTAGCGCGCCAATCACCGAAACCAACCAGATGACCACGCTGGTGCGAGTACATGATGGTGAAACAGCGGTCATCGGCGGCATGATCATTGAAGAAGCGTCCGAATCCTCCCGCCAGATGCCTGGCATCGGCGATGTGCCTGGCATCGGCTGGCTGTTCAAGGGCAAATACAACAACAGGTTGCGCAAGGAATTGGTGATCTTCATTACGCCCCATGTGATTTCGAACTGATATGGTAATGGACGCGTGTTATATGTCGCTGGGTTTTAAGGAGCCGCCGTTTCGGATCACGCCAGATACCGATTACTTTTTCCCACACCCGCAGTACCTGACGGCCATTGGGCATTTGCGTTACGGCATGCTGACCGGCAGCTTTGCCGTGATTACCGGTGAGGTCGGACTGGGCAAGACGCTGCTGTGCCGGTATTTACTGAGAAATCTGCCCAATGATGTGCAGACTGCATTTGTCTTTAACCCGCAGCAGAATTTTCTGGAAATACTCAAGAGCATCTACCACGACCTGACGGGCGAGAATGCCGGTTCGGATTCGCAGGCCGATGTGCAGGCCCTGTTGTACCAGAAGCTGATTGAAATCAACGCGAGCGGCAAGCGGGTGGCGCTGCTGGTGGACGAGGCGCACCGCCTCAAACCAGATGTACTCGAAGGCATCCGCCTTCTGTCGAACCTGGAGACCGAGAAGCGCAAGTTAATGGCGCTGCTGCTGATCGGTCAGACCGAGTTGGAAAACACCCTGAAATCGCATGATATGCGTGCTTTGCGAGAGCGTATTTCGGTCTGGCATCGCCTGCGCCCCTATACCCGCACAGAGACGATAGCGTACGTTCGTCATCGCCTCATCAGTGCGCGTACGCATGGTGACTTCGGTTTGACTGGCCCCGCGTTAAATGCGGTGCATTGGTATAGCAAGGGCGTGCCGCGGCGCATCAACCTGCTATGCGATCGCGCCATGTTGATGGGCTTTGTCGAACAGCGTCCGGAAGTCACCTTTGGGATGATCCGCACTGCCGCCAGTGAGGTGCAGGGGTGGATGGATTAATGAATGACTGCAACGTTAGTTTCACGGGAGACTGTTTTGAGTATTGTTGATGATGCCCTGCAAACCCTGGGTAAAGCGGGTCATTCGACCGGCTTGAGTAGTGGATCGGGTGGTTTTTCTCACACAGCAAGCAGCAGTGTGGCGCACGAGTTATATCAGGGGCGTCGTACCCAGCCGGGCCGCAAACCTTGGCCGGCGATAGGCGCGTTGGCCCTGCTGGGCTTGGGCTTTGTGACGTGGGGCGTCATGGACCGGGCAACCCCCAACCTGGCCAAACCTGTTACACCTTTAGTCAAGCAGGTCGGCAGCCCGGCCACTATCGTCGTCGCCGCACAAGCGCCAGCCACACTGGCTTCCAGCGCGTCTTTACCGGCAGCAATTCCCGCGCCTGCTGTGGTCGTGGCGGTCGCTGCAACCCCGCTCGCAGCGCCACCGGCAACTCTGGCGGGGTCACCGGTGCTCCCCACTCAAATTGCGCCGCAATGGCTGAGTCAGGGCTGGCGCATGGTTGAGCAAGGCCGCTCGGTACAGGCCGTGGACGTCTGGGAAAGTGGGCTCATGCAATTGCCGGCCCCAAACCGTTTGGTGGTGTATGCGCTGGCGCACCGTAGCTTGCCGTTGGCCCTGGTACAGGCGCGCCGCTTGGGTGCCACGGCGCCCGCCCTTGTGGTGCGCGAGACCGCAGGCACCGAAGTACTCTACCGTGTGCTGTTGCTAAGTGACACCCAGGTCAGTGCACTGGCGATCAAGAACCACCTGCTGGCAGGAGCGCCTTACCTGTGGGTGGCGCCAGCACCGCACTTTGAAGAGAAAGCTCGACCAACGAACATTGTCTCCTCTTCAACCGTACCGCTTGTCGCCTTAGCGAGTCCGATGGTGCTGCCGGTCGCCGTGCCCGCAACGCCCAAGCCGACGGTGTTAGCAGCGCCAACCATCTCAGCGCGGGAGCCCTCCGCTGTCGAGTTTTCAATCGATGATAGTGCCACCCATGTTCTTGACGCGTTGACTCGGGGCGACATGGTTGACACCAGACGTCAGGCTGACTTGCTGATTGCCAACCAGCCGGGCCGCTGGGAGGGACACTTTGTGCTGGGTTCGGTTTTGCTAGCCAGCGGCCGCGCTCGTGAGGCTGAAGCACCGTTGGATCGGGCACTGGAGTTACATCCCAATTCGGCCCGCGTACTGTTGCAACGCGCTATTGCTGCGCAGGAGGTGGGTCAACCTGCCAAGGCTGTTGTCTGGCTGCGTCAGGCGCGCACCCAGGCGCCTGACAATGCCGCAGTGTGGTTGAACCTGGGGTATTCGTCCGAACTGTCGGGCGGCACCGACGAGGCCGTGTCCGCCTATCAGCGGTATTTGCAGATTTCAAGCGGCAGCAGTGGGGCTGAGACCCAGCGCGCATACGTCAGTGAGCGGCTGCGCGTACTGCGCAAACCATAAAGTTAAGCGCATGGTGTGGGTTGACTCTAGCCGCGTAATTCGGCGTTTGAAGTTGGCTTGGGCGTCTTGTCTGGTGCTGTCCGCGCAGGCAGTGCTGGCGCAAGCTCAGCCGCCAATAGACTGCCTGCAGCAAGCGGCGGACCACTACCGGGTGCCGGCCGCTCTGGTGCGGGCAATCCTGAAAACCGAAGGTGGCCGCCCCGGACAAGCTGTACGCAACACCAACGGCAGCCATGATCTGGGGCCGATGCAGATCAACACCGCCTGGCTTGCAACACTGCAGCCGCGTGGCATCACCCTGGCCATGGTGCGCGACGACTATTGCGTCAATGTGGCCGTGGGCACCTGGATTCTGGCGCGTGAAATGCAACGGATCCCACTCCATGCCAGCACCGGCCAGGTCTGGCAGGCGGTAGCGGGCTACCACTCGCGCACACCAGAGCACAACGCTCGCTACGCGGCGCTGCTGTGGCGGCAATTGAAATCTGGGCAAGTAGCCGCCCATTTGAATCCCGCGCTCCCCTAAGCCAATCGGTTTTGGCAACCCGGCACACAGTCAGAAAGACCCGCACCACCGCTGGGTTTGCCGCATCCAAGCCCTGCAATTCGGCGTTTCCTAGCAAATGACGCAATCCCGGTCTGTCCCTAGTTCTAGGGACAGACAGCCCTTGTGTTGTTGACTAACATTAAGGAAAAGATATTTATTTTGCCTCGCCAGGAAATCTCCATGAAAGCCACGCCTCTATGAACTGCATTTATCGTCTTGTCTGGAACTATTCTTCAGGTCTTCTGGTCGCAGTGAGCGAGAACGCCAAAGGGCGTGGCAAATCAGGCTCACCGCGTAAACTCATCGCCGGTGCGCTGGCCCTGGCTGGCAGCGCATGGCTCGCCCCCGTCTTCGCCGGCCCCACCGGCGGGCAGGTCAGCGCCGGCGCGGGCACCATTGCGCAGGCCGGCAGCACTACAACGATCAACCAAAGCAGCCAGAACCTGGCCATCAACTGGCAAGGCTTCAACGTTGCACCCAACGAGGCAGTGCGCTTTAACCAGCCCAACGCCGCCTCCATCGCCCTGAACCGCGTCATTGGTCAAAGCCCGAGCCAGATTATGGGCAGCTTGCGCGCCAACGGTCAGGTGTTCGTGCTCAACCCCAACGGCGTGTTGTTTGGCGCAAGCGCGCAGGTCAACGTCGGCGGCCTGGTGGCCAGCACGCTGGGCCTCAGTGATACAGCCTTCATGGCCGGCAACTACAGTTTTACCGGCACCAGCACGGCGGGATCGGTCGTCAACCAAGGCAGCCTCACCGCCACGCAAGGCGGCTACATCGCCCTGCTGGCGCCTGAAGTACGCAACGAAGGCGTGATAGTGGCCAGCCGGGGCACCGCCTTGCTGGCTGCGGGCGACAAAGTCACGCTCAACCTGAACAACGGCAGCCTGCTGGGCTACAGCATCGACCAGGGCGCGCTCAACGCGCTGGCCGACAACAAACAACTCATTCAAGCCGACGGCGGCCAGGTCTTCATGTCGGCCAAAGCCGCCGACGCCCTCAGCAGCGCGGTGGTCAACAACACCGGCATCATCCAGGCCCGCACCATTCAAAACGTGGGCGGCGTCATCAAGCTGATGGGCGACATGGAAACCGGCACGGTGAATGTGGGCGGCACGCTCGACGCCTCGGCCCCAACCGGCGGCAACGGCGGCTTTATTGAAACCAGTGCCGCCCATGTCAAGGTGGCTGATGGCGCCAGGATCAGCACCCAAGCCGAAAACGGCCTGAGCGGCACCTGGCTGGTTGACCCGACCGACTTCACCATCTCCGCAGGCACCAGCGTGCAAACGACCAGTGGCATGGGTGCCAGCACACTGGCAACAGCGCTGGGCACGGGTAATGTCAGCATCGCCACCTCGGCCACCGCCAACGGCAGCGACCTCGGCGACATCAATGTAAATGCCGCTGTCGCATGGAATGCCAATAAGCTCACCCTGACCGCGCATAACAACATCAACATCAACGCCAACCTGAATGCCTCAGCCACGGCCAGCCTCGCGCTGGAATTTGGTCAGGGCAGCGTGGCGGCGGGCAACACCGGCAACGTTATTACGAAAAACGGCGCAGCAGTGAACCTGCCCGCCAGCACCACCAACTTCACCACCAAACAAGGCTCGGACGGCGTGCTCAAGGCCTACACCGTCATCACCGCGCTGGGGGTTGAGGGTGATGCCACGACAGCACCGACTACGGGCACGCTGCAAGGCATGGCGGCTGTGGCCAACTTGTCGAATAACTACGTCCTCGGTGCCAATATCGAGGCTTGTCTCACGGGCGGGAATTGCACCAGTGGCGCGACTACGGCCTGGAACGCAGGCGCAGGCTTCGCGAAGATTAACGACTTTGCCGGCACCTTCGACGGCCTGGGTCACACCATCAGCAACCTCACCACCAACCAGACCGGTGCTAACTCTATAGGTTTGTTTGGACTCAGTTCCTCTACCTCGGTGATCCGCAACGTGGGCTTGGTCGGGGGTAGCGTGGCTGGCGGCACGGGCAACTATGTCGGCGGGCTGGTGGGATACAACCAGGGCACGATCAGCAACAGCTACGCTACGGGCGGCGTGAGTAGTGGGTCGGGCTACTATGTCGGCGGGCTGGTGGGGTACAACACCGGCACGATCAGCAACAGCTACGCCACGGGCGGCGTGAGTAGTGGGTCGGGCAGCTCTGTCGGCGGGCTGGTGGGGAGCAACCACGGCCCCGTCAACAACAGCTATGCCACGGGTAGCGTGACCGGGGGCTCCTATGTCGGCGGACTGGTGGGGGGCAACTCTGCCGGCATCAACAACAGCTACGCCGCGGGTCTCGTGAGCGGCGCAGGAATTTCTGTCGGCGGCCTGGTGGGGTACAACCAATCAACGATTAGCAACAGTTTCTGGGACACCGTGACCTCAGGCCAGGCCACCTCGGCAGGGGGCACGGGTTTGACCACGGCGCAAATGAAGCAAATGAGCAGCTTCAGCAGCTGGGGCACGGCCATTACCGACACGGGCGGCAGCAGCACGGCGGTGTGGCGCATCTATGAAGGCCAGAGCGCGCCCTTGCTGCGCAGTTTCCTCGCGCCCATCACCCTGACGCCGGCGTATGACGGTTCCGCAACGACCGGCATTGCCGGTTACACCGCCAACATTGCCAGCCCTGTAACTGCCAACCTCCTTGCCACGCAGGCCGGGTTGACCCTGAGCAGCACCGCCACGGCGGGAACGCAAACCGCTATTTTGAGCAACTTCAGCAGCAACCAGCAGGGCTACGACATCAGCTATGCCAGCCGCACCATCACCGGCACGGGCAGCGCTGCCGATGACCTGAACATTGCCAACCCCTTGAGCTGGAGCGCAGGCAAGCTCACGCTCAATGCGCAAAACAGCATCAACATCAACGCCAACCTGAATGCCTCAGCCACGGCCAGCCTGGCACTGGAATTTGGTCAGGGCAGCGTGGCGGTGGGCAACACCGGCAACGTGATAACGAAAAACGGCGCAGCAGTGAACCTGCCCGCCAGCACCACCAACTTCACCACCAAACAAGGCTCGAACGGCGTGGTCAAGAACTACACCGTCATCACCGCGCTGGGGGTTGAGGGTGATGCCACGACAGCACCTACTACGGGCACGCTGCAAGGCATGGCGGCTGTGGCTAACTTGTCGAATAACTACGTCCTCGGTGCCAATATCGAGGCTTGTGTCACGGGCGGAAATTGCACCAGTGGCGCGACTCCGGCCTGGAACGCAGGCGCAGGCTTCGCGAAGATTAACGACTTTGCCGGCACCTTCGACGGCCTGGGTCACACCATCAGCAACCTCACCATCAACCAAACCGGTGCTAACTTTATAGGTTTGTTTGGAGTCAGTTACTCTACTTCGGTGATCCGCAACGTGGGGTTGGTCGGGGGTAGCGTGGCTGGCGGCACGGGCAACAATGTCGGCGGGCTGGTGGGATCTGCCAATGGTGCCACCATCAGCAACAGCTACACCACGGGCAACGTGAGCAGCACGACGGGCAACAATGTCGGCGGGCTGGTGGGATCTGCCGATCGTGCCACCATCAGCAACAGCTACACCACGGGCAACGTGAGCAGTACGTCGGGCTTGTATGTCGGCGGCTTGGCGGGGCGCAACGCGGGCACGATCAGCAACAGCTATGCCACGGGCACCGTGAGTAGTACGTCGGGAGGCTGGGTCGGCGGGTTGGTGGGGGTCAACATAGGCGGCACGATCAGCAACAGCTATGCCGCGGGCAGCGTGACCGGGACCTCCCATGTCGGCGGCCTGGTGGGGTACAACCAATCAACGATTAGCAACAGTTTCTGGGACACCGTGACCTCAGGCCAGGCCACCTCGGCAGGCGGAACGGGTTTGACCACGGCGCAGATGAAGCAAATGAGCAGCTTCAGCAGCTGGGGCGCGAACATCACCGACACGGGCGGCAGCAGCACGGCGGTGTGGCGCATCTATGAAGGCCAGAGCGCGCCGCTGTTGCGCAGTTTCCTCACGCCCATCACCCTGACCCCGGTTTACAACGGTACGGCACAAACGCTGGCCAGCATTGCCGATTACACCGCCAGCGTCGCCAGCCCGGTGACTGCCAATCTCATTGCCACGCAGGCCGGGTTGACCCTGAGCAGCACGGCCACGGCGGGAACGCAAACGGCCACCTTGAACAACTTCAGCAGCAACCAGCAGGGCTACGACATCAGCTATGCCAGCCGCACCATCACCGGCACGGGCAGCGCAGCTGATGACCTGAGCATTGCCAACCCCCTGAGCTGGAGCGCAGGCAAGCTCACGCTCAATGCGCAAAACAGCATCCAGCTCAACGCCAACCTGAATGCCTCAGCCACGGCCAGCCTGGCGCTGGAATTTGGTCAAGGCAGCGTGGCGGTGGGCAACACCGGCAACGTCATTACGAAAAACGGCGCAGCAGTGAACCTGCCCGCCAGCACCACCAACTTCAGCACCCGGCAAGGCTCGGACGGCGCGGTCAATGCCTACACCGTCATCACGACATTGGGCGCGGCGGCAGACGCCACGACAGCACCCGCCACAGCCACCCTGCAAGGCATGGCGGCCAGCGCGAATCTGGCAACCAACTACGTGTTGGGCGCCAACATCGACGCCGCACCCACGTCCAACTGGAACTCCAATGGGGCGACCACGCCCACCTATGCGGGTTTCACGCCAATTGTTGGTGTAGACATCGCATTCACCGGCACCTTTGACGGTCTGGGTCACACCATCACCGGCCTGACTATTGATCGACCCACGACCAACAATGTTGGCTTTTTTGGCGACGCAAGGTCTGTCATTCGTAACGTGGGGCTGCTGGGGGGCCGTGTGAGCGGTAGTGGTAGTGTGTACGTTGGCGGGCTGGTGGGATTTGCCTATGGTGCCACCATCAGCAACAGTTACACCACGGGCAACGTGAACGGAAGTGACCATGTCGGTGGGCTGGTGGGCTGGTCCGACAGCGCCACCACCATCAGCAACAGCCATGCCACGGGTACCGTGAGCGGCAATATCCATGTCGGTGGATTGGTGGGGTACAGCGGCGGCATGATCAGCAACAGCTACGCCACCGGTAACGTGACCGGCGGTCTGTACATCGGCACCGGCGGCCTGGTGGGGGTATCAGCGACCATGGTCAGCGATAGTTACGCCACGGGCACCGTCAGCGGTACGCAGGCTGTTGGCGGACTGATAGGTCGAAACCTGGGCGCGATTCGCAACAGCTACGCCACGGGCAACATCACCGCCAGTGAATCCTGGAGCGGCGGGCTGGTGGGGTACAACGAACCTGCAACATCATTCCTCACGATCAGCGAAAGCTACGCCACAGGTAACGTGAGCAGCACGAGCAGTGAAGTCGGCGGGCTGCTGGGATTCAACGCCGGGACGGTCCGAAAAAGCTACGCCTCCGGCAACGTGAGCGGCACCACCAACATCGGCGGCTTGGTAGGAACCCTATTCCAAACTAACGGCACGATCAGCAACAGCTACGCCACGGGCAGCGTGACCGGCACGACAACACGGGTTGGCGGGCTGGTGGGGCTGGTCATGTTAGGGGGGCTGATCGAGAGCAGCTATGCCACCGGACTTGTCACTGGGCCTACCTACACCGGCGGGCTGGTGGGCAGGATTGCCAGTGGCGGCACGGTCAATGACAGCTTCTGGGATACCGTCACCACAGGTCAAGTCACTTCAGCAGGCGGTGGCACGGGCTTGATCACGGTGCAGATGCAGCAAATGAGCAGCTTCAGCAGCTGGGCCACGGGCATCACCGACACGGGCGGCAGCAGCACGGCGGTGTGGCGCATCTATGAAGGCCATACCAGTCCGTTATTGCGCAGCTTTATGACACCTCTGACGCTCGCCGATGCAGCCGATGCGACTGTAACTTACAACGGCGCCACCCAAAACGGGGCTGCAACCGCCAATAGCAGTGTGCTAGGCGCGGCCGCCACCGGTCGAAACGCCGGCTTATATAACGGCTACTATTCCATCCAACAAGGCTATGACATCACGGGCGGTAACCTGACCATCACCGCCAAGGCGCTGACCGCCAGTGGCCTGACGGTAGCGGCCAGCAAAGTGTATGACGGCACCACAGGGGCTGCGGTGATCGGCACCGCCGCCCTGCTGGCTGCCGAAGCAAGCGGCGCAGGTACCACGGCGGACGGCAAGGCGTATACCGGCGATACCGTTTCCATCACCGGCACGGCCACGGGCACCTACAACAGCAAGGATGTGGCTGCGGCCAATGCGGTGACTTTCGGCGGCCTGACGCTGGCGGGCACACAGGCTGGCAACTACACGCTGACCGCCCAAGGTAATGCGGCGGCGACCATCACCGCCAAGGCGCTGACCGCCAGCGCCCTGACGGTAGCGGCCAGTAAAATTTATGACGGTGCAACGACGGCAACGGTAAGCGGCACCGCCGCCCTGCTGGCCGCCGAAGCCGTTGGCGCAGGTACCACGGCGGACGGCAAGGCGTATACCGGCGATGCCGTTGCCCTCAGCGGCACGGCCACGGGCACCTACAACAGCAAGGATGTAGCTGCGGCCAATGCGGTGACTTTCGGCGGCCTGACGCTGGCGGGCGCACAGGCTGGCAACTATACGATTCAAACAGCGGCGGCGACCATCACCGCCAAGGCGCTGACAGCCAGCGGCCTGACGGCAGCGGCCAACAAAATTTATGACGGTGCAACGGCGGCAACGGTAAGCGGCACCGCCGCCCTGCTGACCGCCGAAGCAAGCGGCACAGGCACGACAGCGGACGGTAAGGCGTATACCGGCGATGCCGTTGCCCTCAGCGGCACGGCCACGGGTACCTACAACAGCAAGGATGTGGCTGCGGCCAATGCGGTGACTTTCGGCGGCCTGACGCTGGCGGGCACACAGGCTGGCAACTACACGCTGACCGCCCAAGGTAATGCGGCGGCGACCATCACCGCC
>JABBOY010000041.1 GCA_012927585.1 Glaciimonas sp.
ATTGGATTTCCACATACACCTCCGTTGTAATCAAGGCCGCTCCAAAAAAGCAGCCATTTTCCATGTTCGGTGTATCAGTTTTCAATCGTTGCGCTGTGTCAATTTACATCCGTTGGTGACAGCAGACAACAAACACCGCTTCGAATCAATGCGCATTACAGCGTTGGCGCGAAGCCCGAACAACTGTTCTCGGTGTTGGGCGATCTGGAGGGCATCACAAGGTTTTTTCCCATGATTCACCATGCGACCGTAGAACATACGGCCGATTGCGCAGGCGAGGGCAGTCTTCGAGTTTGCAGTATACGGGGCATGGGCAAAGTCAACGAAGAAATTGTCTGGTGGAGCGAACCAAACGGATATGCCTATCGAGCAAACGGTTTGTTGGTACCGCTTCGTGACCACTTGGGCGTAATTCTAATTTCGGATGATGGCTCTGGGGGCGCAATACTGGAGTGGCGACAATACTTTAACACTCGCTATGGACTGCTAGGGTGGATGTTTCCTGTGATGATGCGGTTTCTCATGGACAGAGCGATTCGTAATCTTGCCAAGTTGCTTGGTACATTAAGTTCACCAGTAAACACCAGCGTAGTCAGGTAGTTGTTTGCCTAACGTAAAGCTAAGGGGCGCGCCGCTTTTGGCGCGTCCCGCTTGAGCGCCGGGTTATGCCTTGATGGATAATACGGTGGCATACGAAAACAAACTATTGATTGGCTAATTCGTTCCATATTGGCCTTACCTCAATCGTTGCGGCCTTTGCCATTGGATGCCGTGACGCCACTTCGATTGCTTCTTCATCGCTTGAACACTCAATTAACTCGTAAGCGCACATCTTTTCTTTTGAGTTGGCGAATGGCCCCTTTTTCAGCACTACTTCACCTTCGCGCACTCGGACGGTTGTGGCGTCACCAGCTGGTCGCAGTGGATTGCCATATACCCGGACACCCCGGTGCTCCATCTCCTTTATCCAGGCGCCAATGTCCTGAAATAAAGTTTCAGTTGGAGCAAAAAAATCGTCGTGACTGATGATGAGCAAGTACTGCATGTCATTTCTCCCTATGGGCATAACGTTTGAATTCAGCGGCCGCCGGAGGCGGTCCGCTGGAATGATGGGTTGGGCGTCTTCGATACGGCCAGCGCCTTTGACCTACGCAAAGCGCTCTTGGCGTATGCCTTTTCCCCCATTCTTTGTGTCAGTACCCAAATGAATGCCCACCAAGGCATCTTTGCAGTCCAGCGCCCGAATGCTCGCGGGACTCTCTCTCTTTTCTTGCGCTCGGGCGTGAGGTGAACGGTACCGACCACGACGCCCTGTTTGCCTGGGCCGATTTGCCCCAAAAGTGTGCCGTCGCTATCGGCGATGGCACTGAAGCCTGGGAACTCTATGTCTTGCGATGGGAAACCTGCTGGAAGGGTGCTAACCAGACGACCGACTTTGTTGGACATGACGACCGGGATTCCCATCAACTTGGCTGTCTCTACCGTGCCGTCGCGCAATGCCGCATTAAGAACATCTGCGTCACGCTGGCGCACCGGAAACTTGGCTTCGAAGGACGCTCCAGAAAACGGGCGCAGGTACAGATCGATTCCAGCCTGATGTAGCTCGGCATAACGTTCATAGAGAGCGTTCTCGAAGCAAATACCCACGCCGATGCGCCCTATCGGCGTATCAAACCAATGGTAATCAGAACCTCCGGCAAAGAAGTATGCCTCGAAAGAAGCGGGAGGGCTCTTTCTGACGCGCGCAATTACTTCGCCCTCAGTTCCGGTAAGGACGAAAGTGTTGTAAAAATCTTCTCCATCCACCTCAAGAAAAGTAGTACCAAGATAGATTTCTGAGCGCTTGGACAGCTCCCGCATCCATTGCGTAGACGGCCCGTCAAATGGTTCTGCGGTTTCCCAAATCGCTTCATTCAGCGTGTAGCCCCCCGGCATCATCTCGGGCAGAAGAACCAACTTGGCTCCCTGTTGAACCGCCTGTGCAACGTACTGCTCAGCATTCGCAAGGTTGTGGTCGCGATCACCAAGCTGGCAGGCAACTTGAACGGTTGCAACGGTAAGTGTTTTCGGCTTCATATGGATACTCATTTAAGACGCCCAACGTCTGAATTCACCGGCGATGCGTGGCTTTATCGCGCAGCGTCCGGTGGAATGATGGGTTATGCCTCTGATTGGCGTTGCTGAAAGCGCTGGAATTTTTCATTGAGAACAAATACATACTCGCAGATGGCAATACAGAAATCCAGAAGGTCTCGAGCGTCCTCCTTTGGTACTTTTTGGATGGTAGCGTGAGCACCAAGATTTCTATGTTCTCGAAGAGTCTCACCCCATTGGTAGATCCGATCATCAACCACGCCGTCATCGCGCAATTTCTTCAACCCTGCGGCGAGAGTCTTGGTTTTCGCATCGTGGTGCTTGCACACGCCTTCAATGGTTCGACCGCACATTACGGCACAAGCACTGTAGGCGTTTGCTTTGAAACATACCTTTGCTTCAATCAACGAGTTGCGCGCAATCTCTGGGATCGACCAGTCAATCTCCGTTTCCGAGGCGGGCCATTTTCGTTCTGCGGGCTCCCAATCCCATTCATCATGACCGACTTGAACGAGCTCTGAGAATCCGAAAAGTGGACTGTGGCAAATTTTGCACTCAAGCAAGACAGCCTTCATTGGAACACCCGTCTCCGCTACATCGAGGTCGACCTTACCCCTCTCGTCGCAGTCAACCTTTGAATCGCAATGTGGACATTCGGTAATCATTAACTGCTCCTAGAGGCATAACGTAAAGTTGAGGGGCGCCGCGCTTTTGCGGCGTCCCGCTCGAACGCCTGGTTAGCCGTACATACATCTACTTTAGATCGTTTTGTGTTGGATAACTCCTCTGCTTGAAAACTGCCCCAAATGGCCAACGCTAATAGCGGAAGAAATGCTGACAGGTGCATGTAACCTATGAGCATGGCTATTGAGCCTCTACGAATTTTGGTTGGTCGAAAGACTTTCTCTTTGATCAGTGGAACTTGACCATCGCGGAGTATTTTGTATCCACGCCAGCCAAACGTCGCAGCAACCAAAACTGTGACGTGAAATGGCATGCCCACGAACAGGCCATACCAGAGAACAGTCACGCCTTCGATTCCGAAAACTGTGCGGCAAGGAGCTGAGGTGGCGAACTCCCGCAACCAAGGAAAAAGCCAAGTTTCTGACGAAATGACAGCGAGCGCTCCAGTGAGCGTACCAATTACAACGAATCGGATGCGCTCAGCTTGTGTGTACTCTTCTGCGAATTCGGGCTCGGTAAGCATACTGGATTAGGCTAACGTGGAGCTAAGGGGCTGCGCGCTTTTGCGCAGTCCCGCTTGAGCGCAGGGTTAGAGCGCAAACTACACCTCGACCTTGAAGCCCAGCTCAACATCACAGCCTGCTTGCCCACCGCGAATGCCCCAATTTTCTTTCGCTATTTCTCTGAGAAGAATTTTTACATGATCTTTGGGGATACCAAATGGTTCAAGGTTGTTCACGATTGCCTTGTACAGATTTCGTTTCGCATCAAGTGAACGACCAGCAAACGCATCAATACTGATGTGCGTATAAAAATCCGGTTTTTCACGCGCGGGCGGGTACGCGAAGCGGTGAGGTTCATGCACGATGAGGCGAACATTTTTGTCACCGGGTACTATTTTGAATGCATCACGTAAAGCCATGTGAACTGCCTCCATGAGAGCAACCTCTTGCTCTTGTGTGTATTGCCGCCGTACTTCGATTAAGACACTTGGCATTCCTGCTCCTTTGATGGTTTGCGCTCTAACGTGAAGTTGAGGGGCTGCGCGCTTTTGCGCAGTCCCTCTCGAACGCAGGGTTGGGCACGATTTCAACGAAGCAACGCCATTGAATAGGCGTCATAAGATTTCCCATCGACGGAGAAAGCATTTCTGTTAACCCCTTCATGAGTAAAACCAAAACGCTCGTAAAGCGCTTTGGCGTTCGGGTTATCTGTGCGCACAGTGAGTTCAATGCGTGAAATGCCTTTTTCCCAAGCTTTCGAGATTGTGGCCTCCATGAGTTGAGCACCGATGCCGATGTGCCGGGCATGAGAAACCAACCCGATGCCCAAGGTTCCAACATGAGCGCGCGCCTCGCCATGCGTTGGAAGAACGTCACACCAACCGACAACAACATCGTCTTGAAGCGCAACAAATTGACAAAGATCGTTCGTGACGATGTTCTGAAAAAAGGCAAATGCTTGCTCTGGTGGTGGCGCTTGGATGAACGCGAGGTATCGCTTCTCACGGGCGACATCGTCAAGGGCATTTCGCAATCCTTCAAAGTGCGATTCGGCTGTGTGAATAATCGAGAGTTTCATAGTAGTGCCCAACGTTAAGTAGACACCTTTTCAGGTGTATATTAAATTCAAATGACCGGGCATGGCGGTGTATAATTCCGCCTCGGTAATCCGTTATGCTAGATACTATAATAATTACATTATTGATAGCAACCTTTTTATGAAAAATACAAATACACCTCCTAAATTGCTGGATCAGGTGCGTGACCGTATTCGCGTCAAGCACTACAGCATCCGTACTGAAACGCAATATGTGCAATGGATCAAGCGGTTTATTCTATTTCACGGTAAGCGGCATCCGCAAGAGATGGGTGCTGCGGAGGTGGAGGCGTTTTTAACGCATCTGGCGGTTGACGGGCAGGTGTCGGCTTCGACGCAGAACCAGGCATTGTCGGCATTATTGTTTTTGTACAAGGAGGTGTTGGCGATAGATTTGCCGTGGCTGGGTAATGTGGTGCGAGCGAAACAGCCGAAACGCTTGCCGGTGGTGTTAACGCGTACGGAGGTGCGGGAAGTGTTGGTTCGGATGAATGGCGTGTATGGGCTGATGGCGAATATGCTGTATGGAACCGGGATGCGTTTGATGGAATGCGTGCGTTTGCGGGTTAAGGATGTGGATTTCGAGCGCGGTGAGATTCTGATCTGTGACGGCAAGGGCGGTAAGGACAGGGTAACGATGTTGCCGTCTTCGGTGGTGACAGGATTGCAAACGCATTTGGAACAGCGGCGAACATTGTTTGATGATGACAAACGTATCGGCAAAACCAATGTTTTTCTGCCGGACGCGTTGGCGCGAAAATATCCGAATGCGGCAACAGAATGGTGTTGGCAGTATATTTTTCCTTCCGGCAGCTATTCGGTCGATCCGCGCAGTGGCGCGGAGCGCCGCCATCATGTTGACGAGAAATTATTGCAACGGGCGATGAAGAAAGCGGTGCAGGCGGCGGGGATTGCTAAGCCGGCCACGCCGCATACCTTGCGGCATTCGTTTGCGACGCATCTGCTGGAAGCGGGTTATGACATCCGCACGGTGCAGGAACTGTTGGGGCATAGCGACGTGTCTACTACGATGATTTATACTCACGTATTGAATAAAGGCGGCAGGGGTGTGTTGAGTCCATTGGATCAACTCTGACACTATAGAATCGGCGTTTTGATAACCGTTAAGCGAATATAGAGTATTCCATGCGGTTCGCTCATCAACCCATTCATAAATCTCAGTCAAAGCCGTATCGCACTTACAGCAACTGGTACCGCAAGAAGCCGTCATAGGCAGTTTACGCACTTTGCCTTTGCTGATCCATTTGTACAGCATACCGCGCTAGTGCGAAAGTGGGAGCACGACCAAGGCCAGCGCGAATATAAGCAGCGTGTATTCCTGGTGTTGCACCCAAAACAGTGGGCGGCGATCCAGTAAAATGCCACGGTAAAAACGCCGATCAGATCCATTTCCTTGCGGCGCGCTTCAATGAAGCCCGAACTGGCGAATGCGACGATGCCAAGCGCTTCAATGACCTGCAACGCCGTACTCATCCCTGAATTGATGTTGATTGCCACTTTTAGCTCCTGTTCGAGGCCGACATCATATTCCAATTCTCTTCGCGCTTATTGCTACTTGAAATTTAGCCGCAGCGGGTCATTGCATTGTATAATTTTGGGTTAGAATTTTAAGCAGATGCATTAAACCCCTGGTAAGTGATCGACAATCGGGCCAAGAAGCAGCACGGCCGACGAAGTGACGATTGGCTGCCAAACTATTTAGAGGCACATATGAAAGACGGCATTCACCCAAATTATCGCGAAGTTTTGTTTCACGACTTGTCCTGCGATTTTAAATTTGTTACCCGCTCAACCATTCAGACGCGTGACAAGATGGAATTTGAAGGTACGGAATATCCACTTGTGAAGATCGAGGTATCTTCCGAGTCGCATCCGTTTTACACCGGCAAGCACAAGATTGTCGATACCGCAGGCCGGGTCGAGAAATTCCGCCAGAAGTTCGGCAAGGTCGGTTCCAAAACTCAAGTGGCAGAGTAATTTTTCTGTTTCACAACAAAAAAGGCAGCCCAAGCTGCCTTTTTTGTTGGCCTAACCGTATTTCTAAAGAGTTTTCGGACACAATATTGCGCTTACGCTTTCACGGAACTACCTAATAATTTAATGAAGCCCGTTCGTTTGCCTGCCTCGGCCGCGCACACCCTTCCACGCTGGGGTTTGTATGCGCTGTGCCTGTTGTATATCCTTCCTGGCTTGATTGGTCGCGACCCGTGGAAGAACGACGATGCGATCAGCTTCGGCGTCATGTGGACGATGGCGCACGGTAGCATGCATGACTGGCTGTGGCCGCATGTGGTCGGGCTGCCACTGCCAGACGAGGGGCCGCTGGCGTATTGGGTGGGTGCCGTCTGCATTAAATTATTCGGCTGGCTGCTGGGCGAGCCGATGGCGGCCCGGGTATCGGCCATGCTGTTCTTTCTGATTGGTGTGTCTTCGGTCTGGTATTGCACTTACATACTCGGCCGCAGGACGGAGGTGCAACCGCTGAAACTGGCTTTTGGCGGACAGCCTGACGCGCAGGACTTCGGCCGCATGCTGGCCGATGGCGCCGTACTGATTTACCTCGGCTGTCTTGGCTTGCTGCTGCATAGTCATGAGACTAGCCCCGCAGCATTGCAAGTATCGCTGATCGCTTTCGCTCTTTATGCTAGCGCCAGACTGTTCGATTCGCGCTCGTTTGGCAGCGCTGCCATGCTGGGGCTTGCTTTGGGCTTGTCCACCCTCACGCGCGGCTGGTTGCTGCCACTGACTTTGTTGCTCGCCGTCATCGTCCTGACGGCGTTTCAGAACCGCAAGTTGATGCTGCAGCTTTTCCTGGCGACATTGCCGGTGATGCTGCTGGTGGCCAGTGTTTGGGTCGTCGGTAATTATTTTGTGCAGCCGTTCAACGGCTCACCCGTGGCTGCATGGATGCTGGCCGATTATTTTGAATTAAACTGGCCGACATGGAATAACGCAAAATATTTCATGATGAACGGAATTTGGTTCGCTTGGCCCGCGTGGCCATTTGCCGCTTGGGCTGTGTATGCATGGCGCAAACAATATAAGGGCTTGCACATAACGATTCCGCTGGTTTTCGTCGGGGCGCTATCTTTGCTGGTGATACTAAATCAGAATCCCAAAGACGGAATTTTATTACCTCTGTTGCCACCGCTGGCAATATTGGCCGCATTCGGTTTGCCAACCATGAAGCGCGGCGCAATTAACGCGATTGACTGGTTCTCGGTCATGACCCTGTCAACGTGTGCCGGCTTCATCTGGCTGGGTTGGATCGCCAAGCAAACAGGCTGGCCGGCCCAAATCGCAAAAAACGCTTTCAAACTCGCGCCCGGATTCAGGCCGGAATTCAATTTATTTGCATTTGTGGCGGCTGCTTTGGCTACTGTGTTTTGGCTGGCTCTGGTGCATTGGCGCATTGCGCGCCGTCCCGCCGTGCTTTGGCGCGCGGTCGTGCTGTCGTCTGGCGGCGTGATTCTGTGCTGGCTATTGTTGATGACATTATGGTTGCCATGGATAAATTACGGCAAGAGTTATGCTGGCGTGGCAGAGCAGATTGCTCAGAAATTACCCAATAAGCAGTATTGCGTCGATACGAATGTCGGTGCCGCCCAGCGCGCATCGTTTGCTTATTTTGGCAATTTTGCGTTTGCACACTTTGGCGAGGCGCACTGCCGCTACCTTTTGTTGCAGGATAATCCGCGCAATAAGGCCGATGCTAATCTGTTGCGGCAATATGACGGCCAATGGCGCATTCTGTGGGAAGGGCGACGTCCTTCCGACCGGGATGAGCGTTTCCGATTGTATCGGCGCGTCGATTAAATGATTTTCAAAGCCAAGCATTTTAAAATGCAACAGGATCAAAAATTAGTTTGTCGCATATCGATGCAACTGACTGAATCGATTGACGGAAATTCATTTGCGCCTCTATAGTAGCAAGATGAATTCCGAATTTAACTTACTCTCCGAAAAAATCGACAAGCTGGCAGAAATGGCACAATTTCTGCGGCATGAAAATGCCGAATTGCGCCTGAAAATCGCTACCATGTCTTCTGAAAATACCATTTTGACAGCAAAAATGCGGGAGGCGCATCAGCGCGTCTCGGCATTGCTTGACCAGATACCAGGCCCGCAACAGGAATATCAACAGGAGGAGTCGGCATGACCCAAATCGATGTCATCATCATGGGTCACCCTTATAAATTATCCTGTAAGGACGGCGAGGAAGGAGCATTGCGGGATGCCGTGGCTTATCTCGATACAAGAATGTGCGCGATTCGCGATGCTGGCAGGGTTCGCGGCAATGACCGGATTGCGGTCATGGCGGCGCTGGGCATCGCCGCCGAATTGCTGGCAACCAAAGCGCCCGAAGGGCCTTTGTCGGCGTTGACGATGGCCCAGGTGCAGCAGCAAATTAGCGCGATGCATTCGGTACTCGACTGTGCTCTTGCTCCGCAGGAAAATCTGTTCTGATCTTCAGATAAACCGTTTGACATGGATTTCGAATGGAGTAGACTTCGAAACTCCTGCCGTGTTCGCGATTGTCATATATTCCTTGAACCATTCAAATGCATCGGTTGCGGGACAAGTTCGATAGGTGTGCGCGTCGCTCGTTCGACGAACCCGAAATTGAACTGACCGCGACCACCTTGGACCGCTTTGGTTCGGGATGCCGGCATAGCGGCACAGGTGGGTTCAAATTCTAAAGCGGTTGCGCATCATATGATGCGCAACCGCTTTTTTTATAACGGCTTAAGCCCGATGTTTGCGATAGGCAAATGCCAGTAAACCGGCACCGACCACTATCATCGGCAGTGATAGCATCTGGCCGGCGGAAATGGTGATGCCGGCAAATGTGACTTCGTAATCCGGGGTGCGGAAATATTCAGTAAAAAAGCGCGCACAACCGTACAGTGTTACGAACATTGCGCCGACTGCCAGCCTTGGGCGCGCGGTGCGGGCGAAGTACCACAGGATAATAAATAGCAGCAGGCCGTCAATCAGCGCCTGATAAATCGGTGACGGATGGCGCGGCAGGTTATCCACATTTGGCCAGATCATCGCCCACGGCAGGGATGGATCAGCGACGCGGCCCGGCAGTTCGGCATTGATGAAGTTGCCGACACGTCCTGCAGCATAGCCAAGCGGCACCAGCGGCGCAATAAAGTCGTATACGTCGAGCAGGTTGCGCTTGGTTTTGCGGGACCAGAACGCCATCGCGAGAATCACGCCCAAGAAGCCGCCGTGGAAGGACATGCCGCCTTTCCAGACCGCCAGCATTTCGGCTGGGTGCGAAAAATAATAAGCCGGGTTATAGAACAGGATTTCACCCAGTCGCCCACCTATGATGACGCCCAGCACGCCATAAAACAGCATGTCGTCCAAGTCCTCTTTTTTCCAGTGTGCGGCAGCAATATGCGGCTGCCGTATGCGCAACCGTCCCAGCAGCACAAACTGGGCAAATGCCACGAGATACATCAGGCCGTACCAGTGCACGGCAAGCGGGCCTATCGAGAAGGCGATCGGGTCTGGGAGTGGGTGAATCAGCATCTAGCGGTTCTTTCGTAATAAGTCGCAAAATATACAGTACATGTGAGGCATCGCCACTCCGTCACGCTATGCCGGTCTCTCTATCGATGATGTGGTGCCGCCAATGGATTATAAATGATCATAAAACTGACTCCGGTTTGAATCCCGCGCCGAAAGTCCGCGGCTCGTCTGGCGCTCATTTTTTACTGCAATTCGTCACAATCAGAAATACGCCATAAATTTGTCGCGGCACTACACGCAAGGCACTCCTGCGTTAAAATTAGCCTGAACCATTTTGGAGATTGACAACATGCCGCAATATCGTTCCCGCACTACCACGCATGGCCGCAACATGGCCGGCGCACGCGCACTCTGGCGCGCCACCGGAATGAAGGATGGCGACTTTGACAAACCCATCATTGCAGTCGTCAATTCTTTCACCCAGTTCGTGCCGGGCCATGTCCATCTGAAGGATCTGGGCCAGATGGTGGCGCGCGAAATCGAGGCGGCCGGCGGTGTCGCCAAGGAATTCAATACTATCGCCGTCGATGACGGCATTGCAATGGGGCATGGCGGCATGCTGTATTCGCTGCCATCACGCGAACTGATCGCCGATTCGGTCGAATACATGGTCAATGCGCATTGCGCCGACGCGATGGTTTGCATCTCCAACTGCGACAAAATTACGCCCGGCATGCTGATGGCTGCCTTGCGTCTGAATATCCCGGTAGTGTTCGTCTCCGGCGGTCCGATGGAAGCCGGCAAGATGGTTGAGACCATGCATGGCAAGCAGGAAGGCACGCAGAAAATCATAAAAATCGATCTGGTCGATGCCATGATCAAGGCCGGCGACTCCAGCGTATCGGACGAGGAAATCGAGAAAATAGAACGCTCGGCATGTCCAACCTGCGGTTCCTGCTCGGGCATGTTTACCGCCAATTCCATGAATTGCCTGACTGAAGTCTTGGGCCTGTCCTTGCCGGGCAATGGCACTATCCTGGCTACCCATGCCGACCGCAAGGAGTTATTTCTGCGCGCCGGGCGACTGATAGTCGAACTGGCCAAGCGTTATTACGAACAGGACGACGAGACGGCTCTACCGCGCAGCATCGCGACTAAAGCCGCGTTTGAAAATGCGATGACGCTGGATGTGTCGATGGGCGGCTCGACCAATACCGTGTTGCACTTGCTGGCGGCGGCGCATGAGGCGGGCGTTGACTTTAAAATGTCCGACATCGACCGTATTTCGCGCAAAGTACCGTGTCTGTGCAAGGTTGCGCCCGCAACCGATAAATATCATATGGAAGATGTGCATCGCGCCGGCGGTATCTTCGGTATTCTGGGTGAACTCTCGCGTGCCGGCTTGCTCGATACCAGTCGGCCTACCGTTCATAGCAAAACCATGGCAGATGCCATAGCTAAAAATGACATCTTGTGCACGCAAGATCCTGCCGTGCATCAATTGTTTAGCGCCGCGCCCGGCGGCGTGTCGACTCAGGTGGCATTCTCGCAAAGCCAGCGCTTCAATAGTCTGGATACTGATCGCGCGGACGGCTGTATCCGCGACCAGGCCCATGCGTATTCGCAGGATGGCGGCCTGGCTGTGTTGTACGGCAATATTGCTGAAAAAGGTTGCATCGTGAAAACCGCTGGCGTCGATGAAAGTATTTTGAAATTCACCGGTAGTGCGCGCATCTTCGAAAGCCAGGATGATGCGGTGGAAGCGATTTTGACCGATGTAGTTCATGCCGGTGATGTCATCATCATTCGCTACGAAGGACCGAAAGGCGGCCCAGGGATGCAGGAAATGCTGTACCCGACTTCCTATATCAAGTCCAAGGGTCTGGGCAAATCCTGCGCGCTGTTTACCGATGGCCGCTTCTCAGGCGGATCGTCGGGCTTGGTGATCGGCCACGCTTCCCCGGAAGCGGCAGAGGGCGGCGCGATTGGCTTGGTCGAAGAAGGCGACATTATTGAAATTGACATCCCTGAGCGTCGTATTCATCTCAAGGTTAGTGAGGCCGATCTGGCGCAACGCCGAGCAGGCATGGAAGCCAAAGGGGAAAGAGCGTGGCAGCCGGCAAACCGTCAGCGTACTGTGTCGCAAGCACTGCAAGCGTATGCGGCATTGGCAACTTCGGCTGATCGTGGCGCGGTGCGCGATATCACGCAATTAAAAAATAAGCGCTAATCAGCTGTTTTTTATTCAGTAAGAAGGCTGGAATTCCGATTCCGGCCTTGGGTGCGTTTGCCAAAGGTAAAACTAGTGCCGTTTGTTGCGATTGTTTTTGTCAAAGGTTGCCTTGACGCGATCCTTGCGTATTTTTTCCATCGCATCGTGGGAGCGTCGCTTATCGAGTCCGAGCATTTTTTCAACGAATTCGAACCAGACAAAAGCAATCGCCATCAGCCCGACAATCCACCACCAGGACAAATTGGCGAAGAAAGCAACTTCAAAATATTTCAATAGGGATAATAAGACAATGGCGATAATCAGTGGCATGGCAGGCCTTTCATTACATGATGTTGTCAACGAGTGTAACGGAACAAAGCCGATAGTCATAGAAGTGGGATAATTTGTGCGACCGGCAAAGTGTCGCCGGACATAGCTGAAAATTCACAGTAAAATTCTTACGATTATTCTTTTGGAGAAAACAATGAAAATTTTTTTAATGGTTCTTCTTGCGATGGGCGGACTGGCTTCTAACGCCGCTATGGCAGACGCCGGGTTGGATTTGGCAAAAGCCAAAAATTGCATGGCTTGCCATGCAGTCGCAAACAAGGTAGTTGGCCCTGCATACAAGGACGTAGCGGCAAAATATGCGGGACAGAAAGATGCCGAAGCCAAGCTGGTTGCCAAGGTAATCAAAGGCGGTAGCGGTGTGTGGGGAGCAATTCCAATGCCGGCCAACACGCAGGTCAGCGAAGCTGAAGCACACACCTTGGTCAAATGGGTATTGTCCCAGAAGTAGTGGGCAGAATGTGGCCCGGAAACAGCGTCACTTATTAGCAATGGCAGAAAAAAGCGCTCAATCGAGCGCTTTTTTTCTGTGCAACACACACGCAATTAGCCTGACATAAAAAAGCGCCAGATCCGAAGATAAGGCGCTTTTCATGAGCGAAGACTGCTTACTTGACTACTGCCATCAACTCGCGCTGGCCGCCTTTGTAGGTGAAAAGCGACAGAGAACCATCCTTGATATCGCCCTTTTTATCAAAAACGATCGGGCCGGTTACGCCTTTGTAATGAATTTTAGCCAATTCAGGCAAATATTTTGCTGGTTCAACCGAATTGGCTTTCTGCATCGCGGCCACCATCACATTGACAGAATCATAGACATACGGTGCGTAGAGCTGCACCTCTATGCCGAATTTCTTTTTATACGCTGCGCGGAACTCTTCCATGGGTTTTTTATCGGCATCGACAACACCGCCGGCCTCTGCGCAAATAACCTGGTTTTCACCGATTGCGTCGCCAGCTAGTTTGGCCATGGCTGCGGTACAGATGCCATCGCCGCCCATGAACTTGGCTTCGATGCCGAGTTGCTTCATTTGGCGCATCATCGGGCCGCCAACCGCATCCATGCCGCCGAAGAAGATAACGTCAGGTTTTTTCGACTTGATCGATGTCAGGATAGCGTTGAAATCGGTGGCTTTGTCAGTGGTGAACTGTTGTGCAACAATGTTTGCACCAGCGGTTTTGGCGGCCTTCATGAATTCATCGGCAACCCCTTGCCCATAGGCAGTGCGGTCGTCAATGATGGCGACGTTCTTGGCTTTGAGTATCTTGACTGCGTAGCGTCCCAGCGTACCGCCAAGTTGGGCATCATTGGCCACCACGCGGAAAGTGGTCTTAAAGCCTTGCTGGGTGTATTTCGGGTTGGTGGAAGAAGGAGAAATCTGCGGAATGCCGGCATCGAAATAAATTTTCGAGGCCGGGATGGTGGTACCTGAGTTAAGGTGACCGACCACGCCGCTGACTTTTGCGTCTACCAGTTTTTGGGCGACAGTCGTGCCCTGTTTCGGGTCGCCCGCATCATCTTCGGCCAGCAGTTCGAATTTAATTTTTTTGCCACCAATGGTCAGACCTTTGGCATTCAACTCTTCAATTGCCATCTTGCCGCCGTTTTCATTGTCCTTGCCCAGGTGGGCAATGGGGCCGGAAATCGGGCCAACGTGACCGATTTTAACGATTTGTTCTTCTGCAGCGAATGCGGTGCCAGCAAATGCGAATGCGATTGCGGCAACCAGTGGAATCATTTTTATTGTGAACTGCATGAACATCTCCTAAGAATTGTGATGAAGCAGGTTACCGTTAAACTTGGGTATTCAGGAATCTGAATAAATTAAAGGTACAACATATCGTGCTCACAGTAAATAAAAATGCGATCTATTCAAGGCAGCTATGCCTTTTATGGCAAATTGCCAGCGCATTGTCGTCAAATCCCGGATTAATATGATCGACTTATACGGTAGATTTTTTTACCCGCACAAAATAGTAAAACGATGTTATTCAGGTTTCTGAATATCGGGAAGATGCCGCAGGTAAAACTAACTGCGTAGATTTTTTATTCTGATTTTATTGGATTTTATAAATTTTATATGTCAAAAACTCGTACCTTGGACCAGGTGGATCGCAAGCTTTTGAATCTTCTGCAAAAAGATAATCAAACTTCGACCCGGGTGCTGGCGGACCGGTTGCAAGTTTCGCAGCCGACTTGTTTGCGGCGCATTCGCGAGTTGCGTGAGGCGGGCGTGATCAGCGCGAATGTGGCTATGATCGATCCGTTCGCGCTGGGTTATGGAATGCTGGCATTTCTGGAAATTTCGCTGATCAACCAGTCAGACAATCACATGATGCAATTCGAGACTTGCATGCAGCAAGAGCCGGAGGTGATGCAGTGTTATTTTGTCTCCGGTGAGTACGATTACTTCCTTGCTGTGCATGTGATCGATATGGACGCTTACTATCAATTCGTGCGACGTGTCATTTCAGGGTCGGGCAATGTGCGTCATTTCCATTCCCGCTTTCCGATGAAACGCGCCAAGTTCACTACCCGGATCGCGTTTGACGAAAAGGCAGTAGAACTACAGGTGCGCACATCAAAATAGTGGGTTTGTAAAACCTGTCTATGCCGGTTGTATCTTGGTTGGCCTTGCAGTGTCGGCGTGGCCGCTCATGCCGGTAAAAGCGAAATCGAGTTCGGGACGTCGGCCCGAGACGATGTCTGCCAATGCACGGCCTGAGCCGCAGCCCATGGTCCAGCCCAACGTGCCGTGGCCGGTATTGAGATACAGGTTGCCGATCTTGGTTTTGCCGATATAGGGTATGTTCGAGGGCGTCAATGGCCGCAACCCTGTCCAATAGATTGGGTTGTCGTAGTCGCAGGCGTCGGGGAACAATTCACGGGTACGGTGAGTGATCGCTTCACAACGCGTGCTGTTCAGTTCGCGCGTATAGCCATTCAGTTCGCAAGTGCCAGCCACGCGCAAGCGGTCGCCAAGTCGCGAGACCACCAGTTTGTAACCGTCGTCGGTTAACGATACGGATGGTGTAGCGTCCGCATTGGTGATTTGGTAAGTGGCAGAATAGCCCTTGCCAGGGTAAATCATTAAATTGATTCCAAGCGGTTTTAGCAGCGGCACGGAAAAACTACCCATCGCCACCACAAAACTGTCAGCCCGCAGCACTTGATGGTGGCCGTTTGGAAGGATGACTTCAACCCCGGTAATTTTTGCGGATGCACCCGCGCCTTCAGTCAGCAGGCGAGTCACGGTGGTGTTGTAGCGGAACTCGACGCCAGCTTGCTGCGCCTTGTCAGCCAGACCGTTGGTGAACTTGAAAATATCGCCGGATTCATCGGTGGCCGTGAAATCGCCGCCAACGATCTTATCGCGGATGCCGGACAATGCCGGTTCGATTCTGACTACTTCATCGGCGCTGATCGAGTCGCGCGGACAGCCCAGATCACGCATCAGCTTGGCTGACGGCAGCGATTCGTCGAAATCCTTCTGATCGGTATAAAAGTGCAAGATGCCGCGGGTCAGGCAATCGTAATCAATCCCGGTATCTGCGCGTAGCTCGTTCAAGGTTTTGCGGCTGTATTCGGCGATAGCGACGATCTGGCGAATATTGTAAGCGGTGCGTTTGGGTGTGCATTCGCGCAGGAATTGCAGCGCCCATTTCCACTGCAGCCACTCGGGCCGAAAGCGGTATAACAGCGGGGCATCTTCCTGCCCGAGCCATTTCAATATTTTCACCGGCGCGGCCGGATTGGCCCAAGGTTCGGCGTGCGATACCGAAATTTGGCAACCGTTGGCAAAACTGGTTTCTTGCGCGGCGCCTGGCTGACGGTCTATCACCGTTACATCGTGACCGGCCTGATTGAGAAACCAGGCAGATGCCGTGCCTACGATACCGGAACCTAATACGATTACTTTCATGACAACCTCGGAGTTTTGGATCCTTTAATTGTAAGAAGTTTTAGATTTTCCATGTAGTTATTACGGCGGTCAATTTTTTTATTAAACAATAAATTAGTCGCGTTTATTAAAAAAATAAACGTTATTTATTGAAAATTTTTTTTGACTTGCGTAAAAATGTTTAAGCATTAAAGTGGACCCCACTGTCCAGACAAATATTTACCGAGTTTAAGATAGTGCCCTGCTCACACACCAGCTGCATGGCGCTGTCCCAATTCTTTTGCGCTGGATACATCATCCTCTGTGG
>JABBOY010000011.1 GCA_012927585.1 Glaciimonas sp.
AACTGACTTGGCTCGGCGGCGTTGGCTTCATCTCGTCTCTATGTTATTGGTTGCCCTTCTATAACGTTTGAGCACCACAACCGGTTGGCACACTCAGCCCATTAAATCCGCGTTTCCCTAGGAGAAACGCCAATGAATCCGTTGACCGCAATTGCAGCAATTTATTGGGAAAAACTCGCAATGTGCTGAGTACCCCTGATCAATGGGTAGTCAGGAGTGTTGTGTTGAATTCACTGGTTTCCAGAAAATTCTGGACGAGCGATTTCGCTGGCCCTTAAAACTGGGCTGGACTTATTCTGCCAGCGCATAAAATTGCTCTGCAAATGACATTGAATTTTCTTCTGCAGCGATCATTTGACCTTTGCAGATCATGTGCATCAATTCGATACCGGCCAAACACATTGCTGGACGAAGGAAGGATTTGAAGTTAAGGCCTACGTTGAACAAGCCACATTTTTCAAAATCCAACTCGCGAAAGATGCGTAATGCAGGAAAATGACGAGTTGAACGCGTTTAGTTTTGCCCTTTCGGGCGCTTCTTGTGGGCTTTTGACCCCCCATTCACCCGCTATGGGCGTACCTGTGCCATCAATCGATTTCGAGACAAGTAAATATTGCTAGTGCCAGCGCTGTAAATGCCCGGCCAGCATTCTTGGCTAAGCCACGGTAGCGCACTTTTGTAAACTCCCACAGTCGTTTGACTACCGCAAAGACATGCTCGACTCTGGTTCTGATCTTTAACTTGTTGCGATTCTTGCTGCGCTTCATCGACTTCGCCGCCCGGTTTACGAGTACGACTGTTGGTGAAGTCTTTAGCATTTGGTGCGTTGCTGTGGATCAGATCCTTCTGGCTGGCATAGGCGCTGTCACCATATACCTGCCGCCCTGGCCATGCAATAAACCAGGCAATGGATGTTTATCATGTACGTTGGCCGGTGTGCCGACGGCGCTGTGCGCTAGGCCGCTTTGACTGTCGACGCCAATATGCAGCTTCATGCCAAAGTACCATTGCTGTCCCTTGCGGATCTGGTGCATTTCAAGGTCACGTTTTTTGTCGGCGTTTTTCGTTGAGTTCGGTGCCGCAATGATGATGGTGGCGTCGACGATGGTGCCTGTCTTGAGTGTCATGCCGCCGCCTTGCAGGGCCCGTCCAACTTCGGCAAACAGTTGGAGATTGAGATTGTGTTTCTCCAGCAGGCGCCGAAATTTGAGGTGCGTGGTGGTGTCCGGTACGGCTTCGCATCCTGTTGAGAATTACGTAAATGACTGACGATTTTTTCATTTCGTTTGTGTCAAACGGATAGATGGTTATCCGGGAGTAGGCCATGGAAACAAAATCGTACAGCCGGGATTTGCGGGCAATCGAATTGCGGCGGCGCAAGGGCATGCTGTTACTGGCACAGGGTGTGACCCAAGCCGAGGTAGCACGCAGGATGGTGGAGTCGGCAAACGGCCTCATCGTGGGCTGCAGCACGTGTAGATGCACAGGCATGGCGGCGCAAGACACTGGGCCGACCCGCTGCGCTGAGCCATGCCGACCAACGGCGCCTGGCCAAATTGCTCGTGGCCGGCGCCATGAAGGCAGCCCAGTTGGTCGGGTTTCTCAAAATCCTATGCCGCCAGAGCCATCAAAACTTGTTGGCCATTTGGGACGGGCTGTCCGGCCACAGAAGCCGGCTGGTGTGTGAACACATTGCTTCGACTGGAGGAACGCTCGTCATCGACTTTCTGCCGGCTTATGCGCCCGAACTCAATCCGGTCGAGCACATCTGGGCCCATCTCAAGCAACATGAGATTGCCAACCTGTGTGTTGACCATCAGCGAAGTCGGTGTCGCACACAACAGCCTCAAATCCATGCAGCGCCGCCCAGACCTGATTCACGGATTCTGGAAACACGCGCAACTGGCAAACTGATGTCATGTATTTATGTAAAACTCATTAGTCCGGAGCGGAAAGTTGGTTGCAAATTTTTTCGTAGCTTGGTATTCAAGTCGCATGCAGTCCTTTTACACTTCGAAAAAATTCATGAAAAGCATCACGCTTATTTTTTTGACTTCTTCAGACTTTTCTGTGGGTTAAAGGTACGCTATCGCGCAGGTTGATCTGGGCATGGCTGAGCAACATGTGGTTGTTTATATCGACCACCAGCGAGACGCGCTTCGCGTGCCTAGAATGTGGGCAGGGAATACGCGGTGAACCTTTACTGCCTGCTTTGCTGCTTGAAAAAAGGGTCGTCAAGCTACTGCGCAATGTGTGAAGGTTGAAATCTCCGGCCTGAAGGATGGAGTTTCGACCGTAGTGATTTGGGACGGGTGCAAACCCCTTCCAGATCAAGTTAGAAACACAGGCCTGAAGGCTGTGCTAATTAGTTGCTTTTGAGTTCCTTGCAGCATAAAATTCGATAAGGCTAAAAAATTGCTGGCGATGCCTGACATTAATGGCGGTTTGGCGGTGCGGCATTGAAGGTGGCGGACTTTCTGGCAATTGTTCGTGCCGCAAATATGGTCACGGACACAGTTGCTAAACCTTACGAGCCGCTTCTTGCTGCATGGGTAGCCCAGTCGCTGCGTTGCCAAAGTTGACCGCGAAGAAAAACAGCCAGATGGAGATGCACAGAGTAAATTTGTCATCATCGCAGCGAGCGAAAAAGCGTGGCATGTAATATGCTTATCTTAATTTTTCCCTTTTCTGAAACGCAAAATAAATGGAGACGAAATGAAGATTGTCCGCTTGCTGTTGCTACTGACGGTTACTGCACCAATCGGTGCTTACGCCAACGATTTTCCTACAACGGATCGGGTCGAGTACGTGCTTGATTGCATGAAAAATCATGCCATCAAGCATGAGTACTTGTATAAATGTTCTTGCGCGATCGATAATATCGCAAAGGAACTAAACTATGACGAGTACGTGGAGATGTCGACTGCACTACGCGGCCAAAGCACTACGGGTGAACGCGGCGCAGTGTTTCGCGACCCCGACACTGTGAAAACGATGGCGAAAAAGTACAAGGCGGTTCAGGCCGGTGCCAACAAAGCCTGCTATGTCCCGTGAGCCAATGCTGCGACATATTCAATTAACTGTTTGCTTTTGATTTGCGTGGTGAGTGTGCTCGGTTCAGGTAGCGGAGAAATATCAGGGTGGATGTTGAGTGTATGTTGATCATGTAACAGGCGGCAAACCCTCATTGGTGGATAGCCTTATCGCGATGCTTGGCTTGCCCCATGCCTTTGACCGTATCGAGTCCTCTCGCGCCCTTCAAGATCGTGCCGTCCAGGTCGGCTTCGGTGATGTCTGCGCTAGTCAGGTTTGCGCCTGTAAGATCGGCACCGGATAGATCCGCGCCGAAAAGATTGGCGCCTGCAAAGTTCGCATTGGTAAGATTAGCGAAACTGAAGAGCGCTCGGTTGACGTCTGCGCCGGTAAAGTCTGCACCCGTCAAAATCGCACTGGAAAAATCGCTGCGCATTTGTCCCATTGGCTGATTCTTGATGTCTACGCCCATGCGCGCATTGGTGAAGTTCGCGTTACTCATATCTACTTGCGAAAAACGGGCAATGACGCGCGCTCCTGTCAGGTTGGTGCCAACGAATCTTGGACGGTCAGCGAGCAAGACGTTAATCGTTGAATACACAACTGGCGCGAACAGGCTGGCATTTGCGAGTCTAGCACCAGAAAAATTCGCTCTCATCAACCATGCGGCGTCCAGCGTTGCTCCCGTCAGGTCAACTTTCGTAAAATCAGTGCCGACGAGTTTCGCGCCAAACAGGTTGGCACCGGCGAGATTTGCACCTTTAAAATCGAGGCCGCTGAGATCAAGATTGGAGAGGTCTTTACGGGTGAAATTGGCAGGTTTTTCGGCGGTTGCCGCCGCAAGGGTGGAGCGCACTTGCTCACTGGTCAGGTCTGCTGCCCAAAAGGTTGCTGGAGTGAGCAGCATGCTTGCTGCCAATGCGAAGCTGTACAGCTTTAGCATAATAATGCTCCCACAGGCCGGTCACGTGTCGAAGGTAAGTATATGCATTGCCGACGTTCGAGTGATGCCACCATTAGAGTTGAATTTCAGCCAATGATCCGCTACTTCCTGCGAATTTCCTATACTTGTAATACAGTGTGACAGTTGCTGGCCAAGTACGCCAGAATCTCTTATTCTGTCATATTGCTCCTTGTGTACCGCAGAGCCTGCTAAGACACTATTTGGATATAGAACGCGGTGATTTATATCGGGCATTAGGTCGATATAACGGTAGTTTAGCTCAACCCCCATACCCTAATTTAACAAGGTAAACCCCGGCTCTGCCGGGGGACTCACCAAGGTTTGACCTATACGTTGGTCGCTGCGAAGCTCCTATCTCGACCAAGAGAAGGAGATTCACAATGAAAGAGTATCAGAGTTTGAGCCATATGAGATGGGACTGTAAGTATCATGTGGTGTTTATTCCGAAACGTAGAAAGAAGGCGATTTTCGGAGCGTTGCGCCAGCATCTGGTGGAGATTTTTCGGGAGCTGGCGCTGCAAAAGGAGGCAAAGGTGGTCGAAGGGTACTTGATGCCGGATCATGTTCATATGTGTCTGAGCATTCCTCCGAAGCATTCAGTATCCAATGTGGTTGGATTCATCAAAGGGAAGAGCGCGATATCGATAGCTCGTCAGTTCGGAGGGCGACAACGCAACTTCACCGGAGAAGTATTCTGGGCACGAGGATATTTTGTGTCAACAGTTGGGCTGGACGAAGAGATGGTGCGTGCGTACATACGTCACCAGGAATCGGAAGATATGCGTTATGACCAAATGAAATTAGGACTGTAGCCGCCTTCAGGCGGCTACCGGGTTACCAGCGCCTTCGAGGCGCCCCAACGATAAACCCCCGGCTTTGCCGGGGGTAGCTTAATTTAGTGCTTGGTGCTTGGCGTAAAAACTGGGATTACACACCAAGAAATATCTAAAAGAAATAGATATTCCCATTTTTATCCTACCTTCTTCCACGCTACTTTAGCGTCAAATGCTGATGTAAAATAGTTTACATTTTTGTAAAAATCATTCAGTATGCCCTTGGCGTTTATATATTTAGGACGACTTAATTACACTATTACAATAAGCCCTGCCTATTTCGCTGCTGTTCGCATCAACTTGCTACTCATTTATAATAATTAGGAGAAAAGTATGCCGAAATTACTAGCATTGGCACTAAGCATTGCTGTTTTAGGCGGGGTATGGGCATTTTTGGCGTTGGGACCGCTTGCAGGATCAGTCTTAGTTTGGGCTGGCTTTCTTGCATGGGGATGTTATTTTCATACAGGTGGTGATAACGCAGCTCTGCAAAAAACTATTGCGGGTATGATTTATGGTGCAGTGATTGCAGGTGTAGCGCTAGCCTTGGTAGGGGCAAACCCACTTGGGTTACCAGGTGCAGCTGGGCCAGCAGTTTATATCGCAGTGACAGTTTTCTTTCTGGTGATTGTTGCAGGGCAAAGTCTGTTGTCAGTAGTACCTGCAAATGTATATGGTTATGCTGCTACAGCTGCTTATGCACTGCAAACACCTACTGCTGGTAGCGTAACGGCAGTAAACTTATCTAACCCAGTGTTAATCGTTTCTCTTTCAGTACTAATAGGCGCTGGTTTTGGTATGCTTTCAGGCAAACTTGCTGGCATGCTAGGCAAATAAAAAGGCTATGTTGCAGTTGCCTGTTGAAAGTGTCTTTCTTTTCCTAATGCAGCACGCATACACATGCTGGGGAGAATGTTTTTGCCGAAGCGCTCCAGCATTTTGCGCCATCCCAAGTAGCTTCCAAGGTAGTCGGCGGCCAGCAAGGGCTTTAGCACCGGCTCCATCTCTCTGGCGCTCGCACCGGTGAGGCGAAAGTCGGCGGTGGCGCCATCCCGGTCGTGCGCACTACTAGCACCGCAATCTGTTCGCACGAAGTGCCCCATTTGGCGGCTTTTCCGCCACGCTTGCGCGTTTTCCTGGGCAAGTGCCTGCTTTTGAAAGATTCCAGGAAAAATGTTTCGTCCGCTTCGGCAATGTCCTGCATTTGTTGGGCTTTCTGCTGTGCGGGCGATTGCAAAAAACGATGATGCCACTCGAAGCTGGTGTTCTTGGCCACGCCGCAGTAGTTTGCCGTCTGGCTCACACTCAAGCCATCAATCAAGGTCTGAGTGTATTTGCGCCATTGATCCTTGTGGCGCCAGCGCGCCAGCGGGGTCTGCGTCAAGGCATTAAAAGTGTGCCGGCATTGGCGGCAATGATAGCGTTGCAAGGCGCAACTGCTGCCCCAGCGCTGCATGTGCGTATTGCCGCAGTGCGGACACAGCGGTTTTTCCTGCAAACTTTGCTCTATCATTCGGATCACTTCTTCTGCGCTTTCCTGTCGGTCCAATGTATTGTGAAGGCGATCTTTTGCCCACGGTTAAGCGCATCGAGTTGCTCCAGCCATGTTTTGAATTCGAGTGCTTCCATGACGTTGCCCTCCGTAAACAGTGATCGTCAATATTTAGATAGCAATTCAACAGGTAAGTGCGACATAGCCAATAAAAAACAGGTAAATATTAATGAGGAGTCGTTATCATTAATCACAACTAGATAAAAAACCGCCTTCGTGGCGATTTTTTATCTTGTCTGGTAGTTAGTGTAGTGAGTCATTCTCAGTGTGTAGTGTAGTGAGTCATTCTCAGTGTGGCAAATCAAAGTGGTATATTTTTGCGCCAGACCAAGCGTAAACTGCAGCGATAGTCGCGAGGATTTGCAACAAACAAAAAAACACGTTTGTATGTTTCACTGAGAATGGCGCACGATACTAATCCAACATTGCTCACATATCGTTGCGAATATCTCATGCAATTGGACAGCAAGATTGTTGACTGACCATCTGTGACGGATCTATTTGACACAAAAGTGGCACAACTATTTAGTGGATTGTTCATGAAGCAGAACATGGTGCCATACAGCATCAAAAGTTCATCACGGTATTGGGCACACGGTTATTGAGTATGCTAATTGGGAGCGGGCCTGGCACGGGGGTTTTGCTTTTTTGTTGGCACGTTAAATGCTGTACATTATTCGGGTACCCATGACATTCGCCTCCGAGATTGGGAGAGACGTCACGTAAGTTCAGTGCAGTGCTGACGTAAAAAAATTATCTAGGAATTGGGCGACATGAATCTCGCTGACATCAGTAAATTTGACGTCAAAAACTCGTTCAAGCAACATTGCACAAACTTCTTCGGCGACAAGTTTGTACGCCAGTCAATGGTGAATACTTTGTAGAGGATATGACTTGGCACTGTGCGTGAGATCTATTTGCAAATCGTTCGGGCAGCGCAAAGCGCTGGATAACGTCAGTCTGAACGTTGCCGCCGGTGAATTTCTGGCATTGCTGGGCCCCAACGGGGCCGGTAAAACTACACTGTTTCAAATACTTTCAGGGCTGTTCATTGCCGACCAGGGCAGCGCTGTCATTTGCGGCGCAGATATCGGCAAAACGCCGATTCCAGCCTTGGCGCAACTGGGGATCGTGTTCCAGCAGCCGGCCCTTGATCTTGATCTGAGCGTCACTGCCAATCTGCAGTTTCAGGCTGACTTGCATGGCATCGCGCGGCTTGAATCCAAGCATCGCATCGTCACTTGTCTGGCGCGCTTTGGCCTGTCGGAACGCGCACAAGACTCTGCGCGGGTTTTGTCCGGCGGCAACCGGCGCAAGGTGGAATTGGCGCGCGCCTTGATGACACGCCCCAAGTTGTTATTGATGGATGAAGCCACGGTCGGCATCGACCCGGCTTCGCGCATGCAGATCATTGCGGATGTCAAAGCCCTGTGCAAGGAGCAAAACATGGCTGTTTTGTGGGCCACGCACCTAGTGGATGAAGCCGACAGCGCGGATCGCATCATCGTGATGGCGAAAGGCCGGGTGCAATTCGATGGACTGCCGGCGCAACTACTTGCCAGCCAGGAATGCGCAACATTGACCGATGCTTTTTTACGCTTGACCGAATAAAACAAAGGGAGACATGACACCATGAAAATATCTATACAAAAATCTTTGCCAGCATGCGTAATGACTGTTGCGATTGCGATTTCTGCACCGGCAATGGCCAAACAAACCGGAGCAGTTTTTATCTCTAGTGAAAAAGATAATGTGATCACCGTACTGGACGGCAAGACCCAGCAACAGATCGCCACCATCAAGGCGTGCAAGCGCCCGCGCCACATGCAATTGACGCCTGATCGCCAGCGGTTGATTGCCGCGTGCGGCGATGATGGCATTGCCATTGTGGTGGATATCGCCAGCAAAAAAGTGATCAACAAGATCAAACTGCAAGAGGGCGTCGAAATATTCGATCTGTCGCCCGATGGCAAAAATCTCTATTTTTCCAACGAAGATGACGCCACCATCGTGGTGGTTGATATTGCTACCCAAAAAGTGCTCAACCAGATCAAGGTAGGTGAAGAGCCGGAAGGCGTGCTGGTGACGCCGGACGGCAAGACGCTGTATGCGACATCGGAAGTGGCCAGCCTGGTTCATGTGATCGACATTGCCAGCGGCAAGATAGTCAAAAATATCGAAGTCGGCAAGCGTCCGCGCCGTTTTGCGCTGGCACCGGACGGCAAGGAATTATGGGTTACTTCGGAGCGTGGCGCCTCGGTAAGCATTATCCGTACTGCTGACAATACCGTTATCGATACGGTGAAATTCCAGCCCAAGGGTTTTCGTGCCGACGACGTAACGCCGGTTGGCATTTTGATCGGCGCAGATGGCAAAACTGCCTATGTGGCGCTGGGCAAGGCCAACCATGTGGCGGTGGTCGATGTGGCCAGTCGGAAGGTAAAGAACCTGATTCTGGTCGGTAAACGCGCCTGGGGTTTAGCCCTCTCGCGTGACAATGCGACGCTGTATGTTGCCAACGGTTTGTCGGACGATGTTTCGGTGGTCGATGTTGTCAAGGGACGCGCAGTAAAAACAGTAAAGGCTGGCCGCGTACCGCATAGCGTGGTGATCGATGATTAAATTGACCCGCACCCGATTTCACGGCCGTTGGCGCCGGGTGCTGGCGTGCACGCTGCTGGCAAGTGCCAGCTACGCAACGCAGGCGCGCGAATTGACAATCGGGGTCGTATATGCATCGGACGATGCGCGCTATGCATCGAAGCTTTTGGAAAAAAGTTACCCCGGTCATCCGCTGGGCCGGCCCAAAGCGGGCGCCGAGGTCGCCATCGCCGAATCGGAGTTCCAGCTAGCCAGTGCGGGTTTGAAAATCACTTTGCAGGATGTGCCGCTGGATAACATACAACAGGCACAAAAGCAGATCGTTGTAATGATGCAAAAGGGCGTCCGGCATTTTCTGCTCGATCTGCCGGGCGCGGCTGTGGCGCAGCTGAGTAAAGCGCTGCAAACCAGCGACATCCTGCTGTTCAATGTGTCGGCACCGGAGGACAGCTTGCGCCGTGCAGGCTGCAGCGCGAACCTGTTTCATACGCTGCCGGACGAATCGATGATGGCCGATGCTACTGCGCAATTCCTGACCGCGCACAAGTGGACCAGAGTGCTGCTGCTAACCAGCGCTGCAGCCGCCGATGCATCCCGCATCAGAGCGACCCGACAAGCGATCAAGCGCTACGGCATCAAAGTGGTGGCTGATAAAACTTTCAAGCTGTCGAATGATCCACGTGAGCGCGATCTGGGCAATGTGGCATTGCTCACCGCAGGAATGGATGCCGATGCGGTGTGGGTAGTGGACGGCGACGGCGAATTCGCGCGCGATGTGCCTTATCGTACTAACCTGCCGCGACCGGTGGTCGGCAGCGCCGGGCTGGTGGCCGAAGCCTGGCAAACTTCATGGGAGCGTTATGGTGCGCCGCAGTTGTCGCGCCGCTTCAAAAAAATTGCGAACCGGCCAATGGCGGGTGCCGATTGGGCAGCATGGATTGCCACCAAGGCCATCATTGATGTCGCGCTCAAATTGCCGGATGCGCGCCAGCATCGGCGCGCCTTGCGCAGCACGGATCTGGTACTGGATGGTTTCAAGGGTGCGCGCGTGTCGTTTCGCAGCTGGGATCAGCAATTGCGGCAACCGGTGTTTCTGGCGCACGGCGGCATCGGCGGCGGTATCGCAGGGGTAGCGCCATTTGATGGTTTTTTGCACCCCAGCAATAACCTCGATACTCTAGGTGCCGACCAGAAGGAGTCGCCCTGCAAGTTAAGTGATAGCGGCGACAACATTGCAGGCAGAAAGAAATGAGAGCAGCACACGCGTTGCTAGCCTTGCGGGCGATTGCCGGGCGCGAAATCCACAAGTTCCTGCGCCAGCCAGGGCGACTGATTTCGTCGCTGGTGCGCCCGGCCTTGTGGCTGGTGGTGTTCGCAGCCGGATTCCAGAATGTATTCGGGGTGGCGATCCTGCCGCCGTATGACACGTACATTGAATATCGGGTCTACATGGTGCCCGGTCTGGCAATGATGGTATGCCTGTTCAACGGCATGCAATCCTCGTTGGCAATGGTGTACGACCGTGAGATGGGCGTGATGCGCCTGTTGCTGACCGCACCCTTGCCGCGCGCCTATTTACTGGCGTGCAAGCTGCTTGGCACCACGTTCCTGTCGGTGCTGCAAGCCATCGCTTTTTTCATGCTGGCGCTACTGTTCGGCATCGACCTTACTCTGAAGCAAATCGTCATCGCCATGCCTGTTTTAGCGTTGGGCGCGTTGATGCTTTCTGCATTCGGGTTGATGTTGTCGGTCTACATCAAGCAATTGGAAAATTTTGCCGGCACCATGAACTTCGTGATTTTCCCCATGTTTTTCTTATCGACCGCTTTGTACCCGCTGTGGAAAGTTGAAGAATCCGGTGCGCAGTGGATTCATATATTGACCCGTTTCAATCCGTTTACCCATGCAATCGAAGCACTGCGTTTTAGCTTGTACGGCCAGATCGAGCCAACTTCGCTGGCGGTGGTTGTCGCCAGCACAGTCGTCTTTTACCTGATTGCCGCAGCCGGATACGACCCGCAGCGCGGTTTGATCAAATCCGCTTGACCCATTGTATGGAGTAGCGCTATGCCCACTCGTTTCTACTTTCGCATTCTGGCCGCATTGCCGCTGTTGCTGCTGACCGCTTTGAACGCGAATGCGAAGCCATTAACGCCCGTGCGCGTGGGCGTGCTGGAATTCGGCACGGTCAATTGGGAACTAGAGCTTATCCAAAACCTCGAACTGGCTAAAAAGCGCGGCATTGATATGCAAATCGTGCCGCTGGCGTCGGGCGACGCCTCCACTGTTGCGCTGCAGGGAGGCGCGGTTGACATCATCGTATCCGACTGGATTTGGGTCAGCCGCCAGCGCGCCGAGTCCAATCTGTACACCTTCGCGCCGTATTCCAACGCAGTGGGTTCAGTGATGGTCAAGTCCGATAGCGGCATTAGGCAGTTGGCCGATTTGAAAGACAAGAAGCTAGGCATTGCCGGCGGCCCGGCAGACAAAACCTGGCTGTTGCTGCGTGCTTATGCACAACGCAAGCTCGGTGTCGATCTGACACAATTTACCAAGCCGAGCTATGCAGCGCCGCCATTACTCAATGAATTGGCTTTGCGCGGGCAAGTGGATGCGGTGCTGAACGCCTGGCATTATGCGACGCGCCTGGAAGTGGGCGGCATGCATGCATTAATCGAGCTGCCGGAAATTCTCAAGGGGCTGGGGATTGACAAGCCGATTCCGTTAATCGGCTGGGTGTTCCGCGAAGATTGGGCGGCGGCCAATACTGCCGCGGTCAAGAACTTCCTGGCGGCATCGTATGAAGCGAAAGCCATTTTGGCCAACTCGGACGTCCAATGGGATCGGCTCAGGCCGAAAATGCGGGCTGAAAACGATGCGGTATTCAAGGCGCTGCGGGCAAAATTTCGTGCCGGCATTCCCGTGTGCTCCGATCAGGACACCATGGCAGCGGTAGCCGCCACTTTCAAGGTACTGGCAGACACCGGTGGCGCAAAACTGGTCGGCAAGTCAAAGAGCCTGGCAAACGGCACTTTTTGGCCTGGTTTTACCCTTCCGCCATGCAAAACGCTTTGAAGCCGACATTGCAATCCGCATTGCGCCCCGGCGCACAGTTCGCGCAAAGCCGTTGGGCCCGCATCCTGCCCGTTTTCCTGTTTGTATGCGTGTGGCAAGTGCTGGCGATAACACTGGAGAGCAAAACCCTGCCGCCGCCAAGCGCAGTGGTGTCTGCCCTGTGGCAAGAGTTGTATGCCGGCGATTTGCTGTTTCATCTCGGCATGACGTTGAGCCGGGTCGCGATCAGCTTTACCGCTGCGATGCTGATTGGCGTGGCGCTCGGCATACTGATGGGCAGCTCGAAGATCTGGGATCACCTGCTTGATGTTTTCCTTATTCTGGGACTCAATATCCCCGCCTTGGTAACTATTATTCTGTGCTACATCTGGTTCGGCCTGTCTGAAACGGCGGCAGTGATCGCAGTGACCGTGAATAAAATTCCGATGGTCGCCATCAGCTTGCGCGAAGGCGCGCGCGCGATAGACAAGAACCTGTTGCAAGTGGCCGGGTTGTATCGTCTGTCGCGCCGCGATACTTTCTTCAAGGTGTATTTGCCGCAGCTCACGCCCTACCTGTTCGGTTCGGCCCGCAACGGCCTGGCGCTGATCTGGAAAATCGTGCTGGTGGTGGAGCTGCTGGGACGCAGCAATGGGGTCGGCTTTCAGATCGGCAGCTATTTCCACTTTTTTGATATCACCGGCATTCTGGCGTACACGCTGGCATTCGCACTGGTCGTCTTCAGTGTCGAAGCGCTGTTGCTGCGCCCGCTGGAGACGCACCTGAACCGGTGGCGCACATGACGTTTCTGACTGTCGATATCGGCAAGAAAGTGTACCCGAACGGCTGCTGCGCGATCGAAAACCTGGCGTTTGCAGCGCAGCCTGGCGAGTTTGTCGCGATTGTCGGCCCTTCCGGCTCCGGCAAGACTACCTTGCTCAATCTGATCGCCGGGCTTGACCGGGAGCTCGATGGCAGCATCACGTTTCACTCCAGGCAAGCAGGGCAGTCCAGCCCCAGGACCGGCTTCATATTCCAGGAGCCGCGCCTGATGCCGTGGCTTTCCGTGCAGGAAAACCTGGAACTGGTGCTGGCCCCGCAAGCGCGCGCGCATCCAGTTACGCCACTGCAGGATTGGTTGGCGCTGGTGGGCTTGCCGGGTTGCAGCGCACTGTTCCCCGGCCAATTATCGGGCGGCATGCAGCGCCGGGTTGCGCTGCTGCGCGCCTTCATCGTCGAGCCGGATTTATTGCTCATGGACGAGCCATTTCAGTCGCTCGATGCACCCACTGCCAATCAGATCAGAATCCTGTTGCAAGACCTGTGGCAACGCACTCGCCCTACTGTGTTGTTCGTAACCCACAGCCTGCGCGAAGCGCTCAGCCTGGCCGACCGGATTCTGTTCCTCTCGGCCCAGCCTTCCAGGGTCATCTTGGATATTCCGGTCGATTTGCCGCACCCACGCACCATCGAAGACTTATCGGTACAGAAATTACATGCATCCCTGCTGGATCAATATCCGCAATTACTGGCAGGGCAGATTGCGCCTTCGCGGGAAAGACCACGCATAGTACATCCCTGCATGCGGTAAATAGCAACTTAGTAACTTGCCAGACTTATAGAGTCCGTTTGATAACTAAACGGTAACCAAATATTGTTTTTTGCATATTTGCTCATCAAAATTTTTAGTTGAGCAAAAACATGGCTGTAGCTGTTGTTTACCCTACGGATATAAACGTTGAACAACGAGCTATAGTGCCGCCAATTTTGACCCGGATCGGCAAGTCGGGACATCCCCTACTCCATGATTTGCACTTTATTTTCAATGAATGCCTTTACATCACGCGAAAAAATTGTTCTGGTGTAACTCGCCGAAAGACCCGTACCCACCGTAGACAGTAGTATTTTGGCACTTTCCGCGCTGGTCAAAATCGGGTCTGCTTGAGCGGTGCCGCTATTCAAGCTTTTACTACCGCTTTTGCCACGGGCGACACGCATCTACTTTGACAAAAGCAACCTGGAAACGGCAGCGTTGTAATCTGGAATGCGGTGATATTGCATCTCATATCCCGAACAAGGGACTGGGCGAAAAGTGGTCGAATTCCAGCCTCAACTCTAGCGCCGGCACGTCGAGCGTACCATCGACTGGGTTACTGACTAGCGCCGATTAGGCGTTTCCTTCGAGCAAACCATCAGATCATGCGAAGGGTTCGCCTAGCTCGCAGGCTGCTATGTCGCTTTGGGAAAACTGGCCGGACGGAAGCCTTGGACGAAGAAGAAAAATGTTATTTAATTATCTGACGCTCTCTAAGTCTTGCGTGCATCTTGAAGTGCATAGTGAAACTTTGCCGAAATTCGATAACGCCAAAAAATAGGGCTTGTTATAGTCAAATTAAGCAAATGCCATACCCGCCAAATCGGTTCTGGTCGCACTAATTGTCGTGGACAGTATTTGCTTGGAGTACGTAAGTCGCGTAATTATTCCAAAACTATTTGCATTCACATTCCAGTTAGAGGACGACATGAATCTCACAGACATCAGCAAATTAGGCGTCAAGAACCCTTTCAAGCAACGTTACGACAATTTCATCGGTGGCAAGTTTGTGCCACCGGTGAAAGGTGAATACTTTGCTAATATCACCCCGATTACCGGCCAGCCATTTTGTGAAATCGCACGCTCCACCGCGGAAGACGTGGAACTGGCGCTGGATGCCGCCCACGCCGCAAAAGATGCCTGGGCCAAAATCTCCCCCTCCGAACGCGCCAACATTCTGAACAAGGTGGCAGACCGGATAGAAGCCAACCTTGAATTGATCGCTACCGCCGAAACCATCGACAACGGCAAGCCGATTCGCGAAACCATGAATGTGGATATTCCTCTGGCGATCGATCATTTTCGTTACTTCGCCGGTTGCATCCGCGCTCAGGAAGGCAGCGTTTCGCAGATCGACTCCGAAACCTATGCGTATCACTTCCATGAACCGCTCGGCGTGGTCGGACAGATCATTCCCTGGAATTTCCCGATTCTGATGGCAGTCTGGAAACTGGCGCCAGCGCTGGCGGCCGGTAACTGCGTGGTCATGAAACCGGCCGAACAAACACCGGCATCCATCATGGTGTTGATGGAACTGATCCAGGATCTGCTGCCAGCCGGTGTGGTCAATATTGTTAATGGCTTTGGCCTGGAAGCCGGTAAGCCGCTGGCTTCCAGCAAGCGTATCGCTAAAATCGCTTTTACCGGCGAGACCGGCACCGGTCGTTTGATCATGCAATACGCGGCGCAAAATTTGATTCCGGTGAGCCTGGAACTGGGTGGAAAATCGCCCAATATCTTCTTTGCCGACGTGATGGATCAAGACGATGAATTCTTCGACAAATGCCTGGAAGGTTTCGCCATGTTTGCGGTGAACCAAGGTGAAGTCTGCACCTGTCCATCGCGCGTGTTGATCCAGGAATCGATCTATGAAAAATTTATGGAACGTGCGCTCAAGCGCGTGGCTGCCATCAAGCAAGGTAATCCGCTCGATGCAACTACGATGATGGGTGCACAGACTTCACAAGAGCAGATGGATAAAATCATGTCCTACATGGACATTGGCACGCAAGAAGGTGCCGACAAGCTGATCGGCGGCGAACGTTGCGATATGGGTGGCGACCTGGCTGGCGGCTATTACATCAAGCCGACCATATTCAAGGGCAACAACAAGATGCGCATCTTCCAGGAAGAAATTTTTGGCCCAGTGGTTTCGGTCACGACCTTCAAGGATGAAGCAGAAGCGCTGGAAATCGCCAATGACACTTTGTACGGTTTGGGCGCTGGTTTATGGACCCGTGACGGTTCGCGCGCGTTCCGTGTCGGCCGCGCGATTCAGGCTGGTCGCGTCTGGACCAACTGTTACCACCTGTACCCAGCCCATGCTGCGTTCGGCGGTTACAAACAATCTGGTTTCGGTCGTGAAAACCACAAGATGATGCTGGATCACTACCAACAAACCAAAAATTTGCTGGTCAGTTATAGCCCTAAAGCGCTCGGCTTCTTCTGATCGTCGATCTGAAGTGAAATGATGTGAAGTAAAGCCTCAGGCGCACCGAGTTCACGGTGAATTCGCCGGGTGCGTCCGGAGGTTTTTTGATGGTCGAAGGTGACGTAAGCCATGACCAGATCACGCGGTTTTTATCGGCGCAAGAGTATACATCCAAAGACTTGTGGCAGCAGGTCAAGTCGACCGTCAGATCAATGGAGCGAGAGGACGGCGTGCTGATTTTGACGATACCATTCAAGAGAAAGCCTGGACAGATGAAAGCGAATTGATGTGCTGGCACTTTGACCATTGCAGCGGTCGCACCGTCAGATGGATCAACCTTCTCAACGCGCTGTATTATTGCCACGGGACGTTCATTCTTGTGGCGTTTGCGCTGGTGAAGAAGCCGATTCAGTACTGCGATATTGGAACCAGAAAGCTCAAACGCAAAAGTGAGGTAACCAAAAACGAGATGATGCGCGCGATGATCGAGACCTGTATCCGTAACGCCTTGAAATTTCGTTTTGTGCTGATGGACAGCTGGTTTTCCTCAGAGGAGAACTTCGATTTCATCACTGGCAAGGGCCGGCATTTCATTACCGCACTCAAGGACAATCGGCTGATCGCGTTGAGCCAATAAGACAGGAAGAAAAAACGTTTTGTTCGCGTAGATGATCTGGCTTTCCCAGAGCAGATTTCGGTGCTAGGCTGGCTCAAGGGGTATGCGAAAGAAGTCCTTGTGGTCCCCCAAGTCTTTAAAAATAAGGACCATAGCACGGGGATCTTGCATCTGTTTTGCAGTGACTTGACTTACGACCATGACGCCATTACCACGACCTACAAAAAACGGTGGCAAATGGAGGTGTTTCACAAATCCTTGAAGTCCAATGCCAATTTGGCCAAGTCTCCCACGCGAGCGGTGCGGACCCAAAGCAACCACGTCTTTATGGCCATTTATGCCAAATTCAAACTCGAATGCTTGAGCATCATGAACAAGCTCAATCCCTTCGCGCTTTGTCGCAAGTTACTCATTAACGCGTCTCGCACCGTCTATGCACAGCTTCAGCTATTTCAGGCAACTGCGTAACATCAGCTATATAAGTACGGAACAATATGAATGCTGGAAAAATACGCAGATCATTATCAAAGTGGTGAGCGGCAATGGCAGCATGTTTTCGCTGGAAAACGGAACCGGAAAGCAATTTCTGACACACTCGCGTTTGTTTTCGGATCAGGAAAACTCTGCCAAATCCGGAAGAAAGTAGATCCAAGGCAAGCGACTAGCCCACCCAGCTTTATCAGCACACATACTCGCTTGTACAAAAAATGAATGCCGTTGATGCGTGCGACGCAAAGACACTTCACTCTCAAAATCCTTGGTATTCAAACGCCTCCAAAGGCGTTTCGCTGACAATTAAAGGTAATCACTGAAAAGCTGGCTTAGCTGCTGGGAACCCCACTCGACCGCAACATCAAGCACACACTGCACAGCAAGCCATGAGATCGAATGACGCTGCCGCAGACGATATTGGGCCAAATACCTCACTCCAAACGCTCAATTTCCCAAGAGCACCAGAGCGCCTCCGCGCAGACCTCCCTGCGTTCGAAACACGCCTAAAAGGCGTTTTGAAACTTTGCCGAAATTCGATAACGCCAGAATACAGGGATAGTTATAGTAAATGCAGGACAATTGCAATGTCCACAAGTTGGCTACCATGTGGCTGACCTTAAAACAATTACAGGCACCAGAGACTAGATAGGGGAATACAGATGAATCCAAATACGCACTTGCACGGTGGACACGTGCTCAAGCCGGTACTCAGCACCCTGCAACTATGGGGCATTGCCGTCGGCCTGGTTATTTCCGGAGAATACTTCGGCTGGAGCTACGGCTGGGCTTCAGCCGGTACGCTCGGTTTCACGATCACATCGATTTTCATTGCCGCAATGTATGCCACTTTCATCTTCAGTTTCACCGAGCTGACCACCTCGATTCCGCACGCGGGCGGACCGTTCGCCTACAGCAAGCGAGCTTTTGGCGAGACCGGCGGCTATCTGGCAGGCGCTGCCACCCTGATTGAATTCGTGTTCGCTCCACCCGCCATCGCCCTGGCAATCGGAGCCTACCTGAACGTGCAATTCCCGTCACTCGATCCCAAGACGGCTGCTCTAGGTGCATATATCGTATTCATGGCACTGAATATCGTCGGAGTGCAAATTGCCGCCACTTTCGAACTGGTTGTGACACTATTTGCGATTTTCGAGTTACTGGTATTCATGGGCGTGGTTTCTCCCGGCTTCTCGATGGCAAACTTCACCAAAGGTGGCTGGTCCGGTCAGGACAGCTTCAGTCTGGCATCAATTCCAGGCATGTTTGCGGCGATTCCGTTTGCAATCTGGTTTTTTCTTGCGATCGAAGGTGTAGCAATGGCAGCAGAAGAGGCAAAAGATCCGAAACGCTCAATTCCTATCGCCTACATTACCGGCATCCTGACGCTCGTGATTCTGGCGATTGGCGTGATGGTATTTGCCGGCGGCGCCGGTGACTGGACCAAGCTAGCCAACATTAACGACCCATTACCGCAGGCAATGAAAATGATTGTCGGCGAAAACAGCGGCTGGCTGCACATGCTGGTCTGGCTCGGCCTGTTCGGTCTGGTCGCATCCTTTCACGGCATCATCCTCGGTTATTCGCGCCAGATTTTTGCGTTGTCACGGGAAGCTTACCTGCCGTCGTATTTCGCCAAGGTGCATCCCCGCTTCAAGACTCCGCATCGCGCCATTCTGGCCGGTGGTGCAATCGGCATTGCCGCCATCTACAGCGATGAACTGATCAAGATCGGCGGCCAGACCCTGACTGCGAACATCGTCACCATGTCGGTGTTCGGCGCAATCCTGATGTATATCATCAGCATGCTGAGCCTGTTCCAGTTGCGTCGCACCGAGCCGAATATGGTGCGCCCGTTCCGCGCACCGTTCTATCCGTACTTCCCAGCCTTCGCTCTGCTGGGCGCTTGCGTCTGCATGGCTACGATGATCTATTACAACCCCTTAATTTTCGGCATTTTCGTAATCTTCCTGACACTTGGTTATGGTTATTTCCTGCTGACAGGCCATCATCGCGACAACGTAGTTTCTGCCGCAGCGGAATGGGCCGGAAACTGATCTAAATCCCATCTGACGTTTGCGTTCGCCGGTGGCAGCCTGTCGGCGAACGCAACCAGCTGAAGTTGACGGAATGCCGCTGATGCAATACTCCGAAATAGCCCCAACGAATTCCATCACCATGACAAATACAAGTACAGTGCAAACACATCAGTACAGCCACACTATCGGCAGCAAGACTTACGGCTTTCGCGACCTGAAGGACTTGATGGCCAAGGCCACGCCGGCGCGTTCCGGCGACGTGCTGGCGGGCGTCGCCGCACATAGTGCGGAACAGCGCGCCGTGGCGCAAATGGCGTTGGCCGAGTTGCCGCTCGCAACCTTCCTCAGTGAAGCGCTGATCCCTTATGAAGACGACGAGATCACGCGCCTGATCATTGACAGCCACGATGCCGCCGCGTTTGCGCCGGTTAGCCACCTGACGGTCGGCGATTTTCGCAACTGGCTGCTGGGCGACGAAGTCGACAGTGCCGTGTTGTCTGCGCTGGCGCCCGGCATCACGCCGGAAATGGCGGCCGCCGTATCCAAGATCATGCGCAACCAAGACCTGATTCTGGTGGCGCAGAAATGCCGCGTGGTGACCACCTTCCGCAATACCATCGGGTTGCCGGGCCGGATGTCGACCCGCCTGCAGCCCAACCACCCGACCGACGATGCGAGCGGGATCGCCGCCAGCCTGCTGGATGGATTGCTGTATGGCAGCGGCGATGCCGTGTTCGGCATCAATCCGGCCACCGACAACGTGGCGCAAGTCATCAAACTGGTCACAATGATGGATGACATCATCAATCAGTACCAGATCCCGACCCAGTCCTGCGTGCTGACTCACGTCACCAACACAATTGAGGCGATCAACCGCGGCGCGCCAGTGGATCTGGTGTTCCAGTCGGTCGGCGGCACCGAAGCCACCAACCGCAGCTTCGGCGTCAGCCTCGATCTACTGGGCGAAGCACGCAGCGCGGCGCTGTCGCTAAAGCGTGGCACGGTTGGCGATAACGTGATGTATTTCGAAACCGGCCAGGGCAGCGCCCTGTCGGCCAATGCGCATCACGGGATTGATCAGCAAACCTGCGAGGTGCGCGCGTATGCGGTGGCACGCCAGTTCAAGCCGCTGCTGGTCAATACCGTGGTCGGCTTTATCGGCCCCGAATACCTGTTTGACGGCAAGCAGATCATCCGCGCCGGACTGGAAGACCATTTTTGCGCCAAGCTGCTTGGGCTGCCGATGGGTTGCGACGTTTGTTACACCAACCATGCGGAGGCTGACCAGAACGACATGGATGTATTGTTGACCCTGCTCGGCGTAGCAGGCTGCAGCTTCGTGATGGGAATTCCGGGCTCGGACGACATCATGCTCAATTACCAGACCACCTCATTCCACGATGCGCTGTATGCGCGCCGTGTGCTGGGCCTGCGGCCTGCACCGGAATTCGAGACATGGCTGCAGAAGATGCAGATATTCAGCAGCGACGCGCAGTTCCGGCTGAATCCAGCGCTGCCGCCTGCTTTTCAAACAGCATTGTTGCGTCTGCCTTAGCCCACCATGATCGATAAAAAATCACCCGTCATCGCCAACCCATGGGAATCCCTACGCCAATTCACCGACGCCCGCATCGCGCTCGGACGCGCCGGCGTAAGTTTGCCGACCAATCCACAACTGGCATTCCAATTGGCGCATGCGAAAGCGCGCGACGCAGTGCATCTGGCACTGGATGTACCGCAACTGGCGCAATCATTCAGCGCATCGCTGGGAGAACTAAGTGCGCCCTACCTTGCGCTGCACAGCGCTGCCGCCGACCGCAATATTTACCTACAGCGTCCAGACCTGGGACGCAGACTCGACGACGCATCGTGGCAAGTACTGAAAAATCTGGCAGGATCACAGACGGCAAGCCGGTACGACTTGGCATTTGTGGTGGTGGATGGCCTGTCGGCACTGGCCATCGAGCAGAACGCAGCACCATTCCTGAGCATCCTGCGGCATCGCATTTCTTCGGAAAACTGGTCCATCGCACCGATCTGCATTGTCCAGCAAGGACGGGTTGCCATTGGCGACGAAGTGGCCGAACTGCTGGGCGCGAAAGCGGTTGTAGTGTTGATAGGCGAACGGCCGGGCTTAAGCTCGCCAGACAGCATGGGCTTGTACCTGACCTGGATGCCGCAGATCGGATCGATTGGGCTGACCGATGCCAGCCGCAATTGCATCTCCAACGTGCGTCCTGCCGGGCTGCGCTATGAGGAAGCCGCCTACAAACTGCACTATTTATTGACGGAAGCAAACAAAAGGCAATTATCCGGCGTTGACCTCAAGGATGAAACGAGCGCAGACCCCGATCTGCTGAATGCGACGCAGAAAAATTTTCTGTTGAAATAAGCACCGTGCAAACAATTCCTTGACGCCATCAAATGAGCGTGCCTGACAGAAACATATACGAGGCGGTTTCCATGTCCAAGCGCAACAAGGCCAAGTTTATCGGCCCAGGATGCTGTAAAGTCAAAGGCGTCTACAGGAAGGGACAGTTCGGCTGGGCATTTTCAGTCCAGTGATTTTCCAGGCCTAGTGTTGATTTTCTGGGTGACCCTATAGCAGCACAGCAGCGTCAAGTTTGTTTGTCAATGTTGGTTTATCCGTAGCGATCTGTTTGATGCATGCACGGAGCCGTCGAAAAAATGCGGGGCACAAGAGGCTTGCCTCCGCGAACCCAGAACCACGGGAGAGAAGATACCTTTGCGTACATCAGAATGGAAATTTGCGCTGCCCCATCTGCACCGTGATCCACTTCAACTCGGTCATTTCATCCATCGAGTAATGCCCGCCTTCGCGCCCGAAACCGCTATCCTTGATGCCGCCAAACGGCACGTTCGGCTCGTCGTAGGCGGTGCAGTTGTTGACATGCACCATGCCGCTTTCGAGTCGCAGCGACAGGTCGAACGCTTTCTGCAAGTCGTTGGTGATGAGTGCGGCAGACAGGCCGAAACTGCTGTCATTGGCCAGTTGCAGCGCATCCTCGCTATCCCTGGCACGGATTACCGACACCACCGGGCCGAAGCTTTCTTCCCGGAACACGCGCATCTCGGTGGTGACACCGGCCAGAATGGTGGGCCGGTAGAAATTGCCCTCTGAGGTGCCTCCGCACAACAATTTCGCGCCCCTGGTCACCGCATCGCTGACATGTTCGTCAATGAAGCTGCATTGCTTGCGGTCAATCAGGGGGCCGATCACCGTGTGCGGGTCGCGCGGATCGCCAACCTGATAGCTGAGTGCCTTGGTCGTAAGCTTTTCGCAAAAGGCATCGAACACCCCGGCCTCGACAATCAAACGGGAATTGGCCATGCACACCTGTCCCTGATGCAGAAAGACCCCGAAGGCTGCAGCATTGACCGCATAGTCGAGATCGGCATCGTTGAGGATGATCATCGGGCTCTTGCCACCCATTTCCAGCGTAATCTTCTTCAGGTGCTTGCCGGCCTCGGCCGCCAGTTGCTTGCCGACCTCGGTCGAACCGGTGAACGTCACCATGCGGATGCGCGGGTCGGCCACCAGCGTGTCGCCCAGGGTCGCACCTTGGCAGGGAATGACGTTGAGCACGCCTTTCGGCAACCCTGCCGCCTCAAATATCTCGCCGATTTTCAGGCCGGTCACGGGCGTGTAGCTGGCCGGTTTCAACACGAACGTGTTGCCGGCGGCGAGCGCCATCGCCACCTTTTTCATCGCCAGCAGGAACGGGAAATTGAACGGTGCGATGCCGGCGATCACCCCCAGCGGCCGCCGCACGCTCATCGAGAACAGTCCCGGAGAATCCGCCGGAATGGTCTCACCGTAGATGCGGCGGCATTCGCCGGCGGCGCTGCGCAGCAGATTCACTACGAAGGACGATTCGAACATCGCCTTGCCGAAGCCGGAACCGGCTTCGTCCACCAGCACTTCGGCTATTTCCTGGATGCGCGACTCCAGTACTGTGGCAGCTTTGAGCAGGATCGCCTCGCGCTGGTTGGCCAGCATATTGCCCCACGCGTCTTTGGCGCGGTAAGCGGCGGCAATCGCTAGTTCGATATCGTCGCGCGAGGCCTGATGCACGCGGGCAAAGACTGCGCCGGTGGCTGGATTGATGTCGTTGGTCACAGTGCCGCTGCCGGATGCGACCCATTTGCCATCAATGAACAGTTTGTATTCTTTTGCCGTTTGCATTTTGTCTTTCTCCTGAATAATACCGATTAAATTCGAATCCCCGACTTACCCGGTGACAGAATGCCGTTCGGGTCGAGCGCACGCTTGAGCTTCTGGAACACTTTGCGCTGCACCGGCCCATAGGTGTCGGCCACCTTATCCATGAATTCGGTATTGGTGCGATAGGTGCCGTAACCGGCCTTGGTGAATTCATCCAGTAGTTCGCTGAAGCAGGCGTTGGCGGCCTTGACCTCTTCTGGATTGGATTTGTCAAATAACACGTCGATGATGTGGTGCATATCGCGCCAGCCGACAATGAATTCAGCGACATAATCGAGGCCGTGCTTGGCCAGGATGCGCTTGGCCAACTCCATCTGCTTCAGGGTCTCGCTGCCCATCGCCTGCGACACCGGAGCAAACCACATCGAGCCACCGCCGCCACGCCAGTTGTACAGGCCGAACTCGATCAGGTTGGGCTTGCCGCGCATCAAGTCGGAGCGGTACTGGAACACCGGATTGTTGCCCTCCTCCTGCTCGGTAACGATGCGGGCCTTCGGATGTTTCTTGAAGAAGTGGTTGATGATTTGCCAGTTTACTTCAATCTGCTCGGGCGAGCCGTACAGCGCGGCGTACACGTTCCAGGCCCCGAGGTTGTTTTTCTTTGCCAGATCCTTTAATACTTCGTCCGGGATCTGTCCCTTGCCCTGATACACACTGCTGCGCTTGACTGTGACTGCCGCTTCCCAGATAGTGCTGGCAATCACGACCGCATTCGGGATGATCATTGAAATGCGCAGCGGGCGAATGGTCTCGACAATATCGACAATGTCAGTTTCATCTGGGAAACGGATGCAGAACGGCTTGTAGGCTGGCGGTTCCGGCATCAGCCAGATTCCCAGCTTGGTCACAATGCCGTAATTGGATTGGGTGAAAATGCCGTCCAGCGAAGGGCCGTAGCCCCATTTGAAGACTTGCCAAGTATTCGAGTTCGGCACCCCGCCCATGCCGGTGCGCAGCACCTCGCCAGTGGCGAGGATCACCTCCATACCGCAGGAGAACAGGAAATGCTCGCCGTATGGGGTGTAACCGACACCGCGATCGACCGTGTTGCCAAGCGGCCCGGCAATCGCCGATGGCGCCGGACACGACATCCAGAGCGGCAGCTTGTGCTCCTGGATGTAATCGTACAACTGCTGGTAGGTCACGCCGGGCTCCACCAGTGCGTAACCGAGTTCGGCATTGACCTCAAGAATCTTGTTCATGCGTTTCAGATCCAGCACAACCTGTCCGCGCTCACCTGGCGCTGCCGAGCCGTAGCCCAGATTCTTGCCGGTCGAAATAGTCCATACCGGCACCTTGTATTTGTTGCAGACAGTCAGAATTTGCTGGATATGTTCCACTGAATGCGCAACGATGGCCGCCGACGGCGCATGGCTATCATCGGCCACGGCCATCATGGTCTTGCAATAGGGTGTGAGTTGCTCGGCGCTCGTGAGCACATTGTCTGCGCCCAGAATGCGTTTGAAAGCGGCGATAGCCTTGTCGAAGGCGGCTTCGGACACACCCTTGGGCAGTGCAATGTATTTGGACATGGAATTCCTCAAGAATCGGTATGAATAGGATGAATGCTTATTCCATTTCGCCATCAATCGTGAACGCGAAAGCGCAGCGCAGACAGTACGCAGGTACGGCAAGCGAAGCCGGTAAAGGACACGGTTAATGTAGACATGACATCACGCTTCCATCACGAATGAAACAAAGCTGTCGTGTGCCGTGCCATCCTCATGCGGCAGTAACTGATGGATGAAAGCCTGATTGATGCAAGGAGCACGGTTGTTGCAACTGCCTGCAGCCAGCATAGCCAGCGTCTGCCCCAGCGTCTGTTCCCAGCCTTGGCCGGCAACATTGTGCGGCGCAATATTGGGCGCTGCCATACTGCGCCAGCAACGCAAGGGTTCGGCCTGGCTGGCATCCACGCCGAGTGCATCGCAGCCCGGCCCGATTCCGATGCGGGATAAATGCAGCCAGATTTCGTCCTGCGGCGATACACCCGCTACCCGATATGAAGCAAACCCGAGCGACGACCAGTCAACGCCGCAGTGCGCACGCCCACTGCCGCCCAGCGGCACTTCGGTAATGGCAAAACCGGCGTTGCCCTGCACCAGTGCGGCAGCCAAAGCCGGTGCTGCGCCGTGGAAACCCGGCACTGAATGCAGGGCATGACGCGCGCTACTGCCGTCAACGGCAATCATGTGACGTCCCTCGAACATCTGGGTCACACCAGCATCGCGTGCCAACTCGGAAAATAGCACGTAGGCCGCGTCCGACATCAGTCCCACCAGGCGCTTGCCATGCACTTTGGGAAACAGGCGCTGTAGCGCACCGGCATCGGGCAGGTCATTTCCAAACGCGATGCTGCCGACGGTGCCAGCTGCCTGTACCCCTAGCTCGAACCGGCCCGCCGTGCCGGCCGTGAGCAACATGATATCGCGTGGCAGAATGGGTTCTGCGGCAGTGGCAAAGGAAAATCGGGGCAGGCTATAGGCCGCCAGCGCGCTGCCAGCCATCATGCCTTTGAGGATGCTGCGACGAGGTATTCGCATGGCGCTCCCCTTCACTGGATGTACTCGGTGATTTTGGCCAGCGTCGCGTCGTCGATCTCGCTCTGACGGAACGCCGGCATCGCCCGATTGCCCGCCCGCACCACTAGCCGGATTAGATCGGAATTCTTGGCCACTCCTTTAATAACCGGACCGATGCCCTGATCATGGCAAAAACCGCAAACCTTGCTGTAAGCGTCCTGACCGTTCAGCCACTGACCGCTGCCATCGGCCACAGCAGCATTTGCAAACAGCATGACCGGAATGCCGATGCAGAGCCGCAAAAACGTCCTTTGTCTCATGTACTCCTCCTCTGGTTGAATACCTTGCAAGCATCCTTGCCGATATCGTTTACTCGTTGTCATGCCAGACTTATTAGCATGACTCGTGCCAGAAACTAACTACTTGAATACATTCGTTTTTATTTTGATGCGTCGCAACATATTGATTTATAAGGGTTTATCAAATGATCAAAAAAATAGGACTTTGATTATTTGGTAAATATATCGATGTCGTAGTTTTCATCAATCGCCGATACATCAGGCTGTGCCTGGCGCTAGCGGAAAATCCGACTCGCAGCATTATTGATATGAGTTTCTTTACGTTCGGGCGGCAGCTTGAACCTTATGCCTGCGAACCTGGGCCGCGTTCACTTTTTATTTGGAAAGGGAATTGCCGATAGCATCAGGCTGCCGCGCCGACGAAGCCCGGCTCCATGCCAGGCCTGGTTCGTGACCTTGAATTTCATCTATGGAATGGAATGTCGAACAGCGACACTGTGCTTGTTGGGTAAAGGGCGAATAATTGAATCGTCCAGAAGTTTTATGCTCTACAACAGGTATTTCTGATCGAACTATCCATGCGCTCACGCCGCGCAATGCGCTTTAAGTGTATGTCGGCTTATTAGTCTGGCGCAGTTGGTACGGCTGGACGGTAGCCTGGGTAATAGCTGCCCTGACAGGCACCGACACGAATCGCGGCAATGAAGCTGACCATGTCTGTGACCGGCTGCAGGAATTGGGTGGCGCAGCGGCCAACCGCGGACGACTTGTGGCAGTCGCTGCCGCCGAGGCTAGGCAAGTGCATGTGGCGAGCGGCCTGAATCGCCAGTTCATTGTCGGTTTCGTAATTGGAACCGTTATGGGTTTCGACCGCAGCGATCCCTTGCAGGTCGAGGATGTCTTCCAGCAGGCTGCAAACGCCGACTTCGCGAAACGGATGCGCCGGCACACAGATCGCGCCCAGTTCGACTATGCGCTCAATCACCGCCGGCAACGGCAGCCAGATGTCGCGGCCCCAGATATTCCACCCATCGTCCTCCACGCCATACGCCAGCATATGGCCCTTATCGGTTGCAATCTCGACCCCGCGCAGCAGTAGTAAACCCTCGTCGCGTGCGATCGCTTCAACTGGCTTTGATGCTTCGTATGAGTAATGTTCGGTGACCACGATCCCATCCAGCCCAAGCGTTTTGGCGCGCCGGATCAGGTCAAGCGGTTCGAGCCAGTTGTCGTAGGAATGCTTGGTGTGGCAATGGGTGTCGATCCACATAGGAGGAGAGCTTGAAAAGCTTTAAAAAGACGTCCCTCCCGCTTGCGAAAGGGGACTTGCAGAGTGCCTTTACCATCCCTGATGATTCTATTTAATCATGGAGTATAGTTAAAAACACTGCTTATTCCGCTTATTATTCGTGACATTAAAAATATACGGTATTCAGTATATTTTTAATGTTGCAGATGGACAGCGGCTTCAGAGTGCCTCATGGTAATTGCAGCTCGAGATTGATGCGCTTGGACGGCTGGAACTTGTGATTGGCAAAAAAGCGTTCGAGCGAGAAGTCGTTCCAGTTCACCAGCGTGTAAATCTTCTTGACGCCGACCCCTTTCATGTTGGTCAGGAACTGGTCCATCAGGTCATGCGCGACGCCACGATTTTGGTAATCAGGATGAACGCCGACGGTATCGATCGTGGCACTGGTCTCGGGGATGCCGAATTCGCCGAAATACACATCGCCCATGATGAAGCCGGCGACCTTGCCGTCCAGTTCCGCCACCAGCGAAGTGTTGATGTTGTTCGAACTATTTACCACGGCTTCGATCTTGCGTTCGTAATACTCGCGCCGCTGCTGCTTCGATACCAGCGCATCGATCGCTACCACGGCATCAATATCGTCGCGCCGCATGACGCGCATCTTCGGTTCCTGGAGTGCCATCAATATTTCCTTTAAGTAAAATGATGTGCCGGACGCTCCGGCGTTTTTGAAACATTCCTAAAACAATTCGTCGTTTGCCTCCGGCTTGGCATTGGCATCCTTGCGGATATACAGATCGCCGGCGATTTGTCCATTGTCGGGATCGGCGCTAAAACAGGTGTTGCAACTGTCGCCCGATTCTTCTATCGAATGCTGAACGATATACACTTCATAACCAAGCTGGCGGTAGTTGTCAGCGATTTCCGACAGGCGCGGCTCGCCGATTGTGGTTTGCTTGGTCCAGCCTTGCGTTAGCAGGTCGCCTTCCTTGCCGCCCTTTACCAGTTTTAACGGGATGCGGATCATGTGGTTTGTTCCTTGTGAAGACTGCCGCAAATCGCAGCAAGCAGGATGTGTGGCGCACCTCCGGCATTTTTGCCTGGCGGACAGTCACTGATGATGCACATTACCAGGAGTGCTTGATCGCACCCGGTGTGCAGGCGCTGGTGCAAGGCAGGCTGCTGTAGCCGCTGGACGGCTTGCAATCGGCGCAATCGAAGCCGAGCGTGCGGCGAAACGCCTGCTTGACTGCCGCGACTTCATCGTCGTAATCGTCTGTCATGATTTCAAACATCTGTTTCGGGCAGGCAGTCAGGCAAGCGCGCGCGGCGCTGCAGTCCATGCAGTTGTCGGTATCGATGCTGATGTAATACTCGCCCGATCCATCCTTGTATCCATAGTTGGCGATCATGGAGCGTTCTCCCCGGCGCACAAGCGCCATTGTTGGTTTGGCCCGAATCCGGTGTTAGCAATTCGGGATCGCTTCTCAGTGCATTTTTACCCTCTCCCGACGGGAGAAGGTTGGAGCGATACTGCTAGGCAGCAACCTTGGCTGCGGCCGCCCCCTGTTTCTGCATCAGCGTGTAGCCGAATAGCGCCGCACCGAGCGCGCCGGCGATCTGGCTGTCGATCTTGGTCTCTATCGCCTTGGTGCCGAGCAGCTTTTCAATCCGCCTGACCACTCCCGGATTTTTGGCGATGCCGCCGGTGATGAAGAAACCATCTTCAACGCCGATTCGCGAGATTAGCGACACTACCCGCTCTGCCATTGCCTGGCAGTAGGCGGCGATCACCTTGTTCTTGGTGTAGCCGGACTTGAGCAGGCCGAGCGCTTCCGACTTGGCGAACACGACGCAGGTTGACGACACCGCTGGCGGTTCAACATCGACATCGAACGAGCGCAGGCCGAGTTCGGCGATCGGAATTTGCATCAGATCCGCGATCACTTCCATGCCGCGCCCGGTGCCGGCGGCACATTTGTCGTTCATCAGGAAGTTGGTGACCTTGCCTTTTTCGTCGCAATGAATCGCTTTGCAATCCTGTCCACCCATGTCGAGGATGGTGCGGACGGTCGGCCCGCCCATGTAGTTGGCGCCGCGCGCATGGCAAGCGATCTCGGTGATCGCCTTGTGCGCAAACGGTACGTTGACGCGGCCATAACCGGTGCCGATCACGTAGGTTACGTCCGACAGTTTCATGCCGGCCTTGTCCAAGATGCCATTGATTGCATTGGTGGCCGAATCAGGACTGTTGTTGCCGGTGCGCATGCTGTTGTAGCCGAACAGTTCACCGTCGACGCAGATCACGGCCTGTGAACTGACCGAACCGACGTCTATGCCGGCGGTGATGATCTTGGCGCTACGCCAGTCTTTCGACTCGTCGAGCCAGCAGTTTTCCTGCCAGCGCCAGTACTCTTTTTTTTCTCCAGCTGTCATGATGGTTCCTTTCCGATTTATTGGTATTCCTCCGGCATGAAAAAAGTTTTTGTTTTTTCGTGCCGCAGTTCTGGCCCTCTCCCTGGGGGAAATGGCTGGGGGTGAGGGTATTTAAGCGTAGTCTTCGGTCGCGATGAGTGCTGCGCCTAGTGCGCTGATGTATTCCGGCATGTCCGGCAGGTTGACGTGGTCGACGCCGAGCGCGTCCTTGAGCGAACGCACGAAGCCTTTGTTATTGACCATGCCGCCGATCAGGATCACTTCGCCCTCAATGCCGACCCGGCGCACCATTGCGCAGACCCGGCTGGCGACTGCATCAAGCACCGACTTGGCGATGTCTTCCTTCGGTGTCGCCGAGTGGATTAGCGACACCACTTCGGATTCGGCGAATACAGTACATTGCGCATTCATCGGGATGCTGCGCTCGGACAGCAGGCTGACTTCGCCAAAATCCTTGAGAGACAGTTGCAGTGCGCGCGCCATCGACTCGGCAAAAGCTCCGGCGCCGGCCGCGCATTTCTCGTTGCCGGCAAAATCGACCACCTTGCCTTCGCTATTGGCCTTGATGCCGCGTCCTTCCTCGGCGCCGACATCGACCACCGTCTGCGCTGCCGGACACATATAGACTGCGCCACGTGCGCCGGCCGACACCTCGGTAATATCGCTGTCTGCGAAGCGAACCTGTTTGCGGCCGGCGCCGGTCGAAACGATGCGTGTGACCTGATCGCGGGTCAGGCCGGCTTCGGCCAGACCGTCGGCCAGCGCCTTGTCGGCGGCGACGTCCATGTCCAGTTCATCCGGGAACATCATGTGCTTGCCCTTTACGCCCCATTTCAGTTGCGGCGCATCTTTGATATTGAGTTGCTCCAGAAACACCACCTTGATGGTGCGGGAACCCATGTCGATACCAGCGGTAATCATTGTTAATCCTCCTTAGTGTGTTCAGGCGTGGACGAAATCGCGCTTGATGTTGAGCGTTTCCATGAACGAATCGACCCGGTTTTGTGTGCGGCCCATATCGAATTCGCGGTCATCTCCCATGTTTCCTTCATACGTCATAACCGGGATGCCGGCTGCAGCCAGGCCGAGACGGTTTTCCATGATGCCGAGCGACAGGCCTTCACAGCCTCGGTTCAGGTGCAGCATCACGCCGTCGACGCCCCACTCCTTGACGATGGTCTTCATCATTTCGGTTTTCAGGCGCGGATCATAGAAGTGTTGCCATTGCGGCTTCGACAGGTTCCAGTCGCAATACAGCTTCATCGCCTGTTCTCGGGTGGTGATTTCGATGCCTAGCTCCATCGGCGTGGTGCGCGGACCCCATGTGCCATCCGGCTTGGTTTCCCAGATGCCTTCCAGACCGAAAGTGTAGAGCGAGCCGATCGAGACCGCCCCATACTCTTCGAGGTAGCGGAACACTTTCAGGAAGGCCCAAGGCGGTTGGGTATCCGACATCACGCGGGCGCGCTCGTTCGGTACTGCAGCGATGCCGCGCGCAACCCGGTCCTTGACCTCGTCGCGGCATTCTTCGTAGAAATCAGCACACCACTTGGATGACTTCGACAGCGTTGCCAGCACGTACAGCGAATACATCGTTTTTTCGTCGAGCGGCGCTGGTTTCGCCTTGTTCAGGCAGCAGATTTCGGCCCATAGCGAGGTTGATCGCATCTCGTTCTTGACTGCTTCGATGAACAGTTCATCGTTGTACTTGCGGCCAGTGATCTTTTCCATCCATTCGATCGATTCCAGCCCCTGGTTTGTCACGTACATCAGCCGCTCTTCGGTCAGATCCTTGTATGGGCCGACCGAGACGTCGATGAAGTTAACCGGCGTGTTCTCGATCTTCGACGCATGCTGGTACCACTTGGCGTGCGAGCAGCAGATCTGGGTTTGGAAATTGAAGTCAGGCTTCGGGAACGGACCGCCGAACAGGTATTTGTCAAGATAGATCGAGCCCCAGTAAGTGCGCATGTAGGCGCACAAGTCGCGTGCAAAGCCGGCCGATTCGGCCGCGTTCTGGCATTCCTGGTTGAACTTCTTGTCGAGAGCAACTGCCGCTCCGTACGGCTCACCGGTCAGCGAATAGACGTCGTTGCCGAGCCCGGCCGGAATCGCATCCAGCGCCCAGGCCGACCCGGACCAGCGGATGCCGCCGGTTTCCTTGCAGCGCGCATAGTTCAGGTAATACTGTTCACGCAACTCTTTGGCCTTCTTCCAGCACTTGAGTGGCTCGGTAGGATATTTTGCCATTTGATCGTTACTCCTTTTAATGGGTTGCCGCGCGGTCGGTTAGAACAATTCTTCTTCACTCATCGTTTCGAGGAAAGCCTCGATGCGGATGCGGAATGGCCCAATCGGGTTGGTGATGTCGAACTCGAGGAACATGGTAGGAATGCCGTTTTTTTCCAAGTGTTCCTTCAGGTCCGGGTAATCGCCTTCGTGCGGATCGCAGAATTTCTGCTGCAGAAAAACCGCGGCGCGCGCGTTGTAGTCTTTCGCCAGCTTCAGCACATGATCAAAACGGGTATGCGCCGGATAATCCTTGGTCGGGCAGGCCGGGCGTTCACAATAGCGGTCGGAAATGGTCGCGATCGGATCGTCCTGGATACGCGCCTCGTTCCAGAAATTGCGGGTGCCGGAGCACTGGTCGTCGATCACGATGGTGGAACCGACCGACTCAACCATCGCCATGAACGAGACGTCGTCGTTTTCAGAGCCGATGGTCATGAAGCGCACGCCCTCGATCCGGTTTTGCGGCTGCTTCGGCAGTTCGGCCAGCACCCGCTTCAGTTCGCGGTTGTGGTCTTCCTTGTCGATGAACTGCGCGGTAATCGATGCATACAGCGCATCGACGCCGGTTACGCGTGGGTTGGTTTCCTTGCGGTACTCGTAGAGTTCATGCAGCAGACGGCGGTTCTCATTGAGCAGTTCGGTCGAACGGCGCAGATCGTCGTCGGTGATCGGCTTGCCGATCACGCCTTCCATGAAGGTTCGAAACTTCTTGACTTCGGCGTAGTGCAGTAGCTTGGCGAATTTTGATTGCACCTCGTTCGGCATCGGCAAGTAGTAATCCCACTGCACGGTCGGTACATGCTCGCGCCATGAGTTGAAGGTCTGCCGATACTGGATGCATGACTGCGTCAGCGTTACGCCCTCGCAATAGCTGTAGCGTCCGAGCAAGCCCTGCGCCAGCGAGTCGCGGCAGAACGGACAGAACATGCCGAAGATATGCGGCTCGGTCACGTTTTGCGGTTCGTGCGCACCCAACACACGCACCGGCAGCATGCCGGCAGCAATCAGGACTTCTTCTGGTGTATAGGTACACATGGTCGCGACAACTTGCCTGCCTGTTTTCTGTTTCCATGCTTTGGCATAATCGTGGCGATCTTCATACCATGATTTGAACTGATCAAATAACCCGCTCATAAATGCGTCCTTTTGTCGGTCTGTTAGGGCTTTTGCCCGGATTATGCAATATTATGCATCTACTTAATTTTGAATGCATTATATTGCTTTTAATTGAGTCTATGATGTAGAAATGTCTCTGTCAACGAAAAAATGAATTATTTTGCATAAATCATCTTAGACATGCATTTATATGCACTTTAAAGGGGCCGGCGCCATCGTTATACAGTAAGTGGGAAAAAGTGCTGATTAATTAAATGGAAACACAGGCGCTGTGGCTGGTGGGTTGGCCAACAGATCGCGCGGCATCTCGGCCACCGTGATGCCGCGTGTAAAGGCGTCAACCTTGATGCGGGCGCGCAGCGCCGGCGTCACGTCGATGGTCAGCCTGGCGGTATAGAGATCGGTTTTTCCGATGTCCGCACCGTCACCCTGGCGCACCCATGCATCGGCATGCGGGTCGGCAGGCGGACGCGCGCCAATGGCAACCCGTTTGCTGTTCTTCATCGCGCCATCCTCAACACTTCATCGGCTAGCGCCGCGATCTCTCGTGCAGCGATGCTGTCTGCTTCGAGTTCGCGGGCAAGTCGGCCGGCGGCCACGCTGTCGGCGAACACGATGCGTTGCCGAACCTCCGACAACAGCGAGGGTAGCGGTTGATCGGCGAGCGCAGCGCGTGCCTCGCGTCCGATCACCGTGGTGCTGACGCGCCGGTTGATGACGAAGGCCGCGCGCAGCGGTGCCTGGACGGCACGGTGCGGAAGGTCAGTACCTGCGGCCCGTGCTTGGGCCGCAGGACGGCGAGCGTATAGCCAGGCAACGGTTGCCGCGCCACGATGCAACGCAGGTCGTAGGCGAAGTCGGTGAAGCGCGCCATACTCCCTGACTTGCGGTGCAGGTGCGGGAAGTCGAAGCGCCAGCCTTCGCGCTGCCAACCGCCGTGCTTGCGTACCAGGCGGTATAACCACCGCTCGATACCGCCGGTCAGGCGGAAGTAGTTGGCGTCGATCGTAAGCACCAGGCTCTCTTCGAACACACCGGCATAGAACCAGTCCGGCAGGATCAGTTCGATGCCCAGCGGTCGGCCTTGGCCGTCCGCGCGTTCCTTCCATTCGTTGATCCACGAAAAACGATGCAGGCGCCGCGCATTGGCTTGGCGAATCGATGTGGCGACGCTGGTGGACTGCAAGCGGTCCAGCGCAGCCTTGAGGCGCTGATAGTCGCGCAGCGACGTGCCGCGACCGATGAAGCGCAGGATTTCGTAGGGTGTGGCCGCCATGAGCCGCGACGAACGCATCCCCGCATCGCGTGCCTCGACGATCTGGCTGGCGGCCCAGATCAGGATGTCGGCATCCCATATCGTCGCTAGGCCATGTTCGGCCGTGTCTTCGACGCGCACGGTCACGCTGCTGGTGCGGAAGTCGATCGGCACCGTGCGCTTGCTCTTGGCCAGCGAAAAGAACGGGTAGGCCATTAGGTCTTGCGCGTCGCGTGCCGGCAGCTCGCCGGAGAAGGCATGGAACAGTTCGAGTTGCTCGCGCTGCGGGTCGTACCCGATGGCCATTGGTGACGGTGTCCATCGCCGATCACCGCACGCCGGGACGGCGCGCGGTGTGTTGTTCAGCGTATTCGGGGTCGGACGTCATCTCAAAGCTGCGCGCATCAGCCCAGGTTTCGAGGTCGATGACGGCGTACATCACGCGCCGGCCAAACTTGCGAAAGCGCGGCCCGCCGCCGATGACACACTGCTTTTCCAGCGTGCGCGGCGACTTCGTTGTTGGTCAGGTAACGCGCCGGCTGCTGGGCGGCGGTGGGTGTGGCTGCGGGTACGTAGTGCGGCGGTAGCGGTTCTGGTCTCATAGCATGTGCCTCCATCGGTCAAGATCGTCGACGAAGCAATCGCCGCCGGATGGAAGCAGTCTCGGGAAAGTCAGGCGTTCTGCGCAGGGACGTTTTGCGTTGCCGCGCGAACGTCCCTGTGCGGCTTTGCCGAGTTAGAGTAGGCGGTGGTATCCACCGTCCATGAGCGTTTGTCCGCGCCCGATCATGCGGCGAACCTGGGCGCGCAGATCTCCGTCGTCGTACCAGCGCTTCGTAACGACGGCGATGCCGAACAACACTTCGGCCACGCCGCGCTGCGAAGCGCCGGCCAGCGTGCCGTCAAGCGCCTGCAGGGTGCGCATGTGGAGCATTGACGCGCGACCTGGTCGGCAGGTGGTGATCGCGGCGGGTTGCACCTTTGCGGTGTCAAGCAACGCCAGCTCGGCTTCGATTGCGCGCCAGCGCTCGGAGAGCTTGCAACCGGCGCGGACGGCATAGGCGTAAGCCATGCCGTCTTCCAGCGCGGGAGATATCGCCATGCGCAGCATGCGATTGACGATCTGAGTGGTCAGCACCAGGCGCTTGCCGTCGTGCATCAGGTGTTTGCGGCTGGGGAAGCGCCAGAGATGGAACAGCAGCGCATCGGCCGTGGGATCGGCATCGGGATAGATCTGGACTACCGAGGATGGATCAGGGAACCAATCGGGGTATGCGTCGCGTGCATCGCGCGCGGGATCTTCCAGCAGGCGCAAGCCCCAGTGAAGCGCATCGTGCTGCGGTCGGCGTCGGTGGCGATGCCATGCGCGCCGGTATTCCGGGTTGCGCCGCAGGTATTCCCACGCCAGCGCGGGGCCGTCCAGGTGCAGGATATACAGGTATGCCGCACTGGGATGCCAGTGAACAGCATCTAAATCTGCCATGGCGCGCAAGCTCCTCCCGGATAGGGGGCGCCTCAGAAAACGGAAAATGAAGTACTTTAAGACTGTGGCAGCGGTCGCAACAGCCTGAACTTCCCTGCGCCGACCTTGGCGCTGCTACGCCACAGGTAATCGCCAGTCAGGTTGATGCGCTCACTTGGGAACGACTTGGCACCGAATTGCATCGCGAAGGGAGTGAGGAAACCCTGCATCGATTTCATTCGATCAGGGCGTGATGGCTCGGTTGATTGAGGCCAACGTAAAAGTGAGGGGCGAGGGCGGCCTTGCCGCGAAGCGTCCCTCACTCTCCGGGCAACAACTGTGGGTTCCACACGACCTCCCAGAGATGATGATCCGGGTCTTGAAAATAGCCGGCGTAACCACCCCAAAAGGTTTTCTGTGCTGGCTTGACGATAACCGCACCCGCACTCTTTGCCTGCTCCATAACGGCATCAACTTCGGCTGTGGATGAGACGTTATGACCGAGAGAGAGTTCGGTGGGGCTTGGATTGCCTATTGGAATTCCTGCATCGTGAGCGAGACTCTTCCGCGGCCAAATTGCGAGTTTCAAGCCGGGCTGCAAATCAAAGAAGGCAACAGCCCCATGGTCGAATTCTTTGCCAATGATGCCTTGCGTTGGCAGGCCGAGACCATTGTTGTAGAAATATACTGCCCGTTCCAAGTCGTCAACGCAGAGGGTGATAACTGTAATACGTGGTCTCATGGAATAGCCCTTTCATTCAGTGGGGTGAGGGCGTTATGTGTCGGCGCCGATTGAATATTGACCCCTGTGCCGATTCAAAATTGACCAGGGGCTTACGATGACAGTCACTCGAATTCGTTCCTATCAATGGCACCGTTGGACCGGCGTCGTTCGGTCGGGTTGGTGCCCTCAAACCGCTGCCATGCGCGGCGCAGCTGCTCGGCTGAAGAAAACCCCACCATCTCCGCAATCTTTTCCATGCTGTGCTGACTCGTCCCGACAATTTCCTTCACTGCGGCAGTGCGAATCTGCCGAACGTAAGTCAGTGGAGAAACCCCCGCATAGGCATGAAATAGGCGCACGAGGTGACGCGGACTCCTGCAGGCCAACGTGGCCAGTCGTAGGTCCTGCGCCCGAGCACCAACTCGCGATCCTTGCCGTCGAAACCTGATCCTGAGATGTCCATGCTTTCGTCCCAGTAGCTGAACATCCAACCGCCAAGGGTAAAATCGCTAGTGGGGTCCTCTTCCGATCCGCCGGGTGCTTGCATGATTCCGTCAAGCGATACAAACGTAGATACGAAGAGTTTTCTCATAGAAACACTCCTGTCGCGCGGCGGGTATTGGTCATGCGCGCTAACGTTTCGGTTCAGCGGCGAGCAGCGCAGCGGATCGTCCGCTGCAACCGATTGAGCGGCCGCCCTTACTCACGCAAATAGCGCAAGTGTGTGGCGGCTGGACCCTCGAGAACCTTGTCAATGCGAAACTGCGGCACCGGCTCTCGTAGATTCTCGAAGAGGCGTCTGCCACTGCCAAACAGCACTGGCGCTAGGGCGATTTCTAGCTCGTCGATGACTCCCATGTTCAAGTACTGCTGGACCACGTCCGCTCCACCCGAGATGCGAATATCACGACCGCCCGCAGACTCTCTAGCCTGCTCAAGGGCGCTCTCCGGGCCGTCGTTGACGAAGTAGAATGTCGTCCCGCCCGGCCGGACCCAAGGTTCGCGCTTCTCGTGGGTAAGAACGTATACTGGAGTGTGAAACGGGGCCTCCTCTGGCCATGAGACCTCGCCTTGCTCGAACATTCGCTTGCCCATGATGTTGGCACCGATGCGCTCCGTGGTGCTGCGAACCAGGTCATTTTCCAGGCCGGTCTCTCCCCCTGGCCCGAACTTGAGGTTCTCGCGCATGTACTGTTGATTGAGGAGCCAGGCCATCAGCGCACCCCACTTGGCGCCCCAGTTCTTGTACCCGGGATTCTCCCAATTCTCAATGGTCATCCCTTCCGGCGCCATGTAGCCGTCAAGGCTAAGACCGATGTTTACGAATATTTTGCTCATGATTTTCCTTTCATGCCGCTGAATGGTGGCCTAAATTTAGTTATTAGCCGACAAAAATGTCGGGCTAACTCCTATTGAGAAATTAAAAATTGCATGACGCGGCAGCCCTTTGTTTATGCGGCTTTCCATGTCAGGTAATTACGGAAGTATCAATAGATGCCCGATGCAGATCCCTCGATTCGACCAATGACCGGCTGAGTTCGGTGCGCCAATCAGCCGGATTGTGGCTCGATTCCGGTTCGACGAGATAGCATTCGTACAGATCGTTTGCTGTCTTGTACCCGTTGGCTTCTATCCATTCTGCGAATTCGTGCCACGCCTCGCTTAGCCCCTCGTAGGGGCCGTGATAGACGGTGCGCACCACTTTGAGCACAGGCCGGCGACAGCATTTCATTCGTTGAACCATCGCATCAAACAAAATACAGTGCAAGTCTCGCACGGATCAGTGACGCATGGAGTACATGGCTCATTTTGCAGTAAGGTTGTCTCTCAGTAGGTTGGTCTGTCAAGAACGGCAACTGATGAAGTCGGGGCAGAGCAGCGACTTTTGCTGAGTAAATATCCGGTTTCCTTTGTAAGTATCGTGCGAAGTCCTCTTGGTTTCAAACTGCTCTGTGTGTTTTTGCGCTAGGCTAAGATGATGGCGTAAACTGCAGGTTTGGCTCGCTCTTCATGCGAGGACAGCTTCGTGCCACTGACTGAACGCAATGAATAAAACTAATACCCAATTGAGAGACATCTACGTCCTGATCGTTCCAGGCACCATGCTCATCGATCTTGCAGGCATCAGCGATACTTTCCGACTGGCAATTGAGCTTGGCGCTTCGTATGCCATTCAACACGTTGGGCCCAGATCTCAGTCGTCATGCTCGATTGGACTGTCGCTGTCTGGCATCGCGCCACTTCCCGGTCGAATGACCGAGGGTGGCACGCTGATTGTGCCTGGCGCGACGAACGCCGAAAAGGACTACCAGTCGAGCGAGTCGGAGGTCGCCGCAAAATGGATGGCCAGTGCAGTGACAAGTGCTCAGCGCCTCTGCACTGTTTGCTCCGGCGCATTCTTGGCGGCTAAAGCGGGACTTCTGGCTGGTCGGACTTGTACTACCCATCACTCGCTTACAGCTCGCCTCGCAAGTGACTTCCCTGAAGTCAGCGTGCTGCACAACCATGTATTCGTGCGCGACGGCAATGTGTTCACAAGCGCGGGTGCAACAACTGGCATTGATCTTGCGCTTCATATCATCTCCCTCGACGAAGGACCGGAGCTTGCTCTGGAGGTTGCCCGAAAGTTGGTGATCTACTTCCGGCGCTCTGGCACTGATCCTCAGCTGTCGCCCTGGCTCCTCTACCGAAATCACATTCACACTGCAGTCCATCGGGCGCAGGATGCCGTCATACGGGACTCAGCAAAGAGTTGGACGGTCGATGATCTGGCGCAAGTCGCGTGCACAAGCCCGCGCCATCTTGCGCGGCTCTTTCAGACCTACGCCGGGGTTTCCCCACTTTCATACGTACGGCAGATTCGCACCGCAGCGTCTAAGGAGATCGTCGCAACGAGCCAGCACAGTATGAAAGTCGTGGCGGAGATGGTCGGCTTCTCATCTGCCGAGCAGATGCGACGTGCATGGCAGCAATTCGAGGGAACCATTCCAACCGAAGGCAAACGTTCAGTGAAGGCAACGAAAGCGGAGGAGGTCGAATGAGCGGCAGCTCGAAGTGGATATCAATGAGTTTGGCTGCGAACTCGCGCACTGGGAAGGGCGCAGACCAGCGTTGTGGCTCACCAACGAGGATTTCCCTGGCCCCGATCCATGACGAATGGCGGCGGCAGGAAGCCGCTGCGTTGCGGGAATACCAGCTAGGACACCAAGTCAGGCTGACTGAACTCCAGTCGGATGGTTATGCACCAGTAATAACGCAGCGCTGTTCCTGGCCAGGGACTCCTTGACCACCTCGCGCGGATACACCGATGTCTGGCTCACCGTACCGCGAAACATCTCGACGTATTCGATGACACGGTTCTGTGCATCCAGATGGATGACGGCGAACACCTCGTTCTCCAGCGCTCCCAGCTTCACCCGCAGGAAGTCGCGCACCACCTGCGGCGAGTTCAGGACTTCGCAGTCGCGCATTTGTCCTGCGAGTACACGCTGCGCCGCCTGCAACACCTCGTCGGCGTTGGCAGGACGGTAGTCGCCTGTGACATCGCGAACGAGAAGGGAAGAATCTAGAGAATGAGTAAGTTGCGACATGATCGTGCTCCAATCCGAATCGGGCGGAATTGCCTGGAACCGGAGGAACACGCCGCAGCGCAAGCAGTCAGGGGTCGCAGACGGCCGCATGGACGCCAGCGTGCAGGGCACGCGCAGCCCTTGACGGCGAGAACGGCGTGGTACATTGAAGGGAACAGCAAGACCACCCCACACACTCCACCGCCTTAACGGCAAGCGGCGCGCGCAGGCCCAAAGGGCCGGAGGCGTCAGGGATCAATGCCGAATGGCCGTGACTCGGCACGAGGCGCGGGGCAACGCCCGTGAGCCCGACGGCGGCTACGCCGGGACGCCCGGCGTCGGTCAACAAAATTCACCGCACAATAAATATTGCTGTTTTGTCGAATATCGATACGGAAAAATTAGAACGGCAAATCGTCATCGGGTGCCACGATCGTTATCGGCGCAGTCGCGTGTTTCGTTCTGGCTTCGATTGATTTGATGAAGCGGATCGAACTGGCAACGTGGTTGAAGATGAGCAGGCTTTCCTCGTAGTTGAGGATCGGGTTGTCATGGGCCAGGCTCTTGTTGTTGCGAACGTCACTGAAGGCTTCGAGCACAGAAATGCTGGACTTCAGGATGCGCTCGGTCATCAACGATTCAAGGTGACCAGTGTCGCGCAGGCGCTTCACATACTCGCCGAAAATGCTGTGCAAAGCTTTGTCGCGGTTGACTTCAACGCCGCGCTGTTCGCACAGTGTGCGCACGTATTTGATGACGAACGTGTGCAACCGGTCCAGAGCCGCTTCGGGCTGATTTTTCTCGATGGCTTCGCGCACGTGCTGAGCAACCGTTTCAAAGTCGCGCTCGTCGACCGTGGCGGTCAATGCATCCAACTCGGCGACGGGTGTGTCACGCATCATGCGGCTGGCGATTTTCCAGCAATCATCGGTCAGTTCGGTCAATCCCGGCTCGTCGCCCAGACAGTTCTCAGCCTGACCGTACAAGATCAGCGCCTGGATCACTTTGCCGACCAGGTGGTTGCCTTCGACCACCCAAAATCCGCGCATGCGGTTGGCTTTGGAGGTGCCACGCTCACGGTAGACGGCGGCATCGATGTCACGGCGCGTGTGTTCCTCGAAGAACTCGCTGAATGTGCGGTCCGAAAAATCGAGCACGTAGCCGCCACCCATGCGGAGCAGTCGTTCCAGTTTGCGGCGTTCTATAGAGGACAAATCGGCCATGGGAATCCTTTGTTGTACGAGTTGCCGATCAGTCACCCACCTTCGGCAAGTCGGCAGCGCGAACAGCACGCAGCACTTCCCGAAAGACATCATCGAACGGCGGCAGTTGGTTCATCTGGTGCGCGAGACGGGCAGTCCAGAGTCGCCGCAAACGATCTTCCTTAGCGGCGATTGCCTGCTCCATGCCTGCGACGACGCGCTGTCGCAGCGCCAATTTGATGTCGAGTTCGGCGCGCATTTCTGCGACGCGCAAGTCAGTAGAGCCGAACAGATACCAGAGGTCGTACAAGTCGCGCGGTTCATTGCGCGCTCGGTCGCTCAAGGCCAGCAGCTTTTCAACCACGATTTCCTTGATGGCGTAGACCTTCACGGTTGGCCCTTTGGGTAAATCGTCAAAGCTGTCGTAGGTGCGATGAATCGGGCGATCTTGCAGCGGGAAGCACAGGACTTCGTTGATCGTGATATCAACCTTCACGTCGTTCGCAGCGGGCAGCGGCCCTTGGTAGCGCAGATAAAACGTGTGGCTGTTCTGGTGGCCGTGGCGGTCTTCGCGGTCGAAAGCGATCCGCAAGCCGCAGGCGGCCTCAACCGCCGCAAAGATTTCGCCCAACCCAGCAAGGATATTTTCAAGAGTGATCGGACGGATCAGCGTGAAGTCCAGGTCTTCCGAAAACCGATAGTCCTCAAACCAGCAGCGTCGCAGTGCCGTGCCACCTTTGAAGGCAAGCACCTCGCGTAGTGGATTACCGGCCAGACCGGTCAGGAACCAGGCCAGCACGTAATCGCGTTCGATGACAGCCTCGGGAATGCGCCGCCCGCCAGCGCTCATCAGCGTGTTCGAGATCAGGGAAATATTGCGTTGTGGAATCATCAGCCAAGCCTTACGGTATCGAGTTCTTCAGGAGTCACGTTGAGCTGGAGCCGCCAACGTGAGAGAAATGCCCCCTCTGCGGGGAGCAGCGGATCAAGGCGCTGGTACGTTGCCGTCAGCATGCTGTGCAATGGTTCCAGCGCCGACGCATCGGCCAGGCCATAGTGTTCCAGCAGGTAGCCGAGGCGGCGCACGACAGCGCCGACGCCGAGGCGGCGTGCGTAGTCCACCAGCCGTTCGACTTTCAGTACGTCCCGCTTCATCCACAAGCCCTTGGCAACTTCGGTAATGCCGCCGACAAATGCCGGATGGCGGAGTCCGTCGATGATCGTGCGCTCCATGTCGCTGATCATCACGAAGCGTTCCTTGTCGATCCAATGCTTCATGACCCCGAATTCTTGTTCCGGGGTGAGGTGGATAAACCGAAAGTCATAGCCGCCGACCATCTGTGGGCGCACGCGCCGCGTGCAGGACACATACACGGTGAAGTTCGGCTGCGTCACCATGCGGTGCAGTTCAAGCGCTGTACCGTGGGACAGGAAGTAGGGTGCGGCACCGGCGAGTTCACGCGCGATCAGGTACGGGCTGTCGATGTGCTCAGTGGCCCGGCCGAGTTCGAAGGGCACGAGGTTGTACAAACCAGGCTTCAGTCGCGTCACCAAGCCTCGCTGCTGAGCCTTGTGCACGAGATTGCGGGCCGCCGCAGCCGACAGGCCGGTGATCGAGCCCACGTCCGCCAAAGTGAACGTAGACCGGCGCAGTTCATTCAGCTCAGTAAAGAGTTGCGCTGCCCGTGGGCCTAGCGTCTTTGTTTGCAAGTGATATTTTACGCTCAATTTGCGCCCCTAAAAGAAACGTAATGCGCAGTAAATATAACACGAGCGATATCCGGCGGCAAGTTTGTCTCCCTTTGGGTGACAAATTGATCGTAAAATGTAACAATGAAAATTCAAAGAAAGAGTCGCCATAAGTTGTGCCAAAGAAGGGTTTGAGGCATTCGATGTGCAGGAGGTGAGCGGACAACTCACTTTCCAAAGCGATTGAAACATTTTGCTTGCAGTCATCACCTTTGGTGGGAGACGAATGAAAACTTCGCAAATCGATGGTGAGTCGCTGTGGCTAACGCAACTTTCATGCGACACAAGTTGCTTAGTGCTGCTCGTTAAAAAAATACACATCAAGGCTTGACGATGACTGATGATTCCACCGATCAGTACTCTGCTGGCGAACAGGGTCTGGGCTACATCTACCAGCCGCGTTTCGCTTTGCTCCGACTCATGCAACTGCCGGAGAGCACATCGGTCATGATCGAGAAGGACGACGACCTGGATTTTCTCGACATAGATAATGTCAAGAGTCTGGCCTCCCTCAAGCACAAGGCGATCGGCGATCGCCTGACTGATCTTTCTACCGATTTCTGGAAGTCCGTTCGGATCTGGCTGGCGCGATACAACCGTGATGGGCGTAGCGAAGCCAGTCTCCGCTTCTTTCTGTTCACGACAGGTACCGTCTCCAAAACCTCCTTCCTCCGCCGCTTCCTTCTTGATCGTGCATCAGAGGATGGAAAAACCGCTTCTTTGTCGCAACTTGTAGGCGAAGCGCTCGCCAAAACCAGATCGGATCTGATTGGTGAGATCGCCAAGGAATTCCATCTACTTAACGATGAGGAAAAGGATGACTTCCTCTCGCGTATTGTCATATTCGACAGCGGACCTCGAATCGTGGACGTGCCTTCAATCATCTAGGATCAGCACATGCGGAGCATCCGGCGCGAATTTAGAGGCGCTGTCTTTGAACGCCTGGAAGGCTGGTGGAACGAAACAATCGTTAATCTGCTGTCCGGCAAGCGAATTGAAGCGGTCTACGGGTACGAAATATCTGACAAGCTCTCAGCATTTGCCGAGGAGTACAAATCCGACAACCTGCCCATTACGTTCCGAGGGAAAGCACCCGCAGGCGAGATTGATGTGGAAAACGATCCGAGGCTTTTCGTTGTGCAGTTGCGAGAGATCGGCGCCGCCTCAAGCAGGATTCGCAACGCCATCCTGGACTACTACAGAGCCTTTGAGCAACGGTCGGTCTGGGCGCGCGAAAGCCTTTTAGTGACAGGCGAAATGGAAGAGTATGAAGATCGCCTTGTCGATGAATGGAGCCGTTACAAGGACGTGATCTTTGAAGACCTCGATAATGAAAGTGCCGATGCGGTCCTTTTGGAGGCTGGCAAAGCGCTATACAAGTGGGCCGATTTGGAGAGCGGTAACATAAGTGCGCTTCGCATTCGAGAGCGCGTGACCGAGCCGTACGTGCTGCGCGGCGGCTTTCACATTCTCGCGAACGTCCGCCCATTGCCAAGGGTGTACTGGCATCCCCGTTTTCTGGGTCGTATCGGCGAGTTGCTGGGGGCGGCAGAATGAAACGATGGGACCACCGACCATTTGAAGTAAGAAATCTCTTTAACCCGGCCTTCTGCGGCCTGATCCTGTTCAGGGCGTTGCAAGGATATGAGGAAGAAAATACGGATGGTATGCCGTTCTCCCTTGCGCTACTGGTGTTGCCTCTTTGTTTGCAGAAAGAGTCTCGCCAAGTGATTGCGGATAGCCCTCGCAGCTATCTCTTGAAAACAGTTGAGAAAAATCCTCAGTTGCTTGTTGGCTTTGCCGATCGTGCCAAAGATTTGATGCCGTTCGCACTTGAAGCGTTCGGCCTGTTGATGGAGAGGGGGTGCTTTGTCGTGTCGCAGGATGGGCGGTTAAGGACTGTGCCGGACCAGGTTCGCAAATCCGTGACCGGTACAAGCGAAACCATCTCCTGCCAGCGCGTCGCACGTATCATCGGAAAAGAGTTCGCACGCATTGCAGACCGCGTGACGGTATACACGACCTTCGGAATTCGGCCATGAAAATAAAATCAATCCACATCTACAGCCACGACGGCCAGCGCAGGGACCTTCAATTCAAGGTGGATGGTCTCAACGTGATAACCGGTCGATCATCGACCGGCAAGTCTGCACTCTCGGAAATCATCGAATACTGCATGGGGCGATCGACCTTCAATGTGCCAGAAGGTGTGATCCGCGATAAGGTGGCGTGGTTCGCGGTGATCTACCAGTTTCCACAAGAGCAGGTGTTGATCGCCAAGCCAACCCCAACCAGTGGTGGCACAAGCTGCAGCACAGCCATGCAGCGACGGGGAGTTCACCTGACTGCCCCTGCATTCGACGAGTTGATTGTCAACACGGATGATGATACGGTTGTTGTCCTGTTGTCCTGTTGTCGCGGCTGCTGGGCATCCCGGAGAACCGGACCGATGTTGCAATTGAGCACAGCCGCGACAGCTATGACGCGAACGTTAAGCACACGTATTACTATCTCTTCCAGAAACAAGGCCTCGTAGCAAACAAAGATCAACTCTTTTATCGCCAGAACGAGGCATTCCAGCCACAGGCGATCCGTGACACGCTGCCGATACTTCTCGGTGTCTCTTCCAATGACCGATATGAACTGGAAGCCAAGCTCCGGGCCGCGCAGCGTGAACTAAAAATCAGCGCGAAGCTTCTTGAACAGGCTCGGGATGCCATCGATACGTCTGAACAGAAAGGTATTGGTCTTTTCTCAGAAGCCAAGACAGTCGGCATCATTGATCTAGTGAACCAGCAGGTAGGAGCGAATGGCGTGATTGGTGCCTTGCGCGCGGCACTGCAATGGAAGCCGGCATCGATTCCAGAGGACGACGGTCACAGAATCTCCCGAGTGGAAGAAGACATTAGCCAGATGCGAAAGGATCGACGGGAGATTCAATCGAAGATCGACGCAGCGCGTCAATTCTCGAAGAAGGCCAGTGGATTTGAAACTGAGGCGGCCGAGCAGAAAGATCGATTGGCTTCGATCAAGGCTCTCCCCAAAAACCCCCAGACAGGTGAATGGCAATGGCCCTTCTGCGAAGAGAACCTAGCCTTGGAATCTCCTGTCGCGAAGGTACTACTCAACGAATTGGCGACGTTGGACGCGGAAATGAGTATCGTCGCTGGCCAGCGCCCTAAGTTGGAGGCGTACCTCACCGAGCAAGAGGGTAAGGTACAGGAAGTCGTTGATGCGATTAAAAGTAAGGAAGTAGAGCTTTCTGCTGCGATCGCGGCGAACGAGGTTATCGCACAAATGGGCACGCGCAACAATGCGGCAGCACGCGTTGTCGGTCGCATAAGTTTGTTCATGGAGAATCTGGTCCCCAATGAGGAATTGGCATCGCGTGAGGCGGAACATCGTCGCCTCAAGTTTAAGGTTGATGAACTGGAAAAAAGAATCGGGGCCGACGACAGCAATGAGCGACTGACTTCGATCCTGAACAACATATCTTCGCAGGTGTCACAGTACATCCGCACTTTTGAGGCGGAGTTCAGTGCGTTTCCTGCACGCCTTGACCTCAATCATCTCACCTTAGTTTTCGATCGCCCGGATCGACCGGTGCCGATGAGTCGCACTGGGGGAGGCGAAAATCATCTGGCCTATCACCTCTCTGCGTTGATGGCGCTGCATCTCTTTGCCGCGAAAAATGGCCGCCCGATTCCACAGTTCCTGCTGATCGATCAACCGACTCAGGTCTACTTTCCCTCCGAGAAGGTCTACCAGGAAGCAGATGGTTCAGTTCAGAAAACAGAAGCAGACGCTGATCTTGCGGCGGTTCGCCGACTGTTCGTGCTGTTGCTGAAGTTCACGCAAGAAGACGTGCCGGGCTTCCAACTTATCGTGACAGAACATGCAAACCTTCGGGATCAATGGTTCCAGGGTGCACTCGTTGAACAGCCGTGGACCAAGCCGCCGGCGCTTGTTCCCCAAAACTGGCCAGATGAATAAGGACAAAAAGGCATGCAGGCAAAACATCATCACGTGTGATCACTGCTGCCTATTACAGTGTATCGGTTGCCTCTTTCAGCCGCGCCCTGGTTTTTGCATCGACGCGCGGAACATCCGATATTGTGAAAACGCGGCCGACCTCCGGTTTTGTTGCGTGCATTGACATTTCTTCAGCCTTTTCAATGGGCGTGACGGATTCGTGTTCGGAACTTGTTCGTTCCTGGCGTAGCCGATCCAGATAGTCCGCCCACTGCTGGAGCATTGCGCGCCGCTCATCCTGGTATGCGTGGCGGTTGTAGGCTGCGCGCACCGCGTTTGCCGGCACGTGCGCCAGGCAGTGCTCGATCACATCGATGTTCCCACCGGTGCTATTGAAATAGGTACTGAACGATGCTCGCATGCCGTGCGGCGTACCTACACCGCTGAGTCCCAGTCGCTCCATCAAGGCGTTCAAGCTGCGGTTGTCCATCGGCCGGCGCGGGTCCACTCGGTTCGGGAACAGATACTCTCTATCGGCTGGCACGATGGCGCGCAAGCGGGTGAGTAACGCTACCGCCTGCGGGGGTAGTGGAACCCAATGCGCACGCTTTGCCTTCATCCGTGAAGCCGGAATTTCCCACTGGGCACCTGCCAAATCCACTTCATCCCATCGGCCTTCGATGACTTCGGCCTTGCGGCAGGCCGTCAGCAGCACCAGCAACATGGCGATGCGCGTTTCCTCGTTGATCCTGATCGTGTCATCTAGCGTCCGCAGAAAAACTCCGATGTGCTTTTCGGACAGGGCAGGGTGGTTCGTCTGGTTGCGCTTTTTCATCACGCGCACGGGCGCCGCCGGGTCGTTCTCGATTAGTCCCGAATCGATGGCGTACTCAAAAACGCCCCACAGGTGATTGCGCAGATTGCGCGCCACCTCCGGTGCACGCTGCTCGACCACTTTCAGCAGCGCAGTTAGTTCCAGCCGCGTGATGCTACCAATTGGGCGGCTCTTGAGTTTCGGCAGCAGGTCATTGTCGATTTCGCGTTTGCGCTGTTTTACCGACGGTCGCAGGTTTGCTGCCGTCGCCGCACCAGTCCGCTACGACAGTGGAGAACGTTCCTTTGACGCGTTCCAGTTGCTCCTGCGCTTGGGTGATTTTCTCGTCTTGGCGCACCTGCAGGGGGCTGGTGCCTTGGGCAACCAGTTGCCGTGCATTCGCGTGCAGGCCGCGTGCTTCCGCCAGGCTGACTTCTGGGAAGGCACCTAGCGCGCCTTTGCCGTCGGTGCCGTTGATGCGGAACTTGTAATGCCATAGCTTCGAGCCATTGGGCTGGACGAGCAGGTAAACCACCGCTATTCGCGAGCTTGTAGGGGCGTTCCTGAAGCTTGGCTGTCTTGATCTATATGGAGTGCATTGCCTTTTGCACAGCGAGGCCCGCAATGAGGTCCCAAAATGAACGCACTGTCAAGAAAAATTCCTAAATCATATGAGACACTAAAGGACTGTAACTCATTGCTATCATTGAATTTTTCGGATTTCTTGAGAACTTCTAAGATGGTATGAAACGTCAATGCATACTTCAAGTGGCAAGTTTCATGTTGACGGCTTTGTAGTGTAAGAAATAAGTTGATGATTTGGACGTGTCTGGCGGGATGGTGCGGAAGGGGTTTCGAATGGCATGCCATTTGTCTGCGTAACAATATTGTTGGGTATTGCCTTGCAAGGCAATACCCCCGCAAGGGCGTGAGGAGGCGTCATAGCGAGCTATGACCACGACCAGCAACGCCGCAGCGCGCCACTCAGGCGCGGAACAGAGCCGCAAATTATTTCGCGCACGTTCTATTGTGCCCGGTTGATGAGAAAAGCAGTCAGCAGCGATACCGGACGTCCGGTTGCGCCTTTGACCGCTCCAGATTTCCATGCGGTGCCGGCGATGTCCAGATGGGCCCAGGTGTATTGCCTGGTGAAGCGTTCCAGGAAGCAGGCGGCGGTAATGCTGCCTGCTGCCGAGCCGCCGATATTGGCGATGTCGGCAAAATTCGACTTCAGTTGTTCCTGATAGCTGTCTTCGATCGGCATACGCCAGGCGGTGTCGCCAGTGGCGCGGCCGGCGGCCAGCAATTCGTTGGCAAGAGTGTCGTGCGCGGCGTCGTGACGGGTAAACAGGCCGGAGTTATGGTGGCCCAGCGCTGTGATGCAGGCCCCGGTCAGGGTTGCGATGTCGACCACGGCAGCCGGTTTGAAGCGCTCGGCGTAGGTTAGCGCATCGCACAGTACCAGGCGGCCTTCGGCGTCGGTATTCAAGACTTCGATGGTTTGGCCGGACATCGATGTCACAATGTCGCCTGGTTTGGTGGCGCGCCCCGATGGCATGTTTTCACAGGTCGGGATGATCCCGATCACGTTGAGTTTCAAGTTCATTTCGCCGATTGCACGGAAAGTGCCAAGCACCGATGCGGCACCGCACATGTCGTACTTCATCTCATCCATGCCGAGGCCGGGCTTGAGCGAAATCCCGCCCGTGTCGAACGTGATGCCTTTGCCCACCAGTACTGTTGGCGCGTCCTTCGCTTTGCCGCCCATGTGCTTGAGGACGATGAATTTTGACGGCTCTTCGCTGCCGTTGGTAACCGACAGGAAGCTGCCCATCTTGAGCGCCTGCAATTGCTTGTGGTCGAGTACTTCGATGCCGAACTTGTAATCCTTGGCGAGTTTTTTTGCAGTGTTGGCCAGATAAGTTGGGGTGCAGACGTTGGCCGGCAGATTGCCAAGATGCTTGGTCAGGTCGATTCCGTTAGCCAGAGCCAAGCTCTGCGCTAATGCTAGTTTTGCTTCAGTTCCAGCAGCGGCGTCGATGGCAAAGGCAATTTTCTTGACGCCGCCTTGGGCGGTCTCCGGTTTGCTCTTCTGACTATCGCAACGATAAGCATTTTCACGCACCGCCAGCGTGACGCAGCGAATCGTTTGGGCAATATCACGGTCTTTAACCGCGTCCAGTGGCAAAGCGATCAGCGCATCGCCAGCGCCGAGGGTGGCGAATGCGCGCGCGGTTGCTTGTGCCGCTAGTGTGAAATTCTTGTCGCTGACGGTTTCATCAGGGCCCAGGCCGACTAGCAAAACTCTGGCTGCGCTCACGCCCTCAAGGGCGTGCAACAATAAGGTGGAACCGGCCTTGCCGCTGATGTCGCCGGATTTCATTGCAGCGCTGATTGCGCCCTTTTGGTCAAGAGCCTGTGCTGCTAGGGTCAGCTTCCTGTTTTCATACACGCCAACTGCGATGCAGCCGGTTTTGGCGCTGTCGAGAGTGTTCTTTGTATCGATTGTTTTTATGCTAAAGTCCACGGCTAATTCCTCTGTACTTTGATCAACTTTTAATTATAGTCTCCGAATGATCTTTCAGCGCGCGCTTCAACGCGAATTGGTGAGTACCGCAGGCGCCGTTTTCACGACACTTTTTACTATTACCATCACCGTGATGTTGATTCGTATTCTGGGTCAGGCAGCCGGCGGCACGGTTGCGTCCGCCGATGTGGTGCAGTTGATCTCGTTTTCGGGATTGAATTACCTGCCGATAATTCTGATCCTGACCGGATTTATTGCGGTGCAACTGGTCGTCAGTCGGTGGTACCGGGATTCCGAAATGGTGGTCTGGTTCGCATCCGGCTTGAGCCTGACACGCTGGATCAGGCCGATACTGGGTTTCGGCGTTCCCATCATCCTGCTAACGGCGGTACTGAGCTTCATGGTCACTCCTTGGGCCAACCGTCAGAGTGCAGAGTTCCGGGAGCGCTTTGAGAAACGCGAAGATATTTCGCGAGTTTCACCAGGCAAATTTCAGGAATCCGCATCGGCCAACCGTATATTTTTCGTGGAAGGCTTATCAGGCGACCTCAGTCACGTACAAAATGTCTTCGTTAACACCATCAAGGACGGGCGCAACAGCGTCGTGGTCGCTAAGGAAGGCACGATTGAAATTGATGACCGCGGGGACAAATTTCTGGTAATGCGCAAAGGTCGCCGTTATGAAGGCGTGCCAAGTACATCGGATTTTCGGCTGATGGAATTTGAGCGTTACAGCGTGCTGGTGACCGCGAATACGCAAGCCGTGGTGGGTGACAAGACTGCGCGCTCGTTGCCGATAAACGCATTGTTGGCCGATCGCAGCGCAACCAACATGGGAGAAGTGTTGTGGCGTATTTCCCTGCCGGTGATGGGTGCTCTATTGATGTTGCTGGCAGTTCCGCTAAGCTTCGTTAACCCCCGCGCCGGCCGCTCCGCGAATCTGATTATCGCCCTGTTGCTGTTTGTCACTTATAGCAATATGGTGAGCTTCTTTCAGGCCTTGGTAGTGCAGAGCAAATTACCGTTCGGTATGGCATGGTGGCCCATTCACTTGATTGCGCTGCTTCTCATTGCGGTACTGTTTTCCTGGCGCCTGAACGTGAATAGTCGTTTCCATCCTTTGGTGATCTGGTCCAGGTGCAAGCATGCCAAGGCCGGCGTCGATACCGCTGGACGGGTCTCTCCATGAAAGTCTTGCAACGTTATTTTGCGGTTGAAATACTGCGTTCGGTGTTGTTCGTTCTGATCGCTTTCCTGGCACTGTTTGCGTTCTTCGATCTGATCGCCGAGCTGCAGGCGCTAGGGCAGGGCGGTTACCGGTTGCAGCACGCATTCCTATATGTATTGTTGAGCTTGCCGGGCTATGCCTACGAACTGATGCCGATAGCGGCTCTGATCGGGACTATCTATGTGCTGGCGCAATTTGCCTCGCGATCCGAATTCACCATCATGCGGGCAGCCAGCATGTCGACTTTCATGGCCGGTTGGATGCTGGTCAGAATCGGCTTGATTCTGGTGCTGCTGACTTTCCTGATCGGCGAATTTGTGGTGCCGACCAGCACCCGGCTGGCTGAGTCCCTGAAGCTGCGGGTTCAAGGTTCGTCGCTGTCGCAAGGGTTTCGCACCGGCTTATGGACCAAGGACGTGATTCACTCGGATGGCATCAGCGGCGCCCCGATCGGTTCGCGCTTTTTTAATGTCAATGAACTGCGTGCCGACGGTCAGTTACGCGGCGTAAAAATTTATGAACTCGATCTCGAGTTTCACATGACTGCGCTGATTTTGGCCGAAAGTGCCGAGTATGTCGGAGCGCACATCTGGCGCTTGAAAAATGTAGAGTTAACTCGTTTTCCGTCTGTGGAATTTGAAGACAATGCTGCGAGCCGAGTCGCAATTGAAAAACTTTCGAGTCAAAACATGGTGTCCGAAATCACGCCGGAAATTTTGTCGGTGCTGTTCACCGACCCGGACCGAATGTCCGCGATCGATCTTGCCGCTTACACTAAGCACCTGGAAGACAACAAACAAGGTACTGAACGTTATGAAATCGCTTTTTGGAAAAAAGTCATTTATCCGTTTGTTATCTTGGTGATGATGGCGATGGCCCTGCCGTTTGCCTATCTGCATTTTCGCTCAGGCGGCGTTAGCCTGAAAATTTTTGCCGGAATCATGATAGGCGTGAGTTTTCAGCTGATCAACAGCCTGTTTTCGCATCTGGGTTTGTTAAACACCTGGCCCGCGTTCGCAACTGCGGCATTGCCGAGTGCGCTGTTTCTACTAGCGGCGCTTAGTGTATTGTGGTGGGTCGAGAGGCATTGATGGAGACGCACATGCAACCACGCGCACTAATCTTGTTCGCCCACGGTGCCCGTGATCCGCGCTGGGCTGCGCCATTCCAGAAGTTGCAACAGATCACGCAGCAAGCACAGCCGGACATTACGGTTTGCAATGCCTATCTTGAATTTATTCAGCCTGATTTGCCTGCTGCGGTGGCACAACTGGTGCAGACGCAATGCGATGACATCACCATCGTTCCGGTATTTTTGGGGCAGGGTGGCCATGTGTTGCGCGATTTGCCGCTACTCATGGCCGGGCTGCGTGAACAATACCCTGACTTACAGTTGAAACAGGTGGATGCCGTCGGCGAGGATGCTTCGGTGTTGCAGGCGATGGCGCAGTATTGTTTGAGCGCCATGACGCAGGTCTGAAACTTGCAGCAACCGGCTCCCGCAGGTGAGAGCGGATATTATAAATATGGGAGTATGCGATAAAACCATGCCATTACCGCATTGTTTTAGTGCGAGTATAAAAAATACATTGGCATGTATTGCATTACTTGCAATTCAACGCTGTGCCATGGCTTGTCCTATCATGACCAGCACCGGGCCGACCATGCCAGACAGCCCATGCGCTAAATCCGCCAGGCATAGGCGCATGATTTTCTGATTCTCGCGGCTACAGTTTTCAATCACGACTACCGGTGTGCTGCCGTTGCGCCCCAATGACAGCAACTTTTGCGCGGTGGCGGCGGCTTCGCGCCCACCCATGTATTGCACCAAGGTATCGCAATCGGGCAGGGTGGTTTGCTCGGGATGGTTGGGTGCTGCGCTGGAGGTGAAAAAGGCTACGCTGCGGGCAATACCGCGTTTGGTCAGCGGTTGTTGGGCGGCCGCTGCGGCGGCAAATGCGGTTGTGATGCCGGGTACGATTGCAACGGAAATTCCTGCCGCTTCGAGTGCCTGCAGTTCTTCGTCGGCGCGTCCAAACAGCATCGGGTCGCCGCCTTTCAAGCGCACCACTAAGCTATAACGCTTGGCGCAATCGACCAATTGTTCATTAATGAATGGTTGCGCAGTGGAGCGCTGGCCGGAACGCTTGCCCACCGAAATTTTGATCGCCTGCGGGCATAGCGCCAGCATTTCTTCTGTGACCAGCGCATCATGCAGCACCACCTCGGCTTGCGCCAGAATGCGAGCGCCGCGTACGGTAATCAGATCTGCCGCGCCTGGTCCGGCACCGATCAGAACGACTTTTCCCAGCGGCATCGTCATGGTTTTTTGCTTTCGCTTGTAAAAATTATCTTCGACTGAAATAGCCGTCGGGCCGAAGCCCGACGTTATTTTTAGAAGTGAAGTAGGGCGGGTGCAACCCGCCCCGCATCGGCTAAATGTTTTACCGAGCGGGCGCGGGTTGCACCCGCCCTACCTGCCTTAATCGAGTCTGATCATTCCTGCAGCGACGGTCTGGTGCGTGACTTCGTCAATCAGGATGAAGGCGCCGGTGGCGCGGATTGCATCGTAGGCATCGGCGCAAAGCGCTTGTTGCACATTGATGCTGACACGGGCGATGTCGTTGAGTTTGACGTTATCGGCTACGCGTTTTTCCTGGGTGTTAATGTCCAGCAGCGTTTCTATTTTCGTGATCTTGGCGGCAACCTGTTTGGTGGTGTGCTTGAGCCAATATTTGCGACGCAAGTCGAGCGGTTCTTCCGACAGCCAGCAGATATCGGCATTCACCGTCTTGAGCAGGGTCGCCGGACGTTCTGCGGATGCCAGCATGTCACCGCGTGAAATGTCCAGATATTCGTCGAGCAGGATGGTGACGGATTGCCCCACTACGGCGGATTGCAGCGAGCCTTCCAACGTCAGGATATCTTTTACAGTGGCACTTTGGCCGCTAGGCTGCACTACCAATTTGTCGCCCTTGCGTACCATGCCGGCTTCGATGCGCCCCATGTAGCCACGGAAATCATTGGCTTCATGGCCGTTATGGCGCGCCACCAGTTGCACCGGAAAGCGCAACGGCTCATCGTGCGATTCGTCGTAGACGCTCAGGGATTCCAGCAGTTCGATCAGCGTCGGGCCCTGGTACCACGGCATCTTGTCGCCGGCAGTCACCACGTTGTCGCCGGTCAAAGCGGACAGCGGGATCGGATGGATGTCTTTCAGACCGAGTTGCTGGGCGAATTCCTGATAGGCGGCCACGATGCGGTCATACACAGTTTGATCATAATTAACCAAATCCATCTTGTTGACGGCAACGATGACATGTTCGATCTGCAGCAAGTGGGCGATGGTCGAATGGCGCTTGGTCTGGATCAGCAGTGCAACGCTACCGTCATCACCGAACTTCACTTTGGAAACATCCACCAAAATAATCACCGCGTCAGCGGTCGATGCGCCGGTCACCATGTTGCGCGTGTATTGCTCATGGCCCGGGGTGTCGGCGATGATGAACTTGCGCTTGGGGGTGGCGAAATAGCGGTAAGCAACGTCAATCGTGATGCCTTGTTCGCGCTCGGCTTCCAGACCGTCGGTCAGCAATGACAAATCAATCGTGTCGCCTACAGTACGTTTGTGCTTGGCGCGCGACATGGCGTCGAGTTGATCGGCGAAGATGCCTTTGCTGTCAAACAGCAGACGGCCAATTAGCGTGCTCTTGCCATCATCGACAGAGCCGGCGGTGATGAAACGCAGCAGGCCGCGCTCTTTTTTTGATTCGATCAGTACGGATTCGGAAACGATTGCGTTCATCAGAAATAACCTGCTTTCTTGCGTTTTTCCATCGAAGCTTCGGATGTCTGGTCATCCATGCGGGTTGCCCCGCGCTCGGTAATTTGGGTAATGGCTGTCTCGGCAATAATTGCCGCGACGGTTGCGGCGTCGGAGGCTACCGGGCAGGTGCAAGAGATATCGCCGACGGTGCGAAAGCGCACGACTTGTGTCTCGACAGTTTCGCCTTCTTTGGCCGGCGTCAGATCGGTCAGCGGCACTAATAGGCCGTTGCGCGGAATCACTTGGCGCTGATGGGCGAAGTAGATCGACGGCAGCGCCAGTTTTTCGCGCTCGATATATTGCCAGATGTCGAGTTCGGTCCAGTTGGAGATCGGGAACACCCGCATGTTTTCACCCGGATGGACGCGGGTGTTATACAAGTCCCAGAGTTCCGGGCGTTGCGCTTTCGGGTCCCATTGGCCGAATTCGTCGCGGAAGGAAAAGATGCGCTCCTTGGCGCGGGCTTTTTCTTCATCGCGGCGGGCGCCGCCGATACAGGCATCGAACTTGAATTCAGCGATAGTTTCCAGCAAGGTTACGGCTTGCGCGGCATTGCGCGAATCGGTTGCCGGATTACGCAAGCGCACTGTGCCGCGCTCCATGGAATCCACAACCGAGCGCACGATCAGGCGCTCGCCTATCTCGGCAACACGACGGTCGCGGAATTCGATCACTTCGGCAAAATTGTGGCCGGTGTCGATATGTACCAGCGGAAATGGGAATTTACCGGGACGGAAGGCTTTTTCAGCGATACGTACCAGCACTACGGAGTCTTTACCGCCCGAGAACAGCAATGCCGGATTTGCGCATTCGGCCGCCACTTCGCGCATGATGTGGATCGCTTCGGATTCCAGCCAGTCCAGATGACGGTTACTGGCGGCATCGATAAAGTGCTTTTCAACTGCATTATTCATGATTTTTTTATGCCGAGTTTAATGCTAATTGCTATGCTGAATATTGTGCAAACTATTGTGCGGATACAGGTTTAATACGAACAAGTTTGCCATCGACGACGTGCAGGCCGCATTCTTTGGTGTCCGGGGCTTCCCACCACCAGCGTCCAGCGCGTACATCTTCACCGGGTTGAATGGCGCGGGTACACGGTTCGCATCCGATTGACGGATAGCCTTTGTCGTGCAGCGCATTGTAAGGCACGTTGTTACTGCGAATGTAGTGCCAAACGTCTTGCTCCGACCAGTCTGCCAGCGGATTGAATTTAGCCATGCCGTGGGCATCGTCTTGTTCTTGCACATCCAGCGCCGCACGGGTGCTTGATTGGCTGCGTCGTTGACCGGTGACCCAAGCCTTGTTGCCTGCCAGCGCGCGACCCAGCGGCTCGATTTTGCGGATGTGGCAGCATTCGCGGCGCAGGGCTATGCTTTCGTAAAACGCATTCAAGCCTTTCTGTTGCACATAGGCACCCACTGCTGCAGGTTCGGGCCGATACAGCGCCACATCATAGTCGTAGATTTCCTTGATGCGATCAATCACGTTCAGGGTTTCGGCGGGTAGGCGGCCGGTTTCCAACGTAAAGATACCAATCGGTAGTTCGGCACGCAGAATCAGATCGGTCAGCACCATGTCTTCGGCCGCCAAACTTGAGGCGAACACGGCTGGCGTAAACTCGCTGGCGATGCGGCGCAGCGTCGCTTTGGCAGCTAAAACCAGCGCGTCGTAACTGTCATTGCTTAAGCTGTTATCCACGCTGTTGCTCATGTTCATGCTTCGACTCCGGTGCGTTGGGCGCGGCGAAACAGCGGTGATTTTTCATCCCACGAAGTTTGGTATGTTTCGGAAAAATCGAACAATCCCTTGAGCGCATCTTCTATGCTGCGGTCGGCGCGTGGTGCGAATGCGTCAAAGCCAACGCGCTGCATGTAAAACAGTTGGTCGCGCAAGACATCGCCAATGGCGCGCAATTCACCGCGATATCCGAGCCGGGCACGCAGATTGTAGGCAATCGAATAACCCCGGCCATCGGTGAATTTCGGAAAATCGACCGCGATCACGCTGAACCGATCGACCTCGCCCTGCAATGCTTCGGGCCGTTCGTCGCTGGCAAACCAGACTCCCAGCTCGGGGCGATTCTGCAGCGTGTTTTTTTGCGCCTGCCAGACTTGCAGCGGCACGATGACACGGCCGTCAGTCACGCTGACAGTCTCGGCGCTCTGGTCTTCAGTCAGGCGCAGGATGATCCAATCGTCGCTGACAATAGCTTTGTTTTTGATGATCTGTGTGGTCGGGTTAGGCATATGCGTCCTCTCCTGCTGCTTGTTCGATTTTAATCGGCGTGGCGTACACAAAATCCTTGAATGGCGTAATGCCCAGACGCTGCACGGTATCGATGAAGCGTTCGTGTTCGATGCGTTCGCGCATGTACACCTGAATGATGCGGTCGATCACTTCCGGCATCTGATGGGCCGAGAAAGACGGCCCGATAACCTTGCCGATGGCTGCGTTATTGCCTTGGGCTCCGCCGATCGAGACTTGATACCACTCGCTGCCATCCTTATCGACCCCCAGAATGCCGATATTGCCGACATGGTGATGGCCGCAGGCGTTGATGCAGCCGGACATGTTGAGTTCGATATCGCCGATGTCGTGCAGATAATCCAGATTATTGAAGCGGCGCGTAATGTCGAGTGCAATCGGGATCGATTTGGCATTCGCCAGCGAGCAGAAATCGCCACCCGGGCAGCAGATGATATCGGTCAGCAGGCCGATATTCGGGGTTGCCAAGCCTTGTGCTTTGGCTTCTTTCCAAAATGCAAACAGGTCGGTATTGCGTACATCGGCCAGCACCAGATTTTGCTCATGGGTGACGCGCAATTCGCCGAAGCTATAACGGTCTGCCATATCTGCGATGAAGTCCATCTGATCGGCGCTGACGTCGCCCGGTGCCACTGCCGGATTTTTAAGCGACAGAACCACCGCGTTATAGCCGGCAACCTTGTGCGGTTTGACGTTGCGCCGGATCCAGTTTGTGAACGCCTTGTTTTCCGACTTGTGGTGTTCCAGTGCTGCATCGGCGGCCGGCAAAATTTCGTAGTTGGGCGACGTGAAGAAGGCAGTAACGCGGTTCAGTTCTTCTTCGGTCAGGGTGCTGGGGCCATCTTTAATCAGGCTCCATTCTTCTTCGACCATGCGGCCAAATTCTTCCGCGCCGAGCGCTTTGACCAGGATCTTGATACGCGCCTTGAACTTGTTGTCGCGCCGGCCGTACTGGTTGTAGATGCGTAAAATCGCTTCCAGATACGACATTACATGCTGCCACGGCAGGAATTCGCGAATGACCGAACCCAGGATCGGGGTGCGCCCCATGCCGCCGCCGACCATGACCTGAAAACCGACTTCTCCGCTAGCACTGCGTAATACATTCAAGCCGATGTCGTGCAGTGCGATCGCCGCGCGGTCTTCCAGCGCGCCGTTCAGGGCGAATTTGAACTTGCGCGGCAGATAGGCAAATTCTGGATGAAAGGTGCTCCATTGACGCAGAATTTCCGCGAACGGACGCGGGTCAATGATTTCGTCGGCCGCAACGCCGGCATATTCATCGGAAGTAATATTGCGAATGCAGTTGCCGGAAGTCTGGATCGAATTGATCTCGACGCTGGCCAGTTGCTCCAGAATCTCGGGCGTATCTTCTATGTCGATCCAGTTGTACTGAATATTTTGGCGGGTTGTGAAGTGGCCGTAGCCGCGATCATATTCACGGGCAATAAATGCCAGTTTACGCATCTTGGTTGATGACAACAGGCCGTAGGGAATGGCGATGCGAAACATATAGGCATGGCGCTGCATGTACAAGCCGTTTTGCAGACGCAAAGGCAGGAACTCTTCTTCCGTGAGTTCGCCGCACAGGCGTCGCCGCACCTGATCGCGATATTGTGCGATGCGCTCTTTCACCAACTGGTGATCGTAGTGGTCGTATTTATACATCTGCGGTCCTTAAAAAATCTGTTTTGCGAGTACTTGTTCCGAGTGCGGATTCAAAGCACCAGTTTCAGCGCCACGCCGGTGAGTGTGGTTGCCAGCAAGCCGCGCAGGAATCTCTCCGGCACGGCGCGGGCCGCCCACGAGCCCAGCATGATGCCTGGCACCGAACCCAGCAACAAAGTGCCGAGCAGCACCCAGTGAATTGAACCCAGCCACCAGTGGCCGAAAGCTGCGATAGCGGTAAGTGGCACAGCATAGGCGATATCGGTGCCGACGACTTCGGCGGCGCTCATCTTTGGATACAGCATGACCAGCAAAGTGGCGCCGATGGCACCGGCGCCGATTGACGACACCGTCACCAGAGTGCCGAGCACGGTACCGGCGACAATGGTTGCTGCCGTCAGTGTCGATCCCTGCAACTGTTTTTCGGGATGGGTATTTAACCACGCAATCATGCGGCTCTTGAAGAGCAGCGCGAAAACGGTCAGCATTACCGAGCCGGCGATCGAGTAGCGAATGATCTGGCCCATGTTGTCGGTCAGACCGCCAAAATATTTCAATATCAGCGTGGTAATAACGGCGGCTGGCAACGCTCCCATGCACAGGCGTTTGACCACTCCCCAATTGACCGTGCCGCGCAAGCGATGGGTGAAGGTCCCGGCAGATTTAGTGATGGCGGCGAAAGCCAGATCGGTGCCGACCGCAACGGTTGGATTGATGCCGAACAATAAAGTGAGTAATGGTGTCATTAACGAGCCGCCCCCGACGCCTGTCAGACCGACCAGCAAGCCAACCGCAAAACCAGAAGCCACATAAGAAAAAGTCATATCACCCCGCGTATAATGGGAGCAATAGTAATAAACCACGGCCACATTCCAAACTACAAAGTATTTATTTGCTTATATGGTTATTCGGTATGCGGTGCCGTCCGTCCAGAAGAACTTTCCGTCACCTGTCCTGAAAAGTACTTTGCAGCAATAAAATCAGGGTATTAACCCGGGAACCCCATGAATCTCCATCAATTGCGCTTTGTGCGTGAAGCCGTCCGACAAAATTTCAATCTGACTGAAGCTGCCAAGGCGCTGTTTACTTCACAGCCGGGTGTCTCGAAAGCGATCATCGAGCTGGAAGAAGAGCTGGGAGTGGATATTTTTACGCGTCACGGCAAGCGAGTTCGCGGCCTGACCGAGCCGGGGCATGAAGTGTTGAAGTCGGTTGAGTTGATCCTGCAGGAAATCGATAGCTTGAAACGCATCGGCAAAGAGTTTGCGGCGCAAGACAGCGGTAGCTTCACCATCGCTACCACGCATGCCCAGGCCCGCTACATGTTGCCAAGAGTGGTACAGGCGTTTACCCAGAAGTACCCGAAAGTGCGTTTGTGCCTGCTGCAAGGAAACCCGCAGCAAGTAGTCGAGATGGTACTGAAAGATCAGGCCGACATCGTGATCGCTACCGAGTCGATTGCCAGTATTGATGGCTTGCTCTCGTTTCCGTGCCACCAGTGGGAGCATATCGTGGTGGTGCCCATGGAGCACCCGCTGTTGAAATCGAAGCCGATTACGCTTGAAGAGATTGCCACCTATCCGTTGATTACATACGACAGCGCTTTTTCCGGCCGCAACAAGATCGATCATGCGTTTACCTTGCGCAGCTTAAAGCCCGATGTGCTGCTGGAAGCGATTGATGCCGACGTCATCAAGACCTATGTCGAGCTCGGCATGGGTGTAGGCATCATCGCCGGCATGGCTTACGACCCCGAGCGCGACAAAAACCTGCAAGCAATCCCGGTCGGCCACCTGTTCGGCATGAATGTCTCGCGCGTGGCGGTCAAAAAAGGCGCTTATCTGCGCAGCTATGTGTATACCTTCATCGAATTGCTCACGCCAACACTCAACCGCAAGTTGATCGAGCGCGCCATGAGCGGCGAAAAAGAAAGTTACGAATTATGAAATCATTACCAGGAAATAAAGCTTGATGACTACCTTGCATACCGAATTAAGTGCGTATTACACCAGCCTTGCCACTGCCAACCAGTGCGGCGAGCGCGTCTATGCGCAGCCGGACCGGCAGGACGAGTTCGCCCTCTTGCGCGAACGCGTGGCCGAACTGGTGCAAGGGCACAAAGTGCTGGAGCTGGCATGCGGCAGCGGGTACTGGACTGCGGCAATGGCGGGTGCGGCGGATCTTGTGCTGGCAACCGATAACAACCCGCTCATGCTGAAAGCAGCACAAGCGCGCGATTTGCCGGGGCAGAAGGTGCAACTCGCCCAGATCGATGCTTTTGAGGTCGATTTTGCGAACGATTACACGGCTTGCTTCGCCGGATTTTTCTGGGCCCACGTCAAGCGCGAGCAGCAAACCGACTTGCTGGCCCGCTTACGCAAAATCACGGGCAAAGATGGATTGTTGATATTGATCGACGACAACTATCTGGAAGCAGATACAGCGCCAGTGGCGCGTACCGATGCCGAGGGCAACACCTACCAGATTGAAACCCTGGCCGACGGCGAGCGCTATGAATATGTCAAAAACTTCCCCACCGACAGCGCGCTGCGCAAGAAGTTTGCCGGCGTCGCCAAAGACATCCGCATCCTGCGTTTGCAGCACATGTGGCTCATGAGTTGTCGGCTTAAATAGTAACTGATGTTACGCACAAAAAATTCGATCCACGAAAGACACGAAAAAACTGCATGACACCATTTTTTTGCAGTTGTTTGTCAGTAGTGCAGGCCTCCGTGCCTGCATGGGATTGCAGGCACGGAGGCCTGCACTACTTAGACATTGTAGACATTGCTTGCTGCTTTCGTGCTTTTCGTGTCTTTCATGGACAATGCTTTTCCTATGTCGCATAGGCACTGCGTAACATCTGTTATTTAAGGATAAAACTTTACCGCAGGTGTGGTGCTGGCGTAATTCCCTTCGGTCGGGTGCTGTGCCTGTCGCACCATGCCGCGGGCCAGAAACAGTGGATGATTGAGCGCTTCATCGATCCGTAGGATCGGCGTCACGCAGCAGTCCACGGCGGCAAAGCGCTCGCTCCATACCGCCAGCGTTTGCTGTGTAAAAATTGCATCCAGTTCTGCCTTGATCGCCATCGCATCCGTGCCGCCAATGGCTTGTCCGAGGCTCCAGTGTCGTGACTTCAGATCGGGGCGCGCCAGCACCTCGCAACAACTTTCCCAGAATTTCAATTCCAGCGCTCCAACCGCCATGAAACGATCATCGCTGGTGCGGTATACGTTGTAACAAGGCACGCCGCCGGTCAGCAGATCGCGCCCCGGCGCAGCAGTGCGGCCGAAATTATTTACCGCTACCAGCGGCATGATGTTGTGCGCCAGCACGGTATCGGTCATAGAGACATCGACGAAGCGCCCGCAACCTCCCATTTTTACGCTTAACAGTGCTGCCAAGATCCCTTGCAGCGCTGCTTGTGCGCCGCCCAGCAAATCGCCGACCTGCAGATTCGAGAGCGCCGGGACGCCATCCGGCCCGACGTTCTGCTCCAGCATGCCGGCAAACCCGGTGTAATTGATGTCGTGCCCGGCCAACTGTGCGAACGGGCCGTTTTGGCCGTAGCCGGTGATGGCGCACATCACCAGGTTCGGATTGCGTTGTCGCAAGACCGGCCAGCCCACGCCCAGTTTATCCATCACGCCCGGGCGGAAACTTTCGATCACTACATCGGTGCTTTCTACCATCAGCAGGAATTCTTCGCGCTCGCCGGCATCCTTCAAATCGAGCAGGATGCAGCGCTTGCCGCGATTAACCGCAATGAAAAATTGCGACACCGTGTGCTTCACATGCCCCATGGTGCGCGCATAGTCGCCGACGCCACGGTCTTCGATCTTGATCACTTCCGCGCCCATGTCGGCCAGATGCATGGTCGCCACCGGCCCCGGCAGCAGTCGAGTCAGGTCAAGGATGCGGATGCCGGTGAGCGGCAAATCGATAGGTGCAGGCATGATTTTCAGAATAATTATTTATGTAAAAATAGGGAGTATAAGTAAATATTGTGCAAGTGCCGCATTATTTAATTGCTGCACTAAAAAATACATACATTAGTATACAAAAAATATGCGGTTTTAAAAAATGTGCGCTCTTGAAATAACATTAACTGCAAGTTTTTACTGATTCAGCTCGCGATAACGGGAAGGCGTGATGCCCAGCGCTGCGCGAAAACGGTTGCTGAAATGGCTGGGCGAACTATAACCGCAAGTCATCGCAACATCGGTTAGCGATAATTGATTTTGCGCCAGCAGTTGGCGCGCCCTGGCCAGACGGCGCGCCTGCAGCCAGACATGGGGTGGCATCCCGAACGAGATGCGAAACATGTGCGCGAAATGGGTTGCGGACAATGCCGCCTCCGTTGCCATTGCGCCCAGTGTGATCGATTGATCGAGCCGGTTATCAAGCCATTCGATCATGCGTCGCCGCAACGTTGCAGATAGTCCGCCTTTCAAACGCAGGTTCCTGCGCGGTTCCAAGTGAGATTGAATCAATTGCGCCACTGCATGATGTGCCAGCGCATTGCCCAGCAGGCGCTGGCCCGGATCGCGCCAGTCTAGCCGGGGCAGTGCCTGGCACAGGCTAGCCAGTTGCGGATTGTCAAAAAAGGTTTGCTGCGGCAAACACATTTCGCGCGGTTCGCGGTCCAGCAGGGCCAGGGTCTGGCCGGCAAATTGTTCAGGAGAAAAATACAGATGCACAAAACGCAGATGACCATTGATTACCCAATCTGTTTCCTGTTTATTCGGCAACACGCACAGACGTCCGGGTGCGCCGCGCTGGTCTGGGCGGTTGCGCAAAAAAGTGTTGTAGCCGCCATCCAGATAACACGACAGCGTGTGATGCCCTTGCGGCGCATAACTGACCGCATCCAGCCGATTGCGCCAGATCGCCACCGCCATGCCATCCCCCATCGCCGCCGCACCTTCCAGCTGCGCGTTGGAGTGCGTGAGCCGGTTGAATACATGCAGGCGATTAAGAGTGTTGTTCATCATCACATGATAGCGGCGGGCGGTCGAGTTGGTAAAACAAGCGCAAAAAATCACAAAAAAACGCAAGAACGTGCAAGACACGCTGCAACTGTGGCTCGATACTTTGGCATAACTTATCGGCCATGGCGAAAATGCTACCCAAACGAATGAAAGCGCCATGGCCGCCCTCTCTCTAACTCTCTCCCGCAGGCGGGAGAGAGGAACAAAGAGAGCCGCTACGCAACTTTTATACTAAACGGAGCATGCATTGTGAATATTTTTCTGTATTTTCTGGTAGTGGCAGTCTGGGGCACCACTTGGATTGCCATCAAGATGCAATTGGGCAGCGTCGCTATCCCGTTATCGATTGCTTACCGTTTCGGGCTGGCGGCACTGGTGCTGTTCTGCTTTTTGGCTTTTACCGGGCGCTTGAAGCGTCCTCCGGCCGGTGCCGGCAAGTTACTGCTGGCGCAGGGCGTGACTTTGTTCTGCGTGAATTTCCTGTGCTTTTACTACGCTAGCCAATGGATTGCGAGCGGGCTGGTGGCAGTGGTGTTTTCGAGCGCGCCGTTATGGAATGCGCTTAATGGCCGCCTGTTTCTAGGGCGAAAAATCACCCCGCAAGTCATGGGCGGGGCGTTGCTGGGCATGGGCGGCATCCTGGCATTGTTTTGGCCCGAGATGCGTCACCATGCAGCCAGTAGCGCTACCTGGCTGGGGCTGGGTTTGGCACTGCTCGGCACCTTAAGTTTTTCTGCCGGCAACTTGCTGTCGAGTGCGCTGCAGTCGCGCGGTTTGACGCCGCTTGGCACTAATGCCTGGGCCATGCTGGTGGGCACTCTTATTTTGCTGGCAGGCGTTGCAGTGAGCGGCACGCCGCTGACGATGGATTGGAGTCCGAAGTATCTGGGCGCGTTGCTGTACCTGGCGATTCCAGGTTCGGTGGTGGGCTTTACCGCCTATTTGATGCTGGTCGGGCGCATCGGCCCTGATCGTGCCGCGTACTCGACGGTCTTGTTCCCGGTGGTATCGCTGAATATTTCGGCCTGGCTGGAAGGTTATCAATGGACTGCGGTCGGATTGGGCGGTTTGTTGCTGGTGATTGCGGGAAATGTGCTGGTATTTCGCCAGCAGCGCCCAGCACCCGTATTGCCGCCGCGTGCCACTGGCAGCGCGGCTAGCGGCTCGGCAAGCCAATAAGTGCCCAAAAGACTGTCCCAAATTTACCGGGTTACTGGAACTTAGCGGGAAACTGTTTGGCCAGAGCGCCCGCTAATGCATCGGCGATGACATACATGTGATTTTTCATCGACTCCCAGGTTTTTGCTTCCTCTGCATACTGCTTGTCGTGCCATTGCTGAATTTCCTGCACATGATGGCCGCCGTGCGCCAGCAACAGACTGCGCATTGTATCGAGCGGCAGATTCGGGTTGGCTCCGCTTAAAAAGGCTGCCAGTTCGCCGGCATTGTCAGTCAGGACTTTCATGGCAACTTCTTGCCTGGGTTTGCTATTGGCGAGTGTTGCTTCCAGGTATTGTTTGACTGCGCCGTAATGGCCGGCCAGTAAACTGAACAATTTTTCAGAGGCTGGCTTGCCGTAAAACGGCTCAATCGCTGCAGCTATCTGTTTGGCATTTGCGACCACCTCACTTTCTGCCGCAGTGGCTGCGGCTGCGTTTCCAGCGCTGGTTGCCAGCACCACGTTCCTGACCCAAAAAACATGTCCGACCCATAAATCGCGTAATGCCGCACCGGTTTGCGCAGTCTTGACGGAGGTTGCTCCGATTTTGGCATCCTTATGCTCGTGCTGCGCTTGTGCATGTGCTTGAATGCCGGTGCTCAACAGGGCGGCAACGGCCATGGAAGTCAACGTATTGCGTTTAGATAGGTTCATAAGGTTCTCCATAAGTGTACTAACGAGTAAGTAGAATAAATCACAATAACAAGTTTGTACAGTATTTTATGTTTAAACTGTTTTATTTATTTATTTGGGCTGGTATAAAATGGTTATAAAGACCAGTCGCCAAAAAATGAGGCACAGACATCGAAAGAATCCATATGCTGGAAATACTCGGAATTAGGCAAAAAGAATTACTGAAGTTATTGCTTAAGAAAAAAGCAGGCATGGCGGTGGATGAGCTGTCGGAGCAACTGGCAATCACGCGCAATGCGGTGCGACAGCATTTGGCGGCATTGGAAAATGACAGGTTGATCAGCAAGAGCGCAACCCGCCCCTCCGGCGGTCGGCCGCAACAATTGTATGCTCTCACCGATACAGGCCATGAAATTTTCCCGCGCCGTTACTCTTGGCTGGCGCAATTGCTGCTCGAATCGATGCAGGACGAGTTGGGTTCGGAAGTAGTTGGTGAGCGCCTGAGTGTTCTCGGTGCACGGGTTGCCGCACAACTGCGCAATCAGCGTCCGGGGTTGCAGCAACCGGAAGAGAAAGTGCAGGAATTGGCTGTCATCATGGAGCAGATTGGCTATGATGCGCATAGCGCAGTGGACGCCAGCAATACCCCGGTGATTGAGGCGAATAATTGCGTTTTTCACAATCTTGCGATGCAAAACCCGGAGGTCTGCAAATTTGATCTTGCTTTACTGTCATCCTTCACCGGTAGTACGGTCGAGCATCACGAATGCATGTCCAAGGGCGGCAACGTTTGCCGTTTCAAATTTCACCCAAAAAAGTTAAGCGATCAAAAAACTGACTAGGGTTCAAACCTCGTCCTTCAGGGCGGTGAGCGACGAAGGAGCGACTCGCCGGGAGGGAATTCAAACCCCTCGAACAGTGTTTATTACCGGCCGCAGGACGATCCAGCTAATCGGTTGCGTGAAGAAAAATGTTGCTTTATGGAATTTATTATTTGTTCCATGTAATATGTGAATGTATGAAAACCTATTTTCACTCTTTGTTAATTGCCTTGCTTTTCTGCTCCATTTCGGCCGCCCAAGCCGCGGATGGACCGGATTGCACGCGACCGCTGACGCTCGCCTTGCACGATCACGGTTTGTTGTATTCGTCACAGACTGACGCCGGGATCGACAAGGATTTTGCAGATGAATTGATGCGTCGCAGCGGTTGCAAGATCATCGTCACCGTCATGCCGCGTGCCAGGATCTGGCAATTGATCGAGTCAGGCGCGCTGGATTTCAGCCTGTCTGGCATTACGGACGAGGCGCGCGATAAATTTGCCGGGTTTGCCTGGTATTTTTCCAATAAATATTATTTATTGGTACGCAAGGATGCCAAGGTGCAGCAGTTGGCAGATTTTGAAAATAATCCAAAACTGATGCTGGGTGTTATCCGCAGCTTCCGCTACAGTGAAAATGCCAACCGTCTGGTAGACAATCTTGCATTGGAACAGCGCGTCGATCATGCAACGCGCCTGGAACCGCTATATCAAATTCTAGCGCTCAATCGTGTCCAGGGAATGATTATTGAGCCTTTCGATTATCCGCAGGTGGATGCCGGTTCGATCAGGTCGCTGACGACCATTGTCGACCTCAATGACGCTTCCGTCCTACACGGTCTCATTATGTCCAGGAAGGCTATTTCGCTTGCAGAGCAGGAAAAATGGCGGATGCTGGTCAATCAGATGCGCGCAGATGGCACTGTGCTGCATATTTTTGAAAAATACTTCCACCCCGACCTTGCCAAGTCTCTGGTTACTTTTTGATAACCATGAAAAGTCGGTTCCGCTATCAAATTCCTACTCTCCTAATTCTCTCGGCTTCACTCGGCGTTACTTATAAGCTTTGGCAGCACGAACAACACAATATTGCCATTGATCAGCAAAAAAGTTTTGACTTCAATTTGCGCGAAGCCATCAGCAGCATCGAGCAGCGTATGGCGGCCTATGAGCAGGTGTTGCGCGGTACGCAAGGTTTGTACGCCGCCTCCGGGATGGTGGAACGCGAGGAATTTCAGGTCTACATTAACGCCTTGCAACTGGGTGCAAATTATTCCGGCATTCAGGGAGTCGGCATCATTCCTATCGTGCCGCAGGCGCAAAAAGAGGCGCACATCGCAGCCATGCGCAAACAAGGTTTCCCCAACTACGCTATAAAGCCTGAAAGCCACCAGGATATATACGCTCCAGTAATTCAGTTCGAGCCCTTCGTTGGCCGCAATCTGCTGATGCTGGGTCTGGACCACTACGCAGTTCCATCGCGCCGCAGCGCGATGGAACAGGCGCGCGATTCAGGCTCGCCCGCCATTACAGGCAAAGTGACATTGATGGTAGATGCCGAAGCCGACGTTCAGCCTGGTTTTGTAATGTTTTTACCCATGTTCAAAAAAGGCACGCGCAGCGATACGATTGCCGCGCGCCGTGCCAATATCAACGGCTGGGTGATTGCGACCTTTCGCATGAAAAACCTGATGGCCGGACTGTATAGCAGGCGCGTTTCTATGGCTGACATCACCATCTACGATGGCGTTGAGATGACGCCGCAGACCTTACTGTATGACTCCCAAGCACCTGACGGCAAGCTACGCAATATTGCGCATAAGGACAAGAAGTACATCGAGGCGACCGAGTACATCGAGGTAGGCGGACGCACCTGGACCCTGGCGATCCGCTCCCTGCCGGAATTCGATGTGCTGCAAGGCAAGGATAGCTCGCGTCTGATTGCGATTGCCGGTATTGGTTTGAGCCTGTTGCTGACCATGCTCAGTTGGGCGCTTTTGTCGGGACGCGCTCGTGCCATGTCACTGGCGCAGAAAATGACGCAGGAATTGCGCGAAAGCGAAGCACGTTTTCGCCACCAGGCGCAACACGATAGCTTGACCGGCTTGCCTAACCGGGCACTTTTCGATGATCGTCTGGGGCAGGCGCTGGCACAAGCAAAGCGCCAACACAAACGTCTGGCCCTGATGTTTATTGATCTCGACGCTTTCAAACCGATCAATGACAAGCTGGGGCACCATGTCGGCGATTTTCTCCTCAAGGAGGTTGCACTGCGCATGCAGCAGCATGTGCGCGGATCCGACACCGTAGCGCGTATCGGCGGCGACGAATTCGTCGTGCTGCTGCCTTCGATTGAGGATGCGCAGGATGCGCTGGTATTGGCCGACATCATTCGCAACGCCATTAGCGAGCCATTTGAAATGCCGGACGGGACGGTCTTGAACATTTCGTCCAGCATAGGCGTGGCGGTGTATCCAGAAGATGGCCTGGATCAAATACAGTTATCCCGGAATGCCGATAGCGCCATGTACTACGCCAAACAGAGCGGCCGCAATACCGTGCATGCATTCCAGACGTAAGTTATGTTTTGATGGGGCGCATGGTCTCCATTTTTACGGCTGCCCGGTCGATATCGCGATCCTTCTTTATAATCGATGTAGATAAAAAATCGGTGCCATTCAATGGCCTGCCGCGCAACATAAACCATGGCATCAAATATCAAGAATAAAGGATTCTGAAATGACACAGACACTGTTATCCCGCATAACCCGATTAACTGCAGGGACCTTGTTGGTTGCTGTCGCCTTGGGCGCTTCGGCGGCTGATTTGCTGGACACCGTCAAGGCGCGCGGCACACTAAAAATCGCGCTGGAAGGCACTTTCCCGCCGTTCAATTTCAAGAACAAGAAAACCAACGAACTGACCGGCTTTGATGTCGATGTGGCCAAACTGGTGGCGGCCAAACTGGGCGTCAAGCCGGAATTCACCACCACCGAGTGGAGCGGCATTCTGGCAGGTCTTGCAAATGGAAAATACGATGTAATCGTCAATCAGGTCGGCGTCACCGATAAGCGCCGTGAAGCCTTCGATTTTTCCGACCCGTACACGCTCTCCAGCGGACAATTGATCGTGCAGAAAAACGAGAAACGGGTATTCAAGGGTTTTGATGACCTGAAAGGCAAGAAGCTAGGTGTAGGGCAGGGCACCAATCACGAGCAGAAAGCCAAGAGCGTTGCCGGCATCGAAGTCAAAAGCTATCCAGGTGCGCCGGAATATCTGCAGGATCTGGCCAGCGGCCGGATTGATGCGGCGCTCAACGATAGCCTGATGGTGTCATACCTGTTGAAGACCTCGAATCTGCCGCTGAAAGCGGGTGCGCCGTTGGGCGATATCGATAAAATGGCGATCCCGTTCCAGAAAAATAATCCGAAGTTCAAGGCAGCGATCAACCAGGCGATTGCCGATATCATCAAGGATGGCAGCTTCGGCCAAGTATCGAACAAATGGTTTGGCCGCGACGTGAGCAAGGCTCCGGTAGCGCAATAAGGTAGCGCAATAAATAAGCACCAGGCTGGCATCAAACTATCCCCGCACGCGCTGCGGGGATAGTTTTTTGGCGCTTCACAATAAGGATCAACATGGAACTTTGGGAGTTGCTGAAGCAGGCTGCACCGGTCTTGTTTAAAGGTGCCGGTTACACGGTGTTGTTTGCGCTGGCCTCGATGGGCGGCGGACTGGCACTCGGTTTCTTGTTGGCAGTGGCGCGCATCGTGCCGTGGAAATCGGTGCGAGTGCCTGCCGCGTTATACGTCAGCCTGATGCGCGGTACTCCATTACTGGTGCAGATATTTTTGATTTATTACGGCTTGCCCAGTATCGGCATCGAGTTTTCGCCGGCAGTAGCCGGAGTGCTGGCCTTGAGCCTGAATGCCGGTGCGTATCTGTCGGAAAGCATCCGTGGTGCGATTCTCGGCGTCGGCAAAGGTCAGTGGGCCGCCGGCTACAGCCTCGGGCTCGGCTATTTGCAAACCTTGCGCCATATCGTCATGCCGCAAGCTCTGCGCATCGCGGTGCCATCGATGAGCAACACCCTGATCAGCCTGATCAAGGATACTTCGCTGGTGTCCGTCATCACCGTAACCGAACTGATGCTGGCGACCAAGGAAGTGATCGCCATCACTTTTCGTCCATTACCTTTGTATCTGGCAGCTGCAGCAATTTACTGGTGCCTGTGTCTGTGCTTTGAGGCCCTGCAACGGCGTTTGGAGCGTCGCCTGGAGCAGGCGCACCGGCAGGATTAGTCAGCGCCGATCCGGCGCTGACTGCTTTGAATGGAAATTTAAGCGGGTGTAATAATAATTTAAAAAAGCGGGAGTATATGTTTAAAACATAGGACTCCCGCATATTTTTAGGAAGATTTAGAAAAATACTGAGCCGCGTATGTATTCTGCGCGAGGATCTTGGGCGGACGCGCCTGATGTGCGATTAAAAAATCTTAACGCGTCTGATGGTGATCAATCCATTGCTCAAATGCCAGCAGGAATTTCTGCATGAAATCGCGCGTGTCGCCGCTGGCAATCGCCCCTTTGTCGTCGAACAGGTTGCTGGCGTTGCCGATATAGGCCTCGGGCTGCGCCATCGCCGGCACATTCAGGAACACTAGCGACTGCCGCAGGTGATGATTGGCGCCGAAGCCGCCGATTGCTCCCGGCGAGACGCTGATGACCGCGCCCGGCTTGCCGTCCCACACGCTATGACCGTATGGGCGCGAGCCGACATCAATCGCGTTCTTCAGCACGCCCGGTACCGAGCGGTTGTATTCGGGCGTGATAAACAGTACCGCATCGGCCGCCTGCACTTGCTGCTTGAATGCGCTCACTGGCGGTGTCGGTTCAGCCTCGGAATCCTGGTTGAACAAAGGTAAAGTACCAATTTCAACGATCTCCAGTCTGAGTGATGACGGCGCTAGCGCAATCAATGCGTTCGCCATTTTCCGGTTCAATGAATCCTTGCGCAGACTGCCGACAATGATTGCAATATTTTTAGGTGTATTCATCATGATCCTTTGGTTAAGAAGCAAAGCGGTAATTTTGTTCAAACACAACATATTCGCCATACTCTGAAAGATGGGCGAGAAATCTATCCGAACTATTTAAGACTTACGCAAAACCAAGTGATGAGCCAGCCGTACTCGCGTAAGTCCTGCTGTTAAAACTATATGCAGGCCACCTCAATAATACGGCACAAAATACATAACTTGAATATCGAGTCGGGGCCCCAGTCGGCGCGCTGGCTTTACCGGATTGCGCCAGATCAAAGGTTGGCTATTTGGCGGGACGATCATGGATTGCACAATCTACAATTCTTTTATCGCCGTTTGCAATGGCGATTTTACGCAACGCGATTGCTTTGCGGTGCATGGGTGTTGAAGGAACGCTATTCGTTAGCGGTGTTCTTATCCGGTTCACTTTAAGGAGACGGTACTATGGCAAATCCATTCGTGCATATTGAATTGCACACCGGCGATCTGGCCAAGGCAAAGGCGTTTTACAGCCAGTTATTCGACTGGAAGCTGGAGGATGTGGCGACCCCCGAAAACGGCGTGCCGTACACCATGATTAATGTGGGCAACGGTACCGGCGGCGGCATGATGACCAATCCGGCCCCGCACGAGCCGGCCCATTGGCAAGCCTTTGTCGGGGTTGACGATATCAAGGCCAGTACGGAGAAAGCGAAGTCGCTGGGCGCAACCGTAGTGCAGGAAGTGATGGATATCGGCGACCACGGCTGGATCAGCGTGATTGTCGACCCGACAGGCGCCAGGTTCGCCTTGTGGCAAGCGAAGGCCGGCTCCTGAACTGCCGCTTCTAAACTTACAGCTTTTCCAATTCTTCTTGTTGCTCCAGCCATTCCCCTTCCAGTTGCACCAAGTCTTTGGTGTAGAAAGTCTGGTCGGTCAGCAGAGTTTTCAGCTTGGCTTTGTTGGCGGCGTCGTAGATGCCGGAATCGGCCAGTTCAGTGTCGATTTGGGTTTTTTGTTCGTTGCGTTTGGCAATTTGCTCTTCCAGGCGCTTGATCTTGTTTTCAATCGGCTTTCGCGCCGCGGCGTTTTTTTGCCTTTGTTCAGCGTCCAGCCGTTTTTGGTCGCGCTTGTCGATGGCTGGCGCGGCGGCAACCGCTGCGACCGGGGTGGCTTTCGGCAAGTCTTCAGAGGTGTCCCGGTGGACTGGCAACACATCGGTGCCTTTGCCGAGTTTGGTCTGGAACAACCAATCCTTGTAGTCGTCCAGATCGCCGTCGAAAGGTTGCAGCCTGCCGTTGGCGACGATGATGAATTGGTCGGTGGTAGCGCGCAGCAGGTGGCGGTCATGAGAAACCACGACTAGCGTGCCTTCGAACTGGGCCAGCGCTTCGGTTAGAGCTTCGCGGGTTTCCAGATCCAGATGGTTGGTCGGCTCATCCAGCAGCAGCAGGTTGGGGCGCTGCCAAACGATCAATGCTAAGGCCAGACGGGCTTTTTCGCCACCGGAAAAGGGTGCAATCGAAGAAGTGACCATCTGGCCGGGGAAGTTGAAGCTGCCGAGGAAATTGCGTAACTCCTGCTCACGCACGGTGGGCGCGATCTTGGCCAGATGCCATAGCGGCGATTCGTCGTGGCGCAGCATTTCAACCTGGTGCTGGGCGAAATAGCCGATAGTCAAACCTTTGCCGGTAGTAAAAGTGCCGGTGACCGGATTGATGTCGCCGGCAATGGTTTTGATCAGCGTCGATTTACCGGCGCCATTCACGCCCAAAAGACCGATGCGCTGGCCGATCTGAAGCGAAAAATTGATGTTGTTGACGATGATTTTTTCGCCGGTCTGGTGGCCGTTCTCGTCCTTGAGTTGATAACCGGCATTCACGTCTTCCATCACCAATAGCGGGTTCGGTGCATTCAGAGGTTCGCGAAATTCGAAAGAGAATTCGGCGGCGGCGCGCAATGGCGCCAGTTCCGCCATCTTTTCCAGTGCTTTCATGCGGCTCTGTGCTTGGCGCGCTTTGCTGGCTTGCGCCTTGAAACGGTTGACGAAGGATTCCAGATGGGCGCGTTGGCGGTTTTGCTTTTCCATCACGCCTTGCGCCAGAATCATTTGCGCAGCGCGCTGGCGCTCAAAACTGGAATAATTGCCGGAATAGCGTTTCAGCTTGCGCTCGTCGATGTGGACGATCACGTTGACCACTTCATCCAGGAAGTCGCGATCGTGCGAAATGATCAAGAGCGTGCCGGCGTAGCGTTTCAGCCAGTCTTCCAGCCAGATGATAGCGTCCAGATCCAGATGGTTGGTCGGCTCATCCAGCAGCAGCAGGTCGGACGGGCACATCAGCGCTTGCGCCAGATTCAGTCTCATGCGCCAGCCGCCGGAAAAACTTGCCACCGGCTGCTGCATTTGTTCCAGTGTGAAACCCAGCCCGAGCAGCAATTGTTCGCCGCGCGAATTGACAGTGTAGGCGTCGGCGTCGGCCAGCGCGCCGTACATGTTGCCGATGGCGATGCCGTTTTCGGTGGTTTCCGGTTGCGCTTCCAATACGACCAATTCTGCTTCGAGCTTACGCAGCGTGATGTCGCCGTCGATCGCGTAATCCAGCGCGGCGCGCTCTAGCGCCGGAGTTTCCTGCGCCACGTAAGCGACGCGCCATTTGGCGGGATAGTCGATTTCGCCTTGGTCGGCGTGCAGTTCGCCGCGTAACAGGCCGAACAGGCTGGATTTGCCGGCGCCGTTGGCGCCGATCAAGCCGATTTTGTCGCCCGGGTTGAGTGTCACGTCGACATTGTCGAGGAGCGGCTTGATGCCACGCATCAGGCTGACTTGCTGGAACCGAATCATAATTAATTTCTAGGGAGTATGCTGTAAAACCATGCTTTTTCCGCATGTATTTATTGCGCGTAATAAAAATACAAATGGGAGTAAAGCTTATTTAGCCAGACCCCCGTATTGCCTGTAGTGCAGTTCGAAGCGTATTGTTTCAGTGTTGTTTCAATTGTTCCGCTGTGATCAAAAATACCATATCGTCGCCGGCGCTGGTGGTAACCCAGGTCAATTCCAGATCCGGGAAAGCCGCTTCCGCAAAGGCGCGTTCATTGCCGACTTCGACGATGAGTAGGCCTTTCTCAGTCAGACGTTGGGCCGCGCCAGCCACGATTTTGCGCACCAGATCCATGCCATCGTCACCGCCGGCCAAGGCAATCTGCGGTTCATGCAGATATTCCTGCGGCAGTTGTCCCATCGAACCGTTGTTTACGTAAGGTGGATTGGCGACGATCAAATCGTATTTTTTGTCAGGGACATTAGTATACAGGTCGGACTCGATCAGGGTGATGCGATCTTCGAGGTCGTAATCAGCAACGTTGCGAAACGCCACATCCAGCGCATCCTTTGAGATGTCGGCGGTACTGATATGGGCGTTCGGAAATGCATCGGCCAGCATGATCGGCAGGCAACCGGAGCCGGTGCATAGTTCGAGGATATTGGTCACAGCTTCCGGGGCACTGATCCAGGGCGCAAAAAACTCTGGAATCAATTCGGAGATAAAGGAGCGCGGCACGATCACGCGCTCGTCAACGTAAAAACGATAGCTGCCGAGCCACGCTTCATGCGTGATATAGGCAGCCGGCACCCGATCGGTGGCGCGGCGCTCGATGACTTCCAGGACGGCGGCTACTTCTTCCGGCAGCAGATGCGCATCCAGAAATGGGTCGAGCGTTTCCAGCGGTAGCTTGAGCGTATGCAGGATCAGGTAGGCGGCTTCGTCCAGCGCATTGCTGCTACCGTGACCGAAAAATAGCTGTTCGGTATTGAAGCGCGTAATCGCATAGCGAAACAGGTCGCGCGGGGTGGAGAACGGGTGGGTTGGCAGTTGGCGTGTCATGGTGTGTCGATTTTAAGTGGATGCGATTTGGTATTGCAGGCACGAAGGCCTGCAATACTAGGTCAGCAGGTTTTCCAGCGTGCTGCGGTAGATGTTTTTCAGCGGCGCGATGAAGCGCAATTCGATATGTTCGTCAATCTTGTGGATGCTGTTGTTGGGCGGGCCGAATTCGATTACTTGTGGGCAAATCTGTGCTATGAAGCGGCCGTCCGAGGTGCCGCCGGTGGTCGACAGGTCGGCGTCGATCCCGGTTTCCAGCTTGATCGCGTCGCACAATGCATCGCTCAGGATGCCGCGCGGCGTTAGGAATGGGGCACCATTGATGATCCAGCGCAGGTCGTATTCCAGTTCGTGCCGATTCAGGATCGCATGTACGCGCTGCTGCAAGCCTTCTGCGGTGCTGGCGGTGGAGAAACGGAAATTAAAATCGATCACAATCTCGCCCGGAATCACGTTATTGGCGCCGGTGCCGCTGTTGACATTGGAAATCTGGAATGAAGTCGGCAAATAATAGGTGTTGCCTTGGTCCCAATGCTCGGCCGCCAGTTCGGTCAGCGCCGGCGCGGCCAGGTGAATCGGGTTTTTTGCCAGTTGCGGATAGGCGATGTGACCCTGTATACCTTTGATGGCGAGCTTGCCGGACAATGAGCCGCGGCGGCCGTTCTTGATGGTGTCGCCCAATTCACCGGAAGAAGTCGGTTCGCCCACGATGCAGTAGTCGATCTGTTCGCCGCGCGCTTTGAGCATGTTGCACACGATAATTGTGCCGTCGGTGGATGGGCCTTCTTCATCGCTGGTGATCAGGAAACCAATCGATCCCTTGTGCTCGGGATGGGCGGCGACGAATTCTTCGGTGGCGACCACAAATGCGGCAATCGAAGTTTTCATGTCGGCCGCGCCGCGGCCATACAACTTGCCGTCGCGCTGCGTCGGCACGAACGGATGCGATTGCCATTGTTCGATTGGGCCGGTCGGCACCACGTCGGTATGGCCGGCGAAGACTACCAGAGGGTGCGTGGTGCCTTTACGCGCCCACAGATTGGTGACTTCGCCGGATTGGACGACTTCGCACACAAAACCGAGCGGAGATAAAAGCGCGATCAGGCGTTGTTGGCAACCTTTGTCTTGCGGAGTGACGGAACTTAGCGCGATCAACTCTTCGGCCAGCGCGAGGGTTTTATTCATGGATTATTTTTTGAATATTTGTTGGTAGAGTGCGTCCGAGAAGCCGACCTTGCAGTGTTGCGCATCAGTATTGCCGATGATTAAGACGGGCCGCTTGATGACGGACGGCGATTCGCACATCAGCGCGATTGCGCTGGGCGCGTCAATGATAGCTGCTTTGCGTTCTTCCGGCAGTGCGCGCCAGGTGGTGCCTTTGCGGTTGAGCAATATTGTCCAGTCTAAATCCTCTAGCCACGATTGGATCATGGCTGGCGTCACGCCATCTTTCTTGAAGTTGTGAAAGGTATAGGCAAGCGCCTGGGTATCGAGCCATGCGCGGGCTTTTTTGACGGTATCGCAGTTAGAGATGCCGTACAGAGTGATGTTTGCGGTCTGGTCGTGATGCATCATGCGTTGAGGGTGAATTCGGTGAAAGTTGGCTCGTTGGGTTTGCCGACGGCCGGTTCGGGCGGAGCAAGTTTGCTGGATTGCTCGTTATTGTTGAGTTGCCATAACAGATTACTGGGCGAATCCGCATTCGACAAGCCTTCTTCCTGCGATATCTGGCCGCTCTTGATCATGTGCAGCAGGGTTTGCTCGAAAGTTTGCGAACCTGGCGACAGGCTTTGTTCAATTGCTTCCTTGATCTGCGTAATTTCCCCTTTTTCGATCAGCTCCGCCACATAGCGCGTATTGAGCATGACTTCGGTTGCTGCCAGACGTTTGCCGTCCGGCGAGCGCACCAGCCGTTGCGAAATGATGGCGCGTAGCGTCGATGCAATATCCAGCAAGAGAGCGGAGCGATTTTCGATCGGGTAAAAACTGATGATGCGGTTCAATGCGTTGTAACTGTTATTCGCATGCAGCGTGGCCAATACCAGATGCCCTGATTGGGCATAGGCAAGGGCGGCCGACATGGTTTCCTTGTCGCGGATTTCGCCGATCAGGATGCAATCGGGGGCCTGCCGTAGCGAGTTTTTTAGCGCGATTTCCAGGCTAGCGGCATCGATGCCGATTTCCCTCTGGCTGACAATCGAACGCTTATTACTAAACAGAAATTCAATCGGATCTTCCAGCGTCAGGATATGTCCAGTGCGCAGCTCGTTGCGGTAGTCCAGCATTGAGGCAATCGTAGTCGACTTGCCGGAGCCGGTGGCGCCGACCATCAGGATTAGCCCGCGCTTGTCCATAATCAGTTCGGACAGGATGCTCGGCAGGCCAAGCGTGCCGAGCGCCGGAATTTCATGCGGGATGAATCGCAACACCGCCGAGAAGGCGCCGCGCTGGCGAAACGCCGATAACCGGAAGCGCCCAACGTCAGTTACTGGAATACCGATATTGAGCTCGTTTTCCTGCTCAAGTTTGCTCATGTCGGCAGCAGACAAGACTTCGCCCAGCAGCGCCATGATGTGCTGCATGTTCATTTTTTGCTGATTGATTGGTACCAGATTGCCCTGAATTTTCAGGTGGATCGGCGAATCGATGGCCAGAAACATGTCTGACGCACCTTTTTCTTTCATCAGGGAAAATAAACGATCCATGCTCATTCTGCGCTCCCGATTTATTTGTTTAGGTAGGGCGGGTGAAACCCGCGCAGTTCGCAGTTTGATCGCAAAAACTGCGCGGGTTTCACCCGCACTATTTGACTATAGTATATTTAAAAAGTGCAAAGAATATATGCGGGAAATGCCATGAAAATTGCCATACCCCCTACAATGCAGGACACCTATCAAGCTTCGCGCAGCAATTCATTGATGCCGGTCTTGGCCCGTGTTTTGGCGTCAACGCGCTTGACGATGACTGCGCAGTAGAGACTGTATTTGCCATCGGCGGAAGGCAGGTTGCCGGACACTACAACAGAGCCTGCAGGAATGCGGCCGTAGCTGACTTCGCCGGTGGCGCGGTCGTAAATCTTGGTCGATTGGCCGATGTAGACGCCCATTGAAATTACCGAGTTTTCCTCGACGATCACGCCTTCGACGATTTCCGAGCGAGCGCCGATGAAGCAATTGTCTTCGATAATAGTCGGATTGGCTTGCATCGGTTCCAGCACGCCGCCGATGCCGACGCCGCCGGACAGGTGGACGTTTTTGCCGATCTGGGCGCAGGAGCCGACGGTGGCCCAGGCATCGACCATCGTGCCTTCATCGACATAAGCGCCGATATTTACGAAAGATGGCATCAGCACCACATTCTTGCCCAGGAAGCAGCCGCGTCGCGCTACCGCCGGCGGCACCACGCGAAAGCCGCCTTTGGCGAAGTCGTCCGCGCTGTAGTTGGCGAATTTGGTCGGCACCTTGTCGTAAAACTGCATGTGCGCGCCGGATGGCATCGCAATATTATCTTCCAGTCGGAACGATAGCAATACTGCCTTCTTGATCCACTGGTTGACGACCCATTCGCCGCTGTCTTTTTGCGCAACCCGCAGGCTGCCGCCGTTGAGTTGTTCAATGACGTGCGCAACGCCATCGCGAACCTCTGCCGGGGCAGAAGAGGGGGAAAAGTCGGCGCGATTTTCCCACGCGGCATCGATAATTTGCTGGAGTTGCTGGGTCATAGGAGTGCTCATGTAGGTTAGTGGTTAATCAATTGACAAAATGATGGGTTAATCGATTTATCAATTGAGAATATGCAATTTTTGGGTGAATGCGACGATGCGGCGCGCCGCTTCCAGGCATTCGCCACTTTCAGCCACCAGGGCCATGCGGATGCGGTTGCGACCCGGGTTGGCGCCGTGCGCCTCGCGGGCCAGATAACTACCTGGCAAAACCGTCACATTATATTCGGCATACAGTTGCCGTGCGAATTCGACATCGGACAGTGCAGTGTGCCGGCTGACATCGGCCCACAGGTAAAAACCGGCATCCGGCAAATCGACATCCAGCACCGTTTGCAGCAGCGGCGTGACTTGCTGGAATTTTTGTTGGTACAGAATACGGTTTTCCACCACGTGAGCTTCGTCGTTCCAGGCTGCGATCGATGCGGCTTGAACGGACGGACTCATTGCGCCGCCCTGATAGGTGCGGTAGAGCAAAAATTTCTGCATCAATTCAGCGTCGCCGGCCACAAAGCCGGAGCGCATGCCGGGCACATTCGAGCGTTTCGACAGACTGGAAAATACGATCAGGCGCGGGAAACTGTTACGCCCCAATTGGTGCGCGGCTTCCAGTGCGCCCAGCGGCGCTTCCGCCTTGCAGTAAATTTCGGAATAGCACTCGTCGGCTGCAATGACAAAATCATAGCGGTCGGACAACTCGAACAGTTCCTTCCAGTCGTCTTGCGTGAGTACAGCGCCAGTCGGGTTGCCCGGCGAGCACACATACAGCAGTTGTACATGCTGCCAGATGGCAGCCGGAACGCTTGCATAATCAGGGGCAAAATTGCGCGCCGGGTCGGAGTTGACGAAGTAGGGCTGGGCGCCGCACAGATACGCGGCACCTTCATAAATCTGGTAAAACGGGTTTGGGCACGCCACCAGCGCATCGTGTCGGGACGGGTCGACCACGGTCTGCGCCAGCGCGAACAAGGCTTCGCGCGAACCGTTGACCGGCAGTATCTGGCTGGCAGGGTCGAGTTTTGGCAAACGGTAGCGGCGCTCCAGCCAACCGGCGATCGCGCAGCGCAATGCGGCGCTGCCGGCGGTGCTGGGGTAACTCGCCAGGCCCGCCAGATTGTCCGTCAACGCTTGCCGGATGAAAGCCGGCGTGGCGTGCTTAGGTTCGCCAATGCCAAGGCTGATCGGATTGAACGCGGGATTCGGTGTGATACCTGTAAATAGCTGCCGCAGTTTCTCGAAAGGGTAGGGCTGGAGATTTTGTAGGAGTGGATTCACGGGACAAGTGGCAGTGATTGACTAGAATGAAATGATTTGCGCCTATAAAGGCCAAAACGGCATCAAGATATTATACTGGTCTACGCTTTGTTTGCGCTGCAGCAAGCAAGGCGCGAAATAGCCCGTAAAGTGTATTATTGCGGCTTTTCACAACATTTTGCGGCAGATTTTCCCTTGGTTTTAAGCGATAATTGCCAGCATGTATTTTTACACTATTTTTTAACGATCAAGAGAAGAACTGCTCCCAACGTGCGCCTATCTTCCATTAAATTATCAGGATTCAAGTCTTTTGTTGAGCCGACACATTTTCAAGTGCCGGGGCAACTGGTCGGTGTGGTCGGGCCGAATGGCTGCGGTAAATCCAATATCATCGATGCGGTGCGCTGGGTTCTGGGCGAATCCAAGGCTTCCGAGTTGCGCGGCGAGTCGATGCAGGATGTTATTTTCAACGGCTCGACGCACCGCAAGCCGGCTGGTCGCGCTTCGGTTGAGCTGCTATTTGACAATGCCAGCGGGCGCGCCTCCGGCGCTTGGGGGCAGTATGCGGAAATCGCGGTAAAGCGCACACTCACACGCGACGGCAACTCCAACTATTACATCAATAATCAGGTAGTGCGGCGGCGCGATATCCAGGATATTTTCATGGGTACCGGCCTGGGGCCGCGTGCTTACGCCATCATCGGCCAAGGCATGATTTCGCGCATCATTGAAGCGCGCCCGGAAGAGTTGCGGATTTTTCTCGAAGAAGCCGCCGGCGTATCTAAATACAAGGAGCGCCGCCGCGAAACCGAAAACCGCTTGCAGGACACGCGCGAGAACTTGCTCCGGCTTGAAGATATCCTGCGCGAACTGAATACCAACCTGGAAAAGCTGGAAGCCCAGGCGGCAGTGGCGCAAAAATTTCGCCAAATGCAGGCCGATCAGGATGAGAAGCAGAAATTGCTCTGGCTGTTGCGCAAGAACGAAGCGCAGATCGAGCAGCAAAAATATTTCCGCGACATCGAACAGGCGCAAACCGATCTGGAGCAGCATACCGCCCAGCTGCGTCACAGCGAACTGGAACTGGAGCAGATGCGCCAAACCCATTATGCGATGGGCGACCACATGCATCAGGCGCAAGGCGCGCTATACCAGACCAATGCCGAGATCGGTAGCCTGGAAGCGCAAATCAAATTTGTCATCGAGTCGCGCAATCGCTTGCAAAATCAGCTGGCCGCCTTGACTGCACAGCGCGATCAATGGCAGCGTCAAAGCCAGCAAAATCAGGAGCAGTTTGCCGAGGCCGAGTTTAGTCTGGAAGAGCAAGGCGCTCTGGTCGAGCACGCCGAGCAAACGTTGCAGCTGGCTAGCGACAAGCTGCCCCAGCTGGAACAGGCCTGGCGCACCGCGCAAGACAGCACCACCGAATCGCGCGGCAAGATCATGCAGGCGCAGCAACAAATTGAGCTGGAGTCGGCGCATCAGCGCAATGCGTCGAATATCCTGAACGGACTGACAGTGCGCCGCGAACGGCTGTCGCACGAGAAAAACGGTTTGCAAATGCCGGACAACGCGCATCTTGCCAACCTGAAAATGCAGCTGGAAGAACAGCAGGCGACGCTGGAAGAAGCTGCGCTGCAGTTGGAAATCGCCCAAGAGCAGCAACCGGCACTGGAACAGGAGCGCGCCGATGCGCAGCAGCAAGTCAACCTGGAGGCCGCCGGCAATGCGCAACTGGAAGCGCGTCTGCAAGCGCTTAAGCAATTGCAGGAAAAGATCCAGACCCAAGGTAAGGTACAGCCTTGGCTCGACAAGCACGAATTAGGCAATTTACCGCGCTTATGGCAAAAAATGCAAATCGAGCAGGGTTGGGAAACTGCGCTGGAAGCAATATTACGCGAGCGTACTTCAGCGCTGGAAGTGTCGAATCTGGACTGGGCCAAGGCTTTTTTCAGTGACGTGCCGCCGGCTAAACTGGCGTTGTTTTCGCTTAGTGCAACGCCGCACACCGAAGTTGCGCTGGCTGGATTGAAGCCGCTATTGAGCTTGTTGAAACTCAATGACCCTGGCTTGCGGGCGCTGCTGCAGGATTGGCTGCATGGCGTTTTTGTGGCTGAAGATGCCGCCAGTGCTTTCTCACAACGCAACAATTTGCCGTTAGGTGGCTGCTTCGTGACCCGGCAAGGGCATGTGGTCGGTCGCGCCGGGGTGCGGTTTTACGCTGCTGATTCTGAACAGGACGGCATGTTGGCGCGCCAGCATGAGATAGAAAACCTCGGCAAGCAGGTGCGCGCACAACAATTGCTGGCGGAACAGGCCAAGTCGCGTTCGGTGCGGGCCGAGGCGGCGCTGTCGCAAGCTGCCAGGCAATTGCAGGACAGCCGCCAAGGTGTCGGCAGCCTGACGCAAGCAGTACACGGCTTGCAGTTGGAAGTGGTTAAATTGTCCGAAGTGGAGGAGCGCTTCAACCAGCGTAGTGGACAAATTGTCGGCGATCTGGCTGAAATTGCCGGGCAGGAAGCCGAACAGCAACAGATTCGGGATGAATCCGAAGCCCGTTTTGAAGAACTGGATGCTGCGCTGGCAGAGTTGCAAGGCGCGCATGAGGATGGACAGACCGCGTATCTGGAAAAAGAGTTGCAATTGGCGGACGCCCGGCAGCGCTTGCGTGAGCTGGAACGGGCCGCGCAGGATGCTGTATTCGCCGAAAAATCGCAGCGTAGCAAGATGGATGAGCTTAAACGCAATATTGCCACCGCGCTGGAGCAATCGTCGCAACTGGCTGTGACGATGCAGCAAGGTACGCTGGAACTGGAAACTTTGAACCATCAGACTACCGACGCCGGCTTGCAAACCCTGCTGGAACAACGCAGCGGGCAGGAACGCGCGTTATCGGACGCACGCCATGAACTTGATCAGATCAGCCAAAAACTGCGTCATCTGGAAGATGCGCGCACACAAGCCGAGCGCGATCTGCAGCCGCAACGCGACAAAATCATGGATCTGCAACTAAAAGAACAGGCTGCGCGCCTGAATTACGAGCAATTCGCGCAGCAATTGCAAGAGGCCGGTGCCGATGAAGCTGCCTTGAGCGCTAAACTGCATGCCGATCTGCGGCCGCCCTACCTGCAAGGTGAAGTTACGCGGCTAGCCAATGCCATCGCCGGCCTGGGCGCGGTCAATCTGGCCGCACTGGACGAACTATCGCAGGCATCTGAGCGCAAGACTTTCCTGGATGCGCAGAATGCCGATCTGACTGAGGCCATCGATACGCTGGAAGATGCGATTCGCCGCATCGATAAGGAAACCCGAGACCTATTGCAGGAGACGTTCAACCAGGTCAATACCCATTTTGCCGAACTGTTTCCGATTCTGTTCGGTGGCGGTCAAGCCAAATTGATGATGACCGGCGATGAAATTCTCGATTCCGGCGTGATGGTGATGGCCCAGCCGCCCGGCAAGAAAAATGCAACAATTCACCTTCTTTCCGGCGGGGAAAAGGCTTTAACAGCAACGGCGCTGGTGTTTTCCATGTTCCAACTTAATCCAGCTCCATTTTGCCTGCTCGACGAAGTCGATGCGCCGCTGGACGATTCGAATACCGAGCGTTTTTGTAATATGGTCAAGCGCATGTCTTCGAAAACCCAGTTTTTATTTATTTCGCATAACAAGATCGCGATGGAAATGGCACAACAACTGATCGGCGTTACGATGCAGGAACAAGGGGTATCCCGTATTGTGGCGGTGGACATGCAGTCCGCAGCTAATTTCGCTTTAGAGGGCCAAGCCGCATGACAGACTTACAAATAAGCTTAATCGCCATCGGCGGCACCATCGTAGTCGGTGTCATCTCGTACAACAAATGGCAGGAATACAAGGCCAGAAAAAGCGTTGAACGCGCATTTTCAAGCGATCACGACGATGTCCTGATGCAGCCTTTGGGTGCGGCCGAAGCCGACCGTGTTGCGCACGCACGGCATGAGCCCAGCTTTTCTGGACGCGATGACGACGCTGCGGTAATGGATGTGGCGAATGAAGCGCCAGGCGCTGCTCCTGCGGATGCTGCCGCCTACACCGGTGCACAGATACCACTGCCGGCGCAGGAGTTGCCAGTCGACCCGCTCATCGATTGCAATATTCCCCTGATGCTGGAGGGCACAGTACACGGCGTTGCGATATTGCCGGCGCTGCAGAGCCTGACGCAGATCGGCAGCAAGCCGATTCATTTCATCGGCCTGCGCGCGGATCAAATTTGGGAAGCGGTGCGCAACGAAGGCATGTATAGCGCGCTGCAAGCCGGTGTGCAACTGGCAAATCGCAGCAGTGCATTGACCGAACTGGAATATTCCGAACTGGTAATGCGACTGCGCGAGGTGGCTGATACCTTGGGTGCCGAACCCGACGTGCCCGATATGGCCGAAATAATCTATATTGCGCGTGAGTTGCATCGCTTTATTACCGAGCATGATGTGCAGTTAGGCATCAATATCCATACTAACGGCGCACCGTGGGCGCTCAACAGCTTGCGTCCGATGTTGAAAAAAATGGGTTTCGAGCTACGCTCCGACGACCGTTACAGCATGCCGGACGGAGACGGCGGCAATCTGTTTCTGCTATCGGTCAATGCCAATCCGACTACTGCCGCCGCCTCGGCTGCTCCCACTACGGCCCGGCTTACCTTGCTGCTAGAGGTGCCTTGCGTAGCGCCGCTACGGGATGGTTACGGTGCGATGACAGCCTGTGCCAAGCTGCTGGCCGTCAAATTGGGCGGATCTTTGGTTGATGACGATAGCCAGGTTTTGACCGATACAGCGTTGGCCGAAATCGCCGCTCAGGTCGCCGCCTTTTATGATGACATGGAGGTAGCGGAAATTCCCGCCGGTTCTAACCGGGCGCAGCGCTTATTCCAATGATGCTTTCCGCTCCAGGCAGTGGCGGCAACGGTGGCTCCGTTCCCGATTCCGATTCCGATTCCGCAGACTGGCAAACACATGCGGCTTGGCTACGCACCGAGTTGGGTCGGCACAACATCGCTTACTATGTTTTCGATCAGCCGACTATCCCGGATGCGCAATACGACAAATTGTTCGGTGAACTGCAAGCGCTCGAAACCGCGCATCCCGAACTGATAAACGCTGAGTCGCCCACCCAGCGCGTCGGTGCGGCTCCACTCGGCCAGTTTTCGCAAGTGACGCATTCGGTGCCGATGCTGTCGCTCAACAATGGTTTCAACGAGGCCGACATCATTGCCTTTGACCGTCGCGCCAAAGAAGCGTTGGCGCAGAACGCCAGCCCTAGCCGGCAGGAAATCGAATATGCGACGGAACTCAAGTTCGATGGCCTGGCGATCAACTTGCGTTATGAGCACGGCGTATTCACCCAGGCCGCCACGCGTGGCGATGGTGCTACCGGCGAGGATGTCACCAGAAATATTCGCACTGTGCGCGCCATTCCGCTGCGGCTCCATACCAGTACGCCGCCGGCGCTGATTGATATTCGCGGCGAAGTATTGATGTACAAGGCGGATTTTGTCCGCCTCAATGCACGTCAGCGCGCCGCCGGGCAAAAGGAATTCGCCAATCCGCGCAATGCCGCCGCCGGCAGTTTGCGCCAGCTCGATTCACGCATCACGGCCCAGCGGGCGCTGCGTTTTTTTGCTTACGGCATCGGTGCACTGGATGGCGCCGAGTTGCCGCGATCCCATTCGGCTTTGCTCGATTGGTATAGCAGCATGGGAGTACCGGTCTGTAACGAAAGAAATACGTGCGGTGGTGCGGCGGGACTGTTGGAGTATTTTCATGACATCGGGCAAAAACGGGCACAATTGCCGTATGACATCGATGGTGTGGTGTACAAGGTCAATGCGCTTGCAGAGCAACAAAAATTAGGCTTTGTTTCGCGTGCACCGCGTTTTGCGCTGGCGCATAAGTTCCCGGCCGAAGAAGCGCTGACTGTGGTGCTGGAGATCGAAGTCCAGGTCGGGCGCACCGGCGCGATTACGCCGGTGGCGCGGTTGGCGCCCGTATTCGTCGGCGGCGTCACGGTAACCAATGCGACTCTGCATAACGAGGATGAAGTCAACCGCAAGGATATCCGCATCGGCGACACCGTGATTGTGCGCCGCGCCGGCGACGTGATACCGGAGGTTGTGGCGTATGTGCCGGAGCAGCGGCCGCAAGATGCGCGTCGTTTCGTTATGCCCACTAATTGCCCGGTGTGCGGTTCCAGCATCGTGCGCCTGGAAGACGAAGCGATAGCGCGCTGTTCCGGCGGCTGGATCAAGTGCGCCGCACAGCGCAAGGGCGGCTTGCAACATTTTGCATCGCGGCGAGCGATGGATATAGAAGGACTGGGCGATCAGTTGATCGACCAGTTGGTCGACCGGCACATCATTACCACCGCAGCAGATCTGTACAAACTCGGCTTGACCGCGCTGGCTGTGCTCGACCGCATGGCTGACAAGTCGGCCCGCAACGTGCTGGATGCGCTCGAAAAATCGAAGTCAACCACGCTGGCGCGCTTCGTGTATGGGCTGGGTATCCGGCATGTCGGCGAAGCCACTGCTAAAGCGCTGGCCAGCCATTTCGGCACGCTAGATGCGTTGATGCAGGCGTCCGAAGCCCAATTGCTGGAAGTGGCCGATGTTGGCCCGGTGGTGTCCAATTCCATCACCCAGTTTTTCGCCGATCCGCTGAACATCGAACTGATAGCGCAATTGCGCGCAGCCGGGGTGCAGTGGGCAGAAAACAGCGTTGCCGAAACCAGTCCGCGGCCCCTGCTGGGCCAGATTTTCGTGCTCACCGGCAGTATGCCCACGCTCACTCGTGACGTCGCCGCAGCCATGATCGAGGCGGCGGGCGGCAAAGTTGCCGGTTCCGTCTCTAAAAAAACCAGCGTAGTGGTGGCCGGAGCAGATGCCGGCAGCAAACTGGTTAAGGCGCAAGAACTGGGCATTGCGATCATGGATGAAGCCGCTCTTTTGCGTTTATTAAAGCAACCGCATTTAGAGCAACCGTAATTAGGGCAACCATAAAAAAATATGAAAAAAATCCGAAAAGCTGTTTTTCCGGTAGCTGGCTTGGGTAGCCGTTTTTTGCCAGCCACCAAGGCCCAACCGAAAGAGATGTTGCCGATTGTCGACAAGCCCTTGATCCAGTATGCAGTCGAGGAAGCTGCGGCGGCCGGCATCACCGACATGGTCTTCATCACCGGGCGCAACAAGCGCGCCATCGAAGACCATTTCGACAAGGCCTATGAAATGGAGGCTGAACTGGAGGCTGCCGGCAAGGAAGAATTGCTGGCATTGGTGCGCAGCGTAATTCCACCCCATATCCATTGCATCTTCATCCGTCAGCCGGCACCGCTGGGGCTGGGGCATGCGGTGCTGTGCGCCCGCCCGGTGATCGGCGATGAACCGTTTGCCGTGTTGCTAGCCGATGACCTGATGGACCCCGATAGTGGGCAGCTGCCGGTGATGGCGCAAATGACGCAGCTCTTTGAAGCCGAGCAAGCCAGCATCATCGCGGTGCAAAATGTGCCGCGCGCCTTGACGCAGCAATACGGTATCGTCAGCAGTACGCCGTACAAGGAGCGCTTGGAGCGCATGCGCGGCATCATTGAAAAGCCCTCGCCGGAGAATGCGCCGTCGACGCTTGCCGTCAGTGGGCGCTATGTATTATCGAACCGGATCTTTGATTTCCTGGAGCTCCAGGGTAAAGGTCAGGGCGGTGAGATTCAATTAACCGATGCTATCGCCCAGTTATTGCAAAGCGATCCGGTGTATGCCTACCGTTACGCTGCTACTTGTTATGATTGCGGTTCCAAATTGGGTTACTTGCAAGCCAGCGTCGCATTGGGTTTGAAACATCCTGAAACCGGTGCGGCGTTTGCCGGCTATCTGCGCAGTCTTTCATTTTGAGGGAGATAAAGTCAGCATGATCCGGCCAATTCTAAAAATGGGCGACCCAAGGTTGCTGCGCCATGCTGAGCCGGTGACGGACTTTGCCAATCCTGCACTGGAGGAATTGATTGCGGATATGTTCGACACCATGCATGCGGTCGAAGGCGTTGGACTCGCTGCGCCGCAGATCGGGGTTAACCTGCAACTGGTTATTTTCGGCTTCGGGAAAAATGTCCGCTACCCGGATGCGCCGGCCGTACCGGAAACGATTTTGATCAATCCGCAACTGACGTCGCTATCGCAAGAAACTGAGGACGGCTGGGAGGGCTGCCTGTCGGTGCCGGGCCTGCGCGGCCTGGTGCCGCGCTGGAAAATGCTGCATTACGAAGGCATGGATCAGTTCGGCAATCGCATCAGCCGCGATGTGGAAGACTTCCATGCCCGCGTGGTGCAGCATGAAGTTGACCACCTGGAAGGCATTCTGTACCCAATGCGTATCAAGGACATGACGCAGTTCGGTTATGTGGATGTGCTGTTTCCTGAGCTGGAAGCGGATAGCGACGAATGATTATGTTTGAGAGCGGCTGCCGGCGATTGCAGCAAATTTTCTGGTCGTGTTTGATGTGATATCTATACTGCTATTGGTATTTTTAAATGCTGCATATAAAATATGCGGAAAGTATAGTGTTTTTTGTGATACTCCAAGTTATTGTTATATCGATAACTAATCGGTGCGTATGTGCGTAGGTGCGAATTTATTCGCCCAAGCTCGCATGGAAGAATAAAGAGTGCGCATAAATTCGCACCTACAAGGCGCGTAAGGATTTCTCAGAAGCGCTCGTCGGCCCGCAAATAGCGCCATTCTCCGGTTGGCAAGTCGCCCAGCGTGATGTTGCCGATTCGTACCCGCTTCAGACCAAGTACCTCCAACCCCACGATGTCGCACATGCGGCGAATCTGTCTTTTTTTGCCTTCGCGCAGCGTAAAACTGAGCTGATCTTCGTTTTGCCACTTCACCTTGGCCGGCAGCAAAGGTTTGCCGTCGAGCATCAGACCATGATTCAGGCGTTTTAGCTGATCCTCGGGCAATTTCCCGGGTTTGCCGTATTTCACCCTGACCAGATATTCTTTCTCGACGCTGGTGTCGGAGCCGATCAAATGTTTGGCGATGCGGCCATCTTGCGTCAAGACCAGCAGTCCTACTGAATCGATATCGAGCCGTCCGGCGGCCACCAGACTGCGCAATTGGGTCGGGTGGAATTTTTCCGGTGCGGCGTCTTCTTGCCACCGCGTGTCAGCTTTTACCAGCGCGATCGCGGGCGTATAACCATCTTCAGCCTGACCGCTGACATAGCCCATCGGCTTGTTGATCAGTATCGTGACGCGTTTCGATTGTTCGGCACTGGCCTGGCGTTCAACCGTGATTTTCTGGCCAGGCATGACTTTGCTTCCCAGTACCGACACTATCGCGCCGTCGACGCGAACCCAGCCGCGTTCAATCCATTCGTCGGCTTCGCGCCGCGAGCAAAGACCTAATTCAGACATGCGTTTGGATAAACGAAGGGGTTCAGACATGGCGATAAATTTTAATGTGGGGGCGAGATTGCAGAAGACGAAAGCTCCGATCGGAGGCGAACAATTATACGCCCAGCGCTTCCAGTAAATGGGTTTCGAGCTGGATTTGGGTTCGGGCATTGTTCAGTAGCGGGCCATCGATCAGAAAAACGTCTTCGACGCGCTCGCCCAGCGTCATGATTTTTGCCATGTGCAGATTCACCTTGTACTTCGCCAGCACAATTGCAATCGCATACAGCAAACCGTTGCGATCATTGGCGGAAACGGACAGTAGATAATACTGGCCGCGTTCGTCCGGCCGCAAATCGACAGTCGGCTTGATCGGGAAGGTGCGCGACAGGCGCGACAGGCGACCTTGGCTCGGCGCCGGCAGAGCTGCCGAACTTTGCAGCAGTTCGGTCAACTCGTGTTCTATCAGGCTGATGATGTCGCGGTAATTATTGGCGAAAGTTGTTTCCGTTACAAAAAAAGTGTCGAGTGCGTAACCATGCCTGGTGGTGTGGATCTTGGCATCGAGAATGCTGAAATTCTTGCGGTCGAAGTAACTGCAGATACGGGCAAACAGATCGGGCTGATCCCGCGTATAAACCGTTACCTGCAAGCCTTCGCCAATCGGCGCTAGCCGGCTTTTTACTATGGGTATGCGGCTGTCGACTTTGTCATACAGCGACCGGGTTTGCCATGCGATATCGGCGGCGTCGCTGCGCAAAAAATAAGCAATATCGAGTTGTTTCCAGAGCGCATTGTGTGCGTCGGCCGGCAAGCCATACAAACGCAGCGTCTTGAGCGCATTGTCCTGCCGGTTCCGAAATTCGCGGTCAGTGGAAGGCGATTCGCCGCCCAGCACCCGCAACGTCAATTGGTACAGGTCTTCCAGCAGCTTGCCTTTCCATGCATTCCAGACTTTGGGGCTGGTACCCCGAATGTCGGCTACAGTCAGCAAATACAGTGCTGTCAGATGGCGCTCGTTCTTTGCCAGTTGGGCAAAACTGAGGATCACATCGGGGTCCGATAAATCTTTTTTTTGCGCCACTTGCGACATGATCAGATGGTTTTCCACCAGGAAAACGATCAGCTCGGTATCCTCTTTGCTTAAGCCATGATCCTTGCAGAATTTGCTGGCATCGACTATTCCCAGCTTGGAATGGTCACCGCCACGGCCTTTAGCAATATCGTGAAACAAGGCTGCGACATACAGCAACCAGGGTTGGGCGAAGTTGCCCATCAACTGGCTGCAGAATGGATATTCGTGCGCATGCTCGGTCATCGTGAAGCGACGCACATTGCGCACTACCATCAAAATATGCTGATCTACCGTATACACATGGAATAGATCGTGTTGCATCTGGCCTACGATGCGCCTGAAGTTAGGCAGGTAGCGGCCCAAAATATCGGTCTGATTCATCCGCCTGAGCGCATGCGTAATCCCTTGTGGCGCTTTCAGGATGGCAATAAATAATGCCCGATTGGCTGGCGCGCGCCGGAAACGGTCATCGATTCCGAAGCGGGCATGCCACAGTGCGCGCAGAGTGCGCGCCGTCATGCCTTCCAGGTCGGAATGCTGCGCCAGCAGCAGAAATACTTCCAGCATTGCGGATGGACTGGTCTCAAAAGTGTCGTTCTGCGCGATATCGATGAAACCATTGACTTCATTGAAGCGCTCGTTGATCGCGCGCGGATTGATCGGCAGCGGGAACAATTGCACTTCGATGTTTTGCAGCAGAATTGTATTCAATTGGGTCACAGCTTTTGCGGCCCGATAATAGCGCTGCATCAGGAATTCGCTGGACCGGCAGGCATCGGTTGTGACGAAGCCGAAGGTCTCGGCTATCGGCGTTTGCACATCAAACAGCAAGCGGTCTTCGCGCCTGCCGGCATGGATGTGCAGGCGTATCCGAATATCCGTGAAAGCGCGTTCCTTCTGCGTCAACTGGCGCGCTTCGGTGGCCGTGATCAAGTCTCTTTCGGCCAGTTCGCGCCAGGAATTACCCAAGCCGGCCGCTTTTGCGACCCACAGAATGACTTGCAAATCCCTTAATCCGCCCGGACTTTCCTTGCAGTTCGGCTCCAGGCTGTACGGGGTATCTTCATATTTCGCATGGCGCTGGCGCAGTTCCAGCATTTTGGCCTGAAAAAAAGCCTGGGGGTTCATCGCCGCCATGTACCGGGCCTGCAGGAACTGGAACAGTTTTTTGTTGCCAGTCACCAGCCGTGCTTCCAGCAGGCCGGTTTTAATCGTAATGTCGCCGTCGGACTCGCTCAGGCACTCGTCGATCGTGCGGATGCTGTGACCGATTTCGAGCCCGATATCCCACAGCATTTGCACCAGTTGTTCCAGTTTGGGGCGAAGCGATGCATCGGCACTGGAAGGCAACAACACGAGCAAATCGACATCCGAACAAGGGAATAACTCGCCCCGGCCATAGCCGCCGACACCCACTAGCGCCACCGAAGCAGGCAGCGCCAGCGCTTGCCATGCTTGTATTAGTGCGGCATCGACGTTCTTGCGCAAGACCCTCAGGAGCTTGTCAGGTTTGCTGTCTGCCTGGAACGCCAGGATGGCGGTTTGCCGTTCCGACTTCAATCGTTCCTTCAGTGTTAGCGCCAGCGATACCATCTTCAGAGTGTGACTAGGCTGGCCGGCGTATTGGTAATAAATGCCGGCGGCGGCGGCATGCCGGGAGATAGGGTCAGCACTTCATAGCCTGTTTCAGTCACCAGAATCATGTGTTCCCATTGCGCGGAAAGGCTGCGATCCTTGGTTTTGATAGTCCAGCCATCACCCATCTCGCGCAATTCACGCCGTCCAGCATTAATCATGGGCTCAACAGTGAAAATCATGCCCGCTTCCAGCCTTTCCAGCGTGCCGGGGCGACCATAGTGGAGAACTTGCGGCTCTTCGTGAAATACCTTGCCGATGCCGTGACCGCAGAATTCACGCACTACGCTATAACCCGCCTTTTCGGCGTGCTGCTGAATAACGAAACCGATGTCGCCCAGATGCGCACCGGGTTTGATTTTCGCAATGCCCAGCCACATGCATTCATACGTAATCAGGCTCAAGCGCCGGGCCAGGATCGATGGCTCGCCCACAAAAAACATCCGGCTGGTGTCGCCGTGATAGCCGTTCTTGATGACCGTAATGTCAAGGTTGATAACATCGCCATTCTTGAGCACTTTGTCGCCCGGAATCCCATGACATATAACGTCGTTGACAGAGGTGCAAATGGCTTTCGGGAAAGGGGTGTATCCCGGTGGGCAATAATTCAGCGGGGCTGGAATAGTGTCTTGCACATCGGTCATGTATTCATGGCAGAGGCGGTCGAGTTCGCAGGTGGTCACACCGGCCTTAACATGGGGCGCAATGAAGTCCAGGACTTCTGCGCCGAGTTTGCCGGCGACCCGCATGGCAACGATATCGTCAGGAGTTTTAATTGAAATAGAAGACATAATGAGCAGCAGTAAGCGTAAATAGCTTAAGAATCGGTTAAAGCAGAATTATAAACGAGCCGACAATTATTTTCTTAGAGGCCATCTACCTTGATTGCCCCTTTTCCAATGCCAGAATTCTTTCTAAAAGCAAAATGAGGTTGAGAGGATCCTGTCCTGAAAACCAGCGGCTGGCAGGGAGTCAGATTTTGGGTTGAAAATACCCCACAGGTGTGGGGAAAACGTTTATCAAGTAGTGCAGGCCTCCGTGCCTGCGGCCCGGTGCAGGCACGGAGGCCTGCACTACTTGATTTTGCGTAGGTACAAAGTACAAAAAAAATGGCACAA
>JABBOY010000027.1 GCA_012927585.1 Glaciimonas sp.
TCATCGGCACCCTCTACAACGGACAAGGACAGAGCGACGCCCAAGTCAACCACATCGGCCAAGGCACGGGAGCCGCCAGCGGCAACGCCCCCAGCTGGTTTCCCGGAGAAAAGGGCGGCCATAGCCATGCCGCCGTACTCTCCGGCATCAAGACCCAGGCCATGCATGCCAGCCAAAGCGGCAACGGCGCCTACAACCAACTCCTGTTCGACGTAAGCGTGTAACCCAACCACCTACTATCGAGTAGCATGACGGCGCATCCTTGCTGTTTTCCAGCCAGGAGCAGATATGTCCCGCAATCAAACCTCCCCTACCTCGCACGACGCGTGGTCTGAACATATCGCCATGTGGCGGGCAGGCAAGCTCACGCGCATCGCGTATTGCCAGCAACACGATCTAAAACTAAACGCATTCATCTACCAGAGTAAGCGTCATCAGCAATGTCAGCCGAAATCACTCACGCTGGTTCCGGTGACGGTTCGCACAGGGCCGCAGCCGGCAAGCGGCGATGTGGTCTTGCGTGGTCCGAACGGATGGTCGCTTGCCATGTCAAGCGACGTCTCGACGGCATGGCTGGGTGAACTATTGGTGCGACTGGCATGATCCCGAGCCCGACGCAAATCTGGTGTGCGATCGAAGCCGTCGACATGCGCATGGGCATTGACGGTTTGTCGCTGCGGATTCAACAAGCCCTCGGCACGTCCCCCTGCGATGGCGCCGCCTATGCCTTTCGTAACTGGCGAGCAAACCGGCTCAAATTAGTCGTGTGGGATGGCACCGGCGTCTGGTTGTGCCAGCGCCGACTGCATCAGGGCAGTTTCGTCTGGCCACAAGCCGGTGATGTGGTCTGTACGCTGTCGGCGACACAGTGGAATTGGCTCATTGCGGGTGTTGATTGGCAGCGCCTCTCGGTATCGGATGTGCGGAACTGGACACTGTAAAGAGGCGGCTAAAAATACATAAAAATGCGGGGTGAAATCAGATTATTTCCCGGTCGTTTCATAGAGGAAATGGTAAGATTTCACCTATGGATTTCACTGCAAAACTAGCCCAATTTACCGCCGACTCCACCCTGCCGGACTGGGTCCAGGAAGCGGTGAAAGGCATGGTTGACGAAGCGCAGAAATCCGTACGGTCAAACCTTGAACTCGATGCCGTCCATACCGAACTTCGTGCCGCTAATATCAAAATTGAGGCACTGATCCTTGAACTGGCCCATCATCGCCGCATGCGCTTTGGCGCCAAAAGCGAAGCGCTGTCGGTAGACCAACTCGACTTGTTCATCGAAACATTGGAGTCGGACCGTGCTGAACTGGAAGCGCACATCAATGGATGCGTCGAGCCGAAGCCGCCCAAAGTCAAACGGCTCGTCGCTGGTCGGCAACCACTGCCGGCACATCTTGAACGCGTGATTCATCGTCATGATCCGGCATCGTGCGACTGCGGCACATGTGGCAAGGCGCTGGTAAAAATCGGCGAAGACGTCACCGAACAACTCGATGTCGAGCCGGCGCGCTTCTTCGTTCATCAACATATTCGCTCGCAATGGGCGTGCCGTGCTTGCGAAACCGTGACGGCGCAGCCGATTGCTCCCGCCATCATTGACGGCGGCATGGCAGCGCCTGGTTTGCTCAGCTGGGTATCCGTTTGCAAATTCGTCGATCATTTGCCTTTGTACCGCGTCGAACAAATCGCGCAGCGTACGGGCGTCAGTCTGTCGCGTTCGACGATGACGCAGTGGATAGGGAAAATCGGCGTTTCACTGGAGCCGCTGGTTGAACTGCTCAGTTTTTACCTGCGGCTAAGAACCTCATGGCATGCCGATGAAACGCCGATACAGCAACTTGCCCCAGGAAAGGGAAAAACAAAGCGCGCTTACCTTTGGGCCTACCGCAGCAATGATCTCGATGACGGCCCACCGATTGTGGTCTTCGAGTACCAGCCTGGCCGTGGCGGCAAATACGCGCATGAATTTCTGTCTGGGTGGCAAGGCCATCTGATGGTCGATGATTATTCCGGCTACAAGGCCTTGTTTCGCGCTGGCGTGACGGAATTGGCCTGCTGGGCACACGCGCGCCGTAAGCTATTCGATTTGCATGTGGCAACGAAAAGTCCCATCGCTGAACAGGCATTGAAATGGATTGTCGCCTTGTATGACGTCGAGAAAAAGGGCAAGGATGTCGATTGCGCTGCGCGTGGGCAATTGCGTCAGCAAGAGGCCAAGCCGCTACTGGCATCGTTTCATGCCTGGTTGACGCAAGTGCATCCAACGGTCGCGCCCGGCAGCAGCACACGCAAGGCGCTCGATTACACCTTGCGTCGTTGGCCGGCGCTGATCCGTTATGCCGAGACCGGCAATTTACCGATCGATAATAATCCAGTTGAAAATGTCATTCGACCGATTGCCGTGGGCAAGAAAAACTGGCTATTCGTGGGATCTGAGCGCGCCGGACGACGCGCTGCCGCGATTCAATCCTTATTGGCCACCGCCAAACTCAATGGGCTCGACCCTGCCGACTGGCTCAAGATGGTGCTGGAAAAATTACCAACCTGTCTCAATAGCGACATCGATGATCTACTGCCGTTTCGTCGCGCTGCTTAACCGCTCTACAACACATTTAAAACGTGGTAGCGCTGCACGCTTACGGTGCACTGGCGCAGATGGGCGGCAAACTGGTGCGCTGCATGGGCATTGTACGCACCACGTTTGCACTAAACCTCAAGGCAGCAAGCTACAACTTGAAACGCATGGTGTTCCTGAAAGAAAAAGGTCTTGCGGCATTCTAAAACGGCGAAACTGCCGACTGAAAGCCGATAAAAATCGGCAGCGTCACCCGAAATTCAACAAAAACTTCGGATCAACTCGCTGCTTCCGACAGGTTTCAGAAAAAAATTGCACCTGGCTGCTCGGATGAAGTCGCCTTCTCTATCAAATGATGGAAAACGCGGTTATTCGAGGTGCCCTTAACTGATCGCATCCTCACAAACGAAGCGACGGAACTCGTTGTGCTTATTGGCGATGGAGTTTGGCAAATAGAAGAACATTTCTAGCATAAAGAACCAGCCGATGGTGCAGCAGATGCAGGAGAAATCGGCGAGAACTCCGCTGACAGACTTGTGCCTGTCAGCGGTTTTTATTTTTGTATTTATTGTTCGGCCAGATAGTTTGGATGTACCCATTATTGAGAGGGTGTAATGCGCATCATTGGTTCGCAAGAAGAATTAAAAGTGTTGGTCGGACAAAAAGTCGCGAGTTCCAGCTGGGTCGATATTACGCAGCAGCGCGTCGATCAGTTCGCACAAGCTACTGGCGACTGTCAATGGATTCATCTGGATGTTGAGCGTAGCCGGCGCGAGTCCCCTTTCGGCACGACCGTGGCGCACGGCTTTCTGACCTTGTCGTTATTGCCGATGTTTATGGAAGAGTCGATTGCCATGAAAGGGGTGAAGATGGGTCTTAATTATGGCTTGAACAAGGTGCGCTTCCCGGCTCCGGTGCCAGTTGGCAGCCGCTTGCGCGCACACCTGACTTTACTCGCCGTTGATGATATTGAGGGAGGCGTTCAAGCAAGCTGGGAAGTCGTCATGGAACGGCAGGGAAGCGAGAAGCCGGTTTGTGTGGTTGAGATGCTGGTTCGGCAATATTATTGATGTGGTAGCGCAGTGTGCTCAATCATATTTGCAAGCATCGTTCTTGTGCGACATCTTTCGGTTTACTTGAGGCGAACGGCTCTTATCACGCCTTATTTAGCACGGGATAAAAGCATAAGCACAGTCAAGCTACGCCACAATCGGTTTAACGACCACGGCCGCCTGAACGGTGTTGTGCCGATGAGCGCACTGCTACGTTCCCATTGGCTTGCGCCGGGCCGGAGCGCGGTGCGCCGCTACGTGGTTTGCCAGCGCCAGCATTTGCGCGTGGCTGTTGATTTCTGCCGCCACCGCCACCGCTACGCAGCTGAATCGGTTGCGCTTTGGCATGAGGATCTGGCTCAAAACCATCGATGATTTCACGTGGTAATTCGCGCTTGATCAGCTTTTCGATGTCTTTTAGAAGACTGAATTCATCAACACAGACCAGCGAAATCGCTTCGCCAGCGGCACCGGCGCGGCCGGTACGGCCAATCCGGTGGACATAATCCTCTGCCACGTTCGGCAGATCGTAATTGACCACGTGCGGCAATTGGTCGATATCTATACCGCGCGCGGCAATGTCGGTAGCAACCAGCACTTGTAAATTTCCACCCTTAAATTCCGCCAGTGCCTTGGTGCGGGCAGACTGGCTCTTGTTGCCGTGGATCGCCATCGCGCTGATGGCATCTTTTTCCAGTTGCTCGACCAATTTGTTGGCGCCATGTTTGGTGCGGGTAAAGACCAGCACTTGCGACCATTGATGGGTTTTGATCAAGTGGGTCAGCATCGGATGTTTTTTATCACGATCAACCGGATGCACTTTTTGCGCAATGATTTCTACGGTCGAATTGCGTCGTGCTACTTCGATCATGGCCGGCGCATTGAGCAAGCCATCGGCCAGCGTCTTGATCTCCTCAGAGAACGTGGCGGAAAACAGCAGATTCTGGCGTTTTTTCGGCAACACAGCCAAGACGCGCTTGATGTCCTTGATGAAGCCCATGTCGAGCATGCGGTCGGCTTCGTCCAGCACCAGAATTTCAACATGATTCAGATTGATCGTGCCTTGCTGCATGTGATCCAGCAAACGCCCCGGCGTGGCGACCAGGATATCGACGCCGTGTTTGAGTACCTTGATTTGCGGGTTGATGCCTACACCGCCGAAAATGACCGCAGAAGTCAGCTTCACGTATTTTCCGTATTGACGCACACTTTCTTCGATCTGCGCCGCCAGTTCGCGGGTCGGTGTCAGAATCAGGGTGCGAATGGGCGTGCCTTGCAGATTCGGGTTTTTTGCGGCGCTAGCTAGCCGGTGCAGAATTGGTAGCGTAAAAGCGGCCGTTTTGCCGGTGCCGGTCTGGGCGCCGGCCAGCAAGTCGCCGCCCGCCAGCACGGCAGGGATGGCTTGCGCTTGAATAGGGGTTGGAGTGGTGTAGCCTTTTTCGGTTACAGCACGAAGAATTGCATCGGACAGGCCGAGTTCAGTAAATAGCATGGATGATTTTAAAAAGATCGGCCTGTCGCCATTCAAGGCGTCAGTCGCAGGCAAACAGATCGGTATGCGGAAAAGTCGTAATAGACAGCGACAAGGGGACTGGTAAGCTGTCGCGTGCCGCAGTATAGCAGCAGTACGGCACAAGTGGGATTTAACCTTTAGGCGCTGTTGTCGGCCTCGTAAAGCAAAAAACCATCGTCCGAATGGCCGGTGATTTTTTATGCCAAAAATTTATTTGCCCGCGAATGGCGTCAATGCAGCCAGCATTTGCGCGAATACCTTGGGGTTGCCGGCAATGATGTTGCCCTGATTCAGGTAATCGGATTCGCCGGAGAAATCGCCCATGATGCCGCCAGCTTCAGTGACCAGCAGCGATCCTGCCGCGATATCCCAAGGTCGCAAACCCTTGATGAAATAACCGTCAATATATCCACAAGCCAGATAGGCCAAATCCAGTGCGGCAGAACCGCCTTGGCGTATCCCATGCGATTTTTGCGACATCAGGCCATACATTTTGAGAAATTCATCCATATTCTTGACATTGGCGTGGGTCAGGCTGGTGCCAAGCAAGGCGTCGACGAGTTTGTCGCGCTTGGTTACGCGGATGCGCTTCTCGTTCAAGTGTGCGCCAGCGCCTTTGCTGGCCGTAAATAAATCGTTGCGACTCGGGTCATACACCACCGCTTGCGTGATGACGCCGCGCTGCTGCAGCGCAATTGATACGCAGTATTGGGGATAACCGTGGATGAAGTTGGTGGTGCCGTCGAGTGGGTCGATGATCCAGACGTTTTCATTTTCATCGTTAAGATTAATGGATGCGCCGGATTCTTCGGCGAGAGTGGCGTGACTAGGGTAGGCATTTTGCAAGATTTCAATGATCGCCTGTTCGGCTGCCTGGTCAACATCGGTCACGAAGTCGTTATGTTGTTTTTCGGTGACGGTAACGCGGTCGAGGTCGAATGCGGCGCGATTGATGATCGCCGCACCGCGGCGGGCGGCCTTGACCGCCGTATTGAGCATTGGATGCATAGTGGTTCCGTTAAAATGGCGGCACTGCTTGCAAGCAATAACGCCGCAACCAAAACCGCACAACATAAATTAAAGAGCGATGCGGTATATTTGTGACCCGGATGTCTGTGCAAGACATCTGATTTCCCTGTATTAACCGCGCAATGGCGCTATTTTAAATGAACCTGCAGCAAACCAATACGTCTCTTTTTCGGCGCCTGCGTTTTATCCTGGTGGAAACCAGTCGTTCAGGCAACATCGGGTCGGTTGCGCGTGCCATGAAAACCATGGGTTTTTCGGATATGGTGCTGGTTAATCCTCGCTTTGCAAACATGACGCAGCAGGACGAAGCGATTGCGTTTGCCAGTAGCGCACACGACATTCTTGCCGCCGCACGCGAAGTCGGTTCGATCGAAGAGGCGCTGGAAGGGTGTAATTTTGCTGCTGCCGTTAGTGCCCGATTGCGCGAATTTTCACCACCCATCGTGTCGCCGCGCAATCTGGCCAGCCAGTTAGCCACGGATGGCAGCCTGAATGCGGCGCTGATATTCGGCAACGAGCGCTTTGGTTTGCCGAACGGGATAGTTGAAAAATGCAATGTGCTGATCAATATTCCTGCCAATCCGCTTTATTCTTCCCTCAATCTGGCGCAGGCAGCGCAAGTGCTGGCCTACGAATGCCGGGTAGCCGCTATCGGCGATGGTGTGCCGGTCAGCGGCATCGGCTTTCAGGGCGCTGCCGCCGGCATTGCTGAAATTGAAGGTATGTATGCGCATTTGGAGCAGGCGCTGACCGCAATCGGCTTTCTGAATCCCGAACAACCCAAAAAACTGATGCCGCGTCTAAAACGTTTGTTCGCGCGTACTCGACTGGAGACGGAGGAAGTCAATATTCTGCGTGGAATTGCTAAAAAAATCCTAAGCAGACAATAGTGTAAAGTTTAATGCGATATTTTAATACCATGCATAGTATTTTCATATTAAGCATTGTATACATGCGGTAATTGCTATATTATTTACTATACCCCATGTTTTTTTAGTTTAATTCGAACAAGCACGGAACACTATTGAAGCGTATTCATGCTCGGTATTTGCGTGGCGAAAATTCCAAAAGGTGCTTCCCAAGCTTGTCGATTTGCTGGTATACGAAGCGCTTTCATGTTGATTTGCCGTGATTACACGGTAAGTATTCTTAGGCCCACGAGCGTAGCAACCCAACTGCCAGGCCTTCAAGGGCGAAGCTGTCGTCGTCCGATTTGACTTTTATCGGGGTGAAGTCAGGATTTTCCGGAAGTAGCTCGATCAGCGCGCCAGTTTTTCGGTAGCGCTTGACGGTCACATCGTCGCCTAGCCTGGCTACAATAATCTGACCGTTTTTAACACTATCAACCTTTTTAACAGCCAGCAAGTCGCCATCCAGAATGCCTGCATCGCGCATGGACATTCCCCGCACTTTCAGCAGAAAGTCGGGCTTGCTGGAAAACAGGCTAGGGTCAACTTGATAGGTTGCCTGAATATGTTCCATTGCAAGGATCGGCGAGCCGGCTGCCACGCGGCCAACCAAAGGCAGGCTTAACTGCATTAGAGCAGCGTGCGGCAAAGTCATTTCCGTACCGAGGCCATGATGGTTGTGCTCTTGATTGCGCATGTCACATAAGCGAATTCCGCGCGATATGCCCGGCGTAATTTGAATTACGCCCTTGCGCGCCAGTGCTTGCAGATGTTCTTCAGCGGCGTTGACTGAGCGAAAGCCGAGTTCAGTCGCGATTTCTGCGCGGGTCGGAGGAAATCCTGTGTTTTCGATCGCATTTTTGATCAGGTTCAAAATTTGTTCTTGACGTGCAGTAAGCTTTAGCATGGTTTTTTTAGGCTGTTCATAAAAACAGTCTGTATTTTTGTACAGTGCATCACCGAATGCAAGTTTATTCGTTTTTATTTACACATTACGCTTGGTAATTTTTTGGCTTTCTAGGTTGCATGTTGTCGGTGCTCTTGAATTTTTGATGGTTTAGCAGTACAATTTTGGGCTTTTCTCTTCCCACACTCGTCTTGACGCCGAGGTGGGCGATTTTTTAATCAGTCCATAAGGAGTTTATATGCGTCACTATGAAATAGTATTTATCGTTCATCCAGATCAAAGCGAGCAAGTGCCTGCAATGATCGAGCGCTACAAAGCCAGCGTTACTGCGCGCGGCGGTCAGATCCATCGCGTGGAAGACTGGGGTCGTCGCCAAATGGCTTACATGATCCAGAAGCTTGCTAAAGCGCATTACGTTTGCATGAATATTGAATGTGATAACGAGACCTTGGTCGAAATTGAAACAGCATTCAAATTCAACGATGCCATCCTGCGCCACCTCACCATCAAGATGAAGAAAGCTGAAACAGCTCCATCGCCGATGATGAAGAACGTGCAAAAGGAAGATGCTGCAAAGAGCCATCGTACTGAGGCACCAGCCCCGGCACCCGTCGCAGCAGCTGCGTAATTGTGTATCAGGTAGTGAGCCGAACAGTGTGAACCGGCTCCAATTTGTTGCCAGTATTGTTGAACGCGATGTTTTGCGTTACACCCCGGCAGGTGTTCCGATGGTGTCGGCAAGACTACTGCACAGTTCGCAACAGATGGAAGCAGGCACTGACAGATTGGCCGAGTTTGAAATCGCAGCGCTAGCCGCAGGCGAAGTTTCAGGACAATTCAATCAGGCTGATTTAGGCAGTATGTTCCAGTTCACGGGATTCCTGGCACGCAAGAACCGTAACAGCAAAAGTCTTGTATTCCATATTGTGGATTTCGAGACACATCCGTTAGAAAATTGTTAAAAATACAGGAGCCAAAAATGGCATTCGGTAAAAAGTTCGATAAAAGCAAGCTCAAATTGAAGCGTCAGCAGCAAAATCCATTGTTCAAGCGCAAGAAATTCTGCCGTTTTGCAGCAGGACATGTAGCGCAGGTCGATTACAAAGACATGGACACGCTCAAGGATTTCATTCAAGAAAACGGCAAGATCATGCCAGCACGCCTGACCGGTACCAAGGCTATCTATCAGCGCCAGGTTGATACGGCAATTAAACGCGCACGTTTCCTCGCGCTGATGCCGTACACCGATCTGCACACCGCGTAATTGACGGCAGACTCAGTTACGAAAATTCGGAGAAAAATATGCAAGTTATTCTGTTAGATAAAGTCGTTAATCTCGGCAGCCTAGGCGAGGTAGTTCGCGTCAAAGACGGTTATGCACGCAATTTCCTGATCCCACAACGTTTAGCGCGTCGCGCGACAACACATGCCATCGCTGAATTTGAAGTCAAGCGTGCAGAACTCGAAACAGCTGCATTAGCTAAACTGGTGATTGCACAAGCATTAGCCACAAAATTGACTGGCTTAACGGTACAAATCATCCAAAAATCGGGTGTCGATGGCCGCTTGTTCGGCTCTGTTACCACTGCCGATATTGCTGAAGCGTTGAGCAAACAAGGCTTTGCAGTTGAAAAAGCACAGGTGCGCTTGGAGCAAGGGCAAATCAAGACTGTCGGCGACCACGCTATTTCGGTTGTGTTGCACACTGATGTGCTAATTGATCTGACGGTTGCCGTTTTGGGCGAACACGCTTAGTCGCGTTGCTGTAAATGCTGTATGAAAAACCGGGCTTGCCCGGTTTTTTTTGCCCAATTTTTATAACCCCCCCGTACTACCGTACTATTTCAAGAAGTTCAGGCATGCTTCCCATCGATTAACAATTTGCATTGCCCGCAACCGGAAATTTTTTGTCGCTTAAGGTCGATCACGACCTGAACCAGAATGCGAGAGCGGTATAATGCGCGCCATGAACAATCGTTCCGATCCTCAACTAGAATCTCTTCGCGTACCGCCCCATTCGATTGAAGCAGAACAATCAGTATTGGGTGGTTTGCTGCTTGATAATGCGGCTTGGGACAGGATTGCCGATTTTTTGCATAATGACGATTTTTACCGCTTTGACCATCGCGTCATTTTCCAGCATATCGTTAAACTGATTAATGCCTCCAGGCCAGCCGATGTGATTACCGTTTTTGAAGCGTTGACCAGTGTGGGCAAGGCTGAAGAAGTCGGCGGTTTGTCCTATCTGAATGCGCTGGCGCAAAACACGCCATCTGCCGCCAATATTCGGCGCTATGCAGAAATTGTGCGCGATCGGGGGGTGCTGCGCAAGTTGATTACGGTATCCGATGAAATTTCCGGCCAGGCCTTTAATCCGCAGGGCAAAGAAGTTAAACAGATGCTGGATGAGGCTGAATCCAAAATTTTCGCAATTGCCGAAGAAGGAGCCCGTGGTGCGCAAGGCTTCCAGGAAATCCAGCCGCTGCTCACCCAAGTGGTAGAGCGCATCGATGAGCTTTACAATCGCGACAACCAGAACGACATCACGGGTGTTCCGACTGGATTTACCGATCTGGATCGAATGACGTCGGGTTTGCAGCCAGGCGACTTGGTTATCGTGGCAGGGCGACCGTCAATGGGTAAAACCGCTTTTTCAATCAATATCGGAGAGCATGTTGCTATTGAAAGCGGTCTTCCGGTGGCGGTGTTCTCGATGGAAATGGGCGGCACGCAACTGGCTATGCGTATGCTGGGCTCGGTCGGTCGTCTGGATCAGCACCGGTTACGCACCGGACGACTGGCCGATGAGGATTGGCCGCGTCTGACCCACGCGATCCAGAAGATGAATGATGCGCAGCTTTATATCGACGAGACGCCGGCGCTGAATTCGATCGAACTGCGGGCACGTTCTCGCCGCTTGTCGCGCCAGTGCGGCAAGCTTGGCCTGATCATCGTCGATTACCTGCAATTGATGTCTGCCAATAGTTCAGGTGAAAATCGCGCTACCGAAATTTCCGAAATTTCGCGCAGCTTGAAGGGCTTGGCCAAAGAATTGAATTGCCCTGTGATCGCTTTGTCTCAGCTGAATCGATCGCTCGAGCAGCGCCCCAACAAGCGGCCGGTGATGTCGGATTTACGGGAGTCCGGCGCGATTGAGCAAGATGCCGACGTCATCCTTTTCATTTATCGCGATGAAGTATATAACCCCGATTCGCCCGACAAAGGAACCGCTGAAATCATCATAGGCAAGCAGCGTAACGGACCGATTGGCAGTGTGCGGCTGACCTTTATGGGGCAATACACCAAATTTGATAACTACACCGGTGGGCAAAATTTCCAGGGCGGCGATTGAGCGACGTTTTATTTTTGAGTTTGTATCGGTAGTAGTGCCGATTTCCCATTAATTTTTATTTGGCGCTACAGAACAAAAGAAAGTGTGAATATGTTCGGACGTTTGATGCCTACCGAAGGCAAGTTTTTTGATCTGTTTTGCCAGCATGCCGATCTGTGTGTGCAAGGTGCGCAAGAAATGGTCGCGTTGATGACAAATTTCGATGACATTGACAAGCGCGCGCATGCTATCGAGGTACTTGAAAAACAGGCGGACAAGGTGACTTATGAAACTATTGATCTGCTCCATAAAACCTTCATTACACCGCTTGATCGTGACGATATCCATCAATTGATTACGCGCATGGACGACATCCTCGACCTGCTCGAGGATGCTGCGCAGACAGTCTCGCTGTATGACATCAAGGCCATTACGCCCGAGGCGAAACGGTTGGCAGAGCTATGCCTGGAGTGCATTGAGAAAGTTAAAGTTGCAGTTTCCCTGTTGCATAACATGGATAACTCGGAAAAAATGCTATCAATCTGCGAGGAAATCGATCGTCTGGAATCGGATGCGGATCATGTAATGCGTGCCGCCATGTCGAAACTGTTTCGTGATGAACCCGACGTGCGCAATCTGATCAAGTTAAAAGCTATTTACGAAATTCTCGAAACAGTTACAGACCGTTGTGAGGATGTTGCCAATATTATTGAGGGCATCATTGTAGAGAATGCGTAACGTTCTTGAGCACATTCCAAACATGACAAGTCGGGCTTGGCATCTAGCCTGATTTTGGCGCTTGAGAGCCAATAGCCGCACAGTGCCACAAATTCCCAACAATTATTTGCGCTCCCGATGCACTCTTTGCGCGTGCATCGAAATGTTAAACGGATTCCATGCATACACTTCAAATCAGCATGTATGTGCTCGCCTTACTGATCGCGTTGGCGTTGTTATTCGACTTCATGAATGGTTTTCATGATGCAGCAAACGCTATTGCAACGGTCGTATCAACAGGAGTTCTGAAGCCGCAAACTGCGGTGGCAATGGCAGCCTTGTTCAACTTTGTCGCAATTCTCATCTTTCATCTGAAGGTTGCGTCGACGGTTGGCAAGGGCACCATTGACCCGCAGGTGATTGATCATTATGTGGTTTTCGGCGCCCTGATTGGAGCAATTTGCTGGAATTTTCTGACCTGGTATTACGGCATTCCTTCATCCTCGTCCCATGCCTTGATTGGCGGCCTGATCGGTGCCGCAGTGGCAAAATCGGGAACAGACTCGCTGATGATGGCCGGTTTGCTGAAAATTATAGCTTTCATCGTATTGTCACCCTTGTTGGGCTTCATTTTCGGTTCAATCATGATGCTGCTGGTTTCATGGTTATTTGTACGATCGACGCCGCGCAGGGTGGACAAATGGTTTCGCCGCATGCAATTGTTTTCGGCATCCATGTACAGCCTCGGACATGGTGGCAATGATGCGCAAAAAACTATGGGGGTGATCTGGATGTTGCTGATTGCTTCTGGATCTCTTGGGGCGCATGACCCGTTGCCGCTTTGGGTCATCATCTCCTGTTACAGCGCAATTAGTTTTGGAACCCTGTTCGGCGGTTGGCGCATCGTCAAAACAATGGGGCAGCGCATCACAAAACTCAAACCGGTTGGCGGTTTTTGCGCTGAAACCGGTGGTGCGATGACACTGTTCCTGGCAACGGCACTGGGAGTTCCGGTCTCGACCACACATACTATTACCGGTGCGATTGTCGGGGTTGGTTCAGTGCAAAAAATGTCAGCCGTGCGCTGGGGCGTGGCTGGTAATATTGTATGGGCCTGGATTTTCACGATTCCAGCATCGGCTTTGGTGGCTGCCATTGCCTGGTGGATAGGCATGAAAATTCTATAAATTATTACGTAAAAAACCCACTGAATTACATCAGTGGGTTTTTTGTTAACAACGCAAAAACGGATGCTATAAAACTTCGCTTGCGTGATCTGCCAAACGTGAACGCTCGCCACGCGCCAGCGTTACATGACCGCTGTGGTCCCATCCTTTAAATCGATCAACAACATAGGTCAGACCGCTGGAGCCTTCTGTCAGATAAGGGGTATCAATCTGCGCGATATTGCCCAGGCAGATGATCTTGGTGCCGGGGCCGGCACGCGTAATCAGTGTCTTCAATTGCTTAGGCGTCAGATTTTGCGCTTCGTCGATGATTAGAAACTTGTTGACGAACGTGCGGCCGCGCATGAAATTGAGCGATTTGATCTTGATGCGCGAGCGTATCAAATCCTGCGTCGCTGCCCGGCCCCAGTCGCCGGCATCGGTATCCGATTTGTTCAGGACTTCAAGATTGTCGTCGAATGCACCCATCCATGGCGACATTTTTTCTTCTTCTGTTCCTGGCAAGAATCCAATGTCTTCACCTACCGGAACCGTTACCCGCGTCACGATAATTTCATTGTAGAGCTTGGTTTCGAGCACTTGCGCCAATCCTGATGCGAGTGCCAGCAAGGTTTTTCCGGTGCCAGCCTGGCCCAGCAGGGTGACGAAATCACACTCAGGGTCCATTAACAGGTTGAGTGCAAAATTTTGCTCGCGATTGCGTGATGTAATTCCCCACACACTGTTTTTTACGTGCCCATAGTCGCGCAGAGTTTGCAGAACGGCTGTTTTGCCATTGATTTGCCGGACATGGGCATACAAAGGCGTTTCACCGTTTTGAGGCTCCAGATAAACGAATTGATTGAGCAGAAATGACGGCACAATCGGCCCGGTAATCCGGTAGAAAGTAGCGCCGCTGCCATTCTTATTCTCTTGCCATGACTCCATATTTTTGCTGTGCTTATCCCAAAAATCGTCGGGTAGCTGCAATATTCCTGAGTAGAGCAGGTCGGTGTCTTCCATGACATGGTCATTGAAGTAGTCTTCTGCCGGCAACCCCATCGCACGCGCCTTGATACGCATGTTGATGTCTTTCGAGACCAGTACGATGGCACGACCAGGCTGTTGTTCTTCCAGTGCGCGCACCACAGCAAGAATCTGATTATCTGCTTTGCCGGTCGGCAGACCCTCGGGCAAGGTTGCTATTTGCAGCTTGGTCTGAAAGAACAGGCGACCTTTAGCTTCCTTGTTACCAAGCTTGGCCAGTGGAATGCCATTTTCAATCGCATTATCAGGAGTGTTTGCTACCAGTGCATCGAGTGAGCGCGACACTTGGCGTGCGTTGCGGGCGACTTCCGACATGCCTTTTTTATGGTCGTCCAGTTCTTCCAAAGTCATCATTGGCAGGTAGACATCGTGTTCTTCGAAACGAAACAGCGATGCCGGATCATGCATGAGAACATTGGTGTCCAGCACAAAAAGTTTATGCAGGCCGGTTTTGTCGGCAGCACGGCTGGTACTCGATTTCAAATGACGCTCGATCGGTTTTGCTTGTAATAAGGCTGCCTTTACTGCAGGCGTGGTCTTGCTACGGACGGTGCGTGCTTGGGGTGTTGCAGTTACAGTCTCAGTCCGTGTTTGCTTTGTCTGCTTTGTTGTTTCCGCAGCTTCAATCGGTGCCAGTCGCACTTGTTTTATCGGTTGCGGCGCAGCTTCAATCGGTGCCGGTATCGGCTTGATGAATTTGCCTTTTGCCGCTTTTGGGTAGTCTGTCGGCGACAGTATTGTGGCGGGCTTGTTAGGCATTTTTGGCAGTGGCATCAGAACCTCAAGTTAAAAATGTTTGAAAAAAATCCTCACGCCAGTTTGCAAGCGGCTGCGGGAAAAAGGGTAGATGTCATGATAAATCGTAAAGTAAAAAAGCCGTCTGGGATGGCGTCATGCCTGATCCACAAACGGCTTCCTGCAAAAATATATTGTGATTCAATGGTTGTTCGAATCAACAAAGACTTTTTGTGAATTCCAGTACTTCATCAACGTGTCCAGGGACTTTTACTCCACGCCATTCTTTCACTAATTGACCGTTTGCGTCAATGAGGAAGGTACTGCGTTCGATACCGCGGACGGTTTTTCCGTACATGCTTTTCATTTTCATTACACCGAAAAGCGTACAAATCGCTTCCTCCGGGTCGGAGATGAGTTCGAATGGCATCTCCAGTTTAGCCTTGAAACCTTCATGCGAGCGAATACTGTCTCTGCTCAGGCCAAAAATTTCGGTGTTGGTTTGCTGAAATTCCGGGAAAAGATTACGAAAGTCTATGCTTTCCGTGGTGCAACCAGGTGTGTTGTCCTTGGGATAAAAAAACAATACGATGTTCCTGCCTTTGTATTCGGAGAGTCTGAATGTTTTTTCACTGGTCATCGCCGCTGTAAACTCCGGCAACTTCTGACCCATTTCGACGGAACTGTCTGCCAAGGTATGCTCCTGTATTGTTGTTTGATTATGGCGATTACGCAAATCTGTCCACTTCTTCGTTAGGACATAGTGCGCAACAGCCGACGCGAATGTATCTTACCGCCTGCATTAAATACTTGAAACGATTAATTGGCCTGAACGTCCTGGCAACTCAGCCCAAGAGAGCGGGTGCGTTGGTAACGTCAGGTTTTTTATTTTTTGATGCAATTGCGCCATCGATATGCAGTCATAACCTTGCGCCTGCCAGCCCAGCAGTAACTGCTCTAAAATGGGGGCAAATTTTTGACCTTCAAGTTCCGCATGCAAAGTGTAGACATGCTCACGCGGCGATTGCGTCAGTTGGAGAAGTGTATCGGCAATATTTGCCGGTGTAACGACTTCGCCGTTAATTGTCCGCCCCAGCATTTCATCCAGCGTGGGTAGTGTGGTTGGCATCTGTATGCAGGACAGTGTCTTGCCTGAGATTTTTAGCTTGTATGGACCTGTATTCGGGTCTATGAGCGCACCGGATTCGCTCAACATGGCCCGAGTGTCGGATGCATAGGCAATGCCGAATGCATCGAGTTGCTCGAACGCATACTGGTTCATCTGCCAACCGGCGGCACCGTGAGTTGGCGGTTTTTGACCGAAAATAGTCCTGAAGCGCTCGCATGACTGCAGCATTTGGCGTTGTGTCCAGGCGACATTTGCAGCGCGCACATTATCTTGCCAAAGCACATGATCCCAAGTGTGAATACCGCATTCGAAGCCGGCATCCTGTACCGCACGCATTTCCGCCGCGCATTCCAGGCCAATGTCGGGTGCCGGTAACAATACGCCGTACATCAGCGTTTTTAACCCGTAATGTTCGAGTACTGAAGTACGCGATATTTTCTTGAAAAAACCAGGCCGAAAAGCCCGGCGCAACGCCCAACCGGTATGATCCGGGCCGAGAGAGAACAGGAAGGTTGCATTGGCATTGTGCTTTTTCAGCAGGCGCATCAAGTGTGGTACGCCTTCCCTAGTGCCGCGATAAGTGTCAACGTCGATTTTTAAGGTGATGGAAGGCAAGGCGGTATGCAATCGATTAGTCCATCAAAGCGCGAGCTTGTGCTACCTGGCTGCGATATGCATCAAAGATGCTACGCAGCGCATCGGCCATAGCGGTGGTCGGCTGCCAGTCGAGTTCTTCGCAGGTATTGGTAATTTTCGGCACCCGGTTCTGTACGTCCTGGTAGCCCGCGCCGTAATAAGCGCCCGCGGTGGTTTCGAGCAATTGCACCTGTTTCACGGATTCTGCGTATTCTGGATATTCGGCCGCCAGCACCAACATCATGTTGGCCAGATCGCGAATCGAGTAATTGTTCAGCGGGTTGCCGATATTGTAAATTTTACCGCTGGCGATGCCGTTTTCGTTGGCAATAATTTTCATCAAGGCATCGATACCGTCGCCCACATGCGTGAAGGCGCGTTTCTGAGATCCGCCGTCTACCAGTGAAATATTTTCACCGCGCACGATGTGGCCGAAGAACTGGGTTACAACGCGCGACGAGCCTTCTTTTGGTGTATGAATCGAATCCAGGCCAGCACCGATCCAGTTGAATGGGCGAAATAGCGTGAAATTCAAGCCTTCCATGCCGTAGCCCCAGATCACGCGGTCCATCAATTGCTTGGAGCAGGAGTAAATCCAGCGCGGCTTGTTGATCGGGCCGCAGATCAGCTCTGACTGCTCGGGATCAAATTCTTCGTCGTGGCACATGCCATACACTTCAGACGTAGATGGAAACACCAGGTGTTTGCCATATTTGGCGGCAGATCGCACGATCGGCAGGTTCGCCTCGAAATCGAGTTCGAATACGCGCAGCGGTTGCTTGACGTAAGTCGCTGGCGTGGCGATCGCGACCAAGGGCAGGATCACATCGCATTTCTTGACGTGGTATTCGACCCATTCCTTGTTGATCGTGATATCGCCTTCAAAAAAATGCATGCGCGATTTGTATTCTGGATTTTCGATCAGATCCGCGATGCGGTCCGTCATCATGTCCATGCCGTAGACGTGCCAGTCGGTGGTTTCCAGAATACGTTTGGAAAGATGATGGCCAATAAAGCCGTTGACGCCGAGAATGAGAACTTTTTTCATTGTTTACTCTAGTTTTTTATTGATTTATGAGGAGCATCTGGAACTCTTGTGGCGAGATGACTTTGCCTTCGCACAAGAGCGTTTGGATGTGTAGCGTGCGGCCATCGCCGCAAACGCCCAGGATGGCATTATCCTCCACCGTTAAGCCAGGCGGCAAATCCGCCCGAATCAGGGGCCCCAACCGGGCGCTGCCGATAACAAAATTCCTGCCGTGAATTTCGGTGAAAGCACCAGGGTAGGGCGGTGCGACTGCCCGGTGCAGGTTGTAGACCGCCTGCGCCGGTTGTGACCAGTCAATGCGGCCGTCTTCCGGTTTGCGGCCGCCAAAGTAGCTGCCTTGCGACAGATCGTTTTGCAATTCGGGGGCATTGCCGGCCACAAGCGCCGGCAATGCATTCCAGAGCGTTTGCTCGGCAGCGACCGTTAGCTTGCCGAACACGTCATAAGCGGTGTCGTCCGGCAGGATGGGCACTGTCGTTTGCGCGATGATGGCGCCGGCATCCGGTTTTGCAGCCATTCGGTGCAAAGTGGCGCCGGTCTCAGCCTCGCCGTGCAGCACGGCCCAGTTGACCGGAACGCGGCCACGGTATTTTGGCAGCAGCGAGCCGTGCATATTGTAGGCACCGTGCCTGGCAAGTGCCAGCAACGCTAGCGGCAGCATATGGCGGTAATAAAAACTGAAAATGAAATCAGGCTGCAGTGCCTGTATCTGTGCGAATAACGCAGGCGAGTTCGGATCGGCGGTCGTAACACAGGCAATGCCATGCTCGCGGCAGAGCGCAACGACCGATTCGAACCAGATGGTTTCCGCAGGATTATCTTCGTGGCTCACTACCAGTGCTACCTCTAGCCCGCGCGCGAGCAATACTTTCAGACAGCGCACACCCACATTGTGATAGGCGAAAACCACTGCTTTCATGGCTGCTCCGGGATGGCGGACGATTCTTTATCCCTCTGGCGGCGCTCGATGAAAGGCGGCTCCTGCAGCACGGTCTTAACCACATATTGCGGTCTGCCGCGTACTTGCTGGAAGATGCGCCCGATATATTCGCCGAGCAAGCCGATCCCAAACAGGACTACGCCCAGCATGAAGAAAACCACAGCAAACAGAGTGAAGACGCCTTCGGCTTCCGCGCCCAGCAAGAAGCGACGCACTAGCAGCAGCAGCACTAGCAGCCCCGAGGCAACGGACAGGATCATGCCGACCATCGAAAACAGTTGCAAAGGTACCAGCGAAAATCCGGTCATCAAGTCAAAATTCAGACGGATCAGGCTGTATAGCGAATACTTGGATTCGCCGGCTACGCGCTCTTCGTGCTCAACTACAATTTCAGTCGGCTTGCGGGCGAAAGTGTAGGCCAGCGCCGGCACGAAGGTATTGACCTCGCTGCACTGGTTGATCAGGTCGATGACATTGCGGCCATAGGCGCGCAGCATGTTGCCTTGGTCGGTGATCTTGATGTGGGTGATCTTTTCGCGCAAGCGGTTCATGGCCTTGGAGGCATAGGTGCGCCATACCGCATCCTGTCGTTTGCGGCGAATCGAACCGACATAGTCGTAGCCTTCGCGCATCTTGGCGACCAGGTTGCCGATTTCCTCCGGCGGATTTTGCAAGTCGGCATCGAGCGTGACGGTGATTTCACCGCGGGATGCTTCGAAACCGGCCAGAATCGCCATGTGTTGACCATAATTTCCGTTCAGCAGCACGACTCTGGTCACATCGGTGCGCAGGCGAAACTGGTCAGCTAGCAGCGCCGGCGAATTATCGCGGCTGCCATCGTTGACGAAAATGATTTCATAGCGCAGGCCCAGCGCATCCAGTGCCGGATAAAGCCGCGCATACAGCTTGGACAAGCCTGCTTCTTCGTTGTATATCGGGATGACGACAGAAAGTTCTGGTTTCATTTTTTGCATGCGTCCCAGCAGCCACAGAAAGCAAAAAGGCGTCGTGCCGTTTCCTTTCCACTCTTTTGCGGCTGGTTATTATTTTAGTTAAAGAGTACGGATTTGATCGCTGTTACGGTGCGATCGACATCCGCTTCCGTTAGCGCGTAAAACATCGGCAACGATACGGTTTGGCGACCGACCCGCTCTGCCACCGGGAACATGCCGGGACCAAAGCCGCGTTCACGGTAGAGTGTAAACAGATGAATCGGCGCGTAATGGAAGCCGATGCCGATGTTGTGCTGTTTCATTTTTTCCATAAATTCGGCCCGGTTAATATGATTGGGCAAGATGATCTGGAACAGGTGCCAGTTGGTATTGCTGAAGTCGGCCAGCGGCAATTGGGCGCCGCTTCGGGTTTCAAAATCGGGGCCGAAACTGGCGAAATACCGTTTTGCCAGCGCGCGGCGATGCGCGGTGATGGCATCCAAATGGGCAAACTGGCCTAGTCCGATGGCTGCCGCGATATCGGTCATATTGTATTTGCCGCCCAGCACATCGACATCGATGCCGTCCATGCCGCTGCGAGTGACGCCTTGCAATCGGTATTTTTCAGCCAACTGCGCTTCTTCGGCATTGTTGAGTACCAGGCAGCCGCCTTCGGCTGTGGTGATGTTTTTATTGGCTTGAAAACTGAACGACACCAAGTCGCCGAAGGAGCCGATCGGCTGGCCATTCCAGTGTGAACCGAGTGCTTGCGCCGCGTCTTCCACCACCCGCAAATTATATTTTTTGGCAATCGCGTACAGGCGATCCATATCGACCGGCAAGCCGGACAGGAAGACCGGAATAATCGCTTTGGTGCGGGGCGTGATGGCGGCTTCGAGTTTATCCAGATCGATGTTGCGGGTAATCGGATCGATATCGGCAAAGACCGGAGTGGCGCCGACTTCGATGATGACATTGGCGGTGGCAACCCAGGAAATCGGCGTTGTGATTACTTCGTCGCCAGGCTTGATACCGGCGACGCGCAGCGCGATTTCCATAGTGCAGGTGCCGGAGTTAAAGGTGCGCACCGGACGGCCGCCAAAATAGGCCGATAGCGCGGCTTCGAACGCCTGGACTTTGGGCCCGCTAGTCAGCCAACCGGAACGCAGCACATCGCTAACCGCGGCAATCGTCGCTTCATCGATGCTGGGTCGGGAAAAAGGCAGGAAGGGCAGGTTGGTGTTATCGGTCATGTTGTGGGTATCAGGAAAGGTGGTTCGTCTGCTTGCCTACATTATGTGGAGGTGTACTGGCAATATATATACTATATTGTGTATGTTTTAATATATCACTGATTATATGCGGAATACATGGTATTTTTAAGCATACTCCCATATTTTTTGATTAGCTGCGGGTTAGCAATATGACGCCGACGATGATAACGCCAATTGCCAGGATGCGCTGTGCCGACACCATTTCGCCCAGGAAATACCATGCGCCGATGGCATTGATGATATAGCCTAGCGATAGCAATGGATAAGCGATGGTGACATCCACCCGCGACAAGCCGATGATCCAGACCACCACGGAGATTACGTAGCAGGTCAGTCCGGCAATGATGGGAAGTTGCGTGGCCAGCTTGATTGCGGTGGCAAACCAGTTTCCCGCCGTCAGGTGGATCGCACCGACCGCATTGGTGCCCGCCTTGAGCAGCAGTTGTGCCATCGCGTTGAGGCAAATGGCGACGAAGAGAAAGCCGAAGGTAGGCAGGTTCATAGTTGTAAATTCATGGTTTTGGATCGCTCGCGATGACGACCCGACGTCCATCCTGAGCGATGATGCGCATCGGCACGCCACGCTGTTGCAGGTCGGCATACACTGCCGGGGTAGTAACGGCAACGGCTTTCGGGCCATTTGTCCATTGTTGGATAAACGCAGCGCGCGTGGGCAGCCAGAGTTGCGGCTGCTGTGCAAGGCCGAACTCCAGTTCGTCTGGATTTTCCACCATGACCATGGTGCGGCGCAAATAAAACAGTAGCGAATGATCCAGTCGTCCGACGGTATACAGTGTTGTGGTCGGCGTGATTTCGGCGTTGATGGCAGCCACCAATGGTCGGCCGGAAGCGTAATTTCCGAGCGGGTCGTGGCCGATCATCAGCATTTGTCCGCCAGTAAAGCCGCACACAGCCAGGATGGTGGCGGCCAGTTCCGCACGTCCGCGTTGCGCCGCAATGCATGCCGCGAGGCCGCCGATCAGAGCCACTACAGCAGCAGCCATTACCCACGGCTCGTAACCCAGATACAGTGGGATTTCAACTGCAATATGCGGTATTTTGCCAATACGCTGGACAAAAAATAAACCGACTGCACCGATGGCAGCCGTCAAGCCGGCCGCCAGCATCATGTGTTTGCGGCTGGCGGTTTCCCAATACACGGCAATCAGCAAAGCCAGCGCCGGAAAAATCGGCAGAATGTAGGACGGTAGTTTCGAGCCCGAAACACTAAAAAATAAAAAGATGAAAACGGCCCACACCAGCAGCATGCGTTTCGGTTTGAAAACGGTGGCGGTGGCAGTATGCCAATCGGTGCGCCAACTATTGAACAAGCTTTGGAGCAGAATGCCCAGCCACGGCACGATGCCGAGCATCAGCAAGGGAATAAAGTAATACCAGCGCCCGGCGCGATGATGCACTTCGCTGGTAAAGCGCTGGAAGTGTTCATGGATGAAAAAAAACTGCGGAAACTCTGGATTTCGAACCGACACCAGTACAAACCAGGGCGTCGTAATGGCGAAGAACAGCAGTAGTCCCTTACCTATATGAAGACGTTTCCATATCCCGAAGTCGTTTGCTGCCAGCGAATAAATTACCAGCACCGCGCCGGGCAATACCAGCCCGATCAAACCTTTCGAGAGTACCGCCAGCGCCATGCCGGCCCAGCAGGCCAGCATCCAGTTGCGCCGCTCGCGCTCGCCGGCGCTATCGCGTTGTGCGATCAACAGGCTGCATAGCGTGAGTGTCATCATGCCGGACAAGCCCATGTCCAGCGTATTGATATGCCCCAGCGCCGCCCACAGAAAGCTCGATCCCAGCACCAGTGCCGCCAAATAGCCGACTCGCGCATTAAAAACGCTGCGCCCGGCCTGATATGTCAGCAGAATGCCGAGAAAGCCGCACAAGCCGGTCCAGAAGCGCGCTTGCCATTCGCCCATGCCGAACAGCGTGAAAGTCAGCGCGTTCATCCAGGTTTGCAGTGGTGGTTTTTCGAAGTATTTGATGCCGTTTAAGCGGGTCGTGACCCAGTCGCCGCTGGCGATCATTTCACGCGCCATTTCGGCGTAACGGCCTTCGTCGGTGGGCACTAGCGTGCGCAAGTCCAGTGCATAAAACCAGCACAGGGAAAAAATCAGAAATAGTGTCCAGACGAAGGCTTTGGACTGGTGCAAATCGCGCATGCTACTCATGTCAGGCTGGGCTTGTCGGTGGTTGCGGCAGGCTCGATGATCAGCGCCAGCGCGACTTTGCGGCCTTCCGCCATCAAGATATTGTACGTGCGGCAGGCGGCTTGGTTATCCATGCATTCGATCCCGATGCGGCGCATTGTCAGCACCGTTGTCAGCTTTGGATGCACGAAACGTTGCCGCCGGCCGGTGCCGAGGATTACTACATCGGGATTTTGGGCCTCAATTTGCTTGAAATGTTCGGTTGTAAGCGCCTCGAAATGATCGACCGCCCACGTGATCGGGGCAATTTCCGGCAGCATCACAAAACTGTGCGTGAAGTATTTGGCGTTGATTTCAATACCGGCATCATCGTAAGCGGTGACGGTCTGGTATTGTTGGGTGGAAGTAATTTGTAGCTTCATTGCGCGATTGTCAAGTCAGTCAGGTCAGTCAGATCAATGAGGATGTGGTGTTAAAGCAAGGGCATTGGCGCACTTTACGGGCGATGCAAGCGCAGCAAAATTGGCATTGTAGCTTTTTTCTGCGCCGATCTCGGCTGCAATAAGTATTATTGATTGATAAAACACGATCCATTCGGCAGAATAGGCTTTTTCGGCGCTGCAGCAAAATGCACGCTATCGCGTATCAAAACAACAAGGAACAATAGCTGTGCGACCGATTCAGAAATCGAAAAAATTAGCAGACGTCTGTTATGACATCCGCGGGCCCGTGCTGGAAAAGGCACGTCGGATGGAAGACGAAGGCCATCGGATCATCAAGCTCAATATCGGCAATCTGGCCGTATTCGGCTTTGACCCGCCGGACGAAATTGTGCAGGACATGATCCGCAATATGCACAATGCCGCCGGTTATACCGACTCCAAGGGCATGTTTGCACCGCGTAAATCGATCATGCATTACACCCAGGAGAAAGAAATCGCCGGCGTCGCCATTGATGACATCTATCTCGGTAACGGTGCCTCGGAATTGATCGTGATGAGCATGAACGCCTTGCTCGATAGCGGTGACGAAGTGCTGGTGCCGGCACCCGATTACCCGCTCTGGACTGCGGCAGTCAGCCTGTCCGGCGGCAGGCCGGTACACTATGTTTGCGATGAAGCTTCCGGTTGGCTGCCCGACATCGAAGACATCAAGAAAAAAATTACGCCGCACACCAAGGCGATTGTCGTCATCAACCCGAATAATCCGACCGGAGCGCTGTATCCGGTTGAGATTTTGCAACAATTGGTCGAAGTGGCGCGGCAGAATCAGTTAATCGTATTCGCTGATGAAATTTACGATAAGACCCTATACGACGGTGAAACCCACACCTCTATCGCCTCGCTGGCCGACGATGTCTTGTTTATTACTTTCAACGGTTTGTCTAAAAATTATCGTTCTTGCGGCTACCGTGCCGGCTGGATGGCAGTGTCGGGCGAGAAACGCCATGCCAAGGATTACATCGAAGGCTTGAACATGCTGGCCTCGATGCGCCTGTGCTCGAATACGCTGGGCCAGTTTGCGATTCAGACTGCTCTGGGTGGTTATCAGAGCATCAACGATCTGGTCGCTCCAAACGGCCGTTTGACCAAGCAGCGCGATCTGGCGCACCGTTTACTCACGAGCATTCCCGGCGTTACCTGCATCAAGCCCAAAGCTGCGTTATATATGTTCCCGCGACTGGACCCGAAGATGTATCCGATTGCCGACGATCAAAACTTCGCTCAGGAGTTGCTGGTTGAAGAGAAAGTCCTGATCGTACAGGGAACCGGTTTCAACTGGACCGCACCGGATCATTTCCGGGTTGTGTTCCTGCCCAATGCAGATGATTTGACCGATGCAATGGGCCGGATCGCCCGTTTTCTAGACGGTTATCGCAAGCGGCACGGCACCGCATAATTCGGTTTCAGTAGTGCAGGCCTCCGTGCCTGCACCGGGCCGCAGGCACGCAGGCCTGCGCTACTGTCTATTTTTAGTTAATCAGTCACATCATCACCAGTGAAATTATGAAACCAATCAAAGTAGGTTTATTGGGCATCGGAACCGTCGGTTCCGGCACATTCAACGTCTTGAAGCGTAATCAAGAAGAGATTATGCGTCGCGCCGGTCGCGCCATTGAGATCACGATGGTGGCCGACCTGAATACCGAACGCGCCAAAGAACTGACCGGCGGCACATGTGAAATAGTGAACGACGCTAACCTGGTCATCAATAACCCGGACATCGATATCGTTATCGAATTGATCGGCGGCTGCGGCATTGCCAAAGATTTGGTGTTGAAGGCAATCGCCAACGGCAAGCACGTTGTGACTGCCAACAAAGCTTTACTGGCGTTGCATGGCGATGCAATATTCCAGGCCGCGCAAGAGAAGGGCGTGATGGTCGCCTTCGAGGCTGCAGTGGCCGGCGGCATTCCGATTATCAAGGCCTTGCGCGAAGGTTTGACCGCCAACCGGATCGAATGGCTGGCCGGCATCATAAACGGCACCACCAACTTCATTCTGTCGGAGATGCGCGACAAAGGGCTGGACTTCGATGTGGCGTTAAAGGAAGCGCAACGGCTGGGTTATGCGGAAGCCGACCCGACTTTCGATATCGAAGGCGTGGACGCAGCCCACAAGGTCACGCTGATGGCGTCGATTGCATTCGGCATTCCGGTGCAGTTTGCCAAAGCATACGTCGAAGGCATCACCACACTGCAAGGTATCGATATTCACTATGCCGAACAACTCGGCTACCGCATCAAGCTGCTGGGGATTGCCAAGCGCATGCCGAACGGGATCGAGTTGCGCGTGCATCCGACCCTGATCCCGGCCAAGTGCCTGATCGCCAACGTCGAAGGCGCGATGAACGCGGTAATGGTGCAGGGCGACGCAGTTGGCCCGACGCTGTATTACGGCAAAGGTGCCGGTGCCGAGCCGACCGCTTCTGCGGTGATTGCAGATCTGGTCGATATTACGCGCCTGGCTACTGCCGACCCCGGACATCGGGTACCGCATCTGGCGTTCCAGCCGGACGCAGTGCACAACACGCCGATCCTGCCGATAAGCGAAATCACGACTTCGTATTATTTGCGCATCCATGTCGCCGACGAAGCCGGCGTGCTGGCTAGTGTTACCAGCATCCTGGCCCACGCCAGAATCTCTGTGGAAGCGATGCTGCAGAAGGAGCCGGAGGAAGGCACGCTGGAAACCGACATCATCATCCTGACGCACCAGACCCAAGAGAAGTATATTGATGCCGTCATCGCCAGCATCGAAGCCTTGTCAACCGTGCGCGGAAAAGTGGTCAGAATCCGTTCAGAAGAGCTGGCATAGATTTTATACTGATTATGGTATGACTAAAAAAATGCAATCTACCGCATATATTTATTAAAAAAATAAAAATACTGCCTATTTTTGTAATTTTGTAGGGGGGGGAGGCCGCCCCTGTGAAGGAAGCCGCAACATGCGTTATCAAGATCACCCGCAACGAGAGTGCCATGCATAAAAATCAGACTTTGCGACAAGATGCCTGGGTGATCGGCTTGGTCGGTACCGCCCATGCGGTATCGCATTTTTCCCAATTGTTGCTGGCTTCGCTGTTCCCTTGGCTAAAAGTGGCTTTCGATCTGTCGTATGCGGAGCTGGGTTTTTTGATGACGGTATTTTTCATCGTCTCCGGCATTGGTCAGGCGGTGGCGGGTTTTGTGGTCGACAAGGTCGGTGCCCGCACGGTGTTGTTCGCCGGGCTTGGCTGCATGGGCGGTGCCGCGCTGGTGATGTCGCTGGCGCCGAATTACGCGATTTTGCTGACGGGTTCGATGCTGGCAGGGTTGGGCAATTGCGTATTCCATCCAGCTGACTTGACCATCCTCAACCAGCGGGTTTCGCCATCGCGTCTGGGACATGCTTTTTCGGTACATGGCATTTCCGGCAATCTCGGCTGGGCCGCAGCGCCGGTCTTCATGATTGTCATCGCCGGCCTGAGCGGCTGGCGCATGGCTCTGCTTTGCGCCGCGCTCGTCACTTTCGCAGTGCTGGCACTGTTATGGGTCTATCGGGCTGTGCTGGCGACACCGGTGGCAGCTGTTACCTCTGTTGGATTGACTCCGGCGCAACACGTGCAGGCTACAGAAGGAGCGGGTTCTGCCTTGGACTTTATGCGTGCGCCTGCGGTCTGGTTGGGTTTTGGTTTTTTCTTTATTACCGCGATGGCTTTGAGCGGCATCCAGGGCTTCTCTTCTTCCAGCTTGCGTGCCTTGTATGGAATGTCGTTGCCGCTGGCGACGACCGCGTTCACCGCGTATATGCTGGCCTCGGCAGCAGGCATGGTCTGGGGCGGGTTTCTGACGACCAAAACCACGCACCATGAGCGCACCATCGCGTGGGCATTTACCGCTGCCGGCGCGATGGCCTTGATTATTGCACTCGGTGTGGTGCCGGCATGGATGGCCGTAATGTTGATGGGAGCCGTGGGCTTTGGTGCCGGCATCGCCGGACCGTCGCGTGATTTGTTGATCCGTGCTTCTGCGCCGAAGAATGCCACCGGACGCGTGTATGGCGTCGTGTATTCAGGACTGGATGCAGGCTCATCGGTGGCGCCGCTGCTATTTGGCGCCCTGATGGACAGCAACCATCCGGCGTGGATTTTTATCAGTATTGGCTTGTTTCAGATGCTGGCGATTGTCACTGCCGTCAGTGTCGGCAGCGACACTAGCAAACGCAGCGCCAAGGTACAGACGGCGTAGTTTTTTGGTGCAATTCTGCAGCGCTGCAACGACATATTTTTTAAATCTTGCTGGAGAATCGAATGACGTTTGCCACCTGCGATATGTGCGACGCGCACGAAGACCAACTCGCCAGCGGCGCGCTGGCGGTGTTGCCGCCGGTGTTCAAGGCTTACGGCCGGAACCTGGTCTTTTCCGGGCCTGCCTATACGTTGAAAGTGTTCGAAGATAATGCGCTGGTACGTAGCGCTCTGGAGCAACCGGGCAGCGGCCAAGTGCTGGTAATCGACGGCGGCGGCAGTTTGCGCTGCGCGCTGGTCGGCGGCAATTTGGCTGTGCTGGCAGTGAACAACGGTTGGAGCGGCATCGTCGTCAACGGCTGCATTCGCGATTCGGTCGAGATCGATGCCTGCGCCATCGGCGTGCGCGCACTGGCGACGCATCCGCAAAAAAGCATCAAGAAGGGTGTTGGCGAAATACAGTTGCGTGTCATGATCAATGGCGTTGCAGTGCGACCCGGCAACTGGATTTATGCCGATCAGGACGGCGTGCTAATCGCGCAGGAAAAACTGGTTTGAGGTAATAAATATAGTAGCTTAGGACTCACGCAATACCCAGTAGTGCAGGCCTCCGTGCCTGCGGCCCGGCGCAGGCACGGAGGCCTGCACTACTGGTCTACCTACGTAAACAGCCGTACTAGGCACACGCGTCTCAGGCGCATTCTTTGGTCTGATTCAGTGCCTTGTCCAAAGCCAGTGCGCGTGCATCCGGGCCCATCGCGATACCTTCGGCACGGATCACCGCGATGTCGGTAATGCCGAAGAAGCCCAGCACGGCGCGCAAGAATGCTTCCTGGTGATCCATTGCACCTTCATAGGCGGTGCCGGCATACATGCCGCCGCGTGACGATACGATCACGACTTTCTTGCCGCCGGCCAATCCTTCCGGGCCTTGTGCCGTGTAGCGGAAAGTACGGCCTGCCTGCGCAATGCGATCAATCCATGCCTTGAGCTGGGTCGGCACCGAGAAGTTGTACATTGGCGCGCCGATCACCACCACGTCGGCTGCCAGAAATTCGCCCAGCATGGTTTCCGTCAACGCCAACTCTGCGTGCAAACTCGCCGGCGCAACATAGCCTTCTTGCGGACGCAATGCCGCCAGCAACTCGCCACCCAAGTGCGCCGGCGGCGTTGCGGCCAAGTCGCGGTAAGTGACGGTTGCGGTTGGATTGGTTTCTTGCAGTTGATAGACCGTAGCGGCAGTCACTTGCCGTGAAACCGACATCGCACCGAGTGCGCTTGAATCAATATGCAGGATTTTCATGTTTGAACTCCATTGAAGAATTGGGTTATAAATATTTTCGACAACTAAGTTTAAAATAGGAACAATATTAGTTAAATAGTTAAATTCGAGAATGATTATCCTTAATATAGAATAATTGGATCTGAAATGTATGATTTGAACGATATGTATTTGTTCGCTAAAGTAGTCGAGCAGGGCGGTTACAGCGCTGCTGCGCGGCACTTGGGGATGCAGGTTTCGCGACTCAGCCGACGTATCAGCGAACTTGAATCCAGCCTGGGCGTGCGCCTTCTGAACCGGACTACGCGCAAAATTTCGATGACCGACGTTGGCAATACGTTTTATCAGCACTGTATTGCGCTCGTGGCTGAAGCCGAGGCGGCACGCGATACGATCGACCGCACCCGCGCCGAGCCGCAAGGGTTGGTGCGCTTAAGTTGCCCGGTCGGATTGCTGCATAGCCATGTTGCCACCATAGTGACGCGTTTTTTGCTGGCAAAGCCGCTGGTCCGGGTCCATGTGGAAGCCACCAACCGCCGTGTGGATGTGGTTGAAGAGGGCTTCGATATTGCATTGCGCGTCAGAAGCCTGCCGCTGGAAGACTCCAATCTGGCCGTCCGCCTGCTGGCTAATACGGAGCTCATCTTGCTCGGCAGCCCAGGCTTATTTGCCCTGCATGGCAAACCGCAACACAGCGCCGATTTGAGCCGCTTTCCCACCTTGAGCATGACGCGCCCTGGCGACAAATACCTGTGGCAATTCACCAAGCCCGATGGCGGCGTCGAGGCTGTTTCACATCTGCCGCGTCTGGCCACCGACGATTTCGTTACCTTGCGTCGCGCCGCACTAAATGGCCTTGGCATCACGTATCTGCCAAAATTCATGGTGCAGGAGGATCTCGCCAGCGGTGCGCTGGAACATGTGCTGCCGGAATTGACGATTCCGCAGGGCGTCGTGCACGCGCTATTTCCATCGCGTCGCGGTTTGGTGCCGGCGGTGCGGGATTTCATCGATGCGCTGGTGGAAGGCTTTGCGGCCGGTGAACAAGCCTTGCTTCAGTGAATTTGAAATTTTTATAAATAAATGGAGTATGTAAATAAATGCTGTATTTTACGCACGTGTATATTGCGTAACTATAAAATACATCAGTTAGTATAATTATTTTTTAAAAATTATGTGCAAATCCAAGTCCTATCGTTACCAGTCACCATCAAGAGAAAAAACATGATCAAAAGTGAAGCCATCAAGCGTGTTAATGGGGCTATTGGCAGCCCGTTGCTCAATGAGGGCAATACGCATTGGGCAACCGTCGTTGCACATGCCGGCGATGAAGGTTGGTGGATTCATATCCCATTGCTGCAATTCAAAAAGGAGATTCACATCCTGCTCTGCAGCGAAAAGGCCAAGGTTTTCCGCCATCTGAAAATCAAGGCCAGCGAAATACTCAGTCCTGCAATGAAATTCCGCTGCAAGGATCAGGTCGCCGATATTTTCATTTCCGCAGCCAGCCCCAGAAAGCTGGCCGATATCGTGCCCGGCGGCACCAAGCACAACTTCAGCAAACATATCGTCTCGGAATACCGCTTCTGAATATGTCCATATCACTTCAACAGGCCAGCATCGGCATGCGTGCCGCCGCACTATGGGCGACTTTGCTACTTGCCACCGCAACCACAGTTGCCCACGCCGCACCGCTGTTGCGCTGCCAGGTTACGTATGCCGGCACCACGCATATTGTGGAAGCTGCGCCCGGTTCGGACCCCTACAGCGTCCCATCGGTCGACATCGGCGGGCGATTCCGCTTCAAGGCCGTGGTGCTTGGCACCCCGCAACGGATCGACGTGATCAATCTGTACGCTTACCTCGACGCCAGCCGCCAGCCGATACTGATCCATCAAGCCAAGTACTTGCCGCCTTTCAAGGCGTCCGTCACGCCCATCGCATTGACTGGCAATAATTCTCTTTACGCCTCCAATGTGGAGCGCGAGCTTCAGTACAGTTGCACCTTGCAGGGAGTGCAGTGATGAAGAACCATCTTGCCAAACACGTTAGGCACTGGATTGCCGGAGCAGCTTGGCTGGTGCTATGCATATCCAGTGTTAACGCAATCGCAGCAGAATCCGAGCCAACTGTCAGCCTGTTATTTGCGGGCGACATTGTGCTCGATGGCAAGCCCGGCAAAGCCATCGAACAGGGGCGCGATCCATTTGCGCCGTTTGCCGCAATCTTGCAAGCGGCCGACATTCGCATCGGCAATCTCGAATGCGTGGTTGCCGCCAGCGGCGATCCGGCCGATAAAAACTTCACCTTTCGCGCCCACCCGCGCGCGTTACCGGTGCTCAAACGTCACTTCGATGCGGTGGCGCTGGCGAACAATCACTCAGGCGATTTTGGTCGCGTTGCCTTTGCTGAAATGCTCGGTCTGCTCGACCGTGAGGGCATCCTCAAATTCGGCGGCGGCCACAATTTGCGCGAAGCGCACACTCCGCTCATCGTCGAGCGCAAAGGGCTCCGAATCGCGTTGCTCAGTTATAACGAATTCATGCCGCGCAGCTTCGAAGCCGATAGCAACGCTGCCGGCGTAGCGTGGAGTGAAGATGAACAAGTGGTGGCCGACATCAAGGCTGCGCGCAGCGTGCATAAAGCGGATTTGGTGATCCCGATCATGCACTGGGGCTGGGAAAACGAGACCCACTCCGGCGCGCGCCAGCGCCAGTTGGCACGCTTGATGATCGACGCCGGGGCCGACGTCATCATCGGCGGCCATCCGCACGTCACGCAAGAAATCGAGCGCTACAAGGGCAGGCCGATCATTTACAGCGTCGGCAACTTCGTGCTGGACGAACTTGACAATCCCAATCAAGCCATCGGCTGGGTGCTGCGGCTGCAACTCGACCGCCAAGGCGTGCAGAGTTTCAAGACTAGCATCGCCCACATCGATAGCGAAGGTATCCCGCACCCGGCGCAGGAGGCAAGCAGCCCATGCTGGCAGCGCGGACAGGACGCAGCGGCGCTGTGTCGGAATGGGGATTAGGTCGCTCGCGTCAGTCGTTTTCCATTTCAGGTGCATAACCGCCGCGCATGGCGAGACTGTTCAAGCGGGCACGTTTGAGCAAAACCTGCTGGGCCGCTTTAATATTCTCCGGCTTGCCGCCCCAGGCCAGCAACACCGGCTGCTGCAACGCACGGCCATACGAAAAACCAAGTCGCCACGGCGACGGCCGGTCGCAGCGATTCAAGGCATTCAAGTTGGCAGTGGCTTGTACCGGGCTCAGGCCGCCGGAGAGAAAGTTGATGCCGGGTACCGCAGCGGGAACAGTCCGGCGCAGGACTTTGAGCGTGATAGCAGCGACTGCTTCAGGACTGGATTCGGGCTGCTCCTTGCCGGCTACTACCATATTGGGTTTCAGCAGCAGGTGTTCGAGTACCACGTGATGGCGGCAGAGGGCATGAAACACTGCATGCAGAACGGCTTCGGTAACCTCTGCGCAGCGTTCGATACTGTGATCGCCGTCCATCAGGACTTCCGGCTCGACAATCGGCACCAAGCCTTCGCTCTGGCATACTGCAGCATAACGCGCCAGCATTTCCGCATTAGCTGCGATGCCGGATGTGCTCGGGGCATGTTCGGAAATGGCATAAATTTCGCGCCATTTGGCGAAACGGCCGCCCTGATCCCGATAGGTTTGCAACCGTTGCGCCAAGCCATCCAGTCCCTGTGTGACAAGATCGCCCGGATGCAAGGCCAGTTGTATATTGCCCTTGTCCACCTTGATGCCGGGAACGATTTTTTGTCCCCAGGCAAGTGCTGGAAATAGTGTGCCGTCATCGGTTTTCTGGGTCAAGGTTTCCTCGAACAGAATGACGCCGCTGATGTATTCGCCCAATCCCGGAGTGCTCAAAAGCAAGGATCGGTAAGCGCGTCGGTTTTCTTCCGTGGACGCGAGGTCGATTGCTTTGAAACGCTTTGCAATAGTGGGTTCGCTTTCATCGGCAGCAAGGATGCCGCGCCCTGCTTGCACCATATCCTCGATCGTGGCCTGTAAATAATCCTGATTAATCATGATCCTTCTCCTTGGCGGTGGTTTAGTTGCGACGTTCACATTACCGAGAATACTTTATCGTGCGATACCTCAGTATTTTATGGGTTAACAGAATTTCGTTGTTCGAGACACATCGGTAGAATGTAGCAGCAGTGCAGTAGTCGGTTGGGCCGGTGCCGCATCAGCCCAGCGTGCTGTACACAATATTGGACTAAAAAATCCAGCCTAACGCCCGGACAGAAAATCTGCCACCCGGCTATCCATCCAGTTCCGCATAGTGCCGAAAAATGCCTTGCTGGTTGAATGGCAAGTGCCGGCTTGAGGCTAAATAGGCGGCGATGCGCGGGCGCAACGCGACGCGCTTATGCAGCGCGATCAAGCGTGGGTACGTCGGTGCCAGCGCCTTTATCGTGTGCGGAAATGCGTAGCGCAAACCGGCGATAATCTGGAACATCGATAAATCGACATAGGACAGCGCATCGCCTAGCAAGTAAGCGTCGCCGCTGCCGCTATTAGCGCAGTTAGATTCCAGGATGCGCTCAAAATAGCCGAAAAACTTCGGCAGGCGTGCAGCGGTAAAATCTTGCGCGCGCCGCAGTGCTTCCGGTTTTTGATCCTTGTAATACAGGCCCCCGGAGACCGGGTGATGGGTATCGTGTATCTCGGTCACCAGGTCGGCAATCGTGAGTTGCAATTGGTGTGCCCAGAGTCGATTCGGTTCATCTTTCGGCGCCAATCCGAGTCGCGGCCCCAGGAACAGCAGTATGTTGGCAGTCTGTCCGATGATCTGGTCTCCGACTTTCAGGAACGGCGGTGCAAATGGCGGCTGGGCGAGATCGTTGCTTTCCAGTAATTGCATCATCGCCGGTAGGCCCATGCCGTTGCGTTCCGTGCCACGGGCGACATCGTCATAATCGGCGCCAGAATCTTCTAATGCTAGTCGTATGAATTCTCCTCGGCCTTGTATGGTGGGCCAGTAATACAGTTGGTAGCGCATGGGCAGATTCTCCGCAGTTAGTGACGCAATAGGGGGCAAACAAGTTTGCATTTAACGCCATACGATTATCGCGCCAGATGATGTGGCGCGATAGCATTTTGACTATTTTAATTATCCAGTTTGCGGTAACTTGTCGTGGGTTCCAATTCCGAACCAGCACTCCCACCTTGGCAGCCAAAGTTGGGGTTGAAATCTACTTACACGGGCATTACGAGTTCCTCTTTTGCAAACAAAAAGCATTCAAGATAGCCCGAGTAATTTTATAAATTTTTTATTTATTAGGAGTATGCCAAAAAATGCCATAGTTTCCGCATTGTTTAATTGCGGTAATTTTAAATACAGTTAGTAGTATACTTTTTCCCCAGAAACGCTTAAAACTGCTGGCAGCAAATTGCTGCTGTCGATAAAATCGTCGTCCACCACATTTTTGACGCGCTTCCAACCAGCAAGCTTTCAACAACCCTTATCTTTCAACAACTCTTATATGCATCGATCCGGCCAGTTTTCCCTGCTCTTTCAGCAGCGTTTCGGACCTTTTTTTTGGACCCAGTTTTTTGGCGCGTTTAACGATAACGTGTTCAAGACCGCATTGCTGACCATCATCACTTACGACGCCTTGCGCTGGACCAGGATGGACGTTGGCTTGTTGAATAACCTGATTCCGGGGCTGTTCATTTTGCCGTTCGTGCTGTTTTCCGCGCTGTCGGGACAATTTGCCGACAAGTTCGACAAGGCGCGCATGGCGCGTGTTGTGAAGTTGCTTGAAATTGGCATCATGCTGGTCGCTGCCTATGGCTGGATGACGCACAACTTGTGGATTCTGGTGGCTGCGGTGGTTGGCATGGGGTTGCACTCGACGTTGTTTGGTCCGGTGAAATACGCCTATTTGCCGCAGCATTTGAAACGCGAAGAGTTGATCGGCGGCAATGGCATGGTGGAAATGGGCACTTTCGTGGGCATCCTGCTAGGCGAGGTGCTGGGTGCGGTGTTGGTGGTGCAAAAGCCGTGGGGGCTGCAACTCATCGCCGGCAGTACGATTGCCTTCGCGCTAGTCGGCTGGCGGGCCAGTCGCGCTATTCCACCGACGCCTGCACCAGCGCCAGATTTACAGATTAACTGGAACCCGTGGCGCGAGACGTTGCGCAATCTGCGTTTTTCGCGCCAGAACCGCCCCGTATTTTTGGCTATGCTGGGCAATTCGTGGTTCTGGTTTTACGGCGCGATCGTGCTGGCGCAGTTTCCGGTGTATGCGCGCGATTACCTGCACGGCGACCATAGTGTGTTCGTGTTGCTGCTGACCATGTTTTCACTCGGCATCGGTGCTGGCTCGTTATGGTGCGAACGCTTGTCAAAGGGCAGGGTGGAGATTGGGCTGGTGCCGCTGGGTGCGATGGGCTTGACGGTGTTCGGCTTCGATTTATTTCTCGCCAGTATCGGTTATGCCGGCATCGCCAATACAGCAATGATCGATATGCGCGGTTTTGTCGCACAACACGGCAGCCTGCGAATTCTGCTCGATTGCCTGCTGATCGGTATTTTTGGCGGCTTGTACATCGTGCCGCTGTTCGCGCTGATCCAGACCCGCTGCGATCCGCAACACGTGTCGCGCACCATCGCCGGCATGAATATTCTGAATGCGTTGTTCATGGTTGGCGCTGCGCTAGTGGCAATGGTCTTGCTGAAAATGGGCTGCAGCATCCCGCAGATCTTCATGGTGACGGCGGTACTGAATGCGCTGGTGGCGCTGGCGATTTTTTCAACGGTGCCGGAATTCTGGGTGCGATTTGTGGCATGGCTGGCTGGCCGTTAGGCTGGTAAAATCATTTTTTCCAGATTAATGGGCCTACTCTATGTCCGGCAATACTTTCGGCACACTCTTCACCGTCACCACCTTTGGCGAATCACACGGCCCGGCTATCGGCTGTGTCATCGATGGTTGCCCGCCGGGCATGGCCTTGTCGGAAGCCGACATCCAGCCTGATCTGGATCGCCGCAAACCCGGCACCTCGCGTCACGTCACGCAACGGCAAGAGTCCGACACGGTGGAAATCCTGTCCGGCGTGTATCTGGGCCAGACCACCGGCACCCCGATTGCGCTCTTGATCCGCAACGAAGACCAGCGCAGCAAGGATTACGGCAATATTGCCGAAACCTTCCGGCCCGGCCATGCCGACTATACCTATTGGCAAAAATACGGCATTCGCGACCCGCGCGGCGGCGGTCGCTCGTCGGCTCGGCTGACCGCGCCGGTGGTGGGCGCGGCTGCCATCGCTAAGAAATGGCTACTGCAGCAATACGGCACCACTTTCACCGGCTGCATGAGCCAGTTGGGCGAAATCGGGATTCCGTTTGAATCCTGGGAACATGTGCGCAACAATCCGTTCTTTGCGGCGACCGGCAACCTCGGCGTCATTGCGCAGCTGGAGGAATACATGGATGCGTTGCGCAAAGCCGGCGACTCGATCGGCGCTCGCATTGATGTGGCGGCGCAAAATGTGCCAGTCGGCTTGGGTGAGCCGATTTACGACAAGCTCGATGCCGAGATTGCGTACGCGATGATGGGCATCAATGCGGTCAAAGGCGTGGAAATCGGCGCCGGTTTTAAATCCGTGGTGCAAAAAGGTTCGGAGCACGGCGATGAACTCACGCCGCAGGGTTTCGTCGGCAATAACTCCGGTGGCATGCTGGGTGGCATTTCGACCGGACAGGACATTACGGTATCGATTGCAATCAAGCCAACTTCGTCGATACGCATACCGCGGCGCTCGATTGATAAGGATGGCACGCCCAGCACGGTAGAAACTTTCGGGCGACACGATCCTTGCGTAGGTATTCGCGCCACCCCGATTGCCGAAGCGATGCTGGCTCTGGTATTGATGGATCACGCGTTACGGCATCGGGCCCAGTGCGGCGATGTACGGGTGAACACGCCGAAGATTGCTGCGCACGATTGATGTAGTAGTGCAGGCCCCTGTGCCTGCATGCAGGCACAGGGGCCTGCACTACTAAAATACGGAGTGGAATAGAAAAAAGGGTGAACCGAAGTTCACCCTTTTTAATGTCTGGCGGAGTGGACGGGACTCGAACCCGCGACCCCCGGCGTGACAGGCCGGTATTCTAACCAGCTGAACTACCACTCCTAATTAAAACTATTTGCAAGCTGTCACCGTTGCTGTTTGACTGATGGTGGGTGCTGAGAGGCTCGAACTCCCGACCTACGCCTTGTAAGGGCGCCGCTCTACCAACTGAGCTAAGCACCCATATTCTTTGCTTAGTCAGCCAAACCATCGATGATTTTGTTGCAGCACCGAAGAAGCGAGACTATACAGGGGGTTTCTGATTTTGACTAGCTCTTGCAAGGTGTATTTTAATATTTTTGCTCTCGTAACGGTTTCTCCCGCGTGCCGATGGGCAATGCTTCGGGTTAAACTCGGGCCTTGCGGTTCGCTGTGTCCAGCCAGTAGCGTTAATGCGATATAAACCCAAATCGTGCATTTATTTTCCATAGGTTCTCCATGACTCGTCCTCGTTTTTTGCCCGATGATTTCACTCTGGCATTGATTTTTGTCGTTATCGTCGCCAGCATTTTTCCTTGCGAGGGGCCGGTTGCAGTCGCTTTTGAGTGGGTCACCAACTTTGCCATCGGACTGCTGTTCTTTTTGCATGGAGCCAAACTGCCGCGTGAAGCAGTGGTTGCCGGCATGCGCCACTGGCGCTTGCACTTGACTGTAATGGCATGTACTTTTCTAATGTTTCCTGTATTGGGGCTACTCCTCAAGCCGCTCTTGTTGCCGCTGGTGACGCCTGAGTTATATCTGGGCATCCTGTTTTTGTGCGTACTGCCGTCTACTGTTCAGTCGTCGATTGTATTCACTGCAGTGGCCAGAGGTAATGTGGCGGCCGCTATTGTCAGTGCTTCCGCGTCCAACCTGATTGGCATATTTCTCACGCCGCTGTTGGTGGGTTTGCTGGTGGTCGCAGACAGCGCCAACCATTCTTCAGCCGATTCCATTATTCGTATCGCATTGCAACTGCTGCTGCCTTTCATCGCCGGCCAGATTGCCCGCAAATGGATAGGGCGTTGGGTTGATCGTCATAAATCAGGGCTGAAATTTATCGATCAGGGCTCCATCCTGCTGGTGGTATATACGGCGTTCAGCGCATCGGTCGGACAGGGTTTGTGGCAACAGTTGCCGCTGCGGGCGCTGGGCGGTCTGTTCATCGCCAGTGCGATATTGCTGGCGCTGGCGATAGTCATTACTACCTTTGCTGCGCGCCGTTTGGGCTTCAATAAGGAAGATGAAATCGCTATCGTGTTTTGCGGCTCCAAAAAAAGTTTGGCGAGTGGCGTGCCGATGGCCAATGTATTGTTTGTCAGCCATGCGGTTGGCGCTATCGTATTGCCATTAATGCTATTTCACCAGATCCAGTTGATGGCGTGTGCGGTGCTGGCGCAGCGTTATGCAGCCCGCTTGCCGGTTGGTGAAAAGAAAGAAAGCACGCTGCCATCCTCTTCGCCTGAATTAAAGTGAAGGTGATTTTCTGCATGTGGTCGAGGCGCCGATAAAATCCTGTACTTCTGAAAATTATTGCCTGTTTTGGCATAGATACAAAAATCCTGTTTATAAGTAATCCGCTGTACAATTAATTTTGAACGGTCGTGCTTTTAATATAAATGGGGAGACAGCATGGATTTGAACTACACCGCGCAAGATATGGCGTTTCGCCAACAAGTGCGCGTTTATCTGGAAGCAAACCTGCCGCAAGATTTGCAATCAAAGGTACTGAATCATCTGCGCCTGTCCAAAGAGGATTACGTCAGGTGGCACAAGACGCTGGCAAAACAGGGCTGGGTCGCGCCGGCCTGGCCGCTCGAATATGGCGGCACCGGCTGGAATGCCGTGCAGCGCCATATCTGGGAGGAAGAGTGCGGTCGCGCCGGCACGCCCACTATCCTGCCGTTCGGCGTGAATATGGTGGCGCCGGTGATCATGGCCTTCGGCAATGAGGCGCAAAAACGCTATTACCTGCCGCGCATCCTGAATTGCGATGACTGGTGGTGCCAGGGATATTCCGAACCGGGTTCGGGTTCCGATTTGGCTTCGCTGAAGACCCGCGCTGAACGCGTTGGCGATCACTATATCGTCAATGGCCAGAAAACCTGGACCACGCTCGGGCAGCATGCCGACATGATGTTTTGCCTGGTGCGCACCGATGCCAGCGGACGCAAGCAGGAAGGTATTTCCTTTTTGCTGATTGACATGCACACGCCAGGCATCACGGTGCGCCCGATCATTACGTTGGACGAAGAGCACGAAGTCAACGAAGTGTTCCTCGATAACGTCAAGGTGCCGCTTGAAAACCGGATCGGCGAAGAGAACAAGGGCTGGACGTATGCCAAATATCTGCTTGGACACGAACGTACCGGCATCGCCGCAGTCGGCCGCTCCAAACGCGAATTGCTCTTCCTCAAGCGGATTGCGCTAGAGCAGCATAAAAACGGCAAGCCACTGCTGGATGATCCGGTATTTGCCAACAAGGTGGCGACGCTGGAAATCGAATTGATGGCGCTGGAAGTGACGGTGCTGCGCGTGGTGTCGCAGGAGGGCAGCAAGCGCGGCCCGGGCCCGGAAGCATCCCTGCTCAAGGTCAAGGGAACCGAAGTGCAGCAAATGCTGACGGAACTGATGCTGGAAGCGGTCGGCCCGTATGGCATGCCGTTCGACCCGGCATTCCTGGAAGGGCAGCATGCGCACAGCGTGGCGCAAGACGACGATGCCGCGCCGCTGGCGGCGTATTACTTTAACTTCCGCAAAACTTCGATTTACGGCGGCTCGAATGAAATCCAGAAAAACATCATTACCCAGATGATTTTAGGGCTGTAAAACGATCAAAAAAGATCTGTGCCACGCGCGCATCGCGATGCGCGCAAAAACTCCAAGGAGACCAGAATGGATTTCAGTTTTACACAGGAACAACAGCAATTTTCAGACGCCGTGCGGCGCTGGGTGGAGAAGGATTACACCTTTGCGCAACGCAAAGCCATCGTCAATTCCGAGTCGGGCATATCCAGCACTGCCTGGAGCGCCATGACGGAGCTCGGTCTGACTGCATTGCCGATCCCGGAAGCGCAAGGCGGCTTTAACGGCAGCGCCATCGACATGTTGGTGGTGATGCAGGAACTAGGGCGCGGTCTGGTTATTGAACCGTATCTGGCCACCGTGCTGGGTGCGGAATTTTTGAAACGCGCCGGCGGTCATGACGGCTTGCTGCAACAGGTCGCCGCTGGCGAGCTGAAGCTGGCTTGTGCGCTGGGCGAAAAGCAATCGCGTCACGACCAGTCTGACATCAGGGCTAATGCCCATGCGCAGGGCGATGGTTTTGTGCTCAACGGCGTCAAGACGGTGGTGCTGCACGGTGCGCAGGCCGGCGTAGTAATCGTCTCGGCACGCAGCAATGGCGCACAGAACGATACCGACGGCGTCTCGCTGTTTGTGGTGCCGACTGACACGGCCGGCGTGACACGCACCGATTACCGCACCATCGACTGCCAGCGCGCGGCCGACATTACGTTCAACGACGTAACGTTGCCTGCTTCGGCTTTGTTGGGCAAACTTGGCGCGGGCTGGGATTTGCTGGATGCAGTGGCCGATTACGGCGCTGCTTTATTGTGCGCCGAAGCCATCGGCGCGTTGGACGCCATCAACGCTGCGACGCTGGAATATGTCAAAACCCGCCAGCAGTTCGGCGTCCCGATCGGCAAGTTCCAGTCTCTGCAGCACCGGATGGCGGAGATGTTCATGCAACTGGAACAAGCCCGTTCGATGGCGATGTTGGCGGCGGTAAAGGTTGCTTCTGCCGATGCCGAGGAGCGCCGTCGCACGGTTTCGGCCGCCAAGGCGCGGGTTGGGCAGGCGCTGAAGTTCATCGGCCAGCAAGCGATACAGCTACATGGCGGCATGGGCGTTACCAACGAACTGCCGGTGGCCCATTACTTCAAGCGGTTGACGCTGATCGAGCTGACTTTGGGCGATACCGATCACCATCTGGCGCGTTTCATTGCGCAACCGGGATTCAAGGCGATAACTGAGGCCAGTTGATTTTTTCAGAAAAATTATGGCGTGTAGAAAATATGGAGTATAAGTAAAAATAATGGCACTGCCGCATATATTATATGCGGCAGTTAAAAATACACGGATCCAGTATTGTATTATTTAGATATAGGATATACGCAAAATACGGCTGTTTAAGTAGTGCAGGCCTCCGTGCCTGCGCCGGGCCGCAGGCACGGAGGCCTGCACTACTGGGTATTGCGCGTCATCTGCGCCGGTTGCACCCAGCGGTCGAAATCTTCTTCCGTCACATGGCCCAAAGCCAGTGCTGCCTGTTTCAAGGTGCTGCCGTCCTGATGCGCTTTCTTTGCTATCTGGGCGGCGCGGTCGTAGCCGATATGGGGCGCCAGGGCAGTTACCAGCATCAGTGAGCGCTCCATCAGTTCCGCGATACGCACTCGGTTGGCTTCAATACCGCACACGCAGTAGCGCTCAAAACTGCTGATGCCGTCGCTTAACAGGCGCAAGCTTTGCAATAAGTTGTGGATAATCAGCGGCTTGAAAACATTCAGTTCGAAATTGCCGGAAGCGCCGCCGAAACTAATCGCAACATCATTGCCGAACACTTGGCAGCACAGCATGGTTAGCGCTTCACATTGGGTCGGGTTGACCTTGCCCGGCATGATCGAGCTGCCGGGTTCGTTTTCAGGGATGCTGATTTCACCCAGACCCGAGCGCGGCCCGGAAGCCAGCCAGCGGATATCGTTGGCGATTTTCATTAGTGCCACGGCTAGCGTCTTGAGCGCGCCGTGGGTGGAAACCAGCGGGTCGTGGCTTGCCAGAGCAGCGAATTTGTTGGGTGCCGAGGTGAATGGCAAGCCGGTGCTTTGCGCCAGTTTCTCCGTCACCCGCCGGCCGAATTCGGGGTGCGTATTGAGTCCGGTGCCGACCGCTGTGCCGCCAACAGCCAGCGCATACAATGCCGGCAGGGTCGCGGTGATGCAGGATTCGGCATGTTCCAATTGGCTGCCATAAGCGGAAAACTCCTGGCCTAGCGTCAATGGCGTTGCATCCTGCAGGTGGGTGCGGCCGATCTTGACGATGTCATCGAATGCCAGCGATTTTTCGATCAGCGTCATGCGTAATTTCTGGATCGCCGGCAGCAGCGTTTTTACAATCCCGATGGCGGCCGAGACGTGCATTGCGGTCGGAAAAATATCGTTCGAAGACTGACCACAATTGACTTCGTCATTCGGATGTACCAACCGTGCTTCGCCGCGGGTTCCACCCATTAGTTCTGAGGCGGCATTGGCCAGCACTTCATTCATGTTCATGTTGGTTTGGGTGCCGGACCCGGTCTGCCAGATCGCCAGTGGAAACTCAGCCTGATGCTGGCCGTTACTGATGGCTGCTGCCGCTTTGACGATGGCATCGGCCTTGGCCGCCGGCAGTAAGTTCAGATCCCGATTGACGTCGGCGCAAGCGCCTTTGATGGTCGCTAGCGCATTGATCAATGCATCCGGCATGCGCTCGCTGGAAATGGCGAAGTGCTCAAGCGCACGCTGTGTCTGTGCTCCCCAAAGTCGATTGGCAGGTACTTCTATGGTGCCGAAGGTGTCGCGTTCGGTGCGGTTCTGCTTCATGCTGCCCTCCAATGTGTTAGCAAACAGGTTAGCAAGCGGGTTAGCGATAAACGCAACCTGATTTTGTGTCTTTTTGCTGATCCGTTAGATGCCATAGCGATCAGGAAGTTCGAGTTCTTAGCTCCCTTCAACTTCCTTTCAACTCCCTTGTGCGGCTTCCAATAAATCACGCAGATTGCAATCACGCTGCCAGGCACGGTGTTCGGTGCTGCTTTGCGCCTCCGTAAGCAAAACAACATCGCTTTTCTCCAGTTGCGCCTGTATCAAGCGGTCGGCCAGACGCATGTCCGGCAATATGGTGCCGAAAAAAGCGACCGTATCTCCATGCTGAATTAATAAGGTGGGGAAATTGTCGATGTCGAGATCACCGACAACATCAGACTGATCCTCGATATCGATCCAGACCAGCTGCTTGTCAGGGTGGCGCCTGGCCAGTTCTTCGAAATTACTCCGAAAATCATTGCAAGTGCCGCACCAGGCGGCGCAAAGGCAGGCAATGAGCCAGCGGCCGTCATTCAGCGCAGCAGAAACTTGGCTGCGATTGTCGTTTTCGAGAGTCAGACTGAGCATAAGCGTGGGTGCTGCCGTAGGCATGAGGTTATACGTGAAACGTTGATAGTTTGATACTTATCAAATTTAATTTTTGCAACTTAATTATATTGAACTTTATCGCCGGCCCCAAAATTTACGCAGCAAGAAACAAGCGGCTCGCGATGGTAGTCGGGGATTACAGGTGGCGCTTAATATTTTAATTGCATCTCAAATAAATTATCACAGCGCATCAATCTTGAACAGTTTGCTAAATTTAATTGGATATTCCATGCGCACATTCTCAAAAGCATCATTCAAAAAAATGAGCTTGCTGGCATTAGTGCCATGGCTTGCTGCATGCACTACAGTTTATCCGGGCCTACAGAATGCATCCAAATCCAATTCGGAAGAAAATCCAACCGGAACTGCGCCCGTTATCAAAATCATTACTGCTACATTGCTAAAATCCGAGCAAGAGCAATACGACCGACAATCCAGTCAAAATATTAGCCAGTTACAGATTGCGGACTCGACGCCAAGGCCTTACATCATTGGCGCCAGCGATATTTTATCTATTGTCGTCTGGGACCATCCTGAACTGGCCAGCGCGGTCATGTTGGGAAAAGCACCGGCGGGCTTAGATGGAATCAATGACGCGCTAAAGCCGTTGCCTGCCGGTTTTGTTGTAGATCATGACGGCATGGTGCAGTTCCCTTACACCGGCAGCCTCAAGCTAGCCGGTTTGACAGAGGAGCAGGCCCGCAGCCTGCTGGATTCCAAGCTTGCTCGCTATATCAAAGATCCAAAAATTACATTAAGCGTGCAAGCTTATCGTAGCAAGCGCATTTATATTGATGGTGAAGTCAAAACTCCTGGCTTGCAAGCGATCAACGATGTCCCCATGACACTGGTTGAAGCGCTAAATCGTGCAGGTGGCTTACTGCCAACTGCAGACCAAAGTCGAATTGTTATCAGTCGCACCGAAATAAACTATCCCATTAATCTCCTGCAACTGGTCCAAAAAGGCGTCAACCCGGCCAGCATCATGCTCGTAAATGGCGATGTTGTTCGTGTGCTGTCACGGGATGAAAGCAAGGTTTTTGTGTCTGGTGAAGTTATCGTGCCGAGGTCGCTCACCATGCACAATGGCCGCCTGACGCTTAATGAAGCATTGGGTGAGTCGGGCGGCATCAATCCGATCACGGGCGATGGACGACAAGTTTATGTAGTGCGCAAATCTTCCAAAGAGCCGATTGTGTACAAGTTGGATGCGAGTGTGCCCGGAGCAATGGCAATGGCTGAGGGTTTCGAGCTGCATCCCAAGGATGTCATCTACGTAGCTGCCTCGCCGCTTGCCAACTGGAATCGTTCAATCAGCTTGCTTTTACCAGGAGCGTTGTCTTCCGCTGTTGGGGTTCCAAGGTGATTAACAATATCCTGTTCATTTGCGTCGGCAACATCTGTCGCAGCCCAATGGCGGAAGGATTGTTTAAGCAGGCGCTACCTGAAAAACAAGTCTTTTCAGCCGGGATCAACGCACCGATAGGGCAGCCTGCCGATCCTTTGTCAGTGCAGTTAATGGCAGAGCGGGGTATTGATATCAGCGAGCATCGAGCACGTAAGCTGGCCTCCTGGATGGTGTATGAGGCCGATGTAATCGTGACTATGGATCGATGTCAAATGGATTTTCTTGAAATTACCTATCCAAGATTTAAAAACAAGGTTTGCCGACTAGGCGAGCTAGGCAATTACGATGTTCCAGATCCGTACTTGCAAGGTTTGACTGCGTTTAGGCAGACATGCAGTCTGATTGATAAAGGTGTAGGTGAACTAATAACCCGCATTGGTCACACTGGCAAAGAAAGCAGTCGGAATGATGTGGCGATCATTCGCGATTTATCCTAAGTCTTTCCTCTAAGACGAGAGGCAAGGCGGGAATGCGAAAAATAGTTGTGGTGTTCAGGGAACACGCTAACTGTACGACACACGGCTAAAACATAGTGGCTTTTGTGTGCTCGGCAAGAGTAGCGGTTATATATTTAGTTTGGCGTCATTTTTATGTACGCCCTTAATTATTCAAATAATCATCATGATGAATCAACTTACTTCGCAGCCAACCCTGATTCCTGTTCACCAGTCAGTTCCTAACAATATACAAGATGATGATGACGAAGTCGGAATCGGAACCTACCTGAATATTCTCTTTGACCATCGCTGGCTGATTGTCAAAATTACCCTGGCATTCGCACTGATAGGCATAGCCTACGCGTACCTAGCCAAGCCGCTCTACGAAGCAAATTTGCTGATCCACGTGGAAGAAGAGCGTCGCAACGAGTCGAAAAATATAATGGGTGAAATGGCTGCATTGGTCGATGTAAAAACGGCAGCGACGTCTGAAATGGAACTTCTTCACTCACGCTTAGTGGTTTCCCGTGCAGTTGATAATTTGCGGCTTTACATTAATGCGCATCCAAAATATTTTCCGTTAATTGGCGCATTTTTTGCCAGTCAAAATAAACAGCTTTCCAGTCCTGGAATATTTGATTACGGCGGATATGTTTGGGGCTCTGAGAAAATTGATGTTCCTATCTTTAATGTGCCGGATTCCATGCTGAACCGTGATTTCGTAATTACTGCCGAAAACAATGGTCAATTTCGGCTAACTGAAAGCGAGCAAAAAACTGAGTGGAAAGGCACGGTAGGAACGACGCTCAATATAGAAACTGAAATGGGCAAGATAGAGTTACGAGTCGCGCAACTCGCTGCCAAACCTGGCGCGCAATTCTTGCTGAGCCGCACTTCCAGACTGACTACGATTGAGAATGTGCAAAAGGCTATGACGATCGCGGAACAGGGGAAGACATCAGGAATAGTTAAGGTAACACTTCAAGGCAGCGACCCCAAAATTGTCAGCCTCACTCTCAACGAGATTGGCCGGGAGTACATGCGTCAGAATCTCGCGCGCAAAACGGAAGAGGCAGAAAAATCGCAAAGTTTTCTGAGTAAGCAGTTGCCTGAACTCAAACAGCAACTGCAAGAAGCAGAAGCAAAATATAACCAGTTCCGTAACGCCCACGGCACCATTGATTTGAATGAAGAAGCCAAACTAAGTTTGCAACAATCTGCCGCAGCAAAAACCAGATGGTTGGATCTTCAGCAAAGAAAAGCAGAATTGTTGACTCGATTTACGGAAGAACATCCAATCGTAGTGGGAATCAACAGGCAGATCAGAGACATAAATGATGAAATCAAGTCTGTTGCCAGTCACATCAAACAACTTCCCATGTTGGAACAGGAAGTGCTGAGCCTTAACCGCGACATCAAGGTCAATACCGACTTGTACACCGCATTGTTAAATACCTCGCAGCAATTACGCCTCATTACTGTTGGTGCTGTGAGCAATGTGCGGTTGGTAGATGCTCCGATGACACCGGAAAAACCGATAAGTCCTAATCGCCCCATGATAATTGCTCTGGCTGTGTTGATCGGGTTATTTCTTGGCGTGATCAGTGCGTTTATCAAGAAAGCGTTACGTGGTGCAATCGATGACCCGCAGGAGATCGAAAAAATGCTTGGCATTCCGGTTTATGCATCTATTCCGCACAGCAAGATGCAAAAAGAATTACTCGAAGAAAGCACGGGTAAGACCAATAAGTTGCCATTGCTGGCGAGAGTTTCGTCAACCGATATTGCAATTGAAGGTTTGCGAAACTTTCGCGCCGCCGTACAATTTTCTCTGTCACGTTCAAAGAACAATATCGTACTGATTGCAGGCCCGACTTCGGGCATGGGGAAGACATTTGTATCAGTCAATCTTGCCGCAATCATGGCTGCGAGCGGCAAGAAGGTGCTGCTAATTGATGCGGATTTTCGCAATGGACATCTGCATCGGTATTTCGATCTGGGTCGGCAAAATGGTCTTGCGGATTATATTTCAGGAACAAATCGTCTGGACAGCATCATCCACCGCGATGTGATCGAGAATATGGATTTTATTTCCACTGGCAATTTGCCGGCTAATCCATCCGAGTTGTTGTTGCATCCAACTTTCGGTAGCCTGCTTCAATCGTTGTCATCCATGTACGACCTGGTTTTAATTGATGGGACGCCAATTCTCCCGGTCGCGGATACCTTGATCATTGGCGTGCATGCCAATTCGATTTATCTCATCACTCGTGCCGGCATCACTACGCAGGGTGAGATATTGGAGTCTGTAAAGCGCTTGAATCAAGCAGGGCTGACACCGAAAGGCGTCGTATTTAATGATATGGCAGTGAAGTCCGGTCGATACGGTTACGGATATACGTATGGTAAATATCGACACACCCAATACCTGTTAGGGGAGCCTCCGCAAATTGAGGCTTCGAAACAGGCTTGATGTCCCTCTCCCATCACTGAAGTAGCTTCCATTCGTATTTTTCTATGCTGGGAAGAGGGCTATCTGCGAAAGTTACATTTTTTAAAAATTATTAGCGCAATGCCGATTTTCGATACGTCAGGCGAGTAGTGGCAGGCACCCTGATGCAGTGTTTCACCAAAAAAATATTGCAGGATTTGAGGAGATCGCTGGTATGAAACGGATGGATGTGATCGCAAGGTATGTACCTATATGTGACCCTATCGGCAATCACAAGTCGAACCGATCGATTGAGCCAGACGGTATCACGATTTCATGTTATGAAAATGACGTGCCAGAATTTATTGGTGCAGATATGGATCGGATATATGGCAGCCTATATTCATCATTAGCTCAGTTTAGTATTTACAGTGATAGCCGAGATACAAATACCTACATTGTCCGCAAGGGCGGCAAGATAATCACGATTTTTTTATTTCAATGTTATGACTGCAAAATACGGGTTATCAATGAAGTGATCAGTCTTTCCGAAGAAGATATATCTCGTTTTACGGCCTATATATTTATCAATTTCGTATCGGCTAAAGTTATTTTGTTTACGTCAATTCAGACGAATATTCGCACACTTCCATTTCCTTATCAATGCGTCAATAACATGGAGGATATCGTACTTACATTACCTAAAACAGGTGAGGAATATCTGGATAGTTTAGGTAAAAATGCACGGAGGAATATTCAACGCTACATGAGAAATTTGTCTGAAACATTTCCGTCTTTCCGTTTTGAGTTGCTGGTAAAGGATGAAATAGACGATCAGACGATTCGAGCCATTATTGCGCTCAATCGGGCCAGGATGGATGGCAAAAATACTGCATCGGCCACGGACCAAGCTGAGACTGAAAAGATAATTCGTCTGGCAAAAAAATGTGGCTTGGTCGGAGTAGCAAGAATCGATGGACGGGTGTGCGCCGGCAGTATCAGTTTTCGTGCTGGATCGAATTATTTTTTCAGGGCTATTACCCATGACCCAATGTACGACGCCTACTGGATCGGTTTTTTGTGCTGTTACCTTACTTTTTGCGAGTGCATTGTGCGTGAAGCCAAGGAGCTTCACTTTATGTGGGGCGATTGTGAATATAAGTACAGCTTGCCAGGTGTGAAGCGCGACCTCGATAAAGTCGCGGTATACCGTTCTAACTGGCAGATGTTGCGCAAGGGTGATGTAGCACTGAAGATCGCGTTTAGGGGTTGCCTGCATCAATTGATGCTGTGGTCGCATAGTGCCAAACGCCGGAATGGCTTGGTGCCACAGCCGGCAATTACATCGTTAAAAGACTTGCGAAATATGGAGCACCGCAGCCAGGCTATTGTTGCGAAACGCAAATAGAAACTTCTATTTTTCGCTCTTCTGATTTAATTTAAAATTTTTTGTTTTCTAAACAAAAGGGTGTTACAGGTGAACTATTCTATCCCAGTACTTTTATATCATCGTATAGACGATTCAATCTGCAAGACATCAACTTCTCCGGCGGTGTTTCGGCAGCATATGAAAATGCTCAGTGAGCTTGAATGGAAGTCCCTTTCCGTCGATGAATTTACATCAATTTTAATCGCTGGCCGGAGCCTGCCGTTTCGGTCATTTTTAATTACATTCGACGATGGTTACGAATCTGTCAAAACTACTGCGCTAAAAATATTGCAGGAATTTAATTTCAAAGCTATCTGTTTTTTGTCGACAGCCCTCATGCGAAATTCAGATGAAAATCAGACTTCACAAGTATCTGAAACAGATCAGAAATTTCTATCGTGGAGCCAAGTTAGAGAGTTGCAATCCAGCGGCAACATTGATTGTCAGTCGCACAGTCATACACATAATAGATTTATAAATTTTTCTCTAACTGAAATTCAGCAGGACCTAGGCACTTCGGTAGACCTGCTTTCCCATGAATTGCGCTTGCCAAAAGATCATTTTACGCATCTTGCGTGGCCTTGGGGCCTTTCATTCCAAGAATGGAAATCGATAGCATCGCATTCTGGTTTTAAGTACCAGTACACCGTCGCGCGCCAGTCATTAAGGCCGGATTCGCACTTCGATCAAATACCGCGAACATGTTTTGATGCGCATACATTGTCACAATTCAAAAGATTACTTTGGTTGCAAACCGGTCTTATTTCACCTGTATGGGATTATGTTTATCCGCATAGGAAAAAAGTACGCCGAATAATGGATTATTTAAATGCATAAAATTTCTAATCCATGTAAATAGGAAATGTTGGATAAATATTTCCAATATAACGGAACAGAAATATTCGTAAATCAATTACAACAAATAATTTTAAAGAACTTTTGTTGTAGATCGAATATTGTTCGCATAAATGCATTTATTCTTTATAAAAAAATAGAGCTGGAATTAATTAATCGCCGCACTATATAACCTGATTAAACGTGACCGTTAAAAATTAATCCAGTTGATATGTAATCCGATTTTGGTGCATACCGAATGAGCCGGGGGAGTGATAATAATGTTTGTCGATACTCGACGAGTTGAAAATGGCACTGTTGTCGAAACAGATGTCTGTATTATTGGCGGCGGTGTTGCCGGTATCACATTGGCGCTCGAACTCGAGAAACAAGGAATTGATGCGTGCCTGTTGGAAAGCGGCGGATTCAAGGCCGACGACGAGACGCGGGATCTTTACCGTGGAGAGGGTATCGGTTTGCCATACCATTTTTCTGACGGCTGCCGCGGCCGTTTTTTTGGCGGTAGCAGCAATTGTTGGGGCGGCTGGTGCCGACCACTGGATCCTTGGGATTTCGAGAAGCGCGACTGGATTGCTTACAGCGGCTGGCCATTTGGCTTGCAAGTTTTGGCACCCTATTACGAGCGTACTCACGCCTTGTTGAAGCTCGGCCCGTACAACTTTGACCCGGCATTTTGGGAAGCCGCCATCGGCAGACGCGACGTGCGCAGGGTACCCCTTGCAAGCGGCAAGGTCAGGGACACCATATCGCAGTTCAGCCCTCCGGCGCGCTTCGGAAAACTATACCGAGATACGCTGGCGCGATCGCGACGCATCCGTACTTTTCTTTACGCTAATGTGTTGAATATCGACACCACTGGATCGGCTAGAACCGTTTCCCGGGTCCATGTTGTGACGCTCAGCGGCCGTACCATGTATGTGTCGGCAAAGTTGTTCGTGTTGGCCACGGGGGGGATCGAGAACGCGCGCCTGCTTCTAGCCTCGAACAAGGATCAGCCTGCAGGTCTTGGTAACGGGAACGATCTCGTGGGACGTTTTTTCATGGATCATCCGCGATTACAGTCAGGCAGTATCCGCTTCACAAAAGAATGGTCGCGCAACAAGTTGTACGATATTAAGTACCACTATATGAACGCGGCAGTGGCCGCGCATGGCACTTGTATTGCATCGCAACTTGCGCTTACGCCGGAGGTGTTGAAGCAAGAGCGCCTGCTTAACGCCAGGGTGTGGTTCGCATCGGTGTTTCCGGGTGAGGGTAGCGAAGGAGCGCAAGCACTATTTAGATGCAAGCAGGCGCTGTTGCATAAAGAGCAGGCAGGATGGAAGCTCAGTCGTGACCTTTTTACGATGATCTCCCATCCGGTGCATACCGTCGGTTATGGATATACCCGTCTTTTTCAGCCTCGCTCGTTGATCCGGGACGTGAAATTTCAGGCCATTGTCGAGCCGGAGCCAGACCCAAACAGCCGGGTCACGCTGTCTTCCTCGCAAAGGGATCGGCTCGGCATGAGCCGGGTAGAGGTAGATTGGCGGCCTGGCAAACTGGCGCAACGTACATTCGATAGAACGTTCGCAATCCTTGCTGAGGAAATGCAGCGCACTGGTATCGCCAAAGTAGTGCTTGATCCCCCGATTGAGGGTGGGGAATGGCCCTCTAGCTTGGAAAAAGAGGGGACTTGGCACCATATGGGAACGACCCGAATGCACGACTCGCCAAAGCAGGGAGTAGTCGACCGGGACTGCAAAGTGCATGGCATGACGAATCTGTATATCGCCGGCAGTTCTGTATTTCCGACAGCGGGAGCAAACTTTCCGACGATAACGATTGCTGCTCTTACGCTCAGATTATCGGAACATATCGCTAAGGAATTGAGAAGCGCAAGTGCCTGCTTTTCAAAAGGAGCTCTGATCGGTGCAAATTTTCAGCACTCCCCTGCGCCGGTTGATGAACAACCCGTTTCTGCGAAGACATCGAGTACCGCACAGCCGAATTTTTTTGTTCCTGCTAACGGCAAATGAGAAGTTAATGGGCTTGTCAGTGAATTTTGCAGGTGCTTTTGGGTGTTTCCCGTGTTGGCGAGAATCGGATTGTTGTAGATGCTACTGAATAGCCGATTCTTGCTGGGGCCACCTGATGCCAACGGTGCGGCTTCGTGGTTTAGGTGGAGCCACGCATACAGCGGTGGATCAGTCCAGGTTGGTGGTTTCGTAACGCACAGACAGAACATCTGCTAGCCGATAGTGCATGACCCAAAGTGCTGCTTCAGGAGACTGCCGGGCATTCATGCCGGTAAATTCAATCGAAGGCACTGGTACTGCACCGACATGCGGCCATAGATTAATGACCATTCGTCGCCATCGACAATTAGTCTGACACAGGGCACTGGCACAGGATGACTCGGCAAGAATATTCGGCCGGCGACACACCAGACAAATTATTCCCATGTTTTACGGAAGCATGACACAGGTCAAGCTAGCAAAGACGGGCAATGTCAAAATGACAAAAATTCAAGTTGATAGGGAGAAATAGCCATGACGATCGAACCGCACACACTTTCCAATTTCATCACGCCACACCAGAAACCCTGTCCTAAAGTGGCATTGATTACCGCTCTGGCAAGGCAGGAGTACGGCGCATATACGTCAGAACTGCTGCTCCAAAAGGGCGATGTGGCGCACGGTATTCAACACCGCACAGTATTGCGCAACACGAGGCGCATAGACCATTTATGCAAGGATCTGCACAACACGCAGGATCGCTGTCACTTGCCCCGAATTTGAACAACCAGAATTGACCACAGCGAATAACCCACACGATTGGCAAACATGAAAAACACACTTCTACAAAAAATTCAGACCAAAAGCGCGGTGATCGGGATCGTCGGCCTCGGTTATGTCGGGCTACCGTTGATGCTGCGTTTTTCTGCGGTCGGCTTTAAGGTGATCGGTTTCGATATTGATCCTGGCAAGGTCGCCCTCCTGAATAGCGGAAACTCCTACATCCAGCACATTGAGGCTAGCAGCATTGCTGCCGCACGCGCCGGCGGTTTCGAAGCAACTATCGATTTCTCTCAGGCGCTAAAGGCGGATGTGCTGATCTTGTGCGTACCAACCCCGCTCAACAAATTCCGCGAACCCGATTTGAGCTTCGTGATTGACACCGTCGAAGAATTGCTGCCGCATCTGCGCCCAGGCCAATTGGTCTCGCTGGAATCGACCACCTATCCCGGCACCACCGACGAGGAACTGCTACCGCGCATCGAATCGCGCGGCCTTCACGTTGGGGACAATATTTTTCTAGTTTTTTCGCCAGAGCGGGAAGACCCCGGCAATCCAGATTTCAGTACACGCACTATTCCCAAGGTATGCGGCGGCACGACCCCGGCTTGCCTGGAGGTTGGCGTCGCCCTGTATAGCGCGGTGATTGATCAGGTGGTGCCGGTGTCGTCCACGCGCACTGCTGAAATGACCAAGCTGCTGGAAAATATCCACCGTGCGGTGAATATCGGTCTTGTCAATGAGATGAAAATCATAGCCGACAAGATGAAAATCGACATTTACGAAGTAATCCGCGCCGCTGCCACCAAACCGTTCGGCTTCGTTCCGTATTATCCCGGTCCTGGTCTCGGTGGTCATTGCATTCCGATCGATCCATTTTATCTGACCTGGAAGGCGCGCGAGTACGGCATCAACACCCGGTTTATCGAGCTGGCCGGCGAAGTCAATAGCAATATGCCGGACTGGGTAGTGAGCAAGATCGTCGGCGCTCTGAATGACCGGCGTCAGGCGGTCAAAGGTAGCCGGATTCTAGTGCTGGGCATCACGTATAAAAAGAATGTTGCCGATTTTCGTGAATCGCCCTCGGTGATGTTGATGGAAAAATTGCGTGCTCTGGGCGCCGAAATTGCCTATTCGGATCCGCATGTACCGACCTTTCCGGTCATGCGCGAGCATCACTTCGAACTGCGCAGCATCGAACTGACGGCAACTACTCTTGCCAGCTTCAACTGCGTCTTGCTGGCGACCGACCATAACCGCTTCGATTACCCGTTCATCAAGGCCAACTCCAAGTTGATAGTAGATTGTCGCGGCCGTTATCAGGAGCCGGCTGAAAACATCGTGAAGGCATAGAGGGGATTTTTCATGTCTGTGTTCCACGTCGCTATGAAGCGCTACTTCATAAAACAGATTTTCAGCCAGGTGAATCTGTCCAGAGTCAAGGTTCCATTGATGTTGAGCCTGCTAAACCAGGTAATCAATAGCGGTGGAAATTTTGTAATTGGCGTTTATCTGGCTCGCGCGTTGCCACTGGCGGATTTTGGGCTGTATGGCATCAGTTACGGTATCTGCATGTTGTATATCGGCGTCGGCAACGCTGTCTTACTGACCCAAATGGTGGTCAACATGCCGGACAAGCCGGAAATCGGCAAAGAGGTTTATGCCAGCCGGATACTGCTGGGCGTGTTGATGTTGGGCGCAGTAACGCTGACATTAGTCACGTTCGGCACGCTGGCCGCAATGCTGGTGCGGCCAGACTGGCAGCGCTATTTCGGCATTATTGCCACCATCGCCATGACCTCGGTGGCCTTTCTGTGCAAAGAATTTTTAATCTCTTACGCTTACGTGCGGCGTCGGGAGAGGTTGGCGCTTTTGGTCAGTATTCTTTCGGTCGGCATCCTGTGCGGCGGGCTGGCCATCGAATACCTGACTGGGATTGAACTCAGTGCGCAAAACGTGCTGCTGCTGTACGCGGCGGGAGCCGCCGCCGGTGCCGCTGTCGGCTATTGGTCATCCCCCTTGAGCATTGCCAGCAACACCCAAAACCTGATGCCGGATTTCATTGAGGCTTGGGGCCATGGGCGCTGGGCGCTTGGTGGTGTATCAGCAACCTGGATTCAGGCACAAACGTATACCTATGTGCTGGCATTTTTTCTTGGCCCAGCCGGTGTTGGGCAAGCCAATGCCGCGCGTATCTTTATCTCGCCGTTCAATTTCCTGATTCCAGCGATTAATCAGATCGCGATCCCGCGCCTGGCCGATCTGCGCGCAAGCGATCGGGCCAGAATGTTGCGCGTGTCGGTCATGCTGACGGCAGGTCTATTTTTTTTCGCGCTGGTCTATTCGGCGATATTGCTCACTAATCTGGATTTTGTTTTCGCCACCGTACTGGGCCGGCAAGATGCCGGGATTCAGTCGTTGATCCCGGTCTGGTGCGTAGTCCTCGTGGCTCAAATGGTGTTGACCGGCGGCAGCGCGCTGCTGCAGGTGTTGCGCCGGTTTCGTATCCTGGCGCTGATCAACATACCCAGCGCAATCGCTGCGATCGTGACCGCCATCGTATTGATCCAGCAGTTCGGCGCGCGCGGCGCGATCTGGGGCACCGTGGCCGGTGAAGCCGTACTGACAATTCTGATCTGGAGGGAAATTAGAAATGATCGAAAAGACAGCAATTGACGTCTGCATCGCTACATTCAAACGGCCGCTCGCCCTTCGCGAATTGCTGGAATCGTTGCGCAGCCAGAGCCTGAGCGGCATTTCGATGCGGCTTATTGTGGTGGACAACGACCGGCACCAAAGTGCATGTGCTGTAGTCGATGATTTTCGCACTGATAGTGGGCTGGAAATCGTCTATGACGTTGAGCCGCAGCAAAACATCTCACTGACGCGCAACCGGGCATTGGGTCACCTGCGGGCAGACTACTTTGCCTTTGTCGACGACGACGAAACGGTGTGCGAAGGCTGGCTGCAGCGGCTGCTCGATGGGCTGCATCACTATCAGGCCGACATCGTGTTCGGCCCGGTGATCAGCATCTTGCCTGAGGATGCTCCTGCTTGGGCACAGGCAAATTTCAAACGGGCACGACATCGTTCAGGCGCAAAAATGGAAACCGGCGGCGCCGGCAACGTACTTATGAAGCGTACCGTTTTGGCAGCCATGCAGCACTTTAACCCGTCGTTCGGACTGACCGGCGGCGAGGATACCGATTTTTTTTACCGGATGCATCTCGCTGGACGTCGTTTGGTTTGGTGCGACGATGCCTGGGCGAGTGAGCCGGTGGCGCCTGAACGGTTGACACTTGCATGGCTGAGGCGGCGTGAATTTCGCGGCGGGCAGAACTTTATGAAAATTTTCGTGCGCCGATATCCTGCTTACAGAAAACCCTTTTGGTTCGCGTTTAAGTCGGCACAAATAACCGGTGCGGTGCTCGCACTGCCACTGGTGCGGCTGACATCGTATCCGCTGTATGTGGCGCTGACCATCAGGGTAGCAGCCGCTTCGGGCCAGCTTTCTTATTGCTTTTCAGGAAAAGATTATGAAGAATACCGCGTCCATTCCAGCCACTGACGGCATGATTTTTTTGCCCAAGCCAGGCTTCATCAATCGTTGGGGCGCCGTGCCGTTCCTGTGCTGGATCGCAGTGGTCGGCATGCCGCTTCAAAGATCCCTGGAAGTATCCCAACCCGTGTGGATGGCAGATGTCTACGCCTCGACCCTGGCTGCGACCTCGAACACAAGTTCGCTACAGTCGATTCCGTTCGTATTGTTCATGGCTGGCATCTACCTCTGTGCCGGATTGCTGGTGCTGGGGAAACCAAAAACGGCGTTTTCTATCTTGCGGCGCCAATGGCCACTGTTGCTGTTGATACTGTTCGTGGTGGCAAGCATGCTGTGGTCGCCGAACAAGGAAAAAGTGCTGATGAACGTTGTCCATAATCTGGGTGGACTGCTGGTCACGATGGCAGCCGCCTTGCGCTATCGGGCAACGCCGTGGCTGTTGCCAAAACACATAGGCTATGTGCTTGGTTTCAATATTGTCGTGCATCTGGCTTCAATTTTGCTGCTGCCTTCCTTTGCCATCGAATGGGACGGTCGCTGGCGCGGACTGACTGGCCAGGCCAACGAATTGGGCGCAATCGCTTTCTGCACGTTTTGGGCCAATGCGGCGGTGCTGATAGGAACCAGAAAAGACAAATATCACCTGCACCTGGTGTTGGCTGGATGTGCGGCGGCGGCGATGCTGGGAGCCAATAGCATGACATCAATCATCAGTTCGATTTGCGCGTTGGCGATGATTTATGTCGTCGCCGGAACTAACAGTCGATACCGTATCGGGGAGCGGCTTTTCATCGGCGGTTTCGGCATGATCGTTCTGGTGGCGGCAGTCGGCGTGATGTTTCTGGGCAATGCCATGGATATCGGAAAACTGCTAGGGCTGGCCGGGCGCTCCGGCGACTTTACTGGCCGTACCGAAATTTGGTTAGAGGCGATCAAAGCCATTGTCGGGCGTCCTTGGGTCGGTTGGGGTTTTGATGATAATGCTTACTTGATCAAAACCACTGGCATGCCTTACACCACCTATCACAACGGCTATCTCGATCTGATGGCGCGCGGAGGCATAATCGCACTGGGATTATTTTTTCTGCTGCTGGGAAACTGGTTGCTTCAGGTTACGAACCGCACCAGGGTCGGCAGCGACATTGTGCCCTTTGCGATACCGTTCATCGGTTCGATGCTGATCTACAATTTAACCGAGGCAACTCTGGTCGCTCCACGCGACCAGATGTGGCTGATTTTGCTGGTAATTTTATTTCTCGGCGGATGCAGAAAATCGCCGCAGATGCGAATCGCCCACTTCCGAAATGTGCGAATGCACCCAGTGCCGTCTGAGGCAACCGGTTTCGAATCGTCGAATTACCCCTATCCAGGCCAATTATGAAACTTTCCCGTCATTTGGAGCCGACCCCGCAGTCGGTATATCAGTCCGTATCGCCCGATGCGGCAGCAAGGTCGATCACTGAATCGTCTACTCCACCCCGCCGGGTCATCATCGTCGAGCGGCGGCTGCCACATTATCGCGTTTCTTTTTTCAATCAGTTGCGCACGCTGTTGATGCGTGAAGGGATCGAGTTGTTGTTGTTGATCGGTCATGGCACTCCCGAGGAAGGGAAAAAAAATGACCTCGGATTCCTCGATTGGGTTATACGTATCCCGACTTATTACTTACTGGGCGACAAGCTGTGCTGGCAGCCTTTCGGCGCTTACGCGAAGTCGGCTGATCTGGTGATTGTCAATCACGAAAACAAGCTGATTTATAACTTGTGGCTGCTATTCTTCCGGCATCCGCAACGTCTCGCTTTCTGGGGCCACGGGCGCAACATGCAATCGCAGGCGCCGAATGGCATCAAAGAATTGTTCAAGCGCTGGACAGTAAATAAGGCGGATTGGTGGTTTGCCTACACAGAAATGACAGCCGAATTGATTACCTCGAACGGCTTTCCGCGCGAATCGATCACCGTTGTACAAAATGCGGCTGACACCAGCGCAATGGCAAGTTTGTGCGAAATGGTCGGCGACCGTGAATGCGCGCGGATACGCAAAGATATGCGCCTTGCGGAGGGGCCGGTCGGGCTCTATCTTGGTTCACTTTACCGTGAAAAGCGGTTGGATTTTTTGCTTGAGGCGGCGCACCGAATTCGGCTGAAAATTCCGGCGTTTCAATTGGTGATCGCCGGTGCTGGTCAGGAACAGGAGGGTATCGAAGCTGCCGCTGCGCAGCACTCTTGGATCCGCTATGTCGGCCCGCTGTATGGCGCGGACAAGGCGAGCGCACTGATGCTGGCCGACGTTCTACTCAATCCCGGAGCGGTAGGTCTGGGAATTCAGGACTCATTTGTCAGCGGTACCCCGATGTTTACCACCGACTGTGGTCTGCACGGTCCAGAAATTTCCTATCTCAATTCAGGTAGAAACGGCGTCATGTCGGCCGACAACATTGACGCCTACACCGAGGCAGTCGTTGACATATTGTCCGACCCAGAAGCACTCGATCGATTGCGTCGCGGCACCTTGGCCAGCGGCCCGGAATACACTGTGGAAAACATGGCAAACCGTTTCAAGCAGGGCGTTCTTGCTTGTCTGTCGGCATAAATATTGATCATGAATAATATTTATCCCGCGCATCCAGTGGAAGATAAGTAAATAAAAAAGCGATGGCGTACAAACAATAAAGCCAGGTACCGGGTACGGTGAACAGAACATGAAAAGGAAGCTCAATAATGGCGGCAGTATTTACCTATTCCACAGATGACGGTCATCCATCGGACATGCGGATTGCGGATCTTTTAAGCAAAAATAAGGTGAACGGTACTTTTTATATTCCGGTCACCAATTGCGAAGGGCGTGACGTTCTGTCGCAGCAGCTGATACGAGAACTCGGCTGTCGGTTCGAGATCGGTTCGCATACCTACGATCACTATCGCTTAAATAGTCTGACGGTAGCAGACGCACGCTATCAGATCATTGAAGGCAAGAAACAGCTGGAAAATATGTTAGGGAAGGAAGTTGTTGGCTTTTGCTATCCCGGTGGCAAATATCACGCAAAGCATCTGGAAATCGTAAAAACCGCCGGTTTTCAATATGCGAGAACTACGATGAATCTGTGCTTCGATGCAGGCTCCAATCCATACGAAATGAGCACCACGTTTCAGTTCTATCCACACGATAGAACGATATATCTGCGCAACTACGTAAAAAATGGAAACTGGTCAATGCGTCATGAAGGGCTGTGGCTGGCACTGAATCAGAGCAACTGGATCGACCGTTTGTACTGCATGTTCGACTGGTCGTGCCAGCATGACACGATGTTTCACCTGTGGAGCCATTCGTGGGAAATCGACGCGCTCAATGCCTGGCAGGAACTGGATGCTTTCCTGGCATACGTCACCTCCCGCGTGCCGCTGGAGGACCGGCTTAGCAATCAACAATTGGCAGTTCGGTGCTATTCGGACGCTGGTGGCGCTGAAATCGTGCAGTCCAATTCGCTCGGATCATGAAAATTCTGATCGCTCATAATGCCTATCAGTTGAAGGGAGGCGAAGATCGGGTGGTAGAAGCGGAAGCCGGGTTGCTACAGCAATACGGCCACGACGTGGAAATCTACCGGAGGCATAACGACGAGCTGAATGTGATGTCGAAGACTTCGGCTGCGCTCTCGACGGTATGGTCGCGAAAATCAGCGGACGAGGTGGCGCGCTACTGTCGGGTATTTCAGCCTGATCTAATTCATGTACACAATACTTTTCCACTGATATCGCCGTCACTATTTTGGGTAGCAAGCGCCAACCAGGTACCGGTGGTGCAAACCCTGCACAATTTTCGATTGCTGTGTCCGCAAGCGACTTTTTTACGGCAAGGGAAGATTTGCGAGGACTGCCTTGGAAAGCCCGCATGGCGATCGATACCGCGCAAATGCTACCGCGATTCAGAAATACAGTCGGCCGCGATCACAGGCATGTTGGCCATTCATCGCACGATTGGAACTTACCGCGAAAAAATCACCCGCTATATCGCATTGAATGCGTTCTGCCGCGACAAATTCGTGGAAGGTGGTTTGCCAGCTGAGAAGATTTGCATTAAGCCGAATTTCGCGGTATCGGACGCTCCACCCGGTGACTGCGTTCGTCGTGGTGGCCTATTCGTCGGTCGCCTCTCGACCGAAAAAGGGCTCGATGTACTGGTGGCCGCCACACCAGATCAAGGTCAATCCGAAATCGAGGTAATCGGTAGCGGCCCGCTCGAAGAATTGGCGAAAACCCACTTCGGAGAGATGTATGCTGGTTTCATGTCGCTTGAGCAGATCATGCAGAAAATGCGATCAGCCCGGTTCCTGGTTCTGCCAAGCATCTGCTACGAAAGTTCGCCATGCACGATTGCCGAAGCGTTTTCCTGTGGCTTGCCAGTGATAACAAGCCGACTGGGAGCACTGGCAGAGATTGTCGAGGACGGTGTAACCGGGCTGTTGTTCAACCCAGGAAGCAGTACCGATCTGGCACAAAAAATCGCCTGGGCAAACGCCAATCCACAGCAGATGTTGCAGATGGGACAGGCCGCGCGCAGGGAATACGAAACTCACTATACGCCCGAACGAAACCACCAAATGCTGCTGGAGATATACGACGATGCAATCATTGCTGCCAAGAGATCGTTCTATGGTTCGTAATTCCCAGCCGATCCTGGGCGCTACAGTCGATGCGTTGTCGTGGGATCAAGCGATTCGCCAGATCGCCACATGGTCTGCTGCACGTGAATCCCGTTACATCTGCCTCTGTAACGTCCACTCGGTGGTGACTGCATCGCAGGATCCAGAATTCAGAACCGCGATTCAAGAGGCGGATCTCTGCGCCCCGGACGGCGCACCAGTGGCGTGGGCTTTGCGGCAACTGGGTTTTCCGTCGCAACAGCGTATTAATGGCCCGGACCTTATGTGGAAATATTTACTTGAGGCTAGCCGATTGGGTCAGAAGGTGTTTTTTTACGGTAGCACGGACGCTACGCTGGCCCGATTGCGCATAATACTTGCGGCGCAGTTTCCCGACCTGATTGTGGTCGGCACATATTCGCCTCCCTTTCGTCCGCTGACGCCGGAAGAAGACCGAAAAGAGATCGATACGATCAATCGCTCCGGTGCCAGCACGATCTTTGTGAGCCTGGGTTGCCCGAAGCAGGAAAAATGGATGTTTGTGCACTGCAGCCAGATACATGCCGTATTGATCGGTGTCGGCGCCGCGTTCGATTATCACGCCGGAACTATAAAGCGAGCACCGCTCTGGATGCAGCGGCACGGACTTGAATGGCTATACCGCCTCGGCACCGAACCGCGCCGTCTATTCAGGCGTTATGCAATCACCAATACGCTGTTCATCATTGGGTTTTCGAAACAGATCATGCTGCGAGCACTCGGCAAATTCCGGTCGCGAGTCTGAAAAACTGCAGCCGTACCAGTTTCTTTACCGAGGATTTCGATGCTGGAAGATATCTGCGATTTCGAATTTAATTCGCCATCGCATAGTAAACGTGGGCCAGTGTGCCCACGTTTACGTACTGCTGTTATTTTATGTACTGCTGTTATTTACAGACGGTTTCTCGCCATGATCCGTTTTGCTTATTGCGTGCGTAATGGATGTGGATAAGTATATGGTGTGTATCCGGCTTTAGCGGTTCTAAAATAATCACGGTTCAACTGAACCGATGAGGTGCAGGTATTATCAATCCCGAGTGCGTCCGAATAGCCATTAACAGCACCACCCGTGTTATTCCAAATATACAAGTTGCGAATTTGATCTGGGCCGGGATACTGCCCACATGTAAATCCTTCCACTTCCAGCGACACAGCCCGGGCGATCCCAGATGCAACGGTGTTGTTGAAGATCACCCCGTCGCCGCCCCGCACTCCAATGGCAGTGGCTTCTAATCCACCAGACAGATTAGCTGAGAAATTGTTGTTGTAAATCTCATAGCTGCGCGAGCCGCGCGGCGATGACGACAGTCCGTGGGCATCCGACATCGCGAAATCCTTGGTCACATCGTTGGCGATCACCGTGTTGAAGCGGAAGACATAGCGCGAGGAGTTATTGGAGGCGACATTGTGGCGGTTGCCGGTCATCATATTATTCTCGATGAAAACCGCGTTTTGCGTGCCCAACTCTAGCGTCGGCCAGGTACCGTCGCCATAGACGACCACGCCGTAACCAAGGTTGCGCACACTGTCGCTGTAATTATCGACAAAGTCATTGTTGTAAATAACGCCGCGCTGTTTCATCGAACCGTTGACCTCAACTGCCGCAGAGATAAATTTCGTGAATTTAGAGTTGGCTACAGAGAAGTCGACGCAGCCATTCAACAGAGCCAGGCCCTTGTCCAGGATCGCACCATTGCCGTTGCCGATCAACGTAATATCGGATAATCCGGCCCGCTTGCCGTTCGAGCAATCAAATGCGATCAAATATTGTGTTTCCGGCACATTGCCTACTCGGCGAATCGTAGTCTTATCTTTGCCGGCACCCCGCAATACAATCCCAGCCGGGACGTTGAGCTGTTGGGTTCCCCAGGAGCAATCGCCGGCTGGTATGTTCAGAGTGGTGCCACTGGCCGCCGCGTTGACTGCAGTCTGCACAGCAGAGAACGAACAACTCGCCACATTGCTGACTGGTCCTGACGGTGTTGGTGCCTGTGTTGGCGCTGGTGTTGCTGCCGATGCTGGTGTTGCTGTCAATGTTGGTGTTGCTGCCGATGCTGGTGTTGCTGTCAATGTTGGTGTTGCTGCCGATGCTGGTGTTGCTGTCGATGCTGGTGTCGAAGTCGAGGAATATTCGCAAACCTTGTCGGCGCCCGGCAACGGATCGCCGAACACCTGATTGTTGCAGGCGATCGAATTAGTAGCGGTTTTGGTTGCGTAGGTTCCGTTTAAACCGAAACGTACCTGTTTGGTGCCAGAGAACGAGCACACAGACCACTCAGATGCGCAGGGTGTCCAGCTTGTGGCTGATGTTGTGATCTTGGTGCGACTTGCCAAGATTTGAGCATCGCTTTGGGCTGTATCAGTGCCTGAGCCTCCGCCGCAGGCTGCAAGTAAAACGGTAAAGCTTGTACACAACATGGCGCGAGGTGATTTCAATGTGGCAATTGTCATATTTATCATAAAAAGTTCTTTAACTCAAATATTTAATGAGCTTTATTGATAAATGCCAACTGGCTTAGTTCAGCTATTTTTGAAAAAAAATTCTATATTGCACTAATATCAATTGATATTAGTGCAATTTTTAATGTTGATATACAACAATTAAATCGATATTTTTAGTGGGCAAAAAAACCAGCCAAGCAACTAATGCCTGCGCACAATCTGGCACAGAATGTGAAAATTTTAAAGAAATTCGTCTATGGCGATTTTGATTTATTAGCGGAGCGATCACGATCGCATGATGCTGAGTAGAGTTTTAAAAGTATATATTTTCGCTTAATTTATTACTGTGTATACATATTTAAATAACATGTATAAATATAAATATAAATTTAAGTTTTTTATTGTTTAATAGAAAATTAAAGTTCATCAATTAATTCATGATGTGAAATCAGAACAGATATTTTGATATAAAAAATGCAGCATGCAGCTGCAAAAAAGATGTTGCCCTGTCCATGCACGTCAACTTAACCATACTGTCGACAGCAGTCACAGTTACCCAATCGCTATCATTCTGGGCCTCGGCCGCAATACGATGATGTGCAAACTTCAGGAGTTTGGTATGGACGGCGCTGCGACAATTAACGTAGAAATGGCGGCCGGTCGCTACTGCACAGATTCCGAACCAGAATTATTGTCTTTCCGTACCGCAATACCTTGTATTGATGCCAATCAAAAAGCTGCTTGATTGATAGAATTTCAGAATTCACAGGATTTATGATGAGGCATTAAAAAAAGGAGATAGCGCCATGTTCAGGATGCACAATGCGATTATTTATGGCGTCATATTCGTAGCGGCTGGAGTACTCGGCGGTTGCGGCGGTAGCGGGGGTAGCAACGGCGCGGTCGGCGACACCACCTCGCCAAAGTTCAATGCCCTCTCGGCAGCAAGCACCAGCACTACCTACTTGGTAGAAGGTGCGCAGCGCAGCGGGAATATCGTTATTTCGCAGGATCATTTGAATTATCTGGGGCAGGGCTTTGCATCCAATTTCTGGAGTGTGGGCGATGGGGTGACATTTACGGTCAACGCTGATGCCGCCGGTGATTACGATGTCGGTCTGCGTTATCTGAATGCGCGTGGCAGTAACCAGACCCTGAGCCTGTATGCGAATGGTGCCAAGATTCGGCAGACTAGCTTGAAGCCTTTGACTGACTGGAATACTTGGGGTGTGCAGATCGAGCGCATGACTTTGCGCGCTGGTGCCAATACGGTTGCGTACCGGATAGATCTTGGTGATTCCGGCCAGATTAACCTGAACAGTATTGATGTTGTTCTGGCAGGCGCGACACCGACACCGACACCGACACCGACACCGACACCGACACCGACACCGACACCGACACCGACGGGCGCATGGACTCAGTGCGCAGTCGAATGGGGTGAATGCACATTCTCGGGTACTGCACAGGTTCGTTACGGCCTGAACGGAACCTATGCGATCAAAACTGCCACTGCTTCGATCTCTTGCAACAATCAGGTATTCGGCGACCCGTTACCAGGCGCCGACAAGGTTTGTGAATATTCTGTGAGTCCCACGACGCCGCCGACCGTGCCGATGACGATGTTATGCATTGACGGCCCTAGTACTCAGTGTAGTGGCGACAGCATCATACGGATCGACAATGGCGTGGCACTTACCAGGTCGGGTGTCCAGTCATACGGGAAATCCACCAGCGACTTGCGCAATCCGATCCCGGACGCAACCACGGCTACCGGGATGATGTTGGCCTCGGGCGGGGTGGCGGAAATCAGGGTCAACAAGGATGTGAGCGGCGTGGTCTCAAGCCCAGTGCTGCTGTTGAGCAATCTCGGTCTATCGTGGGACGGCCACAGCGAGCGCCCTAAGATCATTGATACTTTCCGCACCACCCAGGGCCATGTGCAGCAGGATGCCAGCGGCGCCATCACGTTCGGCGCGCTCCCAGCCAGTTCCAATCTCGGTTTTTATGATTTTGCTGTCAAAGGCGTCGCCGGCACGCAAGCCAACTACGCTAACAATGCGTACTTTCCCCGCAGTACGGCATCACGTTGCGACGTCAGTCCATGCCGTACTGCGGAGAGTACGGGTCCCGTGTATCAGGCTGGCGACTGGATTACTGGCGGAAACGTGCCGAACCAAGTGAATGTCGCCCGACTGCATGAGGATGGCGATATTCATGCTGGAGATGGTCTGCCGGACGCGAATGGCAATCCGACCATACTGGAGGGCGGTAACGGCTTCGGCGCTCCTTTTCCCGGCTCGAAAGGCGGCCGCGATTTTTATAACTGGAGTTATCGCTACGGCAATCTAGCGACATGGAACACGCAAGACACGGTACAGATCGGCAACTGGGGTGCATTAAATGAGCACAACAAGATTCGCCGTGGCACCGTAGCGTTTGGCCAGGTTTCCGATCCAGCTACCGTTCCGGCTACCGGTTCTGCCACTTACACTGGTGTTGCTTACGGCTGGTATGTCCCGAATGCGACCACCGACGTTGCTTTTTTCCGCGCAGCGGCATCGGTAACCGTGAATTTTGCTACACGCGCGGCGACGGTCACGATCCAGAACGCGGAGCGGGTATTTGCACCTGCTGGTTCGGTGCCGGTCGCATTCAACGTGACGACGACGATGAGCGCCAGCGGCAGCAATGACGCCAACTATCTAACCGGTGCGGTAACCGGGACACTGGCTGGCGGTCTTAGTGGCCGCTATTTCGGACCAGTCGTGACATCAGGCAGCAGCGGCGCAGGACCGGCAGAAGTGGGCGGTTCATTTTCATTGTCAAACGCGAGCATGGGGCAAGGAGTGGTCGGTGGATTTATTGCACGCAAGCAGTAGTCAATGGCAGCGCGCGCGGGTGTTTACGCTTCTAAATCACCTGTGCGTGTTCCAATCGTCGTAGTGTGAGTTGCCTTGGGACATTTTGTTTTTAGCAGCTTGCCCGTAGTGCAGCTGATGTCAAGACATTGGACGATACCGCACGATTGCCGTTGGAGCGGGTAGACACCGGTTCCAGGTGCCTACTTTACGTTTTCGCTTACGCTGCAAGCAAGGTATAAAAAGCCCGAAAAAATGCATGACCGTTTTTTGACTGCTGCATAAAAAGTTTTTTCGTGTCTTTCGTATTTTTCGCGGACTGTTTTTTGTGCGCAGCATCAGTAGCCTCAATTAGTGAGGAAGATTGACAGATCACTGCTGCGTCCTGCACGCATTTCAGTTACGTCAACCAACGCACGCCTTAAAAGCGACATCACAAGTAAGCCGGGAGAGAGCAATTGGCTTATGCTTCCATTACCATTCTTGCGGTGATTAAACCGCCAATCCATTCCTGCCAAGATCTATCGTTTCAAGCGGATTCCCGGTTGGACATACCAGTGCCGTTCAGTCTTATACAGTGTGGAATAATGCAGTTTGGAATAAGTATCCGGCTTTTCATACGGTATTTTGACGGGTACACTCTAGCCGGATTACTGCCTTGCAGCGCATTTTATAAGTTGGAAACCTACACAAAATACTGTTTTTTGCCAATAGTGCGGGCCGCCGGCATGGATACCGGCACTAATAAGCAATAGTGAATAAATTCGTAACATCGGCTGCTGAACATTGATTGCGTAGCCCTAGAAATGATTGAACCAGATGCGCCAGCGTACCAGAATTAAAATTTGCGGACTGACTCGCAGCGAAGATGTGCAAGCAGCAGTGGCGGCTGGTGCGGATGCGCTTGGTTTCGTGTTTTATCCCAGCAGTCCGCGTTATATCGCGCCCGAAGCGGCTGCGCGCTTGATTGCCGCGATGCCGCCGTTTGTCACTGCGGTCGGCTTGTTCGTCAATGCCACCGAGCAACAAGTAGCGCGGGTGCTAGAACAAGCACCGATTGCCCTGTTGCAATTTCATGGCGACGAAACCCCGGCCCAGTGTACGGCCATTGCCAAGGCGGTTGGGCGGCCGTTTATTCGCGTGCTGCGGGTGCGCCAGGATATGCACGCTGCTGATTTGCTAGAATACGCGCAGGATTATTGTGATGCCGCCGGATTGTTGCTCGACACCTTTGTGGACAGCTATGGCGGCGCTGGAAAGGTCTTCGATTGGTCTGTCATTCCAAAAGAACTCGCGCCTCGGGTCGTTTTAAGTGGTGGCTTGCGCGCACAAAACGCGACTGACGCAGTGCAGCGCGTGCGCCCCTACGCGGTCGACGTCAGTAGCGGCGTCGAACACAGCAAGGGCATCAAAGATGCCGACAAGATCCGCGCCTTCATCGACGCGGTACGTCAGGCCGATGCTATCCCGGACACTCCAGACTAATTGAGAAAAACCATGAGCGAACACAACGCCACCCCTATTTTCCATGCGGCAAATTATCCTTTTCCAGACGCACATGGCCATTTCGGCCCCTACGGCGGTACTTTCGTTTCCGAGACGCTGACCCATGCGCTCACGGAATTGAAACAAGCTTATGCACATTACAGCAGCGATGCTGAATTTTTGACGGAATACCGGTACGAACTGAAGCATTTCGTCGGCCGTCCTAGTCCGATTTATCATGCCAAGCGCTGGTCTGGAATGCAGGGCGGGGCACAGATATTTTTCAAGCGTGAAGACCTCAATCATACCGGCGCGCACAAGATCAATAACACCATCGGCCAAGCGTTGCTGGCACGGCGCATGGGCAAGCCGCGCGTGATCGCCGAAACCGGCGCCGGTCAGCATGGCGTGGCAACTGCCACCATTTGCGCCCGTTTCGGCCTTGAATGCGTGGTCTACATGGGCTCGGAAGATGTCAGACGTCAGGCGCAGAATGTGTACCGGATGAAGCTGCTGGGAGCCACCGTGGTGCCGGTCGAATCCGGCTCCAGGACGCTCAAGGATGCGCTCAATGAAGCGATGCGCGACTGGGTCACTAATGTTGAAAATACGTTTTATATCATCGGTACCGTCGCCGGCCCGCATCCGTATCCAATGATGGTGCGCGATTTCCAGTCGGTGATCGGCGAGGAATGTCTTACTCAGATGCCCGAAATGACTGGTCGTCAACCCGATTATGTGGTGGCTTGCGTTGGCGGCGGCTCGAATGCGATGGGAATTTTTTACCCGTACATCGACCGCAAGGACGTCAAGCTGATCGGGGTCGAAGCGGCAGGCGAGGGCATAGAGAGCGGTAAACATTCAGCCTCCCTGACTGCCGGCTCGCCGGGTGTATTGCACGGCAACCGCACTTATCTGCTGCAAGATGAAAACGGCCAAATTATCGAAACCCATTCGGTTTCGGCCGGTCTGGATTATCCCGGTGTCGGCCCCGAACATGCGTGGCTGAAGGATTCCGGCCGCGCCCAATACGTGACTATTACCGATGAAGAAGCGCTGCAAGCGTTTCACCGCTGTTGTCGCATCGAAGGCATCATCCCGGCGCTGGAGTCGAGCCATGCGCTGGCCTATGCAGCCAAGTTGGCCGCTACGCTATCGAAAGAGCAGACGATACTGGTCAACCTGTCGGGGCGCGGCGATAAGGATATACATACCGTGGCCGAGCGGATGGGCGATTTTTATTGATTCTGGAATAATTTTAAAAATTGTAGTTGTGTTGCGATGCGCACTATCCAGATTTGTCTACTGAATGCATACTGCGCATTGTATTTTTAAAAACTTATTAAAATAATGCGGAGTATATGGTGTTTTTTATCATACTCCCATGAAAATATATTCATCAAAAATCGGCTGGCAGCTTTGGCGTACGCCGTCTGTACCCCATATTCTTGCCGGATAATGAACACATTACTGCGAGTCCAACCATGTCCAGAATCCAGCCCACACTATCCGCACTGGCGGCGCAAAACAAAAAAGGCTTGATCCCCTTCATTACCGCCGGCGACCCTGACCCGTCGCTAACCGTGCCGCTGATGCACGCGCTGGTCGCAGGCGGGGCCGATATTATCGAATTGGGCGTGCCGTTTTCCGATCCGATGGCCGACGGCCCTGTGATCCAGCGCGCTTCGGAACGCGCATTACTCAAGGGCGTTGGGCTGCGCGACGTATTGCGTTACGTCAGTGTGTTCCGTAGCACTAACCAGAATACGCCCGTGGTTTTGATGGGCTACGCGAACCCGATCGAACGCATGGGCGTCGATGCTTTCATCCTGGCGGCCAAGGCGGCCGGCGTGGATGGCGTGCTGGTGGTGGATTACCCGCCGGAAGAGTGCGAACAATTCGCCGCTGCAATGCGGGCCCAACAACTCGATACCATCTTCCTGCTGGCACCGACGTCGACCGATGAGCGTATCGAAAAAGTAGGGAAAATCGCCAGCGGCTATGTTTATTACGTGTCCCTGAAAGGCGTTACCGGCTCCGGTAGCCTCGATCTGGATGCAGTGGCCGCCATGATTCCGCGTATCAAGCGTCATGTCCAGGTGCCGGTTGGGGTCGGTTTCGGCATCCGCGACGCCGCCACTGCGAAGGCGATTTCCTCAGTGTCGGACGCGGTGGTAATCGGCAGTCGCATCATCGAAGAGTTGGAAAACACGCCGCCAGATCAGTGTGCTGAAGCGGTGCAAACCTTCATTTCCGGTGTGCGCCAGGCATTAGACGCGTAAAATTGCAAAAATTATGCGGCCAAGTCGCAGTATTCCCCCAAGGAGTTCACCATGAGTTGGCTAGAAAAGCTACTTCCCCCGCGCATTCAGCGCTCCGATTCCGCGAACCGCAAGTCGATGCCGGAAGGCCTGTGGGTCAAATGCCCGTCATGCGAGGCAGTGTTGTATCGTTCAGACTTGGAGTCCAATCTCCACGTCTGCCCCAAGTGCAACCATCACATGCGGATTCGCGCCCGTGAGCGGCTTGATACCTTGCTCGACGCCGGTGGCCGTTACGAAATCGGCCAAGAATTGCTGCCGGTTGATACCCTGAAATTCAAGGACAGTAAAAAATATTCGGATCGCCTGAAAGCCGGCGTTGATGTCACAGGCGAAACCGATGCGATGGTAGTTCTGGGTGGCGCCATCATGACGATGCCGGTGGTGGTGGCCTGTTTCGAATTCGACTTCATGGGCGGCTCGATGGGCTCGGTCGTAGGCGAACGCTTCGTGCGCGGCGCCAAAACCGCAATTGAACAAAAAGTGCCTTTCATCTGTATCACCGCAACCGGCGGCGCGCGCATGCAGGAAGGCTTGTTGTCGCTGTTCCAGATGGCCAAAACCACCGCCATGCTGACCAAGCTATCTGAGAAGAAAATCCCGTTTATTACCGTTCTGACCGACCCCACCATGGGCGGCGTTTCGGCATCCTTCGCTTTCATGGGCGACGTGGTGATTGCCGAGCCGAAAGCTTTGATCGGTTTTGCCGGCCCGCGCGTGATCGAAAATACGGTGCGTGAAATACTCCCGGAAGGCTTTCAACGCGCCGAATTCCTGGTCAAAAAAGGCGCAGTCGATATGATCGTCGACCGCCGCAAGATGCGTGAAGAAATCGCTCGCATATTGGCTTTGTTGCAGAATCAGGCCGCAGACGCGGTGGCTTAAGTCGTCTGGGCGCACCGCATGACTCCGGCTTACCAGCCGGAGCGGGATGTTACGCAAGCGATTACAATTGCACGTTTCCTCTTTTCTACAAGCTTGGCATGTCAATCCCAACACCACAAACCCTGCCGCAATGGCTTGAAACCATTTCGCATTTGCATAGCAAAAACATCGATATGGGACTGGACCGGGTGGCGGAAGTGTATGCCCGCCTCCATATCGGTTTTGGCGCCGCTGTCATCACGGTCGGCGGTACCAATGGCAAGGGATCGACTTGCGCATTACTGGAATCGATCCTCTTGCAGGGCGGCTACCGGGTCGGCTTGTACACGTCGCCGCATTTGCTGGTTTTTAACGAACGGGTGCGCATTGATGGTGAAATGGTGTCCGATGCGGCGCTAATGGCCGCCTTCGGGCTGATCGAAGCTGCCCGCGGCGAGATAACCCTGTCTTATTTCGAATTCACCACGTTGGCCGCGTTGAAATTATTTGCTGACGCTGGGCTGGATGCCGTGATCCTGGAAGTTGGCCTGGGCGGCCGCCTGGATGCGGTCAACGTGGTCGATGCGGATGTGGCGATCGTCACCAGCATCGATATCGATCATACCGATTATCTGGGTGACACCCGCGAGAAAATCGGCTTCGAGAAAGCCGGGATTTTTCGTACCGGCAAGGCGGCGATCTGCAGCGACCCTGTGCCGCCGCAGTCGCTGATCGACCATGCGACGGAAATTGGCGCCGATCTGTGGCTATTCGGCCGCGATTTCAATTATTCCGGTGACAAGTTGCAATGGAATTTCGGCGGTCGTGACCAGCGCCGCAACTCGCTCGCTTATCCTAGTCTGCGCGGCGCCAACCAACTGTTGAACGCCTCAGCCGCATTGGCAGCGCTGGAAGTGTTGCGCTTGCGCTTGCCGCTGGGTGCGCAAGAGATCCGCAAAGGCATCGTGCTGGTGGATTTGCCGGGCCGCTTCCAGGTCTTGCCGGGACAGCCGATCGTAGTGTTGGATGTGGGGCATAATCCGCACGCCGCAGCGACGCTAGCCCAGAATTTGGGCAACATGGGTTATCACCCCTACACTTACGCCGTATTCGGCGCGATGCAAGACAAAGATATCGATGGCATCATCGCGCACCTGAAACCTTGCATTGATCACTGGTGCGTAACCGACCTGCCGTTGCCGCGCGCAGCTTCTGCTGCCGCATTGCAACAAAAACTGTTGCAGGCGGGCGTCAATGAGCTGCCAGGGTCGACCGCAGATTCAAGCGTCAATGTTTTTACGTCGCCGGCAGACGCTTTTGCAAATGCGCAAAGCAGAGCGGGTGTGAATGATAGAATCGTAGTCTTCGGCTCTTTCCTGACCGTCGCCGGCGTGCTGCAGGCACGAAAATCTCAATCTCACTAACCAATTTCATCATCTACCGTATGCGCTTGTTCTCGTTCCTTGGCAAAAAAAAGAAGCAGGAATCCACACCCGGAGCGCCAGACTTCACTTCGCGTTCCGAAGAAGAGTCGCATATATATCGGAACCGCAGCAACCGTAGCAAAAAAAACCCGGACGGTGCCTCACAGGCACCTTCCGAGGCCGCGCTGCCGGAAAAAAAACGGGCCCGCCGACGCTTGATTGGCGCCATCGCTCTGGTACTGGCGGCCATCATCGGATTGCCAATGTTGTTCGATTCCGAGCAGAAATGGGTGCCGGACGATATCGCTATACAAATTCCTTCCATGGATACCCCAGTGACTGCGCCAGCGGTTTCACCAACCATGCCAGCGCCACCGGTCGCAGCGGGAGTTTCATCTTCCGGGCCGGTGTCTGCTTCCACCGCATTGAGCCGGCAAGAGAAAATCATCGACTTGGTGCGGCCACCGGCAGTTGCGCCAGCTCCTGTAACCGGCAGTTCCGCCGCGCAGCAAGCGCCGGTGGTTGGTGGTGCGTTGCACAAGACAGTTCCAGAAACCAAGCCCGCCCCAAAGTCAGAACCCAGGCAGGAGCCAAAACCTGAACCACTGCCGGTGCCAAAACCAGAGCAAGCTAACAAAACAGATGAGGCAGCGCGCGCCCGGGCCATTCTGGAAGGGCGCCCCGTTGCCGCTGTAGAGGAAAGAACATCGCCCAAATTTGTACTGCAGATTGTGGCATTGGCGAATCAGGAAAAGGTTGATGAATTGCAGAGAAAGCTAAAAGAAGCCGGCATCAAATCGTATACGCAAAAAATTTCGACCAAGTCCGGTACGCCTATTCGAGTCAGGGTCGGGCCATTTTCCAGCAAGGAAGACGCTGAGAAAATGCGTGCCAAACTGGTGCGGCTGGGTTTCGGCGGCACTCTGGTGCCGATTAATTAGTGCAGCACTTCATTAGCGCAGTGCTTCGCCAGTGTTAAAGCCACATAAGCCAGGATGCAAAATACGGTCGCTAACAAGTAGGCAAGTAGGGCTGGCATCTATCCCTGTAGTCAGATGCCGCCGCAAAGGCTTGCACTACTTGAACGCACCACAGCAGCGGATGGCGACTAACTTGTGACAATCTTCGATTATCTGGTTTTGTTCGTGTTGCTATGTTCAATCGTCATCAGCACGATGCGCGGTTTGCTCAAGGAGGTACTGTCATTGCTTGGCTGGGTAGTGTCGTTCGTTGTCGCGAATGCGTATGGTGCGAAACTGGCAGCATTATTGCCGGAGATCATTCCCGGCAGCACATTGCGCTTGATCGTGGGCTTTATCGTGCTGTTTATTGGCACCCGCCTGTTAATGTCGTTGCTGACAATGGCAGTTGATGCAGTAGTTAATGTCAGTGGTTTGAAAGTGATTGATCGCGGCTTGGGTGGTTTGTTCGGCCTTGGGCGTGGAGTTGTGATTGTGCTGGCCGTTGCTTTGCTGTGCGGCATGACCTCGATTCCGCAACAGCCGTTCTGGACCGATGCTCTATTGAGTCCGCTGGTGGAAAGCGCTGCGCGCACCGTCCAGCAGTTCTTGCCGGGCGATCTTGTGCGGCATGTAAAATTTTGAATCATTTGTCAGGAGTTCTCCATGTGTGGCATTGTCGGTGTTGTTTCTCATGGCCCCGCTAATCAGTTGATTTATGACGCTTTGCTCTTGTTGCAGCATCGAGGCCAGGATGCTGCGGGTATTGCAACCAATCATGGAAATAAATTTATCATGCACAAGGCCAATGGCTTGGTGCGCGATGTATTTCGCACGCGCAATATGCGTTCGCTGTTGGGCAATACCGGTATCGGTCAGGTGCGATATCCGACCGCTGGTTCTGCCAGCGAAGAAGAGGCGCAACCGTTTTACGTCAATGCGCCGTTCGGCATTATTCTGGCGCACAACGGCAATTTGACCAATAGCGGACAACTGAAGATCGAACTGTTCAAAAACGATCGGCGTCACATCAATACCGATTCCGATTCGGAAGTGCTGCTTAATGTACTGGCGCACGAAATTCAGGAAGCCACCAGCGGTTATTCGCTCGACCCCTCTACCTTGTTCAAAGCGGTTGCAATCGTGCATAAAAGGGTGCGCGGTTCGTATGCAGTGGTGGCGCAAATTGCCGGCCACGGCTTACTGGCCTTTCGCGACCCGTACGGCATCCGGCCACTGTGCATCGGCGTCAATGAGACAGCCAAAGGCAATGAATACGTGATTGCCAGCGAATCGGTGGCGCTGGAAGGTTTAGGTTTCCGTTTTCTGCGCGATGTTACGCCTGGCGAAGCCATCTTCATCGATCAGGATAGAGTGATGCATAGTCGCCAATGCGCAGACAATCCGACACTCAACCCGTGTGCGTTCGAGTTTGTATATTTTGCACGCCCCGACTCCATCATCGACGGCGCATCGGTGTACGCCAGCCGCCTGAAAATGGGAGAGTATCTGGCCGAAAAGGTGCGAAAACAGTTTCCCCAAGGTGACATCGATGTCGTGATGCCGATTCCAGATTCATCCCGCCCGGCAACAATGGAACTGGCTCTGAAACTGAATATCCAGTATCGCGAAGGCTTTATCAAGAATCGTTATGTCGGCCGCACTTTCCTGATGCCGGGGCAGGCAATCCGACAAAAATCAGTACGCCAAAAGCTCAATGCGATAGGCTCCGAATTCAAGGGGAAATCGGTATTGCTGGTGGATGACTCGATTGTGCGCGGCACCACCAGCCGTGAAATCGTCCAGATGGCACGCGATTCCGGCGCCAAGCGCGTGATTTTCGCTTCTGCAGCACCACCGGTGAAGTTCCCGAACGTGTACGGTATCGATATGCCAACCCGTAACGAACTGATTGCTTTTGGGCGTTCCGATGCAGAAGTCTGCCGCGAGATCACCGCCGATGCACTGGTGTATCAGGATCTTGATGCGTTAAAACGTTCCATTTCGGATGTCAATCCGGCCCTGAAGAGGTTCGAGGCATCCTGCTTCGACGGCATCTATGTGACCGGCGACATCACGCGCGATTATCTGGACTGCATCGAGGCCGCCCGCAACAACCCGCGGCCCTTGGTCGAGGACCCGGTGCGCTCGCAATTAAACCTGAATTTGGCGCAAGCAGATTGATCGCTGCATATGCGACGATGCCCCGTGCATGCGGGGCAAGCGTGCTTGCTGCAACTAAAATTGATTAATATGGACGACCTCAAAAACACCGGATTTACCACCAGCATCCTGCATAGCGATCGGCAAAAACCGATCGAGCATGGTTCGCTGCACAAGCCGATTCATACCTCGGTTGCATTTGGCTATAAGGATGCGCGTGAACTGGCCGCCGTATTTCAGGGCAAGCAACCCGGTTATAGATACGGTCGGCAAGGCAACCCGACTGTGTCGGCGCTGGAAGACAAGATTACCAGGATGGAAAGTGCCTACGCGACCATCTGTTTTGCTACCGGCATGGCTGCTATCGGCGCTATTTTCCAAGGCTTGCTGCGCCAGGGCGACCATGTCGTGTCGTCTTCTTTTTTGTTCGGCAACACTAACAGCCTGTGGCAAACGGTGAATAGCCAAGGCATCGACGTATCGTTTGCCGACGCCACCGATGTCCGGCAGATCGAAGCGGCGTTGACGCCGGCTACTCGCATCGTATTTGTTGAAACCATCGCCAACCCGCGCACCCAGGTAGCCGACCTGAAGCACATCGGTCGTCTGTGCCATGACCGCGGGATTCTGTATGTGGTCGACAATACGATGACTTCGCCTTACCTGTTTCAGGCGAAATCGGTCGGGGCCGGGCTGGTCGTCAATGCCTTGACAAAATCGATTGCCGGGCATGGCAATGTACTCGGCGGCAGCCTGAGCGATACCGGCCTGTTCGACTGGACTACATTTCCGAATATCGCACCGGGTTATAAGCGTTTCACACCTACTCAGTGGGGCATGGCGCAGGTGCGCGCCAAGGCCTTGCGCGATTTCGGCGCTACATTAAGCCCCGAAGCCGCGCATCGCATTGCGATGGGGGCCGAGACCCTGGCACTGCGCCTGGAGCGCGCATGCGCCAGCGCACTGGCGATTGCCAGCATGCTGGAGGCCGATCCACGGGTCGCCGCGGTCCACTATCCGGGCTTGCCATCGCATCCGCAGCACGCCATTGCTACCGACTTATTCCGCCATTGTGGCAGCCTGTTCAGTTTTGAGCTGGCAGCAGGTATTGACTGTTTTGACTACCTGAACCAGCTCAGACTAGGGATTTCGGCCAGCAATCTGGGCGATACCCGTACCTTGGTGATTCCGGTTGCCCATACGATTTTCTTTGAGATGGGCGCTGAACGCCGCGCCAGCATGGGAATTGCCGATTCGTTGATCCGCGTTTCGGTAGGGATTGAAGATACGGCTGACCTGGTCGAGGATTTCCGACAGGCTTTAGAGGTTTGACCGCAAGGATTCGTGCAGAAATCAGCAATAAGCCGAAATGTTATATAGAAGAGCTTCTTTAGAGCAATTTACGTATGTTTCAAAAAAACATGACTTCCGAATTTACGATGAGACGCTACTTCTTCGGTACGACGCCCTTGATCGGCACCTCGTCGACATCGAATATTGTCGACGGCTGCCACGGTTGGTCTCAGCACAGCGAGTGCATCAATCACCGACCGGAGCACCGCGTTATTTGAGCGGAAGGTCAGCACATCAAGCACAAGCATTAACACGCTACGGTAGAAATGGCTGTTGGCCGAACGCGTGGTTTCTTGCGCCTCACGTTCGGCGTCCGTACTCAATGTCCCGAATTCGGCGACCAACTCTTGGAACATTTTCTGGTTGACGACAGGGTAGACTACCTCCTTGATCACGCTGTCTTACTGATCGACGGGGCTTCCGGCAATTTGTACAACAATCGCGCTTTGCCGCGCACCTTCTTTAACGCGGCGAACTGCTTCTTGTCGATTTTCTTCTCGGCGCGCGTACCGTTGGTGTGGATGAGCTGCAGCAGCATGTCGACCAGGCCACCGGTCAACTGCTGTAGCAGATCGGTGCCGGATGGCGTCGTAGTTCCAGGATTGGCTCGGTGGCGCAGCGTTGGCGGAACTGGTCGATGAACTTAGTCGTCACGCCCTTGAACATGTCCCAACCAAGCCGATAGTGTCGATGGCCTGGCGCCGTTCGATGCCGAGCAACAAGTTATCGCGGCTGTCGTCTTATTTAGCGACTGCTGAGTAATAGGCAAAGCTATTACGTATCCCTCTGTACGATTTCCCCAGATCGGCGCTTTTGTTCCATATACATCGATTTGTGATCGCAACCGTATTTGGCGGGCACTCGTTCAGCATTTCCCAAAAAGAATATTTAGACAAAACCGGCATTATCAGAAGCGATGTTTCAGCCTATGCTTTATTACGGCATCGGCATTAAGCCTTTTGAATGGCCTACAACGCGGCGTTACGCCAACGGCTGGGCCTCAATTCGAACACGGTTATTACCGGATTTTTGGGGCTTGGTCGTCAGGTCGATCCCAATTCTTGCGTAAAGCTTGTCTGCCGGCCAAGAGTCGAGACGCATTTTACCTGGCTGGACAAATTTCTCCCCAACGCTGAAGCGTCCGTTGCTGAACCCTGTCCTACCTAGATACTCAATAAGACTACTGGAGAAACAAATGACGTTGCTGATCGCTATGTGTATATTTTCATTGACAATGTCGATATCACCAGGACCGGTCAATATGGTGATCGTTTCATCGGGTGCCAATCACGGTTTCCGTCGCACCATCCCTTTCGTTTCGGGTGCCACCATCGGTTTTACGCTGCTACTTATCTTTGTCGGCTTCTGGTTTTTGCAGGCCGTTAGCGCATATCCGGTATTCCTGAAGTATCTTGAGTTGATTGGCTCGGCATTCATTGTCTACGTCGGTTACAAGGTTGCTTCATCTGCACCGGAAATTTCATTGAACAATCGCGATGTACCAACCTTCCTGCAGGGATTTCTGCTGCAATGGCTTAATCCCAAAGCGTGGATCGCCTGTGCCTCAGGAGTGGCGTTGTTTGCCGACCCGGACAACCACGCTGCGCTTATCGCATTCGTGTCTGTGTACTTCTTGATTTGTTACGCGTCACTGGCCGCGTGGGCACTGCTGGGAGATCGGGCTTCGGTATTCTTGAACAATCGCCTACGCATTCGCTTGTTCAACTTGTCGATGGGTGGAATGTTGATCGCGTCCGCCTGCTACATGATGTACATGCAAGTGCTGCTTTAGAGCGTTTAGTCCACGCTCAACTGATCATAGATTGAATTGATCAACGTATAGGCGATGCTGCTGGTGGCAATATTGGATGGCCAGATAGCAGAGAGCTTTAGCGGATCCAACCGCCATTCCGGTAGCACTTCCTCAATCACGCCTTGCTCAAGATCATTGCTGACCAAGAATTCAGGTGGTGCAGCCAGACCCACCCGACACTTAGCTAGATGGTAAGCGGCCTCTACGTTATCCACCCGGATATTTGGCACGTACTTAATATCGAACTGCTCGCCAGTTACGTTAGTGAAAGTGCGGAAATTTGGCCGCATGGTCAAACCAATCCATGGGATTGTCGTCAAATCCTTCGGATGCTTGACCGGCGGATAGATATCGAGAAGTCCCTTACAACCGACCACTTTTCTGGGAAACGTGAAGATTTGTTTAGCCTTTAGCGAACTGTCGGGCAGTTCGCCAATACGGAACGCCACGTCAATGCTGTCACCAATAATGTCGTTACGGCTATCACTGCACGAGATGTTCAGACAAATGTCGGGGTGCGCCTTAATGAAATTTCCGATGTAACCCATGAAAGGGCTTTTGATGAATACTGCTGGCATCGTGATACTGAGTTTATTGGTGGTGGAGATGGTGCGTTGCTTGAACTCGATGACGCCTTTTTCGTACATGTTAAGCATTGCCTGAGCAGTCTCTAGTAAATGAGCCCCATCAGAGGTCAACGACAGTTTTCGAGTGTTGCGATACAACAACGCTGCCCCTAGATTTTTTTCCAGTTTGGAGAGATGCAAGCTAGTCGTAGCCGTCGATAACCCCAATGCCTCGGCGCCGCCGGATATCGATCCCAGTTCTACAATCTTAGCGAAAACGATCATGTAACGAATATCATCAATCATAAATGTCCGTTTGGGAAAAAGTGCCCGCGTGGGGTGTAAATAAATTAAAATCGTTCTACAACTCGTTTCTTGGCTTCTTGTAGTAGAGCGCCAATTCTGGCATTAGGTGTCGGAAATCAGTTGATATACTCATCATGGGTATATATTGTGATCTGTAGGCGGCGTGCCTTTGTTCAGAGTGCCCGGCCGATAAGATTTGAATCTTGCCACTAGCGCAGCCGGCGTGGTTTCCGTCAGCAACAGGGATGCCTGTTGCTGACGCAGGAAGCGCTCGATGACGATGTGCTGCATGAAATCCAGCAGGCCGTCAAAGAAGCCACTCACATTCAGCAGACCAATTGGCTTGCTGTGTAGACCCAGTTGTGACCAGGTAAATACTTCGAACAGCTCCTCCAGCGTGCCAATCCCGCCCGGCATCGCAATGAAGCCGTCTGACAAGGTCGCCATCATGGCCTTGCGCTCATGCATATCCTTGACGATGTGCAGGCGCGTCAGGCCAGGATGCCCAATTTCTTTTTCCAGCAAAGCGCTCGGTATGACGCCGGTAGCCTCGCCACCGAGTCGCAAGACTTCATCGGCAATAACGCCCATCAGGCCGACGCTGGCGCCGCCAAATACCAGTGCAATATTGTCATTGACCATTTCCCGGGCTAGAGCGCGCGCCGCTTGTGCGTACATCGGCGAGGCGCCGGCAGAAGAACCGCAATAGACGCAAATTGATTTTATTTTCAACATGGGAATTAAGCGTAGGAACGAATCGTTAGAACGAATACAAGTTTATTTGGATTTTTCCAGATACTCGGCCGACAACTTGTCGAACAGGGAGTGGGTATCGCCGCGCAAAAATGGTTCAATGACTGACAGTACCTGATAGCAGCCGCGCGCTAACGCGTCCGACATGACCTTTTGCTCGGAATAATTGCGCGGATTGCGCACGTATTCGTATGACAGCCAGTAAGTTGCCACCACTACCATATTGGTGGCGAGCGCATCGATTGCCGGATCGCTGGCCTCAAGCGCTTTTTCAGTGCGCAATTCTTCGCACAAATGTTTCGCAACCTTGACCTTTTGCGCCAGAATTTGCTTGAAATGCAGTTCCAGTTTACGGTTACGCGACAGCAGGTCGTTCATGTCGCGGTAAAAGAAACGGTAGCGCCACACCAATTCAAACATCCAGTGCAGATACAGCCAGACATCTTCAATGCTGGGCCGGCGTTCGGCGGGAATTGCCAGCCGGCGGTTGATTTCTTCTTCGAATTGCACAAAAATCGAATTGACGATGTCATCCTTGTTGCGGAAGTGGTAATACAGGTTGCCCGGTGAAATATTCATTTCTTCCGAGATCACCGTGGTCGTGATATTCGGCTCGCCGAATTCATTGAACAAGCGCAATGATAATTCCAGAATGCGTTCGCGCGTGCGGCGGGGGGCTTTTTGTTGCATATAGCAATCTTTCTGTGTGAAATCAGTCTCGGCGCAAGCTTAACATCATTGAAATTTTACGCAAATGCTCTAAACAGTGGCACGGTTAACGATTGCACCGGCCGATTGCACCGGCCGATTGCACCTGCACCTTGAAATGACATTTTGGAACGCCATGTAAGAGTCAGGGCGAAAAGAGGGCAAATTACCACCGGCATTGCTGTCCTCGTAAAAATTGCCGGACCCGGATTTGGCGCCGGGAAGATTGATCCATCCACCTGTATCAGGAGTAGGCAACCATGCAAATTCAAGTCAATACCGATAGCAACATCGAAAACAATGAAGGACTGGCCAACCACATTGAAACTGTAGTTCACGGCGCGTTGAGCCATTTCAAAGAACAGGTGACAAGGGTGGAAGTCCACTTGAGTGACGCCAATGGTCCCAAATCAGGCGCTGCCGATAATCGATGTCTGATGGAAGTACGATTACAAAATCATCAGCCAATCGCCGTAACCGAGCAAGCAGCGACGGTGCATCAGGCGGTTCAGGGTGCTGCAGAAAAATTGAAGCGCACGGTGGAAAGCACTTTGGGCCGGTTGGATGCGAATACAAAAGCACGGCCGGTAATAGCGGATGCGGCAGAAGTCGATGACGAGGCCTAAGCAATAAACATTGAACATCGCGTTTTTTGGTTATTTTTTTACTGGTAGCCGGATAGTGTTTTTGATGTCTGATTTTTTTCAGACATCGAAAACACTATCCGGCTGCCGCTTTTTGTAGGGCAGATTTAATCGCCTGAATTCGGATAAAATGCGCAGCGTGCGCAAATCAAATACGATATTGCGAGAGTGCGTTGTGTCTCGAAAAATTTTATCATTCAAGGAAATCAAGCATGGCCGGATCCAGCCTTTTAGCGCTCATTGATGACATTGCCAGTATTCTTGATGATGTAAGCCTGATGACCAAGGTGGCCGCCAAGAAAACGGCTGGTGTGCTAGGCGATGACCTGGCATTGAATGCCCAGCAAGTCACCGGCGTGAGGGTCGAGCGCGAACTTCCGGTAGTCTGGGCGGTGGCAAAAGGTTCTTTTCGCAACAAGCTGATTCTGGTACCGTCGGCGCTTGCCATCAGTTTTTTTGCACCGTGGGCGGTAACGCCGCTTTTAATGCTGGGCGGCGCATTTCTTTGTTATGAAGGCTTTGAAAAACTGGTGCACAGCTCCATGCGCGGCAAGGAGCAACACGACGCCCATCAGACCGAATTGCTGCAAGCTTTGTCGGACCCGGTGGTCGACCTGGTCGCGCTGGAGAAGGACAAAATTAAAGGCGCGGTGCGCACCGACTTTATCCTGTCGGCTGAAATCATCGCCATTACCCTGGGTACGGTAGCCACAGCGTCGTTCGGCGCGCAGATCACAGTACTGTCGCTGATTGCGATCATCATGACCATTGGCGTCTACGGCCTGGTGGCCGGCATCGTCAAGCTGGACGATGTCGGACTGTATTTGAGCCAAAAAAATGGCGATAATTTTTTACTGAGAATGCAGCGCAGCCTCGGCAGAGGGATCCTGATATTTGCGCCGTACATGATGAAGAGTCTGTCAGTGATCGGCACTGCTGCGATGTTCATGGTGGGAGGCGGCATCCTTGCTCACGGCGTACCTGCTACAACTGCATTGATCCACGAGCTGGCGCTCAGTTCAGGCACGCTGCCAATGGTTGGCGGCGCGCTGGAAGCGCTGGCTCCGACGCTACTGAATGCGGTGCTTGGGGTCGTAGCAGGTGCGATAGTGCTGATTGCCGTGAGTGGTGCACAGAAAATTTATCGCCTTTTCCCGTAGGTGCGAACTTATTCGCACGCATCAAATTATGATTTATTATTTTCCGCAAGCGAGGGTATATTTCTCAGCGGCGCGACGCGCTTTGCGTTTGGCGTTTTCGATCGATTTCATGGGCGCATTTGCGGCATCTTCTTCTGCCCATTGCCGATGTTGTTCCAGCCCCGCGCATTGCTTGCGTTTGGTGGCAGCGGCACTGGCGAATTTTTTTTGGGCGCGCTCTTCGATGGCCTCGTTTTTATTGCGCTCACGCGTCAATCGATTCAGTTCTGCCTTGTCCGTTGCCAGGCGCTGGCGTGCGTCTTTGGCATCTTGTGCGGAAAACGTATCGTCTGTCTTGATCGCCGTTCCGTTGGTGCATTCGGTATCGCTATAAGTGATTTGCGTACCTGTTTTACATTTGTAAATGGCCGAAGCGGGTACGGATATCGCGTACAGGACGGCTAACAATAGCAATCGGTTCATAGTATTTTCTTTGGATGAGGTTACAAAACTTTGCCCGGATTCATCAGGTTTAATGGGTCAAATGCTTGCTTCAGCGTTTGCATCAGCTGCATTTCCACTGCCGATTTGTAACGCCGAATTTCATCGCGTTTCAGTACACCCAGACCATGCTCGGCGGAAATCGAACCGCCGCAGTCGTGCACGCTGTCATGCACCACCAGATTGATCGCAGATTGCTGCGCGATGAATGCCGCGTCGCTAATACCTTCCGGCGGCGACACGTTGTAATGCAGGTTGCCGTCGCCGAGGTGGCCGAAAGTGACCATCCGGCAGCCGGGCGCGGCTTGCTGCAGTAGCGTATCTGTGGCCAGGATGAAGTCGGCAATGCGCGAGATCGGCACCGAGATGTCGTGTTTGATGTTCTTGCCTTCGGCAGCCTGCGCCAGCGAGATGTGTTCGCGCAGGTTCCACAGCGATTTGGATTGGGCGATAGAGGCCGCGACAATGGCGTCTGTAATCACATCCTGTTCCAGGGCCGCACCGATCAGGCTTTCCAGCAGGGCGTTGGCATGTTGTTCCGATTCGCTATCGGATAATTCCAGCAACACATATTGCGGATGATTTTCTGCAAAAGGCAGGCGCATCTGCGGAAAATGCCTGGTCACCAGTCGCAGGCAGAAATCCGACATCAATTCGAAGCCGGTCAGCGCCGCGCCGCAGTGCGCTTGCGCCAGCGTTAAAAGTCGCAATGCATTGGCGGGCGTTTGCATCGCAGCCAGCGCGGTGATCTGTGCCCTGGGTTGCGGAAACAGCTTCATCACCGCAGCGGTGATGATCCCGAGCGTGCCTTCGGCGCCGATGAACAAGTCGCGCAGATCGTAGCCGGTATTGTCCTTGCGCAGCCCGCGCAAGCCATCCCAAACTTCGCCCTGAGCGGTCACGACTTCGAGGCCGAGACACAACTCGCGCGTATTGCCGTAACGCAGCACAGCGGTGCCGCCGGCGTTGGAGGACAGATTACCGCCGATAGTACAGCTGCCTTCGGATGCCAGCGAAAGCGGGAATAAACGCTCGGCAGCGCTGGCGGCTTGCTGCAGATTTTCCAGGATGCAGCCGGCTTCTGCCGTGATAGTGTTGTTGAGCGTGTCAATCGCGCGGATCCGGTTCAGGCGCGTCAGCGACAAAACGATGGCGGCACCGCTGTCATCCGGCACGCTGCCCAGCACCAGCCCGGTATTGCCACCCTGCGGCACAACGGGTACCAGAAACTGATTGCACAGTCGGATGACGGCAGCGACTTCGGCCGTCGAGCCGGGTTTAACCACGGCCATCGCACGGCCGGTAAAACGGCCGCGCCAGTCAGTCAGATACGAAGCAGTATCGGCAACCTCGGTCAGCACATAATTGGTGCCAATCGCAGCGCGGCAGAGGGTCAGGAAATCGTTCATTTTGCAGCCTTTTCAATGGTTTCGCGTGCCAGTTTTTTGGCGGCCTGTTTGAGCGGGCGCAAATACAAAATCGTGCAAAAAAAATAAATCACGGTGAGTGCGACTTCAACCCAGCCCAGTGTGGCCGACAGACCCTGGTCGCTGGTGGCGCGCACCAAGCCTTCCATGAAGTACAGCAGGATCAGCATCGACGACCATTGCAGCGTGTAATTGTCGCGCTTTAAAACCCCGCGCAGCGGCAACAGCAGCGGCACCACTTTGAGCACCATCCATGAACCGCCCGGGCGCAGCGGCGCCAGCACCATTTCCCAGGCGATGCACAAGGCAATCAGGGCGATTAAGCTGATGCTGGCACCGAGGTGATAATTTCTTTGGAGGTTGTTTTGCATCATTTTTGTAATTTAGTAGCGGTGCTAGCGAGCCGTTGTCCGAGGGCGATAGCGAGGTGCCGGGTGTCGCGCGAAATCGTCTTGTTGCCGTTGGCGCCGGCCCAGTGCGTGGCACCATAGGGGCCGCCGCCGCTGGCAGTGGTCATCAATTCTGGATGGGTGTAAGGCAAGCCCTGAATCAGCATGCCGTGATGCAATAACGGCAGCATCATCGATAGCAAGGTCGATTCCTGGCCGCCATGCAGGCTGCCAGTCGAGGTGAAAACGCAGGCCGGTTTGCCGCACAGGGTGCCGGAGAGCCATTGCGCGGCAGTGCCGTCCCAGAAATATTTCATCGCGGCTGCCATGTTGCCAAAGCGCGTAGGCGAGCCCAGCGCTAGGCCGGCACACTGTTCCAGGTCGGCCAATTCGACATACGGCGCGCCTGCATCTGGAATCGCGGGCGCGGTGGCTTCCGTCACGCTCGAGACTGCCGGCACAGTGCGCAGCCGGGCGTCGCAGCCGGGAACGCTTTCAATGCCTTGGGCGATGCATTCCGCCAGTGTGCGAGTAGAGCCGTTCCGGGAATAATACAAAACGAGCAAAGTAATATTGGATGGATTCATGCTTGATATTATATTGTGGTTTATTAATGTCTGATGTTACGCACGTTGCATGCAAGACATGAAAGGCATTGTCCACGAAATACACGAAAGGCACGAAAGAAGGTAAAGAAGTTTTTTTCGTGGACTGAATTTTTTTGTACATAACATCAGTAACCACTTTATTACACCGAATTATTGCAGCCAATGTCTCTCAAAAAACTATCGATTCTGCGTGGAATGTCCTGGCCAGACTTGCTCGACCTGTTCCTGTTCGCGCGCAACCGTTTGCACGAAGAACGCCTGTCGCAAGTGGCGGGCAGCCTGACCTACACCACAGTGCTGGCGCTGGTGCCAATTCTGACGATTGCGCTGGCGATTTTTACCACTTTCCCACTGTTTAATACCTTCCGCGCGGCGCTCGAATCATACCTGTCTGGCAGCCTGATACCGGGTTCGATTTCCAATACCATATTGGGCTATCTGACCCAGTTTGCGACCAAGGCCAAGAGCCTGTCGGCGGTAGGTGCGGTATTGCTGATCGTCACTGCAGTGCTCATGATGATGACGGTCGACCGTACCTTAAACGACATTTGGCGCGTCAAGACGCAGCGCCCGTTCGCCCAGCGGGTGACCGTGTATTGGGCTGTCGTGACGCTCGGCCCGTTGCTGATCGGCGTGTCGATGACACTGACTTCGTATTTGTTTACCGCCACCAGCGATGTAGTGGAAAGCGTGCCCTTCATCGGCGCAGTGTTTTATACGCTGGTTTCGATCCTGGTTACCACTGGCGCCTTCACGCTGCTCTATGTGATGGTGCCGAACCGGCCTGTCGACTGGCGCGACGCCGCATCGGGCGGTCTGGTTGCAGCGATTGCGTTCGAGCTTGTCAAGCGCTTGTTTGCCGGCTTCGTCAGCCAGTCGCCGACCTACACACTGGTATATGGGGCAGTGGCCGCGATACCGATTTTTTTGTTGTGGATTTATCTTTGCTGGTTCATCACCTTGTTCGGCGCGGTGCTTGCCGCATCCTTGCCGATTGTGAAGTACGAACGCTGGTGGCATGTCGCCGCGCCCGGGAGTGCTTTTGTGGATGCGATGTCGATCATCGAAGTGCTTTATCGGGCGCGAGTATCAGGTACGACAGCCGTGGTCGACACCCTGACGATTCGGCGCAAGACGCGGCTCGGTTTTGAAGAGATAGATCGCCTGCTGCAAAACATGTACGACGTCAATTGGGTTGGGCGCGTCAAACCGGAGCAGGCTGGAACAAGCCGGGCACGTTGGGGCAGACGCATTGACAAAGGATTTGAACGCTGGGTGCTGGTCGCCAATCCGCAACAGTTGGCGCTGGCAGCTGTATATCGGATGTTCGTATTTGATCCTTCCGGCGATGCGGTGTTGGCCAGGCAGGTGGAATTGGCGGTCGAGCAAGGCTTAAGCGAGACGCTGGCAGAATATTTTTCCAAGGGCTAATATATTTTTCAAGCAGAACTGTACTGCATGCACTATTTTTGGTATATGCCTAAATATATGCGGAAAAGTACATGTTTTTATCTATACTCTGCATAAATCTGGATGAATATGGCGCGGTGACGCAATTCAATTGCGACGCGTACAGGATGATATACGCGGTTATACATCTTAAAAATACCTGAGACGTGACTCAAGCATTGGAAATTATTGTCATAAAGCGGCATAATGCCAACCTTTAGTTATTATCTTTTCTGGAATGAATTTTCGGCTCGCTTTTATCAGCGGGCTTTTTTGCCTTCCAAATAAACCAATAAAAATTTTGCATCTTATAAATCGATCCGGCCTATCAAGCAGGCACAAGGGGAAGTTAATCTTCGCCTACCCAATGCATCATTCTGGAACGCGAATTGCCAGCGTGTGTTCGGTGGCAAGCGGTTGAACGGTAACCCACAGTGGCACCCTGCGGTATACGCAAACAAGCTCTGCCTATTCCCCATTAGCCGGATTGGGGCGGGTCATTCACTTCGTACATGAAAGTAACCAAGTTCGTCTGGACCTGGTGTTAAAGCAATGAAAAATACTTCAAAAACACTGAAACTCGCCACCAAAGTGAAGCGGACGGATTCGACGTCATTGACGTTGCCAAAAAGTACGCTGACCCAGGTATTTGATAATGCGGCGCCTGCAGCGCCAAGCAAGGTCAGTGTCGTCACCAAGCGTTCCAGGCTGGCCGTGTCCGTTGTAGCGGAACCGGCTGCAGTGCCGGAAGAAGCCTTGTCTGTGAGCGCGCCCATAAAGTTGAGTGCGGATTTGGATTGCGCTGCGGCGGTGGTCAAGGCTCCGTTAGCCGCCAAGAAAACCAAGGCAAAAACAGTCGCTGTGCCTGCCAAAATTGCTGTCCAATCTGAAGCCATGCCGGATGCGACTCCAATGGTGGGGCAGGTGGTCAAACAAACCACCGACGCTGCAACGTTGGCGGCAATCGACACCTCCGGCTATTTCCTGCCTTCGGTCAAAGTGCCGGGCCGTCGCGGGCGCAAGCCGAAAGAATTTCAGCCTGAAAACGACGAAGTTGCCGCATTAAACGCAGTTGAACGTTCCGAACTGAAATCGGTAGCCAAGGCCAAAAGCCGCAGCGCAAAAGAAAAAGCGCTGCTCAAAGATGCGCTTTCGGCCGACACCGAAGCGACCCCGGAGGATCTGGAGCAGCGTCGCAAAAAATTGCTGGCCTTAATCAAGTTCGGCAAGGAACGCGGTTTCCTGACCAACGCAGAAATCAACGACCATCTGCCGGAAAACATTTTTGAGCCGGAAGCCATCGAAGCCATCATCAGCACCTTCAACGATATGGGCATCGCCGTATACGAACAGGCTCCAGATGCCGAGTCATTGCTGTTGACGGACAATGTTGCGACCGTCACCAGTGATGACGAAGTCGAAGCAGGCGCCGAGGTGGCACTCTTGACTGTCAATGCGGATTTTGGCCGCACTACCGACCCGGTTCGCATGTACATGCGGGAGATGGGCGCGCGAGACCTGCTTACACGGGCCGGTGAAATCGAGATTGCCAAGCGCATTGAAGGCGGCCAAAACGACATGATTCAGGCAATTTCCGCTTGCCCGACCACGATTGCCGAAATCATTGCTACTGCAGAAAAAATCGCTAATGATGAAATCAAGATTGATGAAATCGTCGATGGTTTAGTCGACCCGGATAAGTCTGACGAACAAGCTGCTACAGCAAGCACTGACGAAGACGATGAAGACGATGCCGACGACGAAGTTGAAGCCAATGAAGACGAACAGAATGGCGGCGGCATTGCCGGCATTGGTGGCGCAGCCGGCTTTAGTGTCGAGCAGATCGCGCAACTGAAGAAAGCCGCTCTGGCGAAATTCGCCATCATCTCGGTCCAGTTCGACAGGATGCGCAAGGCCAACGATAGCGGTGCTTACAAATCTGACGCTTACAACCAGGCCCAGGCAATCATTTCGCACGAGCTGCTGGGTATTCGCTTTACCGCCAAAGTGGTTGAGAAACTGTGCAACACGCTGCGTGGGCAAGTCGACGAAGTGCGTCACATTGAAAAACAATTACTTGGGATTGTGGTCGACAAGTGCGGCATGCCGCGCACCCACTTCATCAAAGTGTTTCCTGGCAATGAAACCAACCTGGATTGGGTCGATGGCGAAGTCGACGCCAAGCATCCATACAGCATCGTACTGAGCCGGAATGTGCCTGCAATCAAAGAGTTGCAGAAAAAATTGATAGCTTTGCAGTCGCGTGTGGCATTGCCGCTGCCTGATGTGCGCAGCATCAACAGACAAATGTCGGCTGGCGAAATGCGCACCCGCAAGGCTAAGCGCGAGATGACGGAAGCCAACTTGCGGCTGGTGATCTCAATTGCCAAAAAATACGTCAACCGGGGCCTGCAATTTCTCGATTTGATTCAGGAAGGCAACATCGGCTTGTTGAAAGCGGTCGACAAGTTCGAATACCGTCGCGGCTACAAGTTCTCGACCTATGCGACATGGTGGATTCGTCAAGCCATCACCCGTTCGATCGCCGATCTGGCGCGCACTATCCGGGTTCCGGTACACATGATCGAAACCATCAACAAGATGAACCGGATCTCACGCCAGGTGCTGCAATCCACCGGTGCAGAGCCGGATGCGGCGACACTGGCGTTGAGGATGGAGATGCCGGAAAACAAAATTCGCGAAATCATGAAAATCGCGAGAGAGCCGATTTCAATGGAAACCCCGATGGGTGAAGACAGCGATTCACAATTGGGTGACTTCATCGAGGATAGCCACACCGTGGCGCCGGCCGATGCCGCGCTGTATTCATCGATGCGCCGGGTGGTCAAGGATGTACTGGACTCGCTCACGCCGCGCGAAGCCAAGGTGCTACGCATGCGCTATGGCCTTGAAATGTCGTCCGACCATACGCTGGAAGAAGTCGGCAAGCAGTTCGATGTGACCCGCGAACGCATACGCCAGATTGAAGCCAAAGCGATGAACAAGTTGCGCCAACCGTCGCGCTCGGACAAGCTCAAGAGTTTCATAGGAGCTAATTAAGCAAACAACGGATTACTTGCATTGAAAATATACTATCAACTGTATTTTTAATAAATGCAATGAATGCATGCGGTAAATGTAGTATTTTTTCTTATACTCCATGATATATGGTGAATGCAAAACAGTTCAGAGTGGTATGAAAAATTCCTGAACTGAAGCAGTTTCTGGTGCAGATAGCTTGGCCACGACCGGTTGCATGGGCGCGCGGCCAAGTCTGAATGCACCTTTGAACATCGCTTCGAGAAACGTGGCGTCCTTGAATGACGCCGTGCCGCCGATACGCATTCTTAAAAGTGACGCTGCGTTATCGCCGGTGGCGTCCATTGATACAACCAGGTTTCGCACAACGTCTGGCCATCTGTAACCAGATAAACCCGCAAGTCAATTGGCGCGACACTGGCATCCGTCGGTTTCAGATCGAACATCACCCGGTAGCCTTGAATATCATCTAACGGCCGCGCCGAGCTCACTTCTACTGTGCCGCGCGAAGCACTGATGACCGGCATCACTTTAGCGTCCTTGCCTAGTAACTTCAGATCGCCACCGGCGAAATCGACTACGAAGCGCCATGAATAATAGGTGCGTTTTTGACCAACCACACCACCCATGCCGGTACGCGTGGCCGCCACAGTTGCCAGCGGCGGTACGACCGGCATTTTGCGGCCCCAGTACAAACGATACGTGAACAAATGTTCCTGGCCGGCTTGCGGCTTTTCAGCCGGATTCCAGAAGCAGACGATGTTATCGAAGGTTTCGTCGACGGTCGGGATTTCCACCAGTTGCACCGCACCTTTTCCCCAGCCGGACTTCGGTTCGACCCATACGCTCGGACGCCGGTCATAGAACACACCGTCATCCTGGTAGTGGTCGAAATTGCGGTCGCGTTGCAGCAAGCCGAAGCCACGCGGATTCTCATCCTGATAGCCATTGAAGCGCAACTGTGCAGGATTGGTAAGCGGCCGCCAGATCCATTCACCATTTCCGCGCAGCAACGAAAGGCCATCTGAATCATGAATCTCTCGACGCCAGTCATTGGAGGCAGCGAGGCGGCGGTCATTTTCACCATACTGAAACATGCTGGTGAGCGGAGCCACGCCCATCCGTTCGATGGCCTTGCGCGGGTACAGCGCAACCTCGACGTCCATGACCATGGTCGCCGCAGGTTGAATTTCAAATCGATATGCACCCGCCACACTCGGCGAGTCGAGCAACGCATACACCACTAATTTGCTTGAATCCTTGCTCGGACGTTCCAGCCAAAAACTGATGAAATTAGGAAACTCTTCCGGGCGCTCCATGCCGCAATCGATCGCCAGACCACGCGCCGACAATCCATATTGCCAGTCGGAACCTACAGCACGAAAATAACTCGCGCCCAGGAACGCCGAGACGTCACGCTCCAGATCGGTATGAAAATTCACTCTAAAACCGGCAAAGCCCAAATCCTTCGGCATTTTGTCGCCGTGCAAACCGCTTTTGCCATATGCGAACATGGCAGGATCGTACGCCAGTTCCTGGGCCTGACCATTTTTCAATTCAAAGATTTGCACCGGAGATTTGAAATAAAGGCCCAGGTGAAAAAATTTGGCCTGAAAACGCAATGCATCTTTGGCCCACAAAGCATGATCGGCGCGGTAATTAATAGCTTGATACTGGTCCCAGTCCAGCTTCCTGATCTCATCTGGAATATGGTTCTCAGGAGCTCGATACGGTTGCCCGGCAAGTTGTCGAGCGTACCCCTTGAGCCAGGCGGTATCAAAGGCCTGTGGCTTACCAAGAAACTTCAGCGGACTCGGTGCGGCTGCGGCAGCAAATAAAGAGTGGGCTGGAAAGCCGGCAGCAGCAAGTGCTGCCGACGCTTTCAAAAAATCTCGTCGTTGCATGGTATTCCCTATTTAAATAAATCAGATTGCGTAATCCGTTGGGTTGGCTGCAACTAACTCCTACCTCGGGCAATTCACTTTCGACAAGTTCCGAACCTGGAAGTGCCATTGGAACACCGTTAGCAGATCGTCCAACAAGGTATTTTCCGGTGCTGCGACAAGCTAGGCCTGTGTTTCAATGCGGCTCCCAAGAAGCTTGGTATGCCCGAGTTGTTGAATGTGCCTGGTTGAAGTGCTTGCCACTGAGTGTAATGGCGGTCCGGCTACCGGCCACAAGATAAGGAAATTTTTCATCAGAGACCAGCCGCTGTTATGTTTGGAAGGAACCGGCTCCAGCGCCGTTTCCATGAACGGGTACCAGCGCCAAGAATTGAAGCCTGAACAAAGAGATGCGTGGCGTTTACTTGGTGAGCATTTGGAAATACTCACCGGTAAAATGGGCAAGCTCACGGCATAGAGCAGAATTGGCCGACATGAAAATGATCGCTTTGCTACTTGCCTCGGCTTTGTTCGTCGCAGCTGGAATTTGGACATTGCATGATGAAATATACGCAGCAGCTATTTAGAAAAATGTTTCTCGGAAATCAAAATAGTCAAGGCTACTGAGATGGAAATTAATATAGGTCTTCCCGTCTTTTATCGTAGCCTTTGGTTTCGAATAAACGAAAACCCAAACATCGGGTCGTTTCGTCTTGCTCAATTCCGCAAATTTTGCTTCGGTCATGTTGTTGTTTTTGCCGCTGACCGAAAAATGACCCACTTAGAGGGGTTCTGCTGATTCAAAATTGACCCAGGTGTTCTACTTCCCTGGCCTAATTATTAGGCGGGAGATAAAAGGTGATCACCATGGAAATGTTAGGCAAGATTCGACGGATGCATTTACGCGACAACCTGTCGTTGCATGAAATAACGAAGCGCACCGGTTTGTCTCGCAACACGATACGCAGATGGCTGAGAAGTCCCAAGGAAACAGCGCCGCCGGTGTACTGCCGGCGTGAGGGTCCGGGTAAACTGACCGCGTTTCACGCCACTTTGGTCCAGGCCCTTACCGCCGATGCCCACCGCGCCAAGCAAAATCGGCGTACTGCCAAGGCGCTGTTTGCGCAAATCAAGGCAGACGGCTACGTGGGTGGCTATAGCCAACTCACCGCCTTCATTCGCGACTGGCGGGGACGCGAAAGCCGTGCGCCACATGCGTTCGTGCCGCTGAAGTTCGAACTGGGCGAGGCGTTCCAGTTCGACTGGAGCGAAGAGGGCCTGGTGGTCGGCGGCATCTACCGGCGCATGCAGGTGTCGCACCTCAAGCTATGCGCCAGTCGTGCTTTCTGGCTGGTGGCCTACCCAAGTCAAGGCCACGAAATGCTGTTTGTCAACAACGATTCAAAACTGATACAGTTTTCCCTTGGCAGCGATTTAAAACTGATACACCCCCGCAATCAATTGAGAGGGGTTAGCCTCCTGGTTTCATGTTTCTATTTCCTATTTTTACGCTGACGGTGGTGATGGCGCCTTTGCGGGTGAAGCG
>JABBOY010000005.1 GCA_012927585.1 Glaciimonas sp.
TCACGCTGCCAGGAAAATGAGCGCGGCGTAGTCATCCTTGACGAATCCGCACAGTAATACCGGCATCCTGGTACCAACCACGGTGTCGGTAGTAATTCCGATTTGAAAGAGTTTGAAATGACCATGCGTATCGTAATTTTGGCGGTCATCTGCTTGTCATTGGCGAGTTGCAAACCTAAAGAAAAAGAATCATCAGCGCCAGAAAAAATAGCATCAACTGAAAAAGCAGTGAAGCTAATAAAAACAGCGACAGAAGTGCCATCAACAGCAGAAAAACTGTACACGGTAGTCGATGGCGATAAAGTTGATAACAATACCTTGAACGGTTGGCGCACTTGGCGGGCCCTAGCTTGTGAGCGCTGCCACGGCGCGCAACAGGAAGGCTTGGTCGGCCCCTCGCTGGTGAATAGCCTGAAGGTGCTGTCCAAGGACGACTTCAAAAAGACAGTGCTGAATGGCAGGATGGAAAAAGGCATGCCGAACTTCGGTGGCAGCAAGCAGGTCATTGACAATATCGACTACCTGTACGCGTACTTGAAAGGTCGCTCAGACGGCAATATCAAACCGGGTCGCCTGCAGGCGATTGAACAGTGATTTGTGCAACGTATATCCCTTTTTCGCAGGCGGTTCAGAGATAGTAAGTCCGCGAGCGGCATTCTGGGTCAAGTTGCGCTGTATCGCGTCGGACCGCTTTGCCCTATTGAATAAAGCCAACTGCCGGCAAAAATTGGACGCAAATACGGACGTAATTACGGCAATTTCAGCCAAAATTCATCCGGTTTTCATTTACCTCATTTTTCTGGTAGCAAAATACGTTTATTGAATATTACGGAGATAACTGATGAAAACAAAAGCCGCAATTGCATGGAAGGCCGGTTCACCGCTCACGATTGAAGAAGTTGACCTGGCGGGGCCAAGAGCCGGCGAAGTTCTGGTCGAGATAAAGGCGACCGGAATCTGCCACACCGATTACTACACGCTGTCAGGGGCCGATCCAGAAGGCATCTTTCCCTCTATCCTTGGACACGAAGGCGCAGGTATTGTGTTAGAAGTTGGTCCCGGTGTTTCCTCGCTTAAAAAAGATGATCATGTCATCCCGCTGTATACCCCGGAATGCCGCCAATGTAAGTACTGCCTGTCACGCAAGACCAATCTTTGCCAAGCCATCCGCTCGACCCAGGGCCGTGGCTTGATGCCGGATGGCACTTCACGCTTCTCGATTGATGGCAAACCTATTTTTCACTACATGGGAACCTCGACCTTCTCCAATTACATCGTTGTTCCAGAAATCGCACTGGCCAAAATTCGGGAGGATGCACCCTTCGACAAGGCGTGCTACATCGGTTGCGGCGTAACTACCGGGGTCGGTGCCGTGGTTTTTTCCGCCAAAGTGGAAGCCGGCGCGAATGTGGTCGTGTTTGGACTGGGCGGCATTGGTTTGAACGTGATTCAAGGTGCAAAGATGGTGGGCGCCAACAAGATTATCGGGGTCGACATTAATCCTAGACGCATCGAGATGGCACGCAAGTTCGGCATGACCGATTTCGTGAATCCGAAAGAAGTTAAAAATGTCGTTGATCACATCATCCAGTTGACCGATGGTGGAGCCGATTATTCCTTCGAATGTATTGGTAACGTCGCCACCATGCGTCAGGCGCTTGAGTGTTGCCATAAGGGCTGGGGGCAGTCGTTCATCATTGGCGTTGCCGCTGCTGGGGAAGAAATCAGCACCCGCCCATTTCAACTGGTCACTGGTCGTGGATGGAGAGGATCGGCTTTTGGCGGGGCCCGCGGACGCACCGACGTACCGAAAATTGTTGACTGGTATATGGACGGCAAATTGAATATCGATGATTTGATTACCCATACCTTGCCGCTTGAGCGCATTAACGAGGGCTTTGACCTCATGAAGAGCGGCGAATCGATTCGTTCCGTTGTGCTGTATTGAATCGCCTGAAGGGAACCTTATGCTTGAGCTGATCAGCGAACACGCATGTTTTGGAGGGGTGCAGCGGTTCTATAACCATCATTCCGAAGAGATCGGCTTGCCAATGCGGTTTTCAGTATTTCTGCCACCGCAGGCGCGGGCTGGCAAGGTTCCTGCCCTGTTTTATCTGGCCGGCCTGACTTGTACTGAAGAAACATTCATGACCAAGGCGGGCGCCCAGCGTATCGCGGCACAGCAGGGACTGATGCTGATTGCGCCCGATACCAGCCCGCGCGGCGCCAATCTTCCGGGCGAGGCAGACAGCTGGGATTTCGGCGTCGGAGCGGGCTTCTATCTCGATGCGACAGAAGCGCCATGGAACAAACATTACCGCATGTACAGCTACGTGCTGGAACTGTACAAATTGATTGTGCAGGAATTCCCGGTGCAGCCTGCCAGTATTGGTATTACCGGACACTCAATGGGCGGGCATGGGGCGCTTGTTCTGGCGCTGCACAATCCAGCTCTTTTTAAAACGGTATCCGCATTTGCGCCGGTCTGTGCCGCGAGCCAATGTCCTTGGGGCGTGAAGGCATTCTCTGCATATCTGGGCAGCAAGCAAGACGACTGGCTGCAATATGATGCTAGTGCGCTGATGGCACAAAAAAACACGCCATTTCCAGGCGGCATCCTGATTGATCAGGGGCTAAACGATAAATTTCTGCCGAACCAATTGTTTCCGGAAGCGTTTGAAGCAGCCTGCCAAACAGCGCAACAGCCATTGGAACTGCGCAGGCATGCCGAATACGATCACGGTTATTACTTTATTTCGACCTTCGTCGAAGAACATATTCGATTTCACCATCGAAAACTAAATGGGGCCGATCGGTAACGGTTTTGATCATTTCCATCCCATTTATCCACAAGCCGTTTAAAACATAAAGCCATCAAGGAGAAATTCTCATGAATAATGCAGTCAAAATACATCCAGCGGTTGATAACGGAATGAAGCCAGCAGCTGCAGCTTTTTCTGGAGGGACGCTTTCTTGCGACTGCCCGACGCACAAGGTTGAGGTGGCGATCAAAGGACAGTGCGCACACAATCATGTGTGTGGTTGCACGAAGTGCTGGAAACCCGAAGGAGCATTGTTCTCACAGGTCGCAGTGGTATCGCGTGATAACGTCAGCGTCGTCGCAAACGAAGATAAACTGGCAGTAGTGGATTCGAATGCAACGATCCAACGGCATGCCTGTAAAGAGTGCGGTGTTCACATGTATGGTCGCATCGAAAATAAAGCGCATCCGTTCTACGGACTCGATTTTATTCACACCGAGCGATCGAACGAGAATGGCTGGGCACCTCCGGGATTTGCAGCATTTGTCTCGTCGATTATCGAATCAGGTACTAGCCCTGACAACATGAGTGCAGTCAGGGCAAGGTTGGTAGAACTTGGTCTGCCTCCTTACGATTGCTTGTCCCCAGCGTTAATGGATGCTATCGCGACGCACACGGCCAAGGCAAATGGCGTGCTGAAATAAAGATGCAGCATGCCGACCCGGTAGCGATGCTACCGGGTCGGCATGCTCATACAGTAGTTGAAAAACGCTCACGATATACCTTGGGCGTTACACCTATTTTTTTCTGGAACACACGACGCATTTTTTCTTCAGTTCGAAAGCCTGTTTTCAATGAAATCAGTTTCAACGGAGATTTGTTTTCCTCCAACAGGCGCCGGGCAACTTCAAAACGGGCCCTTTCTATAAAATCCGCTGGGCTTTCGGCTGTTTCCAGATGGAACACCCGGGTAAAATTCCTTTCGCTCATCGCTACCCGGGCCGCCAGCTTGGGAGTGTTCAGATCGTCGTCGAGGTGCGACATGATCCAATTCTGTAATTCGCGTATTGTTGGGTGGGTAGTCATCTGGCTAGAAAGATGGACGCTGAACTGGGATTGACCGCCCGGCCTTTTCAAGTAGATCACTAGATCGCGCGCCACTTCGAGCGCTACTTCACGGCCAAAATCCTCTTCCACGATTGCCAATGCCAAATCCATTCCGGCAGTCACGCCGGCAGAGGTCCAAATATTGCCATCGCGGATAAAGATAGCATCGGCATCCACTTTTATTCCAGGATATTTTTTGCTCAAGCGTTCTGCAAAACTCCAGTGCGTTGTGGCTCGCCGACCATTGAGCGCTCCACCTTCAGCCAAAAAGAAACTTCCCGTACATAACGCTACCAACCGACTCATTTTAGGCGCAACGCTTGCAACCCATTCGACAATTTCCGGGGAATCTTGCAGAGCTTTCTCAATATCGTGCGCACCGACAATCAGGCCGAGATCCGGCAGTGCAAGTATGCTGATCGCCTTGGTCGCATGCAAGGACATCAGCGTATCCGATGAAACCATGCCAGTTTTTGTCGATGCAATAGCAACCTCATACCCGCCTGCTAAGTTGCGTTGATGCAAACAACTGTTGGCATAGTCAAAAACCTTCAATGGGCCAATCGCTTCAAGAGCCTTAAAGCCTGGATACACAATGATATCTACGGTGCGAATTTTATATTGCTGTACGTCGTTGCTCATATGTCACTGCTATCGCAATTTTGATTGAATAAAGGAGTCGTTTATATTGGTTTTGTCACATTGACCGTAAAAACGCATACTTTGGACGAGCAAATATGCCGGTTTATACAACTGGGCGGATTTATTTTACAAGCGCATGAAATTGCTCTGCAAAAGACTTTTAATTCTCTGCTGCAACTATCATTTGACCTTTGCGAATCATGTGCACCAGTTCGATACCGGCCAACACATTTCCGGCTGAGCGAAAAAATTCGAAATTGCGCGTCGGTCTGGTCATGCGTTTGACCGCACGATGATACTGATATTCCAGACACCCTTGACATTAATGTCCGTTTCATTCATACGCCCGCTTGTGCCCACGGCACGCTTGCATTTGCGGAAAACGGCTTTCAGCACTGCGCTCGGCTTGCTTTACACCTACTCCTTTGATTGATAGTTTATGCGGGGGTATGCTTATAAACAGTTGCACTACCGCATTATTTTCGTGCGGTAGTTAAATATACGCAACGCAGTATATTTAACTACCGGCAACCACTAAAACACGTATTGCACGCTTGCACCCAGCATCCAGTTACGGCCTGGTGCCGGTTCGTAGTAACGCTTGTTGTTATCGCCGACGATTACTGAACCGATGTAATTGCGGTTGAGCAAGTTGTTGATCCGCACAAATTGCTGCAGTCGCCAAACGCCGAGCTGCTGCTCGGCACCGAAGCGCAGGTTCGCGAGCGCATAGCCGGGAGCCGGAGTTTCGATATTACTGTCTTCGACGTAGACCTTGCTGTTGGCGATAGTCTCGATTGCCGCACTCAAGCCGGATGGCGCATCTTTCCATGCCAGTTCACCATACAGCGTGGCACGCGGCACGCCAGGCAAGCGATTGCCGGCAGGGACAGTGCCGAAAGCTTGATCATAAACAGCATATAAACCAGTCAAAGCGAGTCGCCCTGAAAAGCCATGCTTCCAAATGGTGTCGAGCGACAATTCCAGTCCCTGGCGCAGAGTTGCGCCGGCATTCTTGTAGCTGGTGCGTCCGCCGCTGGAAGCGTCAACCGTCAATTCATTGTCGGTGCGCACCTGGAATAACGCGACATTGATCCGCGTGTCGCTGCCCAGCAATGCCTTGGCACCGACTTCAAGATGGGTGCTATGCGCCGGCTTCAGGTTGAAGTTGAAACCATTCCCGTTGCCCGAATAGAACAGCTCGTTGAGCGTCGGCGTCTCAAATCCTTTCGCCGCACTGGCATACAGATTCAGCGCCGGTGTAGCCTTGTAGAGCAGGCCCAGTAGCGGCGTGGTGCGGCGGTAATTCAGGCTGCCGCTATCGTTTCCGTTACTGATAAAGCTGTCGTCCACTGCGATGCGCATTCTGCTATGGCGCACGCCGGCGGTGAGCGCCCAGTTGCCGCTCTGCCATTCGGTTTGCAGATATGGATCGAGGCTGGTGACGGTATCGGTTTCGTCGCGTCGCAACCGGCCTTTGACACCAAACTGGTTGCCGATGAAATTCTCAAAGCCCTGACGATCATCGCTGGAGCGGCCATAGTCGAGGCCGACGGTGGTGGTCAGACTGCCATTGCCGAGCTGGCTTACGCCGATCCAATGCAGGTCAAGGCCGCCGAAATTGCGGTCGAAATCAACCACACCGCCGGAGTGGCTGGCAGGTGCCTGGAAACCTTTGGAAAAAGCCTGGTACTGGGTGACTTTGCGGTTGCCTGCATAGGCGCTCAACTGCACACTATCCGCGCCAAAGCGCCGCTCGTAAGTGACGCCTACCTGTTGATGGTCAATGCTCTTGCGGGTGTTGTAACGCTCGGCAAAGGTCCGTTTCGGGCTCTGGGTATCGGTGGGGTCGATCTCGCCGGCACGCGGGTCGCGCTGGAAGGTGCCCCAGCTCACGCCGAGCGGGTCTTGGGTATCGTGTTGCCACAGCCCGTTGGCCACCACCATCAGGCGACTGTCGGCATCGGGCTGGGTGGTGATCTTGGCGAACGCCTGGTCGCGGGTGGCGGCGCTATGGTCGCGACTGCCATCGGTGTGAAAGCGCGACGCATCCAGCACATAGCCGACCGCGCCCGGCTTGCCCTGGGCACTGAGATCGGTTTTCCAGCTACCGTCGCTGCCGCCCAGCACACTGGCTTCAACCGAGGGCGCGCCTTGCCCGTCGCGGGTAAAAAGCTGGATCACGCCGCCGGAATGGTTGCCGTACATAGCGGAAAAAGGGCCGCGCAAGACTTCGATGCGCTCGGCCATATCCAGATTAAAAGTGGCGGCCTGACCTTGGCCGTCCGGCATGGTGGCGGGGATGCCGTCGGCGAACAGGCGCACGCCGCGCACGCCGAAAGCAGAACGGGCGCCGAACCCGCGCGAGGATATTTGCAAGTCCTGGGCGTAATTCTGGCGATTCTGCACCACTAACCCGGGCACCGCCGCCAGCGCTTCGGACGCGTTGACGCGGGCTTGGCCGGCAGTGATCCGTTCCCGCTCCAGCACATCAACCGAGGCGGGCAAATCGAAACTGGAATGCTCGAACCGGCTACCGGTCACTACGATGGGGTCTAGTGTTTTGACTGCTGCGGCGGGCAATTCGGCGCTGCTATCGGCGGCTCTGACTAAAGATAAAGGCGTAAAGGACGCGGCAATGACCATAAACAGGGTCAGGCGCAAGGGGTGGCGTAAGAAGTGGCAAAGGGGGCGGCGCAGCGGTGGCATGGTTTGTCTCACTGGTGGTGTGCACGAGCCCGAAAAGTCTGGCGGCATGCTGATATCTATCGTTGCTGGAATTGCGGCTCTCTACCGACTAATATTTATCGGTTCTGTCGCATTAATTTTTTTGATCTTCACGACATAAGATATGCGGGACAATTATCGTCCATTGACACAGCTTATTGTAGTCAATTTGTAGTCAATTTGTAGTCAATTTGTAGTCAATTTGTAGTCAATTTTTGAATTTTTTAGTTAATGCGGCAGAACCTCAACCCTTATGCAATATTTCTAACAATGTTGGTGGAAAACATCAAGGGAAGCTGATGCACATAAACGATGTTGTTGCACATCGCATCTGTGTGAGGAAAAAGTCTGACCGGCTTGCCGAAAAAAATCTTTCCCGATCTGCGCAGATTTCAACTCGGCCAGAATTTTCAGCAAGGTGTTCTTGCCGACGCAGTTGATGCCTGTAAATATGTAAACGCCCACAAGATCGACCACCAGCGATTCGATATTGATCGGAAGACGCTCGCGAAAGCGCTTCTGCAAACCATGAACAGACAGTATCGGCGTGCTCACCGGGAAATACGCGATGCAAGCGCATCACTTTCAATGTCATCATGTTTGAAGGCTTGCGGTAATAGCCAACGAAATTCAGTACCCAAGCATCTCCACATTTTGAAAGATGGTCCCGAGCAACTGCGGCTCGAACTGTAGCCGTTCTTTGCCGGTCAGCAGCAGGAAATGCTTGCCGCTGCAGCGCGTCAGTAGCGACATGCCCATTCGCTCTGCCACCATGTGTCCCATCTGCGTGGTGCCTGAACGCGATAGCAGGAACGGAATACCCATCTGCCCACCCTTGATCACCATTTCCGAGGTCAGACGGCCGGTGGAATAGAAAATTTTGTCCTCTCCGCTTATCGCGTCAAGCCACATCTTGCCGGCAATCGCGTCCACCGCGTTGTGGCGGCCCACGTCTTCAATAAAATAAACCAGCTCGCCATCGGCGGCAAACAAGGCGCAGCCATGAACCGAGCCGGTCTGTTTGTATGTCGATTGTTGAGTATGTATCGTGTCGACGATTTTACACACGACCGATTGCTTCAACCGCGCATCCGGCGACAGCACGATCGAATCGACTTCATCCATCAGACCACCAAACACCGAACCCTGACCGCAGCCGGTAGTGACCACCTTCTTGGAAGTGCGTTCTTCAATATCCGCAATGCCGTGACGGGTTGTCACGGCGACCGCATCCACTTCCCAATCGACTTGCACTGAAGCGATATCTTCAATCGATTTAACCAGCCGCTGATTGCGCAGATAGCCCAGCGTCAGCGCTTCAGGCGCGCCGCCCAGCGTCATCAAGGTCACCAGTTCGCGCTTATCGACGTACATCGTCAAAGGCCGTTCAGCAGGAATCGCAATCGTTTTTAGCCGGCCGCGCTCATCCATCACTTCGACGTCGTGCATTAACTCTGCAGCGGCGTTGGATAAGATCGGCCTGATTTTCATACGATGTTTTGCATTGCTTTTTTGTCCAGCGCCTGCCCGCCGCCGTAGCTAACCTGCACCGGTGGCGTGCCACCCAGCGACACCCGAATTGCGCAATACTTGAACTCCGGAATTTTGGCAAAGGGATCCAGCGCCGCATTGGTTAGCTCGTTGATGGCCGCCTCGTAATAGCAGAACGGCACAAAAATCGATCCACGCGGAGAGCTATCGTCTGCCCGTGCATACAGCGATACCGTGCCGCGACGTGATTCAAGCGTGACAATATCACCCGGTTTGGCACCCATTGCATTCAGGTCAAGTGGATGCACCAAGGCCACCGGGTCCGGCTCAAGTGCATCCAGAACCGTAGCGCGGCGCGTCATGCTACCGGTGTGCCAGTGCTCAAGCTGACGCCCGGTGATCAACACCATCGGATACTCGCTATCCGGACGTTCGTCCGCGGGGATGATGTCGGCCGGCACAAAGCGCGCACGTCCGGTTTCGGTCGGGAATCGATCGACAAAGTCAATCGACAAGCCGGGGTCGCCTTCGTTAAGACAGGGGTACGTAACTGCACCCTCGCGCTCCAACCGGTCCCACGTGATGCCGCCGATGCTGGGCATGGTGTGCCGCATCTCGTCAAACACTTGCGACACGTGCTCGTGCCAATCCAGCCCAAACTGCGCCGCCATCTGCTGAATGATCCACAAATCCTGCCTGGCATCGCCCGGCGGATCGATGGCCTGACGCCCCATTTGCACCAACCGGTCGGTATTGGTGAAGGTACCGGTCTTTTCGGGGAAGGCGGTGGCGGGCAGGATCACGTCGGCCAGGTAGGCGGTTTCGGTCAGGAAAATATCCTGCACCACCAGGTGCTGCAGTGAAGCCAGTGCTTCGCGCGCATGGGTGACATCGGGGTCCGACATGGCGGGGTTCTCACCCATGATGTACATGCCGCGAACCTCCCCTTTTTTAATCGCATGCAAGACCTCCACCACGGTCAAGCCTGGTTGGTCATCCAGCGTACCGGGCGGCAAGTTCCAGGCCTTGGCAAAGCGGGCTTGGACTTGCGGATCGGTCACGCGCTGATAATCTGGATACATCATCGGGATCAAACCGGCATCGGAGGCACCTTGCACATTATTCTGTCCGCGCAGCGGATGCAAACCGGTACCTGGCCGGCCAATTTGCCCGGTCATCAGGCATAGCGCAATCAGACAACGGGCATTGTCGGTACCATGAATATGCTGCGATACGCCCATGCCCCACAGGATCATGGAAGCCTTGGAGCTGGCATACAGACGCGCAACATATTTGATGGTGTCGGCGTCGATACCGCAGATTGGTGCCATCAGTTCGGGGCTGTAGCCCTCGACGTTCTTTCGCAATTCTTCATAGCCGATGGTGCGGCTGTCGATGAATTCCTGATCGACCAGGTTCTCATGCACGATCACGTGCATCATCGCATTGAGCATCGCAACGTCGGTATCCGGCTTGAACTGCAGGAAGCGGTGCGCAAGGCGTGTCAAGTCCGAACGGCGCGGGTCGCACATCACGAGCTTGGTGCCGTTCTTCACGGCGTTTTTGATCCAGGTCGCGCCAACCGGGTGATTCTGGGCCGGATTGGCACCGATGACGATGACGACTTCCGCTTTCATCACATCCATCACCGGATTCGAGACGCCACCGGAGCCAACGCCTTCCAACAGCGCAACCACCGATGATGCATGACACAAACGGGTGCAATGGTCGACATTGTTGCTGCCGAAGCCGATCCGAACCAGTTTCTGGAACAAGTACGCTTCTTCGTTGCTGCCCTTGGCGCAACCGAAACCGGCCAGCGATTTTTTGCCGTGCTGATCGCGAATCTGCTTCAACTTTCCACCGGCAAACGCCAGCGCCTCTTCCCAACTAGCCTCGCGGAACACCTCCATCACCCGGTCGGGATCCATCGTGAAATCACCGCGTTTAGGCGCATCGGCGCGGCGGATCAGCGGTTTGGTCAGTCGCTGCGGATGATGCGCATAATCGAAGCCGTAACGCCCTTTTACGCACAGCCGCTTGTGGTTGGCTGGGCCATCACGCCCTTCCACATAGAGAATCTGGTTGTCCTTGATGTTGTAGGTCAATTGACAGCCGACGCCGCAATACGGGCACACTGAATCGACTTTCTTGTCCGGCACGGTCAGCGCGACCTCGCGCGCCGGCATCAAGGCGCCGGTCGGACAAGCCTGCACGCATTCGCCACAGGCCACGCAGGTGGAGGCACCCATCGGATCGTCCATGTCGAACACGATTTTCGCCTGATCGCCGCGGAAAGCCAGACCGATCACATCATTGACCTGTTCATCGCGGCAAGCGCGCAGGCAGCGAGTGCACTGAATACAGGCGTCCAGATTGACCGTGATGCCGGGATGCGATGCATCCTGTCTGATCTGTTGGCGCGCTTCGAAACGGGGCTTGCCGACGGATAGTTTTTGGGCCCACTGATCGACTTCATTGTGACGCGTATAGATGGTTTCAGGCATGTCGGACAACAACAGTTCCAGCACCATTTTTTGTGAGGCCAGGGCGCGTTCGCTGTTCGTGCTGACTTTCATGCCGTTGCTTGGATTGCGACAGCAGGACGGCGCCAATACCCGTTCGCCGTTGATTTCGACCACGCAGGAGCGGCAATTACCCACCGCTTCCAGGCCTTCCATGTAGCACAGGTGCGGTATCTCGATTCCTTCCCGCTTGGCAATCTGGATCAGGGTTTCTGTCGCTCTACCCTGCACTTCGCGACCATTGAGATTGAAGGTGACGTCCGGGACATCAAGTTGCATCATTTCATTTCTGGTAATTGTGTTCATGATAGTTTTCTCTGTGCTTTTAGGCGAAATTATCAGGCCAGTTCATGCGGGAAATATTTAATGACGCAATCTACCGGATTCGGTGCGGCCTGACCCAAACCGCAAATCGAGGCATCCCGCATCACGTTCGACAGCTCCGCCAGCAACGCGATATCCCATTTCGGACGTTCGATCAAACTGGCCGCTTTGGCGGTTCCGACCCGGCACGGCGTGCATTGACCGCACGACTCGTGCCTGAAAAACTGCATCAGGTTGCGCGCCGCACCGACCGCCGTATCCTGATCCGACAGCACAACCACGGCGGCCGATCCGATGAAGCAGCCATACGGCTGCAAGGTGTCGAAATCGAGCGGGATGTCATGCATCGTCGCCGGCAGGATGCCACCCGACGCGCCGCCAGGCAGGTAAGCGTAAAACTGGTGGCCGTCCTGCATGCCGCCGCAGTACTCGTCGATCAATTCGGAGATTGTGATGCCGGCCGGAGCCAACTTGACGCCCGGCTCCTTGACGCGACCGGAAACAGAAAACGAGCGAAATCCTGTGCGGCCATTTCTGCCTTGTGAGGCGAACCAGACATTACCTTTTTCTAAAATGTCGCGCACCCAATACAATGTCTCGAAGTTATGTTCCAGGGTGGGGCGGCCAAACAAGCCGACTTGCGCCACATACGGTGGGCGCAACCGCGGCAGGCCGCGTTTGCCTTCGATCGATTCGATCATCGCCGACTCTTCGCCGCAGATGTAGGCACCGGCACCGCGCCGCAAAACAATCTGCGGCATGCCGGGAGCTGGCGGGTTGGTGCGCAGCTTGGCCAACTCTGCTTCCAGCATGGCGCGGCAGCCGTGGTATTCGTCACGCAGATAGACGTAAATCGATTCGATGCCAACCACCCAGGCGGCGATCAGCATGCCTTCCAGAAAGCGATGCGGGTCGCGTTCAAGATAGACCCGATCCTTGAAAGTGCCCGGCTCGCCTTCGTCGATATTGACCGCCATCAGACGCGGGCCGGCTTCGGCGCGGACGATGCGCCACTTGCGCCCGGCCGGAAAACCGGCACCGCCGAGTCCGCGCAAGCCCGAGTCTTCCATGGTCTTGATGACGGTTTCAAGCTTGCGCATGCCGCCGATGCACTCTTTTAGCAGCGTGTAGCCGCCCTCAGCCTGATAGCGGACGTAGTCGGTAAAGTCCTCCGGGGCGTGTTTGATCGCGCCCGCGTTTACCCTCGCGGCAATCGTTTCACAGTTGGCGTGGGGAACCGGGTTTTGCCCGACCACGGCGACGGGCGCCTGCTCGCAGCGACCGACGCATGGCGCGGCGATCACTCGCACTTCTGTGCCGAGTATTTGCGGCAGCCGTGCCAGCAAATCGCGCGCGCCCGCCATCTCGCAGGACAGGCCGTCGCACACGCGCACGGTCAGCGGTGCAGGCACGGCTTCGCCTTCCTTGACCACATCGAAATGGTGGTAAAAGGTGGCGACTTCATACACCTCGGTTTGTGCCAGGCGCATTTCCTGTGCCAGTGCCGCCAAATGGGCGGCCGATAAGCAGCCGAAGCGATCTTGAATCTTGTGCAGATGTTCAATCAACAGATCGGGCTGGCGCGACGCCGCTCCTACCAGCGCCTGCACTTCGGCCAGTGCAGCAGGATCAACTCGACGCCCTTTCGGCGCCTGCCGTTTGCGCTGTTTCGAAGCGCCTTGGATTTCAATCGGGATGATGGCATGGTTCATTGTTGTTCCTAACTCGCTTAGCCAGTACTTGGAATACTTATCTTCGCGTCAGTTTTTAAAAAATTCGATAATGCATGGATAGCATGTTCGAGCAAGATACTTCTATTGAAATTTTGGCAAAGACATGACGTTAGACAGTGGATCAGTTGGAGGGTACGCCATGCACTCTCATTCAATAACATTAACTCAGCAGTAATTTACTTAATCCTCAACAGGCTGTGAAAATGGAGCATAAGGGATACTGAAAATACCTACTCACGATGTCTTGAGCCAGTTCTTACCGGGGTAAGCAGTATACGCGTTAAAAATAAAATATGCTTTTTACTACATATTTTTTTATTAACAATATTTATAATTTTAAGAAGATTAACACCACAATAATGATTAATAAATAGGCTATTTTTAGCCTAATGTACAAAGTTAAAATTAATCCGTATTTGGGAATCACTTGCGATCCAATGTTGCCGCTGGATATCGCAGCTTTGCTTGGGTTACTTATGCCCTGGGAGAAACTCAACGCCCACCAGATAAAGCTGCTGGGATGAGGCTCCGACCCCCGCTAACTGAAAGTCGGTAAACGTGGGTACCTGCGTTAACACACCAATACCAGCGCGGCTAAAACTGACCGGCTAAAACCGGTGGATTTAACCTTGGCATGGACATAAACCGCATCGCGGTGGTTTTCTCTAAAGCGTCGATCGGTAAGTCAAAGACAAGCCCGGTCAACCCAGGCGAAAAATCATTGATCAACAGTTGCTTGTACCTTCATGCCAACAACCTCACCGTGAACTCGGTGCCGACACCTTCCTGGCTTTTCACCGTAATGTTCCCGCCATAGCGCGCAACCAGCGTATAGCTGATCGACAAACCCAGCCCAGTTCCACCCTGATGCTTGGTGGTAAAGAAAGCATCAAAGACGCGTGTAAGATATTCTTTTTTGATCCCCGCGCCGGTATCAGCAACACTGATGGCAACACCGCGCGCGCCGTTCTCATCAGCCCAATCCTGCGTCTCTATGGTCAGCTTGCCGCCATCCTTCATCGAGTGAATGGCATTGGTGCAAAGGTTGATCAAGACTTGTTGCAACTCGCCCCTATTAATCGGCACGGCGATGGTTGCGTGTCTATTGTGCGTCACCTGAATATTGTTTTGCTTCAGCAAATGCCGCACCAGCACCAGCGAATCCGCCACCACCTCGTCGACCGCAATGGCTTCGACATATCCGGCGAACTCACCTGGACTGGCGAACTGTAGCAGTTTGTTGACGATGGTATTGATGCGGTGGATTTGCTGATCCATTAATCGCAGCTCACCTTGAACCGGTTTGACCGCGGCTCCAAGCGTATCGCGCAGCACATCCAGATTACCTTGCAGAACCGCCACCGGGTTATTGATTTCATGCGCGACTCCAGCGGTAATTTCGCCAATGGCAGCCAGCTTTTCGGCCAGCACAAGCTGACGCTGGGCCTGCACCAGCAATTTATTGGTCTTCTCCAATTCGATGGTGCGCGCGATAACCTTGCGATCAAGTTGATCGCCCCAGTCCTTGAGCTCCTCGTTTTGCTTTTGTACAGTATCCAGCAACTCGTCGAGATGACGCGACAGGCTTCCCAACTCGTCACGGGTCTGCACGCTGCCGGTACGGGCATCCATATCGCCCTGCTCAACCGCTGTCATTGTCCGGTTCATGCTCGCCAGCGGGCCGTAGATGTTGCGTGCAACGTGCAACGAAAAATACACGCCAGCCGCGCAGATCAGTGCGAATAGCGCGGCGAGAAGTGCAATCGCGGTTTCTTTCGCCTGCCGAAACGGTGCTTCCAGATAGCCGACATACAACATGCCGACGCGTTTGCCAAAACTGTCGCTGATGGGTTCGTAGGCAGAGATATACCAGTCATCCACGACAAAAGCGCGATCAAGCCAGGTCTTGCCGTCATTGAGCACGTGATCGCGCACAACGTGCGAAGCCCGCGTACCCAGCGCGCGCCGATTGCCGAACAGGCGCACGTTGGTAGCGATACGCACGTCATCAATAAACAATGTAGCCGTCCCTGAGCTGCCTACGGGCAGCGATCCATCGGCGTAAACGAGACTATTGATAGTGTCGACAAAAGCCAGGTTGTGATTAAGCAGCATGCCGCCTTCCAGTACACCCAACAGCTTGCCGTTGGCATCAAGCACTGGCGTTGCAGTGTGAATCACCATGCCGCTGGTCTCGGCCGTTTTTTTCGTGGGCGCAGCATTCGATGTCTCGACCAACTCGAGATGCGCTTGCAGGGCAACGCGTTCATCGATCTGGCTCAATTGCACTTCCGAATAAATGTCGATTTCGGTCGTCTTCCGGCCTAGCAATGATGCGCGCACAACCGGCCAATGTGCATTGCCTTCAGCGCTATCTAAAGGCGTACTTTTTTTGAGGTTCGACGAAACCTGAATATGGCCGCGTGTATCCAGAAAATTTAGGAAGTCAAGGCCCAGAGTTTTTTGTTTTTCAGAAAGAAAACGTTGCAAGCTTGCGTTGTTGCTGTGCCTGGCTGTCGTTACAAAAGTGTAGGAGTTACCCAGACTGGAGACATCAAGCCCAACCCGATCTCTAACACGGATGAAATACTCATGCGCGACTACAAGATCGCTGCTGACCTTGAAGGTAAGCAGCCTGTCGTAGTAGCCAACGCCCCAATAGAAGATCAGAAAAAAGAGGATCGGCAGAACGCTTAGAAATGGAACCAGCGCAACGAGCAGCAGCTTGGTCCTGACCGAAGCATTCCCCACGAAACGCAACGTGTGCAGGTACTGAAAAAATCGACGCGCAGCAGCCAATTCCTATATGCCCCACGCGGCGCATTTGCGCTCAAGCGTCTTGCGGGCAATATCCAGGCGACGGGCAGCCTCGGTTTTATTGCCACCGGCCTCGGCCAGAATTTTCAGAATATGCTGTTTCTCAATTGCATCAAGCGTCACATCGCTGCCATAAAGTATCGGCGCCGGCTTGCTGCCAAAACCAACGTTGGGAATGCTACCCAATATCAGCCAGCGCTCAATCAGGTTGCGCAGTTCTCGCACATTACCCGGCCACGAATAGGACGACATCGATGCCAGCAGCGCGCTATCGAGCTCCTGCGGCGGCACACCCAGCTGTTGCGACAACTGCCGCACAAAATTACCGGCCAACGCGGGAATGTCCTCGATGCGCTCGCGTAGCGACGGCATATGGACTTGAACAACATTAAGCCGGTAATACAGATCCTCGCGAAGGCGGCCTTGCGCCACCGCTTCTTCAACATTACGGTTGGTTGCCGCAATCACACGCACGTCGACCGGGATTTCACGTTCAGCGCCTACCGGACGAATTTTCTTCTCTTCCAGTACCCGCAACAGCTTGACCTGCATCGCCAGCGGCAACTCACCCACCTCATCCAGAAACAGCGTGCCGCCTTGGGCATAAAAGAACAAGCCCTCACGAGATGATGCCGCGCCGCTGAACGCACCCTTGACATGTCCGAATAACTCACTTTCGATAATTTCTGGCGCAACAGCCCCGCAATTCACCGGGACAAAATTGTTTTTAGAGCGTTTGCTCAAATAATGCATGGCGCGTGCGGCGATCTCCTTGCCGGTACCAGATTCACCGGTAATGAGCACCGTGCTCGGCACCGCAGCCAAGCGTTTGATCGCATCATGGATGGGTTGCAACGCTGCAGAATTGCCGACCAGACCGTCAATCCCAGCGAGATCTACGTGGCAATCCAGTTCGCGGCGAAGGATGAAATTCTCGCGGCGTAAATGCGCGCGATCAAAGCAGCGTCCGATGGCACTCAAAATCTGGTTGATGCGAAACGGCTTTAGCAAAAAATCCGCGGCACCGGCACGCAAAGCACAAATCGCTGTTTCAAGATCGGCAAAGGCCGTGATCAAGACTACGTCATTGTGAAGACCGAGTTCGCGCATCTCTTGTAGCCACGCCACGCCGGACTTACCGGGCAGTGAATTATCGAGAATGATCAAATCGAAGGGTCGCTGGCCCAACAGCACGCTGGCCTCTTCTGCCGACTCGGCAGTTTCCACCCGGCTACAGCGGCTAACCAGTGTGCGCTGGAGAAAGCTGCGCATACCGGGCTCATCATCCACCACCAGGATGGAACGTTCCTGCCAGCCGCCGAACGCCTCGACGAAGGGTTCATCTGTCTCAGAACTGACGGGGTTTGCAGCGCTCATGTCGAATCTTTATGCAGGATGTTCAAAAAATGGTTGGTTATTCTTATACACCGGAATTTGTCCATCCGTATTTTGAACGTCATTACGCACGAGATTTCGATATGCACTGCCCGACCCGGTGCATAAAAAAAGCGAGAGCTTGATCAGCCTCTCGCTTTACGGTTTCCGAACTTGCTTTGTGCGATGCAGACGCAAAGTGCTGTATCGGCTAGTGGAAAAGTGCCATTGCCTTCTGCAAGGTTGACGATACACCCCAGGCAAGCGGAATGCCGACATACAGCCAAAACAGAACAACGATGAACGGGTTCGTCCGATTGCCGTTAGAAGAAGGTGGATGACTTGATTGCATAATTATTCTCCTTGAACGTTATCAACATGAGGCTCAATGCTCGTCAGCAAATAGAGGCTACGCATTGCCTGCCCCCACTGGCATATTTGCAGGCCGGTTTGCTTCGTTGCCCATGTTATGTTTTTCATGCACGGGCTTGATCATCAGATTGCAGATAAATCCAACGAGGAGCAGGCCAGCCATGATGTACATGGTTACCGTATAGGCATCGCCTCTGGCAACACCGTGGCCGATCTGATATTCGCGGATGTAATTTACCAGCACCGGCCCCAATACACCTGCCGTTGACCATGCAGTAAGCAAACGCCCATGGATGGCACCAACGTATTTGATGCCATACAGATCTGCAAGATAGGCCGGAGCAGTGGAGAAGCTGCCTCCGTACATGCTGATGATGACCGCATACAGCATGACGAACATGGCGACGCTGCCGATCTGACCTACATAGGGAACGCTGGTGTAGAGGATCGCACCCAAGATAAAGAAAACAAAATAGGTGTTCTTGCGTCCCAGATAGTCCGACGCCGATGACCAGAAGAGGCGCCCCCCCATATTGAATACACTTAGCAGCCCTACAAAGCCGGCTGCGGCAGCAACAGTTACCGTGCCTTTAAAGGTTTCCTGAATCATTAGCGATGCCTGGCCGAGCACACCGATACCCGCTGTCACGTTCAAACACAGCACAATCCACAGTAAATAAAACTGCGGTGTTTTCATGGCATCGTCGATATGAACATGGTGTTTAGTGATCATTTTGTTTTCGACCACAGGCGCAACCCATCCGGCAGGTTTCCAGTCGGGCGACGGAATACGGATCGTCACTGCGCCAATAGTCATCGAAATGAAGTACAACACGCCCATCACGACAAAGGTTTCAACCACCCCGACCGATGTGGCGGACTTGAAATGATCCATCAGAAGAACTGACAATGGTGCGCCAATCATGGCACCACCGCCAAAGCCCATAATGGCCATACCTGTCGCCATGCCGCGCCGGTCGGGGAACCACTTGATCAGGGTCGACACCGGCGAAACATATCCCAGTCCCAAACCGATCCCGCCGATCACACCATAGCCGAGATAGATTAACCATATCTGGTGCAAGGAAACGCCGATAGCAGAAATCAAAAAACCACCTCCGAAGCAGCAGGCTGCGACCAACATTGTGAGACGAGGCCCTACTTTTTCCAGCCACTTTCCACCGAAAGCGGCGGAAAGTCCAAGAAAGACAATTGCAAGACTGAAGATCCAACCCAACGTTGTGAGCTTCCAATCTTCCGCCACCGAACTGTTGATGCCAATCACTTTGGAAAGCGGGCCATTGAATACGCTGAATGCATAAGCCTGGCCGATACATAAATGAACCGCCAATGCCGCCGGTGGCACCATCCATCGATTAAAACCAGGACCGGCGATGCTTTTGTCCCGAGCGAAAAATCCGAGCATGTTGATCTCCTTTACATTTAATTATGATCGCAACATCTATGTGCTGCGACGTCCATTTTGAGCGTACGTTGACAACGCTGACAAGACAAAGCTTGGCACCACTCGCATATCAAAAAGCAATTAGCATGCCTGATGCAGAATTGAAGATAACGCTATGATTCATAACGATTTTAGTCTAATGATGGATCCAATATAGCGACAATTTGACCCATCGTGACGACAAAATGACCTAAGAAGTCGAACGGAAATAAATTGGACGTTTTGGCGCTCATGGCGGGATGCAATGCAAGGCGTCTGATGCGCAGCAGTGCGCCCACCAAGAGCAGGCAAAATGTTTAAGTTGTTTTTGCTCGATGACTCCGCTATTGATGAACGCTTGGCACCGTTCGAACCGGATTCAAATCAATCCAAATATTTGGTGCGTGCATACATCAGATAGAAAGCGGAGCCAAACTACAGGGCGACAATCAAAAAATAGATGCCCTGTGCATCCGCAGCGATTCCAGGACAATGTCTTTTAGTTGCGTCGTTTCATGTTCATCTACGTATTGCAGCAGGGAGTGCCGCATCCGAGGCTCCCAGAACCGTTTAAGGTGCCCAGCAATATCCATCAAGGCTTGCTGCCGGTCTGGCATGGTCTCGAAAAACGAGCCGATCTGATTCGCCATAGTAACGAGGGTATTCACGTTCATTGCATCATCCCTTAATCACAAACATCGCGCATCAGTCGATGCGATTGGGCATAGACGACATGGCTTTGGTGGCGCACAAAGCCGACTAAGGTCACATTCGTTTCCTCGGCCAACTGTACTGCCAGGCTGGTCGGCGCGGAAATCGCTGCCAGAAAACCGATGCCGAGGGTAGCGGCTTTCTGCACCATTTCATAACTCGCGCGACTGGTGATCAGGGCTGCGCCAGACGAAAAATCCCGCCTTTCTCGCGCCAGTGCACCGATTAGTTTATCAAGCGCGTTATGCCGCCCGATATCTTCGCGCACCAAGTCGATTTTCCCATCCGAGCCAAGCCAAGCTGCGGCGTGTGTGGCACCGGTATGCCGCTGCATGTGTTGTTGCGCCTGCATCGTATCCATGCCGACATAAATGCTTGACGCGGAAAACATTGCATTGCTGATCACCGGCGGCGGTCGCCGAATCGCCTGCTGCAGTGTTTCGGCGCCACACAAGCCGCAGCCAGTGCGCCCGGCCAGATTGCGCCGTTGGCCCTTGAGGGCGGCGAATCGCTGCGTAGCAATCCGCATCTGCACCTGAATGCCGTCATCCATTGCCGACACCTCGCAGTCGTACAATTCTGAGGGGTCGATCAGTATGCCTTCGCTCAGGGAAAAACCCAACGCAAAATCTTCCAGATGGTACGGAGATGCCAGCATCACCGCATGGGAAATGCCGTTGTACTCCAGAGCGACCGGCACTTCTTCCGCCACATCATCCTCGTAGACATGGCGTCGGTCGTCACGCCACTTTTCCACCATGACGCGTACCAACGCCAGATGTTCGGGAGCAGTCATTGCATTCATGGTGACGGCCTTTACTTGATGGCTTCGGATGCCGGGATGATGCATTTTTGCTCGATTCCGGTTCGATCGCCGAGCAACAATTTCAATTGCTCATCCGAAAAGCGGCTAAATTTCTTTTGCCATTCCGACGGTTGCGTGACCGGCATCACCTGCACCGCAGTGACCTTGTATTCTGGACAGTTGGTGGCCCAATCGGAATTGTTGGTCGTGATCACGTTGGCGCCAGATTCGGGGAAGTGGAACGTCGTGTACACCACCCCAGCTTGCACCCGGTCTGTGATAGTTGCGCGCAATACCGTTTGCCCGGCGCGCGATTCAATCCCAACCCAGTCGTCCTGCCTGATGCCGCGTTCTTCTGCATCGTGCGGATGCACTTCGAGCCGGTCTTCGCCATGCCATTGGACGTTCTCGGTGCGGCGAGTCTGTGCACCCACGTTGTACTGCGACAGGATGCGACCAGTGGTCAAGATCAGTGGGAACTTGCGGGTGACCTTTTCATCGGTTGCAATGAACTGCGTATTGATAAACTTGCCCTTACCGCGCACGAATTCGCCGACATGCATGGTTGGCGTGCCGCTCGGTGCTTCATCGTTGCACGGCCATTGGATGCTGCCGAGCTGGTCGATTTTCTGGTAGCTGACGCCGCTGAAAGTCGGCGTCAGTGCTGCGATTTCGGCCATGATTTCGGACGGGTGCTGGTAGTGCATCGGGTAGCCGAGTGCATTCGACAAGGCGACAGTTACTTCCCAATCCGACTTGCCGGCTTTGGGCGGCATCACTTTACGAACCCGGGAAATGCGCCGTTCCGCATTGGTGAAGGTGCCGTCCTTTTCAAGGAAGGATGAACCCGGCAGGAAGACATGAGCGTATTTGGCGGTTTCATTCAGGAACAGATCCTGCACCACGATACATTCCATCGCGGCCAGCGCGGCGGTGACATGTTGGGTGTTCGGATCGGACTGGACAATGTCTTCGCCTTCGCAATACAGGCCCATGAACGTCCCATCAAGTGCAGCGTCGAACATGTTGGGGATGCGCAGACCCGGTTCAGGATCCAGCGTACATTTCCATGCCTGTTCAAATTCTGCGCGCACGGTAGTGTCGGAGATATGACGATAGCCAGGCAATTCATGCGGGAACGAGCCCATGTCGCATGCGCCTTGCACGTTGTTCTGACCGCGCAACGGATTGACGCCGACGCCTTCGCGCCCGACGTTCCCGGTTGCCATGGCAAGATTGGCAATCCCCATCACCATGGTTGAGCCTTGTGAATGCTCGGTGACCCCCAAGCCATAGTAAATCGCGCCGTTGTCGCCGGTGGCAAACAGGCGGGCTGCGCCGCGCAGTTCTGCAGCGGGCACGCCGCTGATGGCTTCGATTGCTTCCGGTGAGTTGTCAGGCCGCAGCACGAATTGTTGCCAATCCTTGAATGATTGTTCTTCACAGCGTTCGGCAATGAATGCAGCATCGAACAAGCCTTCGCTCATGATCACATGTGCGAGCGCAGTGATGACCGCGACATTGGTACCCGGCATCAATTTCAAATGGTAATCGGCCTTGATGTGCGGCGATTTGACCATGTCGATGGTACGCGGGTCTATCACGATCAGCTTCGCACCCTGGCGCAGGCGGCGTTTCATTTGCGATGCAAAAACCGGATGCGCCGCAGCAGGATTGGCGCCGATGATCATGATGACATCCGCTTTCATCACGGAATCGAAGGTCTGTGTGCCGGCCGATTCGCCCAGCGTTTGTTTCAAGCCGTAACCGGTGGGCGAGTGGCAGACACGGGCGCAGGTATCGACATTGTTGTTGCCAAACGCAGCGCGCACCAGTTTCTGGACCAGATAGGTTTCTTCGTTGGTGCAGCGCGACGACGTGATGCCACCGATTGCATCCGTGCCGAACTTGGCCTGGATGCGACGAAATTCGGACGCTGCATAATTGACCGCTTCATCCCACGACACTTCCTGCCACGGGTCAGTGATGTTGTTGCGGATCATCGGCTTCAGCATGCGGTCCTTATGCGTCGCATAGCCCCACGCAAAACGGCCCTTGACGCAGGAGTGACCATGGTTGGCATGACCATCCTTGTTCGGCACCATGCGCACCACTTCATTGCCTTTCATCTCAGCCCTGAACGAGCAGCCAACGCCGCAATACGCGCAAGTCGTGATCTTGCTATGTTCAGCCTGGCCCATCATGATGACGGTTTTTTCGGTCAATGTTGCGGTCGGGCATGCATCGACGCAGGCGCCGCACGAGACACATTCCGATTCCATGAAAGGCTGATTCTGGCCAGCCGAGACGCGCGAATCGAAACCACGCCCTGAGATCGTCAGCGCGAACGTGCCTTGGGTTTCTTCGCACGCACGTACACAGCGGTTACAGACGATGCACTTCGAGGCGTCATAGGTGAAATACGGATTAGATTCATCTTTTTCCAGTTTCAGATGATTTTTGCCATCGTAGCCGTAACGGACTTCGCGCAAGCCGACCACGCCTGCCATGTCCTGCAATTCGCAGTTGCCGTTGGTCGGGCAGGTCAGGCAATCGAGCGGATGATCAGAGATGTACAACTCCATCATGCCTTTACGGATGTCCGCCAGTTTCGGCGTCTGGGTCTTGACCTTCATGCCGGGTTCGCATGGCGTGGTGCATGACGCGGGATACCCTTTGCGACCTTCGATTTCGACCAGACACAAACGGCACGAACCGAACGGCTCCAAGCTATCGGTCGCGCACAGCTTGGGCAGATTGACACCGGCCTCGACCGCCGCGCGCATCACCGAGGTGCCGACAGCGACCTGGAGTGCCACACCATCAATTTCGAGCGTGATGGTTTTTTCTGAAGCACGCGCCGGCGTTCCGTAATCTAATGCATTGAGCTGGTTCACATGAATTCCTTTGCTCGTTCTAGTTATAGTGGTTTAGGCAGCTTTTTGAGTAGTGTCGCCGCCGAAATCTTCCGGAAAATGATTTAACGCAGACAACACCGGATACGGCGTCATGCCGCCCATCGCGCAGAGCGAACCATTAACCATCAGGTCGCATAAATCGCGCAACAAGTGAATTTGCTGCGGACGGTTTTGATTGGCGATGATCTTGTCGATCGCTTCCACGCCGCGCGTCGAACCGATCCGGCACGGTGTACATTTGCCGCAGGATTCCAGTGCGCAGAACTCCATCGCATAACGCGCCTGCTTTGCCATGTCAACGCTGTCGTCAAACACGACGATGCCGCCATGTCCGACCGCCGCACCGATAGCCGCAAACGCCTCGTAATCCATCGGCGTATCGAGCTGCGATTCGGGCAGATATGCGCCAAGCGGGCCGCCCACTTGCACCGCGCGGATCGGGCGGCCGTTGGCGGTGCCGCCGCCAAAATTGACCAGCAGTTCGCGCAAAGTCAGGCCGAACGCCTTTTCCACCAAGCCGCCGTGCCTGATGTTGCCGGCCAGTTGGAACGGCAAAGTACCGCGTGAACGGCCCATACCGTAATTCTGGTAAAAGCCCGCGCCGCGCGCCATGATGAGCGGGACTGCGGCCAGTGAAATCACATTGTTGATCACGGTAGGCTTACCGAACAGGCCTTCGATTGCCGGCAGCGGCGGTTTGGCGCGAACGATGCCGCGCTTGCCTTCCAGGCTTTCCAGTAAGGCCGTTTCCTCGCCGCACACATACGCGCCGGCCGCCTTGCGGACCTCAAGGTGAAAGGTCTGGCCGGAACCGAGGATGTCTACGCCGAGATAGCCATGCCGGTAGGCAATCGTAATTGCCTCGTTCAACGCGCCGATCGCATGCGGGTATTCCGACCGCACATAGATGTAGCCTTGCGTCGCGCCGACCGCGATGCCTGCAATGGTCATACCCTCGATCAGCATGAACGGATCGTCTTCCATCACCATCCGGTCGGAAAATGTACCTGAATCGCCTTCATCGGCGTTGCAAACCACGTATTTTTGCGCTGCCTGCGCAGTGAGCACGGTTTTCCACTTGATGCCGGTCGGGAAAGCAGCGCCGCCGCGGCCGCGCAGTCCTGAGTCCAGCACTTCCTGCACAATACCGTCGGCCGTCATACCCAATGCGCGCTGCAGACCGGCATAGCCTTCATGCGCCAGGTAGTCGTCCAGCGACAAGGGATCGGTAATGCCGATGCGCGCGAAGGTCAGGCGCTCCTGATTTTTCAGAAAAGGAATTTCATCTGTCACGCCGAGCAGCAGGGAATGGACGCCACCACTCAGGAAGCCGGCGTCGAACAGGCCTGATACATCCTCAAGCGCCACCGGCCCATACCCAATGCGGCTCTGGCCACTTACCACCTCGACCAATGGCTCCAGCCAGAACATCCCGCGGGAACCGTTACGCACAATGCGGATGTCGATGCCGCGCGTCTGCGCTTCAAGTGCAATGGCGGCGGCGACCGCATTCGCGCCCAGCGCAATCGCGGTTGAATCACGCGGAATATAAATGATGGCGGTCATGGCGATTGTCATAGTGCACCTCGTTTCACGTCAAGCAAGCGGTTGAACTTGTCGGATGAGACGCGTGCATGCAGATCGTCGCCTATCATGATCGCCGGGCCGCATGCGCATTGGCCCAGGCAATACACCGGTTCAAGAGTGAATACGCCATCCTGCGTGGTTTCGTGAAAGTCGCAGGCAAGCGCCGCTTTTGCATGTGCTGCCAAGGCGTCCCCGCCCATTGCCTGGCAAGCTTCGGCACGGCAAATCTGGATCACATGCCGACCCGGCGGCGTTTGCCGAAAATAGTGGTAATAAGTAATCACACCATGTACTTCTGCGCGTGAGAGGTTGAGTTCCTGCGCAATCAGCGGCACCGCCTGCGGCGGGATATAGCCGACTTGCTCCTGTATCCCGTGCAGAATCGGCAGCATCGCGCCAGGCAGTGCCTTGTGCTGCGCGATAATGGCCTCGACCGTACTCATGTCGAATGGTATTTGCGTATTCATACGAACCCCATGTCAAATCTGCTGGTGCCGGCGTAATGCCGGACATTTTAAAAAACATTTGATTTAATATGCTTTAAATTACATAATATATTTGTATTTATATTGCATATTGTGCGAAGTTATCATTCAAAAAATAATTAATCAATAGGCTAAATTTTGCATAATGTATAAAGTCACTATAAATCCACATTGGAAAATCACCCATGATGCGGACGCGCCGCTGGATACGACTGTCCTGCTTGAACTGTTGATGTTGATACAGAAGACTGGATCGATCTCGCAGGCAGCTCGAACGATCGGCCTGTCGTATCGCTACGCGTGGGGCTTGCTGCGCGAAGTGGAAAGACTCTTTGGCAACACGCTGATGGACAAAGGCCGTGGGCGCGGGACAAGCCTGACGCCATTGGCGGAAAAGTTGATCTGGGCTGACCGCCGGATTACGGCGCGTTTATCGCCAATGCTGGAAAGCTTGTCCTCCGAACTGGAAAGAGAGCTAAACAAGATGGCCGCGGGACAGTCCAAGACGATACGCCTGCACGCCAGTCATGGTTTTGCGATCGCAGCTCTCTTGAACGACATTAATGACGCCAAACTACCGTTCGAATTACTCTACCGGAACAGCACGGATGCAGTGGCCGCTTTATCTCGAAGAGAGTGTGATTTGGCCGGATTCCATGTGCCTTTGGGTGATTTTGAGCGTCCTGCAGTTGCGCTTTATACCCAATGGCTCAATCCAAAAACGCATTGTCTGATTCATCTCGCAGTACGCAGTCAGGGGTTGTTCGTGGCCTCCGGCAATCCGAAAGGCATTCATAAGCTGCATGACTTGACCAAAAACGGCGTGCGCTTCGTGAATCGCCAGGTCGGTTCTGGCACGCGAATGCTGTTGGAACTGATGCTGACAGGGGAATCCATTTCGCCCAATGACATCAATGGCTTTGGAAGCGCCGAATTCACGCACTCTGCAGTCGCCGCCTACATCGCGAGTGGCATGGCCGAGGTGGGGTTCGGCGTGCAAACGGCAGCGCAGCGTTTTGGGCTGGATTTCATCCCGTTGGTGCGCGAACGATATTTTTTTGCGCTACCAGTTGCGGCATTGGATGACCCGTTAATCCAGCAAGTCATCGGCATCCTGCAATCGGCCTCTTTCTGTGAAGTGGTGAATGGACTTGCCGGTTATGACGCATCCGATACCGGCAAGATATTGTCGCTGGCAGAGGCGTTTGGCAACTTTGGTGGAAAATTAAAAAACGCTTGAAACACGCCCGTGCCGCAACCCATCCATGCACAGACATGTAATCACTAGAGCCTATATTGATACATGGGTAAAGGTTCTAGGTTTATGCCCATAGATTGATCAGCGGCCCTGCCTCTTCAATCATAAAGGACTTCAACACGCTGGCCGCTGGCGATAGCCGTTTTGATGCCAAGTGCGTAACATGCCAGTGGCGCACAATCGGCAAACCGTCAATATCCAACAGCACCAGATGGCCAGATGCAAGCTCGTGCCGGGTGGTGCGCAGCGACAGGAAACTAAGCCCCATACCTGCCATGACAGCCTGTTTGATGGTTTCATTGCTCGGCATTTCCATCACGATATGCGGGTTTATTTGGTGTTCGGCAAACAGGCACTCCATTAATTTTCGGGTGCCGGAACCGCTTTCCCGCACCACAAAGTCCTGCTCGTCCAGTATTGATAATGGCGCGTGACGCCTGCGCGACAATGGATGCTCCGGTGCACAGATAATTCCCATCGGATTGGTTGCAAAGGCGGTGGCAGAACATTCGATTGTGTCGGGAGTGTGTCCCATGATTACCAGGTCGATTTCGTTACGCGTGAGCAAGCTCATGATGCTCTCGCGGTTGTGAATCTGTAACGCCACTTCAATCGATGGGAACTTCTTGCGAAAGCGCACCAATAGCATCGGCACAAAATACTTCGCAGTGCTGACGATTGCCAGTTCAACACGCCCCTTCTTGATGCCACGCCGTTCCGCCATCGCATCTTCCAGCTGCTTCAACTGGGCAATGGCAGCAATCGCGTACTGCTGAAAATCCTGCCCGGCATCTGTGAGCTGAATCTTGCGGCCGGTCTGCTCATAGAGCGGCATGCCGACCGCTTCTTCGAGTAGTCGCATCTGCATGGATACCGCCGGCTGTGTGACGTGCAGCTTTTCAGCAGCACGCGAAATCGACAGTTGGCGTGCGACTTCGAGAAAGGTATCGAGTTGGCGGAGGGTATAGCGGCGCATGGCAATCAATATATAAGTATTTACTGATGAAATTTAAATTTTTATTTATTAGACCTGATGCTATCCGCTTTATATAGTGAAGTCCATAGAAAGTCAAACGGGCCTCGGCCCAACTGAGGAGAACGCGATGGGAAGCAACGAAGCAACGCAAATTACGGATTCTAAGAAACGCTATTCAGCAGGGGTTCTCAAGTACGCGCAGATGGGCTATTGGGATGCCGACTACGTGCCTAAGGAAACCGATGTGCTGGCCGTTTTCCGCATCACGCCGCAGGATGGCGTCGATCCGATCGAAGCCGCAGCAGCGGTGGCTGGGGAATCATCGACGGCCACCTGGACTGTTGTATGGACTGACCGCCTGACTGCATGCGACATGTATCGCGCCAAAGCATATCGGGTTGATCCGGTACCGAATAATCCCGATCAATACTTCTGTTGGGTAGCTTACGACCTGTCACTGTTTGAAGAAGGCTCGATTGCCAACGTTACAGCTTCCATTATTGGTAACGTCTTTAGCTTCAAGCCGTTAAAAGCAGCGCGCCTGGAAGACATGAAATTTCCGGTTGCCTACATCAAGACCTTCCCTGGCCCACCGACCGGCATCATCGTCGAACGTGAACGCCTGGATAAATTTGGACGTCCTCTGCTCGGGGCAACCACCAAGCCAAAACTGGGCTTGTCAGGACGCAATTACGGTCGTGTGGTGTATGAAGGCTTGAAAGGCGGCCTTGATTTCATGAAAGACGACGAGAACATCAACTCGCAAGCATTCATGCACTGGCGTGACCGTTTCCTGTTCGTGATGGAGGCAGTAAATCGCGCATCGGCTGCCACGGGTGAAGTTAAAGGCCATTACTTGAACATTACCGCCGCCACCATGGAAGAAATGTATCGCCGAGCCGAGTTCGCCAAAGATCTGGGATCGGTTGTCGTCATGGTTGATCTGGTGGTCGGTTGGACTGCTATCCAATCCATCTCCAACTGGTGCCGTCAGCATGACATGCTACTGCACATGCACCGCGCCGGACACGGGACTTACACGCGGCAGAAAAATCACGGCGTATCGTTTCGCGTGATTGCTAAATGGTTACGTATGTGCGGTGTCGATCATCTACACGCAGGAACTGCAGTCGGCAAGCTCGAAGGCGACCCTATGACAGTACAGGGCTATTACAACGTTTGCCGCGACACGCAAACCAAAGTCGACTTACAACGCGGCAACTTCTTCGATCAGGACTGGGGCTCATTACGCAAGGTCATGCCAGTCGCCTCCGGCGGCATTCATGCAGGGCAAATGCATCAATTACTGGATCTGTTTGGCGATGACGTAGTGTTGCAGTTTGGTGGCGGCACAATCGGTCATCCGCAAGGCATTCAAGCTGGCGCAGTTGCCAACCGTGTAGCTTTAGAAGTCATGGTGCTGGCACGTAACGAAGGCCGCGACATCAAGAACGAAGGGCCGGAAATTCTGCGTGATGCTGCCAAATGGTGTACGCCATTGAAAGCGGCACTCGATACCTGGGGTGAGATTTCATTCAACTACACCTCAACCGATACGTCTGATTTCGCCCCAACGGCTTCCGTTTCCTAAGCGGGCAAGCACGCTCACATAAAGAATTGACGAGGAATATCATGCGAATTACACAAGGTACATTTTCATTTTTGCCCGATCTGACTGATGGACAAATCACTAAACAGATAGATTATTGCCTCGGTAAAGGCTGGGCGCTGGCAATCGAATATACCGACGACCCACATCCACGCAATACCTATTGGGAAATGTTCGGGCCGCCGATGTTCGATCTGCGCGACCCGGCCGGGATCATGCTGGAACTAACAAACTGTCGTAAAACATTTGCCAACTATTACATTCGCATGACGGCGTTTGATTCCAGCCAAGGAGTGGAATCTCTGGTGATGGCGTTTATCGTCAACCGTCCTGAAGTCGAGCCAGGCTTTCGATTGGTTCGTCATGAAGAGGCCGGCCGCACGATTCGTTACAGCATCGAGAGCTATGCGGTGCAGGCCAGACCAGAGGGTGCGCGTTACTGATCCGCCTTTCATTGTCTTTATATCGAGTTCATCATGCAAACGCCGAACATCACACCAGCCGCACCAATAAATCCGTTTGCGCTGGCACTAGCCAGTTCCGGCATTACGGAACTGCTGGCGCAGCTGGATCGCGAGTTGATTGGCCTGGCACCGGTCAAGCAACGCATCCGTGACATTGCAGCATTGTTGTTAGTGGACAAACTACGCACGAAACGCGGCTTTTCGGCGGGAGCTCCGAGCCTGCATATGTGTTTTTCTGGGAATCCAGGCACAGGGAAAACGACTGTTGCCTTACGTATGGCAGCCATATTGCATAGCCTGGGTTATGTCCGTAAAGGGCATTTAATCGCGGTAACACGCGACGATCTGGTAGGCCAATATATCGGCCACACTGCACCCAAGACCAAGGAAGTTCTGAAGAAAGCGATGGGCGGTGTACTGTTCATCGACGAAGCGTATTACCTGTATCGCCCGGAAAACGAACGTGACTACGGCCAGGAAGCAATTGAAATTCTGCTGCAAGTGATGGAGAACAATCGTGACGATCTGGTGGTGATTCTGGCCGGCTACAAGTACCGTATGGATCGGTTTTTCGAATCCAATCCCGGCATGTCTTCGCGTATTGCACATCATATTGACTTTCCAGACTACGGTGTCGATGAATTGGCGCAGATCGCCGACCTGATGCTGGAAACCATGCAATACCACTTTGACGACGATGCGAGGCGTGTATTTACCGACTATTTGGAACGTCGCATGGCACAACCGCACTTTGCCAACGCACGTAGCGTGCGTAATGCACTGGATCGGGCGCGGCTGCGGCATGCGTCACGACTGATGCAAGACCCAGCCTCGGTAGCTGATGATTTATCACTGACGACCATCACTGCACCTGACCTGCTGGCCAGTCGCGTATTTACTAAGCCAAACCAGCAGACCGATGTAAAAGAGAAAACAGCATCTTAAAGACACTGATCTTTGACATGGGCGGCACGCTAGCCGATACCGAGACCGCGATACATTTAACTTGGCGTATAACGATGCATAAAAAATCAATCCATAAGTATTTACTGATGTAATTTGAATTTTTATTTATTAGATATGATGCCATTTGTTTTATATAGTGAAATCCATAGATAGTCAATCGGGCATCAGATCAGCTGATGAAAGTACGGTGGGCAGTAGTAGTGAAGTACAACAAATTATGGATTTGAAGAAGCGCCATTCGGACTGCGTTTTTATAGCAGCCTCCAACCGTAGTTAGACTTGCCAGCACGCATCAACCGACGCACGCAACCCTTGAGAGGAAAATAAAATGGATCAATCCACCCGCTACGCCCGACTTGAACTGAAAGAAGCCGACCTGATTGCAAACGGGCAGCATGTGTTGTGCGCCTACATCCTCAAACCTAAAACTGGTCATGGCTATCTTGCGACTGCCGCGCACTTTGCCGCCGAATCCTCGACCGGCACTAATGTTGAGGTTTCGACCACCGACGACTTCACCAGAGGGGTGGATGCGCTGGTTTATGAAATTGAGCCTGAGCGGGAAATCACCAAAATTGCATTTCCAATTGCACTATTCGACCGCAATATTACCGATGGACGGGCGATGATGGCTTCATTCCTGACTTTAACCATCGGAAACAATCAAGGTATGGGCGATGTCGAGTATGCCAAGATGCACGATTTTTATATTCCGCCTGGCTTTTTACAGCTGTTCGATGGCCCGACCATGAATATCACCGATATGTGGCGCGTGCTGCGCCGTCCCCTGGTTAACGGTGGCATGGTGGTCGGCACCATCATCAAGCCCAAGCTCGGTTTGCGTCCGAAGCCGTTTGCCGAGGCCTGCCATGCGTTCTGGCTAGGCGGCGATTTCATCAAGAACGACGAGCCGCAGGGCAACCAGGTGTATGCGCCGATACGCGAAACTATTCCGCTGGTGGCGGACGCGATGCGGCGCGCACAGGATGCGACCGGCCAGGCCAAGCTGTTTTCCTTCAACATCACTGCCGACGATCCATTCGAGATCATCGCGCGCGGCGAATACATACTCGAAACTTTTGGTGAAAACGCGCATCACATCGCTTTTCTGATAGACGGTTACGTAGCCGGTACTACTGCGGTAACTACCTGCCGTCGCCGCTTTCCGAACCAATTTCTGCATTATCATCGTGCCGGCCATGGTGCCGTCACGAGCCCGCAAAGCAAGCGTGGCTACACCACATTTGTGCATTGCAAGATGGCGCGTATGTTGGGTGCATCCGGCATCCATACCGGCACCATGGGCTACGGCAAAATGGAAGGTGAAAACGAGGATAAACGTATCGCTTACATGCTGGAGCGCGATGCTGCCCAAGGGCCGTTTTATTACCAGGAATGGCAATCGATGAAAGCCACCACGCCGATAGTTTCCGGCGGCATGAATGCGCTGCGCCTACCAGGATTTTTCGATAATCTTGGCCACTCGAATGTGATCCAGACTTCAGGGGGCGGCGCTTTCGGTCACGTCGATGGCGGCACGGCGGGTGCGATTTCGCTGCAGCAGGCACAAGATGCATGGCAACAGAGCATCGATTTGGTGGACTACGCGAAGGACCATACCGAGTTGCGCGGTGCATTCATATCGTTTCCTGCAGATGCCGACAAGCTATACCCTGCATGGCGTGCTGCGCTGAAGGTAGGAGGCTGAACATGTTGCGCGCCCTGATTTTCGATGTGGACGGCACTCTGGCCGATACCGAGACAGCGCATCGGAATGCATTTAACGCGGCGTTTGCAGAGGTTGGGCCGGATTGGTACTGGAGCGAGTCTCTCTATGCCGGCCTGCTCGACGTGGCAGGCGGCAAGGAGCGACTACAGTATTACTGGAACATGATTGATCCGGAAGAGGCAGGCGGGCGCAGGGTCAAGGAAATGATTGACGCTGCACATGCTGCCAAGACGCGGCATTATGCAACCATGGTCAGTGGCGGCAAGCTTTCCTTGCGCCCCGGCATGCTAAGACTGATTCGCGAAGCCTATGCAGCGCAAATGCCGATGGCGATAGCCTCTACCACCACGCCTGCCAATATCGATGCGCTGCTGTGCACGCCGCTGGGCAGCGATTGGCGCAGGCTGTTTGCTGCCGTATGCGATGCGTCCACAGTCAAAAACAAAAAACCGGCACCGGATGTGTATCTGGCCGCACTCGAAGCACTTGCACTACCGGCATCAGAGTGTCTGGCTTTCGAAGATTCAGAGAATGGGCTGCGCGCAGCACATGCGGCGGGGATTGCAACATTGATTACGCCAACCGTTTATACGGTCGGGCACCAGTTCACCGATGCACTTCTCGTGCTGCCGCATTTGGGCGACCCGGACCAACCGATGGGACAGCATGTTCCGGGTGCTGATCAGCGCTGGGTCGATCTGGCGGCACTGCGGCGCTGGCATAACGGCACTTTATTCGAGGCGGCTTAAAATGAAAACCTCAGAGATTCGCATCGCGCCATCCATTCTTTCTGCCGATTTTTCCCGTCTGGGAGAAGAAGTGCGCGCCATTGAAGCCGCCGGGGCCGACCTGGTCCATTTCGACGTGATGGATAACCACTACGTACCCAATCTGACCATTGGGCCGCTGGTGTGCGAAGCGATCCGCCCGCATGTAACGATCCCAATCGACGTGCATCTGATGGTCGAACCGGTGGATGCGCTGATTCCACTGTTCGCGAAGGCGGGCGCCAATTTCATCACCTTTCACCCGGAAGCGAGCCGCCACGTCGATCGCACGCTCAGCCTGATCCGCGAGCATGGCTGCAAGGCCGGGTTGGTATTCAATCCCGCCATGCCACTGGATTTGCTCGACTATGTCATGGATAAAATCGACATGGTGCTGCTAATGAGCGTCAACCCAGGCTTTGCTGGCCAGAAATTTATCCCCAGTACACTCACAAAACTAACAGCAGTACGCGCTCGTATCGATGCCCACCAGGCTGCCGGCGGTCACAACATATGGCTTGAGGTCGATGGCGGCGTCAGGGCAGACAACATCGGTGTTATTCGGCAAGCTGGAGCCGATACCTTTGTAGCCGGTAGTGCAGTTTTTAGCGCACCTGACGCAGATAAAGGGTACCGCACCATCATACAGCAACTACGCGCGCAAGCCCTCAACCTATAAAAACCGAGCGGAGATCATCATGTCCTTAACCCAGTATCGCACCACCCTGACCCAATTCTTGATTGAAGAACGGCGCCGTTATCCGGAAGCCAGCGGTGATTTCAATGGCTTGATTCTAAATGTTGCACTGGCATGCAAGAGCATTGCGCGTACCACTGCTTTTGGCGCGTTGGGCGGTGTGCTCGGCAATGCGGGTGGAGCCGGTGGCACCATCAATGTCCAAGGCGAAACACAGAAAAATCTCGATATCATGAGTAACGATGCTTTCTTGCATGTTACGGAATGGGGTGGCCAACTGGCCGGAATGGTATCCGAAGAAATGGAGGATCCGTATCAGATTCCGCATCCGTTTCCCAAAGGAAAATACCTGTTGGTGTTTGACCCTCTCGATGGCTCTTCCAATATCGACGTCAACGTTTCGGTGGGCAGTATTTTCTCGATACTGCGCGCACCGGACGGTGTCCAAAGCGCCAGCGAAAAGGATTTCCTGCAACCGGGTGCACAGCAATTGGCTGCAGGTTATGCTATTTATGGGCCGGCAACCATGTTAGTTCTGACCGTGGGGAACGGCGTCAACGGTTTCACCCTCGACCCTAATTTGGGCGAATTCATTTTGACCCATCCCAGCTTGCAAATCCCGCCAGATACGAATGAATTTGCCATCAATGCATCGAATAGCCGCTTCTGGGAAGAACCGATTAAACGCTATGTGGATGAGTGCATGGCCGGTAAAACCGGGATGCGCGGCAAGGACTTCAATATGCGCTGGATTGCCTCGATGGTGGCCGAAGCGCACCGCATTCTGATGCGCGGTGGTGTGTTTATGTATCCACGCGACTATAAGGACCCCGACAAACCAGGTCGACTGCGACTGCTGTACGAAGCTAATCCGATCGGCTTCATCATGGAACAGGCGGGCGGCAAAGCCAGTACCGGTCGTCAATCGATCATGGCAGTGCAACCGACGTCGCTGCATCAACGTATCGGTCTCATCTTTGGTTCGCGCAATGAAGTCGAGCGTATTGAGAGCTATCACAATGCGCCGCAGAAGCATGATTTGCCGAATCCGCTATTCAATGAGCGCAGCCTGTTTCGTGGATCTAATTAATTTTTCGAGAGCACATCATGTCTGAATGCCATCCAATTATTGCCATTACCGGCTCGTCTGGAGCGGGCACCACATCCGTTACCCGCACCTTTGAAAATATTTTTCGCCGCGAGAAGGTGCGCTCGGTCATTATCGAAGGCGACAGTTTTCATCGCTATGATCGCAATGAAATGAAGGTGAAGCTTGCTGCTGCTGAACAGATCGGCGATATGAAGTTCAGTCATTTCGGTCCAGATAACAATTTGTTCGCGGAACTTGAAACGCTGTTTCGCACCTATGGAGAGACTGGCACCGCCAAGCGTCGTAAATATCTGCACGACACCGAAGAAGCTGCACCTTACAAACAAGAGCCCGGCACCTTTACCCCGTGGGAGGACTTACCCGCGGATACCGACCTGCTATTTTACGAAGGGTTACATGGCGGCGTGGTCAACGACAAGGTCGATATCGCGCGGCATCCCGACCTGTTGATCGGCGTTGTGCCGGTGATTAATCTGGAATGGATTCAAAAGCTGTGGCGCGACAAGTCCAAACGCGGCTATTCGACCGAGGCAGTCACCGATACCATCCTGCGCCGCATGCCGGATTATGTGAACCACATCTGTCCGCAGTTTTCGCACACCCACGTCAATTTTCAGCGTGTGCCTTGTGTGGATACCTCCAATCCTTTCATTGCGCGTGAAATACCCGCGCCCGACGAGAGCTTTGTAGTGATCCGCTTCGCCAATCCGAAAGGAATCGATTTTCAGTATCTGCTGAATATGATCGACGGCTCATTCATGTCGCGCGCCAACACCATCGTGGTACCCGGCGGAAAAATGGAATTGGCTATGCAGTTGATTTTCACACCCTTCGTCCTGCGCATGATGGAACGTAAAAAACGCGCCACAGGCGTCCTCTGATAAAGGTGAATGATGAATGCTCCAGAAAAATCAATGGTAACCGCCGCCACAGCAGCAGACGCTTTGCGTTTTTTAGCGGCCGATGCGGTAGAAAAAGCACAATCCGGTCATCCCGGCGCCCCGATGGGAATGGCTGAAATTGCCGATGTGCTTTGGCGCCGCCATCTGCGTCACAACCCAACTGACCCAAAATGGATTAACCGTGATCGCTTCATCTTGTCCAACGGGCATGGCTCAATGCTGCTCTACGCGCTTTTGCACCTGACTGGTTATGATTTGCCGATAGAGGAAATCAAACAGTTTCGTCAGATGCATTCGAAAACGCCTGGGCATCCAGAAGTTAATGTCACGCCTGGCGTGGAAACCACGACCGGCCCGCTTGGTCAAGGTTTAGCCAATGCAGTCGGCATGGCACTCGCGGAAAAAATGCTGGCGGCCAGCTTCAACCGTCCAGGCCACGCCGTCATCGACCACCACACCTATGTGTTTATGGGCGACGGTTGTTTGATGGAAGGCATCAGTCATGAGGTCTGCTCTCTGGCGGGTACGCTCGGATTAGGAAAATTGATCGGCTTTTACGACGACAATGGCATTTCGATCGATGGCAATGTCGAAGGCTGGTTCAACGACGATACACCAAAGCGCTTTGCCGCTTATGGCTGGAACGTGATCGCGGCTGTCGACGGACATGATGTCGAAGCACTCGACACCGCGATCCGGCAGGCCAAGTCGCAGCAATGCCAACCTACGCTGATCTGCTGCAAAACCGTGATTGGGCAGGGTGCGCCGACCAAGGCTGGGGGGCACAATGTGCATGGCGCCCCGCTTGGCACCCAGGAGATTGCGGCGATGCGCGTGCAAAAAAACTGGGCCGCTGCACCGTTTGAGGTACCGCCGGAGATGGCGGCGGCGTGGGACGGGCGCGATGCCGGGCGAGCCCTTCAGGCCGAATGGGAAGTGGGTTTTGCCGCTTATCAGGCAGCGTTTCCCGAGTTGGCTGCCGAACTGACTCGCCGCACCGCAGGTATCCTGCCCGCAGCGTTATCCGGGCAGTTTGCGCAGTTGATCAACACTCCCGGCGAACTGCACAAGAAGGTGGCAACCCGCAAAGCATCGCAAATTGTGCTCGAACATATCACGGCGACGCTACCCGAGTTTTTTGGCGGATCGGCGGATTTATCCGGTTCCAACCTGACCAATGTCAAGGCATCGGTGTGGATCAATCATCATGGCAGCGGGAATTACCTGAGCTATGGCGTGCGCGAGTTCGGCATGGCCGCGATCATGAATGGCATGGCGCTATACGGCGGCTTTATTCCCTACGGCGGCACTTTCATGACGTTCTCGGATTATTCGCGTAATGCGATTCGCATGGCGGCGCTGATGCAACAGCGCGTGATTCATGTCCTCACGCATGACTCTATCGGTCTGGGCGAAGACGGACCGACACACCAACCGGTTGAACATGCTGCCAGCTTGCGCCTGATACCCAATAACCGGCTCTGGCGTCCATGCGATGGGGTTGAGACCGCCATCGCCTGGCAAGCGGCAATCACGCGTGCGGATGGTCCGACCTGCCTCGTGCTTTCGCGCCAAGCTTTGACGCCTTTTGCGCGCAATCCTGAGCAAGTCAGCAATATCGCTCGTGGCGGCTATGTATTGATCGATTGCGCACAGCCTCAAGTGGTGCTGATTGCGACCGGTTCTGAAGTGGAAATAGCTACTACCGCAGCCGTGCAATTAACCCAGGAAGGCGTTGCCGTGCGGGTGGTTTCGATGCCCTGCGTTGAAGCTTTTTATGCGCAGGATGCCAACTACCGCAACCATGTTTTGCCAAACGGAGTTCCCCGCGTGAGCATCGAAGCCGGGGTGACCTGGTTCTGGCGCGCAGTCGTAGGAGAAAACGGCATCGCCATCGGTATCGATACATTCGGTGAATCAGCTCCGGCGGAACAACTGTATGCGCACTTCAAGTTGACGCCTACTCATGTGGCCGAGTGTGCGCTCGCTGTGATCCAGGGTTGCTAATGGGCAGCATCGATACCTCGCCGCGCGCGGTTCTGATCGACCTCGATGGCACGCTGGTGGAAACGGCCCCCGACATTGTTGCAGCGGCCAACCGCATGCTGGAAGAACTGGGCGCACCGTCTTTGCCATACAAAACGGTGCGCAGCTTCATCGGTAAGGGTGTACCCAATCTGGTGCGTTGCATACTCGATGTCAGCGGTATTTCCGACACATTTGATGAGCAGTATGCGCAAAATCTGTTCTATAAGCATTATCGGGATACAAACGGACATTTCGGTACCGTGTTTCCTGGTGTGCGAGAGGGTCTGATGGCATTAAAAGAGGCCGATTATCGGCTGGCCTGCATCACTAACAAGCCGTTTGAATTTGCCGAATCTTTGCTGCAAATCTCCGGATTGGATGGGTATTTTGACATCCTGGTGGGTGGCGACTCCATACCGCAGATGAAACCTGCACCGGAGCCGCTGCTACATGCCTGCCGCGTGCTGGAGGTAAGTCCAGGAAGGTCGTCGATGGTGGGAGATTCGGCAGTCGATGTGGCCGCCGCCCGGGCCGCCCGGATGCCGGTCTATATCGTGCGCTACGGCTACCCGGGGCCGGATGGGTACAACGGCATGCAATGCGACGCCTTGATCGAATCCTTTAATGAATTACCGACTCTGCTTGCACAGCCACACATACAAACAAAAAAAGAAATAACACCATGACCATCAAAGTCGCCATCAATGGCTATGGCCGCATTGGCCGCAACGTACTTCGTGCCCTTTACGAAGGAAATAAAAAGCATGACATCCAGATCGTTGCAATCAATGACCTGGGCGACCCGAAAACTAATGCGCATCTGACCAAATACGATACTGCGCATGGCAGGTTCTCCGGCAACGTAACGGTGGATGGCAACTGCATGGTAGTCAACGGCGACCGCATACGCGTGCTGGCCAACCGCAATCCGGCCGAACTGCCTTGGGGCGAACTGGGTGTGGATGTGGTTCTGGAGTGCACCGGCTTTTTTACGACCAAAGAAAAAGCATCGGCACACATTAAAGCCGGTGCGAAAAAGGTCATCATCTCCGCACCCGGCGGCAAGGATGTGGATGCCACGATCGTATATGGCGTCAACCACCAGGTGCTCAAAGCTACCGACACCGTGATTTCCAACGCATCCTGCACCACCAACTGCCTGGCACCGCTGATTCAGCCGCTGCACGAAAAAATTGGCGTAGTCGCGGGCCTGATGACCACCATCCATGCCTATACCAACGATCAGGTATTGACTGATGTGATGCACGAAGACCTGCGCCGCGCACGCTCGGCCACGATGAGCATGATTCCAACCAAAACCGGGGCGGCCGCAGCGGTGGGACTAGTGCTGCCTGAACTTAATGGCAAACTCGACGGTTATGCGATACGGGTACCGGTTATCAATGTCTCGATGGTCGACTTGAGTTTCATTTCCGAGCGACAAACCAGCATCGCCGAAGTCAATGCCATCATGAAACAAGCATCCACCTCAGACGCCCTGAAAGGGATTTTGGGTTACACCGACGAACCTTTGGTCAGCGTGGATTTCAATCACAACCCGGCGTCCAGCACCTTTGATGAATCTCTCACCAAGGTGTCCGGCAAGTTGGTCAAGGTTGGTAGCTGGTATGACAACGAGTGGGGGTTTTCGAACCGGATGCTCGACACTACGGTTGCATTGATGGCGGCGAAGTAATAACGGGAACAATAATAGCGCCTGCCGCTTGATGCGGTGATTCGACAGTGTGTAATGTTGTCGTTTCGATCTGATTGATGTTGCTCGAAATTCAAACTAGAAAAGCGATTATCACTATGCAATTCAAGAAACTGATGGATTTTTCCGCTGCGCAATTGGCCGGACAACGAGTTTTCATTCGTGCCGACTTCAATGTGCCGCAAGACGACGCTGGCAACATTACCGACGATACACGCATCCGCGCTGCGATGGCGGGGGTGCGTTTCGCACTCGATGCTGGTGCGCGGGTGATGGTGACTTCGCATCTGGGACGTCCAGCCGAGGGTGCGCTGTTAGCGCGTGATTCACTCGCGCCGGTTGCGCGGTGCTTAAGCCAGCATTTAGGTCAACCTGTGCGATTGGTGCCAAACTGGATTGACGGCAGCTTTGTCGTATCGCCGGGCGAGGTGGTCATACTCGAAAATTGCCGTGGCAATGTCGGTGAAAAAAGCAACGACATCACGCTGGCAAAAACGATGGCATCGCTATGTGACATCTATGTCAACGATGCTTTCGGCACTGCGCACCGCGCAGAAGCCAGCACCGAAGGCATCGCCCATCATGCCAAAATTGCCTGCGCCGGACCACTGATGGCAGCAGAGCTGGCCGCCTTGACCACTGCGCTGGCGAACGCCAAGAGACCGCTAGTGGCGATTGTTGCTGGTTCCAAAGTCTCGACCAAGCTCACCATCCTCGAAGCGCTGGCTGACAAGGTGGATCAATTAATTGTCGGTGGAGGGATCGCCAATACGTTTCTGCTGGCGCAAGGCGCACCGATTGGCAAGTCGCTGGCAGAGCCTGATCTGGTAGAAGAAGCACGTCGCATCATTGACAAAATGCAGGCGCGTGGCGCGGCAGTCCCGTTACCAAGCGACGTAATATGTGCCAAACGCTTCTCTGCCGATGCAACGCCTACTCTTAAAGCGATCAAAGATGTTGATGCGGACGATCTGATTGTCGACATCGGCACTGACAGCGCAGTAGCGCTGGCACGCACATTACAAACAGCCGGTACGATCGTGTGGAATGGCCCAGTCGGCGTATTCGAGTTCGAAGCATTTTCGGGAGGCACCCGCGTGTTAGCCCACGCTATAGCCAACTCTCCCGCTTACTCCATTGCAGGGGGTGGCGATACCGTGGCCGCGATCAATGCATTCGGTATCGCAGACCAGATCGACTACATTTCGACGGCTGGCGGTGCGTTTCTGGAGTTCCTTGAAGGCAAGACGCTGCCCGCCATAGAAGTGCTCAAGCAGCGGGCAAGTATCTGATGATGGACACTTTATTTACACAGCGCACCAAAATTGTAGCCACGTTAGGGCCGGCTTGCGACGATGCGGCCACCTTGAAGCTGATGATTGAGGCAGGCGTGAGCGTTGTACGACTGAATTTTTCACATGGTACCGCACAAGATCATCAGAATCGCGCTGCGATGGTGCGAGAGATAGCGGCGCGTCTCGGACGTCCTGTCGCCATCCTGTGCGACTTGCAGGGGCCCAAGATTCGCATTGGAAAATTCAAGAATGGCCAGGTGACGCTCACTGTGGGAGCAGAGTTTGCGTTGGATTCGCAATGCGCAACAGGTGATGAAACCCAGTGTGGCATCGATTACAAGGAACTGCCGCAAGACGTTTCTGTAGGGGATGTGTTGTTGCTGGACGACGGCAGGATCGTCCTCGATTGCATCGCAATTGAAGGCACGCGAATCGTTACGACGGTACGTCATGGCGGCATTCTATCCAATAATAAAGGCATCAATAAGCAAGGTGGCGGACTGACTGCGCCCTCATTGCAACTCAAGGATATGGAAGATATTGAAGTCGCCTCGAAAATGGGGGCGGACTACCTTGCCGTATCTTTTCCTAAATGCGCTGCCGATATGCAACTTGCACGACAAATCATGCAGCAGCACAATGGCCGCGCAATGTTGATCGCCAAGATAGAGCGGGTAGAGGCGATCGCGGCACTGGAAGAAATTCTTGAGGCATCCGACGGCATCATGGTTGCGCGTGGCGATCTTGGCGTCGAGGTCGGTGATGCAGCAGTGCCGGCACTACAAAAACACATGATTCGTGTTGCGCGCGAGATGAACAAGCTGGTCATCACGGCGACGCAGATGATGGAATCAATGATTACATCGCCCATCCCCACACGCGCCGAAGTATCAGACGTAGCCAATGCCGTCTTGGACGGCACCGACGCCGTGATGCTATCTGCCGAGTCCGCTGCGGGAAAATACCCAATTGAGGCTGTGCAGGCGATGGCGCGCACCTGCATCGAGGCAGACAAATCCCTGCCGGTGCGGCTCGATCAGGAGTTTTTAAATCGCAGTTTTACGCGCATCGATCAGTCGATTGCCATGGCGGCGCTGTTTTCCGCGCATCATCTAAAAGTTAAGGCGATAGTTGCCTTGACCCAATCGGGTTCGACGGCACTGTGGATGAGCCGTTTGAACTCCGGTGTCCCTATTTACGCTATTACCCCTGATCCGGCAACCTATACGCGGCTGGCACTATACCGTGATGTGCGCAGTTTGCTCATGCCAACCCATGCCAAAAACCGGGATCAGCTTCTGGTTGATGCCCAAGCTTTGCTGCTTAAGAACGAAGTGGTTAAACATGGCGATCTTCTGGTGTTGACGGTTGGTGAATCGATCGATACTGCTGGCGGCACGAACACGTTGAAAATCGTGTGCGTCGGTGAAAAATTCAACGCTTGATACCTCAAACCCTTTAAGGAGATTTACATGTCCCTCGTATCGCTACGCCAATTGCTAGACCATGCTGCCGACCACCAATATGGCCTACCTGCTTTTAACGTCAACAATCTGGAACAGATTCTCGCCATCATGCAGGCCGCAGATGCTTGCGACAGCCCAGTAATCCTGCAAGCCTCGGCTGGTGCGCGCAAATATGCCGGTGAAGCATTTTTGCGCAAGATGGTGGAAGCAGCGGTGGAAACCTATCCGCATATCCCGATCTGCATGCATCAGGATCATGGCGGCAGCCCTGCGGTATGTCAGGCTTCGATCCGTTCTGGATTTTCCAGCGTAATGATGGACGGCTCGCTGATGGAAGACATGAAAACGCCATCGTCCTACGAATACAATGTGGAGGTAACCCGCAAGGTAGCGGACTTCGCACATTACATCGGCGTGTCGGTCGAGGGTGAACTGGGGTGTCTGGGTTCGCTCGAATCCGGTCAGGCGGGCGAGGAAGACGGCTCTGGCGCCGAAGGAATACTATCGCACGACCAATTGCTGACCGATCCTGCCCAAGCCGCCGACTTCGTCAAGCGAACAGGTGTGGATGCGTTGGCGATTGCAATCGGCACCAGTCATGGCGCTTACAAGTTCAGCCGCAAGCCTACCGGCGATATTCTGGCAATTAGCCGTATCAAGGAAATCCATGCGCGCATTCCCAATACGCACCTGGTGATGCACGGCTCCTCTTCCGTGCCGCAGGAATGGCTGGAAATCATCCGCCAGTATGGTGGTGACATGAAAGAAACCTATGGGGTACCGGTCGAAGAAATTCTGGAAGGTATCAAGCATGGTGTGCGCAAGGTCAATATCGACACCGATATCCGCTTGGCAATGACCGGTGCCATGCGCCGCGGTATGGCCCTGCATCCGTGCGAATTCGATCCACGCAAGTTTTTCAAGGACGCCACGGCAGCAGCCAAGGAAATATGCCTGATACGATTTGAAGCGTTCGGCTCAGCCGGGAAGGCGTCGAAGATCAAGGTTACACCACTTGAACGAATGGCCCTGCGCTACACCAAAGGCGAACTGGACGCCGTTGTACATTAATTAACATCAGTCATTTTTACGTACCGCCAAGGAGACAACATGCAAATTTGAAATCACCGCGCCGAACAACCAATTAGCATAGGTCTTCAGGACGGTGTTTCAAACAGGAGCGTGTTGTCCAATGCGTGCTGGGCTTGCTTAAAACAGTGGAATATTGTCCCATAACTTACTTTGGTTCATGGTCTTGCTCATTGGCTTTGTAGGAAAATGCGAATTTTCCAAGATCGATCCACATACTTGCCACATGACCCACTCAAATTTCAATAAAAACAAAAATCTAATTCAGAACATCGGCCCAGATATTCAGTGCCCAGAATTTTGCTTCCATGCCTTCTTGAATCGAGGCATGGTCTGAAATTCCTCCGCCATCAGCAGGTTTCATGATTTTATCTGCGGCATCATATCTATATACATTGGCTACATGTATAGCTTTCTTATCATCGATATAGCTATAGCAGGTATTAGCAAACACGGGCCTAGGGTCGGGAACATCTCCCGACATCAGCGACACTATGGCACTTGCACATACTTTAGCTTGAGACGTTGCCATGTGGGCCGATTTGGGTAAGCCGGAATCCACAGCATCTCCAATTACATGAATGTTAGGCAATACCCTTGATTCGTAAGTGAGGAAATCGACCTCGCACCAGCGTTGGTCAATGTTGGCAAGGCCGGATTTCAAGGCCAATTCACCGGCCCTCTGCGGGGGAATAATATTCAAAACATCAGATTTGACTGTGTCGAAGGCTGTTTTAACCGTTTTTGTTGAAGCGTCCACTTCCTGTAACTCACTGCTTGGCAGATATTCAATAATGTCAGGATACAAATCTAGCCATGCTCGTTCAAACAAAGGTCTTTTGGAAGTGATCGCCGGGTTGGCATCAAGCACCAGGATTTTCGATTTCGGCTTATGGTTTTTCAGGTAGAAGGCCACTTGGCACGCGCGTTCATATGGTCCAGGCGGACAGCGATAAGGCAGAGGTGGAATCGTAATTGTGAATACCCCGCCATTCGGCATGGCTTTGAGTTGGTTGAATAGATTCTGAGTCTGCACCCCGGCTTTCCAAGCATGAGGGATTTGCTGTTGTGCCTCTTTATTAGCGAGCATGGGAAAGTCGTTGTAAATGAAATCTATACCGGGAGCAACTATCAGCCTGTCGTAAGAAAGTCTACCTTTGGTCAAGCGGATTTCGGCCCTATCTGGATCAATCGCGATTACCTTATCCTTGATCCATTTTATGCCATGATTCTGCCTTAGCGAGTCATAAACAAAAGTAATATCATCGAGCGTTTTTTCTCCGCCTAAAACAAGGTTACTTACGGGGCAGGATATAAAATTGGCATTCGGCTCAATTATTATTACTTCTATCCGGCCGCGGCTCCACATCCTTAAATATTTAGCGGCAGTGGCGCCACCATACCCAGCGCCGACGACAACTACCCGCCCTAAAGATTTGTTGCTCGCGTAAGCTGCCGGCGGCATCGAAAACCATAACGATCCGCCCAACCCAAATTTCAGGAATTCCCGCCGATGCATTTCTTCATTCCCCCTGCATTGATTAAAGCTGCTTCTTTAAGGAATGCTTTTGAAAAAAACGGAATGACCGCTGCTGATCCGCAAAGTACTTTCCGAGTTGTGCAATTTCTTCAGAAGTTAATCCTTTTGCATTCTGCGCCATTGCTTCAGTAGATTTTGTTTGCGTTTGATATTCAAGCATTCTCTTTACAAAATACGCTTCATCCAGCCCGGCAAGTACGGGAGTACCACCTTGGCTTACTCCATTTGTGCCATGACAGGCTGCGCAAGAGGCTGCCAAGGTGCGGATATGCGAATCGTCTTCAGCTGCATAAGCAGGAGCTATAAACGCAAACAACGCAAACAAGGTAAATTTTTGCATGGTATTTTTCGTTTGGCTGAGGCTACCAAGTCAACTGCAACCTCATGAGCCAAAGCAGTAGAGCCTGACTAACCTTCTGCTGTTGTAGGGTCGATTATTCTACGAATTTCAGAAATCTTATTTGCAGGAAATCCGCCCTGCTGAGCATGCTCTCTTACCATCTCTTCATTGGGGGCAATGTACACGCAGTAGATTTTATTGTCAGTTACATAGCTCTCTACCCATTGGATAGCCGGTCCCATGTTTTTAAGAACGCTACAGGATTTTGCCGATATTCCTTGCAGGTCGTCAGCAGTTAATTTGCCGGCATCAGGAATTTCTCTTTCGATTAAATATTTAGGCATTACGTATCTCCTTTATTAGTCCGCATAATTATGTAAATCAACTATTTTTTGATGCTCATTCCCACTCCAATACAGGGTAAATCAGGTTAACGTTGCGCCGGTTGACCACATCAAAAAGCACCCATCGAGTTTTTTCGTTTTTAGCGGCCGAACCCATAGCCTGATTCATATCTTCGCCGTTTTTGATGCTTGCCCTGACGTCTCGCAGCAAGGTATCAAGGTACCTGCGCTCGTTATTCAACGCTTCGTTTTTATTTTTCGTGACTGGGCCATGCCCTGGGATTGCCATATCGGCTTGTATGCTCTTTAGCACATCAATCACATCGAGCCAATTTTTAATATCGCCATCAATGGATGGAGTACGTTCAATAAAAAGTAAATCGCCGGTCCAAAGCGTTTTGGTGTTGGCATCGAATACGGTTAAGTCGGTATCGGTGTGCGAAGTTGTCCATGCCGTAAGCTGAAGCACGCGCTTGCCTAAGTCGATCTTTAAACTTTTGCTTACGGTCTCGTCAGGTGCAATAACTTCACTTTTTTCAGCGTCAGCACCTAATTCCTTTTGCAGGTTACGTAGATAGATGTCCTTACGACGCGCCATGTCGGCTGGCAGTTTTACGTGCCCTATGAAAATCGGATGTTCGTCAGTAAAGGCCGCGTTGCCAAAAATATGATCAGGGTGAACATGCGTGTTAATCACGTAACGTATAGGAAGCTTTGTCACGTGGCGTACAGCCTGCTTCAAAGCCAAACCAACTTTGTAAGAACCACCGGTATCGATGACGGCGACAGCTTCTTTTCCGACCACAAAGCCTATATTGGCAATATCACCATGATAGTTCTCGTCAAAATCTTCATGTGCTCCCTGGTGAACATAAACTCCCTGCGCCACTTCTTCTACCGATAGCGGAGCAGCTTCGGCATATAGAGAGACAAATGATCCGATAACCAACAAAGCCGTCAAAAGACGAGAGCTAATCAGTACCTGCATTTGTTCATTCTTCCTTGACCTCAATGGACTTAGTGAATGTTCCACCTTCATTGTCCTTGATGATGACCTCAAACGTGCCTGGCTTATCGGGCACAAATCCAAACTGGATATTAGGGTCTTCGCTAATGCCGATAAATGTATCGGCATTCATGACTAGCATACCGTTATATTTCGCCTTGATTTGGTTAATGAAGAAGGCTGGCCGATATCCCTGTAACTCCAGATCCCGCTGTAAGCCTGTGTACATGGGATGCTTAATCAAGAGCCTGACGTGATTGAAACTTCCCATCTTTACCGGTTTGTCCACTACCATTTTCATTTTGCCTGCAGAGGCCCTGGCTGCAGACTCGTCTCCTCCTATCGTGCCGCCGCATCCACCTGAGGCGCGAATAGGAATGGCGTTCATATAGGACTTGCCGTCACTCGATTGCGCAACTACATGCACGAAGGAATCAGTCTCCAAGCGGATTCTGGTTGAAATTTCTGCTTTTCCGTTAAGTGGGTTGAAATGAAAAACTGCCGTTAAAGGAACTGGATTTGCATCCACGAATACGAAAACCGACTTGATATATTTTTCAGTGGTCATCGGATAATCGATGCTGAACGCGAATGGCACTTGGGCGCCGCTTTCAGCACGCTGCGGTGCAGTCAACCGGATGAACGAACCGGGCTCTAAATTTTTGCCTGGGAAATAATCTTTTTGCATATTGCCCCAGTTATCAACGACTTCCGCGGTGGCGGTGGCGGAGAGAACCAAGGTAATGGCCGTAACGATCAGCCTGACATAAACACGTGAACGGTTTTTCATGAGTTACACCATAAATATATATAGTTCTAACATTCCAACTGGTTGGCATCACGGAAATCGCACTATGATTTCCTTACCTTCGCAGTAAAGTGGGGTTGTTACATGAATCAAAATTTGGCAAAGCGCCCCCATTTTTCCGTTAATTTCTTAAATTTTCGAGGGCTCTGGCATCCCTGGATTCGTCGTTCTAATTCGTCACTCTATTAAGCGCAGACGCGCAGACCCTTACTTCTATTTTTTACTGTGGTAACGCACGCGCTTTCATAAATTGTCAAAGATGCGTTCGTAGCGCTGCATGGCTAGACTAACATAGTTGCGCGGGTGGTAACCGGTTATAGTCTTGTCCAATATGGCATGCGATTGGCGCTCTGTTTTTTGGACGATCATAGGCATAGGCAATCCTTTCGATCAGGCTACAACTTAAACCATTGTCTGAAATATTGGATCCACTATACTGTTATGCCAAATGTTTCATGCCTGTGGTTTTTGCCGATTTATCATCAAATGTCACTGTATAGTTACAACCGGCATTGTTAGCAGATCGTTCTATCAAACAATCCGCGAAATCAGCTTTTGATTTCGCAAACAGACTGAGCGCTTTAATTGCCGTCTCAGCGTTTTCAATGATTAATTCCTGAGTACGCATGAGCATTTCCATGATTGCTACGATTTCAGGTTTTGTAGCGTCATAGCAGCTTTGCATAACCCAAACTAATTCGACTAATGAAACCAATGTTACGAAGCCAGGTGCTTCAGAATCAAGTTCGTTGATAAACGCAGTTGCGACAGGCGATTGCTTTGGATCGTCTTGGGCGATAAATCTCACCAGCACATTAGTATCGATAGCAATCATCGTGCTTTCGCTCCTTGTGTAGCGATAGCTTGATTCATATCTTCAATGGACACGGGCTTCACAGGTTTTCTCAACATGCCTTTCAAGTTATGAACTGAGCTTGTTGCAGGGACAATCAAATATTTCCCTTTTTCAGTTTGTACAAACTCTATCCGGCTTCCCGATTCAAGCCCCAATGCTGCACGTACAGGCGCAGGAATGGTTACTTGTCCTTTGGATGTAACTGTTGCCGTTGTCATCACAATCCCTTCATTTAAATATATTCCTTACATTAATGTAAGGTTTAATGTACGTCAAGCATATTCGATAGCTATATTTGAGAATTTATTAACCTTTTGCACCTGACATTGTTGACGCCGACGCCAAATTGACCCAGGCTGACGATTCCAACTGACCTAACTCAATACCTCTGAATCGTTACTGCGCGCGGGTTTGCTGGCAGTCGACATGCGTCACCAAAATCGGCAACCAGGGTCAAAAACGTATTGGCGCCAACATAGGAATGACTGTTATCGCGAGTTACCCGACGGATATGAATGATGAACAGTTGATGGTTGTACGTCCCATTTGGGAGCGTGTTGGCAAACCAGGGCGGCCCCTGCGCTATGATTTGCGCAGTATTTTCAATGGATGCTTGTATATTATCCGCGAGGGCTGGGGCTGGCGCAGCCTGGCAAAAGACGCGTATCCACCGTGGACGTTGGTGTATCGGCACTTTCAGCGTTAGTCAGAAACGGGTCAACTCGAACAGTTAACGCATTGCCTGAATCAGGCCGTACGGAAAAAAGGGGGTGCGAACGCACACCCAGAACCCTGATTATTAACGCCCATAGCATCAAGAGTCGTAACGGCGGAGCAGCCATATACCTTAAAACCCTGGATATTTCTTCGCACATCCCGGACAAAGGGCTAGACGAAAAAGTTGAGGGGTTCGTGCCGCAAGCTGTGCGACGGCGGGTTGCGCGCAGCATGTCGCCGCATTTCTGGATGAGATAGAAAAGAGGCGCGGCGCGAACATTGCGCTCAGCATCTGGTCAAGGCTATCCGATGTTTTTTGAACGATTGGACAAAACCCACATGAACACTGGCCTGCAGCCGAAACGCATCGTACTCGATACCAACGTATGCCTGGATTTATTCGTCTTCAACGACCCGCGCTGGGCCGACTTGCTGGCTGCGCTGAAAAGCGGTGCTGTAGAGGCTGTCACAAAAGCGGAATGCCGCATGGAATGGCAGATTGTCCTGGGCTATTCACAACTGCGCCTGGATGACGCCATGCGCGCCGAATGCAACGCTGCCTTTGATGCGCTGATCAGCTGCATTGCGCCGGAACCGCTAACCAACATCAAATTGCCGTTGTGTAGCGACCCCGACGATCAAAAATTTCTGGAATTGTCGCGCGACGCGCAAGCCGCGACCCTGATCACGAAGGACAAAGCCTTGCTGAAACTGGCCAAAAAAACCGCTCGCGCCGGTCTTTTCGATATTATCCTGCCGCAAGCTTGGGCGCTATAAGGCTGAATCTCTCGCAGCTTGCAGTGATAATGGATGCCATAGTTGTGCACATATTTAACTGCAAAGATAATCTCTCATGGGTATTTTCAATACACCGCTCCCGCTTGGCGTAGCCATCATCGCATGGTGTCTGGCGATTTTTGGGATATTGCGTTGCGTGCTGGGCGCGCCCTGGAAACGGCTGCAGGCACCGACAGTGTTTTCTGCCTGGTGCGCGCTGCTCATCATGCTGACGATGCTGTGGCGACTACGCATCAACATCAACAGCGACCTGAACTTGCATCTGATGGGCTTGTCTCTTTTTCCGCTGATGTTCGGCCGCACTCTGGCTGCGCTGGGCCTGGGGTTATCCGTTATTGCCTACACAGCGCTGTTCAACGGTGTATGGGGCAATCTTGGCATGAATGTACTCTTGCTGGCGCTGCTGCCCACTTGGCTTAGCGAAGTCATATTAACTGCGCTCAAAGAGCGTTTACCGCATCACATGTTCGTCTACTTGTTCGGCAACGCTGTTTTCGGCTCGATGGTGGTGCTGTCTGTGACTGGCATGATGTCCATTGCCGCCCACGGACTGTGGATTACAGCGCCGTTGACTAATTCCTACGACACAATTGCCTACATGTTGCTATTGGCGTGGGGCGAAACTTTTCTGATCGGATTTCTGGTTACGATCTTGGCGGTGTATCGACCGCAATGGCTTTTCACTTTCGACGACGCGCTGTACCTGCGTGAGCAGTAAACGGTTTGTACGCCGATAACACTATTTTCTTAGGGAGTATAGGAAAAAAACATGTATTTTCCGCATTATTTCTATACGTCATATAAATATACATAAGCAGGTATACATTAAAACCGAGAAATTTTTATGAAAATGTATAGCACCCGCTGATTCCTCCACCTGCTGCTGCCTGCTGTCAATTAAGCCGGCGCCGGCGTTAAAATACCGGCTCGACCCATGCATACCGATACGACCATGAAACAGCCACTTCCGCCTGCACCCTCTTCTTTTGAGCCGATAGCTCTGACCTCCAAGCTACCCAAAGTAGGCACCACTATTTTCAGCGTCATGTCAGCCTTGGCCTTGGAAAAGAATGCGGTCAACCTGGGCCAGGGCTTTCCCGATTTCGACTGTGACCCGGCGTTGATCGATACGGTCACCGCAGCCATGAAAAACGGGCTGAACCAATATCCGTCGATGGCTGGAATTGCGCCTTTGCGCGAAGCCATTGCGCGCAAGATCGACCAACTTTACGGCCGCCAGTACAGTGCCGCCAGCGAAATCACGGTAACTGCCGGCGCTACGCAAGGATTGCTGACCGCAATCCTGTGCAGTGTGCATGCCGGTGACGAAGTGATCGTTATCGAGCCGGCCTATGACAGTTACGTGCCGGCCATCGAACTCGCAGGCGGGGTGCCGGTTTTTGTGCAAATGGAAATCGGGCCGCGCGGTTATTCGGTTCCGTGGCACACACTGGCAGCAGCGGTCACGCCTAAAACGCGACTGATCATCATCAATTCGCCGCACAATCCGACCGGTTCCATTCTGCTCAAAAAGGACTTGCAAGCGCTCGCGGACATCGTGCGCGGCACCGGCATATTATTAATCTCGGACGAAGTATACGAGCACATGGTGTTCGATGGAATTGCGCATGAATCGATTTGCCGCCATCCTGAACTGGCAGCGCGCGCATTCATCGTGTCCAGTTTCGGCAAGACTTACCATGTCACCGGCTGGAAAGTCGGTTATGTGGCGGCACCGGCAACGCTAATGGCAGAATTTCGCAAGGTGCACCAGTTCAATGTATTTACCGTCAACACGCCAATGCAGCATGGGCTGGCGGACTATATGCGCAACCCTGCACCGTATCTGGAATTGCCGGCCTTTTACCAGCGCAAGCGCGACTTGTTTCGCGATGGCCTGAAAAATAGCCGCTTCAGATTGTTGCCATCCGACGGCACCTATTTTCAGTGCGTCGATTATGCATCCATTTCGGCCCTGAACGAAGTTGAGTTCAGCCAATTTTTGACTGCCGAAATTGGCGTGGCAGCAATTCCGGTATCCGCTTTTTATCACCAACCGAAGGAATCCGGCATCGTGCGTTTTTGTTTCGCCAAGAAAGATGCAACACTTCAGGCCGCCCTGAAATTACTCTCTGAAATATAAAACATGCTCCAACCGGCAATTTTTACATTGCCCTTGATAATGGAGCCCACGATGCTCAATCGATCTATTTCAGGGAATTTACATAGTGTGAATAAGTAGTGGCCAGCCCTTTATCCAACTCCACTTTTCGGTGCCATCCCAGCTTGGACAATCTGTCGTTGGAGATGAGCTTTCTTGGGGTTCCGTCAGGTTTATCGGAGTCGAATTCAACGCTGCCTTGATAGCCGGTTACCTTGCCAACCAGTTCCAGCAATTCCCGAATGGTGACTTCTTCTCCGGTTCCGACATTGATATGACTTGACGTCGGCGTGGTGTGGGCATCATAGGTGGCGCGTTCCAGTTCCATCACATGCACACTCGCTTCAGCCATGTCTTCTACATATAAAAATTCGCGGCGCGGCGTGCCAGTGCCCCAGACCACCACTTTTTTCGCACCCGTGCTTTTGGCCTCATGAAAGCGGCGCAGCAATGCGGGAATGACGTGGCTATTCTCGGGATGGTAATTGTCGCCAGGGCCATACAGGTTGGTGGGCATGACGCTACGGTAGTCGGTACCGTACTGACGGTTGTAGCTTTCGCATAACTTGATGCCGGCGATTTTAGCAATCGCATAAGGTTCATTGGTAGGCTCAAGCAGGCCGGTCAGCAGAAATTCTTCCTTGATCGGTTGCTCGGCCAGACGGGGATAGATGCAGGACGACCCCAAAAACAATAATTTTTGCACGCCAGTACGCCAGGCTTCATTTATGACGTTGGCTTCCAACATCATGTTCTGATAAATAAATTCCGCAGGATAGGTATTGTTGGCATGGATGCCGCCAACGTGCGCAGCAGCCACGTAAATTTCATCGATCTTTTCCGATGCAAAAAAAGCCCGCACTTGCGCCTGGTCGGTCAGATCGAGTTCAGCATGGGTTCGGGTGACAATATTGTTGTAGTCACGCTGCCTGAGCGCACGGACAATAGCGGAACCGACCATGCCGCGGTGGCCTGCTACATAGATAGATTTTTTCGAATTGAACATTTTGATAAGTCCTTATTCAGCATGGGCATAAGCGGCAAAGCCGTTCTGCTTGACTAGCGCGTACTTGCGATTGGCGTCCAGATCGGCCTGCACCATCTCCTTGACCAGTTGCTCGAATGTGGTGGCGGCCCTCCAACCTAATTTGGAGTGGGCTTTGCTAGCGTCGCCGAGCAGAGTTTCCACTTCGGTGGGACGGTAATAACGGGGATCAACACGCACGATGACCTGGCCGGGCTTGGCGCCGGCATGTGGCCCGGCATTTACTACACTGGCGGTTTCTTCCTGCCCTTCACCTTGCCAATGCAGGATCATGCCCAGTTCGTTGGCTGCGGCGTTGACGAAGTCGCGCACGCTGTACTGGAAACCGGTGGCGATGACAAAGTCTTCAGGTTGCTCTTGCTGCAGCATCAGCCATTGCATTTCGACATAATCGCGGGCATGACCCCAGTCGCGCTTGGCGCTCATGTTGCCCAAATACAGGCAGTCTTGCAGGCCGAGCACGATCCGCGACAGCGCCCGGGTAATCTTGCGTGTGACGAAGGTTTCACCACGCAGCGGCGATTCATGGTTGAAAAGGATGCCGTTGCAGGCATACATGCCATACGCTTCGCGGTAGTTGACTGTGATCCAGTAGGCATACAGCTTGGCCACAGCGTAGGGACTGCGCGGGTAGAAAGGCGTGGTTTCGCGTTGCGGCGTTTCCTGCACCTGTCCATATAATTCTGAGGTCGAGGCTTGGTAGAACCGTGTTTTTTCCTCCAGGCCGAGGATGCGGATGGCTTCCAGGATGCGCAGCGGCCCAAGCCCATCGGAATTGGCGGTGTATTCGGGCTCTTCGAACGAGACCGCGACATGGCTTTGTGCGGCCAGGTTATATATCTCGTCCGGTTGGGTCTGCTGGATGATGCGGATCAGCGATGAGCTGTCGGTCATGTCACCGTGGTGTAAGGTGAAGCGATGCGGCGCCTCGTGCGGGTCCTTGTATAAATGGTCTATGCGCCCGGTGTTGAGCAATGATGTGCGGCGTTTGATGCCATGCACCACATAGCCTTTCTGGAGTAGCAGTTCTGCCAGATATGCACCGTCCTGGCCTGTCACGCCGGTAATTAATGCCACTTTAGGGACCGGTTTCTGATGTGGCGTGATGAGATTGGAAGGTGTGTGCGGTTCGGTCGTCATGGCTTTTTTCTCCCTTATTAAATTGTGTTTTTATCACTGCATACATTTGTCATTTTGTCATCTGACGACTCTATTGGTTTGACCTGCGTCATGCTTTGCAAATAATCCGGGATGGATTTTGTTGCGTTGTGGCCGGCTCAATATCCTTGCGGGTTCATCCTTTGCCAGCGCCACTGGTCCGCGCACATTTCGTCCAGATTTTTTTCTGCGCGCCACCGTAGTAATGCACGCGCTTGCGTGGGCGACGCATAACAACTGGCAATATCGCCCGGGCGGCGCGGCATAAAATCAAACGGCACAGCGCAACCGCTGGCGGCTTCGAAAGCACGTACCGCTTCCAAAACGCTATAACCCTGGCCGGTGCCGAGATTGAGCGTAAATCCCTCTGGTTGCGCAAACAGCCGGTCGAGCGCCGCAACATGTCCCCGCGCCAAATCCACCACATGAATGTAATCCCGCACGCCAGTACCGTCCGGCGTCGGGTAATCGTTGCCAAAGACTGCCAGCCTGGCGCGCCGACCGGCTGCGACCTGGGCCACAAAAGGCATCAGGTTATTGGGAATGCCTTGCGGGTCTTCGCCGATCAATCCGCTCTGGTGCGCACCGGCCGGATTGAAGTAGCGCAGGATGCCGATGCGCCAATTCGGATCGGCCTGCATCAGGTCATTCAAAATCCGCTCCACCATTAATTTGGAACGGCCATACGGATTGGTCGTTGATAATCGCGCAGACTCCAGGATAGGCACGGATTCCGGCTCACCGTAGACGGTCGCAGAAGAACTGAACACAAATTGCTTGACGTTCGCCTCCGCCATTGCCTGCAATAGCGTGACCGTTCCGGACACATTGTTATCGAAGTACAACAGCGGCTGGGCTACCGATTCGCCGACTGCTTTCAGCCCGGCAAAATGGATCACTGCATCGATTGCGTGTTCGCGCAATATACGATCCAAAGCAGCCCGATCACGCACGTCGGCTTCGTAAAATGGCAGTGCACTGCCGGTAATGCGCTCGACCCGTGCAATCGCCTCTTGCGCACTGTTGCAAAGATTGTCCAGTGCGACAACTGCAAAACCAGCCTGCAGCAATTCGACGCAGGTATGTGAGCCTATATAACCGGCGGCCCCTGTTACGAGAATTTTTTTTGGCATGATGAAAATGACCTAAGATGAATTTCACATATAAATTTTATTGTGGAGTATGCAAAATAATATGCCACTGTCCGCATATAAAATATGCTTAGTATAAAAATACTCCGCATTTTTTTGATTATTTCAGAAAAGCCCGGTATAGTTTTAATCCTGCCGTCTGCTCATGATTGCGTTCCGACGCGGCCATAGTTGTCTTGCAGTCGAACTATGTCGTCTTCACCCAAATACGTGCCGGATTGAATTTCGATCAGTTCCAAAGGTATTTTTCCGGGGTTTTCCAGCGAGTGCACAACGCCAAGAGGGATGTAGGTGGACTGGTTTTCGGTCAGCAGATATTCCTGATCGCCGTTGGTGATTTTCGCCGTACCCGAGACCACCACCCAATGCTCTGCGCGATGGTGGTGCATTTGCAACGATAGCTTGGCGCCTTGTTTGACCGTAATGCGCTTGACATGAAAACGCGTGCCGACCTCGATTGAGTCGTAAGAACCCCAAGGCCGGAATATTTCGCGATGCTGGGTAGCTTCCGTGCGTTTGGTCTCAATCAGATGCTCCACCAATTTTTTGGTTTCCTGGGCGCTGTCGGCGTCCATGATCAACAGGGCATCGGCGGTTTCAACGATGATCGTATTGCGCATGCCTACAGCGGTAATCAGGCGGGAACTGCCATGCACCAGGCAGCCCTGGCAATCCTGCAGCATGACGTCGCCATGCTTGGCATTATTGTCATGGTCTTTTTCGGAGGCTTTCCATACCGATGCCCACGAGCCAATATCGTTCCAGTCCGCATCCATTGCCACCATTGCGGCGTTTGTGGTGCGTTCCATCACGGCATAATCCACCGCCTTATCGGGACTGCGGCCATACGATTGGCTGTCAAGTCGAATAAAACTGAAATCCTGTTTGGATAATGCCATCGCCTGGCTGCAGGCGGCAACGATATCCGGTTCGAACTGCGCGAGTTCTTCCAGATAACAACTGGCTCGAAAAATGAACATGCCGCTATTCCAGAAATAGTGCCCACTGGCGAGATAACGTTCAGCGGTAGCACGATCCGGCTTTTCCACATATTCAATTACCGGTTGCGCCTGCGCCGGCCCCGGTTCGACAGCGCCTGCACGGATGTAGCCATAACCGGTCTCAGGCCCCAATGGAGTAATCCCAAAGGTCACTAGCTTGCCTTTTTCGGCAACTATTTTAGCTTTGTGAACGGCGCTATAAAAAGCCGCATGGTTGTTGATCACATGGTCCGATGGCAGCACTAGCAACAAAGGATCGTTACCTCTGGATAATGCTTGCAGGGCAGCCGCGGCAATCGCCGGTGCGGTATTGCGTCGTGCCGGTTCCAGCAGAATCTGGGCATTTTCGATACCGATTTCCCGTAATTGTTCCGCCACCACAAAACGCGAAGTTTCATTGCAGATCAGGATTGCGGGGTCAACATCTTCAATCCCCGCAAGTCGCTGCATGGTTTGCTGCAGCAGGGTATCTTTGCCTAGCAAACGTAAAAACTGCTTGGGATAAGTCTCGCGCGATAGAGGCCAGAGCCGGGTCCCTGAGCCCCCGCAAAGAATGACGGGAATAAGCGGCGAAGTAGTCATTTTGTGGCCAATTCAAAATAAGCGTGTGTATAGGGATGGACTAGAGGGTGCTGCTTTGCCTGGTCCGGTTGCATCCAGACGGTTTGACTATGCTGTTGGCACGACAAGGCTAATAATGGATATTCTGTTTGCAGGTGATAGGCGAACACGATGTAATGCGTGCTGGCACCTGTGACGCCGGCAAAATTGACATCATAAAAATGTTCAAAGACGCCCATCAACCGACTCCGTCCAATGTGCATGGCGCAGCCCAATTCATTTTCTGCTATGCGCACAAAGGCCGTATCGATTGTTTCATTTTTCCGAATCCGCCCGCCCGGCACAAACCAGTACCCTTGGGCTGGCGGGTTATTGCGCAAACCGAGCAGCACGGCTCCCTGTGCGTCGGTCACGATCAAATCAATGGCAACCAATGGCGCGTGCGCGACCACCTCGGCAAACAATTCCGCGGGCAGAAATTGTTCCGGTTTAGCTCGGCACACGCTATCGGTGCTGCCATCGCCAGCGAATTTCACTGACCGGATAGAGGCGCTCATGCTAATAGGCATGGTTACCCGTCCATCCTTTGAATGCAGTCCAGGCAATGATGCGCACGTCGAGCCAGAACGACCAGTTGTGAATGTAGTAGATGTCGGATTGCACCCGTTTTTCCATCTTGTCTATGGTGTCGGTTTCGCCCCGATGACCATTGACCTGGGCCCAGCCGGTAATGCCAGGTTTGACCCGGTGCCGTAGCATGTATAAGCCCAAGGCATCCTTGTATATTTCGTTGTGTTGTAGTGCGTGCGGCCTTGGGCCGACGACCGACATATCTCCCAGCAGCACATTAATGAATTGCGGCAGTTCATCCAAGCTGGTGCGTCGCAAGAATTGCCCGATATGGGTGATGCGCGAATCGTTTTTGGTAGCTTGCGTAAGCTTGCCGTGCTCTTGATGCACTTGCATCGAACGGAATTTATAGATGTTGAATTTTTTCCCGTTCAGACCTAGCCTGGGTTGCCTGAAAAATACCGGACCGGCGGAAGAGTATTTGATGCCGATTGCAATCACCACGAACAGCGGCAGCAAGAGTATGAGCACGATAAAGGCGAACAGCTTGTCGAACAGTCCCTTGCCCATGCCACCCAGTCCACTGGAAGTTGGGCGGTTTAAATCGACGGCAGGCATACCCAGAAAATCGATCATCTTGCGGCTCAACATTTGCAAGCTGAAAATATCGGGTATCCAGCGTATATCCACCAAGGCGTTACGCAACAAGTATTGCAGCTCGTGCAATTGATCCGATGCGCTCATCGGCAAGGTAATCCAGATTTCATGAATATCATGAGCTGTCACAAAATCATGAATGTTTTCCAGCTTATGAATGTTTATTATTGCCGGGGCTTTTAATAAATTGTCGATGTCGGTGTCGCTGGCGCAGGTATGTACGCCTTTGATTTCGTAACCGTAAAAGTCCTGCTGCAATGCGCGTTTATGCATCTCCTGCCCAATGGGGCCGTAACCCACGATTACCACGCGCTTGTTATTCAGGCCATTTTTACGCAAATAGCGCAGCGTTGCGTACACCAGTGCCCTGTACATCACCAAAAAGATAACGCTGAGTAGGTACCAGTAAGTCAACCACAAGCGTGACAAAGCCCCGACATGGTGAATCAGGAAACTGAAAAACACGCCGATGAGCAATACCAGCGCCAAAGTCAGCGCAAGCCGCACAAACATGCTAAACATAGATCTGCCACGCCATGATGCATACAAATCAAAATGTGGAAATATTAAAAAAACCAATCCGCAAGAGAAGTACAGCAGCACCGCATGAATCGGAGTAGCCATCTCAAGAGGCGCACTGAAATGCCATAGGCTGGCAAAATGTCCGGCCACCAGCAGCACAAGAACATCTATCAGTCGCATTGAAAATTCCAGCCTGGTAGAATTTTTGAGAATTAAGTCATGCATGATTGACCCACCATTTCGTTTGTTTTTAGTGCGGCTCAAAAAACACATTCCCAAGGCGCTTGTGGTACTCGAATGACTGCCTGTAGCTTTCCAGCCAAAAAATGATTTTTACCCAGTTTTTTGCCTTTTTGATACAGCTGATTTTCTGTAAATTTGCCGTCAAGTTGACTGTCGCTCAGTTCCTAAATGTATAAATTGATAATTATCAAAAATATAATTATTAAGGCGCCACAAAGCCGATATGAATTCAGATATGTCGGCAATCCGAGGGCCGCATCCCGATGCGCTGGTGCCTGCCGGGATCGCATCTGCATGCTGCATATCTTCGGATCTGGTCGTCGCGGTAAAATGCGTGAATGCCACTCATCCTTGCCATCGAAACCTCTTCCGAACTTGCCTCTGCTGCCTTGTTGCAAGGCGATATGCTGCTGGTACGCGAATCGTCGGGCGTCCAGACCCACTCCCAAACCCTGCTGCCGATGGTGCAAAGCATATTGGCGCAAGCCAATGTGCGTCTGTCGCGATGCGCTGCGATTGCTTTTGGCGCCGGGCCTGGTTCCTTTACCGGCGTGCGCACCGCTTGCGGAATTGCCCAGGGGTTGGCGTTTGGAGCCGATTTGCCGGTGATCTCGATCGTTACTTTGTTGGCAATGGCGGAGGCTTGCCGGGCCGAGACCGGCGCGCATGAAGTGTTGGCCGTACTGGACGCACGCATGGGCGAGGTGTATTGGGCGCAATACAGCTACGCCGATGGCTGGCAAACCGTGGTGGCGCCGACTTTATCAGCAGTTGCCAATGTGCTGCCGCAGCCTAAGGATGGATTACTTGCTTGCGGCAACGGCTTTGCTGGCTATCCAGCAGAGTTTGCACTGCAGGCGCAGCGTTATTCCTGGGTCGCGCAGGCGCGTGCCGAAGTGATGCCGCATGCGGCGCAGGTGGCGCGTCTGGCACGCACGGCATTTACAGCCGGTCAACTACTGACCCCGGCACAGGCCCAGCCGATTTATCTGCGCAACAAAATTGCGCTGACCACCGATGAACGGTTGGCGCTCAAGGCTGGAGCTGCCAAATGAGCGCCCAGGCTTTTCCCGGCTCGGTAGCGCAGCTGCGACTTGCGCCGATGCAGCCCGAGGATCTCGATGCGGTGTTGAGCATAGAAAATACCGTCTACCCACATCCGTGGACGCGCGGCAATTTTAAGGATGCATTGCAAAGCGGCTATCAAGCCTGGGTCGCTCGCGAGGAAGTGGGCAACGTATTAGGTTATTTTCTGCTGATGGTGGTGCTGGATGAAGGGCATTTGCTCAATATCAGCGTGCGGCTCGATTTGCACGGGTGCGGATTCGGGCGTGCGTTGCTGGCTCGGGTGGTGTCAATGGCGCGCGAACTGGGACTGGCTTCCATTTTGCTGGAGGTGCGGCCGTCCAATACGCGCGCGATAACACTTTATGGGCATGCCGGCTTTATGTCGATCGGTCGTCGCAAGGCGTATTACCCAGCAGATGAAAACGTGCGGGAAGATGCCATCGTGATGCGATTGTCGCTATGACGCTGGAACACCGTCGTGCGATTTTTTTGCAGGAAATAGGCGTAGGTGCGGTCTGGGTCCGCCGCGATACCGCCCACTCCGGCCAGACAGCCGACATAGACCGCGTTACTGACACTATCAACGCCGCATCGTGCGCAACCCAGTCGCAGACTGTGACGCCGGGCGCTGTGAATCCGAGTGCCACATTGCCGGCGCCGACCGGCGCTTCCCAGACAAGCACAGATGCAGCGTGGGATGAATTGCCTCTGGCAACCGATCCGGCAACTTTGCCCTCTGCAGCGGAAATCGCCTTGATGGATTGGCCGCAACTACAGGCTGCCGTTAGCGCTTGCCGCGGTTGCGATCTGTGCCAGAAACGCAGCCAGACCGTATTCGGCAGCGGCGACCGGCAAGCTAAATGGCTGTTCGTCGGCGAAGGCCCGGGCCGCACCGAAGATCAACAAGGCGCGCCTTTTGTGGGTACTGCCGGTAAACTGCTTGATGCCATGCTATCGGCTCTGAATTTGCAGCGCGATGCCAACGTGTATCTGTCCAATGTCGTCAAATGCCGCTCGACCGACGCGCATGGTGCCGACCATGCTCCGTCGCCGCAACAAATCGCCGTATGCAAGCCTTATCTGGAGCGACAAATTGCCTTGTTGCAACCGACTGTAATCGTGGCTCTGGGCAAGACGGCTGCACAGGCGTTGCTGGGATGCGACCCTAGCACCAGCCTGTCGTCGCTGCGCGGCCAGTTGCATCGGGCCCATCAATGCCCGACCGTGGTTACTTACCATCCAGCCTATTTGTTGCGCAAGCCCATCGCAAAACGCGAAGCTTGGGATGACCTTTGCCTGGCGCTGCGCACCTATGCCGACCAAACCGCCAACCCTAGCGCTGAATAAGCCCGCGTTGCCACCCACTTGCCAAACCGATTTTCATCGACGCTGGGGGCATCTGCGCGACCCGCATGTGCGTGCGCTGGCCTGGTTGCTGACTGCCCCAAATTTACTGGATACGCAGGCAGAACAATGGCGCGGCATGATTGCATCGCTGGACGGTGCAATGGATCAGGCCACATTTAACTGGCTGGCAGCACTGGACGCGGCACCGACCGAACTGCATGCCTTTCTCGATATCCGACCATCCACCCGATTGGGGCATTATGCCGAAGAGCTTTTGGCATTTTATTTTCGGCGTCAAGGCATCCTGTTTGCGCACGGACTCCAGGTGCGTGCCAGCAAAGGCGATACGGTGGGCGAGTTCGACTTCCTGCTGTGGCACAAAACCGGGCCCGCATCTGCATACGAATCTGCACTGCTGCACTGGGAATTCGCCACCAAGTTTTACCTGCTGGAGTCGAGCGCAGCCGGTGCCGGGAGCAAGATCACGGCGGATTATTTCGTCGGCCCGAATCTGGCCGACACGCTGGGCGCGAAGATGCGCAAAATCCTCGACCGGCAACTGATGCTGGGCCAGCATCCGGCGGCACAAATTCATTTGCCGCAACCGGTCGCATCAGATCAGGCGCTGATCAAGGGCTGGCTGTTCTATCACGGCGACGATGCATTGCTGCCACCGGCGATAGGTTTGTCGCCGGCGCATTGCCGCGGTTTCTGGTGCTCATTAACGGAATTCGAGGCGATGCCGGCAGAACGGCTGGCGATCCTGCCGCGCCTGTCTTGGCTAGCGCCGGCACGAGTATCGCCGTTTGCCGCGCTAGACAAACCGCAGTTGCAGGATGCTCTGGCGGCGCAATTTTCACACACCACAATGCCGGTTCTGGTGGCGCTTCTGCAGCAGCATGGGGATCAGAATTGTTTGCTGGAAACCAGCCGCGGCTTCATCGTGCCGGACGACTGGCGCAGCAAAGCGCAACAGTACAGCCAACCCGGCGTTTGAGCCGACTTGCAGCAATAGAACATTAAACCTCGTGCTGCAAAGGTACACTGGCATTAACCCGATCCAGTTCATCGACAAAAAATCCACCCCAGCCGGATAGCGTTGCAGCCACAATGTAAAACTTATCTGTCGCCATCGCGATGCGCAAAAAGATATCGGCGCATTCCTCTTCAAACACGCACCAGAATACAAATGACTCCACACAAAAGACGACGCATCTACCTGATGCGGCACGGCAGCGTCACTTATTTCGACGCCAACGGCAAACCGCATTTGCCGGAACAAGTTCCGCTCAACGAACAAGGCCGTGCTCAGGCTACTGCTGCCGGCAGGGTGTTCGCGCAGGAAAAAATGCAATTCGACCGCGTCATCGTATCCGGCCTGCCGCGCACAGTCGAAACCGCCAGCCTGGTGCTGGCTGAAACCGGACAAGATATCGTGCCCGAGCATTGGCCCGAACTGCAAGAAATCAGAGGAGGCAAGTTATCCAGTATCCCGGATGTCGATCTGAACGATGCCTTTCTGGGCGCCTTCGATGGCGTAGTGGCCGAACACAAACGCTTCCTCGGTGGCGAGAGCATCGGCCAGTTACTCGACCGGGTACATCCCGAAATCGAGCGCCTGCGTGCCGACAACAGTTGGGATACGGTGTTGCTGGTGCTGCATGGCGGCGTCAATCGCGCCATCCTTTCATACGCACTCACCGGCCAACGATTATTTCTGGGTAACATGGCACAAACCGCAGGATGCATCAATGCGCTCGATGTCGGTCAGGCCGCCCATGACTGGATACTGCGGATTATTAATTTTTCGCCGCCCTCACTGCTGCAAGGACAATCGCGTTGCACCACGATGGAAACACTGCTGGAACAGTATCGGCAATTCCGAACATAACACTATGTATATTGGGTGACATGCAAAACAACTTAAAATAGTACGATCGTACAATTTTATCGGTTAGAATCGGTTTTCAACCATTCCCGCCAACTACAGCAGGAGACACGATGTTCGAAGAATTCATGGGGACCATGCCGGTCAGCGAGCGGCAAAAATTCGATAGCGGCGCCTTGGCCGATTACATGCGGCAGCACGTCGCAGGATTTTCCGGCTCACTGGCGGTGGAGCAATTCAAGGGCGGCCAATCGAATCCGACCTTCAAGCTCACCGCCGGCGGCCAGCGTTACGTGCTACGCACCAAACCCGGCCCAGCGGCCAAGTTGCTACCGTCGGCACACGCAATAGAACGCGAATTCCGTGTCATGAATGCCTTGCATAAAGCCGGTTTTCCGGCGGCCCAACAGTATGCACTGTGCATCGATGAAGCCGTCATCGGCCGCTCTTTTTACATCATGGAGTTTGTCGATGGCCGGATTTTATGGGATCAGTCGCTACCCGGCATGGACCAGGCCGAACGCAGCGCCATCTATGACGAAATGAATCGTGTGATCGCGCAGTTGCACTGCATCGATTATGCCGCCATCGGCCTGGCCGACTATGGCAAACCGGGCAATTACTTCGCGCGCCAGATCGACCGCTGGACCAAGCAATACCGGGCCTCGGAAACTGAAAAAATTGACGCCATGGATCATCTGATTGCCTGGCTGCCGAATAACATCCCGGCCGGCGACGACACCAGTATCGTGCATGGCGATTACCGTATGGACAACATGATTTTCCATCCGACCGAACCGCGCATCCTGGCGCTGCTGGATTGGGAATTATCGACACTCGGCCATCCGCTGGCGGATTTTTCTTACCATTTGATGAGCTGGCATATCGCACCGGGCCAGTTCCGCGGCATTGGCGGCCTGGATCACAAGTCGCTCGGCATTCCATCGGAAGACGACTACATCGCCCAATATTGCGCGCGCACCGGCAAGACAATCCGCAAGGAAGATATCAGTTTCTACCTCGCTTACAACATGTTCCGCCTGGCTGGCATTTTGCAGGGCATCATGAAACGCGTGGTGGACGGCACTGCTGCCAGCGAGCAGGCATTAAAGGCAGGCAAAGCCGCCAGACCGCTGGCGGAAATGGGCTGGCGTCATGCCTCTGGAATGACTCAAAATGGGCATGACTAAATTTTTCAACGAGGAGAAATAATGGATTTCGCATATTCAGATCGGTGCAAGTCGTTGCAGGATAAACTCCTGAAATTCATGGATGAACACATCTATCCGAACGAAAACAGTTATAAAGATGAAGTCTATCGTAACGGCAAGGAACAGGGAAACCGCTGGATTCCGACCCGCATTATTGAAGAAATGAAACCGAAGGCACGTGAACTGGGCCTGTGGAATTTGTTCCTGCCGAAGTCCAGTCGCGCACCGGAAGGTTTGTCCAATCTGGACTACGCCCCTTTGTGCGAAATCATGGGCCGGGTCGGCTGGGCGCCGGAAGTATTCAATTGCAACGCTCCCGACACCGGCAACATGGAAACCATCGAACGCTACGGTTCGGAAGAACAAAAGACCCGCTGGCTGGAGCCGCTGCTGCGGGGCGAAATCCGGTCCGCCTTTGCCATGACTGAACCGGCCGTCGCCTCCAGCGATGCCACCAATATCGAAACCCGCATCGTGCGCGACGGCGACGATTATGTAATCAACGGTCGCAAGTGGTGGGCTTCCGGCGCCGGCGATCCACGCTGCCAGCTTTTCATCGTAATGGGCAAAACGGATTTCGATGCGCCGCGCCATGTGCAGCAATCGATGATCCTGGTGCCGGCCGATACCAAGGGGGTTACCATCAAGCGTCCGTTGCCGGTGTTCGGTTATGACGATGCGCCGCACGGCCACTGTGAAATTCTGTTCGAAAACGCGCGGGTGCCTGCTTCCAGCATCCTGCTGGGTGAAGGACGCGGCTTCGAAATCGCCCAAGGCCGTCTGGGCCCCGGCCGCATCCACCACTGCATGCGCGCCATCGGCGTAGCGGAGCGTGCACTGGGTCTGATGTGCAAACGGCTTAACGCTCGCGTAGCCTTCGGTCGCCGCCTGTCGGAACAAGGCGTATGGCGCGAACGCATCGCCGAGGCGCGCATCCAGATCGATTCGGCGCGTCTGCTGACCCTGAAAGCTGCCTACATGATGGATACCGTCGGCAACAAGCACGCTCAGGCAGAAATCGCAATGATCAAGGTGCTGGCTCCCAATGTTGCCCAACAAGTCCTCGACTGGGCGATCCAGGCGCACGGCGCGGCCGGAGTTTCGGATGACTTCCCGCTAGCGTACATGTGGGCCGGCAACCGCACCTTGCGCCTGGCCGACGGCCCCGATGAAGTGCACCGCAACGCAATTGCCAAGCTCGAACTGGCAAAGCATATGCCGCCTGCGGACAACCAAATCAAAGCTCCCGCCAAACCTGCCTGATCGACTCAAGGTAGGCAGGAAACACAGTGAGCACTGCGGCAACCACGCGACGGATAGACTAAACTATCCGTCGCGTATTCATTTCCAAAGCCGCTGCCATGCGCCTCAACGACAACAGCACCGGCCAGCCAACCTACCCAAAAAAGGAAACTCCATGATTGACGTCTATAGCTGGCCCACTCCTAACGGCCATAAAGTCCATATCATGCTCGAAGAATGCGGCCTGCGGCTGGGTCAGGAATGGCGTGTACATCCGGTCGACATTGGCACCGGAGACCAATTCAAGCCAGATTTCCTGGCAATTTCGCCCAACAATAAAATTCCGGCCATCGTCGATGCAGACGGCCCTGACGGCCAGCCGATTTCACTGTTTGAGTCGGGTGCGATATTGCTGTATCTGGCCGGCAAATACGACCAATTCCTCGGCAATAATGATCGGGAAAAATTCAACACCATGCAATGGCTGATGTTTCAGGTCGGCGGATTCGGCCCGATGCTGGGACAGGCGCACCACTTTCGCATCTATGCGCCAACCCAGATCAAATACGCAATCGAGCGCTATACCAACGAAGCCAAACGCTTGTATGGCGTGCTCGACTCGCAACTCGCCAAAACCGCCTATCTGACCGGCGACCAGTACACGATTGCCGACATCGCCACTTTCCCCTGGGCCAGATCATGGAACAATCAAGGCATAGACTGGGCCGATTACCCCCATGCAAAACGATGGTTCGACGAAATCAGCGCCCGTCCGGCGGTTCAGCGTGGGGTACAAGTGCTAGCCGATTTGCGCAAACCTTTGGTCGACGACAAGGCAAAAGAAGCCTTGTTCGGGAAGACGCAATATCAGAAAAGATAACGGATGTCAGGCCTGTCCGCGAAAGCCATGACAGCAATCATGGCTGGCACAGTGCATTCCATAAAAAATAGGGTGTATCACTATTTTTATAGCACTTTCCGCATATATTTATTGGCTTTACAAAATATACTCCAATAAATATGGAAATTCGCCCACGCGTCGTTGCAGCGTGGGCAGCCATTCCTGCGCAAACTACTTCACGTCTTTTGCAATTGCTTCAAAACCGCGATTGCCGCTGCTTCCGACGAAGCCGGGTTCTGCCCTGTAATCAGGTTGTCGTCCACCACCACATACGGCAGCCAATCCGGGCCTTTGGAATACTTCGCACCGCACTTGCGCAACTCGTCTTCTAACAGGAACGGAACAATATCCGTCAACTGCACCGCCTCTTCTTCCGTATTGGAAAAACCGGTTACGGCGATTCCCGTGAGCAAAGGCAGGGAATCCTGCGCCCTTGTATGGCGAAATACGCTTGGTGCATGGCAAACCGCAGCAACCGGCTTGCCCAAGGCAAACATGGTTTCGATCAACGCGACCGAATCCGCATTCTCAGCCAGATCCCACAAAGGCCCGTGTCCGCCAGGGTAAAACAACGCATCGAAATTATCAGAAGACAAGGTGGAAAGTTCGATCGTATCAGCCAATGCAGCCTGCGCCGCAGCATCCTGCTTGAAGCGGCGCGTCGCATCCGTCTGAGATTCGTCCGCGTCGCTTTTCGGGTCTAGCGGCGGTTGTCCACCTTTCGGTGAAGCCAGGGTGATATTCGCACCGGCATCCTTGAAAACGTAATAAGGCGCGGCAAATTCTTCCAGCCAGAAACCGGTTTTCCGGCCGGTATCGCCAAGCTGGTCATGCGACGTCAACACCATCAAGATATTCATAAGGCCTCCAAAGCACAGATTTAATATTCGATAAATATTACATTAAATAATAAAACATCATCAAAATGCGTCTTGCATCTGCCGACAATCAAAGGTTTTTCGTCATGTCAAGCTACCCACTTTTTCGGCTAGGCCCTAGCCGGCGATAAGCACCGGGGGCACTACCCGTCCACAACTTGAATGCCCGATTAAAAGTGGTCGGATTATCGAATCCGATGGACGAGCCGATCGCGGCAATCGGCAACTCGGTCTTGATCAGCTGCAGGATGGCCATGTCGCGCCGCAGTTCATCCTTTACCGCCTGAAACGTCGTTCCCTCTTCGGCCAGCCGACGCGACAGCGTGCGCACAGAATAATGCAGCGCCCGGGCGGTCGACGCTACTGTCGGCATGCTACCCAGAACGGATTCAAGATAATCGCACACACGGTGCGTCAGCATTTTTTCGCTGAACGGGACGTAAAGCCAGTCGGCTGGCGCATTCCGCAAAAAACCGCTGAGTGCGCTCTTATCCTGACGGATCGGTGCGTTCAAGTGCTCTGAATCCACGTAAAGTGCCGTCTGCGCCTGCCCGAAGTTAATTGGGCCCGGAAAGACGTACACATACTCTGGCGCCCGCGCCGGACGGGGAAAGGCGAAATCCACCTGCACCAACGGAATCTTACGTCCAATCATCCAGGATGCCACGCCATGCACGAGCTTCAGCATCAGTTCATGCACCAGCACGCGCGAGCCTTGCGGTGGCGCATGCTCAATCAGCGCGATGCGCGTCAGACTCTCTCCGCGCGAAACCTCGAAGCCCATGTCATCCAGCATCAGGCGGAAATAGCTGACAAAGCGGTGAAAAGCGATGTCCAGGTTAGGCGAATCAAACATCCCCAAACAAAGAAACTTCAGCGTTCCGCTGCGCAAAGGGCGAGAAAAAAAACGCGGCGTTTCGTCGTCGAGCATCAGGGCAAGTTGGCGATAAAGCTTTGAGAACTGCTCGATCGTTACCCGCCCACCCGCCTGCTGCAAGAGTTCGGGTGCAATTTTGGCATGGCCGATGGCGGCCCTGACCAACAAAGAGTCGGGGTCCAGTCCGGCAAGCAAATCGGTCGCCAGGGCAATCGGAACGGTGGCTGTCTGTCGCTTCATAAGATCGTGCAGTGCAACATTTTCACTCGGTTAATTTTGGCACAAAATGCACATATTTCGGCTAATTCTGTCATTACGACAAAACATGACCGACACTATAATCATCGCACGAACAACAACAATAGAAACGCCGGAATTTTAGGCACCGCTTGCCCGAGGCGACATACGCCGCGCGTGGCACGCAATACAAGTTTCGAATGATAGCGACGAGGGATAACCGTCTCATCGGTTCAAGACAAAAGAGGAGACAAGCCTTGCATCAGTTCCGCCCATTCGATCAACCCGACCCTCGAGATCAAGATACTGACGCTGGGCTGCGGCGGCATCCAGATGCTCAACGGGGTCAGCTTCGAGGTTGCACCCGGTTCGATCACTTCGGTGATCGAGGCCATGTACGCCGGAGGTCCCGCTAATGCCTGACGCCCCGCTACTTCTGGAAATTACCGAGGGAATAGCGGTGATTACCCTCAATCGTGCGCAACAGCGCAACACCCTGACGCCCCAGCTCGCCGCAGCCTTGCGCGACGCTGTCGGCAAGGTCGGCCGCACACCCTCTGCCAAGGCCGTCCTGCTGCGTGCTGCGGGCGAGCACTTCATGGTCGGCGCTGACCTCAACTGGCTCGGCGCACTGGTCGGCAGCACGCCGGACGAAGCCGTCAACCCCGAACGCGATGCGATGCGCCGTCACGAAGTTGCCGCCATCATCGACGACGCGCATGCGGCCATCCTCGGCCTGCGTCAATTGCCGCAACCGGTAGTGATCGCCGTGCGCGGCGCAGTTGCGGGTTTCGGATTTTCGCTTGCGTGTGCCGCGGATCTCTTATTGGCCGCGGACAACGCCCGTTTCACAGTGGCTTACAACGCTCTCGGCGCCAGCACCGACGGCGGGGCCGGCTATCATTTACCGCGGCTGATCGGCCCGCAGCGCGCCATGGCCATGGCGCTCCTCAATGAATCGATGGATGCCATGACGGCGAAAGACTGTGGATTAGTGTACCGGGTGACTGGCCTCGACGAACTGGACGACACGGCGCTGGCGCTAGCCAGACGACTTTCCAGCGGGCCGGCTGCAGGGCAGGCATCGATCAAGCGGCTGATCAATTTCAGCTTCGAACGCACCCTGCCGGAGCATCTGCAAGCCGAGGCCGCAGCTTTTCTTGCGGCTTCCGATACGGACGACTTCGCCGAAGGGGTCCGCGCCTTTCTCGAAAAACGCCCACCTCGCTTCGGCCGGCTACCGCCTTCATGAACACTATTGATCACTAGTACAACATCATTGGCCGTGAAATGGCCCCGGCTTAACCAGGAGAATAATATGCAGAGCAACAACGAACCCGTCATCCTCGCAGCCGTGCGCACCCCATTCGGCCGTCGTGGCGGCGCCCTGCGCGAAACACGGCCAGATCAACTGCTGGCCGGCATCATCGGAGCCGCGCTCCAGCGCGCCGGGCTGCCCGGTGCAGCCGTCGGCGACGTCATTGCCGGCTGCGTCAGCCAAGCCGGAGAACAGGGCGCCAACATCGCTCGCCAGGCAGTCCTCCTCGCCGGCCTGCCGCAGGAAGTACCTGGCGTCAGCCTCAACCGCATGTGCGGTTCCAGCCAATATGCGGTGCATGCGGCAGCGCAGGCGATCGCAGCCGGCGATCTCGATTTCGCCATCGGCTGCGGCGTCGAGAGCATGAGCCGGGTACCGATGTTTCTCGACCTGACGCTGGGCAAGGGCGATTTCCGCGGCTTCGACAACCTGCACCCTGGCCTTACCTCGCGCTACGCGATTCCGCATCAAGTCGAAAGCGCAGAGCTGATTGCCGACCACTGGAAACTGTCGCGCAGCGAACTCGACAGTTTCGCGCGAGAAAGCCATCGTCGCGCCCATACCGCCCGGTTAGCCGACATGCATCAGGAAATCGTCCCGGTTCCTGGTGTCGATAAGGAAGGCACTGCGTTCATGCTCGATTACGACGAAGGCGTGCGTGCCATCACCGACCAGCAAAAGATGACTGCCATGCTGCCGGTTTTCCGTGCGCCGGAAAGCGGTGTCGTGACAGCCGCCAACGCCAGCCAGATGGCCGACGGCGCGGGGGCTGTAGTCGTCGGTCGCCGCGCTGCCGCCGAACAGCGCGGCATCCGGCCGAAAGCCCGTTTTAGGGCTCGTGTCGTCGTCGGCTCCGACCCGGTGATGCAACTCACCGGCGTTATTCCCGCCACCCGCATGGCACTCGAACGTGCCGGACTGACGATTGCCGATCTCGACTGGATCGAGCTTAATGAAGCGTTCGCCACTGTTGCCCTGTGCTGGGCGCGTGAATTCCAGCCTGACATGGACAAGCTTAACCCGTGGGGCGGCGCCATCGCCCACGGCCATCCGTTGGGCGGCAGCGGTGCCGGCCTGATGGCCAAGATGCTATGCGGCCTCGAACAGCGCGGCGGCCAGTTCGGCCTTCAGGTCATGTGCATCGGCCACGGCATGGCCACCGCCACCATCATCGAGCGCCTGGACTAAGGTCATACCGCTAATATCGAAGGCAGCGCAGTTATCGCTTCGCCACATCCAGCATCAATCCTTTGGAGATATGCAATGCGCGGAAAACTGGATAGCAGGTCGTGCTCGTTTCCGGCATCGGCCGGGCCGTGGCCCTCAAGCTGGCACGCGAAGTTAGCCGCGTTGTATCCGACACAAGATACGATACGCAACTGACACCCGACATCAACAACCCCCGGAGACAAATCATGAGCCAGACCGAAATCCACCAGGCCAGCCGCAACACCATCGGCGACGCCCTGCGTCGCTCCGTGCGGCGCAACCCGAACAAGGAAGCCCTGCTTTTCGAAGACCGGCGCTGGACCTACGCCGCGCTCGATATCGCTGCCAATCGTGTCGCGCACCGATTGCTGGCCATCGGCCTCAAGCCCGGCGACCGTGTCGCTGCCTACGGTCGTAATTCCGACGCTTATGTGCTGCTCTGGCTGGGCTGCGTGCGCGCCGGGCTGACCCACGTACCGATCAACTACGCGCTGACCGAAGGCGAACTGCACTACATCGTGGAACAATCGGCCGCTCGCGCCCTGTTCCACGATCTGGCCATTGCCGGGCATATCGAGCAGCTTGGCCCACAGTTGCCATGCGAATGGATTGGCACCCTGCACGGCGGCGACACGCTGGATATTCTGGCTTTTGCCGATGCCCCCGGCTGCGAGAGCGCACCCGAGGTTTCGATCAGAGAGGAAGACATTGCGCAACTGCTCTACACCTCGGGCACCACAGCTGCCCCTAAGGGCGCAATGATGACGCACCGGGCGCTAATGGCCGAATACACGAGCACTCTGCTGGCCACCGAAATCAGCGCAACCGACCGCTCGCTGGCTTCGCTACCGCTCTACCACTCGGCGCAGATGCACGTCTTCGTGATGCCGCAATTGCTGGTCGGCGCCACCACCATTATCATCCAGGCGCCACAGCCCGAGCTCTGCTTCGGGCTGATCGCCAAGGAGCGCATCACCTCTTTCTTCGCGCCGCCCACGGTGTGGATCGCCTTCCTGCGCCATCCCGATTTCGACCGCCACGATCTCTCCAGTCTGGCAAGGGGCTATTACGGCGCCTCAATCATGCCGGTGCCGGTGCTACAGGAACTCTCCCGGCGTCTGCCGAAAGCCCGCCTGTTCAACTGCTACGGCCAGAGCGAAATCGCCCCGCTGGCCACCGTACTCTCGCCGGAAGATCATGCCGAGCGCCCTGCTTCGGCCGGAAAACCTATTTTCAACGTCGAAACGCGCATTGTTAACGAGCAAATGGAAGACTGCTCGCCTGGGGAAATGGGCGAAATAATCCATCGTTCGCCGCAATTGATGACAGGTTACTGGAACAAGCCGGAAGAGACCGCCGAGGCCTTCGCCGGCGGCTGGTTCCACTCGGGCGACGTCGGCTATTTCGACGCCGCCGGCTTCCTCTACATCGCCGACCGCATCAAGGACATCATCAATACCGGCGGCGTTGTGGTATCCAGCCGCGAAGTCGAGGAATGTCTATATACCCACCCAGCTGTCAGCGAAGTGGCGGTAATCGGTCTGCCTGACGAGAAATGGATCGAGGCCGTAGTTGCCGTTGTCAGCCTCAAGGCGGGCCAGCAGGTCGATGCCGAGGCTTTGATCGCTCACGCCAAAGCGCACATCGCCCCTTTCAAGGTGCCCAAGCGGGTGTTCTTCGTAGAATCGATGCCGCGCACTGCTTCAGGCAAGCTGCTCAAGCGCGAGTTGCGCCAGCAGTACAGTACCCCAGCACCGCTTGATCAAGGGCCGGAAGCACGTAAAAAACCCAATCAAGAACCCACTGCCGCGGCCAGCGCCAAGCCACTCAAATAAGCATTTTCAACCCGTCCGCTGCCTTCCAGCCCAGCCGCGAACCAGTCGCCACAGGCACCGATGCGCAGTTTCGGACGCCACAGGCAATCCTCTGCCAGCGGTGCGAGCGCCTGAGCATATCGCCAGCGGTGCGCGCTGGCATGGACCGGTTGCACCTGCGAACCCGTCGCTTCGTGAAAGGCCTTCAGCAACTTCTCCTTGGCACGCTCCTCGTCGTCTTCCAGATGTTCAATGCTCCAGTCGACAGAGGCGTGCGCCACCCAGCGCTCGCCATCGCGATGTTCCGGCTTGGCGTTATCGCGAATAATCCAGGACAGGCGCGAACCGCTCACCCAGGCGCCGTCGTAACCAAGTTCCAACGGTACCGGAAAGCTCAACATCAAAGCCCAGCAAGGGGACAGTCTCGCTTTTGCCACCTGCTTCGCCAAGGCTGGCGCCACCGTTAGCAGCGGCACCGCCTGATTGGCCGGAACCGCCAGCAACACTGCATCGAAAGGGCCGGCGCTGGCATCGATTGCCACGCTGTTTGATCCGACCGACAGCAGCCATTGCCGGCCGAGCGGTTCAAGGCGTCGCACCACCTGCTCGGTGCGAATATCCAGCCCTTGCGCCAGATGTTTGCACAGGCTGCTCATGTCTGGAATGGCGATAAAACGTTTTTGAGAGCGCCCGGCCGGTGTATGCACACCCGGCGTACCCTGTTCCAGCCGCACCAGATCGGGACTCCAGTCGATGATCAATTCTGCCTTTTTCCAAGCGGAAATCTGCTTGCGAAAAGCCGCCGAGTTAGCAGTAAAATACTGCGCGCCATAATCAAAGCCGCCGAACTCGGTCTGGCGCGTACTCATGCGGCCACTCACCTCACGGCTTTTTTCATACACAGTCACGCTATGCCCCTGAATTTGTAATTGGCGTGCGCAGGTCAAGCCGGATAATCCGGCGCCGATGACAGCAATATGCATGATGTGTCCTTTTGTTGTTGTGAAGATGGGCGTTAAAACTAAAAAAGCCGCACGCGGCAATATCACCGTTAGCGGCTCGTGCATCAAGCCGCTAACGGCAAGACTGTTGCGATATTTTTATGCCTCAGCCTCATCCGGCCAGTCGCGAATGTAAGCCTTGAGCATCTTGTTCTCGAAACTTTGCGCTTCGAGCACAGATTTGGCCACGTCATAAAACGAAATTACGCCCAGCAGGATTTTGGCATCGATCACCGGCAGATAGCGGGTATGTTTTTCCAGCATCACGCGGCGCACTTCATTGATGTCGGTATCCGGCGTCACCGTCAGCGGATGGTCATCCATGTGCTTGCGCACGCTATCGCCGCCCAAGCTGCCGCTGTTCTCATGCACTGTCTTGAGTACTTCGCGGAAAGTCAGCATGCCGACCAGATCGCCATACTCCATCACGACTAGCGAACCTATATCCTTTTCCGCCATCGTGTTGATAGCGTCGATCATCAGAGTATCAGGCGTGACTGTATAGAGGATATTGCCTTTGACCGTTAGAATTTCTGAGACTTTCATGATTCTTCTTTGCGTGATTGTTAATTGTGCTATGACTGTAGCGCAAGCACAGTGAAAAATCCAGCCTGAGAATCAATACAATCTGTTTAGATAGTTGCTGCGCATAGCCGCACCCGAAAGACAGATGCTAAACTTTCCGCTGTATCGCTAGAACCCAATAACGGAGACTTAACCCAGCATGAGCGGCCCACATTACCTCAAATTCGACACCCTTTCGCTGCACGCCGGTGCCGCGCCAGACCCGGCTACCGGCGCGCGAGCGACGCCGATCCATTTCACGTCGTCCTTCGTTTTCAAGAATTCCGACCACGCCGCATCGCTGTTCAATATGGAGCGCGCCGGCCACGTCTATTCGCGCATTTCGAATCCGACCAATGCGGTGCTGGAAGAGCGCATCGCCGCGCTCGAAGGCGGCATAGCCGGAATCGCGGTGGCCAGCGGCCAGGCTGCACTGCACCTGGGCCTGGTGACGATTGCCGGCACCGGCGCGCATATCGTCGCCTCGCGTGCGTTGTACGGCGGCTCTCAGAATCTGCTGGCCTACACGCTCAAGCGCTTCGGCATCGAGACCACTTTCGTCGATCCACGCGACCTTGATGCATGGCGCGCTGCGATCCGTCCCAACACCAAGGTGCTGTTTGCCGAAACCCTGGGCAATCCGGGACTGGAGGTGCTGAACATTCCCAAAGTTGCGGAAATCGCGCATGAACATTACTTGCCGCTGATGGTCGATTCGACTTTTACCACGCCGTATCTGCTGCGCCCGTTCGACTATGGCGCCGACTTGCTGTTTCATTCGGCCACCAAATTCCTGTGCGGTCACGGCACCGCAATCGGAGGCTTGCTGGTCGATGGCGGCGCCTTCGACTGGCAGCAAGCCTATGACAAGACCGGCAACTTCGCGGAATTGTGCGAACCGTATGACGGTTTCCACGGCATGGTGTTTGCCGAAGAATCGACAGTCGCGCCGTTTGCGCTGCGGGCGCGGCGCGAAGGTCTGCGCGACTTCGGCGCGGTGATGAGCCCGCACAATGCGTTCGCGCTGTTGCAGGGAATCGAAACGCTGGGCTTGCGCATGGATCGGCATGTCGCCAACACCCGCAAAGTGGTCGAATTTCTGCTCGCGCATCCGGCAGTGGAATCGGTCTCCTATCCTGAACTGGCATCGCATCCCGATTACACACTCGCCAAAACGCTGCTGCCGAAAGGCTCTGGCGCGGTATTCACCTTCAGCATCAAGGGCGACCGTGCGGCCGGTCAACGCTTCGTCGAGACACTGAGTATTTTTTCGCACCTGGCCAATGTCGGCGACGCCAAATCGCTGGTAATCCACCCTGCTTCGACCACGCACTTCCGGGTGCCGGTTGATCAACTCGCTGCTGCCGGCATCACCGAAGGCACGATACGGTTGTCGATCGGACTGGAAGATGCGGACGACCTGATGGAAGATTTGGCGCGCGGCCTGAAGATGTCACAGCCCGGCACCAGGAAAGGAGCTTAGGCACATGCTCACCAACATCCACTGCTTCGATGCCTATTGTTACACCGGCGGCAAACCGTTCAACCCGGTACAGCCGACTGCCGTCTTCATTCACGGCGCGCAGCACGACCATTCGATCTGGATACTGCAAACCCGTTATTTTGCGCACCACGGCTTTAACGTGCTGGCAGTCGACCTGCCCGGCCACGGCCGCAGCAAAGGCGCGGCGCTGACCAGCGTCGAAGCCGTCGCCGACTGGTTGCTGGCGTTGCTGGATGCTGCCGGGGTGGAAAAAGCCATGCTGATCGGCCACAGCATGGGTTCGCTAGCGGCGCTGGAAGTCGCCCACCGAGCGCCGCAACGGGTCAGCAAACTGGCGCTGGTCGGCACCGCCTATCCGATGAAAGTGTCCGACACCTTGCTTGATGCTGCGAAAAACGCGGAACAGAACGCAATCGACATGGTCAACCTCTGGTCGCACACGTCGGTAGCGCAAAAGCCCTCCAGCCCCGGCCCCGGTTTTTATGTAATGGGCGTTAATCGACGCCTGATGCAGCGCATCTCCAAAACTAATCCAGAGCACGTGTTTTACACTGATTTTTCCGCCTGCAATGCGTATGCGAATGGCGATATTGCCGCGCAATCGGTGCAATGCCCGACCCTGTTCCTGCTCGCCAGACGCGACATCATGACGCCGATCAAGGCCAGCGCCGGTCTGATCCGTGCAATCGCGCACGCCCAAGTGGTGCAGCTCGACCACTGCGGCCATAACCTGATGGCGGAACAGCCGGACCAGGTGCTTGATGTCCTGTATTCGTTTGCCAATACGTTTTCCGCAAGCGCTGCGAGATATGAAACAAAAGCGGGCACTAACTCACGAGGAACGTAGCGGTCTGCATCAAACCAACACCTGGCGCGTTTGCCCAAAATAGTGATGGATTTGCTGCTCGATGCGAGGGTCTATCATTACCGCAGGCCGTCTGCCGTTCGGGCAGGCAAGGCGCGGTGTGGTTCCGAACAAGCGGCAGATCAGGGGGCGCTCTGCATAGACTTCACATCCATTGTCGCCGAGGTGCGGGCAACTCAATGCGGCAAGCGCCGCATCGTGTTCTTCCTCGCTTTTGACGGCCAGCCTTGCCATCTCTTCGGTAGATGTGGTCACTGGGCCGCAACAGTCGTGACATCCCGGTATGCACTCAAATGCAGGGATGCGATTGCGGAAAAATTTGATTTTTTGACTATTCGAGGTCATCTCGGCACATCCGATTCAAAGTTCAAGCCGGCAAGTCATGTAAGGGCGGGAGAGTCGAAACGGGTGCATGCGCGCAAGTGAAGTTAACGTAAAGCTGGTAGAGTCGCAATCCCATCATTCTCTCAGCACAATTCCTGCTGTCCAATTACCGCAGGCAGTCGTTTAGGCGCTTTGATACGCAATTGCTTGTTCACATTCGTGCGACCGAATACGACCTCGATATCCGACGACGATACGCCAAACTCTTCCGCCAGAAAGCGCACCATATAATCTGTCGCCTTGCCGGCGCGGGGCGCAGCCGTGACGCTGACATTAATCTGCTTTCCTTTAATCTTGCCAATGGCATCGCGTTTTGCGCTTGGCTTGCCGAGGATGTTGAGCACCAGCGTATCGCCATCCCAGACAAAAGCGGAATCTCGAGTCGAGGTGTTTGTTTTGGAGGTTCCTGTACTAGCTTTGTTATGTTTCAATTGCGCCTCTTTGTCGTCCCCTTAAAACGAAAGCCATGCCGGCAGAGTAAGGGGTAAGCTCTGTTTTCCCGCTGTCGCGGTAGTCATGGCTAAACAGGTGAATCGGGCTCATTCCCAATATTAGTAGCGACACGCCAGTATAGTCGGCGCTATCGTCCACCGCATAAATCTACCCCAAATAATCCGAGTGGCATCGGATCTCTTGAAACGCAAAAAACCCCTAAGCATTTGATTTCTTAGGGGTTTTTAGGCAAACTTTGCTAACGTTTGCAGTGTCTTTGGCGGAAGCGGTGAGATTCGAACTCACGGAGGCTTTAAACCCTCGCTAGTTTTCAAGACTAGTGCCTTAAACCGCTCGGCCACACTTCCATATTCAGTTGCAGAGAAATTCAAGACCGGTATATTTAACCACGCCCTAAACCTTTCAGAGCCAGGATTATACCTAAAGCGGCCAGATCGATACAATTTTTTATAAATTCAGCCAGACATCCCAAAAAATAAATTGCACTCGCGAAACAACCAAGGTAATCACATCACGGATGTCTCCAGGCGAATATCGACTTCTCTGACTAATCCACCAAAAATAATTGCTGTAAATCGTTCAGGAAAGATTGCCCGAGAGCCGTCGGCTTAATGATTACATGATCGCGATACAGCAAGCCTTTCGATTCGGCCAGCGCCAGCGTTTTTTCGATTGCATTGAGCGCCATGCCGGTACGCTCGGCAAACAAATTGGCTTGAAATCCCTGGTTAAGGCGCAATGCATTCAACATGAATTCAAACGGCAAATCTTCACGGCTAACTTCATTTTGATCTTGAATCTGCGTACCTTGCAAAATGTGTTCCAGATAAGCCTTGGGCTGCTTGTAACGCATCTGCCGCACTACCCGGTGCGGAAATGACAGCTTGGAGTGCGCACCGGCGCCGATCCCGAGATAATCGCCAAACTCCCAATAATTGCGGTTGTGGCGCGCCTGTCGCTTTGGTTGCGCATAGGCCGAGACTTCATATTGCCCATAGCCGGCGGCGGCCGTTAAATCAGCGATCATGTCCTGCATATCGGCACTGGCATCGTCGTCCGGCACCACCGGCGGATGTTTGGCAAACAGGGTGTTCGGTTCCAGCGTCAAGTGATACAAAGACAAGTGTGGCGGTGCATAGGCAATCGCAGTCTCGATATCCCGGCGCGCTTCTGCCAGTGTTTGTTGCGGCAACGCATACATCAGATCCAGATTGAAATTATCAAAATTGGTGTGGGCGATATCAACCGCCCGGCGCGCCTCAATGCCATCGTGAATCCGTCCCAAAGCTTGCAAATGTTGCGCGTTGAAACTCTGAATGCCGATCGATAGCCGGTTGATCCCGCTGGCGCGATAGGAGCGGAATTTCTCAGCCTCGAAAGTACCGGGGTTGGCTTCCATCGTGAGCTCGGCCGCGCCGTCCAAAGGCAGCAAGCTGCGCAGATCCGACAGCAATCGATCCAGACCTGCGGCAGACATCAGACTGGGGGTGCCACCACCGATAAATACCGTATAAATTTTGCGCCCCCAGATCAATGGCAGCGCACTTTCCAGATCGCTGCGCAAGGCTGCCAGATAGGCATCCTCAGGGAATCCGCCCCGCGCTTCATGCGAGTTGAAGTCGCAATACGGGCATTTCTTGACGCACCACGGGAAATGGATATACAGCGACAACGGCGGCAGCGCCGCCAATTGCAGCGCGCCCGGCTTGAGAAAGGCGGCCGCCGTTTGCAGCGGTTGGGCAGCGCTACTGACAGCGTTGCCTGTCGCGTCAATCAATTTAATCGGGATCATTGTAATTTTTCCACCAGCGCGCGCAATGCCTGGCCGCGATGGGAGAGCGCATTTTTCTGTTTAGAACGTAATTCAGCTACGGTTTTGCCCAAGCCGGCCAGCCAGAAATGCGGATCGTAACCGAAGCCGCCGGCGCCACGCGGCGTAGCGATAATCTCGCCATCCCAGCGCCCTTCGGCAATAATCGGCTGCGGATCATGGGCATGCCGCAGATACACCAGCGCACAATAATAATAGGCGGACTTGTCGGCATGCGGCGCCAGGTCGATTAGCAGCTTGCAGTTGTTGGCGGCATCCGATTTCGGTTCGCCGCCGTAGCGGGCTGAAAGCACCCCGGGCGCACCGCCCAAGGCATTGACGCATACGCCGGAGTCATCCGCCAGCGCCGGCAAACCGGTAATAGCGGCAGCGTGGCGCGCCTTGGCCAGCGCATTCTCGATAAAGGTCGGATGCGGCTCCTCGGCTTCCAACACATTGAACGCACCCTGCGGGTGCAGCGTAAAACCGATTGCCCCCAGCATTTCGCCAAATTCTTTCAGCTTACCGGCATTATTGGAAGCCAAAACGATGGTTTTTGTCATAATCTTTTGACGCAGACAGCCGTTACCGTAACGGCTTCCGCTAATTTTTACAATATAAAAAAAGTGGGAGTATCATTAAAAACCGTGCATTTACCGCATTATTTTAGTGTGTAAAATAAAAATACCCGGCAAAGTATATGCAATGAAAGCACAGAAAACATATGAAGAAACCTACAAGCCGAGCGTTTCTTTCTGCAGGCTGATCAGGTCGGCGATGCCCTGCTGCGCCAAGTCGAGCAACTGATCCATGGTGGCACGATCGAATGCAGCGCCTTCTGCGGTGCCCTGCACTTCGATGAAGTGGGCGTTACTGGTCATCACCACGTTCATGTCGGTGTCGCAGCCGGAATCTTCCTGATAATCCAAATCCATCAACGGCTTGCCGCGAACCACGCCGACCGAAATCGCCGCCACGAAATGCCGGAGCGGCACTGCCGCAATAGCGCCGCGCGCGACCAATTGCGAAAATGCGTCAAAGGCTGCGACCATGGCGCCGGTGATGGCTGCGGTGCGGGTGCCGCCATCGGCCTGTATCACATCGCAATCCAGATGCAGCGTGCGTTCGCCGAAGGCTTGCAGATCGAAAGCGGCGCGCAGCGAACGGCCGATCAGACGTTGAATTTCCTGGGTGCGGCCGGATTGTTTGCCTTTGGCCGCCTCGCGCTCCATGCGAGTGTGGGTAGAACGCGGCAGCATGCCGTATTCGGCAGTCAGCCAGCCCTGCCCTTTGCCTTTCAGAAAGCCAGGCACCTTGTCTTCGATGCTGGCCGTGCAAATCACGCGGGTATCGCCGAACTCGACCAGCACCGAGCCTTCTGCGTGTTTGGTGTAATTGCGGCACAGGCGAATCGGGCGCAGCGCATCGGCAGCACGTCCGTGGGCGCGTATTTCATGGTGCATAGTGTCAATCCTTGGAAGTTATACGGGCGCTTTTTTGAATCGCGCCGCGAATCTCTGCAATCGCTCTTTCAATTTCAGCTTCGTCGAATGCGTCAGCTTCTATTTTCTCACCCTCAGGCATGGCCAGAATGGTGGTGGTGACCTCGCCCAAAGGCAAGGTATTGGTGGTAATTGTAGCCTCATCGTCAGATACCTTGCTGCCATCCCACATCATTGCCAGCGCAGTGACATTGTCAGAACGCTTGCCGGCAATGCCGACGGCGCTGTCCAGCAACTCCGGGATCGCGCGCACAATCGTATTGCTTTGCAAACTCTGGGCCAATACGTGATCCGGCAGCACCGACCACAAACCGTCCGAGCACAGCAACATGATGTCGCCTGCCTGCAGCGCGCAACGGCGGGACATCTCGACAATTGGCACATTGGACGCACCAAGGCAATTGAACAACTTGTTGCGGTCAGGGTGCGTATCGCGCTCAGAAGGCATCACCTTACCTTGTGCAATCAGGGTTTCAATGCGCGAGTGATCCCTGGTGCGGGCCAGGATTTGGCCGTTGCGCATCCAGTACAAGCGTGAATCGCCACAGTGCGCCCAGTAAGCGTGTCCATGCTGGACCAGGCAGGCAACAATAGTAGTGCGCGGTGTTTCCGGCAAATTATGCAAATCGCGGTAATGCAAAATTTCACGGTGCGCAGCTAGAAAACTTTCTTCAAAGAACCGCTCCGGCTGCTTGATAGCGGGTACCGCGTTCTGGCGAAACACCGCATTAATGGTCTGCATCGCAATAGCGGCCGCTATTTCGCCCTGAATGTGCCCACCCATGCCATCGGCCAGCAATAGCAACAAGGCGTCGCGGGTAAAGCTGTAACCCATGCGGTCCTGATTGACCTTGCGGCCGCCGATATGGCTTTCTTGATAGACGGAAAATCGCATGGAACCGATCTGTAATAAGAAAAGGAGACGGCTAATTCTTGCCGCCGGCATGAATGACAAATTATCGGGTGTGGTCTTGCAGTGTAACGCCTGGCTTGGAATTCTTGAGCCCGATCCCACCCCACATGCTGCGCACTTTCTGGGAAAAACGCAGCAGCACGCCCGGCTCAGGAGTAACCGCCACCGGTTGCTGCAAAGCCTTTTGTAGCGCAAATACGCTGGGAGGACGCTGCAACAGATCGAGCATCAAGCACCACTTGACCACTTTGATCAATTCAGGCGAATACAAACCTTCCAGCTTGGCCAAATGGGCATCGATTTTATCAATCTTGCTGCGCTGCTCCACCGGCGGCGGCGGGGCTCCGGCCATGCAGGCAAACATCGCCGCGCCAATACTGTAAATGTCGGTCCAAGGGCCTAAACTACCGTTCTTGACATATAACTCGGGTGGGGCAAAGCCCGGTGTATACATCGGATACAGCTTCACCAGGTCGGTGCGAAAGGTCTGCCGCGCTGCGCCAAAATCGAGCAGGATCGGCGTGCCATCGGTGCGCAAGTAAATATTTGCCGGCTTCAGATCGAGATGCAGCAGCTTGTTCGCATGCACTTCGCGCAAGCCATTCAAAACCTGACTGAACATAGTGCGAATGAATTGCTCCGAGAGCAACGGTTTCTGGCCCGAATCGCGGCGCCGCAGAATGTGCGCCTGCAGCGAGCAGCCAGACTCATACGCCATTACCATGTAAACTGTATCGTTGGCGCGAAAAAAATTGACCACGCTGACCACGTTCGGGTGCGAAATGCGCGCCAGTGCGCGGCCTTCCTCAAAAAAACATTTCAGGCCCATTCGAAATACCGGCAGATTTGCAGCCGAAACCAGCGGCGATAACTCACCCGGCTGCCGTAGCGCCAGACTGCTGGGCAGATATTCCTTGATGGCGACGGCGCTGCCATTCTTGTCATGAGCCAGATAGACAATACTGAACCCGCCGGACGCAATTTTCTTTACAATGCGATATCCCGAAATTGCAAGCCCGTCTGGCAGTGGTGCATTGTTTTGCGCAGCCATATTTTCCTAAGCGGTAGAAGTTCGGATTGTGTTGATAAATCGCACATTTGTAAAGCACAGTAAAGTAAAACCAAGGAGTCGACTTGAGTATTTGCAGCATGACTGGCTACGCAGTCACCATCAAAGAAGCCGCCGCCGGCACTCTGACCATCGAGATCAAAAGCGTCAACTCGCGCTTTCTGGATCTGCAATTTCGCATCAATGACGATTTGCGCGCAGTCGAGTCGACCTTGCGCGAAGCCATCATGGGGCGCATCACGCGCGGCAAGGTCGAATGCCGCCTGAGCTTCGGCCGCAAGGTCAAGTCGGACCCCGGCCAGGCGCTCAATGCCGCCCTGCTGCTGGATCTGGCGGCGCTGCAACATGCAGTGCGCCAACAATTCCCGGATGCGCCGCCGCTATCGGTCAATGAACTGTTGCGCTGGCCCGGCGTCATTGCGGAAGCCGAAATCGGCCGGGAAACTCTGCAAGCTGAAGTCGTTGCCGCCATGAGCGCGGCGCTCGACGCCTTCGTGGACTCGCGTGCGCGTGAAGGCGCGGCGCTGCAAGCCATGTTACTGGTGCGGGTTGACGCCATGGAGCAGATCATCCTCGACATCACGCCGCTGATTCCGCAAGTTGTCCTGCAATTCCAGCAGAAAGCCACTGAACGCATGCAGGAAGCGCTCGGGCTGGCGCCCCAAAGCGATGCTGCCACTGCAACCCAGGCGTTATCACGCCAGGAAGCGCTGGAGCGCATCCGGCAGGAAGTCAGTCTGTATGGCATCCGAATTGACGTCTCCGAAGAATTGTCGCGGTTGGCCGCCCATCTGAGCGAAACCCGTCAGATCCTGAAAAGAGGCGGCCAGGTCGGCAAACGGCTCGACTTCATGATGCAGGAACTCAACCGCGAAGCCAACACGCTCGGCGCCAAGGCGGCAGTCAAGGAATTATCCGATGCGTCGATGGCGTTAAAACTGCTGATTGAGCAAATGCGCGAGCAGGTGCAAAATCTGGAATAAATCTGCACAACAATGCGTAAATATCAGTCATCAGCAAGGATCTCCCATGTCCCAAACCAACACATCTTCAGGCAGCCTGTTTATGGTGGTAGCGCCATCGGGCGCTGGAAAATCCACTCTGGTGAATGCCCTGCTAACGCAGGAATCGGGCATCCAGCTATCGATTTCCTTCACCACCCGCGCACTCAGGCCGGGTGAACAGAACGGGCGCGAATATCACTTCACCACGACGGCAGATTTCCTCGCAAGAAAAGACCAGGACGAGTTTCTGGAATCGGCCGAAGTACACGGCAATCACTACGGCACCTCACGGCTGCGGATCGCAGACCAGATCAAGACCGGCACCGATGTCTTGCTGGAAATCGACTGGCAAGGCGCACAACAGATCAAAAAACAATTCCCGCATGCGGTCGGCATCTTCATCCTGCCACCTTCCATAGCAGCATTGGAAGAGCGCCTGACAAAACGCGGACAGGATGAACCGCACATCATCACGCGCCGGATTCTGGCCGCCGGCGGGGAAATCGCCCACGCCCCGGAGTTCGAATATGCTATTATCAACCGAGATTTTGCGACCGCATTGTCCGAGCTAACGGCGATCGTAAAAGCGGCCCGTTGCAGATTTGCGCAACAAGCGGCGCGCAACACATCACTATTTGCCCAGTTGGGCATACATGCAAATTTAAGTTAATTTAACGAAAATTTAACAAAATCAAGCCAAATTCGCATTTTTAGGAGCATTCATGGCCCGTATCACCATTGAAGATTGTATCGATAAAATCCCAAATCGTTTTCAACTCACCCTGTGCGCCACCTATCGCGCCCGTCAGTTGCTGCAAGGCCATTTGCAAAAAGTGGATGCTGACGACAAAGCGACCGTGATTGCGCTACGAGAAATCGCAGCCGGCAAAATCGGGATTGAAATGCTGAAAAAGGTTCCTAATTAACCGTTCGGCCACTTAATTACCCGATAAGTACCCGATGACCGCCATGTGGCTGATAGCTCCTAAGCATGAACCCAAAATCTGCAGAGTCGCCTGTATCAGCCGCATTAAATAGCCGGCCTGCTTCCGAACGTGCGGAGCCGCGTCCTGCCAGTCACAAAAAATCCACATCGAAAGACAGCGCCCAGCATGGCGCCGGCGCGCTATCGATTACGCCGCTCACCACTAAACTAGCCCAGTATCTATCTCCTTCGGACTTGAAAAAAGTCAAGGAAGCCTATCGCTTCTCGGACGAAAGGCATTTGGGCCAGATGCGCCAATCCGGTGAAGCCTATATCTCCCACCCGATTGCAGTAGCCGAAATTTGCGCCGACTGGAAGCTTGATGCGCAAGCCATCATGGCCGCCTTGCTGCATGACGTAATGGAAGACCAGGACGTCAAGAAGGACGAACTGATTGAGCGCTTCGGAGCGCCGGTAGCGGCTCTGGTCGATGGCTTGTCGAAGCTGGATAAAATCGAATTCCAGAGCAAGGTGGAAGCGCAGGCGGAAAACTTCCGCAAGATGCTGCTTGCGATGGCGCGCGACGTGCGCGTCATCCTCATCAAGCTGGCCGACCGCCTGCACAACATGAGTACGCTGGGCGTGATGGCGCCGAACAAAAAACAGCGCATCGCGCGCGAGACAATGGAAGTCTACGTCCCGATTGCGCGCCGGCTCGGCCTCAACAGCATCTATCGTGAACTGCAGGACATGTCGTTTCTGCATCTGTACCCAAACCGTTACAAAACCCTGACCAAGGCAGTAAAAGCTGCGCGCGGCAACCGTCGCGAAGTGGTCAGCAAAATACTGGAATCGGTCAATAGCACGCTGCAAGCTGCTGGCATCCAGGCGCAAGTCTATGGGCGCGAAAAAACGCTGTACGGCATCTACCGGAAAATGCGCGCCAAGCACTTATCGTTTTCCCAGGTACTGGACGTATACGGCTTTCGCGTGGTGGTCGAGAGCTTCGCCGATTGCTATCTCGCCCTCGGCACGTTGCACGCGCTCTACAAACCGATGCCGGGAAAGTTCAAGGATTACATTGCCATTCCCAAACTGAATGGCTATCAGTCGCTGCACACGACACTGATCGGCCCCTACGGCACACCGGTCGAATTTCAGATGCGCACCCAAGACATGCACCGGGTGGCAGAGTCTGGAGTCGCTGCGCACTGGCTCTACAAGAGTAGCGAAGCCAATCTCTCCGACCTGCAGCAGCGCACCCACGTCTGGCTGCAATCACTGCTCGACATCCAGAAGCAAACCGGCGATTCGGCCGAATTTCTCGAGCATGTGAAGGTCGATCTATTTCCTGATTCGGTATATGTTTTTACGCCGAAATCGATCATTATTGCATTGCCGCGCGGTGCAACCGCGCTCGACTTTGCCTATACCATTCACACCGATATCGGCCATCAGGCAATTGCGGCCAAGATAAACCACGAGAACGCAGCATTGCGCATGGAATTGCACAATGGCGACATCGTCGAGATCGTTACATCCCCCACCTCGCGCCCTAGCCCAAACTGGCTCTCCTTCGTGCGCAGCGGCAAGGCGCGCTCCGCAATCCGGCACCACCTGCGTACTATCAATTCATCCGAATCGCTTGCACTCGGCAAACAACTGCTGACACAGGCTCTTGCTGCGCTGGAAATTGACACCGTGTTGCCGCCGGCGCTGCTGGAACGGTTAATGAACGAATCCAGAGCCAAATCGATGGAAGAGCTCTACCTCGACATCGGCATAGGCAAACGGATGGCGGCGTTGGTGGCGCGCCACATCATGAGCTTGCACGAGAATGGAAATTCACATTCACGAAAAATTAAAAACCATTCTGCAGCGGATAAGCTCGAACCCGTAGTGATTTATGGCAATGAAGGTGTAGCGGTTCAACTGGCGCAGTGTTGCCAGCCGATACCGGGCGACCGCATCATCGGTCAATTGAAGCGCGACCAAGGCTTGATCGTACACACTGAAGATTGCGATGTGGCCAAACGTTTAATCGGCAAGGAAGCGGAGCACTGGACCAGCGTGATCTGGGGTGAAAATCTGAGTCGCCGCTTTGATTGCCGAATCAAGCTTCTGGTGCAAAACGAACGAGGCATGCTGGCCCGCGTAGCAGCCGAAATCAATGAATCGGATGCCAACATCACTCACGTATTGATGGATCAGGAAAAGTATCAGGATCGCTCCATGATACATCTGCACTTCACGCTCCAGGTCCAAAACCGGGTCCACCTGGCGCACCTGATCCGCAGCGTGCGACGTCTGGCCGGAGTCGAACGGCTGGAACGCGAGCGCGGTTAATTTTGTAGGGCGCCAATAAGCGCAGCCCTTGCAGGGCGCGTAATGGCTTGCAAGCCATTACCGTTTCGCAGGCGAATGGCATGCCATTCGAAATCCCTGCTACACCATTGCGCCGAATGCCTACGCAAAACCGCAACAATGCATAACTATCGACGCGCTTGCTATCCAGTGGCATCGACTTCCTGAGCACCAAAAAATGGCGCAATACGCTACGCTATTGACGCCCTACGCGCTTGTGCAGGCGGCGCAAGCCGAGCCACACCCCGAGCGCGATTACCGGCACCAGAATGCCGGTCGCCACATCCGGGTTAACCGGCAATCCGCTTGCTTTCATCGCCTTGCCCACATAGCCGATCAAGCCCGCCAGGTAATACGATATCGCTACCACCGACAACCCTTCCACCGCCTGCTGCAGGCGTAATTGCTGGGCTGCCCGGGCATTCAAGGATTCCAGGATTTTTCTGTTCTGGCGCTCCTGTACGATGCCGACCCGGGTTCTAAGCAAATCATTGGTATGGGCAATTCGCTCGGCCAATGCTTCCTGACGCCGCACCACGGACTCGCAGGTATTCATCGCAGGCGACAAACGGCGGGCCATGAACTCGCCCACGGTCGGTACACCATTAATCCGAATTTCCCGCAATTCTTCAATGCGCGCCTTGACCAGTCGAAAATACGCTTGCGAAGCGGCAAAACGGTAACTGTTCTCCATCGACAGCTTTTCAATCCGCGCCGCTAGCCCGGTAATCTTGCGCAACAAAATCTGCTCATCATTCGTGTCGCTCGACAATGCATCCAGAATCGCCGCATCGGTATCGGTCATGGTGGTTGTTAGCGCCGTCAACTCGCTTTCGACGTCATTCAAAAGCGGCGTTGCATATTGCGCGTGCGGCAAGCCCAGCAACGCCATCATGCGATAGGTTTCCACCTCCAGCACGCGCTGCACCACCCGCCCCGCCTGTTGCGCCTGAAAACCGAGATCCCGGATCACGAAGCGGCTAAAGCCATCTGCCTTGACCAGAAAATCGGTCCACACTTCGCCACCCTGCAAAACGGTGCTGCCGACCAGCACGCCGCCATCGAGAACCTGGCACAGTCCCGGCAATGCCGCTGCATCCGACGGCCCCAGCGCCACATGCGCTGCAACCATCAATTTGCCTTCCAGTCGCAGCAGCCAACCCTGTGGAATCAGCGCCAGCGGCATGTGATCGAATATATCGTCAACGGCCGCCTGCTCCACATGACTTTTGGCAAAAGTATACGTGGCAAATTCAGTATGGCATTCCCATTGCAGGCGAAACTGGCCAAAATCGTGAAAGAAATATTTGGCCTCTTCTGTTGGCGCGGCGGCCCCGAAATAGACGCACAAATCAGCCAGTATTGCATGCTGTAGCGCAAGATTATCATTGCCGACACTGCTATTGCCCTGCGCATAGACCGCAAGATGGGTCAGGTTCTCCGAAGCCGACAGGCGCAAAGAAGGTCGGGAATGCACTTCGGCAGCCAACGGCACGCGCAAAGGATGATTCAAACGAGAATAGGTAAAAGTCATAAGTAATGGCAATAAAAATTATTAATAATTCGGTATCTATTTGGCCCGCAGCGTGGGCCTCCGTGCCCGCGCTATTAAACAATAACACCGCCTGGCGCGGGATAACTGACCGTCAAAATCTCCAGTTCGTCGATGCCTAAAGGCGTTTTCAGTATCACCGATTCGCCCTCATGGGCTTTGGTAAGCGCTCTGGCTACGGGGGAAATCCAACTGATCTTGCCGTGCAGCGGATCAAGCTCGTCAATCCCGACAATGGTCACCGTGAACTCTGCGCCGGCTTGATTCCGATACGTCACCGTGGCGCCGAAAAAAACCTGATCCAGTCCATGATGAACACTCGGGTCGACCACTTCAGCCAAGTCCAGCCGCTTGGTCAAAAAGCGGATGCGGCGATCAATCTCGCGCAAACGCCGCTTGCCGTAAATGTAATCGCCATTCTCCGAACGGTCGCCATTGCTGGCCGCCCACGACACGATTTGCACCACTTCCGGTCGCGCCACGTCAATCAAATGCAGCAACTCTTCCTTGATGCGCTGATGCCCGGCCGGGGTCATGTAATTTTTCGAGCCGGCAGGAATCGCCGATGCGATTTCCCAGGCCTCGTCATCATCGTCATCCGTCTCTTTTACAAAGGCTTTACTCATGGCGTTCCATTCTACGATGTAACAGTATTTAATATTGCAAGAATTATAAGACGTGTATACGACATGTATTACAGTGTAATTCTGTACTAAAAACCTCATAAAATCGTACAATTCAAGCAGTCGCAATCCATTTTCGCATCAGCGCCCATGTTATGGTTGGCCAAAACCAAACACCGCATTCAGCCGATTCAATGTACAAAAATATGTTCCTAATATGCCCAACATAACCCAGGCAGGATGGTTGCCCACGATCATGCACGGGGCCTTCAATGAAATTTATGTGATCGATTGCAGCACATTGCGCTTGATTGAAATCAATCAGGCGGCACGCGACAATCTTCAGTTCAAAACCACTACGTTCACCTCCATGACGCTGGCGGATCTGGCGCACCAACCGATCGCTGCACTTGTGCAAACCTTGCACCCCCTGCACAACAATAACAATAACAGGCTGGTGCAACACATTACCCTGGAATTGAGATTCAACCGGTGCGACGGCAGCAGCTATCCAATCGCATTGCGCATCTTCCTTACGCCGCACGCATCAGACGCAGCGGAGCCGGTTTTGATCGCCATCGGCCACGACATCAGTGCCCAGCGCCTGTCGGAGCAGGCACTCGATCAAAGCGAGTCGCGTTACCGCGCCATTGCAGCCAATACGCCCGGCCTGGTGTACCAGTTCCGTCTGCAAGCGGACGGCAGCACCGCGTTTCCATACCTGAGCGCGGGCTGCCATGCGCTGCTAGGCATCAAGGCAAATCGCTTGCGCGCGCGGCCGGGACTGTTTCTTAATCTAATCCTGCAGCAAGACCGGGCCGCCTATCTATCCGCTATGAAAACCTCTGCCGCAAGCATGCGCAGCTGGAACTGGGAAGGACGGATTTGGGTGGAGGCATGGAAAGACGTCAAATGGATCAACCTGCGCTCCACCCCCGGCCTGACACTGCAAAACGAGGTGCAGTGGGAAGGCATCATGACCAACATCACGCAAAGCAAGCTGGAAGAACTCGAACTCAAGCACTCCCGAGCGCGCCTGGCGGAACTAACCGCCCATGTCGAGCAGGTGAAGGAACAGGAGCGCACCCGTATCGCCCGTGAAATACACGATGATCTGGGCGGCAACCTGACCGCAATAAAAATGGCATTGGCCCTGCTCGCACGCAAATTGCCGCCAGCGCAAACAAAATTAATAGAAAAAGCCAAATACCTCGATGCGCTGGTAGATCGCACCATTGATGCGGCGCACCGGATCGCGCGCGATTTGCGTCCAGGCATTCTCGACATCGGCATCGTGGCCGCGATTGAATGGCAAGCCAGGGAATTTGAAAAACAAAACAGCATACCCTGCACCTTATGCTGCGATCAGGACGACATCGAAATACACCCAGACCATGCAGCCGCGCTGTTTCGGATATTTCAGGAAGGGTTGACCAACATTGCCAAACACGCCAGGGCCAGCCATGTTGTAGTAAGACTAAACCGCAGGGGCCAAGGTATTCGGCTGGAAATCACCGATAATGGACAAGGCATCACCGCAATAGATCGTTTGAAACCAGAATCCTACGGCATACGGGGCATGATTGAGCGCGCTAAAACGCTCGGCGGCGAACTCAGCATCGGCGCTGCGCCCGAGGGCGGTTGCAGCATTACCATTGATTTACCCATTGGCGACATACACCAGGAGAACCATCAGAAAGAAAGTACTACCATATAGTATAGAAAAATATACATTATTTTCCGCATATAAATAGAGCATATTTAAAAAATACCCCCTGTTTTTTATCAAAAATTCCAATGACAGAAACAAGTAAAATCCATGTATTGATCGCCGATGATCATGCAATTGTGCGCGAAGGCCTGAAACAGATCCTGGCTGACACCGAAGACATTGTGGTGGCAGGCGAAGCGGAAAACGGTTGCGGCGCCATTGCGCTTGCGCGTGAAAACGCGCACTACCGGCACTGCCAAGTCATGCTGCTCGACATATCCATGCCCGACCGCAACGGCATCGATGTCCTCAAGCAACTCAGGAAAGAGCTGCCGAAGCTGTCCATACTCATGCTATCGATGCACCGGGAAGACCAGTACGCCATCCGCGCCCTGAAAACGGGCGCCTCCGGCTACCTGAACAAACAAAGCGCGCCGGCCGAATTAGTCGATGCGATACGCCAGGTCGCCTCCGGCAAAAAATACATCAGCCCCTCTTTGGCGCAAGAACTCGCCAACCACATCAACGAAGACCACGAAGCCCCGCTGCACGAGAAACTCTCCGACCGCGAATACCAGACCATGACCATGATCGCCTCCGGCAAAACCGTGACCGACATCGCCGGCGAACTCGCGCTATCGGTCAAAACCATCAGCATGTACCGCGCCCGCCTGCTGCAAAAAATGAGACTGCGCCACAACGCCGAAATAACCCACTATGCGATTAAAAATAAGTTAGTGGATTGAGCAACGTGCTTGAACAACGTGCTCGCACCCGGGCGCGACCAAGTCTTGCATGAAAAACAGGCTGGCCTGGTGCGCGTTTGCATGGCGAACGCCTATGTGTATTTAACTGAGGCACCATACGGCGCATGCGGCGCACTGCCCTCAGGTGATTGCGCCCTGCTCGCTGATGTTACGCACAAAAAATTCTGTCCACGAAAGACACGAAAAAACTGCATGACACCATTTTTTGGCGTTCGTTTGTCAGTAGTGCAGGCCTCCGTGCCTGCAACCGATGCAGGCACGGAGGCCTGCACTACTTAGACATTGCTTGCTGTTT
>JABBOY010000034.1 GCA_012927585.1 Glaciimonas sp.
TCACGCTGCCAGGAAAATGAGCGCGGCGTAGTCATCCTTGACGAATCCGCACAGTAATACCGGCATCCTGGTACCAACCACGGTGTCGGTAGTAATTCCGATTTGAAAGAGTTTGAAATGAATACACGAGCAATTCAAGCAACAATCGTAGCGGCTTTCTTAATCGTAGCGGCTTTCTTGTTAGCTGCAGTTGGTGCCGCAGAGGCGACGGAAACACCGTATAAGGTGGTTGATGGTAAGCAGGTCGATAGCAATACCTTGAACGGTTGGCGCACTTGGCGGGGGATGGCCTGTGAGCGCTGCCACGGCGCGCAACAGGAAGGCTTGGTCGGCCCCTCGCTGGTGAATAGCCTGAAGGTGCTGTCCAAGGACGACTTCAAAAAGACAGTGCTGAATGGCAGGATGGAAAAAGGCATGCCGAATTTCGATGGCAGCAAGCAGGTCGTCGACAATATCGACTACCTGTACGCGTACCTCAAGGGCCGTTCCGACGGCGCCATCAAACCGGGGCGGTTAGAGGAAATTTCAAAATGAAATTTCTCAGGATAACTGGCGGTAAGGAGAGCGTGCGCACGAAGCGTCTACCACTTGTTTGGCGCAGCGGCCTCGTCGCAGTGTTCATAACTGCGACGTTAGGCGCGCTGCCAGTGCTGGCAGCAGATCCAGCGCAGGAAAAAGTACTACGCGTCTGTCAGGATCCCAACAACTTGCCGTTTTCCAGCCGGAACTTGACGGGCTTCGAGAATAAAATTGCTGCACTTTTCGCCCAGGAACTCGGCTGGAAGGTGGCGTACACCTGGTATCCACAACGTATGGGCTTCGTTCGCAATACACTGAAAGCCAAGGAACTCAATTCAGATACCTACAAATGCGATCTGGTGACCGGTGTCGCGGTTGGATTCGACCTTGGCGCCACGACTCAACCCTACTACCGCTCCACCTACGCGATGGCGTATGTGAAGGGCAAGGGACTAGATGAAGTCAAGACACTGGAAGACTTGCTAAAGCTCGATCCAGAGAAGCGCAAGACGCTACGACTCGGGGTCTTCGGGCGCTCGCCGGTGGTCGATTGGTTACTGCAAAATGGGCTGATTGAGCAGATGGTGTCTTATCAGACACAGACCGGCGATCCAGATCAATATCCTGGAGAAATGGTGGAAAAAGATCTGGTGAACGGCACAATAGACGTTGCTTTCGCGTGGGGGCCTATCGCCGGCTACTTTAGCAAGAAAGCGACGAGCGTACCGATCGTGGCGATTCCATTCAAGCCGCGAGCTGACATTAAGTTCGATTTCAGTATCGCCATGGCGGTCCGGTTTGGTGAAAAAGAGTTCAAAGAACGCATTGATCAATTGATCGAACAGAATCAGCAGAAGATCACAGCCATTCTTGAAGAGTACGGCGTTCCGCTGATCAATGAGCGCGGTGAATTAGTGGTTCAGTCGAAATAAAGCTGCGTCGGTGAGCGATAGATGACGCGGTATGCAGCAGGCGCCCCTATCGCTTTCCGATCGGTCAGTGGGCGATGAAATAGCAAAGAACTTCACCAAGAATTTTAGCGTTGGTCGAACGCCAGAATACGCCTTTTAAAGGAACACCAATGATGTATTCACATGAACATCGCATTGGAGATATCCTGCGAATGCTTTGTGTTGGCATGTGCGTGGTCGTAGCGCAAATAGCCGCGGCTCAAGATATATCTCCAGCCGAGACTCTGCTCTTTCAAACCAATCATTTGCAGAATATTCATGACCCCGTAAGGTTAACCTATGCTTACAAGAAGGTCAGCAACGTCGAGCCAGGCTTTGACGATGAGGTATATGTTGATGTGAACAAAATCAACTCGGATTTATCGGCGTCGGTGTCGATGCGTTTTCTTTCAGGTACCAGAAAAATGCAGATTCCTGACGTAGAAAATTCACAAGGAAACCCGGCGCTACTCGGCTTTCTTGAGCGGGACATCGCTGAGATGAGGCGGCTTGCAGGCGGCTCAACAAACTATTTCCGCAAGCGGATTCGACTGGCGCTGGCAAATGCTGCGCAGGTGCGAAACGTTATCTTCACTTACAAGGGTAAGCAAGTGAAAGGGCAGGAGGTCAGTGTCCAGCCGTACCTCAACGACCCGCTGCATGAGCGCTTCGAAAAATATGTGAATAAGAGCTATGTGTTTGTCATCAGTAACCAGGTTTCCGGCGGCCTGTACCAAATACGTACATCATCGTCCGGCGGCAACAACGGCACGATGCCGCAAGACAAAACGCTCATGGAAGAAACGCTCACTCTGGTTAAGGATGGGAACAGCAAGATCTGATACCGACACAGGCGGTGCATCGTTGCCCTCGCGCGATTAATTGGCGTAATAACGAGCGGCGGCTGCATTCCTTTAGTCTGGCAGAGTGGTAGATCAATGCGCTGCGCTGGCCTGCTTGAGTGGTATGCCAGTTGAAAGGCGCTTGGGCAGCGCTGATAGTAGAAGCATGTCGAGGGTTCGTAATACCGCATAGGTCGTGTCAAGCGGCACCATAACCGTGATACTAGCGTGGCGGAGCGGGACTCCGGAACATGAAGTTCGAAGTGGCATGGCATTTGCTGTATTTGACGAAATTCAAAAAAATGGTGTCGCCATTGAAAGTCTATGCATTCGAATATACGTCAGGCGGTGGCCTGACGGATCAAAAAATACCCTATCCGCTTATGCACCAAGGCGAGGTGATGCATCGAGCCTTACTGGCGGATCTTTCGGCTATCCCGGACGTCAAGGTCATTACAACGCACGATTCGCGCCTGCCAATGCTGGGTCTGCCTCAATCAGCGCTGGTCATCCCGGTCCATGGAAAATTTGCACAGCACTTCAACGATTGTGTGCAGGCGGCCGATGCCGTCTGGCTGGTGGCGCCGGAGTTCGGCGGCATATTGGAGAGCCTATCGCGTAAGGTTCTCAGACGCAAACGAATTTTGCTCGGTAGCAGGCCTGGCGCCATTCGCGTGGCAAGCAGCAAACTGCTCACGGTTCGCACACTGGCTAACGCCGGAATTCCGGTGGTCGATACCTATACACCCAAAGATGCTTTGCCGGGAAAGATCGAGGCATGGGTCGTCAAGCCGGACAAAGGTGCTGGCTGCATCAATACACGAATATTTAGCGGCGTGCGGAAAGCATTGGCCTGGATCGAGACAAATGGCGACGACGGCTACGTGCTACAGCCGTTTATCTCCGGCCAACCGTGTAGCCTCACGCTGATTTGCTGCGACGGCTTGGCACGGGTGTTGAGCTGTAACGAGCAACGGATTGCCGTGCTTGACAATCAATTTCATTTTCTGGGCAGCACGGTAAACAGCATCACCGATTCCACAGGAGAATTCCATCAACTCGCCCAGAAAATTGCAACCGCCATCCCCGGTCTATGGGGATATGTGGGTGTCGATTTCATTCTGACGGAGAAAGGTATTGTCGTGCTCGAAGTTAATCCCAGGATGACCACGTCCTGTGCTGGGCTGCACGCATCGCTCGGCTGTAATCCGGCGGAGCTTGTTCTTGGGTTGCTCCAAAGGTCGGCTAGCTTATCCCACCCTGCATTCAAAGCTGTCACTGTAAGCGTTGATGTAAGGGCATTCGACGTCCTCTGAATAGCGTGTCGAGTCAAGACTGAAGTGCAACATCCAGGTTAATGCAGTTGTGTCTTATCCATATCCTTGATATTCAGGCGACGCATTTTTCGATACAGCGTGTTGCGGCTAATCTTGAACTGTTTCGCCAAGGTAGTGATGTTCCAACAATGTTGTTTCAGTTCCTGGATTAGCGCATCCCTTTCAGCGTTCTCTAGGGAATTGAGTTGTGTCTGCGGCTCCGCTGCGGCTTCGCACGCCCTGAGTTGCAAGGATCCCGTGAAAAAGCCTGGAGGCAGGTCGTTGATCGTCAGCACGTCAAACTCACGCAATGCGATCATCGTGCGCAAGAGGTTGCGCAACTGGCGAATATTACCCGGCCAGCGATGTTGGTCAAAGACATTGAGCAGAGTGTCATCTATTTCGACCTTATTGTCGTCGCCACACTCTCCTGCCAGAACATGCTTGATCAACTCATTCCGATCCGTGCGCTCCCTAAGCGGTGGAAGGAAGATAGTTAAACCTTGCAATCGATAATAAAGGTCCTCGCGAAATTCATTTTGCTCGATCTTTTTTTGTAGATCGCAATGTGTAGCGCTGATCAGACGGATATCCAACTTGATCGGCGTATTGCCGCCGAGCGGCAGCACTTCACGTTCCTCCAGAACGCGCAATAGCCGCGCTTGCAGTGCAATCGGCATGTCACCAATTTCATCGAGAAATAGCGTGCCGCCATTGGCTTGGAAAATCTTGCCGTGCTGGCCTTCCTTGCTCGCGCCGGTGAAAGCCCCCGACTTATAGCCGAACAGTTCACTTTCTATGAGCGACTCCGGAATGGCGGCACAGTTAATGGCAACAAATGGTTTTTGTGCGCGACTACCGGACAGATGCACCGCCTTGGCGAACATTTCCTTGCCGGTACCGGTTTCACCGCAAAGTACAATGGCGACGTTGCGTTCCAAGACTCGCTTGGCGATCTCGACGTTATTGGCCATGAGCGCATCGCCAAACTGCAGCTCGTCAAGCGGCGTGTGCGTGACCTCATCGCGTTTGTGCGCCCCCCGTTTCGACATCGACTGCCGTGAGGCACAATGGACAGGCTCAGGTGGGTAGATCACCGCAAAAAAGCGTGCGCCGTTCTGTACCTCGAAAATCGGTATCGGATGGAAAGCTTTTTTGAGACTGCTATCGAGCAATCCGGTTAGCGAAACATTGAACAGCTCAGTGATGTCGCGGCCGTAAATGTCGGCAGGTGTGCGAATCCCAAGCTGAAACTGCGCGCAACGGGTTGCCGCCAAAACGGTGCCCGTGGCGCTGAAAGCGATCACTCCTTCACTGAGCGTGCCAACGAATTCCGGTCGGTTATGAAAGCGTACGATATATTCGCGACGGAACTGATGCAGAAACACCCGATTTTCAATCATCTGCACGGACATGTTTACGAGCGCCAGTGTGTGCTGCTGGGCCAGTCGTGATTCACCCGAGGCATCCAGTACTGCCATGACATCACCTTGGTGATTGCAAATAGGCGCGGCAGCACAACTGATGCCAATATTGCGGACGAGGTAGTGCTCGTCCTGATGGACAATGATCGGTCTTTTCTCGATTAGGCACGTGCCCATTCCATTGGTGCCTTGCAAGCGCTCGCTCCACACCGCACCTTGCATGAGTCCTGATTTCGATGCAGCATGGGTGAAGCTCGGATCGCCAAAATAGTTGAGGAGTACACCATCACCATCCGTCAACATGATGGCGTAACCCGATCCAGCCAACTGCTGATAAAGATTTGCCATTTCTATTTTTGCGACTTCCTGTACATCGGCCAGGCGTTCCTGTCGTTCCTGCAGTTCGGCATGGCCAATGATGACGGGCTCGTCGCAATTGTCTGGATCTAAATTGTATTCGTCGAGACATCTGATCCAAGACTGAGTAATACGATTCTCAGTGGCAATTCCACCCAGTTTCATTCTGCTTTGGACAACTGAGTGCACGTGCTTGATGTGATCTACCGTAATTTTCGACATTGTGTCTCCTTTGTCGGACATCTCATGCTGACTTCGGAAGTAAATCTGTCAGTCGCCTATTATTCTTATGGACTGCTTTTTGCATATATCGGTTTGATATAGCAAAACTGCGTTTCTTTATTCTAAATGAATATTAACCGATGTACCGCAGCCCGCAGAGCCTGTAGTTCAACATAGGCCTGTTGGGTTGCTTTGATTAAGAGCTTTGCCCTTATCGCGAAATGGTTTGTTTTGAGCTTGAAATTCAGGTGCTCCAGTTTAAATACAGCATAAATGGACGTGAACACATGGTTGTTTTGGGTGGTTACTCTGCGTGTGGGCGATCGCGCCAGCGCAGCGTTGGACTTCAATGACTTGTGAAACACTTCCACTTTCCACCGCTTTTTGTAGAGAGTAGTTATCTTCTCGCCATCACACGTCAAATCACTGCACACCAGATTCAACAAGCCCGTACCTTTGTCTTTGTTTGTAAAGACCTGTCAGACTAAGAGCACTGCATGTGCATAGCCTTTTAACCAACCGCACACCGCCTGTTTATCCGATAATTCCAGCACATCTATTCGTACAAAGCGACCTTGTCGTTTGTCTTCCTCGCTCAGCGCAACCAAACGATTGTCCTTGAGCGCAGCAATAAAATGCTTCTTCTTTTTCACGATGAAATCAAAGTTCTCCACTGAGCCGAACCCGCTATCCATCAGTACATAACGGAATTTCAGTGTGTTGTTGACGCAGGTCCCAATCATTTCCCGCAGCAACGCGTTCTTCGTGACTTCGCTTGCGCGTTTGATCTTGCCCGTCTTCAGATCGCAAAACTGTAAGGTTTTCTGATCACTTCAAAGGCTGCCAGAATCGATGCTTTATCGCTGTGATACAGCGCGTTGAGCAAGTTGATTCCTCGTACAGAGCGGCCCTGACAATGTTCAAAATGCCGGCACATGATGTCATTTTCCTCCGTCCATTGCTTCTCCTGGATGGTGTCGTCAAATATGAGTACGCCATCATCGCGCTCCATTTCACGCACCACTGACTTCACTTGCAGCCATACATCTTTCGACGTGTGTTCCCTTTTCGATAAAAACCGTGTCAGATGGTCGTGACTCATGTCGCCATCTACCATCGCAGATAACCCCGTCGCCGTCGCCGATCCAAACATGCTTATCAAATAATCCGTGTACAACGCAAGTTCAGCTTTTTTCATTTCCACAGCATAGATTAACAACTTCTACCGGTGCCTGCGTAACATCAGATACTAACCTAAACCTAACTTCCGTGCGATGGCGACAAGGAGTTGCAGGGGCTGTGGAGGGAACAGACTGAGGGTGCCAAGTTCTGGTTGCGGGTTTGTAACAGAACTCAAGAACGCGGGGTGCAGGATATATTTTTGCTTGGGCGATGGACTCAAAGGCTTTCCTGAAGCGATTGAAGCGGTGTTTCCCAAGACCGCAGCATAACTGTGTATCGTGCACATGGTGCGCTACAGTTTGAATTTTTTAAGTTGGAAATGGCGCAAAATCGCTGCCGATTTGCACACCAATTAAGGAAGTTGATACATGGAAAAGAAAATGACGGCAGTTTTGGAGCAACGTGACGCACCCGGTGGCATACAAAACTATCATAGAAGCAAGCGAAAAAACATGCATTTGACGCCTGCGGGGCTATAGGGATACCCCATCTTTCGATCGAGCCTGTCCGATCTCCCCAGCCAGCGCAATGCTTTTATTTTATTGGACTGACAAGGCCACTTGCGAACCGCAGCGAATTCGCGTCGGTGCGGAACAGCATAGGCTGGATTTCATTTTTCATGACCGCGTTTTTTTGTTCTGCATGGGCCTGCAAAACGATGTTCTTGAGCGCACCATGCTGTGCCGATTTTCCACATACCGGGTCGGCATTGGTTGCATCGCCGGTCAGTGCATAGGCCTGACAGCGACAGCCGCCAAAATCCTTCTTCTTCTCCGGGCAGGTCTGACAAGGCTCTTTCATCCAGGCATCGCCGCGATAGCGGTTGAACGCATCGCTGTTGTGCCAGATATCATGCACGCTGTGCTGCGTCACGTTGGGAAAATCAAAACCCGGCAATGATTTTGCAGCGTGGCAAGGCAGTGCTGTCCCATCTGCGGTCACTGCGAGGAATACCGATCCCCAGCCATTCATGCAGGCCTTGGGGCGCTCTTCAAAATAATCCGGCACGACGAACAGGATGCGCAGCTTGTTACCGGCTTTTGCGCGATATTCGTTAACGATGGCTTCCGCCCGCTGCAATTGTTCCTGCGTCGGTAACAGATGCGCCCGGTTGATCAGGCCCCAGCCGTAATATTGGGTATTGGCCAGTTCCAGGTATTCAACATCCATCTCAATAGCCATCTCGATGATGCGGCCGACGTGATCGAGGTTGTAGCGGTGCAGGACGACGTTGAGCACCATCGGGTAATCGTATTGCTTGATCAGTTTTGCGACGCGTGATTTCAGGTCGAAGGTCTTGGTGCTGGTCAGGAAATCATTCATTTCCTTGGTTGAATCCTGAAACGAGAGCTGGATGTGATCCAGTCCCAGTTCCTTCATGTGGGCAATACGTGCTTCGGTCAAGCCGACGCCCGAGGTAATCAGGTTGGTGTAGTAGCCCAGGAGATGCCCTTCGCCAATCAATTCTTCCAGATCATCGCGTAACAGCGGCTCGCCACCTGAAAACCCGAGCTGTGCCGCACCAAGCTTGCGGGCCTGACGCATCACGTCGATCCATTGCGCGGTCGTTAGCTCATGTCGATTTTCCGCATAATTAAGCGGGTTGTAACAAAACACGCAATGTAGCGGACAGCGGTAGGTCAGCTCTGCCAACAACCAAAGTGGCGGCGATACAGATGCGTTCTCGGAATGTCCAGTCATGTCGATCACCTTATCCAGCCCCGTTCATGGGCGATGCGCAAGAAATCGTCAACATCGGCCTGCAAGCCGCTCACGGCGAAAGTACTTTCCAGATCGGTGATGATGGCAGCAGAATCGCGCTTGCCGTCGCAGCGCTTCAGTATCTCGGCCGCGCTTTGATTCAGTTTAACCATGCCCTCCGGATACAGCAGTACATAGTTGTTCTGCGTTTCTTCCCATTGCAGGCGAAACAATTTTGATAGAGCCGGTTTTTCTGGAGCGTTGTTCATGCGCCTGTCTATCGACGATTGTTGCTGCAATTTATGGGTACGCTTTTTCGATCGCATCCGATATCGACCACAAAATATCGAGTTTGAATTGCAATATGTTCAATGCGCGGTCTTGTTGGGTGCGACTGTTGAAATGGTCTAGCGTCACTTGCAGTCCATGTACCACATCGCGTTCGGCCAGGGAAACCCGGCTGCGGAAATATTGCAAACCGCTGCTCTCGATCCAAGGGTAATGTTGCGGCCAATTCGCCAGACGGTCCTTGTGGATTTTTGGTGCAAACATTTCGGTCAGGGATGAGCATACCGCCTCTTGCCAGGGAGCTTGTCTGGCAAAGTTGACATAGGCATCAACCGCGAAACGCACACCGGGTACTACGTGTTTCAAGGACCAGAGGTCGTCGCGCGGTATGCCGACCGCTTCGCCCAGTTTGGTCCATGCTTCAATGCCACCGGCGTTGTCTTCCCATCCATCATGATCGTGTATGCGCTGGACCCATTTGCGCCGGGTTTCGCGATCGGGGCAATTGGACATGATGGCCGCATCTTTTTGCGGAATCATGATCTGGTAGTAGAAACGGTTGGCAACCCAGCCGCGAATCTGATCGTCGGACAACTCGCCATTGTTCATCTTCACGTTGAACGGATGATAGATGTGATAGCCGGCACCCTTGGCGCGCAAATGCGCTTCAAATTCGGTGCGACTCCAGGGAAGGCTCATCGTAGTTTCATCGCGTGTCATAGTGTTCATAAAATAATCTCCATTCCATCAAATGCCACTTCGATGCCGTGCTGTGTCAGGGTGGCGCGCTCAGCCGAGCGTTCGTCGAGAATCGGGTTGGTATTGTTGATGTGGATCAGGATCTTGCGGCGAGGGCCAACCGCATCGAGTAATTCAATCATGCCGCCGCTACCTGATTGCGGCAGGTGCCCCATATCGGCAGATTTCTTTTCCGAGAAACCCTGCTCGATCATTTCATCTTCGGTCCATAAGGTGCCGTCTATCAGGATGCAGTCCGCCATGCGCATCGCCGCATCGATATGCGGTTCGATCTGGCCCAGACCGGGGGCATAAAACAGTTTTTTTCCGGTCGCCATATTTTCGATGATCAGCCCGATGTTGTCACCGGGTTGCGGTTGCTCGCGGTGCGGGGAATAAGGGGGCGCTTTGCTTTTTAGCGCCAGCGGCGTAAAACGGATGCCATCAATGCCCGGCAACTGCATGGAAGGCATGCTGGTGTGATTGACCGGCAGCAAATGCCATTGCACGCCGCAGTAATGCGACAACACATGCACCAGCGGCAAACCAGTGGTGAGGTCGTCCCATACCGAGGCCGTGCAATAGAGCGGCATTGGCTTGCCTTCACGCAACATCAACAATCCAGTGACGTGGTCGATTTGCGCATCTATCAACATCACCGCAGCAATGCCGGAATCACGCTTGCTCCGATTGGGTTGCAGCGCCGGCGTCGCGCGGATTTGCGTCAGGATATCCGGCGACGCGTTGATCAAGACCCAATCGCTGCCGTTGGCAGAGATGGCAATTGATGATTGTGTACGCGGTTTTGCCTCGATGGTGCCGTTGCGCTGGCCGGCACAATTGCGACAATTACAGTTCCATTGTGGGAATCCACCCCCCGCGGAAGATCCTAATACGATGATTTTCATGGTCTGGATGAGTTAAGCCGGATGGTATAAGCGCAGTGATCGCTTTCGCCATCGCCGCGCAATCCCCGGAAAATGCGGGCGTACTAGCGATTAGCTATGTACATAGTAATTTCAAAGCCAAAACGCAGGTCGGAAAATTCCGGTTTGCTCCATGTCATGATTGTCTCCAGTTAATAAGAAAAATATCAGGTACAGTTTTTGATTGCATTTGTGTTAGGAGCGATGCCGCCCCAAACAATTCATGCAACCATGTTGATACCAGCAATTTCCATGCCGAAGTCCACACCAGTCCCGTTCAACGAGGGGTATTTACCCGTGGGCGATGGGCATCGCCAGTATTTCGCCGAATATGAACCCGCTGTCGTCGTATTGCATGGCGGCCCAGGCAGTGGTTGCCCGATGTTGGGGTGGTTTAATCTGTCACGACACCGGGGCGTCCTGTTTGACCAGCGAGGCGCTTGCAGGAGCGTGCCGAAAGGTATGCTGGCACATAACACAACGTCGAGTTTGGTCGAGGATATCAAACGTTTGCAGGCGCACTTGCGGATTGCGCAATGGTTGGTGGTGGGCGAACCATGGGGCACCACATTGTGCATCCTGTATGAGGGCCGTTATTCAGGTTCCGCTTCTGGATTGGTATTGCGCGGCATTTTTCTGGCAATCTAGTATGAGATGGATTGGTTTTTCCAGTCTGTGCGGCGCTGGTGCCGCAAGCGTGGGAATGGCTGACTGCCGGATGGACACAAGCGCAACAAAAATCGGTGCTCCAATCATTGACGCAGTTGTTACTTGATGGAACGCAGGAAGAGCAACAAGACGCCACGAGCCGTTGGGTGTGGTATGAGGACGCGGTCATGCGAGCGACGAGGGGCTGCCTGCCCTACATCGCCTGCAATCGGGCATGATGCATGGATTTCCAAATATAGCCTGCAAACGTACTATCTTTCACGTCGCTGCTTTGTAACTGAACGGGCGCTTTTCCATTGCGCGTATAGCAAGATAAGCGTACCGACCGTGATTGCCCATGTCACCCATGATTGGATTTACCCCCTCCCCCGGAAAATGTGTTGCGATTGAAGCGATTCATGCCTGGCAGAGGTACGGCGGGTCGACAAGGGCACACATACGACATCGGGCCCGGCAATATGCGCTGCGAAAGGCCATTCACGATATGATGGCTTCTACCTGATGTGACGTGCTTTCATCGTATTCACAATGAAGGTTCATGCCCAAGGAAAGTCAGAGCCTGACTGATTCCAATCGTACTGGTTGATACGAAAGTGACACAGGCGTTTAGTTTACTGTTCAGGAACCAGCGCATTTATTTCTTTGCAACACAAAGTTCGTCGTTGCGGTATTAATCCGCTTGGTCGGCAGCAATTCTCATTTCAAAAAAATGCTCAAGCGTAGGGTGCTTTGAATTGTGTGAACCAAGGACAGTCTATCCGCGATTGGGTGGTTCGCCGTCAAGGCCTTTTAGCCGAGAATATCTATAGTTGGCAACGGGTTGAGCCACACCGCACTCCATCCAGCTGCCTGTGGCGCCATGCTAACGTGCTGAATTTTAATACTGTCGCACACTGCCTCAGCGCTGCCGGATTTCGCTGCCCAGCTTGAACACGCTCACCGCCTGCGCCAGCGACTTAGCCTGATCCTGCAGGCTTTCAGCGGCAGCCGCCGCCTGTTCCACTAGCGCCGCATTCTGTTGCGTCATTTCATCCATCTGGCCGATGGCTTGGTTGACCTCTTCGATGCCGGCGCTTTGCTCCTGGCTGGCAGCGGTGATTTCACTCATGATGTCGGCTACCCGCTTGACCGAGCTGACAATTTCACTCATGGTCTGGCCGGCGGCGTCCACCAGTTTGCTGCCCTGATCGACTTGTCGTACCGAATCGTCAATCAGGGCTTTGATTTCCTTGGCGGCGGAAGCCGAGCGCTGCGCCAGGTTGCGTACTTCGGTGGCAACCACTGCAAAGCCGCGCCCCTGTTCACCGGCGCGGGCCGCTTCAACCGCCGCATTCAGCGCCAGGATATTGGTCTGGAAGGAGATGCCGTCGATGACGCTGATGATGTCGGCGATCTTGCGTGAGCTGGCTTTGATCGAACCCATGGTGTCGACCACTTGCGACACCACCTGGCCGCCTTTGACTGCCACCGTGGAAGCGCTGGCGGCTAACTGGTTGGCCTGGCGCGCATTGTCGGCATTTTGATGCACGGTGCCGGTCAGTTGTTCCATCGAACTGGCGGTTTCTTCCAGTGAGCTGGCCTGGGATTCGGTGCGCGAGGATAGGTCGGCATTGCCGGAGGCAATTTCGCGCGAGGCCACGGCGATGGTGTCGGTGCCAACCCGGACATTGCCGACCACTCTAGCCAGTCCCTGGCTGATGCCGTTCATGGCCTGCATCAGCTGGCCGATTTCATCGCGCCGGCCGACATGAACCTGGGTCGTCAGGTCGCAACTCGCCAATTGCTGCGCAGCTTTCATGGCTTCCTTGAGCGGTTGCGTAACCATCCTCTGCAGCACCAGATACAGCAGGCCAACGGCAAGCAGCACGGCGATCAGGGCGAACAAGCCATAGCGAATCTGCAGTTGCCCTATCTGCTCGGCCATTTTTTGCCCGGACTCCGACGCCATCCCGGACATGGCCGCATTGATGGCCCAAATGTAGAGCGAAAAGATTGCGCCGATGACGCTGAACGCCATCATGCTGACCTTGGTGCCGATGCCGAACTGATGACGACTGCTGATGTTAATGCCGACGTACAGCACGGCAATCACATTACCTTGTGCGTCCTTAATCGGATCATATTGCGTCATGTACTGCTGGCCAAACAATTGCGCAAATCCAATATACGACTGGCCCGCCAATAGCACCTTGTAGCCGGCATGCGAATGGTCGAGCAGGGTACCGACCGCGCGACCGCCGTCTTCTTTCTTGACAGAGGTCGAGATGCGAATAAGATCGTTGCCTCGCTTGACGAAGATCGTGGCGCTGACGCCAGTCGACGCCGAGAATTGATCGGGTGCCGCGAAATTCAGGTTCAGCACGGTGCGGCCGTTGCCCAGCACCGGAGTGCTTTCGGTGCCGACCATGATCTGGTTGTTGTTGTCCAGGGAGAAGGAATCAGGAAAATGACTGGCCAGCATTTTGGCAAATCGGTGAATCTGGTAACCAAGCGGCAAGAATTTGTTCATCGTGTCGTACCACCTCTATTTATTGGATTACGGTTACGTCGCAGCGGCTATGCACGGCTGACAGTGACCGGACGGCTGTCTCAAGGCCGGTTCGTCGCGGTTTCGATTAGGTGGGTTGCTCTGTACATCAAACCACTGGTAACGCACCAGAGGCTAATTCGAATTATTAACAAGTTGTTGGTGCACGTCAACTTCTTCTTATGATACTCAGGGTAAACACATCAAATGGCCAACGGGCCTAAGTCAAGAACTCCCTGCGCACCAATGCGTATTGGCTTTGCGCCGGATCTATTTGAGACGAAAGTGGCGCAACTATTAAGTGGATTGTTCATGAAGTAGAACATGGTGCCATGCAACATCAAAAGTTCATCACGGCATTGTGCCCACGGTTATTGATAT
>JABBOY010000012.1 GCA_012927585.1 Glaciimonas sp.
AGGAGAAGATAAGTGACCAGACCCGGAGAGCACAAGCTCAAGCACCTGTTCCAGCCCGGCAAGATTGGCAAGTTCCCGACCAGGAACATGATCAAGTACGGTGCCTGCTGCGTCTCGAACTACAACACCCGCGACGGCTTCATCACGCCGCGCGAACTGGCGCGCACCCGCGTCATCGCCGGCACCGGTTGCGGCATCATCACCAACCAGGGCGCTTATCCCGATCCACTGGGTGAAGGCAAGGCTTATTTCCGCCAGGTCGCCTTATTCGATGACAAATTCCTGCCGCAGTTCGAGACCATCGCCCGCTATATCCATGACGGCGGCGGCGTGGCGATCCAGCAGATCCTGCACGCCGGGCGTTACGGCGGCATCGATCTCGGCTACTGCATTCAACCATCGGTCGTACCGCAGACGCTGCCGCACTTCCGGCCGCCGCGCGAAGTGTCCAAAGAGCAGATCAAGTTAATCGTCACCCAGCACGCCGAGGCTGCCCAACGCGCGATCCGCGCCGGCTTCGACGGCACCGAAGTCACCAGCTTCATGGGCTATCTGCTGGCCAACTTCAATTCAGGATTCACCAACCAGCGCACCGATGAATACGGCGGCTCGCTGGCCAATCGCGGCCGCTTCATGCGCGAGTTGATCGACGCCATCAAGCAGGCCACGCCGGACAATCCGCTGGTGATCCGCCTGAACGGCGCCGAACTGATGGACCGCTGGGGCGGCAACTCCGAGGAGGAATGCTTCCAGCTGATGCAGCAGGCTGTCGATTGCGGGGTTGACATGATCTCGGTCACCGTCGGCTGGCAGGAAGCACCGGAATCCTCGATCGGGCGCGATGTGCAGCCGGGGCACTGGAATTATCTTGCCGCCAAGGCCAAGCAGATGTTCCCGAACACCCTGATCACGTTCGGCAACCGCCTGCCCGACCCGGTCATGGCCAACCAGTGCATCGAGGACGGCATGTTCGATTACTGGGAAGTGTGCCGGCCGCTGCTGGCCGACCCGGAGCTGATCCACAAAGCTGCCGAAGATCGGCTCAACGAAGTGCGACGCTGCATCGGCTCCCTCAATTGCCTGTCGCGTCTGTTCCGCGATCTGCCCTACACGTGCGCGATGAATCCAACGCTCGGCCACGAAGTTGAGCCCGAATACCAGATCACGCCGGCGGCAGTGAAAAAGAAAATCATGGTGATCGGCGCCGGCCCGGCCGGTATGGAAGCAGCTATCACGGCCAGAAAGCGCGGCCACGACGTGACGGTGTTCGAGAAGAGCGACCGCATCGGCGGCAACCTGCTGGCCTACTCGGCCGCTGATCTGGCCCGCCCGGACGACCTGATCAGCGTAATCAGGCATTACGAAGTGATGGCGGAAAAACTCGGCGTCGAGATGCGTTTCAACACCGAAGCAAATGCCAAGTTCATGCGCAGCATCCTGCATCAGTTTGATGTTTGCCTGGTCGCCGCCGGCGCGCGCACCGACATGGCGCTGTACCGCCACGTTCCAGGCGCGCAGCTGCTGGTGGACGCACTTGACATTGCCCACGGCAAGGTCAAGCCGGCCAAGCGCATCGTGATGGTCGGCGCCGGCAAGATCGGGCTGACCCTGGCCGAATCGCTAACGCAAGCCGGCCATGAGTTGGTGCTGGTCGAGGAAGACAAACGCATTGCCGGCGATGTCATCCCTTCATTCAAGTGGAGACACACCGCCTGGGTCGAGGAACTGGAAATCAGGACGCTCACTTCAAGCCAGTTGATCAAGGTCACGGCCGAAGGCGCAACCGTCAGGACCGCCAAGGGCGAAGAGATTTTTCTGGCCGCCGATATGGTGGTCATTTCCGGGCCGCGCAAGCCCAACCATGATTTGTTCAACGAATTCCAGTGGATGGTCGATGAACTCCATGGCGCCGGCGACGCAGTTATTCCACGCGGCCTCGAAGCAGCCATCCACGAGGGCTATCGGATGGGCGTGCGCATCTGATCAAATGTCTGGTGTCGCTGAGCAGTCAGCGTACCGACATGGATCGCGTTGCAGCGAAAAGGAAACTGATGAAACACCCAGCTGGCATGCGCATCCTGTGGCAAAGCAGCACCGCCATCGCCCGGCTTCCCTTCTACGCCGAAGCCATCCGCAGCCATGCGCATGAACGCTGCGCCGTCAGCACCATGCTTGAAGTGCGCGGCGCACCAGGTCTACTCCCAGACGCCGGCACCCTGCGCTTCTTCGACTTCCTCAACAACCGCACCCAGTCGCAAACGGCTGTGCTCAATGTCAAATTCCACGAAGATCTGATCGCAAAATACGGGCTTGAAAAACATCCGGGTTCGCTGATTTGTTTCGAATTACCGTTCGAAGAGCGGAAAACCAGGCGAAGCGGCAACCCCGCTGCCTGCCTTGACCGCATCCTGCAAGCCGTTGCACAAGACGTGCAAGCGATCCTGCGCAGCTGCGGACTGGGAATCCGCAATGGCCTCACCGAGGTCGACGGCGCACCGATATTCGACGCATTGCGGCGCGTAGCAAACGCGGCTCCCTGATGTCTTCTTGCCATGCTGACTCAGCAGGCCAGCATGGCAAGAGGGACGCGCAAAGCGAAGTGAAAAGAGCTTCTGGTTTAGCGCGTTGCCGCAGGCTTATGCTTACGGCGACGGTTCGATTCAAATCAATAACCAAGGGATCACATCATGAAACTGTTCAAACATTTTGCTACCGGTCTTGCGCTGGCGTCCGGCCTGATCAATTACGCTGCTGCCGCGGACATCAAGGTCGGGCTGTCCACATCGCTGTCCGGCCCCGCCGCGTCCATCGGTATTCCGTACGCAAAAGGCATGCAGGCGGCGCTTGCGTACCAAGGCGCAGTCGCGGGGCGCAAGATTCAGCTGATTACGCTGGACGATGCTTCCGACCCGACAACAGCGGCGCGCAATGCCCGCAAGCTGATCGAGGAAGATAAAGTTGACGTCCTGATGGGCACGTCCGGTGCACCGTCTGCAATGGCGATGGCGGGCGTCGGTCGCGAAGCGAAAACGCCGATGATCGCCCTAACGCCGATCGCGCTTGATGGTGAAGAGGGCGCCTGGCTCGTCGCTGTCGCGCAACCCGGACCGTTGATGATTGGTGCGGTGGTTGAGCGCATGAGAAAAAACGGCGTCAAAACCGTGGGTTATATCGGCTTTTCGGACACCTGGGGTGATCTGGTGTATGACGCGTTGATCAAAGCGGCTGAACCGGCAGGCATCAAGGTGGTGACCAACGAACGTTATGCCCGCGGCGATTCCTCCGTCACCGGCCAGATTTTGAAGATCGTTTCGGCAAAACCAGATGCCGTGATGAATGGCGGCTCTGGCACGCCGGGCGCATTGCCTTTCCTGGCGCTGGCTGCGCGTAACTACAAGGGTGGTATCTATGGCAACCATGCGCTAATCAACCCCGATTTCGTGCGCGTTGCAGGCGCTTCCGCAGAAGGCCTGATCGCACCGACCGGACCGGTGATCGTCGCCGAGCAGCTCCCGGCTGCCAATCCGGTTCGTAAAGTTGCAATGGATTTCCGCGCTGTGTTCCAGCGCGTAAACAATGCGCCTACGACCGATTCTTTCTCGGCGTATTCGTTCGACGCCTGGCTGGTATTTGTCGATGCCGCTGCACACGCTGTGACCAAGGCGGAGCCAGGTACACCGGCTTTTCGGGCGGCGCTGCGTGACGCGCTCATTGTGACCAAGGATGTCGTCGGCACACATGGCGTATACAACTTCAGACCGGGCAATCGTTACGGTTCCGACGAACGTGCGCGGGTACTGGTCAAGCTCGACCAAGGCCAGTGGAAGCTGCTCCCCTGAGAGCCTGCCGCAATCAATCCAAGCGCTGGCGACACCCACACTGATCTGCCGCCGGTAGCATCGAATCGCCTCTGCGAAAGGAAGTTTACATGACTTGGGACGTGGTTTTTATCCTCATGGTTGATGGCTTGGCAAATGGCGCCGTTTATCTGCTGGCGGGCATCGGGCTGGTGTTGATCTTTTCGGTCACACGGGTTGTGTTTATACCGTTTGGCGATATCGCCGCCTTCGCGGCGCTTACGCTTGCCGCTTTTGAAGCGGGACGTCTGCCGCCGACCATCGGCCTGATAATGACACTTGCGGTGCTGGCTGTCATTGCCGAGATATGGCGACTGGTGAGGGCAGGCGAAAGCCGGCGCGTTCCCAAGGCGATTGTCGGCTGGGGGCTGCTGCCCATGCTGCCTTGCGCACTGGCCTACGCCGTCGCGCATGCCGTCGTGCCGGCGTATGTGCCGGTCATCGTATCGATCCTGCTGGTGGCACCAATCACGCCGCTGATCGCGCGCCTGACACTGCAACCAATCGCCGATGCGTCGGTGCTGGTATTGCTAATGGTGTCGCTGGTGCTGCACTTCCTGCTGTCCGGACTGGGCCTGCTGTTTTTCGGTGCCGAGGGATCACGTACAAAACCGCTGACCGGCCTGACCTGGAACATCGCCGACGGTTATTCAATCAGCGGCCAGATCCTCCTGATGGTGGCTGCGGCGCTGGTCCTAAGCGGTCTTTTCTACCTGGCGTTTGAGCACACGGTGACCGGCAAGGCGCTACGAGCAACCGCGGTCAACCGTATCGGCGCACGCTTGGTCGGCATCCGTCATGCGCACACGGCCCTGCTTGCTTACGGCGGCGCATCGCTGCTGGCCGGCCTGATCGGGGTGTTGGTGGCGCCGGTCACGACCATGTATTACGACTCCGGTTTCATCATCGGCCTGAAAGCCTTTATCGCCGCAATTATCGGCGGTCTGATGAGTTATCCGCTGACGGCGGCAGGCGCGCTCGCGGTCGGTATCTTCGAAAGCTTCGCGTCGTTCTGGAGCGGTGCGCTGAAAGACGTGATCGTGTTCGGCCTATTGATCCCGGTATTGATGCTGCGTTCTTACATGGCGCGTCAGGTGGAAGATGAACCACAAGAAATCGACTCATGAACGGCCGTCTCGATTACCGGCTAATAGGTGGCGTGTCGGTGGTGATCGCAGCGCTGCCTGCCGTGCTCGGTACCTTTGGCGTATCGCTGATGAATGACATCGGCATCAGTGCGCTGGTAGTGCTCGGCTTGGTAATGCTGACTGGCATCAGTGGCGCGACCTCTTTCGGACAAGCTGCATTTGTCGGCATCGCCGCTTATGCAAGCGGCTGGCTGACAACGGCGCACGGGTTCTCACCGTGGATCGGCCTGCTGTTTGCAATGGCGATCACCGGTGCCGCCGCGCTGGCGATCGGCATGCTGACCTTGCGCCTGGGCGGACATTATCTGCCGCTCAGCACCATTGCGTGGGGTTTGTCGATCAATCTGCTGTTCGGCAATATCGAAGCCTTGGGACGCCATACTGGTTTGGCGAATATTCCTCCACTGTACCTGGGACCGTGGTCGCTGATGGATCCGCGCGCGATCTATTATTTGATTTGGCTGATCGTCGGGCTGGCCTGCCTGTTCAGCCACAACCTGATGACGTCGCGCTCGGGCCGTGCGATCCGCAGCCTGCGCGGCGGCTCGATGTTGCTGGCAAGCGTCGGTGCCGACGCTTATCGTGTGCGACTGTCGCTATTCGTCACGGCGGCATTACTGGCCGCTGTCGCCGGCTGGCTGTATGCGCACACGAATCGTTTCATCAGTCCTTCACCGTTCGACGTGCGGGCCAGCATCGAATACCTGCTGATGGCGATCTCGGGCGGTGTCGGGCATCTGGCTGGCGCGCTGCTAGGCTCCGGCCTGGTGCTGACGCTGAAAAACGTGCTGCAGGATGTGCTGCCGTTTTTCTCGAAAAACGGTGGCCAGTTCGAAACGATTGCGTTCAGCGTCATCTTCATCTTGCTGCTGCACCGCGCCCGCGGCGGCGCAATGGGATTCATCTCGCGCTGGTTCACGCTCCGGCCGCCGCCAGCCCCGGGCTTCCTGACTGACGTATCACCTTTGCCGCGGCGGCCGCTGCCGGCACGCGGATCCGAAATATTAAGGGTGGAAAACGCTGTCAAGCACTTTGGTGGCCTGGTTGCCGTCAACGACGTCAGCTTCAGTGTCAACTCGGGCGAAATCATCGGCCTCATCGGCCCCAACGGTGCCGGCAAGTCGACCATGTTCAACCTGCTGACCGGCGTGCTGCAGATGTCGGCTGGCGCAGTACATTTCTGCGGCCGCGACATCAGCAGTTTGCCGCAACGGACGATTGCCAGACTCGGCATTGCGCGCACCTTTCAGCATGTAAAGCTGCGACCGAACATGAGCCTGCTCGATAACGTCGCGCTTGGCACACACCTGCGCACCGGCGCTGGCGTGCTGCGCGGCGGCCTGCGGCTGAACCGGCAGGAAGAACGGCAGATCGCGGCCGAAGCGTACCGCCAGCTCGAACGTATCGGCCTGGCCGATAAGGCCCATAAGCTGGCTGGCAGCCTGCCGCTCGGGACGCAACGCGTGCTCGAGATCGGCAGGGCGCTGGCCGCCGATCCGTCCTTGCTGGTGCTGGATGAGCCGGCCGCGGGCCTGAGGCAAAAGGAAAAACAGGCGCTGGGCGATATGCTGCGCCGCCTGCGTGATGACGGCGTCACCATCCTGATTGTCGAGCACGATATGGACTTCGTTATGAAATTGGTTGACCGGTTGGTGGTGATGAATTTCGGCTCGAAACTGGTTGAGGGTTCACCTTTCGCAGTGCGCGCCGACGAGCGCGTGCAGGCGGCCTATCTGGGAAGCGTGGCATGACAGCAATGCTTGAAATTGAAAATCTGCATGTGTCTTACGGGCAGGTCGAAGCGGTTCACGGCATTAGCCTGTCCTTGCAGCCAGGGAAAATCGTGTCGGTGATCGGATCGAACGGCGCAGGTAAAACCACTCTGCTGGCAGCGACGATGGGGCTGTTGCCTTCCACCGGTACACTGCGCTTCGAAGGCGAGGACCTGAGGGGCATGGATGTCGAGGCGCGGGTCGAACGCGGCATGTGTCTGGTGCCGGAAACCCGCGAACTGTTCGGCGAATTGTCGGTAACGGATAACCTGCTGCTTGGGGCTTATACCCGGCACCTCGGGCGCGATGCGTTAAAACGCCGCATGCAGTCGGTTTACGATCACTTTCCACGGTTGGCCGAGCGCCGCAAGCAGCGTTCGAGTACCTTGTCAGGCGGCGAGCGGCAGATGCTGGCGCTGGGCAGGGCATTGATGTCGGCGCCGCGCCTGCTAATGCTGGATGAACCCAGCCTAGGCCTGGCACCGCTGATCGTGCGCGATATTTTCTGCATCGTGCGCGGCTTGCGCGAGGAAGGCGTGTCCATCCTGCTGATCGAACAGAATGCGCGCGCCGCGCTGGAAAGCTCGGATCATGGGTATGTGCTGGAGACCGGCGAAGTGGTGTTGAGCGGCGAGTCGAAAGCGCTGGCCAATGACCGTCGCGTGCAGGCCACTTATCTCGGCGGCGGTTCGGATCATGAATAAGCCGGTCGCCATCGTGTGTAGCCTTCAAAAGGACACGTTGCGCGTGCACGGTGTAACGGACGCTACCGGGGACCGTCGGCCTGGCGGCCGCTGGGCCAACTCTGCCGGCTGACGGGCCGCAATTACTTTCAAAAGGCAGGCATGCAGACCATCGAATATGATCGTTACGGAGTACTCGAATTATTGACAACGGTGATGCTGGCGGATCCCGAGCCGGGAGCCGCAGGGTATGGCGATCCGCGCCGGCGCGCTCACGCGTTGGTCATGCAAGACCTGCGCGACGAAAAGATCAGCGCAGCGTCTGCCGGCGACCACGCCGTCGCAGCCGCGACAACAACAGCCGGCGGTCGGGAGGGAGCATGAGCGCGACTGCGGGCGCCAGGCGCCGTGTCGTTCTATCGCTGGAACAGGCGCTGTCTTTGCCTTATGCCACCTCGCGCTTAGTGCAAAAAGGCTGGCGGGTTATCCGCATCGAGGCGACCAGCGCGCCCGGTGGGTTGCCGGGGGATCCGAACCGCTACATCGGCAAGCGGGTGGCAGGAGAAGATCGGCGCAGCTACTTCATCGCGCAGAATGTCGGCAAGGAAGCGATCAGCCTGGATCTCAAGCATCCGGCTGGACGGGAGGTGCTGCACAGGATCATCAAGGCGCTCGATGCTGATGTGTTCTGTTGCAACACCCTGCCGCGGCGATACCGGCAGTTCGGCATCGACTACGAGACCCTGAAGGCGGTCAAGCCCGATATCATCTGGGCCGGCATCTCGGCGATGGGCCCCGATTATCCCGACGTTCCCGGCTACGATCCCGCCATGCAGGCGATGGTCGGGTTCATGGAACTGACCGGCGAGCGCGACGGGCCGCCCATGCTCTCGGGCGTGCCCCTGATCGACCTCAAGGCCGGCGACGAAGTCTATGCAGAAGTCATGGCGGCGATGCTCGAAAGGTACGAGACCGGTAACGGACGCGCCATCCACGTCTCCATGCTGCAGGCGGCAGCCTCATGGCTAGTCACCACCATGCCGCTGCTCAACTTCGATTGCGACTATTCGGAGATCACGCGGGCCGGCAACGAGCACCGCAAGTTCATTCCCACTAACAGCTACCCCACCGCCGATGGTTTCGTCTTCATAACGATCGGCAATGATATCCAATGGAAAAGGCTGGCGGTGATCCCCAAGTTTGCCACTATCGGCAACGAGGTTCGCAGCACCAACGAGGGAAGGCACCAGCAGCGGGCGCAAATCCATGCGGAAATCGCGCAGATCACGAGCAAGTTTCCGACCGCCCTGCTGATGGAGGATTTTCACCGCGCCACCATTCCACATGCACCGATTCAGACCATCGCCCAAGTGGCGGCGATGGTGCAGATCGACAAGAAAATGCTCACTTCGACGATGCCGGACGGCCGCGTCATCCGCCTGCAGCCTCCGGCAGTGGACTTGGTCGGCTCCACCCACTTCCCATTCGCCCCGGGCCACGGCGAACATACCCGATCCGTGCTGCGGGAGGCCGGCTACAGCGATGCCGAAACGGATGCGTTGGCTGTTGAGGGCGTTGTGGCTTTACCGGTCGGCACGCAGTCGACGGCTTCGTGAGCACACTTCATCGACCGCATCAAGGATGCAATCTACCGTCGCGGCGAAAACATTTCCCCTTGCGAGGTGGAGCAAGTACTGTAAAACCGCCACGCAGTGGCCGGCGTAGCGGTGTAACCAGTTGGTTCGAACTGGCGGAGGATGAAGTCATGGCCTCGGTGATCGCCCATTGCAAAGCGCGCAGTGGCTGACGCTCACTGTACATTGGAAAATGACCGCGTGACGCGCGGGCACCTTGTATTACGGATCGGGCCCGACAGCATTCAGGCAAACAAGGGAGACGGAGCATGACAAACGTAACAATGAATTGCAAGGACACCGCAGTGTACCGGGCTTTCGTTCAAACCAGGTCCGGGCGGATTCATATCGCTTGCAGCGGCAGCGGTTTCCCGGTGCTGTTGCTACACCAAACGCCGAGATCGTGGGATGAGTATCGCGATGTGCTGCCCATCCTCGGCCAGGATTATCGAGCAATCGCAATGGACACGGTCGGTTTCGGCGATTCGCAGGCCTTGCCTGCTGCGCAAAATTCAATCGAAGACTGGTCGGGGGCCGCCTTCGATTTGCTCGATGCGCTGGACATCTCGCGCGCAGCGATTGTCGGCCATCACACCGGCGCGGTGATCGCGCTGGAAATGGCGGTCAGCCGACCAGACCGGATCGCTGCACTGGGATTGTCATCCATGCCTTTCGTCGACGCCGAGCGCCGCGCCGGTCATCACGGCAAGCGCGTAATTGATGATGTTGAACATCGTGCCAGCGGCGACCATCTCACCGAGTTGTGGCTGAGACGCAAACCGTTTTATCCGGATGGCGATGTCGATTTACTCGAAAGATTCATGGTCGATGCCCTGAAAGCCGGTTCGCTGGCGGTAGAAGGACACCAGGTGGTTAACCGCTACCGAATGGAGGCGCGACTACCCCTGATCAGTTGTCCCACGCTGGTCATTGCACCGACTGCCGATCCGCATGCCTACCCGGTTGCCGCGCGCGTCGCGCAGACGATTCCCGGCAGCACGCTGATTGAGATCGAAGGCGGCATGGTGCCATTGCCGGACCAGATGCCGCAACAGTTCGCTGCCATGATCAAAGGGTTTTTGGCAGGTGTGCAACTAAATTAACTATCCCGGTCTGACGAGGTATGTGAGATGAATCCTTGGAATCGAATAGGTCCGTAGTTTCAATTCACTACGCGAGGCCGTTGAACGACGAGATCGAAGAATTTGCAGAGCGTCCCACTAAAAACCAGTACCGGTTGCACTTCGTAGTTGAATCTGCCTCGCCATACGGTCGATCCTATTCATGTCGCAACCGCATATCAATATTTCAGCGCAAGGCTTTACAGCATCAAATTTAATGTATACAGTATCCACTGTGCTTGCGTCTGATGGTTTCGGTTAAGCTCTGTACTTCTGTTTAATTGAAAGTGAAGCTATATATGGTTCCTTTTTTACAACCCGTTGAACGCCCTGTCGCCCTGAGCGGTCGAGTCTACGAGACTTTGCGAGCAAATATTCGAAACGGCAAGATTGCGCCAGAACAACCGCTACAGGAAGTGCAGCTGGCAGCCCAGCTTGGCGTATCCCGCACGCCGGTGCGCGAAGCGCTGGCGCGGCTGGCCAACGAAGGATTGGTGGTCTCCGATGGCCGCAGCTTTGCGGTCCCTTCGCTCACCTTGACTGATATCGACGATATTTATGAGATACGCAGTTTGATCGAACCCGAAGCGCTGCGGCAGGTAGCCAGGCAGACCATCGATCCGGTTGTGCGCGCGCCAATCATGGAGGCGCTCGAAGCCAGCATGGCCGCACACAAGGCAGGTGATAACACCGTTTTCATGGAAGCGAACGAACATTTCCGCATGGCATGGCTATCGCTCGTACCCAATTCCCGCCTGGCGCGCGTGGTTGAACTGTATGCCTATCACGTGCATCATCTGCGCTCCCTCACGCTCGACAAGGCCAAGGTACGCATCGTGGTGCTGAAGGGTCTCAAACGCATCGCCGCCGCGCTTGCCGCGGGTGACGGCGATGCCGCCGCAGCCGCCATGCGCGACCATTTAGCGGAAGCCAGAAACGCCTTTATCGCAGCCGTCGGCCTGAACCTCCAGACTGGCGACAATACCGAAAACTCCGGAAATACTTGAAAAGGGAGCCTGCAGCAATGATTGACAAGAGCCTTATCGGCAAGGAATACCCACCCTTCAGCATAGAGGTGGAAAAGCGCTGGATCCGCAGCTTCGCCGAAGCGATCGGCGACACCAATCCGATCTACTTCAATGAGGCGGTCGCACAGGCGGCAGGTTACCGGTCACTGCCAGCGCCACCCAGCTTTCCGTTCGCAGTCGCAATGGAAGCCAACCAGTGTTTTCTGATTCTCGACGAACTGGGCATCGACAAGCGGCGCGCCATGCACGCTGAACAATCGTTTACTTATCACGCCGACCTGTGCGCCGGCGACGTCCTGACCGGACGGCAGAAGGTCGTCGACGTGTATGACAAAAAGAACGGCGCGCTGGAATTCATCATTACCGACATCCGGCTCGACAACCAGCGCGAAGAGCATATCTGCGATCTGCGCATCACCGTCGTGGTGCGCAACAGCTAAGGAATGACAATATGATCCGTTTCGATGACATCAATGTCGGCGACGCGATTGCGCCGCTTGCCAAACCATCCATCAGTCGCCTCCAGCTGGCGCTCTACGCCGGCGCCGGCGCTGACCATAACCCGATTCACCAGGACGAAGAAGCCGCCAGGATCGGTGGTCTGTCCGGTGTGATTGCGCACGGCATGCTCCCGCTCGGCTTTCTCGGGCAGATGCTGGCCCAGTGGGTGCCGCAGAGGCAGATCCGCAGTCTGTCTGCGCGTTTCGTTGCGATGAGTTTTCCCGGCGATGTGCTGACCTGTACCGGCACAGTGGCGGCCAAACGCACCGAAGACGGAGACCAGCTGGTCGATCTGGATATAGCCGTGCAAAACCAGAAGGGCGAGAAGGTTCAGCAAGGCAAGGCGACGGTCGCACTGCCATAACACAACAAGGCACGAGCCTGTAACAAGCATACGAAAAGAATTGCGATCCCGCACCAGTTCAGAGAGTTGAAACGACATGACCTACAAAGCAGAGATTCCCTACGGCGCCTATTGGAGCACCCCCTTCGCGCGCTGGCAGGGCAGCTTCGCCAACCTGCACAGTCTTGAGTTCGCCGCGCATGTGGCGCGACTGGAGCTGGGCAAGCGGCAGATCGACCCGGCATCGTTCGACTACGGCGTGCTCGGTATGTCAGTGCCGCAAAAGTTCGCTTTCTACGGCGCCCCATGGGTGATGGGCATGATCGGTGCCAAACAGGCCGGCGGCCCTACTCTGATGCAGGCCTGCGCCACCGGCGTGCGCACGCTGCTGGCAGCCACCCAGGAAATCGAAGCCGGCATGGCCACAACAGCGCTTGTCATCAACTGCGACCGGACTTCCAACGGCCCGCATTTGTATTATCCCAATCCACGCGGCCCCGGCGGTACCGGCATCGCCGAGAACTGGGTGATAGACAACGTCGGCTGCGACCCGCTCGGCGGACACTCGATGCTGCAAACAGCGGAAAACGTCGCTTCCAGCCACGGTATCAGCACGGCCCGCCAGCACGAAGTGGTGCTGCGTCGCGAGGAACAGTATCGCGCTGCGCTGGCGGACGATTCGGCCTTTCTGAAGCGCTTCATAACGCTGCCTTTCGATGTCCCAGCGCCCAACTTCAAAAAAACCGTAGCCAGACTGGAAGGCGACGAGGGCGTCAATCACTCGAGCGCGGAAGGACTTGCCAAATTGGCTCCGGTGATGGAAGGAGGCAGTCTCACGTTCGGCGGGCAGACCCATCCGGCCGACGGCAACGCGGCTCTCATTGTCACCACGCCCGGCAAGGCGCGCGAAATGTCAACCAATCCCGCGATCGCGGTGCGGCTGCATGGCTTCGGACTGGCTCGCGTTGCGCTCGCACGCATGCCCGAAGCGACGGTTCCGGCAGCTCGGCGCGCACTGCAGCAGGCCGGACTGACGATAGACCGGATGAACGCGATCAAGACCCATAACCCGTTCGCGGTAAACGACCTGTTCTTCGCCCAGGAAACCGGCGCCGACTTGATGCAGATGAACAATTACGGCTGTTCGCTGGTCTGGGGTCATCCGCAGGCGCCGATGGGCACCCGCGCGATCATCGAACTGATCGAGGAACTGGCGATTCGCGGTGGCGGCTTCGGATTGTTCACCGGCTGCGCAGCGGGGGATACCGCAATGGCGGTAGTGCTGGAGGTATGTGACGCTTAGCAAGCCATAAGAAAGTAGGGCGGAAAAGCGAAGCGCCTTCCGCCATAGCGCCGAGCCCGGCGGAAGGCGCTTCGCTTTTCCGCCCTACTAGCAACGATTGAGTCACCGCTATAGAGGCGTAATAAGCGCCCGGCGGTATATGGAGGAGATAAAGTATGGATCTGTCGGAGTGGATAGAACGTCATGCCGGGCTTACGCCCGACAAGGTGGCGCTGCGTTTTCCAGATCGTGATTTGTCGTATGCCGATCTGGCCGCGCTGATACGGCAGCTGACCTCGGCGCTGGCCGCGTCAGATGTCCGACGCGGCTGCTGCGTGGCCTATCTGGGGCTCAACAGCCCGGAAATGCTTGCCATGCTGTTCGCCTGCGCCCGCTTGGGGGCCCTGTTCATGCCACTCAACTGGCGGCTGGCCGGTCCTGAACACCGCCAGATGCTGGCGGACTGTCCGCCGACGGTGCTGTTCGTCGAGCCACAGTTCTGCGAGCAGACCGATGCATTTCGCAGCGAACTCGGAAAGTCGACCCTGGTGCGTTTCGCTCAGGCAGCGAACGGCTGGATTGCCTATAAAGACTTTCTCGGGCGAGCAGGCAATGCTGTACCGCGCGACCCCCTTGTCGGTTCCGATACCCCACTGCTGATCTGCTATACCTCCGGTTCTACCGGCAAACCGAAGGGCGTGCTGCTAAGCCAGGGCGCACTGACCTGGAATGCCTCCAACAGCGCGGACATGCACAGCCTGACAGCCGACGACGTCATTCTCACCACGCTACCGCTGTTCCATGTCGGCGGCCTCAACAATCAGACCACCCCCGGCCTTCGTATTGGCTGCACCGTGGTGCTGCATCCGAAGTTTAATGTGGACGCCACCTTCGACGCCATCGAGCACGAGCGCATCACGCTCACGGTGCTGGTGCCGGCGCAACTCGACATGATGATGGCCACTGGGCGCTGGCAAAGCGCCGACTTTTCCAGCCTGCGCATGATCACCACCGGCTCCACCACTGTGCCCGACCGGCTGATCCGTGCCGTGCATGCGTGCGGCGTGCCGCTGGTGCAAGTCTACGGCTCAACCGAAACCTGCCCGATTGCCGCTTATCTCAAGGCCGACGAGGCCGTGCGCAAGGCCGGTTCGACCGGCCGCCCGGCGGCGCACTGCCGGGTGCGCATCGTTGATGACGCCAATCGGGACGTAAGCTCCGGCGCAAGCGGCGAAATCATCGTGCGCGGCCCCAATGTCATGCTCGGCTACTGGAATGCGCCGCAGGCAACTGCCGCCGCGCTGATCGGCGGCTGGCTCTACACCGGCGACATCGGACATTGGGATACCGACGGTTTCATGTATGTCGATGGCCGCATCAAGGACGTGATCATTTCCGGCGGCGAGAACATCTATCCGGCCGAAATTGAGAATGTGCTGGCCGAATGCCCTGACATCGTTGAATCCTCGGTGGTCGGCCGACCCGATGCGCGCTGGGGCGAAATTGTGGTGGCGGTCGTTGTACTGGCAGGCGACAGACGCCTCACGGCACAGGACATTCTGAAAATGTTCGAAGGTCGTATCGCCCGCTTCAAGCATCCCAGGGAGGTCCAATTCGTCGACCGCTTGCCGCGCACTGCCGTGGGCAAGATCCGCAAGGAAGACGTGCGCCGACTGGTCGCGAACGAAGCCATGCCTGACCCATCAACACAAGAGAATTCATGCCAACTACTAATGGAGCACAAACAATGGCGCTGAAAATAGGAATCGACGTCGGCGGCACCTTCACCGACTTCGTCGTCACTCGCGACGACGCCGAGCCGGCTATCTTCAAGACCCTGTCAACGCCGTCGGATCCGTCCATCGCAGTCGTCAAGGGTCTTGCCGACATCGCCGCCAGCATGAACCCGCCGCTGTCGCTGGCCGACTTCGCCCCGAGCATCGACACCATCGTGCATGGCACCACGGTAACCACCAACGCCACATTGACCGGCAACGGCGCGCGCTGCGGCCTGCTCACTACCGAAGGCGTGCGCGACGCGCTGGAAATGCGGCGCGGCATCCGCGAGGAGCAGTACAACAACCGCTACACCAACGTTAAACCGCTGGTACCGCGCCGTCTGCGCGCCGGCATCAAGGGTCGTCTGGATCGCAATGGCGCGGAAACCGCGCCGCTCGACCTGGAGCAGGTGCGCCAGGCGATTGCGCTGTTCAAGCAGGAAGGCGTGCAGGCAGTATCGATCTGCTTCATGAATTCATTCGCCAATCCATTGCATGAACAGGCGGCAGCGGCACTGGTACGGTGCGAAATGCCCGATACCTACCTCAGTGTATCGACCGCTGTGCTGCCTTCGATCCGCTTCTATGAGCGCGTCAGCACCACTGCGCTCAATTCTTACGTAGGGCCGAAACTCAATCACTACCTCGACCAGCTGGTCGACCGCCTGAAGCAGGCCGGGTTTCAGGGTCTGCTTCTGATCATGCAATCGAATGGCGGCGTGATCTCGCCGCAACTGGCGCGCGAAAAAGCTGCACTGACGCTTCTTTCCGGCCCGGCTGGCGGTCCGGGCGCCGGCTTGTTTTATGTCGGCGCGCACGGCCAGAACAAGTGCATCACGACCGACATGGGCGGCACCAGCTTCGAAGCCTCGGTTGCGGTAGGCAGTCCGATGATCAAGAACGACGGCGAAATCGCGCGCCACAAGATCGCGCTGCCGATGCTCGATATCCACACCATCGGTGCCGGCGGCGGCTCGATCGGCTGGCTCGATGAAGGTGGCATGCTGCGCATGGGACCGCAGAGCGCCGGTGCCGATCCCGGGCCGGCCTGCTACATGAAGGGTGGCAAGCTGCCCACCACCACCGATGCCAACGTGGTGCTGGGCTATCTCGACCCCGAATTCTTCGCCGGCGGCAAAATGAAGCTGGATGTCGCCGCAGCGCGGCGCGCCATCGAAGAACATATTGCTAAGCCGATGGGCCTGTCCATCGAGGAAGCTGCCGCCGGCATGTATCGCGTGGCCTGCAACAACATGGCGCAAGGCGTGCGTGAAGTGACCATCAAACGCGGTTTCGATCCGCGCGAGTTCCCCTTCATCCCGGCCGGCGGCGCAGGTCCTATCCATTCCTGCCTGATCTGTGAAGAGCTGGAAATCCCATTCCAACTTGTGCCGCGCGAGTCGTCCGTGCTGTGCGCGTTCGGCATGCTGATGAGCGAACTAAAGCATGATTTCGTGCGGACCTTCGTGGCGCGGCTGGAACAGATCGACTGGGAAAAACTGACCGTCATCATCGGCGACATGTCGCGCGAAGGCGCACGACAGCTTAGCGAGGAGCGCATTTCTGAAGCCCGGCGCAGCAATATCGTCAAGCTCGACTGTCGCTACATCAAGCAATACCACGAAGTGTCGTTGGCAGTGCCTCGCGACCTGATTGATGGTCGGGACGCCGCCGCCATCGCGCACGCCTTCCACGCCGAGCACAATCGCCTGTACGGCTATTCGCTGGAACAAGAGAACACGCCGGTGGAAATCATCAACGTGCGGGTACAAGCCGTGGGCCTGACCGACAAGCCGTCCTATCGCAAGGAGTTGTGGGCCGGCGCCGATGTTACCGCCGCGATCAAGGGTGAGCGCAGCATCTACATCCCGGAAACCAGGAAGTTCAACAGCATCTTTCTGTTTGATGGTCACAAGATGCGCTTCGGCAACAGGGTTCAAGGCCCGGCCATGATCGAACAGGAAACCACCGCCATCTTTGTGAGCGCCTCCTTCGATTGCGTCGTTGATGCCTACGGCTCGTTCGCACTGTTCCGCAAGGGTCGCGAAGACCTAGTCAAATCCGGCCTGCATGAAATGAAAGAAGAAGTCAAACAATCGACTCCGACCAGCAAGAAGGAGGTGTTGGCATGAGCGCCGTAAAAATCGATCCGATCCTGCTCTCCGTGTATGCGCGCTCCTTCAAGTCCATCACGGACGAGATGAGCATCTCGATGGAACAGACCACCCGCTCGCCGATCCTGTGCGAGGCCAAGGATTACGTGACCGGCCTGTACGATGGCGATGGCAATATGCTGGAGCAGACCGAAAACCTGCCGATTTTGGCTTTTTCGCTGGCGCCGGTGTGCAAATATATCAAGGAATATTTCGGTGACGAGATATATCCTGGTGACGTGATTTTTCACAACGACGTATTCAGTCTGGGCAATCAGAACAACGACGTCGCGGTCTTCAAACCAATCTTCCTGGAGGGCAATCTGGTTGCGTGGACTGCGGTCAAGGGCCACCAGGCTGACATCGGCGGCAACGTTGCCGGCGGCTACAATCCGAATGCGGTGGAAGTCTGGCAGGAAGCGCTGCGCATCCCGCCGGTCAAGGTGGTCGAAAAGGGCAAACTGCGCAAGGATGTGTGGAACCTTATTTTCGCCAACATCCGCTTCGACATCGTGCAGCACGACATGAAGGCTGAAATGGGCGCGTGCACTGTGGGCGAAAGGCGCCTGCTGGAATTGCTCGGCAAGTATGGCATGGACAGCTACCAGGCACACAAGCAGGCGCTGTTCGACGCCACCCGCAAGATGATGGAAGCGGAGATCGCCAAGATCCCCAACGGCAACTATTCCGGCGAAGGCTATGTTTATTACGACGGCCGTCATCCGGGCTCAAAGTTCACGATTCGCGTCGATATCGAGGTCAAGGATCGCGCCATCAAGTTCGACTACTCGCGCACCGACCCCCAGACCAACGGTTTCGTCAACGGCACCTTCACTTCGAGCGCATCGGCCACCATCCTGACCCTGCTGCAAATGGTGAATCCGGACATTCCGCACAACGAGGGCATGCTGCAGCCAATAGAAATTGTGATCCCGCAGGGCACAATCCTGAACGCGGCTTATCCGAAGGCCACCACCTTCGGCAATCATCTGTGTCCGCCAAACGCCGACGCGATCCAGCGCGCGCTAGCGCCGGTCATGCCGGACCGCGTGACGGCGGGCTGGAACAACCTGCTGTGCTCGCTGACCACGGGTATCGATCCGCGCAACAACGAGAAGTACGTGGATATCGGCTTCATGGGCTTGAAGGGAGGCTCCGGCGCAATGCTAGGCACCGACGGTTATGACCATATCGGCATGATCGACGCATCCGGCGGCATCCTCGACCAGGACTATGAAATGTTCGAGCAGCAGACTCCACACACGCTGATCAAGCATGAGCTGTTGACCGACTCGGCCGGCGCCGGTGAATGGCGCGGCGGGCTGGGTGTGGAAACGATTTTCAGGATCGGTTCGGACGACACGCAACTGGTGACGTTCGGCGACGGTGATTTCGAGCCGGCATTCGGTCTGTTCGGCGGCGGCGAAGGCACACTGAATTTCATCCGACTACGCTACCCGGACGGCAGCACCGTGACGCCGAAAAACAAGGATCTGATCACCGGCGTTCCCATGGGCACCATCTATCATCAGGAAGCGGGCGGCGGCGGCGGCTATGGCGATCCGAAAAAACGCGACCGCAAGCTGCTGGCCGAAGAGGTGAAGAACGGCATCATCACAGCTGATGCAGCCAAGCGCGACTACGGGATGACAGACAGCGAACTGCAATGAACTTCGAACTCTCCGATCAACAAAAGGCGGTGCGCGATACGTTCGCCCGCTTCTGCGACGAACGTATCGCACCGCAGGCGGCCGCGCTCGACGAGGCGCGCGCTTTTCCGCGCGCACTGTTCGGGGAACTGGCCGACCTCGGCTTTTTCGGCATGCGTTATCCCGAAGAAGTTGGCGGCACCGGCATGGGCCTGACCGAATTCTGCCTTGCGCTTTCGGAAGTGGCGCGCGGCTGTATGTCGCTGGCCGGCGCAGTGGCGATGCAGTCTCTGATGGGCACCAAGTTCCTGCACATGCTGGGCAACGCCGACATCATCGAACGCCTGTTCAAACCGGCGCTGCGCGGCGAAAAAATCGCCGCCATCTGCATGACCGAACCAAACGCCGGCTCCGACCTGGGCAGCATCGCCACCCGCGCCACCAAAGTGGATGGCGGTTATCTGCTGAACGGCCAGAAGACCTGGATCACCTCGGCGCCGGTGGCCGACTTCTTCACCGTGTTCGCCCGCGCCGGCGCGGAAAACAAGCTCACCATCTTTCTCGTGGAGCGCAGCTTCAAGGGCTTGATCGTCGGCCGCGAGATCCACAAAATGGGCGTGCTGGCCCTGCCCACTTCCGAAGTCGCGTTCGTCGACTGCTTCGTGCCCGACAGCCATCGCCTGTCGGGCGAGGAAGGCGACGGCGAAGGACACTTGAAAAAAACGCTGGCCGAGATCCGCATCATCACCGGCGCGATGGGTCTGGGCGTGGCGCGCGCCGCATTGGATGAAGCGGTGCGCTACGCCTCCGAACGCAAGCAGTTCGGCAAGCCGATCAACCGCTTCCAGGCAATCCAGTTCAAGCTGGCCGAAATGGCCACCGAACTCGAAGCCGCCACGCACCTGGTGTACTACGCGGCCTGGCTGCACGACACCAATCGGCCGCACCACAAGCAAGCAGCGATGGCCAAACTATTCGCCACCGAGACGGCGGCCACGATCTGCGACCAGGCCGCGCGCGTGCTGGCTTCGTACGGCTACGCGATGGAATACCCGGTACAGCGCTATCTGCGCGACGTGCGCTTCACCCTGATCGGTGGCGGCACCAGCGAAATTCTGAAACTCATTATCGCCAAGGAGGTGACCGCATGAACCTTGCAACGCAGCCCGAACCGAAACAATCGCAGCAACGGCGGATCAAGGTCCTGCTGGCCAAACCCGGCCTGGACGGGCACGATCAGGGCGCCAAGATAGTGGTGCGCGCCATGATGGATGCCGGCTTCGAAGTGATCTACACCGGCTTGCGCCAGACTGCGGAAGCGGTAGCGCGCATCGCTCTGGAAGAGGACGTCGACGTGATCTCCATGTCCAGCATGGCCGGTTCGCACCTGCCGTTCTGCCGCAAGCTGAAACCGCTGCTAGAAGCCGGCGGGCTATCCGACAAGCTCTGGATGATTGGCGGCAACCTGCCGGCGCAGGATCATGCGGAGCTGCGCGAGCTCGGCTTCCAAGGTATTTTTCCAACCGGCTCCAAGCTCGACGCCATCGTGAACTACATCCGGAGTGAAGTGAAATGAACCAGCGCCTGAAGACTGAAATCAAGCCCGTCGTCAACGAGTCCGGCATCGAGGTCAAGACGCTCTACACGGCGCAGGATGTGGCGCAAAGCGGTGGCGTTGATCTGGTCGGCCTGCCCGGTGAGTATCCGTTCACGCGCGGCATCCACCGCCTGATGTATCGCAAGCAGCCGTGGACCATGCGCCAGTATGCCGGCTTCGGCAATCCCGGCGACACCAACCAGCGTTTTAAGTACCTGATCGCCAACGGCCAGACCGGTCTGAATGTCGCGTTCGATCTGCCGACCCAGATCGGACTCGATTCGGACGATCCGCTGGCCGAAGGCGAAATCGGCCGGGTCGGCATGTCAATCGATACGCTGCGCGATTTCGAAATCGCGTTCGACGGCATCGATCTCGAAAAGATCACGGTATCGATGACCATCAACGGCTCGGCCGTAATCCTGATCGCGATGTATCTGGCGATGGCCGAGAAGCGCGGCTACGACATCAGCAAATTGCGCGGCACCGCGCAAAACGACATCCTGAAGGAATTCATCGGCCGCGGCACTTGGATCTTCCCGGTCGAACCATCGATCCGACTGGTGGGCGACACCATCGAGTACTGCGCCGAACACGCACCTAAATACAGCCCGGTTTCGGTATGCGGCTACCATATCCGCGAATCGGGCGCGACACCGGCGCAGGAGATGGCATATGCGTTCTGCATCGCCAAGGCCTATGCCGACGAAGTAATCAAGCGCGGCCTGCACATCGATGAGTTTGCCGGACGTCTGTCCTACAACTTCAACATCTTCGGCAACATCTTCGAGCAGGTCTGCAAGTTTCGCGCCGGGCGCAGTCTGTGGGCCAAGATCATGCAGGAGGAATACCACGCGCAAAGTCCCGGCTCGATGTGGCTGCGCATGATCGCCGCCGGCGGCGGCGGCGGCCTGACCTTCGAGCAGCCGGAGCTGAACATCGTGCGCGGCGCCTACTACGCGCTGATTTCGGCGCTGTCCGGCACGCAGACCATGGCACTGTGTTCCTACGACGAGGCGTACACCATCCCGACCGAGTATTCGGCGCGCATCTCGTTGCGCACGATGCAAATACTGTCCGACGAGATGGGCCTGTGCGAAACGGTGGATCCGCTGGCCGGTTCGTTCTACGTCGAAACCATGACCAATCAGATGCGCGACAAGATGGTCGAAATCATGGCGGAAGTTGACGCCGAGGGCGGCATCGTCAAGCTGGTGTCGGAAGGCATCATCCAGGCCAAGGTGTCAGCGCAGGCGTACCAGATGCAGCGCAATATCGAATCCGGGGCATTCCCCAAGGTCGGCGTCAATCGTCACCGCAACGATCAGGAAGAGGATCATCCGGTCGAATTCCATCCGTACAACGAAGAAGATACCCGCCTGCAGCTCGGAAATCTCAACCAGACGCGCGCCGAACGCGATGGCGCCGCCGTTGCGCAGGCGCTGGCGCAAGTGGGACAGGATGCCGCAGCCGGCATCAACGTCATGCCGGCCATCGTCACCGCGGTCAAGGCATATGCCAGCGTCGGCGAAATTACGAAAGAGCTTGTGAAGGTTTACGGGCGGTATCAGGAACCGATCCGTTTTTAAGGAAAACGAAATGACCCAACTAGTACAAATGGAACAATACGTCGCACCCGCCAGTCTGGAACAAGCGCTCGCAGGTCTGCAGCAGGCCGGAGGCGACGTCACCATCCTGGCCGGCGGCACCGACCTGATGCCGCAGCAGCAAGCCGGACGACTGAAGCCGAAGCAAACGCTGATGAATATCCGGCGCATCGCCGAGTTGAAAGGCGTAACCCTGGCCGACGGCATCATCCACATCGGCCCGCTCACCACCATCACCGAGTTGATGGACAACGCGCTGCTGCGCCGTTACCTACCGCTGCTAGCTGAGGCCGGCGACCACTTTGCCAGTAATCAGATCCGCAATGTGGGCACGCTCGGCGGCAATATCTGCAACGCATCGCCGGCGGGCGACATGCTGGTGCCGCTGCTGGTGCTCGAGGCCAGTGCGGAACTGGCCTCGTTTGATGACGGCAAGATTTGCAGGCGCAGCGTGCCACTGATCGAATTTTTCGTCGGCCCCGGCAAGACCAGCCGCGCACCGACGGAGTTGCTGACGGGCATATGCATCGCACTGCCGCCCGACAATTTCACTGCACGTTTTTTCAAGTTCGGCAGCCGACCCGCGCTCGATATTTCCGCCATCTCGATCGGTATCGGCGGCGTGCTGCGCGATGGCACTCTCTGCGGCGTGCGCGTCGCCTTCGGCGCAGTGGCCGCGACGCCGGTGCGGGGCCGGCAGACGGAAGCCGCGCTGGAAGGCAAGCGGCTCGACGCGGCAACCATCGAGGCCGCAGCCAGCGCTGCTCGCGACGAGGTCAATCCGATCGACGACTTGCGCGCGTCGGCGTGGTACCGCAAGCAACTTATTCACAATATGACCAAAAGGATACTTAGCCATGTCGCCCAAGATTGATATCGACTTCACTTTAAATGGCATCAGGAAAAACGCAACGGTGCGCATAGACATGAGCGCGCTGGACATGCTGCGCGACGTGATCGGACTGACCGGCACCAAATATGGCTGTGGCGAGGGCGAATGCGGTGCCTGCACCATCCAGATGGATGGCGTATCGGTCAACGCCTGCCTGCTGTTCGCAGTAGATTGTCAGGGACGCAATGTGGTAACCGTCGAAGGCTTGGCCGCCGACCCCAGGGCCGCTGCGCTGCGGGCAGCCTTCGTCAAGCACGGCGCGGTGCAGTGCGGCTTTTGCACGCCGGGCATGGTAATGCAGGCCAGTCATCTGCTCGACACGCATCCGGATGCCGACCCCGATGCCATCAAGCGCGGCATCGAAGGCAACATCTGCCGCTGCACCGGCTATAAAAAAATCGTTGAGGCGATCGCCTCGGTAAGCCAGATCCAGAACCAGGAGTAACATCATGAGCGTTCCAGAGAAATCCGTGCTGAAAGAGCCGGTTGTGCAGGAAAGCCTGATCGGCAAGCGCATCGCCAAGATGGATGCACCAGAAAAAGTCGAAGGCAAGACCCGCTACATTCACGACATCAACCTGTCGGGCCAGTTGCATGCGAAAATTCTGCGCTCGGCGCGGGTGCATGCCGTAATCAAGAGCATCGATGTATCCGCCGCCCGGGCGTTGCCCGGCGTGCATGCCGTGATCACCGCCGCCGACGTGCCGGACCAACGTCCGATCGGCGTGGCCAAGGATCACTTGCCGTTGAAGACCGACCGCGTGCGCAGCCAGCGCGACGAGATCGCGGCGGTCGCGGCCGAGACCGAAGAAATCGCCGAACAGGCGCTCAAGCTGATCAAGGTGGAATACGAGGATCTGCCGGTACTGGCCGACCCCGAAGTTGCTGCCAGACCGGGGGCGCCGGCGATCCATGCGGACAAGCCGGACAACGTCGCGATGCGCTTCGATTACCAGCACGGCGATGTGGCGCAGGGCGAAGCCGAATCGGATGTGGTGGTCGAAGACACATTCAAGCTGCATTATGTCACCCATTGTTGCATGGGTGTGTCGGGCATGATCGCCGAGTTCGACGCGTCCGGCAATCTGTTGATGTACTCGAACACGCAGGTGCCGTTTCTGCACAAGCGCGAGTTCGCCGAGTACCTGCAGATGGACCCGAGCCGGGTGCGCATCATCCAGCCGCCGATCGGCGGCGGCTTCGGCTCCAAACTCGACATCTACCCGTTCGAAATGATCTGCGTGTTCCTGGCGCGTCTGACCAAGCGGCCGGTGAAGCTGGTGTTCACGCGCGAAGAGGAATTCCTGGCCTCGCCGACGCGCCAGCCGGTGCTGCTAACGCTGCGCTCTGGCTGCAAGAAAGACGGCACCCTGACCTTCCGCCAGGTGCACACACTGCACGACAACGGCGCCTACACGTCATGGGGCGCGACCACGCCGTTCGTGATGATGCAGACCTTTTCCTCGCTGTATCGGGTGCCGCACTGCGACTACCACACCGTCGCGATGTATACCAACAACCCGTATGCCGGCTCGTTCCGCGGCTACGGCAACCTGCAGGCCACCTTCGCGATCGAACAGCAGATGGATAAGCTGGCCGAGGCGATCGGCATGGACCAGTTCGAATTCCGCATGAAGAACGCGCAGGAAGCCGGCGAAGTGACCGGCCAGGGCATGGTATTCAGGAGCTGCGGCTTCAAAGAATGTCTGACCACGGCCGCCGAGCGTAGTGACTTCCGGCGCAAGCTCGAAAAGAACCGCAAAAACCAGAATGCGCCGGGGCCGATCAAACGCGGCATCGGCATGGCCGCGATGTTGCACGTCGGCGGCGGCGCCAAGATCCATCAGTCCGACGGCTGCGGGACGATCCTGAAGATGGACGATTTCGGCCACGTGACGTTGATCACCGGCGCTTCCGAGATCGGCCAGGGCTCGGAGACGGTGCTGTCGCAACTGGTGTGCGAAGAACTGGGATTGCCGATGTCGGCGATCACCGTGATTAACAACGACACCGCGATCACGCCATGGGATGTGGGCGTACATGCGTCGCGCACCACCTTCATCGCCGGCAACTCGGCCATCGGTGCAGCCAGGAAAGCCAAGATCAAACTGCTGGCGGCAGCCGCCAGAAAATTCGAATGCGCCGAGGACGAGCTCGACCTGCGCGGCGGCTACGTGACCCGGGCCGCAAGCGGCGAACCGCTGATCGACCTGCCGCGCCTGCTGCGTCAACTGCACTTCTCCGACAAGGCCGAACTGGTGATGACCACCTTCTACTACGAACCGCCCAGCGTGCATCAGGACAAGGGCTTCAAGGGCGACGTGTCGGCTGCCTACGCCTGGGCCACCCAAGTGGTCGAGGTCGAAGTCGATACCGAGACCGGCATTGTCAAGATGACCAAGGTCACCGCTGCGCACGACGTGGGTCGGGTGCTGAACCGGCTCGGCATTGAAGGCCAAATCGAAGGCGGCGTGGTGATGGGCCAGGGCTATGCGCTGACCGAAAACCTGATGGTCGAGAATGGCGTCATACGCAATCCCAACTTCCGCGACTATAAGCTGGTGACCGCGCCCGAGATTCCAGAGATGGACATCAGCTTCATCGAATCGATGGATGGAGAAGGCCCGCAGGGCGCAAAAGGTGTGGGCGAAGCACCGGCGATCTGCATCGCGGCGGCCACCGCCAATGCCATCTATAACGCCACCGGCGTGCGTATCTACGATCTACCATTCACGCCCGAGCGGGTATACAGCGCGCTGCGCGGCCGATCCAAAAAACCGTACTGGCAACCCGCATGAAGCGCCGCACCATCCTGTCGATGGAGCAGGCGCTGTCGCTGCCCTACGCCACGCTGCGCTTCGCGCAGCTCGGCTGGCGCGTGATCCGCATCGAGTCAACGCCGAGTGGCGCCGGCCTGCCAGGCGACCCCAATCGCTACATCGGCGCCAAGGTCGTGGACGATGATCGCCGCACTTACTTCGTGGCGCCCAATGTCGGCAAGGAAAGCATCGCCCTGAATCTGAAGGAGCCGGAGGGACAGGCGGTATTGCAGCAATTGATCAGGGAGCTTGATGTCGATATTTTTTGCTGCAATACGGTGCCGCGGCGCTACCAGCAGCTGGGCATCGACTACGAGACGCTGCGCGCTGTCAAGCCGGATCTGATCTGGGCCGGGATTTCTGCCATGGGCCCTTCTTATCCCGATGCGCCCGGCTACGATCCGGTAATCCAGGCGATGACTGGTTACATGGAACTAACCGGCGACCCGGACGGCCCGCCGATGCTGTCCGGCGTGCCACTGGTCGATCTCAAGGCGGGCGACGAAGTGTATGCCAACGTGATGCTGGCGCTGGCCGAACGCGCCGAGACCGGCCGCGGCACGCGCATCGATATCTCGATGCTGCAGGCCGCCGCGTCCTGGCTCATCACCACCCTGCCACTGCTCGACTTCGACTGCCGTCCGGACGAAATCACACGTAGCGGCAACGCGCATCGTAAGTTCATTCCGACCAATGTCTACCCGACCGCCGACGGCTTCATTTATATCGCCATCGGCAGCGACGTGCAGTGGAAGCGCCTGTGCGAAACCGCGCAATTCTTCGACGTCGCCAACGCAGTGCGCCGCACCAATGAAGGCCGACACCAGGAGCGTGATGCGATCCAGCGTGACATGACGGCGGCGACGCGGCGCTGTAGCACCGCCGCGCTAAGCGAGGAATTGCGCAAAGCGACCATCCCGCACGCACCGATACACGATATCCCGGGAGTACGCGAGATGGCCGCCATCCGCGACAAGCTCACTGCTACCCGTACGCCCGACGGCAAGCTGGTGCGCATGCAGCCGATGGCGGTGGATGTCGCGGGTGCGCCGAGCACATTTCGCTTTCCGCCCAAATACGGGCAGGACACGCTGGCAGTGCTGCGCGAAGCCGGCATTGCCGAAGCCAAGTGCGTAAGTTTGCGGGAGCAAGGCATCATCGCCGGATAGCACACTTTCACTGCTATTCCACACCGGAACGGGAAAACTTACATTTTTTAAGACAAGCAAAGAGGAAGCGACATGAAAAAGCTGCAAGGAAAAATCGCCATCGTCACCGGCTCGGGCCGCGGCATCGGCCAGGCTATCGCATTGAAACTCGCCAGTGAAGGCGCCAGCATCGTTGTCAACGATCTTGACAGCGGGCCGACCGACGATACCATCTCCAAGGTGCACGCACTCGGCAGCAAAGCCGTCGCCTGCCTGGGCGATGTGACCGCGCCCGACTTCGGCACGCGTATCGTCGCGGCCGCACTGGAAACCTTCGGCGGCCTCGACATTATCATCAACAACGCCGGTTACGCCTGGGATGGCGTGATCCAGAAAATGACCGACGAACAATGGCAGGCCATGCTCGATGTGCATGCCACCGCGCCGTTCCGCATCCTGCGCGCCGCCGCCGACTACATCCGTGAAGCAAGTAAAAAGGAAAAAACCGAAAGCCGCAGCTTCAACCGCAAGGTGGTCAACATTTCTTCCATTGCCGGCCTGTATGGCAACGCCGGCCAGATGGGCTATTCCGCCGGCAAGGCGGCCATCCTCGGCATGACCAAGACCATGGCCAAGGAATGGGGACGCTATCAGGTTAACGTCAACTGTGTCGCGTTCGGTCTGATCCAGACCCGCATGACGCAGCCAGTCGGCTCTGGCGACGCCATCGCCAAAATCGGTGAGCGCGAAGTCAAGATGGGCATCCAGCCGGAGTTCATCGAATTCATGAACAAGATGATTCCGTTGGGACGCGGCGGCACGCCGGAAGAAGCGGCGGGCGCAGTATATCTGATGTGCATTCCGGAATCGGACTACGTCACCGGCGAGGTGGTGCTGGCGAGCGGCGGGCTAGTGATGTAACAGCAACTGCAGGGCGCATCGCGATGCGCCCTGAAAAATCATGCGAGCCGGCACCTCGTCATTGGCATCATGAAAGCATGGGTATGGATATCACACTGATCTTCGAGCTCTTCCTGAACGGGTTGCAATTCGGCCTGATGCTGTTTCTGCTGGCGGCCGGCTTGACGCTGGTATTCGGCATCATGGATTTCATCAACTTGGCGCATGGCTCACTGTATATGCTCGGCGCGTATTTCGCGGCCACCTTCGTCGCGCTGACAGGCTCGTTCTGGCTTGGCCTGCTGCTGGCGGTCGCGGCCACCGCGGTACTCGGAGTGCTGCTGGAAACGACGGTATTGCGCAGGCTGTATTCACGCGATCACATGTCGCATGTACTCGGCACCTTTGCCCTGATCCTGATCTTCAATGAAGCGGCGCGCATGATCTGGGGCGCGCAGCCGCTGATGCTCAACGCGCCGCCCGGTTTGTCGCAGCCGGTGGAGATCCTGCCGGGGTTCTTCTATTCCTCGTTCCGCCTGTTCATCATCGCTGCCGGCCTGGCAGTGGCAGCCTTGCTGTACCTGATCGTCGTGAAGACCCGACTGGGCATGCTGGTTCGCGCCGGCGCATCCAACCGTGAAATGGCGAGCGCGATGGGCGTCAACATCAAGCTCGTGTTCACCCTGCTGTTTGCATTCGGTGCCGCCCTGTGCGCGCTTGCCGGCGCATTGCTAGGATCGATTCTGGCGGTACAGGTCGGCATGGGTGAAAGCATCCTGATTCTGGCATTTGTCGTGATCGTGATCGGCGGCATCGGCTCAATACGCGGCGCGCTGGTCGGCGCCGTGCTCGTCGGCGTGGTTGATACGCTCAGCCGCAGCCTGTTGCCGGCCATGCTGCGGGCCATCATGCCGCCGGACATCGCTTCCAATCTCGGCCCGGCGCTGGCGTCCATCCTGATTTACGTATTGATGGCTGCCGTACTGTTTTTTAAACCGCAGGGTCTGTTCCCTGCGCGCGGTTAGAGGGCAGCGCACATGTACAGCAAAATGCATCATCCGTTGTCGCGTCTGTGGGTGCCGATACTGCTCGTGCTGCTAGCGGCGTTTCCGTTTGCGGCAGAGATATCGGGCGAGACGTTTTATATCGGCGTCGTCAGCCGCCTGCTGATTTTTGCGCTAGCGGCTACCAGCCTCAACCTGATTCTCGGCTTCGGCGGCATGGTCAGCCTGGGCCACGCCGCCTACTTCGGTGCCGGCGCCTACACGGTCGCCATCCTGATGCAGTATGGCGTGCTGTCGGCCTGGATCAGCTGGCCTGCCGCATTTTTGGCGGGCGCGCTGCTGGCGCTGATCATCGGCCTGATTTCACTGCGCACCAAGGGTGTGTATTTCATCATGATCACGCTCGCCTTCGCACAAATGATCTACTACGTCTTCATCTCGCTCAAGGCCTATGGCGGGGACGACGGCATGAACCTGCCGAGACGCTCCACACTCGGCATTGATCTCGCTTCGGACACCACTTTTTATTATGTTGTACTTTTCATATTCGTCGTCGCGATCTCCCTGATCCATCGCTTGATCAATTCGCGCTTCGGACGAGTGCTGCAAGCAGTGCGTGAAAATAAGATCCGTATGGAGGCAATCGGCTATCCGGTGTTTCGTTACAAGCTGGTCTGCTTTGTGATAGCCGGTGCGCTGGCAAGCCTAGCGGGCGCACTGCTGGCCAATTTGACCTTGATGGTCAGCCCGAACCTGATGCACTGGACGCAGTCCGCCAGCCTGATGGTGATGGTGATCCTGGGAGGCATAGGTTATTTTGCCGCCGGCATCATCGGCGCGGTCACAATGCTACTGCTGGAAGAAATCCTGTCCAGCTACACCATTCACTGGCAACTTGCGCTTGGTCTTATCCTGCTGGGAGTCGTGCTATTTTTGCCGCGAGGCCTGGCAAGCTTGTTCGAGCGTCTCAAACGTCACGGAGGGAAGGCATGAGCGATGGCATTCCATTGCTGGAACTGCGCAATCTGGTGAAACGCTATGGTGGTCTGATTGCGACTAACAATCTGAGCCTGCGCGTCGCTAGCGGTGAAATCCACGTCGTCATCGGCCCCAACGGTGCTGGCAAGACCACGCTGATCCATCAGATCTCCGGCGCCATCGCGCCGAACCAGGGCAGCATCCTGTTCGACCGCCAGGATGTCACGCGCCTGCCGATGCACAAGCGGGTCACGCGTGGTCTGGTGCGTTCTTACCAGATCACCAATATCTTCAGATCCTATTCGGTGCTCGATAATCTGGCGCTAGCGGTGCAGGCGCGCAGCGGCAGCAGCATGCGTTTCTGGCAGCCGGCCATCAGTGAACGCGTGCTATTCGAACAGGCGCGTACCATCGGCGAGCGGATCGGACTGGGTGCGCGCATCGATGCCATCGCAGGCAGCCTGGCGCACGGCGAACAGCGTCAGCTCGAAGTGGGACTGGCGCTGGCGACCAGCCCCAAATTATTGTTGCTCGACGAGCCTATGGCCGGCATGGGTTCGGAAGAGTCCGCACGCATGATATCGCTTATCAGAAGCCTGCGCAGCGAAGTCGCCATCCTGCTGATCGAGCATGACATGGACGCCGTGTTCCAGTTGGCCGACCGCATTTCGGTGCTGGTAGCGGGAAGCATCATCGCCACCGGCATGCCGAATGAAATTCGCGCCAATATCGAAGTCAAGAAAGCGTATCTTGGCGACGAGGTAGTGTATATAGGCGACGAGGTAGCGGCATGAAAACGATCCTGCAAGTCGACAATATCGAAACAGCCTACAGCTCCAGTCAGGTATTGTTCGGCGTCAGCTTCGATATCAGGCACGGCGAGGTCGCCACTTTACTGGGCCGCAACGGCGTCGGAAAAACGACCACGCTACGCTCGATCCTGGGCCTGACGCGCATCAGAAAGGGAGCGATTCATTTTTGCGATCGACGCATCGATGCGCTGGCAACCGACCGCATTGCCCGCCTCGGAATTGCCATCGTACCGGAAGGCCGTCAGATTTTCCCCAACCTCACAGTCAAGGAAAATCTGGTCGCCTTCGCCGGCAATCGCAGCAAGACCAGCGAGCCGTGGACATTAGCGCGTGTGTACAATCTGTTTCCGCGACTACAGGAACGCGCAAGCAACCTCGGCAATCAGTTGTCGGGTGGCGAGCAGCAAATGCTGGCGATCGGACGCGCCCTGATGACTAATCCACATTTGCTAATTCTGGATGAGGCCACCGAAGGCCTGTCGCCGCTGATTCGCGAGGAAATCTGGACCTGCCTGGGCCAGCTGCGCGAACAGGGCCAGACCATACTTGTGATCGACAAATATGTCGAACGACTATTGGCGCTGGCGGATCACCATACGGTCATTGAGCGCGGCTGCGTGGTATGGTCAGGCAACAGCGCGCGCTTGCGCGAAGCGCCCGAGATATGGCATCGCTACGTCGGCGTATAGATAAGAGAATGACTGCATGAATCCAGGCATCTATCGACGGCGCATATGCATCGCGACGTCGGAAAATGAAGCGCGCGCGGATATGGAAGATGACTTGCATCGTTTTGCCGTCATCATCCGGCATGACGGCGCACACGTGACCGCCATTCAAGGGCTGCCGATTCGCGTCCCGTGGTCACTGTGCCCGCACTCGGTCGAGGCGCTCGGTCGCCTGATCGGCATGCCACTGTCACCGCACCCGCTGGCGGTGTTCCAGCACGCGGACTGCTCGCAGCAGTGCACGCACATGTTCGATCTGGCGGGCCTGGCGATTGCCCATGCGGCGCGTGGTACGAGGCTGCGCCAATACGATGTCGAAGCGCCATATCTGGAGGAAAAAGGGGCGCGCAGTTTGTCGCTGCGGCGCGACGGCAGGGAAATCCTGAACTGGACGATCGATGGCGCCACGCTGCTGGCGCCGGAGGCCTTTACCGGCCACGACATCAAGCGCCTGCCCGCCTGGGCGGAAAGTGCGTTTCCCGACCCCGACGATTATGAGGCGATTGTCATATTGCGCCGATCGGTACTGATATCGAAAGCGCGCCTGCACGATTGGGATATATTTTCCACTGCGGCCGCCACCGGCCATGGCTTGGGGGCATGCTATGTGTTTCAGCCGGGAATCCAGGAGCGCGCAATCAGGATGGTCGGTACCGCGCGCGAATTTACGGATACGCCGGGACGGATGCTGTCCGATCTCCAGCCTTGACATGCCGTCACCTTTAGAAGCCGCTGATTCCCTGCTTGCAACAGTACAGGGCAACATTGCGCGGGCAGGCAGCATGCTGCCTGAAACCCCTTCTTAACCCTTCATGGGGCCGACAGAAGCTTGGGGAATATTGAAAAATTGTCCACAGTGAGACTGTCAACCGGTTGACAGTCTCAGTTGCAAACTCATTTCATCTTGCACGCGCTCACGTATGCATCGGGATGATCCGTAAAGATTTTCCCGGTCGTCTTATTCACAATGCGCCCTTTGTCATCCTTCGCCACGACCTGCGAATAATAAGTCTGGATCGGATAGTGGTTCTTGTTGAACTTGAAGTCGCCGCGCACCGATTTGAAATTAGCCGCTTCCAGCGCCAGACGCAGCGCCGCCTTGTCTTCGATCTTGCCCTTCACGTCCCGCACGGCCGCATCCATCAGCATTGCCGCATCATAGCCCTGGGATGCATACGTGGACGGCAGGCGCTTGTACTCTTTCTCGAAATCCGCAACAAACTGCTTGCTTTGGGGATTGTTGAAATCGCTGTTCCAGTGCGCGGCGTGCTGGGCGCCGACCGTGGACTCGCCGATTGCTGTAATGGTGTCCTGGTCGAAATTCCAGCCGGTGGCAAACAGGGGAATCTGTCCGTTAAGACCGGACTGGTTCCATTGCTTCAGGAAGTTGATGCCCATGCCGCCTGGCAGAAAGAAGAAGACTGAATCCGGCTTCGCGGCACGAATCTGCGCGAGTTCTGTCGCGAAGTTGAGCTCGCCCATCTTGATATAAGCCTCATCCGCGATCTTGCCCTTGTAAAAACGTTTGAAGCCGGCTACCACATCCTTGCCGCCCGGATAATTGGGCGCAACGATGTAGGTATTCTTGAAACCCTTCTGCGTCAGGTACTGGCCGGTAGCTTCCGAATAACTGTCACTAATCCATGATACGGTGAAGAAATACGGATTGCAGCTTTCACCGGCCAGGTAAGATGGTCCGGTATTGGCGCTGATGAAAAAGGTTTCAGATGCGAAGGTATCCTTCTCGACCGCGGCCAGAATGTTTTGAAACACCACACCGGTCATAAAATCGACTTTTTCCTTCTTGATCAGTTTTTCGCCCAGCCCATGCGCAACATCCGGCTTGCCCTGATCGTCCTGCACGATCAGCTCGACGGGAAGCCCACCCAGCTTGCCGCCCGTCTTCTTCAGCGCAAGATTGAAACCATCCAGAATAGAGGTACCAAGCACGGCGCCCGGCCCCGACAAGGTGCTGAGGAATCCGACCTTGATTTTTTCCGCCGCCTGAACCGGCAACATGGCGCCCGCAACCAGCATAGCAAGCATTGTCTTCTTGAACATGTCCACTCCTCTTCACGTCTATTTATAATTGATTGAATACCCGGCAACGGCCTGGTTGCCGCCTTGATTGAACTGGTTACAGCATTACTGTGTATTTTTATGGAATACTGTATACATTGAATCTTTGCGTGTCAATTCACGTGCACACACGGCTTGTATCGAAGAAAGGACAGAACCATGAAGAATCGCGCAATCCTAACCATCCCTGACAGAATGGATCCACCTTGCGAACTTCCCGTCACCGAGGCCCGGTAATGGCGCTCGCAACGGTTTCTCTCGAAGACAAATACACGTGTGAGCATGGCCGCGTTTTCCTGACCGGCGTCCAGGCGCTGGCGCGCCTGCCGATGCTGCAGCATCAGTGCGACATGGCCGCTGGACTGAAAACCGCCGGTTATATTTCGGGCTATCGCGGCTCGCCATTGGCCGGACTGGATTCGGCGTTGCACGACGCCGGACACTTCCTGCGCGAACACAACATAACCTTCCATCCCGGCATCAACGAGGATCTGGCCGCCACTGCGATCTGGGGCACGCAGCAATTGCATTTATTCCCGCAACCGAAGTATGACGGCATCTTCTCGATGTGGTACGGCAAGGGTCCTGGCGTCGATCGCTGCGGCGATGTCTTCAAGCATGCCAATTACGCAGGCACTTCCCGGTTCGGTGGTGTGCTGGCGATTGCCGGCGACGACCACAGCGCACGCTCCTCGGCGGTGGCGCACCAGAGCGAGCATGTATTCTCGGCTTGTGCGATGCCGGTGCTGGCGCCGGCCGGAGTTCAGGAATACCTCGATCTCGGTCTTCACGGCTGGGCCATGTCGCGCTATTCCGGCTTGTGGGTGGCGCTGAAGACCACCTCCGATTCGATCGAGAGTTCCGGTACCGTCGAGATGGATACGCAGCGCGTGCAGATCCACTTGCCCGACGATTTCACGCTGCCGTCCGACGGCATGCACCTGCGCTGGCCCGACCCGCAACTGGCGCAGGAAAGGCGGATGCAGGAATTCAAGATCTATGCGGCGCTCGCCTATGTCCGCGCCAACCGGCTCAATTATCTGGTGTTCGATTCGCGCCGCCCGCGTTTCGGCATCATCGCCTGCGGCAAGGCTTACCTCGACGTGCGCCAAGCGCTGAACGACCTCGGCATCGACGACAGGCTAGCTGACGAAATCGGCCTGCGCCTATACAAGGTCGGCATGCCGTGGCCGCTGGAAGCCGACGGCGTGCGTCATTTCGCCGAAGGGTTGGAAGAAATCCTGGTGGTGGAGGAAAAACGCCAGATCATCGAATACCAACTCAAGGAACAGCTCTACAACTGGCGCGAGAATGTACGTCCGCGCGTGGTCGGCAAGTTCGACGAGACCGGCGAATGGCCAGCGCCGCCGCACCGCTGGCTGCTGCCGCCGACAGGAGAACTAACCCCCACCATCGTGGCGCACGTGATCGCGGCGCGCATCGCGCGTTTTCATACTTCCGACAAGATTAGCCGGCACCTGGCCTTCCTCGATGCCCGGGAGGCGGCGCTGGCCAAGCCGCGCGTAGTGATGCCGCGCACCCCCTACTTCTGCTCGGGCTGCCCGCACAACCAGTCGACCCGCGTGCCGGAAGGATCAAACGCGCTGGGTGGCGTCGGCTGTCATCTGATGGCGGTCTGGATGGGGCGCAACACGGTGACCATCAGCCACATGGGCGGCGAAGGTGCAACCTGGCTTGGCGTGGCCGGGCATTCCGGCACGCAGCACGTATTCGCCAACATGGGCGACGGCACCTACCATCATTCCGGCCTGCTGGCGATCCGCGCCGCCGTGGCGGCCGACGTCAACATCACCTACAAAATCCTGTACAACGATGCGGTCGCGATGACCGGTGGCCAGCCGGTGGACGGCCCGCTCAACGTGCCGCAGGTCACGCGCCAGATCGACGCGGAAGGTGTGCGCCGCATCGTCGTGTTGGCCGACGACCCAAAGAAGTACGCAAAAGATGCCGGATTCGCACCGTGCGTGGAAATCCGCCCACGCGAAGACCTGGAAGCGATGCAGCGCACCCTACGCGAGACGCCCGGCGTCAGCGTGCTGATCTATGACCAGACCTGCGCCGCCGAAAAGCGCAGGCGCAGAAAGCGCGGCACTTATTCCGACCCGGCGCAGCGCATCTTCATCAACGAACTGGTGTGCGAAGGCTGCGGCGACTGCAGCGCGAAATCCAACTGCCTGTCGGTGGTGCCGGTGGAAACCGAATTTGGCCGCAAGCGCATGATCGACCAGTCGAGCTGCAACAAGGATTACTCCTGCGTGGAAGGCTTTTGCCCCAGCATCGTCACCGTCGAAGGCGGTGCGCTGCGCAAGGGCAAAGTGGCGGTATCGGGCAGCGCGGATTTCGTCGGCATTCCCGAACCGGCGCTGCCAGATCTGGCGACGCCCTACAACATCCTGATCGCCGGCATCGGCGGCACCGGCGTGGTCACCATCGGCGCGTTGATTGGCATGGCGGCCCACCTCGAGGGCCGGGGAGTGTCAGTGCTGGACATGACGGGCCTGGCGCAAAAAGGCGGCGCGGTGCTATCGCATGTGCGCCTAGCCGATCGTCAGGACAAATTGCACGCAACGCGCATTGCGACCGGCGATGCTAACAGCGTACTCGGCTGCGACCTCGTGGTCGTCGTCAGCGACGATGCGCTGGGCAAAATGCATGCCGGCTTCACCTGTGCCGTCGTCAACACCGGCCAGGCGATTACCGGCGATTTCCTGCGCGACCCGGACTACGCCTTTCCGCGCGCAGCCATGCAGGATCAAATACGCGGCGCGGTCGGTGCCAACGCGGCGGATTTGGTCGATTTCACGCGCCTGGCCGCATTACTGACCGGGCATGCCATCATGGCCAACATGTTCATGCTCGGCTATGCCTATCAGAAGGGGCTGGTGCCGGTTTCTTCCGCAGCGCTGTTGCAGGCGATCGAACTGAACGGCGTCGCCGTCGAGGAAAACAGCAAGGCTTTTCTCTGGGGCCGGCGCGCCGCTTTCGATCCGAAAGGCGTCGAGCGTATCACGTGCGCCGTCGAACCGGTCGTTCCGTCCCACATACCGTCGCACACCCTGGAGGAAACCATCGCGCGCCGCGGAAACTATTTGAGCGGCTATCAAAATCAGGCTTACGCGCGCCGCTACACGGATCTGGTCGAGCACGTGCGCCGTGCCGAAACCGCGCTTGCGCCGGACAGCACAGCCCTGACCGATGCGGTGGCGCGCAACTATTTCAGGCTGCTGGCCTGCAAGGACGAATACGAAGTGGCACGACTCTACACCGATCCAGGGTTCACGCAGGCGCTGCAAGCCGCATTCGAAGGCAATTTCCGGCTGCGCTTCCACCTTGCAATTCCTTTCTTGAGCCGGCCTGACCCGGCCAGCGGCGAGCCGAAAAAACGCCGCTACGGCCCTTGGATGATGCAAGCGTTCCGCCTGCTGGCGCCGCTCAAGGCACTACGCGGCACGCCCCTGAATCTGTTCGGCTATAGCGCGGAGCGCCGCCAGGAACGCGCCCTGGTCGCGCACTACGAAACGACCATCGGCATGCTGTTAGCTGACCTACGGCTCGACAACCTGGAACACGCGCTTGATATTGCCCGACTACCGGAAGGCATACGAGGCTACGGCCCGATCAAGCTGCTCAGCATGGCGGCGGCGCGGCGGCGCGAGGCTGAGTTGATGGCGGCATGGCAGAAAAGAGAGTCAGCTTCCTTCAGCCTCAGAGGGGTCGGAGGCGGCGCCGTGGAAAACCCCGCCCCATGTTCACATGGGGATTGTCTATGAAATTCAAATGCTAAACTGTCCACCAAAGTGGCACCCCCACCGCCTGCCGGCTCAATCACCCGCCATACGCGTAGGTGAACTTATTCTTTTGAATCCGCCCCATCACGCGCGAACGCTGATCGAGACCCACGTGGTCTTTCGGATTCATGTTGATAATGCCCTGTGGAACAGTCAGGTTCTTCGTGCTTTCCAGCGCATTGCGCAGCGCGGCGCGAAATTGCTTGGTGCCAGGCTGTCCGCTCTTGAGGGCCTGCGGCACTGCGTTCGCTATCAGCATGTAAGCACCCCAAGCGTCGGCCGCAAACTGCGTCATCGTGTCCGCGCCATATACAGCTTCATAGCGCTTGACGAAATCCATGCCGATTTTTTTCACTGGATTGCCTTCCGGTAGCTGCTTTGCGACGACCGCAGGACCAGTTGGGAAGAAGGTGCCTTCGACATCCTTGCCGCCGACTTTCAGAAACTCGAGCGTACCGATGCCGTGGGTTTGGTAAATGCGGCCTTGGTAGCCGCGTTCGATCAAGGTCTTTTGCGGCAGCACGGCGGGCGTCGCGGATGCGGCGACCAGCACTGCATCAGGCTTCACCAACATGATCTTGAGGATCTGGCCGGTAACGCTAGTGTCGGTGCGCGCGTAGCGTTCGCTGGCGACGACCTTGATCTTGCGCAGCTCTGCCAGCTTGGAAAATTCGCGCCACCAGCCTTCACCATAAGCGTCGGAGAATCCGATAAAGCCGACGGTCTTGACGCCGTTATCCACCATGTGCTGGGTCAGGATGGTCGCCATGTGCGAATCGTTTTGCGGCATTTTGAACACCCAAGCGCGCTTGTCATCCATCGGCTCAACAATGGATGACGATGCGGCCAGTGTGATCATCGGTGTTTCGGATTCGGCGGCAACAGCCAGCATCGCCAAGGCATTCGGCGTAGTGTTCGAGCCGACGATGACATCAACCTTTTCTTCCGCGCTCAGTTTGCGCGCATTGCGCACCGCGTTGGTCGGGTCGGATCCGTCGTCCAGTATCACATATTGGACTTTTTGCCCAGCAATCTCCTTTGGCCACAGCAGCATCGCATTCTTCGATGGAATGCCGATCGCGGCAGCCGGCCCGGTGGTGGAAATCGTCACACCGACTTTGATCTGCGCGTATGCGGACAAAGAGAAAGCGGCGAGAGGAATGCAGAACAAGCCGACAAATCGGCGCAACGAGGGAAATTGCATCAATGTTCCTTTGGTTGAAAAAAGAGTTACGAGGAAGCAGTTCTCAAAGAGTACCGTAAATCTTCAGCGAATGACACTATTGACTTATCGAGCTGTAGCGGGATGATGTAATGTTGCTGGATGAATACATCAAACCTTCACCATGGCTCGGCAAGTACATGAATCCCAGTGGCTCGACGTCCTGTCTGCCCGCTCAAGGCCTGGCCAAATTGCGATCATCCTGGAGATTTCTGGACTGGTTGGATAAACGTCGCGTTTTACAGATAGCAGCAACATCGGCATTGGCCTAACTTTGATGTCTGCGATAAGAGACGGTCGCGCCCGTTGATGCCTAGGCAATTGGGCGGCGACGCTTCAGCAAGTCTCAGAAAAAGGAGCCAACATGAAGACGAACACAGTGCCAAGGCAAAATTCCATGAAGCCGGGTAAATGGCTCAATTCGACGTGCAAGATGTGCCTGCACTCCTGCGGAATACGAGTGCATGTGACCGACGATGGAATCGTCAACAAGGTCGAGGGGAACCCCACCAACCCTGCTAACAGCGGCCGCCTTTGTCCCAAGGGCAATGCCGCGATTCTCCGTCACTACGATCCGAACCGCTTCAAGACCCCGCTCAAGCGCACCAACCCCGAGAAGGGTCCGGGCGTCGATCCGAAATGGGTTCCCATCAGCTGGGACGAGGCCTATGAAACCGTGGCCCGCGAATTGAAAAAAACGCTGGATGAGGATCCGCGTCGCCTGCTGCCGGCGATCAACAACTTCCAGAAGATGTTTCTTTGGGCATGGCCGGCCGCCTTTGGCGGCAACGCCAATTTCTTTTCGGCGGTCGGCAATTTCTGCGGCGGCGGCTATCATCCGATGAACGGTTTCGTGCACTGCGCGTTCACCGGCGTCAATGACGTCAACTACTGCAACTACTGGATCAACGACGGCGGCGGCGATGGCTTTTCCTCGCACCTGCACACTGCGGCGCAGGCCTTCCATGTCGCCAACGCCCGCATCGACCGCAACATGCGCGTGGTCGTTGTCGAGCCGCGCCTGTCGATCGGCGGTGCCAAGGCCAACGAGTGGGTGCCGATACGGCCGGCGACCGACCGCCAGTTCGCGCTCGGCCTATGCCACGTGCTGGTGTACGAAAACCTGTACGACGTGAAATCGCTCAAGAACGACACCAACGCCCCCTACCTGGTCGGACCCGATGGCTATTTCGTGCGCAACGCCGACGGCAAGACTTACGTCTGGGACGGCGTCGACAACCATGCCAAGCTGTGGGACGACCCGACGATCAAGGATTTCGCCCTCGAAGGCAGCTACACCGTCGACGGCATGCAATGCAAGCCGAGCTTCCAGAAATTCAAGGACATTCTGGCCGACTGCACCCCGGAGCAAATGTCAGCGATCACCACGGTACCGGCCGAGACGATTCGCCGCATTGCCCGCGAGTTTGCCAAGGCGGCGCAAATCGGTTCGTTCATCGAAATCGAGGGGCGCATCCTGCCGCTGCGACCGGCCGGCTATAACTACTACCGCGGCGCCCAGGGTCACAAATACAGCGCGATGGCCAACCAGGCCTACAAGCTTGTTAACTTCCTGGTCGGCAGCATCGACACCCCCGGCGGCCACGTCGGTTCAACCCTTGACGACCAGATGGAGGACAGCCGCTGCGGTTTCGGCAAAATCGAGGCCGGCGAAAACGGCATGATGAAGGCCAATCCGCACCAACTGCATCCAGAGGTACCGTTCTCCTACCCACCCAACCAAGTTCACCTGATGGGCTACTTCCCGATCGGCGTCGATCCCGGTCATCTGGCCCTGGAGACGTTGGAGAATCCCGAGAAGTACGGCATGAACTACAAGCCAGACACCATGCTGCTGTGCCATGCCAATCCGATGTGGAACATCTCGGGCGAGCGCGAGCGCTGGTACAAGCAGATGCGCGACCTGCGTTTCATCGTCGCCATTGATGTCTTGCCGAACGAGTCGAACGAGTGGGCCGACGTCATTCTGCCGGCGCACGACCTGATGGAGTCCTGGAACATGACCATGATCGAGCCGCCGCATCACGAAGGCATGTGCATGCGCCAGCCAGCTACTGCGCCGCTGTACGACACGCGCAGCGAAGAGGATATCTTCAATGAACTGTCCGAACGCCTCGGCATCCTCGGAACCTGGAACACGATGATTAACTACGCCACCGGTTTCGTCATGAAGCCGGAGTTGATGCTCGAACCGGACAGGAAGTACAGCGAGAAGGAAATCGCCGGGCGCAAGGGACTGCTGTGGAACGGCAAGAATCTCGACTGGTATGTCGAGCATGGCCACTCCGTAACGCCACGCAAGCCGCACAAATGGTATCGGCCGTGGGACGGCATGCGCCTGCATTTCTACATTGAGGACATCATCCGTGCCCGCGATACGCTAAAGGGAAAGATGGAAGACGCCAACGTGGCAATCCGTCACGAATGGTCCTGGGGCGACTATCAGCCGCTGCCGCTCCCGATACTCGACCCGGTGCACGAGGAACCACCCGAGTTCGACTTGTATGCCATTACCTATAAGGACATCCAGATCAATTTCGGTGAAAGCCTGAGTAATCCGTGGATCGAGGACATCGTGAACAAGGACCCGGTACACACCTCGGTGCTGCTCAACAAGAAGACCGGTGCGGCCAAAGGCCTGAAGGACGGCGATGTCGTCGAGATCGCGTCACCCTACGGCCGGATCGTTGCGCGCGTCGCTCTCTCGGAGGGAGTGCATCCGGAAACCGTGTGCGTCTCGAATGCGCTGACCCGGATCGCCACCCAGCACTCGGGAGTAAAGATCGGCGGCGGCAACTTCAACCAACTGTTGCCGGCCAACCTCAAACACACCGATGCCTGCAGCGGTCAGCCTGAAACCGTCGCGAAGGTGAAGCTGACCAAGCTGTCAGCGCTACCGGAATACTTGACCAGGAACAGTTCTGTGTACGGCGAAAGGAGGGTGCACTAATGGCCAGGTGGGGCATGGTTTTCGATCTTCGGCGCTGCATCGGCTGCAATGCCTGCAGCGTCGCCTGCAAACAGGAGAACAGTCTTCCGTACGGCGTCTTTTTCACCAGGACGCTGAGCGAGGACATCGGCGAATATCCGCACGCGTCACGGGTCTATATCCCGACCTTGTGCAACCACTGCGAGGATGCGCCATGCGAACGGGTATGTCCGACCGGCGCAACCCACACGCGGCCGGACGGCATCGTCATGGTTGACGAGGAAAAGTGCATCGGCTGCGGTTCATGCATCGTCGCGTGTCCTTACGACCAGCGTACTCTGGTCGAACCGGAAATGCTGGAGAACGGCCTGTTCGGCGATGGCCACCTGACACCGTTTGAGCAACAGGGGTACACCCGCTTCACGCCTGGCACCGTCATCAAATGCACCTTCTGCCACGAGCGCGTCGATGCCGGGCTCGATCCCGCATGCGTGGTCACCTGCCCGACCGATGCGCGCATCTTCGGCGACCTCGACGATCCTGAAAGCCGCGTGAGGCGCCTGATCCAGGAGCATCGCGCTCGCCAGCCAATGCCGGAAAAAAACACCAAGCCCCGTGTCTTCTACATCGACTGAAACGCCTGGGACAGACGCAACCAGTATCCGAAAACAGACAAAAGGAGATAGATAATGTCACGTCACTCACATGCAGCCGATGACGATTTTAGGGTAGGTTCGCGCCAACAGACGGCGTGGGGAACGCATATGGCAACCGCTTTCTTTTTCGGAGAAGCCGGTGCTGGGCTATTTTTTGTTGCCCAGTTTTTCGATTTCGTGCTGGGGATGGCAGTCGGTCTGGCCATGGTGCTGTTCGGCAAGGGTGGCGGTCACCTAATTCACCTCGGCAAGCCGTCGCGCGGTTGGCGCGCCTTTGCCAAGGTCAGCACTTCCTGGGTTAGCCGCGGACTGGCGGCCATCGCCACCTTTTCCGTGTTTGGCACGCTGCACCTGTTGCAAACGATGTATGGAATACTGCCGGCGCCGCTCGCCTGGCTAGTCGCCGGCATTGCCGTCGCTGCCTGTTTGGTGATCATGGTGTACCAGGGTTTCGCCATGTCGCACTCGTCGGCGATCACCCTCTGGAGCACCGGATTGATGCCGATCACCAGCCTCATCTTCGCGCTGCTCAACGGCGTCTTGCTGACTATCGTGCTCGGCTACAACGCACCCTTCCTGACCAACCACGCCGAAACCCTGCGCCTCCTGCAGGCAGCCGTCATCGTATTGATCCTGTTCGGGTTGGTGACGATCCTCAGCATGCTACATGCCGCCCGCTATGGATCCGAGGGCGGGCGGGAATCGGTCAGACTGCTTCTGCGTAAGGACTTTGCGGCCACCTTCGTTCCGCTGGTGATCGGGCTGGGCATGATCGTCGCCATGTTGCTGCTCGTACTTGCGCCGAAGAGTCTGGCGACGATGATTGCCGTCACTGCCGCCGAGCTCACGGGCTACTATACCTTCCGCATTCTTGTCTTCAAGGCTGGAACTTACGATCCGGTCATGAAGTTCGGCCGCTCCTTCACACGCTGACCAGCACCGGCGATTTCATGTTGCAGCAATCACCGAATGTTGCCATCGCTGATGGGCATCCAAATTCGATCGAGCCGCTGCACGGCGCCCGCGCGGTCGCCGGATTTCGCTTATCGGCATCGACTTCGCCAGCCGCCGAGACCTGCTGGGTGGTGAGCGAGGATGCGCTGACCGTCGACATTGAAGGTGTCGGCAGCTACATGCTGATGTGGACGGCGACCGAAGACGCAATGCAGGCGGTCGGCTTCATCGCGCCCGATGGTGTACTCGGCAGTCATGGCGTTCCTGAAGTACTGGCGCTGGCCGCCGGCTTCGCCTTTACCGAAGGCATCATCGCCGGCCTTGATGACATCCGCAGCATGGCGATCTGCCCGGACCGCACTGACATCGTGCGGGTGCAACTGAAGCATCCCGGGCGGGTCAGGGTCGCTCGCCGTAACATCGTCGTCACCAGTTCCTGCGGGGTTTGCGGCGGACGCGACAAGCTCGATGGCGCACTGGTCGAGATGCCACCGGTACCCCATACGCTGCAACTGAGTAGTACCGACTTCCTGCCCTTTATGGCTGAAATGCGTCATCGACAGACCGTATTCACGCATACGGGTGGTGCCCATGCCGCCGCGCTGTTCTCGGCCGACGGCCAACTCCAAGCGTTCGCCGAAGATCTGGGACGGCATAACGCACTCGACAAAGTGATCGGGAAGTGCATGCTGGAAGGACGGAATTTGAAGGCCTGCATCGCGGTGCTCTCCAGCCGCCTCAGCTACGAACTCGTCGCCAAAGCCGCCCGCGCAGGAATCGAAGTCGTGGCCGCGGTTTCGGCACCATCATCGCTGGCGATCGAGATCGCGCAGCGTTGTGGCATCACCCTCTGCGGTTTTGTCCGCAATGAGTTAGCGACGGTGTATTCGCACCCGGAACGCATCAAGGAACTCGCCCGGGCAAAGGGTGAGCAATCAACCTCGGCGGCAACTGCGGACGGTGCCGTCAGGGACACCGGGGCTTTGTAAGCTCGGAGGTTAAAGCGGCCATGATCAACCTTTCGTGGTGGAGTAGTTAATTGATGACACAATTTTTCGGGCTTACGTTCTTTCTATTCAAAAATGAATAAAGTCGAGCTAAGAGTACAGGTAGTTCATTGACAATAATAATGGAGGGAACAAGTATGAAAATAACTAAAATTTCTTACCTGGTGGCTTTGGCAATTACCGGTGTTATCGTAACTCATGCGGCATATGCAACCGAAGGCGGCGGCTCCATCTATCCGATGGGCGCGGAGAGCTTCCTGACCGGCGCGCTGCCGCCACCGGGCTTTTACCCGCTGGTGTATCTCAACCATTACAACGCCGACAAGATCAAGAACAATGACGGTGACGACGTTGCCCCGCCGAATTTCAAGGTGACCGCTAACGTAATAGCGCCGCGCCTGATCTGGGTCACCGGCAACACACTGTTGGGCGGCCAGGTGGCGCACGCGCTGATGCTGCCGCTGGTCGATCTCGATGTCAGGGCCGGCGCTGCCAGCCAAAGCAAGAGCGGCATCGGTGATCTAAACATCACTCCGCTGGCGCTAAGTTATCACCACAACGGCAATCTGCACAGTGTCGTCGCGCTGGATATTTTTGCGCCCACCGGTAGTTACAACAAAAACGACATGGCCAATATCGGGCGCAATTACTGGGCGATTCAACCGGTATATACCGCCAGTTACATCGACCCGGCCGGCTGGAACGCCGATTTCAAGATGATGTATGACTTCAATTTCAAAAACACCGACACCAATTACAAGTCAGGTCAGGAATTCCATGTCGATTACGCGCTCGGCTACGGATTCAAGCAAAACTGGGTGGCTGGCGTGGGCGGCTATATGTATAAGCAAACCACCAACGATGAAAAAAACGGCGTGAAGGTACCCAATAACAAGGGGCAAGCCTTTGCGATTGGCCCTTCGATCAAGTACGACAATGGCAAAGGCATGTTCCTGATGGCTAAGTGGCAAAAGGAAATGAACGTCGAAAACCGCCCCGAAGGCCATGCGTTCTGGATCAAGGCCTTGCTGCCGTTCTGATTGATGAGCCCGACCCCTTTGCCTCACGGTAGGGAAAGGGGTGTCAAGGTGGGTGCGAACAGGCGCGGTCACCGCAGCCTGCGCGCTTCAGCGCCCTGCCCCGCATAGACCATCAAGGCCAGCAGTCGCTGCATCGTCAAAATAATCCGCATCGAGCGCTCATTGCTCGAACGCATCTACGCCGGAATTGCGCCGCCTGACTGGAACTGATCAATTACCTGGTTGCGAAATTCAGCCCCAAGGCTTTCTAAGGGTGATGTCCGCGCGGATGGAGTAGTTGTTGCAATGTTTCAACGGGCATTCCGGCCTGTTATGGTGGTGTCCGTCCGTCAAAGCCTTCAATGCAATCTCGGCGGCGGGACATCTAACCTAACAAGAGGCGGACCCTTGCCACTCATTTTTCCTTGCTGCCTGCGTCGCCGTTCTGCGGCGCACGTATCCTGCTGTAGGTAGCCGAAATTCGGCTACCTTCGTCGTAGGTACCGGTCAGCATGCTGATTAGCTTGGCCGTTTCGTACAGTTTCTTGTCAATATTCTCAATATTCTTTGTCTGATCGGTCAACATGTCCTGACGAATGTGCGTGTATTCGTCCAACATACCTGCAGCGGCGTTGGTAACGTCATATGTATAGATCTTGCTGTTGCCGCCCTTAATCTTGGCGACCAACTTATACTTGAGCAGTTTACGCAGACTGTACTGGACGTTCGTGATGCCATCCATATTGAGCTGACGGGCGATAACGACAGCCGTCTTTGGTCGATCCTGCATGCGGATGACGTGAAGAAGAACCAGTTCTGGGTAACTAAGGTCACCCAGTCCGCACATGCTGCCAACCTGCAGACAAAAGCGCTGAAAGGCTTGCTCAAAGCGCAACACGGCCCATTCGAATTCCGTTGTCATCGCGTCGTGATGGGTTCCTCCCAGATGCCAGCCTTTGTAATACCCTTGATCCAATGCCTTAGCCCCAATGTGTAGTTGATAAATTGTTGCCTAAAGTGGACCATTCTGTCCAGACAAATCTTTACTAAATTTTTGATAGAGCCCTGTCCCCCAACACAGCGGTATGTGTGCTATCCCAATTCACGGCCAAATTTATCGATGACTGCCGTTCCTCTATCTAGTGTCTCGATTTCGGGGTCCACTTTAGTAGTCGATAGGATGATTACGAGCAACAGGTGAGTGAAATGGAAATACAACAGGTGTTATTTCCTTTCGGACGGAAGGATATAGGCTGTCTTTTGCCGTAGTCCAAATCCCATGTCCTTCTTAAGCCGTCCACCGAAATTGCGGCGTCAACGGAGCAAGAATCCATAGCCTACAAATACTTCAAATCGCTGTTATGACGCCATTTGCGAGATCGGCGTAATGGCGTGGGCTTCCAAGGATTTTTGTTGTCCGGCAGCTCCGGCCGATACTCAGCGCACTCGACAATAAGGGAATGTGATGCACCCAACATCCGCAGGTCGGGTGAAGAGTCGGCGTGCGGACGCTCCCTCATCTATCGTTCCGGCCGCTAACGCTACGGCCCATCAGCAATAAAGACACATCGACAAGCTGCCTATCCCGCGCCGGTTCCCGACCGGAAGCCGCGTCTAAGCAGCTATTAAAATTATCAATGCAAATTAAATAAATAATAGATTGACTTTCAATCGATAATAGCAAAGACTTACCTAAAACAAGTATGCACCGTCGTTCGCGCCTCACGTCAGGGAGGCCCAGAGTCGACCGGGACAACGAAAACAGGAGGAGACCCATGGAATTCAAAGCCGAAATTCCCTACGGCGCGTATTGGAGTACGCCATTTGCGCGCTGGCAGGGCAGCCTTGCCGCTTTGCACAGCGTCAAGTTTGCCGCTCACGTAACGAAGCTGGAACTGGCGAAGCGTGGCATTCCGGCCGACGCGTTCGACTATGGCGTGCTGGGCCTCTCGGTTCCCCAACCCCACGCTTTCTATGGCTTGCCATGGCTCACGGGAATGGCGGGCGCGGAACAGGTCGGCGGCCCGACGCTGATGCAGGCCTGCGCTACCGGTGTTCGCTGCCTACTCGCCGCAGCTCAGGAAATCGAGATGGGCATGGCCAGTGCCGCCCTGGCCGTCACTTGTGACCGCACCTCCAACGGCCCGCACCTGTATTACCCGAATCCTCAAGCCCCCGGTGGTACTGGCACCAGCGAGGACTGGGTCCTGGGCAACATCGCCTGTGATCCGTTGGGCGGCCACTCGATGCTGGTCACCGCCGAGAACGTCGCGAAGAAACACGGGATATCTTCATCACAACAGCACGAGGTGGTGTTGCGGCGCGAAGCCCAATATCAGGACGCGCTGCGCGACGGGTCGGCGTTCCTCAAGCGTTTCATGACGCTGCCCTTCGAAGTACCGACGGCGAATTTCAAGAAGACGGTGGCCACGCTGAATGGTGACGAAGGCGTCAGCCGGTCGACGACGGAAGGGCTGGCGCGACTGAAGTCAGTTATGGAGGGCGGCACCGTCACCTTCGGAGGCCAAACACATCCGGCCGACGGTAACGCCGCGATCATCGTGGCCGACGCGCGCAAGGCGCAAGAACTTTCGTCCAACCCGTCCATCGCCGTGCGTCTGCATGGCTTCGGCCAAGCCCGCGCGCCCCTCGCCTACATGCCCGAGGCGAGCGTGCCGGCGGCGCGACGCGCTCTCGAACAAGCGGGCCTGTCCATCAAGCAGATGAATGCCATCAAAACACACAACCCGTTTGCACTGAACGACATCGTCTTCTCCCGGGAAACTGGGGCAGACATCGACATCATGAACAACTGGGGCTGCTCGCTGGTATGGGGCCACCCCCAGGCACCCATGGGCACCCGCGCGATTATCGAACTGATCGAGGAACTGGCCATTCGCGGCGGCGGCTACGGTCTTTTCACAGGCTGCGCCGCGGGCGACACCGCCATGGCGGTCGTGTTGCAGGTGGCCGAACGCTGACATGACCTGGAACCAACAAGAGCACGAAAACCAAAGGAGACTTTCATGAACTATCGTATCGGCGTGGATGTGGGAGGCACATTCACGGACTTTCTTCTCATTGACGAGCAGGGCAACTCAAGCATTTTCAAAACGCCGAGCACGCCCAAGGATCCCTCGATCGGAGTGCTCAATGGCCTGCGCGAAATGGCCGAAAAGGGCGGCATGAACTTGCGTGATTTCGCTGGAAAGATCGACGTGATCGTGCACGGCACCACGGTCACGACTAACGCCGTGCTCACCGGCAATGGCGTCAAGACTGGACTTCTCACGACCTCCGGGTTCCGCGACATTCTGGAGATGCGGCGCGGCTATCGCGAGGAAATCTATAACAACAAATTGCTGCCGCCCCCGCCGTTGGTACCCCGCGACCGGCGCATGCCGGTGACCGAGCGCATGAATGCTGCCGGCGAGATAGTGACGCTGCTGGATAAACAGTCGCTTGGCGCGGCCGTGGCCGAGCTGAAAAAGCAGGAGGTCGATGCGGTGGCCATTTGCTTCATGCACAGCTACGCCAATCCCGCGCACGAACAGGCGGCGAAGAAGCTGGTGGCCGAAGCGTTGCCCGACGCCTACCTCACTGTGTCGTCGGATCTGCTGCCCCAGGCGCGGATGTACGAGCGCGTGTCCACTGCGGCGCTCAACAGCTATGTCGGGCCGATTCTCAAGCGCTATCTCGACGCATTGTTGGAAAATCTGAAAAGCATCGGCTTCAATGGTGTGCTATTGATCATGCAGTCTAACGGCGGCGTTGCGACCCCTGAATCGACCGCAGAGCGCGCGGTGATGACACTGCTGTCGGGCCCTGCTGGCGGCCCTGTCGCCGGCATCACCTTCGCCGGCGTCCAGGACTACGACCGCTGCATGACGGTGGATATGGGCGGAACGTCGTTCGATGCCGCAGTGGTGCAGAACGGTGTACCGCTACTGCGCAGCGAAGGATGGATCAACCGCCAGCGCCTGGCATTGCCCATGCTTGACATCCACACCATCGGCGCCGGCGGCGGCTCGATTGGCTGGATCGACGACGGCGGCCTGCTTCGCATGGGCCCGCAGAGCGCCGGTGCCGACCCCGGTCCGGCCTGCTACGGACGCGGCGGCACGCTGCCGACGTGCACCGACGCCAATCTGGTGTTGGGCTTCCTCGACCCCGAATATTTCCTTGGCGGGCGCATGAAGCTCGATGCCGCTGCCGCGCGCAAGGCGATCGAGACGCATGTCGCCCTCCCGCTGAAGCTCTCGGTGGAAGAGGCGGCCGCCGGCATGTACCACCTGGTCAATGTCAACATGGCGGCCGGCCTGCGTGAAATCACCGTCAGCCGGGGCATCGACCCGCGCGAATTCCCGCTGGTGGTGGCGGGCGGGGCGGGGCCGATCCACGGTGCCATGATCGCGCTGGAACTCGAATTGCCGGTGATCCTGGTGCCCAAGGAATCATCGATCTTTTGCGCCAGCGGCATGCTGCGGTCCGACTTCAAGCACAGCTACGTGCGCACCTACCATGCGCTGGCGTCGAAGGCCGATGCACGGCTGATGGCCCAGTATCTCGGCGATCTCGAGCAAGAGGGTCGCACCGTGCTCCGTCAGGAAAAAGTGGAGGATCGCGAGCGGGTACGCGTCGAGTATGGCGCGGACCTGCGCTACCTCGGCCAGCACAACGAGATTACCTGCGGCTTCGACATCCTCCGCTTCGAAGCCGATGGCATGGATTATCTGTCCGAGCTGCTTCACCAGGAGCATGACCGCCTCTACGGCTACTCGCTAAAGGGCACGCCGACCGAGATCGAAGTGGTGAACCTGAGGGTGACGGTGCTCGGGATCACCGCCAAGCCGGCTATGCAGTTCATGGAACGGGGCGGCGATAGCGCCGAGCCGTGCAAAAAAGGTGTGCGTTCGGTATACCTCCCGGGCGAACGCAAGTTCCGGGAGATTCCCGTTTATGACGGTGAGGCCATGGTCTACGGCAACACGGGCAGCGGCCCCGCGCTCATCGAGCAAATCACCACAACCACCTTCGTGTCGCCAGAATACGACTTCGTCGTGGACCGTGCCGGCACCTTTTGTCTCTTTCTGAAAGAGATTGGACACACCTATTTGCGGAGGATTTTTCAATGACAAAGCCTATCGATCCGATCCTGGTCACGGTCATCCAGCGACGCCTCAAAGCCATCACGGAGGAAATGGGGCTAGTGATGCTGCGCACCGCGCGCTCGCCGATCCTGAGCGAGGCGCGCGACTTCGTCACCGGCCTCTACGACGCCCGCGGCCAAATGATGGAGCAGACCGCGTACATCCCGATCCTGGCCTTCGCGGTGCCGCTCGGCATCAAGTACATGGTCGAGTACTACGGCGATGAGCTATATCCGGGCGACGTGATCATCCACAACGATCCCTTCACCGGCGGCAATCAGGCGGCCGACGTCAAGATTGTGCGGCCGATTTTCGTCAAGGACAAGCTGATCGGCTTTTCGGCCATCAACGGTCATCAGGCCGACGTCGGCGGTGCGGTGGCGGGTGCCTACAACCCGGCGGCAACCGAGATCTGGCAAGAGGCACTGCGCATCACACCGGTCAAGCTCTACGAAAAAGGCAAGAAGCGCCAGGACGTATGGGACCTGATTTTCGGCAATATCCGCTTCCCCATCGTTCAGGAAGACATCCAGGCCGCCATTGGCGGCTGCGCCGTAGGTGAGCGGGAACTCGTGAAGCTCGTCGATCGCTACGGTTGGGAACGCTTCAATGCCCACCTGCAATATCTGTATGACGCCACTGAGCAGCAGATGCGCGCGGAGATCAAGGCGATTCCCGACGGTAGCTACCGCGGCACCTCGACCGCCTACTACGACGGCTTCAATCCCGGCTCGAAGATGGAGATCAAGGTGGAGGTAACGGTCAGCGGCGAAAAGATTCATTTCGACTTCACCGGTACGGCGCCGCAGACGCCCGGCTATGTCAATGCTCCGCTCGGCTCAAGCATGACCTCGGTGATCCTGACGCTGCTAATGTGCCTCAAGGATCCCAACGTGCCCCAGAACACCGGCATGGTACGGCCGATCACCGCGTACATGCCGGAAGGTTCGATGCTGAATCCGCGCTTTCCAGCCGCCAGCACCTTCGGCAACCATTTGTCCGACCAGATCTCGGCGGCAATCTTCGATGCCCTGTCGCAAGCTTTGCCGGAGCGCGTCACCGCCGCCTGGAATCCGCTCTTCGCGATTGCCGCGGTCGGCTTCAACGACCGCACCAACCAGCCGTTCGTGGACATTCTGTTCAACGGACTGAAAGGCGGAGGAGGTGGCACTCAGGGGGCGGACGGCTACGACCATATCGGCCTGATCGCGTGCGGCGGCGGGTTGCTGGCGCAGGATCCGGAAATGTTCGAGATGAAGGATCCGTTGTTCCTGCACAAGTTCGAGTACATGCCCGATTCCGCCGGTTCGGGCCAGTGGCGCGGCGGTCTGGGCGTGGAGATGGAAATGGAGTTCCTGAACGACGGCAATCTGGTCAGCGCTTTCGGCGACGGCATCGATCCGGGTTCGGAGGCCAAGGGCATTCTCGGCGGCGGAGCCGGCATCCTCAATCGCGGCGAGCTGCACTACCCGGACGGCAGCGTGCATGTCTGCCGGAGCAAGGAAGTGGTTCCCGCCATTCCCAGGGGCACCCGCTGGTATCAGGTGGCCGGAGGCGGCGGCGGCTACGGCGACCCGCGTCGTCGCCCGGCCGAGTTGGTGGCGCGAGAGGTGCTCTACGGTTATATCTCGCCGGAAAACGCGCGTCGGCAGTACGGCGTGGTGGTCGAGGACAGGAGCCTAGCGCTCGACCGCGCCGCAACAGAAACGCTACGCAAGGAAGTAAGGCCATGAGCAAGGCATCTGAGGCGGCAAAGCCCGGGACCGCACGCGACCATGAAGAGCAAATCTTCCAGACCGGTGCCGGCATCGAGATCCAGGACATGTACCGCCCGGGCGACATGGGCGATTTCGACAGCGAACGCGACCTGGGCGAGCCGGGCGAGTATCCGTTCACCCGCGGCCCCTATCCCGGCATGTATCGGGAACGCATCTGGACGCGCCGCTTTCAGGTGGGCTTCGGTTCGCCGCAGGAAACCAACCAGCGTATCAAGTACCTGCACGGGCAGGGAGCCAACGGCTTCGTCATCACGATCGATCTGCCGACCTCGTATGGTTTTGATTCGGACGATCCCATCTGCGATGGCGAGGTGGGCGTGACAGGCGTGCCCATCAGCACCCTGGAGGACATGGAAGCGCTTTACGACGGCTTCGGCCCGGATGCCGTTTCCTATGCCCTGTCGATCCGCCCACCCGTGTCGTCGGTGACACTAGCCATGTTGGCGTCGGTGGCAGAAATGAAGAACGTGCCGTTCGAGAAAGTCATCGGCACGCAGCAGAACGATCCTTTCTACCAGATGAGCGGTGGGCCGCTGCAGACCATCACCCAGTTCTTCCCGCTCGATGGGACCTTGCGGCTGTGCGTGGACAACATCGAATTCATTTCGAAGAACATGCCGCGCCTCAACTGGATGGTCACCAACGGCTACAACCTGCGGGAAACCGGCGTCAACGCCATCCAGGACGGCGCATTCACGCTCGGCCACGCCTTCGACATCTTCCGTCGCGCCCGCGCTCGCGGCCTGGATGTGAATCTATTTCCGCGCAAGGCGTCGTTCTTTCTCTCCTGCTCGATCGATTTTTTCGAGGAAATCGCCAAGTTCCGCGCCATGCGCCGGCTGTATGCCAAAACCATGCGCGAGGAATTCGGCACCACCAACCCGGAGTGCTGGCGACTGCGCTTCTCCGTGCAGTCGGCCGGCAACACGCTGACGCGCCAGCAGCCGCAGGTAAACATCGTGCGCGCCTCGGTCGAATCGATGGCGGCGGTGTTTGGCGGCGCGCAATCGATCCATTTGTGCTCCTACGACGAGGCCCACGGCCTGCCCACCGAAGAATCGTCGCGCATCGCCTTGCGCACGCAACAGGTGATCGCCTATGAGAGCGGCATCACCAAGAGCATCGATCCTTTGGCAGGCTCCTATTACGTGGAGACCCTGACCAACCAGATGGAAGCGGCCATCAGCGCCAAACTGGCCGAAATCGATCAGCGCGGCGGCATGATCGCCAGCATCCGGGAAGGCTGGCTGGAGAGCCAGATAAACAAGGAGCGCATCAAGAACCAGAACGACCTCGACACGGGGCGCCGCACCCTAGTCGGGGTCAACCGCTTCCGCATCCCGCCCGAAGACGAGACGCCGATCAAGACCCACAAGATCCAGGCCGACGTATGGGGCGCACGCCGCGGCGGGTATCTCCGCCAATACCGCGCCGCGCGCGATTCGCAAAAGTGGGCAGACGCGATGGCCCGCATTGAGCAGGCGTGGAAGGAAGGCGAAAACATGGTGCCGGTGCTGATGAATGCGCTGAAGAACAAGGTGACCATGGGTGAATGTCACGAAGCAATGCGCAAGGCCCAGAACTGGGCATTTCGTTAGGGGATAGATCATGACCGAGAAAAAACGCATTCTGCTGGCGAAGATGGGCCTGGACTGTCACGATACCGGCATCGTCACCGTGGCGCAGGTGTTGCGCGACGCCGGCTACGAAGTGATTTACCTGGGCCTGCACAACTTCGCGCAACAAGTGGTCAAGGTGGCGATCGAGGAGGACGTGGACGCCATCGGCATCAGCTTTCTGTCGGGGCAACACATGACCCAGATGCGCCTCTTGTTGGAGCAGATGCGCCGGGAAGGGATTTCCGTCCCGCTCTTTTGCGGCGGCGTCATTCCCGACGACGACGCACTGGCGCTCAAAGAGATGGGCGTTGCCGAGATCATTCTGCCCGGCACCCTGTCGGTTGATGTGGCGCAGCGCGTCGGTCGCACCCTGGCGCAGACGGCAGCGGTCAAGCCGTTTCCCGGCGCCGAACGCACCCAGGCGCGCCCGGAACTGTCGGTGACCGCGCTCGACAAGTGCAAGGCCGCGATCGAGCGCGACGACCGCGCCGAGGCGCTGCGCCAGGCTCAAGCGATCTGGGACGAGTGGCGGCCGCTGCATGACCTCTATGTGGACATGTCGGGCCTGTTTTGCACCTACATCCGCGACCGGCTGGGGGAGGAAGCGGTGGCGGATGTGTGGCGCTTCATCGGCGAGCGGCTGTGGAAGCCGATCCTGATGCAGATGAAGAAAACCGGATCGACCGACCTGCTGGTGCAAGTCTACGCCCAGTTCCTGCGGGCCCACGGCCACCGCTTCAGCGTCACCGAAGACGACGAGAAAACCATCTTCGTCATGCATTACTGCGCCAGCGGCGGCATGCTGATGCGCGACGGCAAGAATGAGGACTCCGGGCGGCACCCGGTCAATATCGCCGTCATCAAGACGAAGGCCGAGTGGACCTTTCACCAGCCCCTGTCCGCCTATTGCGTGCATACCCCGTTGTGGATGGACATCCTGCCGCGGGAATGGGGCTGGGACGTCTTCGAGTCCTCCTTCGGGCGCCAGTTCGACGATGACGGCCAGCCAGTCGACGAACCGTGCGTCGCCATGATCTACAAGCAGCCTCGTTCCTGACGGAGAGCACGGCCATGATCCTAGATGAAATCGCGCGCCGCAACGCCCTGCGCTTTCCGCACAAGCCGGCCCTGCTCATGGGCGAGCGCGGCGCCACGTGGCAGGAACTGGATCGCCGCGTCGATCGAGTCGCCAATGCCCTGCGTGCGTGCGGCCTGGCACCCGGCGATCTGGTTGCGGTACTGCTGAACAACTGCGCTGAATTCGTCGAGCTTTATTTCGGTATTGCCCGTGCCGGAATGATTGCCGTGCCGGTCAATTATCACCTCATGCCAGGCGAGCTGGCGCAAATCCTCGGCCATGCCAGGCCTTCCCTGTTCGTCGTCGGTGCCGCTTTCGCCGACCAGGCCAGGGATCTGGAGACGCTGCTGCCGCAACTGCCGCGGCGCTGGCTGGTCGGCGACGGCGCGCTGGCAGGGGCCGAATCCTATGAGCGGATGCTGCGCGAGGCGACCGCCGATCCGGCCATCTCGCGCGCAGGCGAGAACGAACCCTTTGCCATTTTCTTCACCAGCGGAACCACCGGCCTGCCCAAGGGAGCAATGGTGTCGCACCGCAACCTCACGGCCAACGCGTTCAACCAGTTCGTTGCCGACGGTAGCCGGCGCGAGGACGTGAACCTGGTGTCCACGCCCATGTACCACATGGGGGCGGTATTCATGGCCATCACTTACATGATGCTCGGCTGCACGCAGGTGATCCTCGATGCCTTCGATCCGGCGCGTTGGCTTGATGCGGTGGAGCGGCGCAAGGCCAGCGTCGCCCTGCTGGTACCGACCATGATCAATGCCGTGCTCAACCATCCAGGTCTGGCGCAATCCGATCTGTCGAGCCTGCGCTGCGTGTTCTATGGCGGCGGCCCCATGCCTGCCACCGTGCTGCAGCGCGCGCTGCAGCGCCTGCGCTGCGGCTTCACCCAGGGCTACGGCCTCACCGAAACGCTGGAGGCCACCTTCCTGGTGGCGTCCGACCATGTCCTCGGCGGCAGTGCTCTGCAGGAGAAGCGTCTTGCTTCCGCCGGCCGCGAAGCGGTGGACGCCGAGGTGCGGATCGTGGACGCCGCCGGCCGTGACTTGGCGCCGGGCGCAGTGGGCGAGGTGCTGGTGCGCAGCCGCTCGGTGATCTCCGGCTACTGGGGTATGCCCGAAGAGACTGCCAATGCGATTCGCGATGGCTGGTTCCATACCGGCGATCTTGGCTATCTCGACGAAGAGCGCTACCTGTTCCTGGTGGATCGGATCAAAGACATGGTCATCAGCGGGGGCGTGAACATCTATACCAAGGAAGTGGAGAGCGTTCTCTACGACCATCCGGCGGTGCTGGAGGCCGCGGTCATCGGCCTGCCCGACGAGGAATGGGGCGAAGTGGTCAGCGCCGCGGTGGTGCTGCGCGCAGGCACGAGCGCTTCTGCGGCGGAATTGATTGAGCATTGCCGGCAGTCGCTATCGAGCTACAAGAAACCGCGGATCGTGGCGTTCCTGGACGAATTGCCCAAGAATCCGAGTGGCAAAATCCTCAAGCGCGAACTGCGCCGCTTGCTGAGCGTCGGCAGCGACGCGGCGTGAGTGGCCCCATGCACGAGTAATTCTTCAACAACATTGGCATCCCATGACTCATTCCTACACAGCCCCGCTGGACGATCTGCGTTTTCTGCTGAACGACGTGCTGGAGTACGGGCAGTTGTTCACCCTGCCCGCTTTCGCCCACGCCGATACCGATCTGGCCGACGCGGTACTGACCGAGGCGGCGCGTTTCACCGCCGGGGTTCTTGGCCCCATCAACGCGGTCGGCGACGAGCACGGCAGCCGCCTGGAGAACGGCCGCGTGCTGACGCCGCCGGGCTTCCGGGACGCGTACCGCCAGTATGTCGAGGGCGGCTGGCCTGGCCTCGACATGCCTCTGGAGTACGGCGGCCAAGCCCTACCCCTGACGCTGCAGTCGGCCTGCGCCGAAATGGTCAACGGCGCCTGCGTCTCCTTCGGCATGCTTCCGCTCATGGAGCGGGCGGCGACGCGCCTGCTCATCGCGCACGCGCCGAGAGCCGTGGTCGATGTCATGGTGCCACCTTTGGCTGCGGGCAAGTGGGGTGCCACCATCTGCATCTCGGAAGCCCAGGCCGGTTCGGACGTCGGACGCATCGCCACGCGCGCCGCGCTGCGCGGCGACGGCAGCTACGCGCTGAGCGGAACCAAGATCTTCATCACCTATGGCGATCAGGATTTCACCGAGCAGATCATCCACATGGTGCTGGCGCGCCTGCCAGGTGCGCCGTCGGGTACGCGGGGCCTGAGCCTATTCGTCGTGCCTAGCCGCCGTCTGACGGACGGCGTGCCGGGCGCGGCCAACGGCGTCGCCGTGACCCGCGTTGAGCACAAGATGGGCCTGAAAGCATCGCCCACCTGCGTGCTCAACTTCGAGGGCGCCGAAGGCTACCTCGTCGGGCGCGAGCACGCAGGCCTGAAGGCAATGTTCACCATGGTCAATACCATGCGCCTCGAAGTAGCGGTGCAAGGCGTCGCCATCGCCGGCGCGGCGACGGCCAAGGCGCTGCGCTACGCCATGGAGCGGCCGCAGGGAGGACCCCCGGCAGTTGCGCCGATCCCGATTATCGATCATGCCGATGTGCGCCGCATGCTCTACACCATGCGCGCGCGCACCGAGGCAATGCGGGCGCTGGTATTGGAGACCGCGCTTCAGCTCGACCTGGCGCATGCGGGCCAGCCTTCGCAGCGCGCCGCCGCGCTGGCGCTCGCGGAGTGGCTGTTGCCGGTATGCAAGGCCTGCGCCTCCGAGGCCGGGTTCGAGGTGGCCAACCTGGCGCTGCAGGTATTCGGCGGCCACGGCTATGTGACCGATGCCGGAGTTGAGCAATACGTGCGCGACAGCCGGGTGATGTCGATCTATGAGGGCGCGAATGGCATCCAGGCCCTCGATCTCGTCATGCGCAAGCTCACGCAGGACGACGGTGAGCGCTACCGGCTGTTCACTGCGCGGATCCGCGCCGACCTGGATCGTTGCGGCGACCGTCCCGAACTGGCGCATATTCATACGGCATTGGTGCAAGGGCTGACGCGCCTGGATGCCTGTACCGAGGCGCTCGTGGCTCGCATGGCGCAGCACAGCCGCGATGCCGAGGCCGGCGCCAGCGCCTACCTGGCGCTGGTGGGACTGGTGGCCGGTGGCTGGATGTGGTTGCGCATGGCTGCGGCGGCCGACGGCGACGCGCCGCAACACTGCGCGAAGCGCTCTGTCGCGCGCTTCTATGGCGAGTATCTAATACCCGAGTCGCGCACCCTGGAATGCCGCGCGCTGTTGGGCGCCGCGTGCCTGGACCAGCTGGACGGCGCGACATTGGCCGGCACGCACTGAATGAAGATCGCAGTCAGGAGAGTACCGGAGAGTTGCGAGCGGCCCGAGAGGCGGCCCAGGCGGAAGAGTCGATTGACCAACATCGACTAAGTGCCATTGATGTTTTTGAGAACGCCGAATGCAAGTTCGCAGCAGGCAAATTGATCTGGCTGGAAGGCCAATTTGGAGGAGACGAGCATGGAAATGAAATATCCGAAGTTGTTTGCGCGTGGGCGGATCGGAACTCTGGAATTGCCCAACCGAGTCATCAAGGCACCCACGTCCACCGCCATGAGCAACATGGACGGCACGGTGTCAGAGCGCTTGCTGCGCCACTATCGCGAGGTGGCCAGGGGCGGCACCGGGCTGATCATCGTCGAGTACGCCTATGTGGACGACATCGCCAGCAAGTCGGCGCACTGCCAGTTGGGCATCAGCAGCGACGAGCACATCGCCGGACTGGCCCTGCTCGCCCAAACCATCAAGGAACAGGGTGCCCGCGCCGGCATCCAGATCGAACATTGTGGCCGCCAGAAATTTCTCGGCACGCCGCCGATCAAGGCAGCCTCTGCCGTGCCTTGGCTGGCGCTGAAGGCGCGTAGCGGTGACAAAGCGATTCCAGAAGTGCTGTCCATTGCCGAGATAGAGCAGATCGTCGAGGCGTTCGGGGACGCGACCAAGCGTGCCGTGGCGGCCGGCTTCGACCTAGTGGAGATCCACGGCGCCCATGGTTATCTGATTACCAATTTTCTCTCGCCGCACACCAATAAACGGACCGACCGCTACGGCGGTTCGCTGGAAAACCGCATGCGTCTGCTGGTGGAAATCATTCGCAACGCCCGTGACAAGGTCGGCCGCAGCTTCCCGCTGACCGTGCGTCTAAGCGGCTCCGATTACGAGCCGGACGGCTTCGGCATCGACGAGACCATCGAAGTTGCCAAGACTGCAGAAAGGCTTGGCCTTGATGCCATCCACGTGTCGGGTGGCGATCATCATCAGATGATCCACCAGGTCAGCCCGATGTCCATTCCCCGTCTGCACAACGTATGGGCGGCGGAGGCGGTGCGCAAGGAGGTCGGCATCCCGGTCATAGCGTCGGGCTCGATCACGCTTCCGGAATTTGCCGAAAGCATTCTGGCCGAGGGCAAGGGCGATTTCATATCCTTGGGTCGACCGCTATGGGCCGACCCGCAATGGACTAACAAGGCGCGGGACGGCCGTCAGCAAGACATTCGTCCATGCATTCGCTGCAACGACGGCTGTCTGGATCGCACATTCTTCCGCTTCCACGCTGTCGGTTGTTCGGTCAATCCGGAGATCGGGCGCGAAGGGGACCTGCAGGTCACGCCGGCACTGCAGCGCAAAAGGGTCGCGGTCATAGGCGGCGGCGTGGCCGGCATGGAGGCGGCGCGGGTTGCGGCATTGCGCGGTCACCGCGTGACGCTGTTCGAGAAACGCAGCCTGGGCGGTGTGCTCAATGAAGGCTCGGTGGCGGAATTCAAGTCCGACCTGCGCTTTCTTAACCAGTATCTAGCGACCCAGATGGGCCAGCTTGATGTCCAAGTAATCAAGCAGCAGGCCGACGCCGACGACATCACGCCCAGGGACTTCGATGCCGCCGTTGTCGCCACCGGCGGAGGGCCTGCCGCACCGGCTGTCCCCGGTCTGGACGGGCCTCGTGTCATGGATGCCATCGATATTTTCAACGGCCAAGCCACGGCAGACAAGCGGGTCGTGGTGCTCGGTGGCGGCGAGACAGCCGTCGAGGTGGCGCTGTACCTGGAGCAAGCCGGACATGACGTCACGCTGATCCATCGTCGCGACGATCTCATGGCGCGGGATTGCACTATTACCGACAAGATATCCTACAGCGAGATGCTAGCCAAATCCGGCGTCAAGGTTGTCACCGGGCTGCAGTTGACCGAAGTCAAGGACGGCCGCGTCACAGCGACGGATAGAAACGGCAAGGCGTCCCATTTCGAAGCCGATTCCATCGTTACTGCCCTCGGCTATACGCCGATCAGGGACGGCTTGGCCGAAGCGCTGCGCGCAAAAGGCGGGATCGAGGTATGCGAGGTGGGCGACTGCTTGCGCACTGCCAAAGTCTATGACGCCATGCATGCGGGTTATCGTGCCGGCTGCCGGATCTGAGCCGGGCATCGCCCTGACAAGATAGTTATAAGCATTTTCGGGATATGGCCCCGGAGCCGATGGATAGTACCAGCACCGCGGAGTCAATAAGCTTAAGACCCTGCCGTCGGCAACACAATAACGGATGCGGGAACCGACCGATCGGACTCGTACATTGATCTGCGGCAAGGAGGAGGAGATGGACAAATTGCCACATGTGTACCCAACTGTTGTGCATATGCTTGCCGCTGCGGCAAAGCAAGCGCCGCAGCGCGAGGCATTGGTGTGCCAGGGCGAGCGGCTGACGTATGCGGAGTACTTGCGCTGCGTCGCCGGGTTCGCCCATGAATTGCTTGGGCTCGGCACCAGTGGCAGACGCGTCGGCATCGTCCTTGGCAACTCGATCGACATCTGTATCGCCATGTTCGGGGTGCATGCCGCGCGGGCGCAGGCCGCACCGTTCAATCCGCTGTATACCGAGCACGAGTTGCGCATACTTTTTCGGGATGCCGATTTGCATGTCCTGATCTACGCGCAGGACAAGCGCGGCATGATCGAAGCGCTGGCCGATGAGCTGGCCATCGCCCATCGCATCTGCATCGGCAATGGCGCCGGCGGCGGCCGGCTCAACGTCTGGCGCGATGCCGCCGGCCTCGATCTGCCGCAGCCCCTGCCCGCTCCAGCCGACTTGGCGACGCTGCAATACACGGGCGGCACTACGGGCCGATCGAAGGGCGTGGATTTGCGGCACCACGCGGTTGCGGTCAATCTCAGCCAGCGCGAAGCGCTGCTGCCGGCACGCCAGGACTGCGAACGGCTGCTATGCGTCATGCCGCTGTTCCATGTCTACGCCGTTGCCATGTGCCTGCATAACATGGCCTACGCGCGCGGCACGCTGGTCATGCTGCCACGCTACACGCCGGAAGCGGTGTTCGAGGCGCTCGCTCAGGAGCGAATCACTATCTTCGCTGGGAGCCCAACGCTGTTTTCCAGCCTGCTGAACCACCAGGATTTCGGGCATGCCGTCTTCACCGGGCTTCATCTTTCCTACTCCGGCTCGGCCGCGCTGCCGGAAGATCTGCTGCGCCGATGGGAAGCCGCCACGGGGGTGCCGGTAATGGAAGGATATGGGCAGACGGAGGCGGGGCCGGTGGTGAGCTTCAACCCGCTCGACAGCGTTCGCAAATTGGGTTCTGTGGGGCTGCCGCTGCCCGGTACGGAAGTCGAGATCGTCGATTTGGAGAGCGGCCGGAGACCGCTCGACACCGGCAAAAAAGGCGAGATCCGCGTGCGCGGTCCGCAACTCATGGCAGGCTATCGCAACCTGCCGGAAGAAACCGACCAGACGCTACGCGACGGCTGGCTATATACCGGCGACATCGGCGAGCTGGACGGCGACGGCTATCTGTACATCCGCGATCGCAAGAAGGAAATGGCGAAGGTTTCCGGTTTCAACGTCTTCCCGCGCGAAATCGAGGAAGTGCTCTACCTGCACCCGGGGGTCGGCGAAGCCGCGGCAGTGGCGGTTCCGGATGCCTATCGCGGCGAGGTAATCACGGCTTTCGTGGCGCCACGCCCTGGCCACCCGGTAACGGCCGAGCAACTGACCGAGCACTGCAAGAGCCACTTGGCCAAGTACAAAGTCCCGGCGCAGATTTTTCTGGTCGCAGCGCTACCCAAGACCGGAGTGGGAAAGATCGACAAGAACCGGCTGCGCGAAACGCGGCGGGCAATCACTGATGCTGTGGATGAGTCCAGCGGCACATGACAAGGCGAAAAAATCCGATGAAGCTCAATGAGAATCAAAATTTTATGGAAACAGAGTTAGGACAGCCTCCACCTCCGCGACGGGAGCATGCCGGCGGCACTGCTAAGCTAATTAAGCTGGGGTTATCCATTATACCTTGGTTGATCATTGCCGCTTTGTTATGGGTTGCCTTGTTTATTAAGCCGCAACCGGTAGGTATTACTGTGCAGCCGCCATCGATAGAGCACACGGACTCCTTCTACGGCATTACATCGCCAGCTAAAGGAGTGCTGTGGATTGCCGGCAATAAAGGCAAAATAGTGCGTAGCGAAGATGACGGGCTGAATTGGGCTTCGCAAAAGACGCCGACGCTACAACACCTGCAGGACATTGCTAGTTGGGATATCAAGCGCGCCGTGGCAGTCGGCAACAAGGGAGTAGTGATCATCACCTCAGACGGCGGCGCGACCTGGACCGAGGTGCCAGCCCCCCTTTCGACAGTCTCCAACAAGTTGCTGCGGGTCAAGACTTTGCCCGAAGGGCGCGCTTGGGCGGTCGGGGAAATGGGTGCGCTACTGGAAAGTGTCGACTATGGACACACTTGGCAGCGCCGACGCGGGGAGGAAGACGCTGCCTGGAACGATGTGCTGTTCCTCGATGCATCGAACGGCTGGCTGATGGGAGAGGCCGGACGAATGATGCGTACCAGTGATGGAGGAAAAAATTGGGAGTCCGTAAGTAGCCCGGTGAAGATCAGCTTGATGGCCGTCGCGTTTCGTGATGCCGCCAACGGTGTCGCTGTGGGCTTGGAGGGATCATTGCTGGCAACCCACGATGGCGGCAAAACCTGGGTTCTGCTATCCCGTGCCAAGCGTCCCGCCGTGGGTGCGTCGCCCGAAGCAGCCGTCAAGCCCTCAGCAATGCCTACCAAACAGCGTGTCGTGGAAGAAGCAAGTGAGCATCTATTCGATGTCGCCTGGGACGAGGCGCAACAAATTTGGTTTGCCGTCGGCAACCAAGGAATATGGGTGCGTGGCAGCAAGAACGCCGATATCTGGGAGGCGGGGCGCATCAACCCGCGCGACATGGCTTGGCATACACGGGTAATCGCAACGAATGGGCATACCTATCTTGCCGGCGCCAGCGTGGGCGAGTGGAATGAACGCGCCTGGCGAGCGTTTACTAGTAAGTAAAGGGGATAGTGCAATGATTGAAACAGGTTGGGTCAGTAAGTTTGCCCTATTCTGCATCCGGCAGCGGATCTGGGTAGTTTCTCTATTGGCGATTGCCACTGCCGTGCTGACATTTTTCGCGGTGAATATCGAAGTGAAAACGGTCTTCGCAGACATGCTTCCTTCATCGCATCCGTATGTCAAAACCCACGAGCGCTTCAAAGATACATTTGGCGGATCGAATATCGTCACCATTATGGTAGAGGTGGAAAAAGGCGACATATTCCAGCCGGCGGTGCTGGAGAAAGTGCGCACGTTGACCCTTGAACTACGCAAGGTTTCGGCTGTAAACCCGTTCCAGATTATTTCTTTGGCGTCGAAGAAGTTGAAGGAAATCAAGTCATCCACTGAAGGCATCGAAACGCGGCCGCTGATGTGGCCGGATCTGCCAAAAAGCGAGCAGGAAATTTCTGCCTTGCGCGATGCGGTACTCAGGAACCCCCTTGTGTATGGCAGCTATGTTTCCACCGATCTCAAGGCGGCCCTGATTACCGTCGACTTTATCGACCGTTTGGTCGATTACAAAACGGTGTTTAAGGAAATCAATCACGTCGTCGACCAGGTGCGTGACGACAAAGTCAAAGTACGAGTCGTCGGCGACCCTATCCTGTATGGGTGGGTGAACCACTATCTTCCGGAAACGATGCATTTGGTGTTGGCGACCGTGCTGCTGATAGTGGGGCTTCTGTTCCTCTTCAATCGTACCTGGCGTAATACCGTCCTGCCACTGATAGCGGGCCTGGTCAGTGCGATTTGGGCACTGGGGGTAACGAAGCTGTTCGGTATCCATTTCGAGCCGCTGGTTATAGTGGTGGCAGTGCTCATAAGCGCGCGGGCAGTATCGCATTCGGTGCAGATCGTGAACCGCTTTGACGAAGAGGTGGAATCCATCGAATCGGGTCGCGAGAGCAGCAAAACGGCAGCCGGTCTCGCGCTTTCCGATATGTTTCGACCGGGCATGCTGGGTGTAATTGCCGATGCGGGTTGTATGGCGGTGGTGGCGTTGAGTCCGATCCCGTTGTTACAGAAATTAACTGTTCTATCCGTGGTGTGGGTATTCACCCTGTCCATCAGCGCCGTGGTGCTGACCCCGGTGCTGCTGTCATGGGGAAGGCATCCGAAGGGATTTGCCCATCGCATGAATGTCTCACCTATACTGCATGCCTTCCTCGGATTATGTGCGAATATCGTCACCAGTCGGGCGCGTTATGGAGTGCTCGCGGTCGCGACACTGGTATTCCTCGTCTCGGGGATCTATGCCTTCAAGCTCAAGATCGGCGACGCCAATCCGGGCTCGCCGATCTTATGGCCCGATTCGGCGTACAACCAGGATTCGGCGGCAATCAACAACAAGTTCCAGGGTGTCGATCGGATGTTCGTTGTGGTCGGCGCAGAAGGCAACCGCGGGCTCCTGAAAAAGGCGGAAGTCATGGACAACATGAATCGCTTTCAGCGCTTTATGGGGTCACAGCCTGAGATTGGTGCGACGCTGTCGGTGGCCGATGTCGTACCGGCAGTCAACCGCATCATGCACGAAGGCAACCCGCGCTACCAGGAATTGGGCGCTACCGAGGCCGTCAACGGATCGCTAATGTACCTGTTCGAGGCGGTGTCCGAGCCTGGCGATCTTGATCGTTTCGTCGACAATCTGTACGAGCATGGTTCAGTGACATTATTCTTCCATGACCGTAAGGGCGAAACCATACGTACTGCTGTCGCGCGGATCAAGGAGTTTGTTGCTAAAAATCCGTTGACCGAAGGTACTTATCAACTTGCAGGCGGCGTGATTGGTGTCATGGCGGCGGTCAACGAGATCATCCTCTCGGGGCAAATCGAAGCCATTGCCCTGGCGCTCGTCGTGCTAGTGATACTTTGCACAATAACCTACCGTTCCTCAGTTGCGGGCATGGTGTTCATGGTGCCGGTCATTCTCTCAAACACCATCACATTCAGCGTCATGGCCTGGATGGGGATCGGCATGAATATAAATACCGTGCCGGTAGCGGCTCTCGGTATCGGTCTAGGCGTGGACTATTCATTTTACATCGCTGATCGCATCAAAGAGGAACTGGCGCTCGACAAAAACGCACTGAACGCCATCACCATCGCCTTGCACACCACGGGCTCGGGTGTTCTTGTGACGGCTCTGGTTCTCATCATCAGCGTCATGCTTTGGTCCGTGTCATCGTTACGCTTTCAATCCGAGATGGCGATGCTGATGAGCATCTGGCTAGGCGTCTCGACACTCTCGGCGCTGTTGCTAATGCCATCGATTCTCTACATTTTCAAGCCTGAATTTGTGTTTGGCAAGAAAACTTTAACTGTTGCGCAGACCCAATATGGCGAATTGAAAGTGTAGTCACTTCTTGCAGGGGGCTGGGGGGCAGGTCTGAACGGGCTTGCTCGATGGCACATTACAACATGTAGTAAAAAGGAGGCAAAATGAAAAGAAGCAAGCGAGTTCTTCCGGCTGGGGCGGCGGCCAATATTACGGTAATGTTAGCTGCAATTGCCTGTATTCCACACTCTCAGGCGGCAGATTTCAAGTTGTCCGGCGACGTGTCGGAAGCGGTCTCGATGAATCTGCAAGATCCCCCCGAAACGCCACAAAATGACAAGCACAAGCTATCCATGGCGCGCACCACTTTGCACCTCAACCTAGATGCCACTGTTTCAGAGAACATCAGCTTCGTTGGCAAAGTTCGTGGAGTCAAGGAGGTCAATCTAGGCTATCTGAAAGATCTGTCCAATCTAGGAGCAAATAGTGCCGATGGTGGCAACTTGGTTGATCAGTACAACAAGTCAGAGCTGCGCGAGGCATTCGTCGACTTCAAGCGCGATCTTTTTCAGTTGCGCCTTGGCAAGCAGCAAGTTGCCTGGGGTGAAACTGATTTTTTCCAATCCATGGACATGGTGCATGGCTACGACTTTACGTGGCGCAGCTTTCTCGAGCCCGCCAACGAGGAATTGCGCAAGCCTCTGGTCATGGCCAACTTAACATTGCAAGTGCCAGAGGCCGACGGCAAGATGCAGTTACTGCTGAGGCCGGGCAAATGGAACCGCCACGATTCCGTCGGCAACACATTCGACGTCATCGGCGGCCGATGGGCCAACCAGCCGAACAAGGGCGTGGATTTTCGTGGAGCGCCAGGGCTTCCGATCGCACCGTACAACTACAGGCAATCGGGCGCCGATGCGGAAGATGATACTTGGGGCATTCGCTGGAGCGGTTCGCTCAAGGAGATCAACTATTCGCTGTCCTATCTGAAGACTTTTAATTCCAATCCGGTGATTAGCCCCGCAGCCAACCTGAATTTCCTAACCGCTGTCGGTGCTCCGGTGCCACTCGGGACACCTTCTGGCAGTGTCCCATTCAACGGAACCACACCGATCGGTTTGGCAGGCGAAATTATTTACCCAAAGATTGACTTGTTTGGCGTAACTGCTAGCGGTTATTCAGCTACGGCAGACGCAGTCTTCAGCGCGGAGGTTTCCTACATCCGAGATTATGCCTATAACTACGGTTATGCCTCGGGTCTATCGGGGGTATTCGGCCCAGGCTTCGATGGCATCAAGCAGAAGAACCTAGTGAAATCGATGGTGCGCATGGACAAGAACCTGGCTTTCACCCAGTCTGTTTTGGGCACGGAAAAGCCGGCATTTTTCTCGGTACAGTTGTTTAATACTTGGATCAAGGATTATCAGGCATCCGAGAACTTGGTACAGCTGGTAGGTTTCGGTCAGGCGAGCAAGCAGCATTCAAGCCTCCTCACCATGATACTTGGCCTGAGTTATGCGAACGGGACCGTGGTGCCCGAACTGGTTGCGGGACATGACGTGACCTATGGCGGCGGGTTCATCGTACCCAGTGTGAGCTTCCAATACGGCAAAAACTGGCGCTTCAAGATTGAGTACGACCATTTCTACAACAACGGCCAGCGCACAGCGTCGAATGCGGCAACCGAGCGTGACACTGCGTTGTTCGGCTATTTCGCGCACAACGATCAACTGTTCGCAAAACTGACGTATCAATTCTAATTAGAGGGAGTGACAGCAATGACAACAATGACAGCAAAATGCAAAACCCTGACAGCGCTGCTTGGCATGACGTTGAGTCTGGCTTTGCCGATCGCCTTTGCGGCCGAGGTGCCCGAAGGCACGGTGATTTCTGCCGCCAACATCGACAAGTTCAAGAATGACACATTCGAGGGCAAGACCATTGGCAGCATGTTGACCGAAAAGATGGAATGGCGTATCCGCAACAATGGCTGGAAACTGCCGCTTTTCCATTCCAAGGAAATTGCTCTGGATCCCCATTGGGTTAAGGCTTCACAAGCCAATATAGGCCGCGCCAAGATTAACCCGCAGACACGCCAAGTGGAAGGTTGGGAAGCGGGTCAGCCATTTCCGAATGTTGAAATGAGTGACCCTCAGGTGGCGGAGAAAGTGATTTGGAACTGGCACCTCGGCCAGCTCAAGGGAGATGTGGCCAAGGTGCCGGTATGGACACAGATGCTTGTCGATGGCAAGAAGGGTATCCATGCCGAACCTGTTGCCGAGTTCACCCGTTATGCCAGCAAAGGCCGCCTCTCCGGTAAGGCGACAGAAGGCGATGGAAAAGAGTTGGGTCGTCAGCTCCTATACTTCAAGGAGCCTTCCGATATGAAGGGCCTCGGCACCTTCAACATCATGTATGACTCGGCTCAAGTGAATGACGCATGGGTGTACATTCCTGCAGTGCGCCGGGTAAGGCGGCTTTCTGGTGGCGCCTGGATGGATCCGATCGGAAGTTCCGACCAATTGCAGGATGACCTGGAGATCTTCAATGCACGTCCCTCCTGGTATCCAAGTTACAAGATGCTAGGCAAACGCTGGGTTCTGGCCGTGGCCAACAGCAAGCACCCGCTCTGGAATCCGCACGCCAAGAAATTTGAAGAAAGGTACATTGCCCTGGAGAATGCCGCGCCTTTCTGGAACATGAACAACGACCGCTTCGAGCCGCGCGAGGTGTATGTCATAGAGGCCACGACCCCGAACGAGCACCCGTACAGCAAGAAGATACTTTACGTCGAGACCAAGTATCCGCGCATCTATTATGGCGAGGCTTACAACCGCAAGGGTGAGTTCTGGAAATTTATGGAGTTCCATTCCTATCCGGCCAAGGCGGACGATGGCTTCCTCGATGTTCGCACCAGCGGTGGGGCCATTATTGACTTCCAGCGAAACCATGCGACGGTATTTCTGACCGATACCCCGACATGGAAAACCAATCCTGCCGGAAGCAAGGCCAGTGACGTTTCATTGAATGCGCTTGAGGCGGCTGGTCGCTGATCGGGCCTGGCGGATGCGTTTCATCGCTATCTGGTGAGCGCGAAGCCAACTGGTCTGGCTTCGTGTTTCTTAGCGGTGGCGTAGCACGGCGGCAGGATATGTGCTCGGGAAAGACGAAACCGGAGGACTGCCCCTTGGCGGATCTTGTCGCTGTCCCGGCGATGGCAAGATAGGTCTGTTCGAACGCAGTTCTGTATAAACCATTGGAGACTGACCTGTGATTACCCGTTTTGCCAACCCACTGCTTGCCACACCTTCCCGCCCCTTGCCGGGCGCCGTCGCAGTGATCGGCGCCGGCACCATCGGCCCGGATATCTGCTACTACTTGAAGAGTGCGATCCCGAATCTCAAGTTGTATATCGTCGATATTTCGCGCGAGGCGCTCGAGCGCGCCCTCCAGCGCATCCACGACTACGCCGCGAAAGCCGTGGCCAAAGGCCGCATGAGCGAAGCGCAAGCGGCAGCCGTTACCGGCAACATCATCGGCACACTCGATTACGGCGACATCGCCGACGCCGACTGGGTACTCGAAGCCGCGACTGAAAATATCGACCTCAAGCGCAAGATTTTCGCTCAGGTCGAAGCGATCGTTCGGCCCGATGCCCTGATCACTTCCAACACCAGTTCCTTGCCGGCGGCGCAGATTTTTTCGCAGTTGAAGCACCCGGAGCGGGCGACGGTGACGCACTTTTTCGCACCGGCCTGGCGCAACCCGGTGGTGGAGGTGATCGGCTGGAAGAAGGCGAATCCGGCCATTGTCGAATACCTGCGCTGGTTGTTCTGCGTCACCGGCAAGGTGCCACTGGTCACGGCCGATGTTGCCTGCTTCATGCTGGACCGTATATTCGACAATTGGTGCAACGAAGCGGCGCTGCTGCTGGATCGGGCGACGGCTGCCGAAGTCGATAGCGTCGCCACCGAATTCGTCCATGCCGGACCGTTCTACGTGCTCAACCTCGCCAACGGCAACCCTATCATCACAGAAACCAACACCCTGCAGGCCGATGTCGAGGGTGAGCACTACCGGCCGGCACGGGTTTTCGGTTCGGTCGAAACCTGGCTCACAGTGCCGCCGGGCAAGCGCGTCGAAGTACCGACAGAGACGAACGAGGCCGTGCGCGATCGGCTGCTCGGCATCCTAATAAGCCAGACCGTCGATATTTTCGACCGGCACATCGGCGAGCCCGCCGATCTCGACCTCGGCTGCCGGCAGGCGCTGGGCTTCAAGAAAGGCCCGCTCGACCTGATGGGCGATCTAGGCGAGGCGGCTGCCGGCCGGGCTCTGATCCGCTTGCGCGAGGAGCGGACCGGCATGCCGATGCCGAAGCAAGCATTCGCCAGCTACCAGAACTTCCTGCGCCACGTCCTGGTGGACGACATCGATGACGTCAAGGTCATCACCCTGCGTCGACCCGAGGCCCTCAATGCCTTGCACGACGAAATGACTGACGAAATCCTGTCGGTCATCCGGAGATTCGAGCGCAAATCCAAGGTGACCGGCTTCGTCATCGTCGGCTATGGCCAGCGCGCCTTCTGTGCCGGCGGCGATATCGGCCGCTTCGTGAACATGCTGGGCGATGCGCCGGCCTCGGCGCAATATGCCCGCGATTGTTCGCGTCTTCTAATCCACCTCGACCAGATGAAGAAGCCGGTCGTCGCCGCCGTAAACGGCATGGCGCTCGGAGGCGGCTTCGAACTGGCGATGCGCTGCCACGGCATGGTGGCGCTGAAGAACGCCTGGATGCAACTGCCCGAAATTACCCTCGGCATCGTCCATGGCATCGGCGCCATGGTCGTGCCATACCGGCGCTGGCCGGACGCGGCTGCCGACTTTCACGGCATGCTGCGCCAGGGCAAACGCCTCGACGCGACACGGGCTTTCGAACTGGGGGTGGTCGATGAACTGGCCGATGATTATCCGAGTCTGATCGAGGCTGCGGTCAGGCGCGCCAGGGGGTTGGCCGGAAAGGTCGCGGGAATCGCCGACGGCCCGGTCGAGATCGCCGAGATGAGGCACATCGAGCCGGTATCGGCGAGCGGTCAGGCCTTGAGTGCCGAGGTCATCCGGATCATGGAAACGGCGATCTGCGCCGCGGCCGCGGCGCCGACCTTCGCCGCGGCACTGGAGGTCGGCTACCTGGCCTGGGGCGAGAGCGCCTGCACCGCCGCCGCCCGCGAGGGGATCACGGCCTTCCAGGAAAAGCGCAAGCCGGATTTCACCAGGACGCCGTGATGCGAAATCTCGATTGTTTCAGGCAAATGCTTTCAGAATTCGGGTTGGCGACCAGGTCATCCATAGTGGAAATTCCTGTTCCGCCATTTCATAACCGATCCAAGCTTCTTGCGACGACCGACATCACTTTGCCAAGGAGTCGTTGACTATGGATTCACCGATTACCAGAGGCTACGTGTGCGGCGCGATCCGTTATGAATGCGCCGTCAAGCCGCTGGCCGTTGCTTATTGCTATTGCACCGATTGCCAGAAAGCCAGCGGCGCCCAGATGAGCGCGAACGTGCTTGTCCCGAAGGCAGCCTTCAAGGTGCTCAGGGTTAGACAAAAACTTCAACACCATGGCGGACACCGGCAACACGGTCAAGCGTCATTTCTGTCCGGAGTGCGGCTCGAGTCTCTGGAACGTGCCCACTAAAGTATCGTACCTGTTAGTGATCAAGGCCGGCTCTATTGATTCCGCGCGCAACCCTGGGCCGTCATTCCGGCATCGATTCCGCGCGTCGACTAGATGCCGCCAATGTAGGCTCTCGGGTAGTTGGCCGTAATCTGGTGCGCGGGCGGCGAAAAGCGCAGCGGTTCGGGATTTTCCCCTTCCCAGTATCATGCAACGTGCTGCCGGCTGTGTTGTCCGACTCAGGTTAGGGCAATCGCATGGACAAACATCTCTGGATCTGAAAGACCGTGTCGCCTAGAAGTACTCGCTGGCCAGCGACGCGACATCGGGCGGCCCGTGTCCGATGTCGAAAACGGGACGGACATCGGTCAGGCTCTGCTGCTCGCCATTCAGGCGCAGCTTGGCCAAGCGCATGTTATCGGCATTACCAAGTCCTGGCGGTGCCAGGCTGTCAATGGCAGGAGCGCGTTTGACGCAAAGCGGTGCGCTCTCCTGCACTCGAAGGATAATTTCCGGGATTTGCGGATAGCGCTCGCACAACCATGGCCTTAGCCTGTATTGGAACGCGCTTCAGCGCCCTGCCCCGCATAGACCAGCAAGGCCAGCAACAACAGCGTCATAATTATTTGAGGAGAAGATAAGTGACCAGACCCGGAGAGCACAAGCTCAAGCACCTGTTCCAGCCCGGCAAGATTGGCAAGTTCCCGACCAGGAACATGATCAAGTACGGTGCCTGCTGCGTCTCGAACTACAACACCCGCGACGGCTTCATCACGCCGCGCGAACTGGCGCGCACCCGCGTCATCGCCGGCACCGGTTGCGGCATCATCACCAACCAGGGCGCTTATCCCGATCCACTGGGTGAAGGCAAGGCTTATTTCCGCCAGGTCGCCTTATTCGATGACAAATTCCTGCCGCAGTTCGAGACCATCGCCCGCTATATCCATGACGGCGGCGGCGTGGCGATCCAGCAGATCCTGCACGCCGGGCGTTACGGCGGCATCGATCTCGGCTACTGCATTCAACCATCGGTCGTACCGCAGACGCTGCCGCACTTCCGGCCGCCGCGCGAAGTGTCCAAAGAGCAGATCAAGTTAATCGTCACCCAGCACGCCGAGGCTGCCCAACGCGCGATCCGCGCCGGCTTCGACGGCACCGAAGTCACCAGCTTCATGGGCTATCTGCTGGCCAACTTCAATTCAGGATTCACCAACCAGCGCACCGATGAATACGGCGGCTCGCTGGCCAATCGCGGCCGCTTCATGCGCGAGTTGATCGACGCCATCAAGCAGGCCACGCCGGACAATCCGCTGGTGATCCGCCTGAACGGCGCCGAACTGATGGACCGCTGGGGCGGCAACTCCGAGGAGGAATGCTTCCAGCTGATGCAGCAGGCTGTCGATTGCGGGGTTGACATGATCTCGGTCACCGTCGGCTGGCAGGAAGCACCGGAATCCTCGATCGGGCGCGATGTGCAGCCGGGGCACTGGAATTATCTTGCCGCCAAGGCCAAGCAGATGTTCCCGAACACCCTGATCACGTTCGGCAACCGCCTGCCCGACCCGGTCATGGCCAACCAGTGCATCGAGGACGGCATGTTCGATTACTGGGAAGTGTGCCGGCCGCTGCTGGCCGACCCGGAGCTGATCCACAAAGCTGCCGAAGATCGGCTCAACGAAGTGCGACGCTGCATCGGCTCCCTCAATTGCCTGTCGCGTCTGTTCCGCGATCTGCCCTACACGTGCGCGATGAATCCAACGCTCGGCCACGAAGTTGAGCCCGAATACCAGATCACGCCGGCGGCAGTGAAAAAGAAAATCATGGTGATCGGCGCCGGCCCGGCCGGTATGGAAGCAGCTATCACGGCCAGAAAGCGCGGCCACGACGTGACGGTGTTCGAGAAGAGCGACCGCATCGGCGGCAACCTGCTGGCCTACTCGGCCGCTGATCTGGCCCGCCCGGACGACCTGATCAGCGTAATCAGGCATTACGAAGTGATGGCGGAAAAACTCGGCGTCGAGATGCGTTTCAACACCGAAGCAAATGCCAAGTTCATGCGCAGCATCCTGCATCAGTTTGATGTTTGCCTGGTCGCCGCCGGCGCGCGCACCGACATGGCGCTGTACCGCCACGTTCCAGGCGCGCAGCTGCTGGTGGACGCACTTGACATTGCCCACGGCAAGGTCAAGCCGGCCAAGCGCATCGTGATGGTCGGCGCCGGCAAGATCGGGCTGACCCTGGCCGAATCGCTAACGCAAGCCGGCCATGAGTTGGTGCTGGTCGAGGAAGACAAACGCATTGCCGGCGATGTCATCCCTTCATTCAAGTGGAGACACACCGCCTGGGTCGAGGAACTGGAAATCAGGACGCTCACTTCAAGCCAGTTGATCAAGGTCACGGCCGAAGGCGCAACCGTCAGGACCGCCAAGGGCGAAGAGATTTTTCTGGCCGCCGATATGGTGGTCATTTCCGGGCCGCGCAAGCCCAACCATGATTTGTTCAACGAATTCCAGTGGATGGTCGATGAACTCCATGGCGCCGGCGACGCAGTTATTCCACGCGGCCTCGAAGCAGCCATTCACGAGGGCTATCGGATGGGCGTGCGCATCTGATAGCCGACCGACCGTCACCGAAATAAAGGAAAGGGAACGCAATGGCAGAACGCTCTTTCAAGGCAGAAGTACAAAAGTTGCACCTCGGCACCGGCGATGAATTCCGTGGTGAAGGCATCCTAGCGGTTACCAAGGCGCTCTTCCAGTCCGGCGTCTCCTACATCGCCGGCTATCAGGGATCGCCGATCTCGCACCTGATGGATGTGCTTGCCGATGCCAATGAAATACTGGAAGATCTCGGCATTCATTTCGAACACAGCGCGTCCGAGGCGACCGCCGCCGCGACGCTGGCGGCGTCCGTGAATTACCCGCTGCGCGGGGCCATCACCTTCAAGTCGACGGTCGGCACCAACGTCGCCTCCGACGCGCTCGCCAACCTGGCCTCCGGGGGCGTCAAGGGCGGCGCCCTTATCATTGTCGGCGAGGATTACGGCGAGGGTTCGAGCATCATGCAGGAGCGCTCGCATGCCTTCGCCATGAAATCGCAGATGTGGCTGCTCGATCCGCGCCCGAACCTGCCGTCCATCGTGCGTGCCGTAGAAAACGGTTTCGCGCTTTCCGAGGCGAGCAACACGCCGGTGATGCTCGAACTGCGCGTGCGCGCCTGTCACGTGCATGGCCGATTCATCACCAAGGAAAACCGTCGACCGTCCTTCACGCTGAAAGATGCGATCGAGAATCCGGTCCGCGATATCAGTCGTATCGTGCTGCCGCCAAACAGCTTTCTGCACGAAAAGGAAAAGGTCGAACAGCGCTGGCCGTCGGCCGTCCGCTTTATTGAGCAGCATGGCCTCAACGAGTTCTTTGCCGATGGCACCGATGATATCGGCATCATCGTCCAGGGTGGCCTGTACAACACGCTGATCCGCTCCCTGCAACTGCTCGGCCTGTCAGATCCGTTCGGCCACAGCCGGATCCCGCTCTACGTGATGAATGTTACCTACCCGCTGGTGGACGCCGAACTGCGGCGATTCTGCGCCGACAAGCGCGCCGTGCTGATGGCCGAGGAAGGCCAGCCGGAGTTCATCGAACAGGCCCTTCACACCATCCTGCGCAAGGCGGATCTGCCGGCACACGTACATGGCAAGGATCTCTTTCCGATGGCCGGCGAGTACACCGCGCCGGTCATGATGAAGGCCCTGCGCGGATTCCTCGGGCTATATCGGCCGGGATCGCCGGCCGCGGCCGATGTAGCTGATGCGGCCGGTTGCGAGCGCCCGGCGCAACTTGCCGCCAGCGACGGCCAAGTTCACCCGCGCCCGCCGACTTTTTGCACGGGTTGCCCGGAACGCCCGATCTTCACGGCGCTGAAGCTCGTCGAGCAGGAACTGGGGACGCACCATGTAAGCAGCGACATCGGTTGTCACCTGTTTTCGATCCTGCCGCCCTTCGATATCGGAGCCACAACGATGGGTTACGGACTCGGCTGGGCCGGCGCCGCAGCCTTCAACACGAGCGAAACCGCGAAGCGCACCATCAGTTTCATGGGCGACGGCGGGTTTTGGCACAACGGCTTGACGAGCGGCGTTGGCAACGCCGTTTTCAACAAGTCCGACAACCTCCTCATCGTCGTCGACAACAGCTACACAGCCGCCACCGGCGGCCAGGACATTCTGTCGTCGAAGGCGGAGAACCCACTGCTCGCTACCAACAAGTCGATCGAACGGGCTACCACCGGCGTCGGCGTCGACTGGGTCAGGACCATCACGCACACCTACAGCATCGAGCAGATGCGCGGCGCGCTACGGGAGGCGTTGACCACTCGGCACAAGGGACCCAAGGTCATCATCGCCCAAAGCGAGTGCATGCTGAACCAACAGCGCCGGCTCAAGCCACAGGTGCGCGCCGCGATACGGAACGGCGAGCGGGTCGTGCGCGAGCGCTTCGGCGTCGACAGCGACGTCTGTACCGGCGATCATTCGTGCATACGACTGTCCGGCTGCCCATCGCTGAGCATCCGGCCAAGCACCGACCCGTTGCGGCGTGATCCGGTCGCCTGCGTGCTCGACTCCTGCGTCGGCTGCGGCCTATGCGGCGAGATCGCGCATGCGGCGGTTCTCTGCCCCTCGTTCTTCCGCGCCGGCCTCATCAGCAATCCTTCCGGTTGGGACCGTCTTAAGGCGTCGGCGCGCGCGATCGTCATCGGGTACTTCCAGGACCGTATGGATCGTCGCGAACGGCGTTTGGGAGTATATGGCAAATGACGCGATGACAGCACCGGCCAAGGCGATCACGATCGCCGTGCTGGCGATGGGTGGAGAAGGCGGTGGCGTGCTCGCCGACTGGATCGTCGACATGGCCGAGCACGAAGGGCATCTGGCCCAGAGCACCTCGGTCCCGGGCGTCGCCCAGCGCACCGGTGCGACGATTTACTACATCGAGCTGTTCCCCGAAGCCGCCGCCCGGGCTGCCGGCCACGAACCGGTTCTCGCCCTGATGCCGACCCCGGGCGATGTCGACATCGTCATCGCCTCCGAGTTGATGGAGGCCGGCCGCGCCATCCAGCGCGGCCTCGTCACCCCGGACCGGACGACACTGATTACCTCGACCCATCGCGTCTATTCGATGATCGAGAAGATGTCCATGGGCGACGGTCGGGTCGATCCGGACAACTTCGTCGAGGCTGGCAAAGTTGCGGCCAGGCGCTTCGTTCGTACCGATTTCGCGCAACTGGCCGAGCAGAACGGCAGCGTCATCAGCGCCGCGCTGTTCGGCGCGCTGGCCGGCACCGGCACCCTGCCTTTCAGTCGCGACAATTTCGAGGCGGCAATCCGCCGCGGCGGCGTCGGAGTCGACCCCAGCCTCAAAGCATTTGCCGCCGGCTACGTCCGTGCCGATGCGCACAACACCAGCGCAATGGCTACCGCAATCGAAGCCGCAACTAGAGCCGAAATTGACCCCGGTCCAGCGCTGGCCGCACTGGCAGAACGCGTGGCACTCGAATTCCCGAAGCTAGTGCAGCCCGTTCTGCGCGCTTCGCTGATCCGTCTTGCCGACTTCCAGGATCCGGACTACGCAGCCGAGTATCTCGAGCGTCTGCAACCCATCCTAGCCATCGATCAGCGCTACGGCGACGGCGGGTTTCGCCTGCTCGGCGAGACAGCGCGCCACCTGGCGCTGTGGATGAGTTACGAAGACGCCATTCGCGTCGCCGACCTCAAGATCCGACGCAGCCGTTTCGCGCGGGTGGCAAACGAAGTGCGCCAGAGCGAGGGCCAGCTGCTCGAGATCGACGAGTTCATGCACCCGCGCGTTGAAGAGGTCGCCGATATTCTGCCGTCAGGCCTCGGACGCTGGCTGCTCGGATCCTCCACCGCGCGGCGCCTGATTGGCGGCAGTCGCGTCGTGCGCACAACGTCGATCCGTGGATTCCTGCAGCTCCAGGCGGTCGCCTCGCTCAGGCGCTGGCGGCGCAACTCCCTGCGCTTTCAGGCCGAACATCGACGCATCGCCGATTGGTTCAAGGCGATTGAGGCAAGCGCACCCGAAAACTACGAACTTGCCGTCGCCATTGCCGAGTGCCAGCGTTTGGTCAAGGGCTATGGCGACACGCATGTCCGCGGCAACGCCAGCTTTGACGCGATTTTCGGCGCCCTGCCCAGGCTGCGCGTGGCCGGCAACCCGGCGCAAACCTTGCGCCGACTGCTCGACACGGCCCTCGCCGACGACAGCGGCAAGCAACTGCGTCTGGCCCTACAGGACATCTGACAACGATCGATCCGGATGCCTTGATGGAGTTTGTCGCTTCTCTGGCTTCAGGCAGGAAAACATCTGCCGCTAGGACGAAAAAGGCCCCGGACGGTCCATTGTTGATCGGTAAGAATTACCCAAACAAAACCGTGGATAACAGAGGACGCAGCACCATGACCGCCAATCGCAAAAGCATAGCTGAACCAGCAACGCCGCTTACCGATCTTGGCGCCTGCATCAATGCGCTCGAGGCTGCCGGCAATCTGATCCGTGTTCGCTCGGAAGTCGACCCCAGGTTTGATCTGGCAGGTATTGCACGCAAGCTGGAAGGCACAAAACCGGTGATCTTCGAGCGGGTAATGGGCCACGCCTATCCCGTCCTCATCGGTCTGCTATGGAATCGTGCCGTGGTCGCATCGCTGTTCGGCGTGGCCAAGGAGAAGGTGCCCTTCCGCATCGCCGAGGCAGTCGGCAAGTGGCAAAAGAATAAGGCGGCGCACCCCTCGAAAATACTAGAGCAGGCACCCGCCAACGAGGTGGTGGAGGACGAGGTCGATCTTTCGATTCTGCCGATGCCTGTGCATGCTCTGAAAGACGGCGGGCGTTATCTGGATTCATCGCTGGTTGTCGCCCGCCACCCGGAGACCGGCGGCATCAATGTGTCGATCCACCGCATGCAGATGACCCGAAAGGACCGGTTGACTTTCCTGATCGACCACGGCCGCCATCTCGAGGAATACGTGGCAATCGCCGAGAAAAGAGGAGAGGCCCTGCCGGTAACGATAAATAACGGGGTCGGCCTGGCGCCCTGGATCGTCTCCTCCCTGCCTCGCCTGGGTGACGGCAAGCCCGCCATAGCCAACCATCTGGCAGGGCAACCGATCCACTGGATGAAGGCGCAGACCATCGATGTTCCGGCCTACGCCGATGCGCAATTCGTCATCGAGGCGGAAATTCTGCCCGGGGTTCGTGAATGGGAAGCACCGTTCGCCGAAGTCACTGGCTATTACGGCGGTCGCGACAAGCGCTACGTCATGAAGGTCAAGAAGATTACCCGGCGCTGCAAGCCCGTATTCCACACCGTGCTCTCCGGGCAGGAAGTCTGGAATGCTGTCGGTTTTACCGCCGAGGCGGCAATTTTCCAGGCGGTGCATGCCAGGATTCCAGAAGTAAAAGCGGTATTTCTGCCGCCGGGTGGCTGTGGTTTTTATCAGGCGATCGTTCAGGTCGCGAACACGCGTCCCAATATCGGCAAGGAAGTCATCAGCGAAACGTTCAAGGCTTTCCGCTCTCTACAGCGGGTGGTGGTAGTCGATACGGACGTGAATCCTTACGATGCTGTCGACGTGGATTGGGCCATTACAACCCGATTCAACCCCGATACGGACCTGGTTATCCTGCCCAACCAGGACGGTCACATTCTGAACCCGATCGTGCAGATCAACGCGGATGGCAAGGCAGGTACGGTCACCAAGATGGGCATCGACGCACTGGTGCCCTTTGGCGTGGAACGTGAGCGTTTCACGCGAGTGAAGTTCAAGGAAGTGGATCTTTCCAACTACGACATCAAATTCTAAAACCAAGAAGGAGGAGGAGGCGGTTTTTCGAAAATAGTCAATTACTTGGTACTCATTGGATAGCTGTCGCACTTATCGGCTAGCGATCGAAAGCGATTCTGAAGAGAATGAAGCGCGCAGCTAAAAAAACGAACGAGATGGACTTCCGCTAGGCCGTCGACGTGAGCGCCCGTCAAAAACGACATCTTCAGGAGAACCCCGTGCCGAACAATACCTTAATGGAGTTTGCCGCCTCACTGGCTTCAGGCCAGATCAGGATCATCGATCTGACGCAGACGCTTTCCTCCGACTTCCCCTCGTTGCAATTGCCGCCGGAGTTCGGTCAGGTCTGGGCGTTCAAGCAGGAAACCATTTCCTGCTACGACGAAAAGGGCCCCGGATGGTACTGGAATAACTTCTCATGCGGCGAACACTCAGGGACGCACTTTGACGCCCCCGTGCATTGGGTGACCGGCAAGGATTACCCGAACAATGCCGTGGACAGCATTGATCCTCGGATTTTCGTGGCACCTGCGGTGGTCGTCGATTGTTCTGCAGAAGTGGCGAACGATCCCGACTGGGTGTTAACCACCAAACGCCTCCATGCCTGGGAGTCCGAGTACGGGCGCATTCCTGAAGGCGCCTGGCTGCTGTTTCGCACCGATTGGTCCAAACGCCAGATGCCCGAAGAGTTCATGAACATGCGCGAGGATGGCGCCCACACGCCGGGACCGGCCCAGGCCACCGTCGAATGGCTGATCCACGAGCGCAAGGTGCTTGGGTTCGGCGTCGAGACGATCAACACCGACGCCGGGCAGTCGTACAACTGGCCGGTTTCTTATCCTTGCCACACCTTGATGCACGGTGCCAATCGCTATGGGCTGCAATGTCTGACCAACCTCGATCAACTACCGCCGCGGGGCGCGATGGTCATCGCCGCCCCGCTCAAGATCAGGAATGGCTCGGGCAGTCCGCTGCGCGTGCTGGCGCTGGTCGCGGGCTGAGTATGAATGTTTCCGCGGCGCGAGCCCTTGCCGGCACCGCGATTCCCCTGGTTGTTTTGCCTTGGACGCCGGGATGCTCCAGGTAAAGGACTGGAAACCTGGGTTAAGATGCGTGTTCAGCCCACCTCGAGGATTCACTGATGCCGACCACACCGTTTACGTCCCATTATCCGATCCGGTTCGCGCATACCGATATGGCCGGAATAGTCTATTACCCGAATTACTTTGACATGTTCCAGTCGGTCGTCGAAGATTGGTTCGACCATTGGCTCGGCATTCACTATGCAACGCTGATCGTCGAGCGCAAAGTGGCATTGCCGTCGGTACGCGCCGGCTGCGACTTTCTCAAACCAGCGCGCATCGGCGACATTCTCGATCTGACAGTGCACTTGCAGCGCACCGGCCGTTCATCGATCGCGATCGGCATCGATGGTGCCGTCCGTGGCTTTCCATCGCTGCGCGGTGAAGTCGTCCTGGTGACGATTTCCCTGGAAACCTTCAAATCGATTCCGATCCCGTCCGACATCGCGGATCGGCTTGAGGACTATCGACGGTCGACCGGTGGTGACCCCACAAGAAAAGGAAATTTCGATGCTTGAAATCCTTCAACCCGCAGGCTGGGCAAAGCCCCGGGGCTACGCCAACGGGGTCAGGGCGCGCGGCACTCTCGTGGTGACCGGTGGTCAAGTCGGCTGGGATGCCCAATGCCGCTTTCAAAGCTCGCGACTGGCCGACCAGGTCCGGCAGACTCTGATCAATATCGTTGCCGTGCTAGCCGAAGGCGGCGCACGGCCAGAGCACATCGTGCGACTGACTTGGTATGTCACCGACAAGCGTGAGTACTTGGCCGAGATCGCGGAAATCGGCAAGGAGTATCGCGAGGTGATGGGTCGCCATTTCCCGGCGATGGCCGTCGTCCAGGTCGCCGCACTGGTCGAGGATGAGGCCAAGGTAGAGATCGAGGCGACGGCAGTCGTCCCCGATTGGGCGGCTACAATATCGCCGGTCCTGAAGTCGCACTACTGGAACACCCGGCTGTGGCCGAATGCGGCGTCGTCGGACTCGACGACGAACAATGTGGTCAGGTGCTCCAGGCTTTCTTCGTTCTGCGCCCTGGGTTCGAGGCTAGCACGGCACTTGTCAAGGAACTGCAGAATTTCGTCAAGACAGCGATCGCACCGTACCCGCGCGCGATCGAGTTCATAGCGGCGCTGCCCGCACCGAGACCGGCAAGCTGCAGCGCTTCAGATTGCGCAAAACGACACTTTAAGAGCCGGCAGAGAAACCTCGTCCGACTTGACAAGCAATATTCACGACACAGGAGGAGCGCATGAAATTTATTCAACCCACTGGCTGGGCCCGTCCGAAAGGTTATTCCAACGGCGTCGTTGCCGCCGGACGCATGGTATTTGTTGCCGGACAGGTCGGATGGGACCAGAACGAGGTATTCCAAAGCGGAGATCTGGTCGAACAGGTCAGGCAAGCGCTGACCAATATCGTCAGTATCCTTGCCGTAGCCGGCGCCAAGCCGGAAAATATTGTCCGCATGAACTGGTATCTCACCAACAAGGTGGAATATAACGCTCGGCAGAAGGAGATCGGGGCCGTTTATCAAGCGCTGATCGGCAAGCACTTCCCGGCCATGACCGCCCTCGAGGTTGCGGGGTTCGTCGAGGCCGGCGCGCAAGTAGAAATCGAAGTCACCGCCATGCTGCAGGACTGAGGTCGCGCGCCACCTAGCGGCGCGGCACCACAGCTTCAGCGCTTCAGGGTGTCGGAGGGTTGCTCGCCAAACCTACGCTTGTAGTCTGCGGTGAAATTGCCGAGGTGAGTAAAACCCCAGCGCATCGCGATCGTCGTCACCCTGTCGCCGTAAACTGCGTTCAGCAAATCCTCATGCGCCCGCTTCAGACGTATCGATTTCAGGTAGGCCATGGGGCTGGTATTTCGAAAATTGCGGAAGCCCGAATACAGGGCGCGCGTACTGACGCCCGCATAATTGGCAAGATCGATGATAGTGATGGGCTGTTCGGCGTGTTCGGCGATATATTCCTCGACCCGTTTCACGTGATACGGCGCAATCGGCGGCACCGGCCGCATTAGGACATCTTGGTAGTTGCTCGGCTGACACAGGAGCAGCCTAGTGACCAGCATCTCGACCATTTGTGCCCTAACGAGGGGCGAATTGAGAAAGGTGCTGTCATGCTGGTTGAGTTCGTCGACGAGGAACGCGACCAGTCTCTGCCAATCCTTACCGCCACCTTCGGCGAGGTTCATCCCGAGTTCGAACTTTATCGGTTGCCGCAATTCGTGGCCGAGATGCTGCATGCAGTTGCGATCGAGCACGTCACGCGGAATCTGAACCAGTACCTTATCGCAACACCCGCTCCACCACATCCTGCGCGGCAACTTCGGGGTAATGACTGTCGCAACGGTAGGATTGGCGTTGACGGTGGAGTTGCCGCAAGTCACAACGGCATCGCCGACCAGCGGCATTTGCACGAGCAGAAAATCGTCAAATTGCCCGGGGTCAATCGCAACGTCGGCACCATACTGCAGCCGGCTCACGGCGATGGCGCCAATTCTGGCGTGCTGCATCCGTGCATCAAGCTTCTGGTTTTTTCCGGTTATCTTGAGATCATGTGGGCAGAATACATCCCCAACGATCTTCCGCGTCTGTTCTATGTCGTCCGACTGGAACAACTGATACCCAGAAAGAGCGATGCCCATTCCGGAATTTCCGTGCGCAATTGCTTCCATGTCTCCTCCACCGCCATGATCCCTGCGCCTCTTTTATGGAGGTGCAAACGTCCAGCGTGCTTGAACAAATACACTACATTGCCCGGTCGAGCAAGACATTTCGGCTACCACCCGGCACCGGCCGCCGGCCCTCGCTGCCGCATCCGCCGTTGGCGGTCGCGGCACGATTCGTCACAGCTTGCCCAGGGCGGCCAGAATCTTTTCCGGCGTGATCGGCAACTCGCGCACCCGTACGCCCACTGCGTTGAAGATGGCATTGGCGATGGCTGGTGCCGGCACGATGAGACAGGCTTCCGACAGGCTCTTGGCGCCGAACGGTCCGGTGGGCTCATTAGTTTCGACGAAGATGGATTCGATCCGACTCGGCATTTCGACCGCGGTCGGCATCTTGTAGTCAAGGAAATCCGAAGTCAGGCAGGCGCCGGTATCCGGATCGAAGATCATGTTCTCCATCAACGCAAAACCGATGCCCTGCTGCAATCCGCCTTCCACCTGACCTTCAGCACCGGCCGGATTGACAACCCGCCCAAGATCGTGAGCGAAGACGGCCCGCAATACCTTCACCTGGCCGGTCTCGGTATCGACTTCGACTTCGACGAACTGGGCGGTGGCCGGGGATGGATTCGATGCCGGCGCCAGACTCGACATGCCCATGATCGTGCCTTTCTCGCTCAGCGTGGTCGGCATCGGCCCCTGCTCCCCGATCACCACGTAAGGCGACTCGGCGCGCTGGACGACGGCGGCGACGGACATGGCCTGGGCCGGCGAACCCTTCACCATGATCATGCCATCGCGAACCTCAAGGTCGCCTGGATGGACGTCCATGACGGTCGCCGCCACTTCCAGCAATCGCTTCTTCGCCGCTGCGGCGGCGACTTTAACGGCATTGCCGGACGAGTAAGTGATGCGACTGGCGTGCGTCGGCGCGTCGAATGGCAAGTTGTCGGTAGTGCCACAGGACATGCGTACCGATCCGGCTGCCAGACCCAGTTCCTCGGCCGCGATCTGGCACAGGGTTGTGTTCTGGCCGGCGCCAATATCGATCGTCGCAGAGGCGAGGTCGGCGGTGCCGTCGACATTGAGTTTGATGATCGCTCCGGAATGCTCGTAGATGTCCGGAAATCCGACGCAGCCGCTGACCCACAGCGGGTGCGCGGCCAGACCGATGCCACGTTTTTTGGTGCCGCTGCCGCTGTCCGGTTTGGCGCGTGCCGCCCAGCCGATGCGTTCGGCACCAAGTTTAAGACAGTCCGGAAGACCGTAACTGTTGAGCGTCCAAGCCGGATTGAAAGGGTGTGGATCACCGGCGCGGCGCGTGTTCTTGAGTCGAAACTCGATCGGATCAAAACCCAGTTTGTCGCAAATTTCGTCGATTTGCGACTCGACTGCGAAACAGGCCTGCGGCGCACCATAGCCGCGGAAGGCACCGCCGGGCATGTTGTTGGTATGCACTACCTTGCCTTCCCACTTCAAGTTCGGACTGCGATAGCCCAGCATCAGACCGAAGTGAGCATGCACCAGGATCACCACCGGTCCGTGCGTCGCGTAGGCGCTGGTGTCGAGCACCGTGCTCGCATAGCGGGCGACGAAAGTGCCGTCCTTCATGACACCGGTCTTGAGATGCACCTTCATAGGGTGGCGCGCATTGGTGATGAAGTCTTCGTAGCGGGTCTGCTCGATGCGCACCGGCTTGCGCGTCTTAGCGCTGAGCAGCGCCGCGATCGGCTCGATGGTGGCCATGTCGAGCTTGCTGCCGAAACCGCCGCCGATATACGGCGGCTGCACCACCCGGATCTGGCTCACCGGCATGCCGAGCGCATACGCCATCCGTTCGCGCAAGCCGTACAAGTGCTGGACCGAGGCGTGGATCGTGATGTGGCCGTTGCGGTCGGTATCGGCAACGCACACCCGCGGCTCCATATAGCAAGTATGCACGCGCGGCGTTTCGTAGGTACCCTCGAAAATGTAATCGGCATCCCTGAAGCCGGCCTCGACGTCGCCGGCGGAAAACGACGGCGTGTCCCGAATATTGTTTTTCACGCCGGCATGGATCTCCGGAGCGCCGTCGCGCATCGCCGCTTCCGGGTCGAACACAGCCGCCAATTCTTCATACTCGACCTCGATCAGTTCGAGCGCCTGCTCGGCGATCGCGGCCGATGTTGCAGCGACCGCTGCCACCGGTTGGCCCGCGTAGCGCACCACGTCGCTCAGGATCAGCATGTCCCGCGTCAGTGCTGCCGATGTGACCGGCATGAAGAACATCGGGTTGTATGGAATCTGCGGCACGTCCTTCGGCGTGAGCACTGCCTTAACGCCGGGTAACTGCTCGGCCCGGGAAATATCGATGCGCAGGATGCGGGCATGCGGATACGGGCTGCGCAGCAGCTTGCCATGCAGCATTCCTGGCAGACTGATATTTACCGGAAAGCCCTTGCCGTTAATCACCTTTTCGTAGGCATCCGCCCTCAGAACCCGTTTGCCAACAACACTCATGCCCCTCATGCCATTCATATTTGTCATAATCATTGTCCTTTTCGTTATGCAGGATCAGGCGTTTGCCGCCGTCTTGATGGCTTCGACGATTTTGTGGTAACCGGTACAGCGGCACAAGTTGCCGGCAATCCCATGCCGGATCGTGTCCTCATCGGGCTTCGGTTCGTCCGCAAGCAACTGTTTCGCGGTCATGATCATGCCGCAGGTGCAATAGCCGCACTGCACCGCGCCCTCCTTGACGAAGGCATCCTGCAGCGGATCGAGTTCCTTTTCCGCGCCGAGGCCTTCGATCGTCGTAACCTTGCACTCCTGAATCGACAGTGCATATGTCATGCAGGAATACACTGCCCTACCGTCGAGATGCACGGTGCAGCAGCCGCAGCCGCCGCTGTCACAGCCGCGCTTGGTTCCCAGCAGCCCGAGGTGCTCGCGCAGTACCCCGAGCAGCGTCGTGTCAGGTTCGACTGCGATTTCGTGCTTATCGCCGTTTACTTCTAGTGTGATAAGTTGTTTCATGTCTGATCCTCCTTAATTCAGGCGCCCCAAGGCGCGGTTCAAGGCGCGTCTGGTGAACACCTTGGCCATTGCTAGGCGATAGGCCGCAGATGCGCGGTGATCTGTCATCGGTTTGATGTCCTGCCCAACCGCTTCCGCCGCGGCCCGCAGCAACTTGTCCGTGATCTCTTGACCGCGCAGCAATCCCTCGGCGCTCGGTGAACGCAGGACGCGATCGCCAACCCCGCCGCCGAGCGCGACGCGCGCATCGCGACAGATGCCGTCAGGGTCAACGCTGACGCGCACAGCGACATTAACGAGGGCAAGGTCGTTGGCGGTACCTTCGAGCTTGATGAACGCACTAGTCGAGCGGCCCACAGGCTTTGGCAGCATCAGTTCGGTGATCAGTTCGCCCGGCTTGAGCGAATTCTCGAACAAGCCGACAAAAAGTTCGGCCAGTTCCATCTCCCGCTGCGCCCCGCTGCCCTGTACCGCGATCCTGCCGTCGAGCCCCATGAAGGCCGTTGGCAAATCGAAGAAGGGGCAGGCCGCGGCAAGGCAGCCACCGACCGTCGCGACGTTTCTGATCTGCATCGGCGGATAGGCGAGCGCATCTTTGAGCGCCCCGAGCCAGGCCGCATTATTTAAGTCCGGAGTCTGAGCCAGCCCGGCAAATGTTGTCGCCGCGCCAATGCGGATACCTTCCGCAGTAACGGCCAAACCGTCGAGCCCGAGCTTGCGGATATCGACCAGGGCCTCGACCTCGGACAGCAGTCCGCGCGCCTCGAGACCGTGAATGAAGGTGCCGCCGGCCAGAAACAGTGCGCCATCGCCGTACTTGTCGAAGACAGCACCAACCTGCTCCCGTTTCGCCGGAATGCAGAACTCCTTTAGATTGCGTAGTGCCATCTGTGCTCCTCCTTTGCATACATCATGAAGACGCCTTGCGGCGGAACCTCGTCGATGCTCGCGATGCCTGATGCACAGCGGCTCGGCGTCCCAGTAACGGCGTGACGGTATGGGGTGAGTCTAGGCGGCACACCGTGCCTCAGGTATCCGATTACTGCACGCCGTATCATGTAGCCGCACAAATCGCACGCAGGATTCGATGGCGGCCGGGTGCCGGCGCAACGATGCCCCGCGGACGGTAAGTGTGAAGGGACTACCAGCCTCAGCGCCAAAACTCGCCAATACGCGTACCGCATTTGCCAAGTAAAGTGGACCCTGAATTCCGTACAACGGTTTAAGCTGTCGTCTGATTGATGGGAAAGCAGGCGATGAGCGAGGCAAAGAAACGCAAAGGGCACGGGCCGGATTACAAAGCCAAAGTTGGGCTTGAAGCGATCCGAGGGGTGAAGACGATCAACCAGATCGCCCAAGAATACGGCGTGCACCCGGTGCAAGTTGGGCAATGGAAGAAGGAAATTCAGGAACAGGCGAGCAAACTGTTTCTTGGCAAGCGCGGGCCAAAGCCGGTCGACGAGCACAGCGAGCCGGAACGGCTCTACAGCGAGATCGGCAGACTGAAGATGGAGCTGGATTGGCTCAAAAAAAAGTCCGGGCTGAGCCAGCCGTGAAGCGTCAGGGATGGGTAGAGCCTGACAGCACGCTGGCGGTACGTGTGCAGTGCCGCCTGGCGGGCGTGTCGCGCGCGACCGTGTATGCGCGGCGCACGCCGCAGATCGCCTGCGAAGTCGAGCTGCTGTTGTGCCGGCTGATCGACGAGCAATACACCCGGAGGCCGTTCTACGGCAGCCGCAAAATGGTGGAATACCTCAGGACGGCGGGGCATGTAATCAATCGCAAGCGAGTGCAGCGCATGATGCAAGCGATGGGACTGGCGGGCATGGCGCCTGGGCCGAACACGAGCCGTGCGCATCCACAGCACAAGAATTAAGTTACCCCCGGCAAAGCCGGGGGTTTATTTTTGTTAGCCCCTCAAAGGGGCAAAAACGTGAAGCGCCTGAAGACGCTGACTCATATACCTAACTTGAGTTGATCGTAATGCGCGTCTTCTTTGTCTTGATTTCTGACATAAGCCCTGACCATCTCATCATCCAGTCCAATCGTGGTCACAAAGTAACCTCTGGCCCAGAAATTCTCACCTGTGAAATTCCTGGTCTTCCCGGCAAATCGTCTTGCTATCGAAATCGCACTATTCCCTTTAATATCACTAGTGTCCGGTTAATGTAGGTATCAATTGTCTGAGAGCCTTATCTGGCTTGGATTTCCACGGTTTTTAGGGTGGTGTTGACTTGAACGTGAAGGGGCATTTCTGCGACTCTCTCTGG
>JABBOY010000003.1 GCA_012927585.1 Glaciimonas sp.
AGTATGAAGATGTGTATTTGAAGAAATACGAAAGCGTGCAGGACCTGCTGATAGGGCTGACGCACTACTTCCTGTTTTACAACGAGGAAAGGCGGCATCAATCGCTGGACTACCAAACGCCGGACGTCGTGTACCGGACGGCAACCGGTGGCGGTGCGAAGATTGTGGATAAATTTGGCGGCGCGCTGAAGACATCATCCTCTGTGGAGCGTAGCGCAACAGGGGATGATGTCTCCGGCGCAAAAGAATTGGGGGCAGCGCCATGCAGCTGGTGTGTGAGCAGGGCACTATCTTAAACTCGGTAAATATTTGTCTGGACAGTGGGGTCCACTTTAGAGCGACGCGCGACCAGGCATAGCAAGCCCACCTCTCAGGATAACTTTTTCTAGTCCTTCGCTCTGGAACCAGGGCTGCGAGCCGCTACTATAAAAAAGCCTGGAACATATTTCAAGCCTGCGCAGCAGCGGCGCTCCAATCATTTTTTTCAACAAACTGAAACAGGAATCCCATAAAGCTTTGCGCGGCAGGCGATAGCGATCTGCCATTCCTTGTGAAAATCAGAAACTTGCGAGTAAGTTCAGGGTCGTGCAGCAGGCGCATTTGCAATTGATAGAGTTTTACCAGCGATCCGGCATAGGGCAGACAGGCAGTAATGCCGAGGTTGGCGCTGACCATGCTCAGGGCGGTGGTCATAAACGTAACTTCATTGCTCGGGTTCAGTGTCAGATCGCGCAAAGATGCATGCAAATCGAGCGTGAGCCTCTCGGCAAATTGCCCCTGCAAGGCAATAAATGGAAAATCCACAGCATCCGTCCAAGTTATCCGCTGCTGCTTCTCTAAAGGATGATTCTTGGGAAACACCAGCATAAAAGGCATTTCAAACAGGGTTTTTGCAGCGATCTCGGGTGTCGGATCGCGCTCAGGGCCAATCCCGAAATCAACCTCCCCACTCAATACACGCGGTGAGACAGTTTCAACAGCGCAATCAGTCAAACGTATCTGCACCTCCGGGTGCTCCACCTTGTAAGCCGCGATAACCTCCGGCAGCAGCGTGCAAGCCATCAATTGCGGTGCCGCTATACGTACTACACCCTTTCTCAGGGCCTTGAGATTGGTGATGTCACTTAGCACTCCGTCCAGATCCTGGACGATTTTTTTAATGAACGGGTAAAACTCGCGGCCCACCTCGGATAGTTGCATCTTGCGCGTATTGCGGTCAACCAATCGCACGCCCAAGGCGAGTTCCAACTCCTTGATCAGTCCGCTCAAGGCAGATTGCGTGACATGCATCGAATCTGCGGCGCTGGTAAAGCTGCCCCTTTGAGCAAGAGCGATGAAAGCACGCAACTGTCGCAAGGTTACATTCATAAGCTAGCCTGATAAATTCATTCGAAAATACTGTTTGAATGATAGATCAAATTCGACTTTAATGTATTCAAGAAGTTGTGCTCAACACTCTGGTTGAATTACCGGGGCGGGGAAGGAACGTCAATGAAAAGCTAGCGAAGTTTTCTTTCATGCGGCAGTGGCTAAATCATTGCAGTTGCCTGCCGCGCATCGACCAAACAGCCAAGTTAATCATCAACAACACCATTATTGGAGACGTAAATGAAGATCAAGAAAATTCACCACGTGGCTTATCGTTGCATTGACGCAAAACAGACGGTCGAGTGGTACGGCAAATACCTCAACATGGATCTGGTATTGGCCATTGCGGAGGATCAGGTTCCTTCAACCAAGGCGCCTGACCCTTACATGCATATTTTTCTGGACGCCGGTGGCGGCAATGTCCTTGCGTTTTTCGAGTTGCCGAACCAGGCCCCGATGGATCGTGACCGCAACACGCCGACCTGGACCCAGCATCTGGCGCTGGAAGTCGGAACGCTGGAAGAAATACTGGAAACCAAGCAACGCCTGGAAGCAGATGGCATCGAAGTCATCGGTCCAACCGACCATACCATCTTCAAATCCATCTATTTCTTCGACCCCAGCGGCCACCGCATGGAACTGGCGTTCAACACCGGCACCCCTGCGATGATGCAGAAACTGGATGCCGTCAAATGGGAAATGGTCGAGGAATGGGCCAGGACCAAAAAAGCGCCGAAGCATGCGCAATGGATGCATGACGGCAGCTACACGGCAGAAGAGGTCAAACAGTAAACTCGGCCAACTGGCGCTGGACAACCACGGTGCGGTACTGGCCAGCCTGAACTGGTAGGCCGCTTACTCTTGCAACCCTAAAATCCTGGGCCTGTCCGCCATAAATTTCCCCTCCGATTTCGCAATTTAGGCCCTTTATACCTGCCTGCAAATCGGAGAGTACGCAATCCAAAGCGATTCCATTAGATTCATACGCAAATAAAAACCCGGAGACAATAAGCATGGACATGGGCAAAACAATCGATATACCGGCTCTGATAGACAATAACAAGATTGGCCGGTTCCAGATCGGCATGCTTATCCTGTGCGGCCTGTGCGTCATCATGGATGGCTTCGACGTGCAGGCAATGGGCTACGTTGCTCCGGCGATTATTCAAGATTGGCACGTTAGCAAGGCGAATTTAGGCCCGGTTTTCGGTGCCGGTTTGTTGGGCATGCTGGTCGGCTCGCTTCTATTCAGCATGACGGCCGACAAAATCGGCCGCCGTCCGGTGCTGGTCGGCGCTACCCTGTTTTTTGCGATCTGCATGCTGGCCACGCCATTGGCAAGTTCCATCGAGCAGCTACAGCTCATTCGCTTCATTACCGGGCTCGGACTTGGTGCCGTCATGCCGAATGCGATGGCACTGGCAGGCGAATACAGCCCGCTGAGGAAAAAAGTCACGCTGATGATGTTGGTCTCTTGCGGCTTTACAATCGGAGCCGTCATTGGCGGCTTGCTGTCAGCCGCCCTGATTCCTAACTTCGGTTGGCAATCGGTATTTTACGTAGGCGGCACGATTCCATTGATTATCGGCATATTCATGTTTTTTTTCCTGCCGGAGTCGATGCAGTTTCTTGTGCTGCGCCGAAAAAATCTGGACAAGGTTGCCCAATGGCTCAAACACATTGACCCGACCGTAACGATTGAGAGCAACACGCATTATGTCGTGCATGAAAAAGCGCACAAAGGCGCGCCAGTACTGCAATTGTTTCAGGACGGTCGCGCAAAGATGACTATTCTGCTGTGGGGCATCAACTTCATGAACTTGCTTAACCTTTATTTTCTGTCGAACTGGTTGCCGACGATTGCCAAGGAAGCCGGGCTTTCCACTACCAACGCGGTGCTCGCAGGAACCGCGCTTCAATTGGGCGGCACCATAGGCACACTCGTGATGGGGCAGTTAATCGACCGCTCGAGTTTCCGCCGCGTGCTGCTTCCCTGCTTCATGGTGGCCGGCATTTCAATCGCATTGATCGGCCGCCCTGATGTCTCATTGGCTTTCCTGTTTGTCACGATTTTTGTAACCGGCTTTTGTATTGTCGGCGGCCAGCCTGCAGTCAATGCGCTTGCTGCCAGCTATTACCCGACCACATTACGTTCTACCGGAATCGGCTGGAGTTTGGGTGTAGGACGGATCGGTTCCATTATTGGCCCGGTACTGGGTGGCGAATTGATACGCCTCAACTGGCCCAACAGCACGATCTTTATTGCAGTAGCGATTCCTGCAGTGGTATCGGCGCTGATGGTCTGGAGCATGAATCGCACCCCGGCCGCCGGCCCGACAACAAAATTAAGCGAAGCTGCCTCCTTAAACAATGGATGACATAGCTATTCTGGTTCCCCACCCATCTGAGCGGGAAGAAGCAGAGCCACCGATCGAATTACTACCCGTTAAAACAATATTGCAGCACTAACCTGCCCGAATTCCGGCCAGCCTCGATTAGGAAGAGAAAGCCCAAATGAAACTAGCCACCCTGAAAACTGGCGGCCGCGATGGCACGCTGGTCGTCGTCAGTCGAGATCTGAGCCTGTATCAGGCTGTACCCGCGCTCGCCCGCAGTCTGCAAGCCGCGCTGGACGACTGGGACCGTATCGCGCCGCAACTGGCTGCGGTTTATGCAGACCTGAATAACGGCGTTGCCGGCAACACCCAGCCGTTTAACCAACATCTATGCCATTCGCCGTTGCCGCGTGCTTATCAGTGGGCCGATGGTTCTGCCTATGTTAACCATGTGGAACTGGTACGCCGCGCGCGCGGTGCCGAGTTGCCTGCTTCGTTCTGGGTCGACCCGTTGATGTATCAGGGCGGCTCGGATTCTTTCATCGGCCCGCGTGACCCGATCCAAGCGCTGTCGGAAGATTGGGGGATTGATCTGGAAGCCGAGGTTGCGGTAATTACCGGCGATTTGCCGATGGGCGCCAGCCCGGCCGAATGCGCGCAAGCGATCCGTCTGGTGATGCTGGTCAATGATGTTTCACTGCGTAACCTGATCCCAGCCGAGTTGGCCAAAGGTTTCGGTTTCTTCCAATCCAAGGCGGCCAGCGCCTTTTCCCCGGTAGCCGTCACTATTGACGAATTGGGCGAGGCTTGGCAGGACGCCAAACTCCATTTGCCGCTGGTAGTGCATCTGAACCGGAAGCCGTTCGGCCAGCCCAATGCCGGCGTTGACATGATTTTCAATTTTGGCCAGCTTGTGGCCCACGCAGCCAAGACCCGTGAGGTGGCAGCCGGCTCCATCATCGGTTCCGGCACCGTTTCCAACAAACAGGGCAATCTGTACGGTTCCAGCATCGAGAACGGCGGAGTCGGCTACTGCTGTCTGGCCGAAGTACGCATGTATGAAACCATCGAGAGCGGCACTCCTAAAACCGCCTTTCTAAAGTTCGGCGATAACGTGCGCATCGAAATGTTCGACGTGCAGGGTGACAGTATTTTTGGTGCTATCGAGCAGACGGTTGCCCGCTACCCGGAGCAAGATTGACATGCGAGACATCGATAGCGCGCTGCGCCCAGGTCGAGTTATCCCACTAACAGGTGCTCCGCGCATGGGGGCCACGGCCAGGTTAAAGCTGTATACCTACTTTCGCAGCTCTGCCGCCTACCGGGTACGCATTGCCCTCAATCTGAAAGGACTTTCTTACCAGAGCGTCCCAGTGCATTTATTGAAAAATGGCGGCGAACAGCTACAGGACAGCTACCGTGCGATCAACCCCGGCGCGATGTTGCCCAGTCTGCAAGATGGCGACGCCACCGTCACCCAATCGCTAGCCATTCTCGAATATCTGGAAGAAGTCTACCCGGACATCGCGCTGCTTCCCGGCGATGCGCTGGGCCGGGCCAGGGTACGGGCTTTGGCGTTGACCGTTGCCTGCGACATCCACCCGATTAACAATCTGCGCGTACTCAAGTATCTCAGCGGCAACCTGCAGATATCGGAAAAAGCCAAGGCCGATTGGTACCGGCACTGGGTGCAGGAAGGTTTTGGGATTATCGAAACCCATCTGGCGCGTGACCGGCAAAGCGGTAGCTTTTGCCACGGCGACGCACCAACACTGGCCGACTGCTGCCTGATTCCACAAGTATTCAATGCGCAGCGCTTCAATGTGGATTTATCTGTCTATCCGACCATCAAGGGCATTCACGACCGCTGCGCCGAATTACCGGCTTTCATCAGCGCGCACCCGGAACAGCAGCCGGATGCGGAGAAATAAAACCATGAGTAGCCGCCAACAGACGTTTTTGCGCGGATAAAACATGGCGAAATGATGTCCCGCATGAAACCATTGGCAACAAGCAACCAATAAAGCAGGTCACGCGACGGTTTGAGGGCTGCGCGACACAGTGCATGCCGCTAGCGCCATTTGATCAGCAACCTTCCATGACTGCATTAGCAGGATGCTGAAAGCCCAGCATGAGTCAGATTGGTATTTGTAATACTCGCCTTTGTATGCCAAAAAATATGGCACTTTCCGCATATAAAACATGCGGAATGCAAAAATACTCCTAGTTTTTTCTACAATCGATTAGCCAGTGCCACGTATTGTTCCAGCGGCACCGTCTCCGGCCGGGTTTGCGGATCGACGCCGGCTGCAATCAGATCGGATTCGGCAAACATGCCGGCCAGACAATTGCGGATTACCTTGCGGCGTTGGGAGAATGCCTTCAGCACTACTGCGCTGAGTTTATCGGCGTCGCAGGGCAAGCGCTGTGCGATCGGGATCATGCGCACGACGGCGGACTCGACGCGCGGTGGTGGGTTGAAGGCGGTCGGCGGCACGATGAATAGCAACTCCATGCGGTAGCGCCATTGCAGCATGACCGACAACCGGCCGTAAGTCTTGCTGCCAGGCGCTGCAACCATGCGCTCGACCACTTCTTTTTGCAGCATGAAATGTTGATCCTCAACCTGCTGCGCGAACTCTGCGAAATGAAATAGCAGCGGGCTGGAGATGTTATAGGGCAGGTTGCCGACGATGCGCAACTTCTGGCCGGGCGCGACCGGAATTTCCGCAAAATCGAACTTCAGCGCGTCGCCCGCATGCACAATCAACTTGGCGGGGTCGAAGCTTGTGTGCAACCGCGCCACCAGATCACGGTCGAGTTCGACCACGTGCATGTGATGTAACGGCTCCAGCAACAAGCGCGTCATCGCACCCAGGCCGGGGCCGACCTCGACTATGGCGTCGCCCGGCTGGGGATCAATCGCCTCGACGATGCGCGACAGCACGAATTTATCGGTCAGGAAATTCTGGCCGAAACGCTTGCGGGGGATATGTTTCATCAAGGAAATCTATTCTTGTTTATTTCTGGTATGTGCTGGATGCGTCCGTGCAGAGCGCCACTTGGGTAGCCATTTGGGCCGCCGCCTGTATGGCAGCGATCATGCTGCCGCAGTCGGCATGGCCGGCACCCAGGGCCGCCAAGTCGAGGGCGGTACCGTGATCAACAGAGGTGCGGATCAGCGGCAGGCCGAGCGTGATGTTGACGCCCTGGCCGAAACTTGCGAACTTCAGCACCGGCAAACCTTGGTCGTGGTACATCGCCAGCACGCAATCGGCGTCTCGCAAATACTTGGGCTGGAACACGGTGTCGGCTGGATATGGGCCGCTCACTTGCATCCCCTTGGCTTGCGCGGCCAGAATCGCGGGTGCGATCACGTCAATTTCTTCGCGACCCAGGTAGCCGCTCTCGCCGGCGTGCGGGTTCAGGCCGGTGACCAGAATGCGCGGTTGCGCCAGACCGAATTTACTGTGCAGATCAGCGTGTATTATTTCCAGCGTGCGGCTCAAAGCGTCGAAGGTAATAGCCGCCGGCACATGCTTCAGGGCCAGATGGGTGGTGGCCAGCGCTACCCTCAAATGCGGCGCAGTGCCGCCGACCAGCATCATCACTACCTGCGGGGTGTGGGTCTGCTGGGCCAGGTATTCGGTATGGCCGGTGAATTTGACGTCGCCGATGCCGGCGTCGTTGATGGTACTTTTTTGCAACGGGGCAGTGACGATGGCGTCGAACCAGCCGCTTTGCGCACCTTCAATAGCAATATCCAGTGTCTGCAGCAACGACCGGCCGTTTTTTGGATCAAGGTGGCCGGGAACCACATGTGCTTCCAACGGGCAGTCGATAACCACCAGCCGGTCCGGCGGAAAATCCGGCAAACCGCCATTGCGCACGGCACGCAAGGAGAGCGCGACCAAGCTGATGGCCGGATCAAGTGCGTCTGCGATCATGGCCAAATATGCCGCATCACCGATCAACACCGCCCTGATTTCGGCGCGCAAGGTCCAAGCTGCCTTAATCGATATTTCAGGGCCGATGCCGGCCGGTTCGCCGGTGGTGATTGCCAGCGTCGGGCGGCTTGCCGGATGCTGCGCAGACGCAAGTGCGGGCATCACATCCTCACTTCTCTTCAGTGCGAAATTCGACATAGGCGCGGTCGCGGATCTGGCGCTGCCAATCTTGGGTCGCTTCTTCGATTTTGATCTCGCGAATGGCCATCCGGGCAGTGTTGCGCTTGCGCTCCGGCGACACCGCATCGGTCTTGCGTTCAAGCACCTGGATCAGGTGATAACCGAAGGGCGACTCGATCGGCTCGCTGATCTGCCCCGGCTGCAGCGCATCCATCGCACGTTCGAATTCCGGCACGGTATCGCCGGGGTAGAGCCAACCCAGATCGCCGCCCTGGGCCGCCGACAAATCGTTGGAATAAAGTTTGGCCAGCTCTTCAAACGTGGCCGCCTTGTTGTCCAGCCGCTGCTTGAGCTCGGTCAGCGTGCGGCGCGCCTCATTGGCCGGCACCGCCTGGTTGACCTTGATCAGGATATGCCGCGCATGCGTCTGCTGCACTGCCGGAGCGCTGGCATCGGTCTTGGCGGCGTCACGCTTGCCGACCAATTTCAGGATATGAAAACCATTCGCGCTCCTGAGCACTGCGGATACCTGGCCTGGACTCAGGTTGGCCACTGCGTCGAGGAATAGTTTGGGCAAGCGATCCTGACCGCGCCAACCCAGATCGCCACCGGTGAGCGCCTCGCCGGCGTCGGAAAAGCTGGCCGACACCTTGGCAAAGTCGCCGCCAGATTTGAGTTGTTGCAGCGCTGATTGGGCGCGCTTCTCGCGCTCGGCGATTTGTTCGGGAGAAGCGTTTTCAGGAATGCGTACCAGAATCTGGGCCAGATTTAACTCTTGCTGGGCTTGTGCAGGATTTTTTTCGGCGCCGAGATAATTATCGATTTCCGATTCAGCTACCTGGATTTTACTGTCAACTTCGCGCTCGCGCAGGCGCTGCGTGACGATTTGTTGCCGGATTTCCTCACGGAACTCCGGGAAGGCAGTGCCTTCACGCTCCAGCTCGTCGCGAAATTTCTGCAGGGTCATTTTGTTCTGTTCGGCAATTCGGCTGATGGAGCGATCCAGCATAATGTCGTCGACCTGAATACCGGCCTCTTTGGCAAGCTGCATCTGGGCCCGTTCAAGCACCATTTGTTCCAGCAACTGATGCTGAAATTCAGCGCGTGGCGGCAGGTTGATGCCCTTTTTGACAGCCCGTGCCTGAACTGTGCGCAAGCGCTGCTCCAGTTCCTGTTGGGTGATGACTTCATTGTTGACAACAGCAATGATGGCGTCCACCAACTGCGGCTGGCTGGCATTTTGCGTCACTGCCGCAGTCGTCTTGGCTGCAGTCACTTTAGCTGCAGGTGCGCTCTTGGCTTGCGCCCAGGTGCCGGCAGGCGCGCCCAATGCCAGGCTAAGTAACAGTATCGTCAGTAGAGATGCCGATGGCACCGACTTGTTCGCATTACGATTACGCAAAGGTTTAAATTCGCTCATGATGTTTTCGTGTTGATTGATTGCGGGATCTGGTTAATTTCGTACTACAGGATCGTTGACTGGCTGGTAGCCGGGAATATTTTGGCGTAGTGCTCCTAGCGGATTGGAGCCTAACTTGGATAGTCCGCTCAACTCCAGTTGGATAAAGATGGTCGAATTAGCCGTTAGAGTTGTGGTGGTAATACGTTGCGCCACTAGCCGGAAAATCCAGCAGTCTGCCTTGTATTCCATACCGAACAAGCTATCGACGAGCTTGCGATCCGGCAATGAATAACTGACACGCCCGACCGCATAGATCCGATCCGCCAGCGGCCACTGGCCAGAGAGTTTAACCTGTTTTAGCAATTCCACGGAACTGCTCTTGCTTACGTAACGATACTCGGCGTTCAAGACTTTCTTCGGTGACGGTAGCCACTGGGCGCCTACATAGGTGCTCGACAAGCTGTTCTGATTGACGCTGTATTGCACCCCGCTGTCAAGACGCAGCGCGTTAGTCACGCGGCCGCTGGCGGCCAACAGCAGGTCGGAGCGGGTTTCCTGGCTGGCAGATGAATTAAGCGTCACACGCGGCACACTGATGTAATAACGCTGCCCCAGCGACAGGCGCAAACGCTCGGTTCCGTTCGGATCCAGATAGCGTGACGTCAGCGCCGCAGTAATCTGATTGGCGTCGCTAATGCGATCCGAGCCCGAATAGCGGTTCTCGCTGAAGAGTTGCGGATAATTGAAGGTTGCCTCAGCACTGTCGAAATTCGGATACAGGCTTTGATCACGGAAAGGCGTATACACGTAAAACAGGCGCGGCTCCAGCGTTTGCGTGGCTTCCCGCCCGAAAAACGTGGCATCGCGTTCAAACATCAAACCGCTATCGAGCGAAAAGGTCGGCAGCGCACGCGTTAGCGTCGACGGCGCCGCTGATGGCAAGCTGCCCGTCGGCGCATCGAGTTGATAACTGGTGGCGTGCAGCGATAATTTGGGGGTGACGAAGTAGCCGGGCCGTATGATCGGATAACTGATTTGGGGATTGATGACCAGACGGTCGCCGCGTTGTCTTTCATTCGCTATTCGTTTAACCAATTCTTCGTCCGGCAGGTAAAAGCGCGTAAATTCCGAATCGAATGCCCAGTCGAATCCCTGCACATCTTGACGTCCTGAATGAAAATTGAGTTGCGGCAAACGGCCGAACGGCAGTGCGAGCGGTAGCAATGGGTCTTGCAGCAACTGGTAGCTGGTTACCCGGGCAGACGCATTCCAGTACGCGCCGGAATAATTTGTATACACATCGCGTGGCAGCAGGCGCTGCGAACTGGCGGTGATGGTTTGCGCAAAATCGCTCGGATAATTGTCGTCTGAGGCCCGGTTCAGGTTCCACCCGAATGACAGGCTGGGAGTCAGCGTCTGATTGTGAACCGAAGCCAGCGAATAGCGGTTGCTGTTGGTTTGCTGATCGTTCGGCAACACTTCGATTCTGGTTTGGCCGCCATAGCTCTGCCCCAGATAACGGCCTTCGACGCCCAGTTGCAAGCCGCGCCGACTGATGATTTTAGGAAACAACGTCAAATCGCGGTTGGGCGCGAGATTGAAATAATACGGCAGCTCCAGTTCCAATCCTCCTTTGGAGGTAGCGCCTATGGTCGGCGGCAATACGCCCGACTTGCGCGCATCCGAAAGCGGAAACGACATCAAAGGCAGACCCATGATCGGCACGCCTTTGAAATACACCACCGCTTTCGAAGCGGTGCCGACATCGCGCCCGGTGTCCAGACGCAAGGTGTCTGCCTCCAGGTACCAGTCGGGGTCAGGGCCTTCGCAGGTGCTGTAAGTGCCCTGCCGGACCACTGCGCGCTCGTGGTTTTCAAAATCGATGCGCTGCGCGTTGCCCTGCGCATTATTCATCTCCAGCCGGTATGCAGGGTGGGTTACATAGCCTGCCCCCGAACTCATGTTGAGTTTTAACTGTTCGCCCTGATACAAATCGCCGAAACGCTTGATCCATACATTGCCCGAAGCCGTGACTTCATCCTCGATTTGCAGGTACAGTGCGTGATCGGCCTTAATGGCGGTCTGACCGCGCCTGATTTCAACTGCGCGGTCAAGCTGCAACTCGCGGTCGGGCCGCCCGGTCATGGTCTCGGCGCTGATCTCGGACGGCTGGCTTTCTTCAATCGCCCGGCTGCGGGTCGGATTGGGCAAGCCCTGCGCGTACGCCAGCACGGGCAGATACGCCAGCGCAATAGCCGCTGCCAGCATGCTGAACCGATATTGCGGTTGTTGCGTTGCGGTATGCCAACTCATGAGCGAAAGGGGTGAATAACCATGGCAGGCGATTTTTTGAATTGAATCCCTTATTATATGGGAACTCACCACCATCAACCGATTCACCGGACTGCTTCATGTCATTACATACAACCTTATCTACCGCCTCAAGTGCAACCTTAGCTGCAACCTTAAACTCCCCATCCGATCTGCGCTTTGTCCAGTTAAACGAATGGCTGGCTACGCTCACCGCGACACCAACCCTGCCGAAAACGCTGCGCCCAGCCTCCAGCGACGCCAGTTTCCGGCGATATTTCCGGGTCGACACACCCGATGGCGGTACTGCTATCGTGATGGATGCACCGCCGCCGCATGAAGATGTGCGGCCTTTCATCCATGTAGCTGACGTATTTGCGCAAACCGGCGTGACGGTTCCGCAGGTGCTGGCAGCCGACCCCGAACGCGGTTTTTTGCTGCTGTCGGACTTGGGCGAAACCACCTATTTACAGCAAATCAATAACGACAACGCCCATGCGCTGTATCAGGACGCGACCGATGCACTGATCCAGTTGCAAAGCCAAAGTCAGCCGGGGCTGTTGCCAGAATACGACCGTGCGCTGCTGTTGCGCGAGCTGATGCTGTTTCCCGAGTGGTATCTGGGGCGGCACCTGAACGCTACCCTGACGGAAGCGCAACAAGCTGATTTGAACTTGGTGTTCGAAGCGCTGTTGGCCAATAATCTGGCCCAGCCGCAAGTATTCGTGCATCGCGATTACCACTCGCGCAACCTGATGGTTTTACCGCAGGGAAACCCTGGCATTCTCGACTTTCAGGATGCGGTATACGGCCCGCTGACCTACGATCTGGTGTCGCTGCTGCGCGACGCCTATATCGAATGGGATGAGGAAATGGTGCTGGACTGGGCCATTCGCTATTGGGAAAAAGCCCGGCGCGCCGGCTTGCCTGTCAATCCCGACATCGACCTCTTTTATCGCGATTTTGAATTCATGGGCTTGCAGCGCCACCTGAAAGTGCTCGGCATATTTGCCCGCCTGAATTATCGCGACGGCAAGGACGTTTACCTGAAGGATATTCCACTGGTGCTGGAGTATGTTTTCAAAACTGCACGCCGCTACCGCGAACTGGCACCGCTGGTGCGCTTGCTCAATGCACTGGAAGAGCAAAAGCCGCAAGTTGGATATACTTTTTAACTGCCTTGAGTATAGGCAAAAATAAGGCACTTTCCGCATATCTTTAGTACGATAAAAAATAATACTCCATCAATTATAAGATTTTCGCAATATTAGGTAGTGTAGTTCTCCGTGCCTTCGGCGCGCTGCAGGCACGGCGGCCTGCACTACTGAAAAACAGCACTATTTTGCGCAAGTTCCCACTACTCATTAATGAAATTACCATGAAAGCAATGATTTTTGCCGCCGGGCGCGGCGAACGCATGCGCCCTTTAACCGATACCTGCCCCAAGCCGCTGCTGAAAGTGCGCGGTCGCCCGCTGATTGTCTGGCACATTCAGAACCTGGTGCGCGCCGGCATTACCGAGATTGTCATCAACCATGCACATCTGGGCCGGATGATTGAAGAAACACTGGGCGATGGCGCTAAATTCGGCGCCGACATTGTCTATTCGGCGGAAGACACCGCGCTGGAAACCGCCGGCGGCGTGGCACATGCCCGGCATTTTCTGGGCGATGCACCGTTCGTGGCACTTGCCGCCGACATTTTTTGTCCCCACTTCGACTTTGCGCAAGTCAAAGACACGCTGGCAGAGGCCGACATGTGGGGCCGGCCTTATCCAGCCGACCGGCGCGACGTTGCGTGGCTGTATCTGGTGAAAAATCCGGCGCATCACCTGCAAGGCGACTTCGCACTGAACCTGTATTCTGTTGTCAACGAAGGTACGCCGCGCTACACCTTCTCCGGCATCGGCGTCTACCGCCCCGAAATGTTCGATGCCATCGGGGCTGACGCTGCTGCCAAATTAGCTCCTCTGCTGCGCGAATATGCAGCGCGTGGCCAAGTCGGCGGAGAGGTATACCGTGGCGACTGGGCCGACGTTGGCAACCCGGAACGGCTGGCGCAATTGAACGCGCGGCAGGGTGGATGAAACCCATCCTGCATGGCTTACACGATCATAATTAAAGGACGCATCTCATGAAGTCATATACAAACCGGCGCGCTAGTCTGATCCAACAGATGCTGACCAAAGGCGGCGGCGTCGCCATCATCCCGACCGCACCGGAAGTGATGCGCAACAGCGACGCCGATTATCCGTACCGGCACGACAGCTATTTCTATTATCTGAGCGGCTTTACCGAACCGGAAGCCGTAATCGTGCTGGTCGCGATTCAGGGCAAGCAGCCGCAAACCATTCTGTTTTGCCGCGAAAAAAACCTGGAACGCGAAATCTGGGACGGCTACCGACACGGCCCGGAAGCTGCGCGCACCGAGTTCGGCTTCGATGCCGCGCATCCGATTGCAGCGCTCGACAGTGAGATGAGCCGGCTGCTGGCAGACGCGCCAGCGCTGTTTTATGCGCTTGGCAGCGACCCCAAACTGGATGCGCAAGTGCAAGGCTGGCTGGCAAGCGTGCGCGTCCAGTCGCGCGCCGGCGTAACCGCTCCCGCCAGCGCCCACGACGTGCACTGCTTGCTGAATGAAATGCGCCTGTTCAAGGATGCCGGCGAAGTCGGTTTGATGCGCCGCGCTGCCGAAATTTCATCGCAAGCGCACCGCCGCGCAATGCAAACATCCCGTCCCGGCCTGCGCGAATATCAACTGGAAGCCGAACTCCTGCACGAATTCCGCCGCCAAGGTTCGCAAGCGCCAGCCTACGGCTCCATTGTGGCGACCGGCGCCAACGCTTGCGTGCTGCATTACCGCGCCAGCGACGCCACACTGAAAGACGGCGACTTGGTATTGATCGACGCCGGCTGCGAACTCGATAGTTACGCCTCCGACATCACCCGCACCTTTCCAGTCAACGGAATTTTCTCTGGCCCGCAAAAAGCCTTGTACGAAATCGTGCTGGCATCGCAAGCCGCCGCCATTGCCGAAACCCGCCCGGGGCGGAGTTTCATCGACGGCCACGACGCGGCGGTACGGGTGCTGGCGCAAGGCATGTTAGACACCGGCTTGCTGGATTTTAATAAAGTCGGCACGCTCGACGACGTAATCGCCAAGGGTGAGTACCGCCAGTTTTACATGCACCGCACCGGCCACTGGCTGGGCATGGATGTGCATGACGTGGGCGAATACCGCGCCAAAGCAGAAGCCACCGCCGCAGACCAGGAAAAACCGTGGCGCATCTTGCAGCCCGGCATGGTGACCACGGTCGAGCCCGGCATCTATGTGCGGCCGACGGACGGCGTGCCGACGGAATTCTGGAATATTGGCATCCGCATCGAGGACGATGCGCTGGTGACGGCAACCGGTTGCGACATCCTCAGTAAAGACGCACCGAAAACGGTGACCGAGATAGAAGCTGTGATGCGACAGCATTAGCCATGACAATGGCGACTGATTTCGATATTGCCATTTGCGGTGCGGGGCCGGTCGGTCTGACGCTAGCGGTGCATCTGGTCAAACACGGCGTGGCAGCGGCGCGCATCGCCTTGATCGATGCCAAGACGGTTGAACAGGCCGTCCACGATCCACGATCCATCGCGCTGTCTTACGGCAGCCGGCAAACCCTGGAACGGGCCGATGCCTGGCCGATTGCCGCTACCGCAATCGAGCAAATCCATGTCTCGCGTCGCGCTCATTTCGGCCGCGCCCTGATCGATTGCGCCGAATACCGCTTGCCGGCGCTCGGATATGTCACGCGCTACGGCGCGATTGTGGCGGCGCTGCATACCAGCGCCGAGCAGGCCGGCATTCGGATGTTGCGACCAGCGCATTTGAGCGCATTGTCTGAGCAGGATGATGGTGTCACGCTGCAACTGGAAGATGCCGACGGCACCCATGCGACCCATGCGCAACTGGTGGCGCAGGCCGAGGGCGGCGTGTTCTCCGAGCAAACGGTGAAATCGCTGCATCGCGATTACGACCAAGTCGGACTGATTGCCCACATCACCTGCAGCGCGCCGATTGCGCAACGGGCGTTCGAACGCTTCACTGCGGAAGGCCCGTTGGCGCTGTTGCCGCAAGACGACGGTTATGCGCTGGTCTGGTGCTGCCGCCCTGCCAGCGCCGAAATGTTGCTGCAACTGGACGACACAGCATTCCTGGCGGCGCTGCAACAAGCGTTCGGCAACCGTCTGGGCACGTTTCGCAGCAGCAGCGCGCGTCTGGCGTATCCGCTGGGGCTGAATGCACAACCGGCCCAAACCCCGCGCACCGTCACCATCGGCAATGCCGCCCAAACCCTGCATCCGGTGGCCGGACAGGGGCTTAACCTCGGCTTGCGCGACGCCGCTGTGTTGGCGCGACTGTTGTCCAAACAGCCGCTGCCAATCGGTCTGGCCGAGTTCCAGTCGATCCGTCAAGCCGACCGCCGCACGACCATTCGCCTGACCGATACGCTGGCACGCATCTTCGCCAGCAGCGCCGATGGTACGCAGTCGCAGGCGCTACTTGGACTGTCGCTAGGACTGGTCGATGCCTGCAAGCCGGTCAAACGCCTGCTGGCGCAACAGATGCTGTTTGGTTGGCGGTAGGAAGAATTGGTAGGTCGGGTTAGCGCAGCGTAACCCGACGTTCTCGGCCGCAAATGTCGGGTTACGCGATGAAGCCGCTAACCCGACCTACAAAAAAACCGCATCGGAGTTTGCATCCCGATGCGGCTTTTTTTAAACTTTCGCCAACGCCGCTACTGGCGGCACAGACATAATTTACTCGATAGCTTTAGTCATATCCTCGATGACCTTCTTGGCGTCGCCAAACACCATCATGGTTTTATCCATGTAGAACAATTCATTGTCCAGCCCGGCATAGCCGGAAGCCATTGAACGCTTGTTGACGATCACGGTTTTGGCTTTATAGACTTCCAGAATCGGCATGCCGGCAATCGACGATTTCGGATCTTTCGCGGCCGGATTGACCACGTCATTGGCGCCCAGCACCAGAACCACATCGGTCTGGCTGAATTCGCCGTTGATATCGTCCATCTCGAACACCTGGTCATACGGCACTTCGGCTTCAGCCAGCAACACGTTCATGTGACCCGGCATGCGGCCGGCCACCGGATGGATTGCGAACTTCACCGTGACGCCTTTTTCCGTCAGCTTTTGCGCCAATTCCATCAGCGCATGTTGCGCCCGTGCTACCGCCAGGCCATAACCTGGAACGATGACGACGGTTTCGGCATTGCCCATCAGGAAGGCTGCATCGTCAGCCGAGCCGGACTTCACCGGACGCTGCGCCTGCGCCCCGCCGGGTGTCGCAACGGCAGCGTCGCCGCCGAAGCCGCCCAAAATCACATTGAAGAAAGAACGGTTCATTGCCTTGCACATGATGTAGGACAGAATCGCACCGGAAGAACCCACCAACGAACCGGCAATAATCAGCATCGGATTATTCAGCGAAAAACCGATCCCGGCCGCCGCCCAGCCGGAATAGCTGTTGAGCATCGACACCACCACCGGCATGTCGGCGCCGCCGATCGGAATGATGATCAACACACCGAGCGCAAACGCAATCGCCGTCATCAGGATGAACGGCAGCCAGGCCGGCGCATCGCCCGGAGCGAAGCAGAAAATCAATCCCAATCCGAGCATCGCAATGGCGAGTATCAGGTTCACGAAATGCTGGCCCTTGAAGCTGACCGGCGCGCCCTGAAACAAACGAAACTTGTATTTCCCCGACAATTTACCGAAAGCGATGATCGAACCCGAAAAGGTGATGGCGCCGACGAAGGTGCCGATAAACAACTCCAGACGATTGCCGAACGGAATCGCAACCGCATGACCGGCGACAATACTGAAAGCCCACGGTTCCGATACTGCTGCCACGGCGATGCAGACTGCGGCCAAGCCGATCAGCGAATGCATCGCAGCGACCAATTCCGGCATCCGGGTCATTTCGACCCGTTTAGCCAGGATGGTACCGATACTGCCGCCAACCACTACGCCCAGTAACACCAAGCCATAACCCATGCCGGTGCCGGATGCTTCGCTTTTAAGCTTGATGATCAGCGCAATCGTGGTTACCACCGCAATCGCCATGCCGATCATGCCGAACGCGTTGCCGCGGCGGGCAGAGGATGGATGCGATAAGCCCTTGAGTGCCTGAATAAAGCAAACCGATGCAATCAGATACAGCATCGTTACGAGATTCATGCTCATTATTTGGCCTCCGTTGTGCTGTCCTGGCGTGCTTTAGGTTCTTTTTTCTTGAACATTTCCAGCATGCGCTGGGTCACCAGAAAGCCGCCGAATACGTTCACCGCAGCCAAAGCTACGGCCAGCGTACCCATGACCTGGCCAACCAGGCCCTCAGTGAGGCCGGCAGCTAGCATGGCGCCCACGATGATGATGGCGGAAATGGCGTTGGTGACCGCCATCAGCGGCGTATGCAATGCCGGCGTGACGGTCCAGACCACGTGATAACCGACGTAAATGGCCAGTACAAAGATGATGAGATTGGTTACGGTGTGACTGATTTCCATGCTGTCTCCTGATTATTTTTTAATGATCTCGCCGCCGCTGCACAACAGCGTCGCGGCAACAATTTCATCTTCACGATTGATCGTCAGATTGGCGTCGGCATCAATGATCAGCTTGAGGAAGTCGAGCAGATTGCGCGCATACAGTGCCGAGGCGTCTGCCGGGACCTGGGTCGCCAGATTGGAGTCGCCGATGATGTGGACGCCGTATTGATGAATGATTTGACCCGACACGGAGAGCGGGCAATTGCCGCCCTGCTCGGCCGCCATATCGACGATCACGGAACCTGGCTTCATCGCCTTGACGGTTTCCTCCGAGATCAAGATCGGTGCCTTGCGGCCCGGAATCAATGCGGTAGTGATGATGATGTCGGCCTGTTTGGCGCGTTCATGCACCAGTTCAGCCTGACGCCGCATCCAGTCGGCTGGCATTGAGCGGGCATAACCGCCGACGCCTTGGGCGATTTCACGCTCTTCGTCGGTAATGAAAGGCACGTCGATAAACTTGGCGCCGAGCGACTCTACCTGTTCCTTGACGGGCGGACGCACGTCGGACGCTTCGATCATCGCGCCGAGGCGCTTGGCGGTGGCAATCGCTTGCAGACCAGCGACGCCCACGCCCATGATCAGCACGCGGGCCGCTTTCACGGTACCGGCAGCAGTCATCAGCATCGGCATGAAGCGGCCGTATGTATTGGCGGCCAGTAACACCGCTTTGTAGCCGGCGATATTGGCTTGCGACGACAGCACATCCATCGATTGCGCGCGCGTGATGCGCGGCGCAGCTTCGAGCGCGAATGCGGTCAGCCCGTGAGCCGCCATCGCAGCGATATTGTCGGTGTCGAAAGGGTTCAGCATGCCGACCACGACGGTGCCCGATGCGATCAGCGTGCGTTCTTCTGCCGAAGGTGCGCGCACCTTGAGCACCAAAGCGCAGCCGAAAGCGTCGGCTGCAGTGCCGATTTCAGCGCCGGCAGTTTGATAGGCTGCATCTGTGACGCTGGCAGTAATGCCGGCACCGGATTGCACAATGACCTGATGCTTGGCAGCCACCAGTTTCTTGACCGTTTCCGGCGTAGCAGCTACGCGAGTCTCTCCCGCGCGCGTTTCGGCGGGGATGCCGATTTTCATATTTCCTCCGTGGTTTTGTAATTCTTGCGGAAATCTTACACGAGAATAATAGAACAACGCATCGAATTCCGTTTGTTGCAAGGCAATATTACTGTATTCGTATCTGCGTAATATTCAGTAACGTAGGCCTGCGTGCCTGCGGCCCGGATCTGGCACGCAGGCCTACGCTACTGCAGCAAGCATGGCGCACGAGTAAAATGCCGCCACACTCAAGGAAAATTATGACTGACATCTGGAAACCCTCCGTCACGGTCGCCGCTGTGATCGAACGGCAGGGCCGCTTTTTGCTGGTGGAAGAAGAAACCAGCGACGGCATACGCTTCAACCAGCCGGCCGGACATCTGGATCCGCTCGAATCGCTCGAACAAGCGGTGGTGCGCGAGACGCTGGAAGAAACCGCGCACGATTTCACGCCCACGGCGCTGATCGGCATGTACATGTCGCGCACTGTATCGGCGCGCACCAATCGCGACGTAACGTATCTGCGCTTCACGTTTACCGGCGCGGTCGGCAAACAACACGATCAAGCGCTCGATACCGGCATTTTGCGCGCGCTCTGGATGACATACGAAGAAATCGTCGCGTGCCAAGCCACTCACCGCAGCCCTCTGGTGCTGCGCAGCGTTGACGATTACCTGGCCGGGATTCGGGCTCCGCTGTCGCTATTGCACACCCACGCTTCGATCTTCGAGGTGCCGCATGGCTAAGAAAAAAGTGGTGATTGGCATGTCGGGCGGGGTCGATTCCTCGGTTTCCGCCTGGCTACTCAAAGAACAAGGTTATGAAGTCATCGGTCTGTTCATGAAGAATTGGGAAGACGATGACGATTCCGAATACTGCTCAACCCGCGAAGACTGGATCGACGCGGTCAGCGTTGCCGATGTGATCGGGATCGATATCGATGCCGTCAACTTCGCCGCCGAATACAAGGACCGCGTGTTCGCCGAGTTTTTGCGCGAATACCAGGCCGGCCGCACGCCCAACCCGGACGTGTTGTGCAACGCCGAAATCAAGTTCAAAGCCTTCCTCGACCACGCGATGAAGCTTGGCGCAGATTGTATTGCCACCGGCCACTATGCCCGTGTGCGTGAACTGGACGGCGGTTTTCAGTTACTAAAAGCGCTCGATGCCAGTAAGGATCAAAGCTATTTCCTGCACCGCCTGAATCAAGTGCAACTGGCCAATACCCTGTTTCCGCTGGGTGAAATCCAAAAGACCGAGGTGCGCAAAATCGCCGGGCAGATCGGTTTGCCGAACGCGAAAAAAAAGGATTCCACCGGCATCTGCTTCATCGGCGAACGCCCGTTCCGCGAATTTTTGAATCGGTATTTATCCTACCAACACGGCCCGATGAAAACCCCGGATGGCGACGTGGTGGGCCAGCACGTCGGCCTGAGCTTTTACACGCTGGGCCAGCGCAAGGGTATCGGCATCGGCGGCATCAAGTCGCGCCAAAACGCCGATGGCAGTAGCGATGCCTGGTATGTGGCATACAAGGACATCGAAAAAAATACCTTGTACGTAGTACAGGGTCACGACCATCCGTGGCTGCAGTCGTCTCGCCTGGAAGCCCGTCAGAGCAACTGGATTGCCGGCAACCCACCGCAACCAGGGCAGTATTGCGCCAAGACGCGCTACCGACAAGCGGATATGGACTGCATTCTTGGGAGTATAGGTTCCGAGGCATTTTCGCTGCAATTCGATCAGGCGCAATGGGCCGTCACGCCAGGGCAATCCGCGGTTTTGTACGATGGCGACATCTGTCTGGGCGGCGGCATCATCGAGTGTTCCGACAGCGCAGCCAAGCTGCAGAGCATTCTGCAATAATATCTGCAGTCGCTGCACCCCGATTATCAAGAAAAATAAATATGGGAGTATATTAAAAAACACTGCACTTTCCGCATATATATTATGCGATGCTTAAATATACAAATGGCAGTATAAGAAAGGCGACAGACATTTGAAATGTCTGTCGCCTTTTCTCAGGTCTTTCTTATTAGCGCATTGTGCCGGCTATTTATTGCGGCACGGTATCCTTGAACGATGGCCGCTCAGATAACTTCTCGAACAAACGTTGCAGATTGTGGTGATCTTCACGCCACTGAATTTCCGGGAAGCGTAAAGACAGCCAGCCCAGCGTACAGCCGACTGCGATATCGGCCAACATGTACTGGTTGCCAGCGCAAAACGGCTTCTCGCCCAAGTCGTCGGACAGTTGCTTCAGGCCGGCCTGAACCTTGCTCATTTGGCGCGCAATCCAGACCTGGCTTTGCTTCGACTCGGGGCGCTGGGTTTTTTCCAGTCGCACCGAAACCGCGGCATCCAGTACGCCGTCAGCCAGCGCTTCCCAGCATTTGACGCTGGAGCGTTCGCGGCCGCCGACCGGGATCAGCTTACCCACCGGCGTCAAGGTATCCAGATACTCGACGATCACGCGCGAGTCGAACAGGACGCTGCCATCATCCATCAACAGCGTCGGCACTTTGCCCAGTGGGTTGGACTCTGCAATCGTTGTGTCAGCGGCCCATACATCCTCTAATACGAAGACGTAGTCGAGTTTCTTTTCCGCAAACACGACCCGGACTTTGCGTACATAAGGGCTAGCAAGTGAACCGATCAGTTTCATAAGCGCTTTATTTTAAAAGGATAGCGGCAGTATATCATTGGCGCTCAACGGTTTCGCCGGTCGCCAAACAGCCCATTGGGTACCAGCACGAATGGTAAAATCCCGTTTTCGCCTGCTTTTTCCTATTTCCGGCCCTGATTCATGCCTGATCTGTACATGATTTGTACATTACCCGGCGCTTTCATTCATTTACATCACACTTGCCTATCATGTCACTGTCCCCGCTCTCCGCTCTTTCCCCGCTTGACGGCCGCTATGCTGCCAAAGTCGATCCGTTGCGTCCGATCCTGTCCGAAGCCGGCTTCATGCATCATCGGGTCAAAGTGGAAATCTCCTGGCTGCAAGCATTGTCGATGGCGGGTTTCGCTGAAATCAAGCCATTTTCGGCCAGTGCCAGTGCGCGCCTGGATCAGATCGCAGCCGACTTTACAGAAGCCGATGCGGCGCGCATCAAGGCCATCGAAGCCGTTACCAACCACGACGTGAAAGCGGTCGAGTATTGGCTGAAAGAGTCGGTCGGACTACCGCTCCAAAAAGGATTTGAACATCTGCCGGTACGCCAGGTCGTGATCGACGCCTCGATCACGGCAGAGCTGAAGGCCGCTTCCGAATTCATCCACTTCGCTTGCACTTCGGAAGATATCAACAATACGTCGCACGGGATGATGCTGAAAGCCGCCCGCGACACCGTAATGCTGCCGGCGTTGCAGGGCTTAGTCGCCAAACTTGCCGCACTGGCGCACAACCATGCCGAAGTAGCAATGCTGGCGCGCACCCACGGCCAACCGGCCAGTCCAACCACGCTCGGCAAGGAAATCGCCAACGTGGTGGCGCGCCTGCAGCGCGCTTTGCAACGCATCGCCGCGGTTCAAATTTTAGGCAAGATGAATGGTGCAGTCGGCAATTACAACGCCCATTTGGCGGCCTATCCCGACACCGACTGGGAAAATTTTTCGAAAAATGTAATTGAGCAGCGCCTGGGGCTGACATTCAATCCATACACGATTCAGATCGAGCCGCACGATTACATGGCCGAATTGTTCGATGCATTCGCGCGCGCCAACACGATTTTGCTCGATCTCAATCGCGACCTGTGGGGATATATTTCGCAAGGCTATTTCAAGCAGAGTACCAAGGCCGGCGAAATTGGATCTTCCACCATGCCGCACAAGGTCAATCCAATCGATTTCGAAAATTCCGAAGGCAATCTTGGCCTGGCCAATGCACTACTCAAGCACCTGGCGGAAAAATTGCCGATCTCGCGCTGGCAGCGCGACCTGACCGATTCGACTGTTTTGCGCAATATCGGCGTCGCTTTCGGTTATACGCTATTAGCCTACGATAGCTGTCTGCGTGGCCTGAACAAGCTGGAAGTCAATCCGGCCCGGCTGGCCGAAGATCTGGACGTTACCTGGGAAGTGCTGGCCGAGCCGGTACAAACCGTGATGCGCCGGTACGGCATCGAAAACCCATACGAACAGCTGAAAGAACTCACCCGCGGCAAGGGCATTTCGAAACAGGCGCTGCACGAATTCATCACCGGCCTGGCGATTCCGCAGGAAGGCAAAGACATGCTGCTGGCGATGACGCCAGCCAATTACATTGGCATTGCGGCTGCATTAGCGCGTAAGATTTGATTTGGTAAGGGTAGGCTTCACGCCTGCGCTGTTCGGCCGAGTCGGAAGCGCGTTTTCCTGGGTTCGTAAAAATGATGTTTCGCGCCAATTTTGTCGAGGATTCGGATATTTTCACACTTTACAATGGAGAATTATATGCGCTTGTTTTTTGCTTGCCTTGTGGCGATTCAATTGTTATTTCTGTCCCCCATTACTACGTTCGCAGGTGATGCGCGTGTCGCTGTTTTAGACTTTGAGCTTAATGATCTAACGCTCAATTTGACTCCTAACAACCCTGAAGAAGTAGGACGTACAGCATCGATTAAGCCGTTGTTGCAAAAAGCTTTGGAAGCGAAAGGCGGTTATAAAATCGTTGATATTGACTTAGAAACTCAAAACAAGGCAAACACTGGGTTCGGTTATCTTTTTGATCACCACGATGTCGCAGCAGGACTTGGCCAGAATTTCAAGGCCGACTACATAATTGTTGGGCGCATTCATAAGGCGAGCTTTTTGTTTGTCTACTTAAAAGCCCAGTTGATAAATACGAAAACCAAGCAGCTTGTTGGAGATTACACGGTTGAGGTCAAAGGTCAGCAAAAGAAAATAACGCCGAAAGGTGTTGAGCGGCTCGCAGAGCAAATAGACGAAACCATACATCTTCAAATGGCTAGCACATCGCCTTAAGCAACCGATTTCCAAACGCACGGTTCCATACCCAAACCTGCCCCTGCAACAGCGAGCGCGCAGGCTTGACACTTCCGCCAACTTATCCCGTCACCAGCAGGATTGCATTTTTTTTGTTATATTAGTCCTAATTCGAACAATTTATATACTTATGCAACGATACTCAAAAACAGCCATGGTATTGCATTGGTTGATTGCAATACTGATCATTTCTTCCTTTGCGCTGGGCCTCACGATGACCGATATTCCCGGCATCACGCCTACCAAGTTGAAGTATTTTTCGTGGCATAAATGGCTGGGCGTGACCATATTGGGCTTGGTCTGCCTGCGCCTGTTATGGCGCCTAAGCCATGCGGCACCGACTTACCCGACCAGCATGGCGGCATGGCAGCAAAAAGCGGCCAGCGGCTTGCACGGTTTGCTGTACTTTCTGATACTCACAATCCCGCTATCCGGGTATTTTTACAGCCTCGCGGCCGGGGTTCCGGTGGTGTATTTAGGGGCAATTCCACTGCCGGTATTCATCGCGCCGGACCCAGAGCTCAAAGTGTTGCTCAAGACTGTCCACTATGCGCTCAACATGACATTGCTGGCCGCCGTCGGGCTGCATATTCTGGCCGCACTGAAACACCACTTCATTGACCGTGATCACATTTTCAAGCGAATACTGCCGTAGTTATTCTAGAAATACTTTCCAGACAAGGATTCACCATGCAAGCTAAACTCACTCAGCCCATCAAACTTCGTACTGCAATTGCCCTGACGCTGCTCGTCAGCGCGCTGGTGTTGCCCAATATCGCCAGCGCATTGCTGAAAGTCGATCCATCCAAGAGCACGGTTAGCGCGGTTTTCAAACAGATGAATGTGCCGGTCGAAGCCAAATTCCGCAAATTCACCGCGAAAATCGATTTCAATCCAGCCAAGCCTGAAACATCAAAAGCCACGGTGGAGATCGACACCAACAGTTTCGACCTGGGCGACCAGGAAATGAACCGGGAAGCACTGAAGAAGGAATGGTTCAACGCAGCCCAGTATCCGAAAGCCAGCTTCGTCTCCAGCGGCATGAAGTCCAGCGCGGCTGGCAAACTCGAAGTCAGTGGCAATCTCACCATCAAGGGTAAAAGCGCCAACGTCAGCTTTCCGCTGACCATCAAAAAAGAAGGCGGCCATCAGATTTTCGAGGGTGCGCTGCCGATCAAGCGGCTCACCTACAACATCGGCGAAGGCGAATGGTCGGACACCGGCATGGTCGCCGATGAAGTCGTCATCAAATTCCGCGTTATTGCGGCTGAATAGTTCCACCAATTTCACTATTTTCATCCTAAAAGGAATCAATCCATGAAACATCTCGTCGCCCTCTTGTTCGCAGTCAGTGTCGTTCCGGCTTTTGCCCAAACCTACAATATCGACCCTAGCCACACTTATCCGAGCTTTGAAGCAGATCACATGGGCGGCCTCTCGATACTGCGCGGCAAATTCACCAGGAGCGCCGGTACCATCATTCTGGATCGCGCTGCCAAAACCGGTACTGTCGATATCACCATTGATGCCAGTTCGCTTGATTTTGGCCATGCCAAACTCAATGAGCACGCCAAATCGAAGGATATGTTCGACGTCGTCCAATTCCCGACTGCCGTATACAAGGGCAGTGCGATCAAGTTCGACGGTGACAAGCCGGTAGCAGTCGTAGGCACGCTGACGCTGCATGGCGTGACCAAACCAGTGGCATTGACCATCAATAAATTCAAATGCATCCAGCATCCAGTCTACAAACGCGAAGTCTGCGGCGCCGACGCCAGCGCCACCTTCAGCCGCGCCGATTTCGGCATCAGCTATGGCTTGCCGATGTTCTTTCCTGAAGTAAAGCTGGCAATCCAGGTGGAAGCAATCAAGGCTGACTGAGTGCCTCGCTAAGTAACGCTCAAAATACCCTGCGGAATCTTTTTCGCAGGGAAAACCGTAAGCTGGCGCGCAGCCAATGCCGCATGGATTTTCGCCCACGCAGAAATGACGGGAACATTACAATTTCTTCTCAGTCGCCCGATTTCGGGCTTTGCCAATCTTTGCATTAGTACAAATTAGTAGATAGAATACTTATCAATAAATACGATAATTATTCTTAATACTTATGCAGACCTCCTCCCCGCATTGGCACTTCCCCCGTCCTGAACTGGCGCAAGCGTACTTGGCGTCCTTTGAACTTGGCCTTTCCTGCGCACGGGGATTATTCGCCAGACGCCGCATGGGAAAAACTGAATTTCTGATGCAGGATTTCATCCCTTCGGCCGAAGCCAAAGGGTATGCGTGCGTATACGTCAACCTATGGGATTTGAAGGACGATCCTGCCACAGCCCTGGTTTCCGCTCTGCACAAAGCGATCGAACCGAAAAGTTTTGCCAAAGCGTGGGAGCGACTCAAGACCCCATTGAAAAAGGTAAAAGCTTCCGGGAAAGTGGCCGGTTTTGCAGAGGCGGGCATAGAGGCGGAATTTGCCGATAAAAGCCGACTGACCGGTACTTTGCTCATGGACGTTATGGCAGCCTTCGACAAGACTAAAATCCCGCTGATTCTCATCATCGACGAAGCCCAGGTACTTGCCAACGTCGAAAACACTGTCTTCGCACACGCACTTCGAGCCGCGCTGGATATTCGCAAGGAGCGCATCAAGGTTCTGTTTGCAGGAAGCTCTGAAGCCACCTTGCGACGGATGTTCGGCCGCGCGTCGGAGCCATTCTACAATTGGGCCGCGCTTGAGCCATTTCAGCTTCTTGGACAAGAGTTTGCGGCAGCAATGGTTGAAAAAGTAGCCAGCATAGCGCGCACCCCATTACCGTTGGCTGATGCGCTGGCCGCTTTTGATGCGCTCAAGCAGACCCCATTGTTCTTCCGGCTGTATCTCGACCGGTATCTCACGAATCCGTTTGAAGGCGCACAAGGTGCATTGGACTTCACCAAAGCGCACGTCTTCAACGATATGGGATTTGAAAAACAATGGGATGAACTGCTGCCGGCCGACCAGGCTTTGCTGGCAATGATCGCAGAAGGCACCTCCGACTTGCAGGGCAGTGAAGTGCGCAGGCGCATAGGCACGAGTCTCGGCCTGGGGAAACCGGTTACCGCCGCCACGCCGCAAAACACTCTGCGCAGGTTGGCCGACAAGAATATTGTTACCCGGATGGAGCGGGGCAACTATCAGTTCGAAGACGAAGCGTTTGCCGATTGGGTTCGCCATCGGGAATGAGGTTCACAGAAATAAAAACCTCTTGAATCTTTCGGTTTAAGTCCAGCATCAATCCTGGCGCACCAGCATCAGCCCGGCGCGCAGCCCGACTCCGACATCGGGATTAGGAAAAATGATGTATTCCTGCGCCTGCTGCACCCGGTACACCGACTCGCCATCGCTGGCGATAATCTCCCCTTGCCGCATCGACGTGAAATTGTGCGTGTTGCGATCGCATCCCATGCGAAAGTCGGCGCTGCGCTTGATGATTTCCTGCGCCACCTTGAACCTGCGCGGCAAGCGAACCGCAGCCGATGCGCTCAAGACGAGTGGATCGGCACGCAACAGCGCCGCCAGCGCCGCTTGCGGCTGCGCCAGCAGGCTGGCGTCATTCTGGCCCAGCGCGCCGATCTGCCCCAGCTCGACCGTGGCGCTAACCGTTGCGCACTCGCGCGCGCTGAATGAACTATAGGTGTTGGCCGATTGGGGACTGAACACCTCGGCCTCGACACCGGCATGCGCCAGCCAGTGGGTTAGAGATAACGACAAGGTTAAGGATAAAGCTTGCTTTCCTGCCTCGATAGTCGATTCCGGCACAATCGCGAAGGTCGGATAGTGTGAAGGCCGGATCGCGGTGTGCAAATCCAGATGCCATTTCGGAGCGGCGGACCTGGCAAAAAATGCGGCGGTAGCATGCATGATGGCGTCCGCCCGCACAGCCTCAGCGACCGACTGCAAGGCACCGCGCTTATCGCTAAACAGGCGGTTCAGATCGGCCTCGATAAAGCGCCGCTGCTGTGCGATGGCGGCCGGATTACCGACCACTATCATCAAATCCACCCCCAGTTGCTGCGGCGCTGCGGCCAGTTCGTCCAGCAAGTGCGCCAGCATCTCAATCGGCCCGGTTTCATCGCCGTGGATACCGACCGACAGCAGCACCGACATCCGAGCGGCCGGCGCACTGCGGGAGATAATTTGCAGCATGCCCGGCCCTGGCTGGCTGACCGTAAAACCTGCTACAGAAAAAGCCTGTGCGAGGCCGCTAAAATCCGCAGCCGCCAGTGCGCGCACCGAGTCGGGAATGGCGCTCACAGTTGCTGTCAGTAGAGTATTTTTCATGGAGTCTCCCGGATACAATCTGTCTAGTGTGCTCCAAGCCGCAGCTGGCGGCTTCCAGCCACGCGACATCAATTTATAGCAGTGCGGCAGTTACCCGTTGCGCTTTCAAGCAACAAACCCAGCCGGCATGAAGGAATGCGCCGAACGCCTTAGAATAATGCGCTGGCAACGCCTACTTCTTCCTGGGCCACCAGTACGGCCGGACTCCGTGCAGTTACAAAAACACACATCAGAATACAAAAATAGGCCCGCCAACAGATGAATAGTCCCACCGTCAAAAGCTACCTGCCTTGGGTTGTCGCTACCGCATTATTCATGGAACGACTCGATTCCACCATCGTCAATACCGCAGTGCCGGCGATGGCGGCGAGCCTGCATGTAACGCCACTCAGCCTGAAGGCGGTGGTTACCAGTTATATCCTGGCTCTGGCGGTCTGCATTCCGATCAGCGGCTGGATGGCTGACCGGTTCGGCACCCGGCGGGTGTTCAGTATTGCGGTCGCGGTTTTCACGGCGTCCTCGATTCTGTGCGGCTTGGCGATCAATGTGCCGATGCTGGTGGCCGCGCGCATTCTGCAGGGCATCGGCGCGGCCATGATGATGCCGGTAGGACGGCTCGCGATTGTGCGCACCTTTCCCAAATCGCAACTACTCACGGCTATGAACTTTGTCGTAATACCGGCGCTGATCGGGCCGCTGCTTGGGCCCACGGTGGGCGGGCTGATTGTGCACTGGCTCTCGTGGCGCGAAATTTTCTTTGTCAATGTCCCGGTCGGCCTGGTGGCGCAATTCCTGATCCACCGCTACATGCCGGATTATCGCAGTGAGACGCCGCGCCCGCTGGACTTGATCGGGCTGGTGTTGTTCGGCAGCGGCACCGCGCTGCTTTCCTGGCTGCTGGAAATATTCGGCGAACATACGATCGATGCCACCTCGGCTGCCATTTTGCTGCTACTCGCCATCAGCCTGCTGGCTGCTTACGTCTGGCATGCGCGCCAGATGCAGTATCCGCTGCTGCGCCTGGGTCTGTTTCGGGTGCGCACCTTTCGAATCTCAGTGATGGGCGGCTTTATCACGCGCCTCGGCTTGGGCGGACTGCCTTTTCTGTTGCCGCTGCTATATCAACTTGGTCTGGGTTTGCCGGCCTGGCAATCGGGCTTGCTGATGATGCCGACCGCCGCTGCCGCAATGGGAATGAAACTGATCGCGACCAGGGTACTGGGGCGTTTCGGCTACCGTCAGGTGCTGATTGTGAATACGGTGATGATCGGGTTCACCATATGCCTGTTTTCGCTGGTCAATTCGTCCAGCCAGATTGCCCTGATCGTGCTGCTGGGGCTGGCCCAGGGCCTGTTCAATTCGCTGCAGTTTTCCAGCATAAATTCAATGGCGTATGCCGACATAGACGGCCCCGACTCCAGTATGGCCAGCACCATTGCCAGTTCGCTGCAACAGATGTCCATGAGCTTCGGGCTTGCCTGCGGTTCGCTGATCACCGGCTGGTATCTGGCCGGATTGCCGCAGACCGACCAGTTGGCGGTAACCCAGGCGTTGCATTACACGTTCCTGACTTTGGGTGGACTGACAGTGTTGTCGTCTCTGACATTCTGGGCGCTGCGGCCCGCAGATGGCGAAAGCATCAGTAGAGCACATTTGATCGAGGTCGAATGAAACTAAAAAATTCTTGGACTGTACTTATGACATTAAGCAAAGTTTGATCCGATTTATCTTGTTATTGTCATGATTTCTGACAGCCTCGAATGAATGCAGTAGTATAAAATCGGTCTTTATACTGCCAAACATTAACATTCTATAAATTTTTAATAACACTGGAGAAATCCCATGACCACCCGTCGCGAATTTATTGTTCAACTTAGTTTGGGAAGCGCTGCATTGGTAGCAGGCTCGACTTCTGCCTTAGCACAAGGTGCTATGGTTGCCGAAACTGACGCCCAAGCTACAGCACTAGGCTACAAAGCAATTGCCACCACGGCAGACAAGAAAAAATATCCTAAGTATGCGGCCGGACAGCAGTGCAGCACTTGCTCACTGTACCAAGGCAAGGCCGGCGATGCGAGCGGTGGCTGCCCACTGTTCGCGGGCAAGCAAGTAGCTGCCAAAGGCTGGTGCAGTGCTTGGGCAAAGAAAGCCTAAGGCTTAACAATCTGCTAGACAAGCCCGGATATTCTGACTTAGTCGGCACGAATCCGGGTTGTATCGTGAGGTACTGTCCATCTGTAGGACAAGTACCTCTTTGCGCAATAGTTTCCCCGTCACCCTCGTCACCCTCGTCAATTTAAGCTGCCGCTAGCGTCAGGCGCTTGGTTCGGTCTTCGCCTCATCCTTCCAGAAATCCCCAATTCATTGCAAGCAAGAGACGCCTGGTCAAGCCGACGTGACAGCTTGACCAGAACCTAATCAATACCCGATTGCCCTGCCTGCAGGACGACGCGTATCGTTCGCACCATAGAAGAAACCGGGCCGCACTTTACCCGACAGGCTTGCATCGTTGCCCGAGCTAGCCGCTTCGACACCGGCGGCACCGGGCAGCCCGATCATGATCAATTCGGCTGCGCCCCAAGGAGTTTGTTCCTTCATCTTATAACCCATGCCATCAAGCATCTTGACTGTATCCGGCGACAAACCGCGCGTTTCGTAATACACCTCGTCGGGTAGCCATTGATGGTGGATACGCGGCGCATCGACCGCCTCCTGCGGTGCCATGCCGTAGTCGATCACGTTCAAGGCCGTTTCAAGCGTGATGGTGATGATGCGCGACCCGCCAGGTGAACCGAGCACCATAAAGGTCTTGCCGTCCTTGGTGACCAGAGTCGGCGACATCGACGATAACGGGCGCTTGCCGGGGGCAATGGAATTAGTCGCACCCTGCACCAAACCGAACAAATTTTGCACGCCAACCTTGACGGTAAAATCGTCCATTTCATCGTTCAAGAAAAATCCTGTACCCGGCGCAATCACCACCGCGCCGAACAGACCGTTGATGGTATAGGTCGTGGACACCGCGTTGCCAAGCTTGTCGACGATCGAATAATGCGTGGTTTCAGGCTTTTCGTGCGGCGCCATACCAGGCTGCACTTGGGTCGACGGCGTAGCTTGGTCAGTTGCAATCTTGGCGCGAATCGATTCTGCATACGAGGTGTTCATCAGTCTATCCAGCGGATTTTTGACGAATGCAGGATCGCCCAAGAACGTATTGCGATCCATATACGCGTGACGCATCGCTTCGATCATGTAATGAACAGCGGAGGCTGAGTGAAAGCCCATAGCTTTCATGTCATATCCTTCCAGCGTATTCAGGATTTGGCACATGGTGGCGCCGCCGGAGCTTGGCGGTGGTGCGGACACAAACACATAGCCCCGATAATTGCACGACAACGGCGCGGTTTCGGTAATTTTGTAGTTGGTAAAATCGGCTGCGGTAATGATGCCGCCGCCGGCTTTGGCTGCACGCTCCACGGCTTTCGGAATATTACCTTTATAGAAAGCATCCGGCCCGTGGCGCGAAATCGCCTCCAGTGTTTTTGCCAGATCTTTCTGGATCAGGCGTTCACCCGGCTGCAACCGTGAACCATCGGCGTGCAGGAAAATGCGTGCCGACTCTGGATCTTTCTTAAACCAGGCGGTTTTGGCGTCAAGAATGTCCGTGTCGCCACGCGTCAGAATAAAGCCACTTTTCGCCAGCTTGATCGCTGGCCTCATGACTTGGGCGCGGGTCAGCTTGCCGTATTTGCTGTGCGCGCTATCGAGCCCAAGCACGGTACCCGGCACGCCAACAGCGAGATAACCGTAAAGACTGGCGTCCTTGACGACGTTACCGGATGCGTCAAGATACATGTCTGCGCCCGATGCCGCCGGCGCTGTTTCACGGAAATTGATGAAAGTATCGCGACCGTCGGCCAGATGGATCGTCATAAAACCGCCGCCGCCAATATTGCCGCAACAGGGATTGACGACTGCCTGGGCATAACCGACCGCCACTGCCGCATCGATAGCATTACCACCCATCTTGAGGATATCGACCCCAACCTGCGAAGCCAGATGCTGCGAACTCACCACCATGCCGTTCTCCGCTTCGACTGCCGGACTCGATGCCGCTTGCGCTGTTCCTACGAAAGCCGGCAAAAGTGCCGTCACCAAGAAAATCTTTAACCCATTCGCTAGATACATAAAATCTCCATTTATGAAAAAAGTTACCCCACTGGGACTGGTGGTACTGACGCATTAACTAAAGAAACGCAAAAATTAACCACAATAAATTGTTTCAATGAAAGATAGCCGTCTTACTTATCGTATGTCGCGATGATCGAAAAGGTTAAAGCCGTATTACTACATTGCAAAATAAAATTACTTATTAAATTACTTCAACGCGCCAGAAAGGAATTTTTGCAGTCGCGCACTTTGCGGGTTGGATAGCACGGTGCGCGGGTCGCCTTGTTCTTCGATCACGCCCTGATGCACGAAAATTACCTTGTTGGAGACACTGCGGGCAAACTCCATCTCGTGCGTGACCACCATCATGGTGCGGCCTTCCTTGGCCAGATTCTGCATCACGCGCAGCACTTCGACCACCAGTTCCGGGTCGAGCGCTGAGGTCGGCTCATCGAACAGCATCACGTCCGGCTCCATCGCCAGTGCGCGGGCAATTGCGACTCGCTGCTGCTGGCCGCCCGACAGATGCGCCGGATAAGAATCCTCGCGCCGTTCGACCCCGACCTTGTCCAGATAATGCCGCGCCCGTTCCATCGCCTGTTTTTTGGAGATTCCCAGCACGTACATCGGCGCTTCCATGATGTTTTCCAGCACGGTCATGTGCGACCACAGGTTGAAATGCTGGAACACCATCGCCAGCTTGGAGCGCACCAGTTGCAATTGCCGCGCGTCTGGGCAATCAAGGTCGCCGTTTTTCTGGCGCACCAGCCTGAGTTCATTGCCGTTGACGATGATGCGGCCTTCGGTCGGCTTTTCCAACAGGTTTATGCAGCGCAAAAAAGTGCTTTTACCGGAGCCCGAGGCGCCGATAATGCTGATCACATCACCCTTGGATGCCTCGACCGAAATACCCTTGAGCACCTCGTTCTGGCCGTAACACTTGTGGAGATTCTCAACAACCAACTGGGACATTCTGGTTCCTAAACTGATGTTTAAAAATACTTAATCGTGTATTTTTACGAAAGCCAATAAAATCATGCGGAAATGCTGGCATATTTTCATATACTCCCAATATTTACGCATGTTCCTGAATGTGTATTAAGAATGTGTACGGAATATCAGGGCCCGAGCAAACTACCCTCGCTGCGCTGACTAAGCTTGCCGGCAATCTTGGCCAGACCCATGCCCCGCGTGGCGTAGCGAAATATCACCCGCGAATACATCACGCCATCAATCGGACTGGTTACGGTGTGCGTGCGCCCGGTAAGCGGGTCGACGATATCGCAAATCACATCGCCCAATTGCAGCGCATCTCCCGGACGGGCAACATATGACATTACGCCCGACTCGGGAGCATAAGCGGTCACCGAACCAGTCAACGGCGTCGGCGCACAAACTGCCGCCAGCGTAGCCAAAGCCGCGTCCGCAGTCCCGTCGGCAATCATGCCGCTACTACACAAATAGCGGTAAATGCCCAGCGCATCGGCGCTGGCGAGTTGATGTGATACATCCTGCTCGCCGCGCAGTTCAACTGTGCTGGCAAAACAGGACTGCGGCACCGGAAACTCCGCGCCAAAATGCTCGCGCAAGCGCAACCACGGCTTGAACAGCATTTCATCGAAACAGCCGCCGCCAATCGCGTCCGCAATCAGGATCACGCGTGCGCCCAAGTGACGGCCGAGCAACTCCGCCTCAGCAACATGATCCAACGACGCGTAGATATGCAGCACAGCTTCACAATCGCAATGCAGATCCAGCACGATATCGGCGTCGTGCGCCATACGCATCAACGCGATGCGCATGCCATCGAGCGGGGTGCGGCACTCTGTAGCCTCCAGCAATTGCCGCATGCCGGCACGGATTAACCGCATGTTGTGCTGCGCATTGTCGCTTAAGGAATCTGCCAGTGAGGCAATTAGTCGTTCCGACAAGTCGGGAAAACTGCGATTGAAGTTGGTCCCGCTGGCGAAATCAAAGCGGCCCATCTGATCGTGCATGAAGGTTTGACCCAAGCCAATCGGATTCGCCACTGGCACCACCACTATTTCGCATTGCAGGCGACCTTCGGCTTCGGCCTGCTCCAACATCGGGCGCAAATGGTGCAGCACTAGCATTCCGGGCAATTCATCGGCGTGCAGGCTGGCCTGCAGATACACTTTTTTGGCGCCCGCCTGTCCGTAATGGAAACTGGTCAGGCTGTATTGGCAATTAGCGCTACCGATAGGCAGCGGGTATTGTTCCATGCGCATTATTTAACCTCTTGAGGACGTTGATGCGCCAGGTAGCGCCATTCGGCATAACGGAAGCCGCGCACCAGGATATAGGTCAGCATCATGTACACCGCCGCGGCCACCATGAAGGCTTCGAACGGCAGGTAATAGGTCGAATAAATGCGGCTGGCGGCACCGGTCAAATCGAGCAGCGTAATCGTGCTGACCAGCGATGTGGAGTGCAACATCATGATGACTTCATTCGAGTACGTCGGCAAACTGGTGCGCAGCGCAGCTGGCAAAATGATGCGGCGCAAATTAGTCCAATGGCTCATGCCGTAGGCATTGGCGGCCTCGATTTCGCCATACGGCAGACTGCGAATTGCACCGGCGAAAATTTCGGTGGTATACCCGACCGTATTGATGGTCAATGCGGCAACCGCGCAAAACATCGGTTCCGACAACGCCGTCCAGGCAAAACTGTCGCGCACCGCCTCGAACTGCGACAAGCCGTAATAAATCAAATACATCTGCAGCAATAACGGCGTGCCGCGCACCACATAAGTGAATCCCCATATTGTCTTGTTGATTGCCTTGATGCGTGAATTACGCGCAACCGCCAGCGGTATCGAAATCAGAAAACCGAGAGAAACGCATGAGAATGTCAGTTTCACCGTCATCCATAAACCACCGAGATACAGATAAAAAGTCTCCGGTGTCAGTATCGCCGCGAAATTCACACGTGGCTCCCGTAACGCACGCCAGCCGAATACTTGCGCTCAACCCGCCGCAACAAGTACAGCGAGACCGAGGTGATCAATAAATACAGCACGCCGGCAAACAGCAGCCAAGTGAAAGGTTGGCGCGAACCGGCGCCGGCTTCCTTGGCGCGGTACATGACATCCTGCAAGCCGATGACAGAAACCAAGGCGGTTGCCTTGGACAATACCAGCCAGTTATTGGTAAACCCGGGCAGCGCAAAACGCACCATCTGCGGGAATAGGATATGCGTATTGACCTTGAACGGGGTCATGCCGAAAGCGCGCCCTGCCTCGACCTGGCCGCGCGGCACGGCCAGCAAGGCGCCGCGAAATGTTTCCATGAAATAGGCACCGTAGATGAAACCCAGCGTAATGACGCCTGCGGTAAATTGGTTGAGTTGAAGCTGCATGTCCAGGCCCATCCATTCCAGCAAATTGTTCATGGCGATCTGACCGCCGTAAAACAACATCAGCATCAACAGCAAATCTGGAATACCGCGAATAACAACCGCGTAAATACGCGTAAATTGACGCAAAAGGCGGTGTTCCGAGGTAGCCATCAGCGCGCCGACCAAGCCGATCAGCGTGGCAATGAGCAAAGAAAGTAACGCAAGTTCCAGCGTCGTCGCGAAGCCGCGCAAAATATGCCCGGCATATCCTTGGAACATAAGCCATCCACTCAATAGGGTTCAAAATTAAAAACCCGATGCACGCCATTGCCAGAAAATGGCACGTAGCAGGCTTCGGGCCGTACAGCGTTACTGCTGAGTTATTCGCTTATTTTTCCGTTACATGCCGTAAGGATCGAAATCGAAGTATTTTTCGCCAATTTTCTTGTAAGTACCGTTGGCGCGAATTGCCTTGATGGCGACATTGATGCGATCCCGAAGCTTGGTGTCCTGCTTGCGCAAGGCAGCACCGGTACCAACCGTAAAGAGCGGATCGTTCAAGCTTGTACCGACCAGCTCAAACGGCTTGCCTTCCGGCTTGTTGAGCAATCCGGCCTTGGCTTCGACAACGTCCGCAACCAGCGCCTCCAAACGGCCGGATGCTATGTCCAGATAGGAATCCTGCGTATTGCCGTAGCCCACTACCGTGGCGCCGGCTTTGGCAAAGACTTTATTGGCGTAGGCTTCCTGGGTGGAACCCTTGAGCACGCCAATCTTCTTGCCTTTGAGCGATGCGGGCGAACCATCGATACCACTGCCGCGTTTGGCGATTACGCGCGAAGGCGTGTTGTAAATCTTGTCAGAGAAAAGAACCGCTTTTTTGCGCTCGTCGGTCATCGACATCGAGGAAATGATCACGTCGTATTTTTTGGCCAGAAGAGAAGGAATGATGCCTTCCCAGGATTGGTCGACGAACACGCATTTCATTTTCATTTCAGCGCACAAGGCGTTCGCGATGTCGACTTCAAAACCTACCAGCTTGCCGTCCGGGGTCTTGTATTCGAACGGCTCGTAAGTCGGATCCTGACCGACGCGCAATTCTTTCATGTCGGCAGCCTGCACCGAGACTGCGAATGTCAAGCCCACGACAGCGAAAAGATGCTTTAGTTTCATTGGTGTCCCTCCTAGATATGTGGATTATTCCAACTGCATGCAGGAAAGCATGCAGCTATAGCCTTAATGGCGCCACGATTGACGCAACCAAAGTTCCGATGCACCGTCTCTTAACACTTGGCAAGAAGCCTATTCAGCGGTGCTGTTCAATTTAAATTATACGAAGACCATTTCAGATAATCTTTTGAAATAGCGACAGAAAATTTCAAATTAATCGACAGTGATTATGCCTGTTCAGGGCGCAAGTTGTATTACAAAATGGGGGGATTCACGCTGATAAAACGGAAAGAATTTCAAATATCCTAGCGCATCGCCTGCACATGCGCTAACCGACGCAATATCCGCAACCTGCTTTAGCAGTGAACCGGAGACGCCTGTTCTGCATTCGGTTCGCTGCCAGGCAAGCAGGTTCGCTGTTAATTACATGCCGTAGGGTTCAAAATCGGCATATTTTTCGCCGATTTTCTTGTTAGCGGTCTTCGTACAATCATGCCGACCGACGGCAAACAATACCAAATTTATGATCCATATGAAAAACAATATCCAGCAGCGGGATAATCAGAACATGAAATAGGATCGGTGCGGCATGCCGCGCAAAATCGAACTCACGCAACAATATATTATTTACGCAAGCAGGCCTAATCGACTTCGGCACAGAATACACAACTGATTTTAGGTAATTACTGCATAATTCAGCTTCTTTTGCCAAAACATAGCCTTCCCCATCTTCGGATCTAATTCATAGCTGGCGAAGCCGGAAGCCAGATAGGCCGCTTGTGCCGGATGATTTCCTTCCAATACCTCCAACGTCAGCTTGCAACAGCCAAGCTTGAGAGCGATGGCTTCGACTTGTTGCAGCATGCGCTTGCATACGCCATTTCCGCGATGCCTCTGCGTGACAATAACGTCGTGAATATTCAGCAAAGGTTTGCAAGAAAATGTTGAAAATCCTTCAAAACACACAATAAGTCCAGCCGGTACGCCATCTACAAAAGCGAGAATCGCGTGTGCTGTATCTCTTCTGTGTAGCTCTGCTGCCAGACTGGTCTTTACATGCTCTGAAAGCGCATGGCCGCCACCCATCGGGTCAAGAGAATAATCGCTCATTAATGCAACGAGTGCATCCGCATGTTTCGGCAATGCGAGATTTGCTTCAACAACTTCAACCATGTTGAGTTACCTTTCTTTTTTAAAAATAACGTTTAGGGCAATCAGCACAGGGCGCATGGACGAAGCCCGATTGCCGTTCTTATTCCTGCCGCGAAGCAACGTCTGAAGTCTGAAATTCTAGCTTCCCACAACCGCACACCAGCGACGCTTTAATTCAAGCATGGCCGACAGGGCAAACCGTCAATGACATGTTTCTAGCATATAGGAACGCCTAGCCGTCTGAAACAAGTACCAGCGGCACCTATCAGCCAGCCTCCTCGATCGCAATTTTTACATTATTTTTACGCCGCCTCAATCAATTTTTACGAAATTTTTAGAACGTTTCCGCTACGCTGAACATCATCAAAACAAACCTGAATGAGAGTGATCATGGACATCGTATACATCGGTGCAATTGTCGCGTTTATCGTCTTGAGCTGCGCTTTCGCCGCAGGCTGCGACAAATTGGGGGAACGGCTATGAATACGTTTTATATCGTTGGCGCGCTAGTTGCTGCCGGCTTGCTGGTGTACCTGATCGTGGCGCTATTAAAAGCGGAGGATCTGTGATGGCAACGCAATCGTTCCTGTTACTCGCGGCCTTTCTGGGTGTGTTGCTGGCATTGGCCTATCCGGTGGGCGTATACCTGGCCAAGGTCGGCGAGAGTACGCAGATTCGCGGCCTTGGCTGGCTGGCAAAAGCTGAAAACCTGCTGTACCGCCTGGCTGGCATCAGCCCAGAATCCGGCATGGGCTGGAAAAGCTATGCGATTGCTTTACTGGTATTCAATGGCATCGGCACACTGTTCGTGTATGCGCTACAACGCTTGCAAGCCTGGCTGCCGGGAAATCCGCAGGGACTTCCAAATATCAGCCCCGATTCCGCATTCAACACCGCGGTGAGCTTTGTCAGCAACACCAACTGGCAAGGCTACAGCGGCGAATCGACGATGAGTTACTTGAGCCAGATGCTGGCGCTGACCGGGCAGAACTTTTTCTCGGCAGCGACCGGCATCGCGGTGGCCTATGCATTGATACGCGGCTTTTCTTCGCGCTCATCCAAGTCGATCGGCAACTTCTGGGTCGATATCACGCGCAGTACCCTGTATGTGTTATTGCCGCTGTCGGTAATTTTTGCGGTATTCCTGATGGGCCAGGGCGTAATCCAGAATTTCTCCGCCTACAAGGATGTGAACCTGATCGATCCCATTACTTACTCGCAGCCGAAGAATGGGCCGGATGGTCAGCCCTTAAAAGATGCAAATGGCAATCCGGTGCTGGGGACCCTGACCGCCAAGACCCAAACGCTGGCCATGGGACCGGTCGCCTCGCAGGAAGCAATCAAATTGCTCGGCACCAACGGAGGCGGCTTCTTCAATGCTAATTCGGCCCATCCTTTTGAAAATCCGACGCCACTCTCCAACTTTTTCCAGATGCTCTCGATTTTCCTGATTCCGGCCGGGTTGTGCTTCACTTTTGGCCGCATGGTGGGCGACATGCGGCAAGGTTGGGCGGTGCTGGGGGCGATGACGGCGATTTTCGTGGTGGCGACGGCGGTCGTATTGATCGCGGAACAGCAGGCGCATCCAGTCTTGCAAGCACTCGGCATCGATCAGGCCGCCAGCGCACTGCAATCAGGCGGCAACATGGAAGGCAAGGAAACCCGTTTTGGCATTAGCGCATCGGCCTTGTTTGCAGCAGTCACTACCGCCGCCTCTTGTGGTGCGGTGAATGCAATGCACGATTCTTTCATGCCACTGGGCGGAATGGTGCCACTAGTGCTGATGCAATTCGGCGAAGTGGTCTTTGGCGGTGTCGGTTCCGGTTTGTACGGGATGCTGATTTTCGCGGTTCTGGCAGTCTTCATCGCCGGCCTGATGATTGGCCGCACGCCGGAATATCTGGGCAAGAAAATCCAGTCATTCGATATCAAGATGGCGTCAATTGCGATTCTGGTAACGCCGACACTGGTACTGGCCGGAACCGCGATTACGTTGATGGTCGAGCCTGGCCGGGCCGGCATCCTGAACCCCGGCGCGCATGGATTTTCGGAAGTGCTGTATGCGTTCAGTTCGGCTGCCAACAACAACGGCAGCGCGTTCGCCGGTCTTTCTGCCAATACGCCGTTCTACAACATGATGTTGGCGATAGCAATGTGGTTCGGGCGTTTCGCGGTGATCGTGCCGGTGCTCGCCATTGCCGGCTCGCTGGCGACGAAAAAACGGCTGGAAGCGACCGCCGGCACCATGCCCACGCACGGCCCGCTGTTCATCGCGCTGCTGGTCGGGGTGGTGGTGCTAGTCGGAGTACTCAATTACGTCCCGGCGCTGGCGCTGGGACCGATCGTCGAACATTTGCAACTGACCAAATAAAAAGGAATCACCATGTCACGCAAAAGCCTGACGCTGTTCGATGCCGCACTGATCGCTCCGGCCATCATCGATGCGTTTAAAAAACTGGACCCGCGCACCCAATGGCGCAACCCCGTCATGTTCGTGGTGTATGTAGGCAGCATCATCACCTCCCTGTTGTTCATGCAAGCCGTCAGGGGTACGGGCGAAGCAAGTCCGGGCTTCATACTGGCCATTGCGCTGTGGCTATGGGTCACCGTGCTGTTTGCCAACTTTGCCGAATCGCTGGCGGAAGGTCGCAGCAAAGCCCAGGCGGCCTCGCTGCGCGACTTGAAACAGACCGTGATGGCAAAGAAGCTGCAGGAGCCGCGCCGTGGCAAAAGCTGGTTGCCAGCCAACGCGAACGACCTGCGCAAAGGTAATGTGATTCTGGTGGAAGCCGGCGATGTGATCCCGATTGATGGCGAAGTCATCGAAGGCGTGGCCTCAGTTGACGAAAGCGCTATCACCGGCGAATCGGCACCGGTGATCCGCGAATCCGGCGGCGATTTTTCTGCGGTCACCGGCGGTACGCGAATCATGTCTGACTGGCTGGTGGTGCGCGTCACGGTCAATCCGGGCGAAACCTTCATCGATCGCATGATCGCGATGGTCGAAAACGCAAAGCGGCAAAAAACGCCGAATGAAATTGCGTTAACAATACTGCTAGTGGCGCTGACCATCATCTTCCTGCTAGTGACGGTAACCTTGCTGCCGTTCTCGCTCTATTCGGTGGCAGCGGCCCAGTCCGGTACGCCGATCACGATGGCTGTGCTGATCGCACTGCTGGTGTGCTTGATTCCAACCACGATAGGCGGCTTGTTATCAGCCATTGGCGTGGCCGGCATGAGTCGCATGATGCAGGCCAACGTGATCGCTACTTCCGGCCGCGCAGTTGAAGCCGCCGGTGATGTTGATGTATTGCTGCTCGACAAGACCGGCACGATTACGTTGGGTAATCGGCAGGCGTCGGCGTTCGTGCCAGCGCCCGGCGTAACGGATGCCGAATTAGCCGATTCCGCGCAATTGGCCTCGCTGGCAGATGAAACACCGGAAGGGCGCAGCATTGTGATTCTGGCCAAACAACGCTTTAATCTGCGTGAACGCACTCTGGAATCGCTGCATCCGACGTTCGTACCGTTTTCCGCCCTAACTCGTATGAGCGGGGTTGATATTGATGGGCGCGCAATCCGCAAGGGAGCCGCTGATTCGATGAAAAAATACGTCGAAACGCTGGGGCGTGCATTTCCAGCCGAAGTCACCAAAGCGGTGGATGATATAGCGCGGCGCGGCAGCACACCGTTAGTAGTAGTCGATGACGGCCGCGTAATGGGCGCAGTGGAACTGAAAGATATCGTCAAGGGCGGCATCAAGGAGCGCTTTGCCGAGTTACGCCGGATGGGCATCAAGACTGTGATGATTACGGGCGACAATAAACTGACGGCAGCGGCGATTGCGGCCGAAGCCGGTGTTGATGACTTCCTGGCCGAAGCCACGCCCGAGGACAAGCTCAAACTGATCCGCAGCTACCAAGCCGAAGGCCGGCTGGTAGCGATGACCGGCGACGGCACTAACGATGCCCCGGCGCTGGCGCAGGCCGATGTCGCAGTGGCTATGAATTCCGGTACCCAGGCGGCCAAGGAAGCGGGCAACATGGTAGATCTGGATTCAAACCCAACCAAGCTGCTGGAAATCGTCGAGATCGGCAAGCAGATGCTGATGACGCGCGGCTCGCTGACCACGTTCTCTATCGCCAACGATATTGCCAAATATTTCGCCATCATTCCAGCCGCATTCGTGACCACGTATCCGCAACTGAAGGCGCTTGACGTCATGCACCTGACCAGCCCGTCATCCGCCATCCTGTCGGCGGTGATTTTCAATGCACTGATCATCGTGGTACTGATCCCGCTGGCATTAAAGGGGGTGCAATATCGCGCCATCGGTGCAGCACTGTTGTTGCGCCGCAATCTGCTGATTTATGGACTGGGCGGGATTCTGGTGCCGTTTGTCGGCATCAAGCTGATCGATCTGGCGCTGACTGCCCTGCATCTTGCGTAAGCACGGGTTCCACATCCGTCTACATTACAAAAACCTTTTTTAGGAATTCGTCATGAAACTCATCCTTCGTCCTGCGTTAGTACTATTTGCTGTGCTGACACTGATTTGCGGTGTGTTATATCCGCTGACGGTCACCGCTATCGGGTATCTCGCCTTTCCGCAGAAAATGGCAGGTAGTCTGGTGCAGCGTGACGGTCAGACGGTTGGCTCGATGCTGATCGGCCAGGCTTTTTATTCTCCCCAATATTTCTGGGGAAGGCCATCAGCCACAAGCCCGATGCCGAATAACGCCACAGCATCGGGCGGCTCCAACCTCGGCCCGAGCAATCCGGCGCAAATTGATGCAGTAAAAGCCCGGATTGATGCCTTGAAAGCAGCCGATCCAGCCAACGCCGCGCCTATTCCGGTCGATCTGGTGAGCGCTTCCGGCAGCGGACTTGACCCTGAAATCAGCCTGGCCGCAGCCTACTACCAGGCTGGACGGATTGCGCGTGAACGCAAGTTGACTGTCAAGCAGGTGCGCAGCATGATTGCGCAATACAGCCAAGCGCAATACTTTGGGTTCTTCGGCGAGCCGCGCGTGAATGTACTGACGCTCAATCTGGCGCTCGACCAAGGCCGTTAATGTAACTAGCATTGTAATAACAGGGCACTACCGACATGAATGACCAACGCCCCAACCCGGATGTTCTGCTGGCGCAGGTGCAAGAGCAGGAGCGTCGCGTCGCACGCGGCAGACTGCGAATTTATTTCGGCGCTTCAGCCGGCGTTGGCAAGACATACGCAATGCTGGCTGCCGCCTGCAAGCTGCAGGCCGATGGGCATCCGGTGTTGGTCGGCATTGTCGAAACACATGGTCGCAGCGAAACCGCCGCACTGCTGGATAGTTTGACTGTCCTGCCGCTCAAACAAATCGATTATCGGGGCAAGATCATCCAGGAATTCGATCTGGATAGCGCACTGGCGCTGCATCCGGCGTTAATCCTGATGGATGAACTTGCCCATTCGAATGCGGCCGGCTCGCGTCACCCGAAGCGCTGGCAAGATGTGGAAGAACTGCTGGATGCCGGCATCGACGTCTTCACAACGGTCAATGTGCAGCATCTGGAGAGCTTGAACGATGTGGTCGGTGGCATTACCGGCATCCGCGTCTCGGAAACCTTGCCCGACACTGTGTTCGACGCGGCCGATGAAGTGGTGCTGGTCGATATTCCGGCCGATGAATTACTAGCGCGGCTCAAGGCCGGCAAGGTGTATCAGGCGCAGCAGGCCGAGCGGGCGTCGCGCAATTTCTTCCGCAAAGGCAATCTGATCGCTTTGCGCGAACTGGCGCTGCGCCGCACTGCCGATCGGGTCGAAGACGATGTGCAGGCGTATAGGATCGAAAAATCGATCAACGCAGTGTGGAAGACCGATGCGGCGCTGCTGGCCTGCATCGGGCCGCGTGCCGGGAGCGAGCATGTGATCCGCAGCACGGCACGGCTGGCCAGTCAATTGAATACCGGCTGGCACGCGATCTATGTCGAAACGCCGCCCTTGCAACGCTTGCCGCCAGCGCAGCGCGAACGCATCCTGAAGACGTTGAAATTGGCGCAGGATCTGGGCGCTACCACGGCGGTGCTGGCTGGAAGCGATATTGCGCGCACCATCGTCGACTACGCGCGCAGCCATAATTTTTCGAAAATTCTGTTGGGACGCGGCCATCCAACTTGGCCTTGGCGCGCAACGTACAGCAAGCGCATTGCAGCTTATGCAGCAGATATCGATTTAATTGAAATTGGCCGTGGCAATGACAGTGCGGAGCAATCGGTGACCTCAGAGGATACGCACAGGGTAAGTACCGCGCAACTTGGCATAGATGATCCTTTGCAACGCCATCCGTCGCACCTATGGCGTTACGCCTGGGCCGCTGCGGCCAGCATATTTACCGGCTTCGCTGCCACGCCGCTGTTGCCCTACTTCGATCTGGCAAACATCGTGATGCTGTTTCTGCTGACGGTAGTGCTGGTTGCGGTATGGCTCGGGCGCGGCCCCTCTGTGTTGGCAACATTTTTCAGTGTCGCTGCATTCGATTTCTTTTTCGTGCCGCCGCGCTTTACCTTCGCCGTCAGCGATCTGCAATATCTGGTCACTTTTACAGTGATGCTCGCAGTCGGGTTGATTATCTGCCATTTAACTTCCAATCTGCGCTTTCAGGCCAACATCTCAGTCCAGCGAGAAACACGCTCCCGTATGCTGTACGAGTTCGCGCGGGAGTTGGCGGGCGTATTGCAGACCGAGCAAATTTTCGAGATAACGCGTAGCGTGATCCAGCGCACTTTCCGCGCCAAGGCGACGCTACTGCTGCCGGACGATGGCGGCCGCTTGCAAGCGCCAGCGCCGGCTTCTGGCGATATGGCAACAGAACCCGGCGGGCTGGATATAGGCATCGCGCAATGGGCATTTGACCATGCAGAACCGGCCGGGATCGGTACCAATACGCTGCCCGCCAGCAATTTTTTTTATCTGCCATTGGTAGCGCCGATGCGCACTCGTGGTTTGCTTGCCATCTTGCCGCAGAGCCGACGCTGGATACTCATTCCAGAACAGCGGCGGATGCTCGATACCTTCGCCGCACTGGCAGCGATTGCGCTGGAGCGGGTGCATTACATTGAGGTCGCCCAGGATGCGCTGGTGCACATGGAGTCCGAACGGCTGCGTAATTCCTTGCTGGCAGCGCTGTCGCACGACTTGCGTACCCCGCTGACATCTCTGGTTGGACTATCCGAATCGCTGGCAATGTCCAGGCCGCCGCTAGCGCCGTCACAACAGGAGACAGCCGAAGCCTTGCGCGACGAAGCGCTGCGCATGAGCAAGCTGGTGTCGAACCTGCTGGATATGGCACGCATTCAGAGCGGCGACGTCAAACTGCATCTGGAATGGCAATCCTTCGAGGAAGTCGTGGGCAGCGCGCTACGTGCTTACCGATTGCAGCTCAAGCCATATCAGGTGCAAATCCGGCTCGCCCCTGATGTGCCTCTGGTACGCTTCGATGCGGTACTGATCGAACGGGTGCTGTGCAATTTACTCGAAAACGCGAGCAAATACACGCCTGTAGGGTCAACCATCACCCTGAGCGCAGACGTGAAGAACCCGTATTTACAAGTCGCGCTGTCCGATAACGGCCCCGGCCTGCCGTATGGCCGGGAGGAAGTGATTTTTGAGAAATTCAGCCGTGGCGAACGCGAGTCCGCCACGCCCGGCGTCGGTCTTGGTCTGGCGATTTGTCGCGCCATCGTCGAGGCGCACGGCGGCACAATCCATGCCGAAAATGCGCCAGGCGGGGGTGCTTCCTTTATATTTACTTTGCCGCTCGGCACCCCGCCCACGCTGCCTGAAATGGATGAGAATGTTTCCCCGTTGGTATAAAACGCCATGACTGAACCGATACCGATAGCCCTGCTGGTCGAAGACGAGCCGCACATCCGACGTTTCGTGCGTTCTGCGATGGAAGCCGAAGGCTGGCAAATTTTCGAGGCGGATACGCTGCAACGCGGGCTCATCGATGCCGGGACCCGAAAACCGGATTTGATTATTCTCGACCTCGGCTTACCGGACGGCGATGGCGTCGAGTTCATTCTCGACGTCAGGAAATGGTCGCCGACCCCCATCATCGTGTTGTCGGCGCGGGTCAATGAACAGGATAAGATCAAGGCGCTGGACGCCGGTGCCGACGACTATTTGAGCAAACCGTTTGGCGTCGGAGAGTTGCTGGCACGGGTGCGCGCCACACTGCGCCGGCAGCGCCAGCCGGCAGCCGATGCCGATGGCGCGATTCGGTTTGGCGATGTAAAAGTGGATTTGACAGCGCGACTGGTGACCAAGGCAGGGCAGCAAGTGCATTTGACGCCGATTGAATATCGTTTGCTAACAGTGTTGGTCAAGCACATTGGGCGCGTGGTCACCAATCCGCAACTGCTGCAGGAAGTATGGGGGCCATCGCACCTCGATAGCTCCCATTACCTGCGTATTTATATGGGGCATCTGCGGCACAAACTGGAGGATGATCCAGCCCAACCTAAATATCTGCTGACTGAAACAGCCGTGGGCTACCGGCTCTTGATGCCGGCGTAGTACCGGCATTGCCTGAAGCGTTGCAGAAACTGGAAGAGTTCATCGCCAGAATATCAGGCCCTAAGCCTGACAGAGCTACAGAAGCCGGAAACAAGAACGAACGGATTGGTTGCCGCCGTCTTGTTCCCGGCTAGTACTTTCTGCCTTCTTATTGTGCCGGTTGTGTGACCGTGTTCTGGTCGAGAGTAACAGCAGTCTGTGCCAACAATCTGCCGTTCGCCGAGGCGCCGGTCTTCATGGCGATTAATGTTTTGGACAGTAAGACGCCTTCAAAGTGCGCGGTCGTTCCAATGGCCGCAGCGCCGGCAGTCTGCCAGAAAACGTTTTTGGATAATGCACCGCCTGCCAGAGTCACTTTTGTCGCGGCGGCCTGTTTGATGTTTCCCGATATCTGGAAAATCCAGATATCGTTCGGACCGCCGGAGAGAGTCACATCCGTCGATATTAAAACATCAGTACCCCATTTGTAGAGACCAGGAGCGAGGGTTAATCCACCAATCTGTCCACTACCCAGTTCAGTATGATCGGGCAATGCTCTTCCGGCGGCATCGGTATAGGCGATTTCCATGTCGCTTACCGTCGTGGTCATGTAAGTTGGCGTAGGGGCCGTATAGTCGGCTGCATAGATCTTTCCGACTACTTGAGCAGAGGTTGAAAATGTATCCGAGCTATCCGCTGTTTCTGAAAATCCTGTAATAGCGGTGTGCGCAATGGGGCTCACGCCGATATCACCGGTCACGACGGAATTTGGCACAGTGGAGATTCCTGTTTTTGACAGAATTACGAAATTTCCAGCTGACCCAAGGCTGACTGGATCCTGGCCGGTAAACGCAACGTCCTTGGTCATAAAGCTCCAGGTAACTGGATTGACCATTGCAGTGCCGCCGGCGCTCCTGGCCGCTGTCGTAATCGTGGCTGTGTAGTTGGTATTCGGTGTGAGGGCAGTCGCGGTTGGCGTAAAGGTTGCCACCGTATTCGTAACATTCATGGCGACGGTACCGGGTACATTGTTTCCGATTGTCTCTTTAAGTGTGAAAGTGAGTAGGCTCCCGGCAGGGGCCGAGTTAATCGTTGCCGGATTCATCGGCTGGCTGAAAGTCGCCGTCACTACGGTTCCGCTTACAACGTTACTACTGCTATTGGTGCTGGTCGGCACATTCGTGGCGTTTGTACTTGGATTAGAAGAATCCACCGTGGGGGCACCGGTAACAACGGTAGTATTGGCGAGCAAGCTTGTGCTTGAAGTTGCAGACCCACTGCCTGTTCCTCCACCGCATCCGGCCACAAAAGCGGTCAGCATGAATGCGATAAACCACGTCAGTGATTTGAATAAACTTTCGAATCTGTTCATTTTCTTTCTTTCTTTTGAGCCCGCAAAGTCCGGCGCATGGCCAATCCCTTGCGAGTGCGCACCCCAGATGCATTACATCAAGGACGCGCGGGTTGACATGCTTAACAACGATGGATCAACCGAAACCGAGGCCACTCGTCGCCAGCACACTTAGGCACATGTGCGAAATAATTTACGTATTTGTTACACGTTCCTTAAATCATTTTTCACTAAAACCCACTCTATTGATTTAACCTCATTGACACCTCGCGATTTCAGTCAAACTTCAGTCAAACTTACTCCACTGACGAAAATATCCATTCGAATTTTCAGAAAAACAGCCGGATCATGCGTCGAATAACAAACCGTGAAATACGTCATCGCTTCCAGCGATATCCATCACCATAACGAAGATGTTTCTGTAAAGCAATTTCAGCAGTGTACGGGATGAACTGTATGGCGTCTACTTGTGTGATGATTATGCGCGCGAGCCGGTGCTCTGATTTAGCAACAGGATGTACATCATTAAAATAGTAGGGTATGTATCACTATTTTTATGGCATTATCCGCATATATTTATTAGCTTTATAAAAAATACTCCAATAAATTTTGAAAAATAAATAATTCAATTGCCTAGCGTCGGAAAAAATCCCGAGCTTTCTCGCACTGTCAAAATATGCGCAACCGAACATTTTCTAACCTCTACTTATTATGCTGCCGCAACAATTTACATTATTCAAAGTATTTCTGCACCGGCGCTTCTCCACTAAGGGGTATCTCGGACGGCATTTGACGATCGGCGTCTTGTGGTTAGTAGCCGCAAGCTGGCTGTTTGCCAGCATTGCGGAAAGTGTGGGTGCCGCCCATACAAGCGATGCGATCGCGTTGGCGGATATGCAAATCGCCCATTGGTTGCATGCCCATGCAACACCGTGGTTGACGCGCTGCATGCTGGTTGTCACTAATTTGCATGGCACGATAGCGATTGTTTCGTATGTTGTATTGATGGGATTATTCTTGATTCGACAAAAGGATTGGTACTGGCTGGCGACACTGCTTGCGACCGTACCGGGCGGCATGCTTTTGAATGTTTGCATGAAGCAGGTGTTTCAGCGGGCGCGGCCGGTCTTCGATCAACCGCTGCTCACCTTATCCACCTACAGTTTTCCAAGCGGACACACCGCAGCCACCACCCTGCTGTACGGCACGCTGGCGGCTTATCTGATCAGCCGATTGACGCCGTGGCGCTGGCGCACTGCTGTCGTCATAGTGACTGCTGCCGCGGCAATGGTGGCCTTGGTCGGCTTGAGTCGCATGTATTTGGGCGTGCATTATCTGAGCGATGTGCTGGCCGCCACCGTCGAAGGCATTGCCTGGCTTGCACTCTGCCTGACCGTTGCCACTAGCTGGCGCAAGCATCGCGCCGGGCTTTCTATTACCGGCAATGCTGGCGTCTCTCGTGAATAGCATCACGGTTGTCATCAATGCCGCGTCCGGCAACGGCCATGCAGCCGAATGGGTGGATACGCTCGCGGCAAAATTTCGCGCCAGCGGACTCGACGCGCACATTACGCTCGCCAAAAGCGGCGACGAAATTGCGCTGACGGTACAACGTGCGGTAGCGGCCGGTGCCCCGATAATCGTTGCCGGCGGTGGCGACGGCACTATTAACAAGGTGGCCGCAATGTTAGTTGGCAGCGGCAGTGTGCTGGGCGTCCTGCCGCTGGGCACCCTGAACCACTTCGCCAAAGATCTCGGGATTCCGTTGCAACTGGATGAAGCGATAAAACACATCGCCGCCGGGCACACAACCCTGGTCGATACGGGGGAAGTCAACGGGAAAATATTTCTGAATAATTCCAGCCTGGGACTTTATCCCGACATTGTCAGAGAACGGGAAAAGCAGCAACAGCGCCTCGGCAGGGGCAAATGGCTGGCTTTTTTCTGGGCCAGCATGATGGCGCTGCGCCGCTTTCCGTTTTTACAGGTACGCCTGAGCATGGATGGAAAGCAGCATCTGCGCCGTACCGCATTCGTTTTTATCGGTAACAATGCCTACCTGATGGAAGGATTCAACATTGGTGCGCGTACCTGCCTCAATACCGGACAGTTATGCCTGTATGTCAGCCACCATACCGGGCGATTCGGTATGCTGCGGCTGGCGATTAGTGCGCTATTCGGGCGCATACGGCAGGCGAAAGATTTTGACGTGGTGAGCACCAAGGAAATCCTGATCGAAACGCATCACAAGCACCTGCGGGTGGCGACCGATGGCGAAGTCAATGTCATGGAAACGCCATTGCAATATCGTATCCGGCCGGCAGCTTTGCGTGTATTAGTGCCGCGCGGCGCGGATAACACCGATAATTCCAGCGCCAGTTAATTCTCCATGCGCACCATTGTCCATTTATCGGATCTGCATTTTGGCCGTATCGATGCCAAGCTGATTCTCCCGCTCACCGATTTAATCAAGGGCATCGATCCTGACCTGCTGGTGGTTTCCGGCGATCTGACCCAGCGCGCCCGCAGCGCGCAATTCAAACAAGCGCGGCAATTTCTCGATACCCTTCCGACGCCACAAATCGTCGTGCCGGGAAATCATGACATACCGCTGCATAACCTGTTCAACCGCTTCCTGCGTCCGCTCGACAAATATCGGCGCTATATCGGCGCAGATGTGGAGCCGGTTTATATCGACGAGGAAATCGCCGTCGTCGGGATCAATACTGCGCGTTCCCTGACGTTCAAGAATGGCCGCATCAATCAGCAACAGATTGCACGCCTTCGCGCACACCTGTTGCCGTTAGGCCAGCATCGCATCAAGATTATCGTGACGCATCATCCGTTTGATTTGCCCGCGCATATCGGCACAAAAAATCTGGTGGGCGGGGCCAGGATAGCCATGCAAAGCTTTGCCGAATGCGGCGCCGACCTGCTGCTGGCCGGGCACCTGCATGCAAGTCACGCAGGAAGCACGGTAGAGCGCTATCCGATCAACGACTATGCAGCCTTGGTGGTGCAGGCAGGCACCGCGACATCAACCCGCGGCCGCGGCGAAACCAACTCTTTCAATGTGGTGCGTATCGATGCCCGGCAAGTGACAATCGAGCGTTTCGGATGGAATCAACAACGGGGTAATTTCGTGCGGATTGCAACCACCACCTTCCAGCGTCATGGCGCCGCCTGGTTGCAGCTTGGAGGCATAGAAAACCACGTGCCGCTATAAGCCGTTGAGCGAACTGCTCCGCATGTCGGTTCGTGGCAGACAGCTCCCTTCGCATCGCGACACGAAGCAAAACATGCCTGTGGAGGTTCACCCTGAAAACCGCAGTTGGACGGAAGCGAGTGTGCGTTTTTCGGACTCTCCGGCCGAAAAACGCTTGTTGTCAGCGGTGCCTGAAAATTTTTCTTCAGCTTAGTCAGCAACCATGCGCGAAAATTCCCCGCTATCGATCAACCGCTGTAGTTCGCCTGCTCCACCCACCAGCATGCCTTTGACAAACACCATCGGGAAGGTTGGCCAACCGCTCCACATCTTGAGACTATTACGGCGCCTCCACTGGTTAAGGTAGCTGCCATACTCAAGATACTTGTACGGTCTACCGGTTGCATCCAGTAATTTGCGCGCTTTTCGGACAAACGGGTTTTGCGCCATGCCGATTACCACGACGGTGTTGCTTGCGATGGCTGCCTGCACTTCGCGAATGATTTCGGAATTATTGTTAGTGAGGGCCTTGCGAATGGCAGGGTGAATCTGGGATTCATCGAGAATGCTGCGAGTCATGATGGCTTTCTATATTGTTATGGTGGGCGCGCTCGAATTCTAAGTGCAACATTGCCGTTCTTTGCTTTATCAAAGGCACTGCCGGTAAAAACCTCGCCCTTCAGGGCGATTCCGAATTTGGGCGGGGTAGGTGCAGCCCCGTCCAAAATTTCTTGACGCAGTGAGCCGTTCAGGCGAACTCGCGGATCACTTCTGCACAGCAATAAAAAACGTGCGAACAACTTGCTCGCACGTTTTTTTAATTCGACGCCACATCGGGCGTTCTATTTAGTCTTTAATCGCCGTACAGCTTTTGCTTGAGTTCACGCCGTTGCTGCGCTTCCAGCGACAAGGTTGCGGTCGGGCGGGCCAGCAGGCGCGGGATGCCGATTGCTTCGCCGGTTTCTTCGCACCAGCCGTAATCGCCGTCATTAATTCTGGCGATCGATTGCTGGACTTTCTTGATCAGCTTGCGCTCGCGGTCGCGGGTACGCAATTCCAGCGCATGTTCTTCCTCGATCGTGGCGCGGTCGGCCGGGTCTGGCACCAGCGTGGTTTCGCGCAAATGCTCGGTGGTGTCATCGGCGTTTTGCAGTAATTCTTTCTCGAGCTGTTTCAGGCGCGTCTTGAAGAAGGTCAGTTGCGCCTCGTTCATGTAATCTTTTTCGCCCATCTTAAGGATTTTCTCTTCGGTAAGAGGCGTGTCGGCCACGTTGGCGTCGGCATTAGGTTGTTTAGTTTTAGTGATCACTTTGCTGACTTTCGATACAGGTTCAAATAATTTTATCCGCTAAACCGAGTACCGCATCGTGCATCAAGGCGCTACCGGGACGGATTCGCTCACATTGTCAATTTGCCTGGAAGTCTCACAATCGGCGGGCCACTTTAGCAGACTTCATAGGGCTTACGTTGATAATTCTCATCTTCCAGTGCGTTACTGCTTGCGCTGTTTTTTGGGGGACTAATAGAGTGTTTTCAAGAGTAAATTCTGTCCATACCACCAAAAACGCCGATAGTTTATACCAAACATTGCTCCAAGCCGGTAATAATTGTTTCCTTGGGTAGATTTTGTCCAATAAACACCATCTTGCTGCCGCGTGTTTCACCTTCTGCCCATTTGCCGCCAATATCAGTGCCCATCAATTGGTGCACACCCTGAAACAGTACTTTGCGGTCGGCACCGTCCATCAGCAATACGCCCTTGTAACGCAGCATGCGCGGCCCGAAAACCTGCACGATGCCAGCCAGGAATTCATCCAGCAGCGCGCTGTTGAACGCGCGCTCACTCCTGAAAACGAATGCGGAAATATCGTCGCTGTGATGCGCGTGGTGATGGTCATGATGCGGGTGGTCGCAACCGGGCGCGCAGGTATGTTGTTGATCCATTTCTTCGTTTTTTTCAACTGCTTGATCGGCCAGAAATTCAGGGTCTATTTCCAGTTTTTCGTTGAGGTTGAAGCCACGAATATCGAGCAGTTCGGCAATCGGCGCGCGGCCGAAATCGGCGGTTCCCAACGGGGCACGCGGATTGATGCGTTTTAAGCGACCCGTCAGTATGGCGACTTCGGCCGCGCTCACCAAATCGGTTTTCGATAACAGTATGCGGTCGGCAAAGCCTACCTGACGCTGCGCTTCTTCATGTGCATCGAGTTGCTGCATCGCGTGGCGCGCATCGACAACGGTAATAATCGCATCCAGCATGTAGGACATTGCGACTTCTTCATCCATAAAGAAAGTTTGCGCCACTGGCCCTGGGTTGGCCAGGCCAGTGGTCTCGATCACCAAGCGATCAAAGTTCAGCAGGCCTGCGGCGCGCTTTTGTGCCAGATCGGTTAACGCCGCGATCAGGTCGCCGCGCACCGTGCAGCAGATGCAGCCGTTGTTCATCTGGATGATCTGTTCGCTGCTGTCCTGCACCAGAATTTCGTTGTCGATGTTTTCCTGGCCGAACTCATTTTCAATTACTGCGATTTTATAACCGTGATTTTCCTGCAGAATGCGATTGAGCAGAGTGGTTTTGCCTGCCCCGAGAAAGCCGGTCAGTATCGTGGTCGGAATCAGTGCCATATTGTGTATCGTCAAAAATAATGGGAATTATTGTGGTTGTCGGGCGCATTCGGCGCACCAACCCTTGATGGTCAGCTCGATGTCGTGGCTTTGAAAGCCTGGGCCGAGATTGTCTTGCAGCACCGCTTGCAATTGCTGGCGCAGTGTCGATTTCCGGCAAGCCGATTGTGCCAATACATCGGATACCAGATCCACCTCGCCGTCTACGTTTAGGCAAAATACCTTGGCGCAGCGGCTGCATTTGAAGTGTCCATGCTGGTGTTGCGCCGGTGCGCCGTGACTGGACAACTGCTGTTGGTGGGCGCTGGCGCCGCCGCGTTCGGAATGCTCAGTACCGGCGCTGTAGCGGAACACGCGGTCATCGCCGGCAATCTTGTGGGTCAGGCCAGCCGCAATCAGGCAGTCCAACGCCCGGTATAAAGTGACGCGATCCATCTCGGCAAAAGACTCTTGCATATCCTGATGCGACAGTGCGCGCGGTGCGCCAAGCAGGGCTGCCAGCACTTTTACGCGCGCTGGGGTGACCCGCACCGAGACTGCGCGCAGACGGCTTTGGGCTTCTGTGTTCGCGGCTTCAGATGGCTTGCCGCGGAGGGTGATAGCGATCTGGGACATGGTGTTCATGGGTGTGGATTTGAAAAAATTGATGCAGTAATTATGCCGCAATTGTGCAATTACGTAGTCACCCCCCGCTCGGGGATTTTTTCTTTGCGCGTGGGTGGGTGGCATCGTACACGGTGGCCAGTCGCTGAAAATCGAGTGCGGTGTAGATTTGGGTGGAGGCAATCGATTCGTGTCCCAGCATTTCCTGTACCGCGCGCAAATCGCCCGACGATTGCAGCAAATGCGAGGCAAACGAGTGGCGCAGCATGTGCGGATGCACATCAGCCGGAATTCCTAGCGCCTGCGCATGCGCCTTGATGCGAATTTGCACCGTCCGCACCGAGATGCGGCTGCCGCGGATGCTCAAAAATAGTGCGTTCGGATCTCGCGGGGCCACACCCGCACGCGCGGCAATCCATGCCTGCAATGCCAGAGTCGCACCCTCGCCGACCGGCACGCTGCGCACTTTGCTGCCTTTGCCGGTGACGATTACATCCCGCGCATCAATGTCAATCCAACCGTCCGAAGTGTATGGTTTGCCGCGCAGTCCGGCCTCATGCACATAACGCACATCCAGCCCGACCAGTTCCGACACCCGCAGACCGCTTGAATACAACAGTTCGAACATTGCCCGATTACACAGTTGCATGGCACTGTCGGCGGCGACATTCGGATTGGTGCTTGACACCAGGCGCACGGCATCGTCGGCACCCAGTGCCAGCGGCAAAATCTTGGCCCGCCTGGGTGCGCTGACACCATCGACCGGGTTCGACGCCAGTACCGTCTGCTCGGACAGCCAGCCGAAGAATCCGCGCCAAGCCGACAGCTTGCGTGCTATCGAGCGGGGATTCAGGCCCCTGGCATGCAGGCGCGACGTCATGCTGCGCACCTGTTCGTGAGTGATCAGCGCCAGCGCCGCGCCGTTTAGCATTGCCGCCAGTTCGAGCAGGTCGCGTCGGTAATTATCGATAGTGTGCGGCGACAGTTTGCGTTGCGTCTTCAGGCAGTCGAGATAGCTATCAATGCGAGCATAGTTCGCGCTAACGCCGTCGCTCGCTACGTCCGTGGATGGAATGGGGGGCAACCCGGGTAAAATAGTTGGGCGGGAGCGAGGATGCATTTTTTCAGTTTTCTGACAAGGCCCGACAACCCGAACGCGCCAGTCGCCTTGAGACAATTATTGCGAAAGTTCAGTATCTCATTTTATCTAATTGCCCAGCCCGAATACTTTGGAAGGAGAAAAGGATACTCCAGCCAATACACAGCAATAATTACGCTAGAGCGACGATTCAACCCACCAGCCGTCCCCCCTTGACTCGCAGGCCACGCTTGGCCAATCCCGGCGCCAGCTTGCCCAGCATCGCCAGCGCTTCGCCGCTGTGCGCATGACAAATCGCCACCCCGAGCGCATCGGCGGCGTCCGGCCCGGGCAGGCCCGGCAACTGCAGCAAGCGCTGCACCATATCTTGCACCTGCTCTTTCTTTGCCTTGCCGTGGCCGACCACCGCTTGCTTGAGTTGCAGCGCAGTGTATTCAGCCACCGCCAAATCGGCCCCAACCAGCGCGCAAATCGCCGCACCACGGGCTTGCCCGAGCAATAGAGTCGATTGCGGATTGACATTGACGAATACTTTTTCGATTGCGGCACAATCAGGATGGTAAGTCGCAATAACTTGGGCAACGCTATCGAATATGACTTTCAGTCGCTCCGGCAAGCTGGCGTCGGCAGTCTTGATGGTGCCGGAGGCAATATAGGCCAGCCTGTTGCCCTGCTTGTCGATGATGCCAAAACCGGTAGTGCGCAAACCGGGGTCGATGCCGAGAATTTTCATAGGACTTACGCAACAGACTTAACTGACATCAGTTACTTCATTAAAGTAAAAACACACACTGCCGCCACAACGAAAAACGAAAACCTCTTTGTGCGCCCTATGCTCTCTGTGGCGGATAAAAGTTCGGCCCTTAACCCGCAAGCCCTATTGCATTAATGACGGAAATGACGAATGCCGGTGTACAGCATGACGACACCCCGCTCATTGGCAGCATCGATTACTTCCTGATCGCGCATCGAGCCGCCCGGCTGGATGACGCACGTCGCGCCGGCGTCGATGACGACATCCAGACCATCGCGAAACGGGAAGAATGCATCCGACGCCACGGCTGAACCGATCAGCGACAAGCCGGCGTTCTGCGCTTTAATGGAAGCGATACGGGCCGAATCGACCCGGCTCATCTGACCAGCGCCAACGCCTAAAGTCATGCCGTTGGCACAAAATACGATTGCATTGGATTTGACGAACTTGGCCACGCGCCAGGCAAACAACATGTCTTGCATTTGCTGCGGCGTTGGTTGCAGCGTGCTGACTACCTTGATATCGGCAATCCCGACATTCCTGGCGTCAGGCGACTGCACCAGCAAGCCGCCGCCGACGCGTTTGATTTCGAATGGATTCAAGCTGGTGCCGAGCGGAATTTCCAACAGGCGCACATTCTGTTTCGCAGCAAAAAACTGTTTTGCTTCGGCTGTGAACGATGGCGCGATCACGACTTCGACGAATTGCCTGGCAATTGCCTCGGCCGCCTTGCCGTCACAGGTGCAGTTAAAAGCGATGATGCCGCCGAAGGCCGAAGTCGGGTCGGTCTGCAACGCTTTGGAATAGGCTTCCAGCGCATTGGCGCCAACTGCCACGCCGCACGGATTGGCGTGCTTGAGAATGACGCACGCAGCCGAGTTGCCTGATGCATCGAAAGTTTTCACGCATTCCCATGCCGCATCGGCGTCGCCGATATTGTTGTACGACAATTCCTTGCCCTGCAATTGCGTGTAATTAGCCAACGCACCGTCGCACGGATGCAGATCGCGGTAGAACGCAGCGGACTGATGCGGGTTTTCGCCATAGCGCATTTCCTGCACTTTTTCGGCATGGATGTTGAGCGTTTGCGGATAGGCGCTGCGGGTTGCATGGGCCTTGTCGGCACCAAGGCTGGTCAGATAATTGGTGATTGCGCCGTCGTATTGCGCAGTGTGGGCGAATACTTTCTTGGCCAGGGTGAACTTGGTGTCGTAGCTGACTTCGCCGTTGCCGGCTTTCAACTCATCAAGTACCGCACTGTAATCGAGCGGGTCGCAGATGACGATTACGTCTTTGTGATTCTTGGCCGCGGAACGCAGCATGGTCGGGCCGCCGATGTCGATGTTCTCGATTGCATCTTCCAAAGAGCATTCTTGTTTGGCGACGGTTTGTTGAAACGGGTACAGATTGACTACTACCATGTCGATGCTAGGAATACTGTGTTGGGCCAGAGCTGCCAGGTGTTCGGGAAAATCGCGCCGGGCCAGGATGCCGCCATGCACTTTAGGATGCAGCGTCTTGACGCGGCCATCCAGCATTTCGGGAAAACCGGTGTAATCGGCCACTTCAGTCACCACCACCCCATTCTCGGCCAGCAGTTTGGCGGTGCCGCCGGTGGACAGGATATTGACGCCCATAGCCGACAACGCGCGCGCGAAATCGAGTACACCGGTTTTGTCGGAAACGGATAAGAGTGCTTGTTTGATCATGATGAGGTTCTCTGAATCTGAAGCGGCCATAGTGGACTATGGATCTGTAGTGGTCTAAGTAGCCTGGGCGGCCAAAGCGGCTAAGGTGAAGGCGGCAGCAAGTTAATAATCTAACTAAGAAGCTAGCCGCGCCCCTCGCGTTATCCGCCGTGGATTACAACAGCCCATGCTGCTGCAATTTCTTGCGCAAGGTATTGCGGTTGATGCCGAGCATTGCGGCAGCCGACGATTGGTTGCCTTCGGCACGCGCCATCACGACCGCCAACATCGGTTTTTCGACGCTCAAAACCACCATGTCATACACGTTTGACGGCTGCAATTCGCCCAAGTCGTCGAAATATTTTTCAAGGTTGTGCTGGACGACTTCCTGGATGCTTTCTTGGCTCATGCTTTTTCTTCTAACGCGTTGATATTTTTGACTAATTCAATTAGTGCAGGGTGTATTTTTTTATTCCGCATTGAATGTATGCGGAAAACACCTTATTTTTTTATATACTCCGGCAATATTTCTAATCAGACAGAACTTCGATGCAGCTTCAAGCTGCCAGCGTCTGTTCGCAGAGGTTATATTGTAACCGCTTGCCGTATGCCAATTGCACCTCAAAAAATGTATACAGCGCATCCAGTTGCGCCTCAATCGACTCCATCCGGTTCATGCGTTGGCGAAAAACTTCAGCGCCGGGCAAATCGCGCACATACCAGCCAATATGCTTGCGGGCGGTGCGCACGCCCAGGTAATCGCCGTAAAACGCATAATGGGCGCGCAAATGCGCGATCAGCAGCGGCTGTACCTCAGCCACCAGTGGCGCCGGCAAATGGCTGCCGGTGCGTAAAAAATGATCAATCTCGCGGAAGATCCACGGCCGACCCTGCGCCGCGCGGCCTATCATCACCGCATCGGCACCGGTGGTATCGAGCACAAAGCGCGCTTTTTCCGGGCTCGTAATGTCGCCGTTGGCCACCACGGGAATCGATACCGCCTTTTTTACCGCTGTAATCGTGTCGTATTCCGCCGCGCCGCTGTAACCGTCGGCGCGGGTGCGGCCGTGCAGCGTGAGCATCGCAATCCCGGCCGACTCCGCCATTTTGGCAATCGTCAGCGCATTCTTGTTTGATCTATCCCAGCCGGTACGAAATTTCAGCGTGACAGGCACATCCACCGCAGCCACCACCGCATCCAGAATCCGACCGACCAGCTTCTCGTCTTGCAACAGTGCCGAGCCGCACCAGCTGCTGCAGACTTTTTTGACTGGGCAGCCCATGTTGATGTCGATAATTTGCGCCCCCCGTTCGACATTGAATTTGGCGCAATCGGCCAGCATGGTCGGATCGGCACCAGCGATCTGGACTGCTTTCGGTTCCATTTCGCCGGCGTGATTGATGCGTCTCGACGATTTTTCGGTCTGCCACAACTTCGGGTTCGAGGCCGCCATTTCGGACACCGCATAGCCGGCCCCGAGTTCCTTGCACAACTGGCGAAACGGCCGGTCGGTCACTCCTGCCATCGGCGCGACGAATACATTGTTGCGCAGCAGATAAGTTCCGATATGCACGATGGGCGGCAGGGAATGGTTAGGGGGAGGCCATTCTATCCGAATTTATCCTGATTATGCTTACAAATTAAGCATAATCAGGACTTACGAAAAATACGGTTTAAGTAGTGCAGGCCTCCGTGCCTGCGCCGGGCCGCAGGCACGGAGGCCTGCACTACTGGGTATTGCGTAAGTACTAACAATCAGGGAACGCGCTGGTCAGCTTCGTCCAGCGCCATGCCATCCAAATGCGCGACTTCGCCCCAGGATACCAGTTGCAGCACACCGGCTTCCAGGCGGAAGCGATTGACGCTGGCATTCAAGACCGGAAAGTTGCGCGGCGTGGAAAGCGGCAGCGCCAAGGCAGCGCGATAAGCGCATTCCAGCACGCCGCCGTGGGCCACCAGCGCGATTTTTTGGCCCGGATATTGGCGCGCCCAATACAGTATGGCAGTCACGCTGCGCGCATAAAAATTGCGGAAACTCTCGCCGATGCGCGCACCCGGCGGAAAAACCGCGTCAATATCACGCGCTTGCCAGGCAACAAAAGCGGCTGGATAGTGCCGGCTGATTTCGCTGTAGTACAAGCCTTCGAACGCGCCGTAACAGCGCTCACGCAAACCGACATCGCTGACGACTTCGGATTTCAATATAGATTGCTGCCTGGCAACCGCTTGCGCGGTTTGCCGCGCCCGCTGCAAGTCGCTGCTGATGATGGCTGCCAGTGCTTCATCGCATAACGCCTGCCCCAGTGCATCGGCTTGCGCCTGGCCCTGCGTATTGAGTGCAATGTCGCTATGCCCCTGCAGACGATTCGCCGCATTCCAGCCGGTTTCACCGTGCCGGATCAGTAGTATTTCAGTGCTCTTGCCCATATTCCGTTTATTTTTCTTGCAGTTCCGGCGACAGCGTATAGGTGCCGCTGATGCTGGCTTGCGCCAGAATATGACCTTCCATCGCCGCTAGTGTTTGCTGCGCGGTAAATGGCCCTTCGACCAGCAAATGGGCAATATCCAGCGCATACAGGGTAAAGGTGTAGTGATGCACAATGGAATCATTCCACGGCGGACAAGGGCCGTCGTAGCCGTAATACTCGCCCAACATGTCCTGATCGGCGGCAAACCAGCCGGTATAGTCATTGATGCCCTGGCGCGTACCGCGCAAAGCTTCCGGCCCCAACTTGCCGCGCGCCAGTACGCCATCGCAAAATTCGCCCTCGGCAATCGCCAGCATGCCCGGCGGCAGATCGACCAAGGTCCAATGGAAAAAATCGATTCGCGGCAGGTCGGCCGGAACATCTCGCCCCAGCTGGTTCACATCAACGCCTTGCGAAGGCGCATCGGAGTCATGGCAGATCAGCACTAGCGATTGGGCGTCGTGCGGCATGTCGCGCCAGCCCAGATGCGGATTTTTATTATCGGACAAGGCGACATGGGCCTTGGAATCTATTTTGCAAAATGCAAATTTGGCAGGAATGGCGCTACCGTCCTTGAATGAATCGCTCCAGAGTTGCATGATTACTCCTTCATTATGATTGCCATGTTTGGATTTCTTTTCACCAACATACCCGTTACTGTATTTTTAATAAAAGTACTAAAATAGTGCGGACGAAGCAGTACTTTTTGGCATACCCCACTAAAAATTAGTTATGCAAGAAGCCTCTTACGACCGGTCCGACTGCAGCCAGAAAGTCACCGGCCCATCGTTGGTCAGCGTAACTTGCATATCGGCGCCAAAGTGCCCACTTTCAACCAACGGATGCCGCAAGCGCGCCTGCGCCACAAAGTAATCGAACAGGCGACGACCCTCATCGGGTGTGGCGGCGGGCGTAAACGATGGCCGGGTGCCGCATTTGGTATCGGCTGCCAGCGTAAATTGCGGTACCAGCAACAAACCGCCCTGCACTTGCGCCAGACTCCGGTTCATCTTACCCGCATCGTCGGAAAACATGCGAAAGCGGATCATTTTGGACAGCAACGCATCGGCTTGTTTGATGCTGTCGCCGCGCTCGGCGCACCACAACACCAGCAACCCGGCATCGATAGCGCCAATGCAGGCACCATCGACCACCACTCGCGCCTGCGATACCCGCTGCAACAACGCAATCATCGCGTTACTTTCTAGGCCAGCGTGACGCGCGCGAATTTGCGCTTGCCGACTTGCAGAACCATACTGCCAGCTTGCACTTTCAAGCCTTTGTCTGAAATCATGTTGCCGTCAATCCGTACCCCACCCTGCTCCACCATGCGTAGCGCTTCCGAACTGGAGGCGCACAGATTGGCCTGTTTCAGCAATTGGCCGATACCCAATGGCGCACCGCCCAATGTGACTTCTGGAATCTCATCTGGAATACCGCCCTTCGAACGGCTGACGAAATCGGCCAGCGCATCAACCGCTGCCTGCACTGAATGGAAGCGCGTCACAATTTCCTGCGCCAGCGCCACCTTGACATCGCGCGGATTTTTGCCGACCGCAACAGCGTCCTTGAAGCCATCAATCTCCGCCAGCGAGTGAAAAGACAGCAGTTCGTAATAGCGCCACATCATTACATCGGAAATGCGCATCACTTTGGCGAACATGGTGTTGGCCGGCTCGGTAATCCCAATGTAGTTATTTTTCGACTTCGACATTTTTTCGATGCCGTCCAGTCCTTCCAGCAGCGGCATGGTCAAGATGCACTGCGGCTCCTGGCCGTAATCCTTTTGCAGCTCACGGCCGACCAGCAAATTGAATTTTTGATCGGTGCCGCCGAGTTCGAGATCGCTTTTCAACGCCACCGAATCGTATCCTTGCATCAGCGGGTACAGAAACTCATGTACCGAAATTGGCGTGTTAGCCTTGAAGCGCTTGCTGAAATCGTCACGCTCCATCATCCGCGCCACCGTTGAATGCGAAGCCAGCTCGATCATGCCGCGCGCGCCCAACGGATCGCACCATTCGGAGTTGTAGCGAATTTCGGTTCTGGCCGCATCCAGCACCAGGCTGGCCTGCTTGAAGTAGGTCGTTGCATTGTGTTCGATCTGCTCTTTCGTCAAGGGCGGACGCGTCACGTTGCGGCCGGACGGGTCGCCGATCATCGAAGTGAAATCGCCGATCAAAAAAATCACGTTATGACCCAGATCCTGCAACTGGCGCATTTTGTTCAAAACCACGGTGTGGCCCAGATGCAGGTCAGGCGCGGTCGGGTCCAGCCCGAGTTTAATGCGTAGTGGTATACCGCTACTTTCGGCGCGCGCCAGCTTCAGTGCGAATTCGGCTTCGATCAGCAATTCGTCGGCACCGCGCCGGGTAATGGCAAGCGCCTCTTGCACGCGATCCGATAATGGCAGCGGCAGCGCTGCGGTTAGCCCGGAAGAATTTGCAGGATCGGCTGGAGCTTGGTCTAGGGCAGGTTGGGATTGAGGATCCATGTTTAACTTTATTTCACTTTCAAAAGGCTAATGCGTGTTTACGACTTTGTTATAATTCTTGACTATTTCTCGCCTTGCCGCTAGTCAATACTAAAATAATAAGAAAACGTGCTTACTCTATATTCATACCGAACCGACAAATTCTAACTGAATGCATGCAAACAAATCATAAATACCTGAGCCTAGGCTCCGCCAGCAAACTGTTGCTGGGCACATCGCGCAAGACCAGAATCATCTCGGCCAGCGGACTGTTTCTGGCAGCATGCGCCTTCGGCGCAATCGGTTTCGCGCCGCTAGCCCCGGACGCCGCCGACCTACCGGTCAGTCTGATCGAGCAGCAAATAACGCTGCCCAATCTGTCCCAGCAAATCGCGGCGCTCGAACAAGCCTCCCCCCAATATTACATGCGTGAAGAGAAAGTCCGTACCGGCGATACGCTGGCGACTTTACTGAACCGGCTCGGGATCAACGATGCGGCAGCGGAGAATTTCATCAAGTCCGACAGCACCGCGCGCGGCGTGATGCAATTGCGCGCCGGCAAGAGCGTACAGGCGCAAACCAATGATGCCGGCAGCCTGCAGTGGTTGCGCACCACTGTCGTCAGCAGTCGCGACAACCCGATCAAAAACATTGTGGTCGCGCGCAATGGCGATAATTTCAAGGCTGTGGAAGAAACCGCGGCCATTCAGATGCGCGTTGAAATGCGCTCCGGTTTGATCCATTCATCGCTCTTCGCCGCCACCGATAACGCCAACATCCCGGACCCGGTCGCGACCCAAATGGTCGACATGTTCTCGACCAATATCGACTTTAACTCCGACTTGCGCAAAGGCGACCGCTTCAACGTGGTCTATGAAACTTTCTGGCAAAACGGTGACTTCGTGCGTAGCGGCCGTGTGCTGGCAGGCGAATTCATCAACAATGGCAACACCTATCAATCGGTCTGGTTCCAGGAGCCGGGCAGCAAACAGGGTGGCGGTTATTACGGCTTTGACGGCAAGTCGCTGAAAAAAGCTTTCCTTAAATCGCCGCTCGAATTCTCTCGCATCTCATCGGTCTTTTCGATGCGTAAACACCCGATTCTGGGCCTGTGGAAGCAGCACAAAGGGGTCGATTTCGCTGCGACGACCGGCACGCCGATCCGCGCCTCGGGCGATGGCGTGCTCGATTTCGCCGGCACCCAGGGTGGCTATGGCAACTTCATCGTCATCAAGCACTGGAATAATTATTCCACCGCTTACGCCCACATGAGCCGCTTGGCACCCGGCATGCGCAAGGGCAGCAAGGTCAGCCAGGGCGACGTGATCGGTTATGTCGGCTCCACCGGTTGGGCGACCGGCCCGCATTTGCATTACGAGTTCCGCGTCAATAATGTTGCGGTCAATCCGATGTCGGTCAATATACCAAACGCGCAACCCATGACGACTGCCCAGTTGCGGCAATTCCGCAACATTACCGGCGACATCATGCATCGTTTCGCTTTGATGCAGCCGCAGAAAAACGCAGTCAAGCTGGCGTCCATCGATTGATGTGATGGTCTGGCAGGATTTAATTCCTGCCCCCTGGCGAGCGCGCGCAGCAACAACAACAAACGGTGACTGGATGGCTTCAGTCACCGTTTTTTTTAAACATTAGCCCAAAATAAATTAGCCCAAAATGCGCCCTCCTCTTATGCCCAAACCCTGCTCCGACAGCCTCACCATCGGCCTCATGTCCGGCACCAGCCTGGACGGCGTGGACGGCGTGCTTGCCACTTGCGCGGCCGATGGCGGCGGCCGGATGCGTTCCATCGCTCATGCTTACATCCCGTTTCCAGATGCGCTGCGGGCCGAATTGCTGGCTCTGCAAACTGCCGGTCACAACGAAATCGAGCGCGAAGCACAAAGCGCCAATGCACTGGCGCACCAATACGCAGCCTGCGTAAAACAGTTGCTGGGTAGTGCAGGCAATAGCGCCAGCCAGATTAGTGCCATCGGCGCGCATGGGCAGACCATTCGGCATCGGCCCGACCTGGGGTTTACCCGCCAGACGAACAATCCGGCCCTGCTGGCGGAATTGACTGGAATCGACGTGATCGCCGATTTTCGCAGCCGCGACATCGCTGCCGGCGGCCAGGGCGCACCGCTGGTGCCTGCCTTCCATCAAGCCGCATTCGGTCAGATCGGCGAGACCCGGGTGGTGGCCAATATCGGCGGCATCAGCAACATCAGCATACTTGACGGCAACGGCGATGACGCTACCGGCTTCGATACCGGCCCCGGCAATATGCTGCTCGATGCTTGGATCGGGCGTCACCGGGGCTTGCCTTACGACGCTGACGGCGCCTGGGCCGCCAGCGGCACTGTGATCGCGGCGCTGCTGCAAACGCTGCTGCAGGAACCGTATTTGGCAGCGCCGCCGCCCAAGAGCACCGGGCGCGACCTATTCCACCTGGCATGGCTGGATGACAAACTGCACGCTTTCCCCGCTGTAGCTGCGGCAGACGTGCAAGCGACCCTGACCGCATTTACCGCCCGCACCCTGGCCGACGCCATTGCGCGCACTGCCGGCGACGCTGCAGCGGTCTATTTATGCGGCGGCGGCGCTTACAATGCGCAACTGACGGCGCAGTTGACAGCAGCCCTGCAGGCACAAGGGCAAAACGCGCGCGTGCTATCAACCGACGCGCTTGGCGTAGCGCCCAACCAAGTGGAAGCGCTGGCATTCGCATGGCTGGCACAGCGCTTCCTGCAACGCCAACCCGGCAACCGGCCGGCCGCCACCGGCGCGCGGGGCTTGCGTGTACTGGGCGCACTTTATCCACGCTGAAGAAGTTGCATTTTGGGGGTGTAATGAAAGGGAGAGGTTTTAACCGGTACGGACTTTGATAAATAATGCGGCAATACCGGGATTCGAAATCGATGCGCGGGGTACGACATGAGCCTGAATATGGAGTCGCGGTTTGACGCCTATTGAGACGAGTTGGTCAAAGGGGGTATTGAGGCACGCGGACCGAAGTCAGACGGCGCGCCGGCATCTGAAAGACCTGATCAAGAAATATTAGACAGGCTTTACGAAAACTTCTTGAGGCGGTAGGCGAGCTGGGGACGGGTCATGCCGAGCGCGCGGGCGGCCGAACTAAGATTACCGTCGGCACGCGCCATGGCGGCCTTGAGCAATACGTTCTCCACATCATCCAGGCTGACTTTGTTTTTCTGCACATAATCCAGAAACGCTTCGACCGTCCCTTCATCCTGTTTCAAAACACTGCCATCTTTTGCCAGACCGGAAAGCCTCGGTTTGTTAGCGTCGGCTGCAATCGCAGGAAAAATATCGGCCAGATCGATCCGCCCCCCTTCTTGCGCCAGAATGATGCCGCGCTCAATCACGTTTTCCAGTTCGCGTATATTGCCGGGCCAGGAATACTGCTTGAATGCATGCATTACCTGATCGGTAACGCCAATGACTTTCTTGCCGTGGCGTACACCATATTTATCCAGAAAACGTTGTACCAGCAGCACAATATCGTCCTTGCGCTCGCGTAGTGGCGGAATGGTGACAGGGTAGATATTCAATCGATAATACAGATCCTTGCGGAACCGCCCTTCTTCCACCGCCTGCGCCAAATTTACGTTGGTGGCAGCGACCACCCGCACATCGACTTTGCGGGTGCGGCTGTCGCCGATCCGCTCCAGTTCCCCTTCCTGCAGCACGCGCAGCAATTTGGCTTGGGCCGATGCGGACAGCTCGCCTGCTTCGTCCAGGAACAGGGTGCCGCCATGGGCGCGCTCAAAGCGTCCCGGTCGCGACTGCTGGGCTCCGGTGAAAGCGCCCTTCTCCACGCCGAAGAGTTCCGACTCAATCAGTTGTTCCGGCAAGGCAGCGCAGTTGACGGCGACAAAAGGCCGGTCGGCGCGATTACTGACATTGTGCAGCGCGCGGGCAAAGCGTTCCTTGCCCACCCCCGTTTCGCCCAGCAGCAGTACAGTCACTTGGCTGGCAGCCGCTTTCTTGAGCAGGCCGGATGCCTGTTTGAAACTGGCCGAGGCACCTATCAGGTCGTCAGTCTGCAGATCATCGTCAATCGAGTAGCGCAGATTCTGCACCTGGGTTTGCAAAGCCATGATGTGATCTGCCACCGAATCAGGCTGAAAATATTTCAGTGACGCTTGCGCATCATGCCATTCGATGGCGGGACGGCCGATGATTTGACAGTGGTGCGCACCGGCCGCCGAACATTCGGTTTCATTGAAAAGAATAAATTTACCCATCAGCGTACTCACATAACCGCAGGCATAACCGAGTTGCATCCAGCAAGCCGGCTCGGAGGAGACTCCATAAAGCTCAGTATGCGCGTCCGCCTCGAACGAGCTTTCCCAGGTAAATTCACCGTAGAAAACACCCTTGGCGATATCAATATTGAGTTTGCCGTTGCGCACGCTGACGATACCCTCAAGCGTATGCAGTTGCGGCCCCATCACCAGCAATTCCGTTTCGGTGGCGTCCGGATAAAGCTTGCGCGCCCATGCCGCATCGCTGGTGCCGGACGCGTAGCCCATGCGCGTGAGCACGCCACGGGCGCGGTCAGTGCCGAGCGAATCGATCAACTCTTTGCGCAAAGCAATAATTGCCGCGCCGTGCAAAAGAATCATGCGCGTCTCGCCTAGCCAGATATGGCCGCTGTCGAATGCAAAACGCAGGCGCGAGGCAAGCTCGCTGGCATCGGCCAACGAGCTTGCTTCCATTGAATCGATGGTGTTGATTGTCTCCACGCAGGCCCTTTAAAAATTTTGTTTTTATATGTGTAATGGATGTATACGCGCTCCCTGTGAATTACGCAAACAGACCTCTACGCGCACTGAAGTACCGTTGCTTGGACGGGTTACGAACGATATAACGCAGGCGGCTGGTGCATTCCGGCGTCTCGACGCTGACGCTTTCGCGCGCCAACTTATCAGACGAGGCATGGAATTATCCGTGCAACAACGCCACGCTCGCTACAAAAATGGAAGCCTGAGCGCGGCAAGATGGCGCTTTAAGCGGATTGCAAAATTTTCCGGTCAGGAAGTCAGCAGCGCCGCCTCGCGCTGCTGCTCGTGCAGCGCGCCGAGCTTGGCACGCTGCAGCTTGCCGGTCGCAGTCAGCGGCAGCGCCTCTACCCAGTGCACCCAACGCGGCCGCTTGTGGCCGGGCAAGCCGGCAATCCCGCTGGACAGACTACTGCGCGCGGCCACTTCCTGATTCGGCGTCGCCACCAGGAAAGCGGCGATCGCGGTCAGCCCGTCATCGCTTTTGACACCGACTGCCGCCAGCGCCTGCACGCTGTCGCCGCAAGCCAAGCGCAACGCCTGCTCAACCCACTGGGTGCTGACCCATTGCCCGGCAATTTTCAGCATGTCGTCGTTGCGACCGGTGAATTCGAGCCAACCGTCGTGGCGCAGAAACATGTCGCCCGGTGAAAACCAGCCTTCGTGAAAGCCGTCGGCCTGTTCTTTTGGGCGCTGCCAGTAGCCGCGGGCGACGGCCGGATGCCGGACCCAGAGCCGCTGCGGCAATTCGGGCGGCAGCTTGTCGTAGCGCAGTTCGGTGAGCGGCGTCGGCGTCAGGCGGCCGCTATCGTTGTCGCAATACAGCATCAGGCACAGCGTTTCGGAAGTGCCGTAACACGAAATCGGCGCCAGTTCGGTGGCCCGCTGCCAGTCGGCGCGCAGCTTCGGCGGCAAGCCTTCGCCGGCTGAAATATAGTGGCGGATGCCGCGTCCGGCCAACTGGTGGGCGATACCGCCTTGCAGCATCTTGTGGTACAGCGTCGGCACGCAAAACAGGATCGTTGGCCGATGTGTTTTCACCATCTTCAGCACCCGTTCCGCTGTCGGCCATTCGGGATCGAGAATCACGGTCGCGCCCAGCCGCAGCCCGGCGAACAGGCTGTTGGCTAGTGCATAGGCAAAGAACAGCTTGGAAGTCGCGTACAGCCGATCCTGCGGTCCAGCCCCTAAAATTTCACGGGCAAAAGCGGCGCACGGCGCGGTTACGCTATGGCTGTGCACAACACCTTTCGGCGTGCCAGTGGTGCCGGAAGTGCCAATCCATAACGCCATCTCATGCGGCGCACGCGGCAGCGGCGGGATCGCAGTAGCGGCCGCGCAGGCTTCCATCCAGTCGACGCAGCCGAGCCCAGCGGCCGCAATCACCAGCGGCTGGGGCAGGCGGTCCGATAGCGCGACCAGCGCCGGCGCCAGTTCGGCCGTAGTCCAGATAAAGCGCACACCCGATTCGAGCAGGATCGGGGCCAATTCTTCGATGCCAAGGTGCGAATTGACGCCGATGCCGACTCCGCCAGCCCAGATCGCGCCCAGATAGGCTTCCACCCATTCGATGCTGTCCGGCCCGAACACCACGACCCGGTCGCCAGCGGCCAGGCCGCTGCGCTGCCAAGCGCCGGCGGCACGCGCTACCGTCTGCCTGAGTTCGCCGTAACTGATGCGCCGGGTGCCGCATTCGATTGCAATATCACTTTCGTGGCCGGTCTCGAACAGGCAGGCGGCGGCATTGGTCAATGATTTCATTCGATTCCTCGTGATTTGATGCTTTACCAATACGGGTCAATGTAGATTTTCAGATAGCGCCTATTGAAACCGCCGGCAAGCCGCCGCAATCCCGTCCAAGCACCGCCATCGCCAACTTCTCATAAAAACATTACTACCAAAATGGTCACACAATAATATGTTTTAAGTCAATCATTTATTTTTACCATTCAGAATCGTTGGTAATGAATCAAAAACTACCGATATTCTGCATAAATACGATATAAATTCTAAAAATATGCATAATTTTCCGGCGAACTGCATCCTTTTCAGGATGCATATTTAATCTAATTTTTGTTTGATACAAATCTAAATTTCGGCTATGCTTGTGGATATCGCACGAACTCATTACCTCATCCATCGAAGGAGAACGCTGCATGAAAACGGTCGTCCCAATGCGGATCAACGGTCAGGCGCGCGAAGACGCGATGGCAGACAATCTGCTGCTAATCGATTACCTGCGCGAGCAGCTCAACCTGACCGGCACCAAGCAGGGTTGCGACGGCGGCGAATGCGGCGCCTGCACCGTGCTGGTCGATAACGTGCCGCGTCTGGCCTGCCTGACGCTGGCCGCCAGTGTCGCCGGTCGCCATGTCGAGACAGTCGAATCGCTGTCCAGCGCCGGCCGCCTGTCGCCATTGCAACAGGCATTCAACGAAAAGCTCGGCACCCAGTGCGGCTATTGCACGCCCGGCATGCTGATGGCGTCCGAAGCGCTGTTGCGCAGTAATCCGGCACCGTCGGTCGAACAGATCCGCGCCGCGCTGGCCGGCAACCTGTGCCGCTGCACCGGTTATGTGAAGATCATCGAATCGGTACAGGCCGCTGCCGGCAGCTTTACCAGCCTTAGCCGAAAAGGAGCCACCGCATGAAACCGAGCATGAACAAAGGCGCCGGTCAGCGCATCGCGCTAGTCGACGGCATCGAAAAAGTGAGCGGCCGCGCCAAGTACACGGCCGATCTGTTTACACCGGATGCGCTGGCCGGACGCATTTTCCGCAGCCCTTACGCGCACGCCGAAATCATCCGTATCGATACCTCGGAAGCGTTGAAACTGCCGGGAGTGGTTGCAGTGATCACGGGCGACGCTTGCGATAAGGCATACGGCATCTTGCCGGTGGCACAAAATGAATTTCCGCTGGCGCGCGAGCGGATTCGGTATTTCGGCGAGCCGGTGGCGGCCGTTGCCGCGGTTGACGATGCGACCGCAGCGGCCGCTCTGAAACTGATTCGTCTCGAAGTGCGCGAACTACCGGTGTATACCGATGCTGCCAGCGCCCGGGCACCGGATGCGGTGCTGCTGCACGGCGACAAGAAAGGCAATCTGGAGCGCGAGGTACACAATGAATTCGGCGACACCGAAGCCGGTTTTGCCGCAGCCGACCTGGTGCGCGAAGAGAGCTTCGAATGCGCGGAAGTCACGCACGCGCACATGGAGCCGCACGCTGCGATGGCCAGCTTTGACGTCGAACGCAATCAATTGACGATGCATACGGTCAGCCAGGTGCCGTACTACGTGCATCTGACGCTGGCGCGCTGCCTCGACCTCGATACCTCGCGCATCCGCGTCATCAAGCCGTTCGTTGGCGGCGGCTTTGGCGCTCGTACCGAAACCCTCAATTTCGAAGTTATCTGCGCGCTGCTGGCACGCGCCGCCGGCGGCACCGTGCGTCTAAAGCTGTCGCGCGAAGAAACTTTCCTGACCCATCGCGGCCGTCCGCAAAGCCAGATTCGCCTCAAGCTGGGGATGAAGCAGGATGGCCGCCTCACCGCCTGCCATCTGGAAATGGTGATGCGCGGCGGTGCTTATGGCGGCTATGGCATCGTCACCATTCTGTATGCCGGCGCGCTGTTGAACGGTCTGTATAACCTGCCGGCGGTCAAGTACGACGGCTACCGGGTATACAGCAACACGCCGCCATGCGGCGCGATGCGCGGCCACGGTTCCGTGAATACCCGCTTCGCCTTCGAGGCGTTAATGGACTCAATGGCCAAGGAACTCGGGCTTGATCCGCTCACTGTGCGCCGGCGCAACCTGCTGGCGGCGCCGACCGACACCCTCAACGGCCTGAAAGTGATTTCATACGGCTTGCCGGAATGCATCGACCGGGTTGAACAAGCCAGCCGCTGGCGCGAGCGGATCGACAAGATGCCGCCGGGACGCGGTCTCGGCATCGCCTGTTCGCACTTCGTCAGCGGCTCGGCCAAGCCAGTGCACTGGACTGGCGAGCCGCATGCGACAGTGATCCTGAAGCTTGATTTCGATGCCGGCATCACGATCCTGACCGGCGCTTCCGACATCGGCCAGGGCTCCTCGACAATCCTGACGCAAGCGGTGGTCGAGGTGCTCGGTGTCGATTACGGCCGGGTGCGCGTGATTGCCAATGATTCTGCGATCACGCCCAAGGATAACGGTTCGTACTCATCACGCGTAACCTTCATGGTCGGCAATGCGGCGATCCAGGCCGCCGAAAACCTGAAAAAAATCCTGCTTGAGGCTGCCGCCCGCCGCTTGCAAGTCACGCCGGAACAGGTCGATTGCCTGGGCGAAATGTATGCGGTATTCAACCAGCCTGAGCGCACTGTCGGGTTCAACGACGTGGTCGCAGAAGCATTGATCAATACCGGCACGCTCACCGTCAAGGGCACTTACACTTGCCCGATCGAGTTCCAGGGCGGCAAGCAAAAAGGCGGCGCGGTCGGCTCGACAATGGCGTTCTCGTATGCGGCTTCGGTGGTCGAAGTCAGCGTCGATAGCGAGCTGGGCACAATCACCGTCGAAAAAGTCTGGACCGCGCTCGATTGCGGTTTTGCGATCAATCCGCTATCGGTCGAAGGCCAAGTGCAGGGCGCGGTCTGGATGGGCATGGGACAGGCTTTATCGGAAGAAACCAGCTACGCAAAAGACGGCAAGCACAGCGCCGCCAACTTCCTCGATTACCGGGTGCCAACCATCGTTGAATCACCCGAGATTGAAGTGCATATCGTCGAAAGCATCGACCCGAACGGCCCGTTCGGCGCCAAGGAAGCCAGCGAAGGACCGCTGGCCGGAATACCGGCGGCGGTTGCGGCCGCGGTGCAGCATGCGACCGGCACCAAGATCACCCGCTTGCCGATGACGCCGAACCTGGTGCTGGAAGCATTGAGCGGCCGCAAGCGCCCCGCCGCCACGCGCGCGCCACAGCCTGCTGCCGCCGTCACTGAAAAGGAACTTGTCTGATGGAACTGCTCTCTCAATTCAAGCTGTTGCGGCCGAGTTCGGTCGCCGAGGCCATCGCAGCGCGCGCCGGCAAAAGCGGCGCCCGCTTCCTGGCCGGCGGCACCGACCTGCTGACTAACATGCGGCACGGCCTGGTACAGCCCGAAATTCTGATTGACCTCGGCGGCGTCGCCGAGCTGCGCGGCATTTCGCACGATGCGCACGATGCGCACGATGGTCAGGTGCTACGCATCGGTGCCGGCACTACGCTCCAACAACTGACGACCGACCCGTTGCTGCGCGATACCCCGGCGCTGATTGAAGCGGCGCTGGCGATTGCCGGCCCGACCCATCGCGCGGTCGGTACCGTCGGCGGCAACCTGTGCCTCGATACCCGCTGCCAGTTCTACAACCAGAGCGACAGCTGGCGCGAAGCCAATAATTTTTGCATGAAAATTGCCGGCGACACTTGCCACGTCGCGCCCAAATCGGATCGCTGTTACGCCGCCTACAGCGGCGATCTGGCGCCAGCGTTAATGGTGCTTGGCGCGGTGGCCGAGATCGCCGGCCCATCCGGCGTGCGCCACAGCCCGCTGGCTGAAATCTATGCCGACGACGGCATCGCCTACCTGACACTGGCACCGGAAGAAATGCTGGTTGCGGTGCGCGTGCCGCTGGTTGCCAACCGGCGCGGCCTACGCGGGTTACGCTCGGGCTACCAGAAAATCCGTGTGCGTGGCGCGCTCGACTTCCCGCTGGCCGGGGTCGCGGTTGCATTACGCTGTGAAAATAATCAGCTGCACGATTTGCGCGTCGCCGTCACCGGCGCCGATTCGCGCCCGCTGCTGATCAACGGCCTCGACGCGTTGTGCGGCATCGCGCTCAATGATGCGCTGGCGCAACTCGACAAGCTGCTGCGCAAGCAGGTCGGCCCGATGGAAACCTCCATCACGCCGGCGGCCTACCGCCGCCGTGTGCTGCCGGTGCTGGCGCGGCGCGTGATCGGCCGGCTGATCGCAGCCGATGCCGAGTAAACCATGGACAGCGTCGACCTGCAGGTATTGAAGACGGCCGCCGCCTGGTCGCGCGCCGGCTACCGCTCGACCCTCAGCACCGTGACCCGCACCTGGGGTTCGGCGCCGCGTCCGGTCGGCGCGATGATGCTGATCCGTAACGATGGCTTGGTGGTCGGGTCGGTCTCCGGCGGCTGCATCGAAGACGACCTGATCGAGCGCGTGAAGGACGGCCAGCTCGGCTTGAGCAAGCCGGAACTGACCAGCTACGGCGCCTCTGGCGATAAAGACAGGCACTTCGGCCTGCCATGCGGCGGCACGCTGCAACTGGTGCTGGAACCGATCAGCGACTACCACTGGATAGCCGACATTCTCGACATGCTGGAGCGCGGCATCCCGGCAACCCGCACGCTCGACATGCAGAGCGGCGCCATCACGTTAACAGCGGCCAGCGCCGGCAGTGCGCTGTGCCGATTCGATGGCCGCAACCTAACCAGCACCTTCGGCCCGCGCTACCGGCTGCTGATCATCGGTGGCGGCCAGCTCTCGGTCTATCTGGCGCAAGTCGCGCTCGGGCTCGACTACCAGATCACCGTCTGCGACCCCCGCGAAGAATATGCCGACAGCTGGTCGGTTCCCGGCGTCACACTGACGCGCGAAATGCCCGACGACGCGGTGATCGCGCTGCGGATGGACACCCACTGCGCGGTCGTGGCGCTGACGCACGACCCGAAGCTGGACGATATGGCGCTACTGGAAGCCTTGAAATCACCGGCCTTCTATGTCGGCGCGCTCGGCTCGCGCGCGAACCATGCCAGGCGGCGCGAACGGCTGCAACTATTCGACCTGACACCGGAGCAGATCAACCGCTTGCGCGGCCCGATCGGCCTCTATATCGGCAGCCGCACCCCGCCCGAAATCGCGATCTCGATCCTGGCAGAAATGACCAGCATCAGAAATGGAGTGCTGCCGGCCGATAATTCACGAGCACCGACATTGGTGGAGGCAGGTGGGAACATCTGTTTGGCTTAATGGTCACAACCAGCAATATAAAGCCGCAGTTTTTTGGATAACGACATACTGTATGCCGTATTTTAAAATACCTGCCAAAAACATGCGTAGAACAGCTTGTTTTAGACGATACTCATGCTTAAATATTTTTTCAAGCCAGTCGCTGCGGATGGCTGAAGGCGGTCAGCCGGCCCTGCCGCACAAAGCCGCATAGCGTGATACCGAGTTGATCCGCCGCTTCGATCGCAAGCGAGGTTGGCGCCGATACCGCAGCGACCAGTTCAATACCGGCGCGCGCCGCCTTGACGATTAGCTCCAGGCTGACGCGCCCGGACAGCAGCACGCCGCAACCGGCGGTAGGCAAGCCGCGCAACAAACGCTGACCAATCACCTTGTCCATAGCGTTGTGACGGCCGAGGTCTTCGGCGCTGGCGAGCAGTGCGCCCGCGCCCGAAAACAACGCCGCCGCATGGCTGCCGCCAGTGCGGTTGAATACCGCTTGCCGGCTTTGCAGCGCCGCCATCAGCGGCTCAAAACTGGCCGGAGCGATACGCAACGTGTCGAGTACCGACGGCAGTCCGGCCCTGATATCGCCGGCATGGTCGACGCCGCCACAGACACCGCACGAACTGGCAATGAAGCCACCGTGCCGCTGGCTGCTCGCTTTCGACGGTTGCACCAGGCGTACCCGTACCAGGTTCGAGGCATCTGGACAGAACGCCATTTCGGCGATGTCGGCCATTGTCTCGATGATGCTCTCCGTAAACAGGAAACCGGCGCACAGCGCCAACGCTTCCGGCGCGGCCGCATCGCCAAGCACGCCGTCTGCCGGCAGGAAAGCGGCAGCGGCGGCAATGTCGGTGCGGGTCCACATCAGCGTGTAAAGGCCGACCTCGGCCACATCCATGAACAGCGCCTGTTCCTCGACCACCCAGCAATCCTCCTCGACCGCCACCCGGGCGGCAGCCGCACGGCGGTACGACGACACCCGGCGCATGCCGGCAGTGGCAACCACCGGCATCAGGGTGGACAGAGCAACTGCTTTGGCCGCACTTTCAACTTCCGCCATATGCACCTCTTTCAGGCGCAACTGACTGCGCCCAACCGTTTGACGCTAACGCGCACAATGTCGGCGCCGGAGCCGGTGGCGTCGGTCAATTCGATCGACATCGGCGTAATCGCATTGAGGGTCGGCGCCTTCAGGTCTTTCGCATACGGCGTTGCCCAGTGACCGAACTGGCCGACAATCACCAGCGTGTCGGGCCGGATGCCCTGCATGACGATCGCCTCGCCTTGGGTCGAGCCGAGCACCGAAGTAATTTCGAGCAAGTCGCCTTCGCTAATCCCCAGCCCGGCGGCGGCGGCGCTATTGATCATGACACCACCGTGGCCGCGCACGTTTTGCGACAGTTCATCCATCAGCTGGATGCCGACGTTGCCGCCGGCGTGATACTGCATGCTTTTGGTGGCGATCAGCCAGAACGGGAAATCGGCCGGCTGGTGGCCGCGCCGCACCAGATCGCGCTCCCATTTGCCGGCGAAATCGTGCCATACCGGCAGCGGTTGGTATTCTTCGAGCTGCTCGTCCCACCAGCCGATTTCACCTTCATGCAGCCGGTTCGCCAACTCGCGCCCGGAGCGCATCAAACGTTCCTGGTAGGGCAATTCAAAACGCAGGTTCTGCTTTTTAAGAGTCGGATACAAGTACCAGCCGGTTTGCGTATACGGCCTGCTCATCAGACCGTTCTGCTTGAACCAGTCGAGGTCGTGCACTTCGGCGCCATCGGTCAGTTCGTGGCTGGCGGCGCGGCAGACCGCATCCCAGATCGCATCAACCCCATGCACCTGATCTGTGGCCAGCGAAAAGTCGCGCTGCTCCGTCTTCAATGGCACGCCGCAGGCACCGCGGTTAATCGCAGCATTGAAATTTTCAAGCAGGCCGGTGCGCTGTGCCAGTTCAGTCGCAATCCAGGTAAAGTCGCGCGCCTCGCCTTGCGGCGCGACCACCGCCTGGCGCAGTACAAAGCCCTGATGCAACCAGTACTGTTCCATGAATTTGGTGCGTCCGAGCCGGATCAACTGCGTACTTTCGAGGTCGCTCGCTTCCGGCAGCAAGATGTCAGCCATGTGGTTGGTTTCGTCCCGCGTGTACGCGAAACAGACGGTGAACGGAAAACTGGCCATCGTGGCGGCCACCGCATCGGTATCCCAGAATGAAATCGCCGGGTTGGTGCGATAGGCAAACCAGATATCGGGCTTGCTGGTGGCCGGCCAGTTTTCCGGCAGCTCTTTCTGGAACATCCAGGCCAGGTGGGTCGGCCCGAGCGCCTGGCTCCAGGCGCCGTTGCTGCCGACCAGCGGCACCAGCGTGCGGTGCGCATTGCGTCCGGTCGGCTGCTTTTGCCACGTGTCTTTTTCAGTTGGATTGAGCTTGTTCAACATGAAGCCGTCCGGGCCGGGTACCACGCTCTGGTGCCGGTCTTCCTGCGGCCGGTTGATACGCACCGTGGTGCCGAGCGTACCGCCCGGAACTTCCAGCGCCCCCACCAGCACCGCCAGCATAGTGCGCGACCAGCAACATTCGTACGCGCCCCAGCCGTTATTCACGGTCTTGCCGAGCGTTACCGCAACCGGCCGGAACGGCAGCGTCATGCCATCGACTTCAATGCTCTGGCCGACGCAGGCCTGATCGAGAAATTCATTGGCAATGCGGCGGATCTTGGCCGCTGGCACATCGCAGATCGCGCTAGCCCATTCCGGGCTGTATTGCTGCATGTGCTTTACCAGCAGCGTATACGACGTGTCGGCCGCGATATCGGTATGTTGCCAGCTTTGCTGGTCTGCGCCGATCTCGATCGCCTGCGCTACCCGCACGCTGCCTTCCAACAGCGGCACGCTGTCCGGCGTGTCGTGCGCCACCGCACACTTGCTGCGCGTATCCCACAGCAGCGGCTTGAAGCTGATCGTATCGCGCAAAAAATAGCCATGCGGCCCGACCAAGTACGGCGAAGAAGTCATGTCGCGCAGGAACGCAATGTCGAGCCGCTCGCGCGCATGTTCATGCAGCAGCACGTGGATCATCGCAAACATGAATGCCGGATCGGTTTTCGGCTTAATCGGCACCCATTCGGCCGAGGCGGCGGCAGTGACCGACAGGTGCGGTTCGACCTGCACCCGTCTGGCTCCGCGCACCCGCGCCGCCGCATGACGCGATACCGCGCACGGACCGCCTGTGACTTCGACATTGGCGCCGAACGAAACGATGTAATTGGCATACGGCGTATCGGCCGATACCGTGAACGCACGGTGCCAGAATTCGCCGTACAGGTGTTCCGAATGCACGCATTTGACGCCTTGGCCTGAGCCGAAGCTGTAATCAATCGTGCCCCAGGCCGATAGAAAAGCTGGAAACGCGCCCATGTAGCTGGCCGGAGTACCGCCGTGGCCGAAAGTAGCGGCCACCCGCGGCAGACCGTGCTCGTCGCTCAAGCCCTTGGCACGAACCTCGTTGAGCCTGGCGGCCACCAGATCGAGCGCTTCGTCCCAGCTAATCGGCACGAAGCCGGGATCTTCATCGCGCCCCTTGTTCGGGTTGGTGCGCTTCATCGGACTGAGGATGCGATGCGGATTGTAGGTCTTCTGGATCAGACCGTAGGCCTTGACGCACGGCTTGCCGTCGGCCGGATGCAAGCCGGCGCCGGCGAAGTTGGGACATATCTCGGTGGCCACTCCATGCTCCACCTTGACCGTCAGCAAATCCGGCCCGGAAACGCAGTTGTAACAATAAGTGGGGATATGCCGGCTGTCGGCGGACTGCTCGCTGCTCATGGAAACTCCTCCCATTCGATGCATAATCGGATACTGTCAAGTACATATTATCATACAAAATTTCATATAATATTATTAAATCCGTATCACGATGAGGCAGATTCGATCACCTCACCCGCTACGGCGGGGCAGTACCTGAATAACTGTCAAGTTCCGCCGATTTATGCAAAAAACGTAGCAGCCTGTGCATTGAAAGACACCATGCGCGCCCGTTTTGAAATCGTCTTGGTGTCGTTCGGCACCCTTAGTCAAATCCGAGTTGACGCCAATATGTCATGCCCAGGCCACACGATTACGCCCTTGTCGTTTAGCTTCGTAAAGGGCCTCGTCGGCCAACAATATCGCTTCATCGAGCGAGGTTAATGTCTCGGTAAAGATATAGATGCCGATACTGATTGAAAGAGGGTAAGTGCCACAACTGGGAATGCACTGGATTGAATGAAATGCTGCTCGAAGCTTCTCGGCAACTGTGCCAATTTGGTTTTTGTCCAATCCAGCAAGTATTGCTATAAATTCTTCACCCCCGAAACGCCCTACAATATCTATTGTGCGTAATTCGCTTCTGCATTGCTTGGCAAACTGGCGTAGAACCGCATCACCCGTCTGATGACCAAACGTGTCATTTATCTTTTTGAAATGGTCAAGATCAATCATCAGAAGTGCTGTGGATTGATGGTTACGCCGGTAGCGTTGAAATTCATTTTCAGCCAACTCCATCACCCGTCGCCGGTTATTCAGTCCCGTGAGAGGATCTGTATAGGCTAATTGCTGCAACTCTTTCTCAAGATTTTCCCGTTGTCCAGCTTCCAGGATGAGGCTCGTGTTCAGCATTGTGAGTCGTTCCGCCTGATCGGCCAGTTTGGTTTTTTGTTCCAAAATTAACTGCTGGAGCCGATTTTCCTCCTCCAGTTCCTTCCTGAGTTTCAATTCCATCTGCAGTTCAAGATAATTTATCTCTAGTTCGTCTTGCACCTTCTTGCGCTCAGTAATATCGCGTCCCACTCCAATCAATCCTTTGAATTCCCCCGTCGATTCATCGTGAAACGGAACCTTAAATACTTCGTAGTAATGCATGACTCCATCGTCAGTGCGGGCACGCTCCTCCGACTGCATTAATCTGCGGCCAGCGACTGCATCTCTGTCGCTCTGCATACAGGATTCTGCGAATTCCTCGGGTAAAAGCTGGTCTTCCGTTTTGCCGATGTAGTTGTTTTTATCGATACTGTAAAGATTGAGAATGACCGGGTTGCCATAGATCCACCGCAAGTCTGAATCTTTCATGAAAACAGGATCGGGAATCGAGTCTAATAACCCGGTGAATTGAGAGATCAGATGCTTGAGTTTTACGTTTTCTTCCAGTAACTGCTGCTCTCTGTCTTTCATATAATTAATCCCAAGTTAAAGCTAGTAAATAATATCGACAGCTAGGTGTTAACTGGTTTAGCGCTCGGACGCTGCGCAATGCGGTCGCGCCAGGCTTGCAAATGGATCATGCCTTCGGCGCCCGGCTTGAACTTGATCAGTCGCGCGAATTCAATCGCACAAAACGCGGTGATGTCGGCGATGGTGAATCGCTCGCCTGCCACATATGGGCGTGACCCGAGTTGGCCATCGAGCCAACGCGCTTTCTCCCGCATTTTCTGACCCTGGGATGCGCCGTAAGCGGGAAACTGCGGTTGCTCAAGCACCGCTAGCCCCGGGTGGGTGTGACGAACGCAATGGGCGATACTGGCAAAAAGAGCGAACTCGATCTGACGGTCCGCCATTTCGATAAAGGCCCGCTCCGTCCCATCTCGCCCCATTAAATTGGGTTCTGGATAAACCGCTTCGAGATAGGTGCAGATGGCCCGCGATTCGGCGAGAAAGCGGCCGTCGTCAAGCTCCAGAACCGGCACCGTTGCCAGGGAGTTGCGCGCCAGAAAGTCATCCTTTTTATGTTCGCTGCTGTTCAAATCAATCAACTGGCGTTGCATGTCGCAGACACCTTTTTCCGCCAGGAACATATCCACCCGTCGTGGATTCGGTGCACCGGCCGAGGTATAAAGTTTCATAATTTGTCTTTCTGTTTGGAATGTAATTTTTGCAGATAATTACTCGCCGCTGTTCTGCGATTGGCCCATCTCGACCATTTTGCGCGCCTCTTCGGAAAATTTCCGCGCGGCTGCATCATCATCGCCCGAATCCAGATTCGAGGGCGGCATGAGAATGCCGCGCTGTACAGCAGGCCGGGCGCGGATCAACGCCAACCACCGTTTCAGATGCGGAAACGCCTCGACCGACACCCCCGACCATCGGTGCGTGCGAACCCAGGCCCAATTGGCAATATCGGCAATCGAGTAATCTCCGGCCAGATATTCATGATCCTTCAGATGGCCATCCAGAACCCGGAACAGGCGCGTGCATTCGCCTTGGTAGCGGTCAATCGCGGGCTGGATTTTTTCAGGGAAATAACGATAGAACACGTTTGCCTGACCCATCATCGGACCAATGCCGCCCATCTGGAACATCAACCATTGCAGCACGTCTGACCGGCCCCGCGGATCGCTCGGCATCAATTTTCCGGTTTTCTCGGCAAGATAGATCAGGATCGCGCCCGATTCAAAGACCGCAAAGTCACCGGCAGCGTGATCCACGATCGCCGGAATACGGCCGTTGGGATTAATTGCCAAAAATTCTGTTTGCTTTTGTTCCAGCTTACCGAAATCCAGCACGCGCATCGTATAAGGAAGTTGCAATTCCTCTAGCGCGATAGATATCTTGTGACCATTCGGTGTAGCGGCGGTAAATAACTCGATCATCTTGCGTCCCTTGCCTGAGTCGTACTTAAAGTGAGAATGCGGCGTGACGCGTAGGTTAAACCACTTTTGCTATTAGCAGAAAGTGCATCATCTGACCTTGCTTGTCTAGCCGCCGTTCAGGGTTTATGCGATATTACGGGACGCAGGCCCACGGGGCGTTCCCAAAGTGAGGTTTTCGCCATCGTCCTGGGGAAATAGACATACTGGATAACGTATATTTAAGTACCGCATACAAATAATGCGGTAAATAATATGTTTTTCAGCATACTCCTGCATAAATTACCAATTAGCTAAACCGATTTACGGCCCGTAATAGACACTTTTGTGAGGGGTTTGAACCCCTCCTAATGAGTCGCTCCTTGGTAGCTCTCTACCCTGAAAAACGGGGTTTGAACCCTAATCAGTTTTTTGATCAAGCAGATCGCCAACAAAAATAATGCCGAGCATTGGGGCTAAACCTGACGCGGTAAACAGCAGAAAAAACAGAGCTACTTGTATAGTCGTGCGCTGCAGATTTGTTTGAAGAAAACCTGCCAACACAGCGAGTCCCCGCATGACAAATGCTGCGCGGGCTTGAGAAATGGCGGCTGCTACAAGCATCAGCCATCGATATGAAGTCAATCGAGAATTATTGGAATGACCAAGCTTAGATAAAGGACGCCTCAGAAAACCGAACGTAAAGTATGTTGGCGGCGATAGTAGCGAAAGTGCATTCGGCTATGTTCTCAAACACCGCGTAACCGTCTGCCCCAGACGCAGCAGCGCGTGATCGAGATCCTTTGAATAAGGCAGGCCGCAATTAATGCGGCAGAAATGTTCGAAGCGATTGGAATTGGAAAACATCGAGCCAGGCGCGAGCACCTTATCCAGGGATGTGCAGTAAATGACGTTCCCGCTGCGGTCCCAGGCCTTGATTGCGGTGAGCGGTATTTCGCTCTCGGCCAGCTCACCGTAGGTATCGTCCTCGATTAGCGGAATCTCACGTTCTTCGCACAATTGCGCTAAGCGCTTCTTGTGCGCATCCGGCATGATGCTGCCAAGTGGATTCTGCAGATATGGCATCATCACGACAGCCTTGATGTTGTCGTAGGTCTGCACTGCGAGTTCGAGTGCTTCGATCGAGATGCCGGTCTGCGGGCTGGTCGGAATTTCGAGCGCGCGCAGGCCCGACAGGAGTGCCGGGCGTCTGCCCGGCTTTTTCATTCCTTCGCCAAACCAACGCTCCAAGACCCTGTCGGACGCTCGGCGCTCCCCCAGGGCTTTGATTTTTACACTTGCCTCCGGTTAGAACGAGTGCTTGATACCAACATTAAGCAGGCCGGTGTTGGTATCCAGCGTAGTGCCGCCGGCCGTCACGGTAGTCAGCAAGGTAGCGCCCGCATTCGCCTTAGCATAGACTAATTGGCCATACAACGTGGTGCGCTTGGACAACGCGTATTCGTCGCTCAAAATAAAAGTATTGGTCTTGTCTGAACTATGATCTTTATCCTTGCCAAAATAAGCAGCAGCGATGACGGTATTGTTAGACGCCGTTTTCCAATCGATGCCCAGGCCAAACATATCTACTTTGCTGGTCTCAACCAGATTTACATCCTTATTCAGGCCACGCAGGTAATTCAACTTGCCGGTAAATGCGCCCATGGTATAACCGGCGCCGACTGTATAAATGCTGCTCATACGGTCGGAGGTGTTGGGTATATTGGTTGATTGATAGGCAGCGGATAACGAAACCGGGCCGGCGTAAGTAGCGCCCAGGGAATATACAGCGCCCTTTGTTTCGGAAATACTATAGCTTGCTGCGACCCCTACCGGGCCAATCGTATTGCTATACGCGATGGCGTTTTGCAGAAATACCCCAACATCGTTGTTGCCGTTATTACCGGTGGTAAGTGCTCCTGAGTTATAAGCCCATGAATACAAGCCGGAGAAGTTTTCACGCAATCCGCGCGGGTCGGTCGCCGCAAATGCCAGAATCGCAGGGCTGTACATGTTGCCTAAAGTGACCGTACCAAAGCCGCCAGACAGACCGATGTTCGATTGACGCCGGAACAGGCGTGGATCCGATACGCCGGTATCGACATAAAAGTGGCCTTCAAGATTAAAATTTGCTTTCAAGCCACCGCCCAGATCTTCCGAGCCGCGAAAGCCCCAGACACTGGGTGAAATACCACCATTCGCCATCGTAGTCGAGGCAGATCCGACTGGTGCATGATTGCGGGTCAACACGCCAACGTCAAGATTGCCATAAACCGTAACAGAGCTTTGTGCAGCAGCCATGCCTGAAACCAGTGCCAAAGCAGCGCCTGCCATTAATTTTAATTTCATTTCATACTCCAATATTGTTTGATTAAATCGCTACCGATTTTCCAGTCGCGTATTACTCTAAATAGATGGAAATGTGCCGAAGTCTCCTCCAAGTTTTTATGGTATTGTTGAATGCGTCGTCGGCTCGATGCAGGATGCTCAATGCAAAATACATGCCCAATGGCAAAGCAACTGGTCTATGGCTGCGCGTCATGCGACCGCTCGTGCGGATGGCAAGTGCAGAATGATCGGAACTGCATCGCCTGTATAAAATTCGGAACACTTGGGGGAAATTCTGCGCAACTTTCGGATCGTTTTTAGAATACAGATCAAATTCCGGGCAAGCAGACTTTGTCGCTGTATCGCAATACGTGTTTAGTGGCTGGCTGGAATTATATATACTGCACTACGTATATTTAATTACCGCATACAAATAATGCGGTAAATCACATTTTTATCGGCATACTCCCACAAAAATTATCAGTCAAACGACCAGGTGTAAAACAAATCAAGCGCGGTGCTGGTGCCGGTTTCGGCTTGCAGCGAGAAACGCTTGCTCAACATGTAGCGCAGTTTGACTAATGTGGATGCGCCGCTGACGCCTTGTTCATAGGTCAAGAATGCACGCGATGAAATGCGTTTGCCGAATGTCAGCACGGTGGTTTCCAATCCTTGCGCGCGGCCTATGCCGAATTCGTCGAGGCCGATCGATTGCGCCACTTTCGCTTGCAACGACGCGCCTTGAGACGCGCCGAACAAGGCGTTGGCGGCGGCCGAGAGTGCGTCGAACTGGCTGCCGGACGCGCTTTCGGTGCCATGCCCGAGCACCAGCCAGGACAGCTTTTCGGTGTCCGGCACCGAGGGTGTGGAAACCAGTCTGGCACGTGGCGCGAGGGCGTTGCCGCGCACTTCGACGCCGGCTTCGACATTGCCTTCGATCTCCGGCACCGGGCGCACCGCCAGAATATTCAAACCCGGATTATCGATGGGGCCGCTGAAGGCGAGAATGCCGCGCCGGATTTCCAGCTTTTGGCCATAGGCAGCGTATGTACCTTTGACTACTTCTATGCTGCCGTTGGCGCGTGGCAACTGGCCATCGTCCACCCGTACCCTCAGGCTGCCGCCGACTTGCGCATCGAGGCCTTTGCCCTTGATGAAAAAGCGCTCACCCAGATCCAGCATGACATCCACCCGCAGCGGTAGCGACTTGCTCGCGTTTTTACCATTACCGTTGCCGTTTGCTTCGCGCCCCAGCAGCACCACGTCGTCGCTGATGGTCGGCCCGCTCTCGCTAGGCAGCTCGAATAGCGCACGCTCAGCCTTGAACTTGCCGCCGATCTGCAGCCGCCTGTCGTCCAGCGTGATGTTGCTGTCGCCGCTCAAGACCAACAGCCGTTCCGGGCTGGACAATGCCAGCAGTTTGTCGGCGCTCAACGTCATTTGCACGCTCGGCTGGGCATTGGCAAAGCGCGCCTCACCTTGCACATTCAGCGTGCCTTGTTCGCCCTCGAATGCAAGTTTTTTCAATAGCAAACGGTCGCCCTGCAATTGCGCCCGCAATACGCCGTTGCGTAGTTTTATGCCCTGCTCTACCCAGCGCACGCTGAGCTGGTCGCCATTGATGTCGCCGGTCAAATTGGGTGCGCCCAGCGTGCCGGAACCGCTGATCGCCAGCGCCAGTCGTCCTTGCAAGTCCAGTTCGGGGCGGCCGATAACCGGCCCGATCCAATCCAGCCTGGGCAGGTTGGCAGTGCCGTTCATGGTCAGCGGGCTGGTCGCCGGCAGACTCCAACTACCGGGCACGCCGCCGATTTTGGTGCTGCCGGCAAAGCGGCTGCTGCCAACTTGGCTGCCATCCATTTCGAACTCCAGCTTCAGCGCATTTTTGACAATATCGGCGCGCAAGGCCAGTTTGCTCAAACCCAGCGCCAGCGGCGCGGCGTTATTTCCGGCGCGGATTATGGCGTCGCCACTTTCGCGGAACAGCCGCACGTTGCCGTCGATAAAGCTATCAGCGCCGAGCGACCAGTCGGCACCAAAGGTCAGTGAGCCGGTCAACGCACCGGCCAGATTCTGTTGCAGCGGCTCCGACAATTTTGCCAGCGTAGTCAGTGCAATGCCGTTGGCATGACCGCGGCTTTGCAAGTGGCTGCCGTTCTTTTGCAGCGTTTGCAGATTGAAGCTGCCGCTGGGCAGCGCCAGCACAAAATCAGTCAATGAAAATTGCCCAGGCCCGACTTTGAGCGGTGCCGGCGCTTGCAGCGTAAAGGTAAACGCGCCGCGATTTTGCAGACTGCGAATCGCGCCATCCCAGCCTTTGGCTTGCTGCCAGCCGCCGGCCAGTGCCGCTTTGAAATTTTCGCTTTTGTTGTTTCCACTGAGCTCGATGTTGTGCGCGCGCCGGCTGCCGGTGGCTACCAGCCGCAACGCTTCGAATGCCAGCGTGCCGGAGCGCACTTCGCCCAATGCGATATCGGCTTGCAGCGGGCCATTTTCGCCTTGCTGCAAGCGAGCGCCGGCGTGCAGGGTTTTGATGAAGGTTTCGCCCGGCAAACGGATCTCGTTGCCATCCAGCGCAAAACCGATCTGCAGTGCTTCCTTGCTGCCGCTGACGCTGCCCGCGCCGTTCACAGCGCCGCCGAAATTCGGCCCCAATATGCTGAGTTGGGGCGCATCGAGACGCCAGTCGAGGCGGTCTTTCGGTGCGCCGAAATTACCTTTGAGCACGACGCTGTTGTTGGCCAATTGCAGCGCGATGTCGGCATTGGCGATGCGCGCAGCGTCGGCTTGCAACTTGCCATGACCGGACAAAGGTGCGCCCAGCAGCGTGCCGGGTTGCAGCGTAAAGTCGAGTGCGACCCGCCAATTTTGGGCGAGATTGCCGGTCGCATCGATGTCGCCGCTGATCTTGCCTTCTGGATAAGCGCCGAAGGCGGCCGGATTCAGTCGCGACAAATTACCCTTCAGGCTGAACGGGCCGCTGCCGCTCAGTGCCAGATTGCCGCGCGCCTTGACGTCGCTATTGGCGAATCGTTGCGGCTTTTTCTCTTGCGGATTCAAGGCCAGCCCTTGCGCGTTGGCATCGAACGCTAATTGCGGCGCGGCCATGCTGCCGGTAAGCGTGCCGGTGGCGCGCAACGCGCCGGCCAAACCTGCTTGCAACAAAGCTAAATTACGTGCATCGATGCGCAGCGCCAAGCTATCTTTAGGCGCGCCGAAATTGCCTTGCGCGGCAATCAGATTGCCGCCGAGGCGCAATGCCAGATCGACATTTTGCAGGCGCTGGGCATCAGCGTTTAACTTAACCTGACCGGACAATGGTTGCTTGAGCAAGCGGCTCGGTTGCAACTGGATGTCCGCCGCGACTTGCCAGCCTGGTACCAGATGGCCTTCCAAACGCAGCGCGGCATTCACGTCTGCTGTCGGATAAGCGCCAAAATCCGATGGGTCGAAACGTTGAATGCTGCCGGTTAGCGAAAATGCTTGCGCGCTGTCGGTGCGCGCTTGCCCTTGCAGACTGAGCGTACTCTTGCCGGCGCTGAGTTTGGCTTGCTGCAAATTCAGCACGCCGTCGGCCAGCGTTGCATCGAGTGCCAGTTGATAGCGATCCTGCCCCAGCCGCGCCTTCAACACTTGCCGCCCGTCCTGCGTAGACAACACGATATCGCCGGCGATGGCGGTGCGATTGAGTTTGGTGTTGACTGCTTTCAGATTGATTTTGTCGGTATGTAGCGCGAATGCAGCTTTACCATTTTGGAGGCTACCGCTGCCGCTGACGCGGCCTGCCTCGGCCAGATCGAGCACCACATTGTTGATATTCACTTTGATATTTTTCGCCTCCAGCGTGCCATCGATTTGGGCGCTGATGCTGCGCAGCGGCAGGCTTTTTTTATCTATCGGGCCGGCTGGCAGCGTGTTGACGATATTCAGTTTGGCGCTCATGGCTTGGTTCGGCTGCACTTGGCCGTTTAGATCAATCGCGATTGCGGCCTGTGGCAAATTGGCACCGGCACTAAAGCGGCTGGGGTCGATGCCGCTGGCGTGCAGCGCAATCCGGCGCAATGCGAAGGCGTCAAACGGCGCGATGGTCAAGTCGCCCTGGCCGCTCGCGCCGCGCCCATCGAAGCTGGCTTTGATCGTCAGCGCGCTCAAGTCGCCGCCCAATACGGCTTGGGCTTGACTTACATCGGGCCCGGTTCCGTGTAAAAAATTGATCTGGCCGGTGAGTAAAAATGGCGGCTTGGCACCCAGCGTCAGGATGGCGTTCAGATTACCCCACGGCGTACCGGCCCCGGCATCCTGCACCCGCCACTGCTGCCGGCCGCTATGCAGCGCGAAATGGAGATCGTGCAATTGCGTGCGTGCACCAGCCGGAGAAATCATCACCAACTGGCCCAATTGTGCAGCTTTGATGTCAACTTCCAGAGGCACTGACAGATTAGTCGGCAACACTAGCGGATCGTTCGATTCCTGTAATGTTTGCAGCGTCAGGCGCGCCGCCTGCAGTTTTTCAATTCCGATCCGGCCGCGCAACAACTGGGCCGGCGACCAGCGCAGATCGAGCTCATTGAGCGTAATCACTTGCTCGGGAATGCCGGACACGCTGAATTTTTTATATTGCAATTGCCTGATATGCACCGGCGCCAGCAGCGAACCGCTCACGCCGGTCACCGTCAACGCGCCGTTGCTGGCGTTGGCCGCTTGCTGCAAGACCCAGCGCAGGCTGGATTCACGCGGTATCAGGATTGCCGCCAGCAGCACGAATGCAAGCAGCAGCGAGGACAAGGCGATCCACCCTGTGCGCCGCCTCAAAATGTCACCCCGAGCGAAAAGTGCATGCGTACTTTCTTATCCGCCTGCCCGTAAGCGATATCCAGGTTGATCGGCCCGACCGGGCTGCGCCAACGCCCACCGACGCCATAACCCACTTTCGGTTTCAATGCGGCGACGGTATCGGCGGCGTTGCCGGCATCGACAAACACCGCGGCACCCCATTGCGGCAGAAACCAATTCTGGTATTCGGCACTGCCGACCGCCAGATAACGCCCGCCGACAATGGCGGTGCCTTGCGCCACGCCCAGCCCCTGATAAGCGTAACCGCGCACCGACTGATCGCCGCCGGCACGGAACAGGTAAGCGTCGGGAACGCCATCTTTGCTGCTTGACGCCAGCGCGCCTATTTCAGCACGCAAAACCACAATGCCTTTTTTCCCCAACGGGCTATACCGCACCACGCGTGCGGTGCTGCGCACAAAACTCTGATCGGTCAGCAAACCGCCCACCGCGCCGCCGATTTGCGCGTGGATGATGCTGCCATCGGTCGGAAACAGCAAGCTGTCGGTATCGCGCCAGGTAACGCCATACGTCAATGGCAATGACTGGCTGTTGCGCGGGGAAAATCCGTCGATTTCCTTTTGCTCGCGCAGGTATTCCAGCGTCAGGTTGCGCTCCAGGGTCGGCTTGCCCCAGATGCGTTTGGCTGAAATGCTGGAGACTTTGCCGACCTCGCCTTCGATGTCGCTGCGCACATACGACAAGCCGGTGCTGTACTGGACGCCGTCCTGCGTAAGCGGCAAATAGATGTCGGCGGTAGCCGACTGCTTTTTGGTTTCTAGCGTCAGCGCAGTCTTGAACTTCAGTTCCTGCTCCAGAAAATTCAAGTCTTCATACGTCAGCTTGGCGCGATTGCCGGTATTGGTGCTGTAACCGATCCCGATCCCGGATTTTTTGCGCTTGTTTTCCGTCACGGTTATGCGCACCGGCAGCGGTGCCGACGACGCCGGCACAGTGCTGTCCGGCTCTGTTTGCATATCGATTTCGGCACTGACATCAACCCGGCTGAAATAGCCGCTGTCGAGCAAGTGCGCTTGCAATTCCAGCAACGCCGCTTCGTCATACGGGTCACCCGGCTTAATCTTGTTTATGCGGCTGATGATGGTCACTGGATAACGTTGCAAACCATCAATTTTCAGCGCGCCAAAACGAATCTCCGGGCCGCTATCGATCACTACTTTCAGGGCCACCGTATGCGCCAGCGGATCGACGGTGGCGCGTGTTTGCGTCAAACGCGCACGCGGATAACGTTCCAGCAGCAGCTTGCGCAGCAAACCATTCTTGGCCGACTCCCACGCTGCCTGCCGGAACACCTGGCCCGGTGGCAGCGTCCAACCGCTGCGCAATTCGGCCACCTGCGGCTGGCTCGCAATCGCCCCTTCAAACGTCAAATCAACCGTATCCACCAGCGCCGGCGCGCCGGCTGCGATCGTAAATTGAATCCGCCAAGCCTGGCCCTGCTGAGTAATCTCGGAAGTAATGCTCGGCGCATAAAAACCTTCAGTTGCCACCAGCGTCCTGATTTGTTCGGGCGCCTGACGGTACAGCCGCTGCAACTGCTCGGCATCGAGGCGCGGATTGTCGTGCCAGCGATTCAGGTCGAGATTTTTTTCCAGCACATCCTTTATGTTGGAGGGCGCATCCAGCACCACTGCATATTCCAGATTGGCGGCATGGGCGTATACCGATAGCAGCAACAAACCAAGCGGCAACAGTCGCAGCATTCGCTGCACACAGCTAAAAATATTTCTGATCATTACAAAATGTCCGTGGCTACCATAAGTTTGTATACTGAATTCTAATTCGGCTTCTGGGCCGATCTGTTACCGGACTCTTTATCCCTGAAGTTATACAGGGAGTATGGCAAAAAATACACTACTTACCGCATGTAAATAATGCGGAGTTACAAAATACTACAATATGTATACTTCAGGAACACACGATGACGAACACTTTACCCAATGCCGCACTGGTGCTTTTCAGCGGCGGCCAGGACTCAACCACCTGCGTAGCGTGGGCACTCTCGCATTATGCAAAAGTCGAAACTATAGGCTTTGATTACGGTCAGCGCCACAGCATAGAACTGACGGTGCGCCCCACCGTGCTGCAACAATTGCGCACCCAATCGACCGACTGGGAGCGCAAACTGGGTGAAGATCACTTGATCGACCTTGGGCTGCTGGGCAAAATTTCAGATACTGCATTAACCCAAAACGTCGAAATCGCCATGCAGGAAAACGGCTTGCCCAACACTTTCGTGCCAGGGCGCAACTTGCTATTCATGATGGTGGCGGCCACGGTAGCGTACCGGCGCGGGCTGGACGTGCTGGTCGGCGGCATGTGCGAAACCGATTTTTCCGGCTACCCCGATTGCCGCGACGACAGCATGAAGGCGCTGCAAGTCGCGCTCAACCTCGGCATGGCAACCCGCCTCAAAATCGATACGCCGCTGATGTGGATCGACAAACGCCAGACCTGGCAACTGGCACAGCAACTTGGCGGGCAAAAGCTAGTCGACCTGATCCGCACTGAAACCCACACCTGCTACCTGGGCCAGCGCGGCACGCTGCACGACTGGGGCTACGGCTGCGGGACATGCCCAGCGTGCGCATTGCGGCAGCACGGCTACCGGGAATTTATACGGAACTAGGTTCGACCCATTAGTTAGACCGGTCTACGGCCGGTAATAGACACTATTGGAACGGGGAATCCCCTCCCAATGAGTCGCTCCTTCGTCGCTCACCGCCCGAAGGACGGAGTGTAAACCCGAGTCGGTTTTTTGATCAAAAGCTTAAAAACCATGTGTGCGAACGCGATTTATAACTTGTGCCAATCGAAGTTGTTTGTTTAAAATTTTTACACTATTCTGTCGTTATTTGTCCTAATTTCTCGATCACTATGCCAAAAAGTACCGGCGAGGAGCACATCCTCACTATTAAACAGGTCGCCGATTACTTAAAAGTCACTGAGCGGACGATCTATAGACCGGCTGCGGTCAAGAAGATCCCAGCTTTCAAGGTTGGCAGAATGTGGCGCTTTTTGCGCGCAGACATCGATGGTTGGATTACCCGGCAAACCTCCATGCAGCAAAATGGTGAAGGCACCAACTCACCGGACCGCGGCGACCAAAAATGAAGCTTATCCAAAACACCGGCACCGACCGCGTCATCGACCTGATTCGCCAGCACCTTAAGCGCGGAAGTCAGCTTGGCTGTGTAACCCCCACGTTCTCGCTCTTTGCTTTTGCCGAGTTGATCGAGTCGTTATCTACTTTAGAGAAAGTGCAGTTGATATTGCCCGCTGAGGATGGTGCGCTTGAATTCCTTGGAAGTGATGGCGACCGCGCTGCCCGTAACCGCTTGCAAACGCGTTGGCTGGCTCTTCGGTGCGCCCAGTGGGTGAGCGACAAAGTGGAGCTGCGCCGCGCGCTTGGCAACGTGCCTCAAGGGGCAGCGGTGTTAAGCAATGCGCAAGCAAAGCCCGAGCAAGTGGTGCTAGGTTCCTTTGCCTTCAGCACGGATGGTTTAGGGTTGACTCCTGGTAATCCCTTGAATCTGATTCAAGCATCGGAGTCATCCGATGAAGCAACCCAGCTCGCCCAGTGGTTCGACAATCAATGGGCTGCTTTGCGCTCGCAGCCCAATACACGCGCAGCCCTGATTCAAGCCTTGCAGTCCATTGGCGAGCAGCGCGACGCCGTTACCGTTTATGCACTCATGCTGCATCACGTTTTCCGTGACAGCGGCGAAGAGATGGACGAGGAGCGCATCGTCAAATCCGCCACGGGTATCCGCAATACCGAGGTCTGGAAGAAGCTCTTCAAGTTTCAGCGCGACGGCGTTGTCGGCGCGATAGACAAGCTGAACCGCTTTGGCGGTTGCATCATTGCTGACAGCGTAGGTTTGGGCAAAACCTTCGAGGCATTGGCGATCATCAAATATCACGAGCTGCGCAATGACCGCGTGCTGGTTCTGGCACCCAAGCGCCTGCGCGACAACTGGACACTCTACAAGTCCAACGACAAGCGCAATGTGTTGGCCGCTGACCGCCTCAACTACGACGTACTGAACCATACCGATCTTTCACGCGATGGCGGTTCTTCAGGCGACATTGATTTATCCAACGTGAACTGGGGCAATTACGACCTGGTGGTGATCGACGAATCGCACAATTTCCGCAACAAGTCCACGCACAAGGGAAAAGAGTCCCGCTACGACCGCCTCATGCGCAGGATTATTCAGGAGGGCGTAAAAACGCGCGTGCTCATGCTGTCGGCCACCCCGGTCAACAACCGCCTGGCCGACCTGCGCAACCAGATAGCCTTTGTTACCGAAGGGGATGACACTGCGTTGTTAGAACATGGCATTGCCAGCATAGAAGCGACCACGCGCAAAGCGCAAGCCCAGTTCAATCGCTGGCTGACTCTGGGCGAGTTGGACAAGACCCCGGCCAAGCTGATCGAAATGCTCGGCTTCGACTATTTCACACTACTTGACCATCTCACCATCGCCCGTTCGCGTCGGCATGTCGAAAAGTATTACGGTACCAGTGAAACAGGTCGTTTCCCGGATCGCCTTGCGCCGATCAATATCAAAGCCGACGTCGATTCGGCTGGAAAATTTCGCGCTATCCGGGACATTAATCAGGAAATCCGCCGCCTCAATCTGGCCAGCTATGCGCCTTTGCGCTATGTACTGCCGCACAAGCAGGCTGCCTACGACGCCAAATACAGCACCCAGATACGCGGCGGCGAGAGTTTCTTTCGCCAGTCAGATCGTGAAGAGAGTTTGATTCACCTGCTGCGCATTAACGTGCTCAAGCGGATGGAAAGCGCAGTTTCCTCGTTCACGCTGACCGTCCAGCGGCAACTCAAAGATGTGGAAGCTACGTTGGCCCATATCGAAGCGCACATCGAGGGCATTGAGGAAATCGACATCGCCGACGTGGACATCGATGACCCGGCCTTCGAGACCTTGCTGGTTGGTCGCAAGGTTAAGGTGCTGCTGGGCGATGTTGATCTGATTCGCTGGAAACAGGACCTAGGCGAAGATCGCGACCGTTTGGCCACCCTGCTCGCTGCAGCCAATCAGGTCGATGCCAGCCGCGACGCCAAACTCGCCGCGCTGCGCGCTATGGTTGAAAAGAAATGTCGCAACCCGATCAACGCAGGAAATCGCAAAATTATCATTTTCACCGCCTTTTCCGACACCGCCCAGTATCTCTACGCGCAATTAGCCCCTTGGGCCAAGAGCACACTGGGTATTGAATCGGCGCTAGTGACAGGCAGCGCCGGCATCCAGACTACGCTTCCCGGTCTGCGGAAAAATATGGGCAATGTTTTATCTGCATTTGCGCCCCGCGCCAAAGAGCGACCCGCCGAGCTGGCAGATGAGGGCGAAATAGATCTACTCATAGCCACCGACTGCATATCAGAAGGACAGAACCTGCAAGATTGCGACTGGTTGATTAACTACGACATCCACTGGAACCCGGTGCGCATCATCCAGCGCTTCGGTCGGATCGACCGCATTGGCTCGCGCAACCAGAGTATTCAGCTCGTCAATTTCTGGCCGAACATGGAGCTGGAGGAATACATCAACCTCGAACAGAGGGTGAGCGGCCGCATGGTGCTGCTGGATATTTCCGCCACCGGTGAAGAAAACCTCATCGAGCAACAGTCCGGTAACCCGATGAACGATCTGGAATACCGGCGCAAGCAACTGCTCAAGCTACAAGACACTGTCATTGATCTGGAAGATTTATCGAGTGGCGTATCGATCACCGACCTGACGCTCACCGATTTCCGCATCGACCTTGCCCAATATCTCAAGGGTCATCCGGGTAAGCTGGAAAGCCTGCCACTGGGCGCGTATGCGGTCGCGACCAGCAGCGATGCCGATATTCCACCTGGCATCATCTTTTGCCTGCGTGCAGAAGGCGCGACTGCACAGAAAGCGAGTGAGACGGGCTACCCTTTGGCCCCTTACTACCTGGTGCATGTTGGCGACGACGGGAGTGTGCTCTTGCCGTACACCCAGACCAAACGCATTCTCGACCACCTCAAGCGCCTGGCTTTGGAGCGCGACCTGCCCGATGCTGCCGCAGCCAATCGTTTTGATAAAGCTACCAAAGATGGCGAAGACATGCGGTACGCGCAAAAACTGCTTGCTGCCGCTGTGGCTTCAGTGGTCGGCAAGAATGAAGAGCGCGCTGTCGCCAGCCTATTCTCGACGGGTGGCACACACGCGATGAAGGGGGAATTTGCAGGCAGCAATGATTTTGAGGTAGTGGCCTTCCTGGTCGTGTTGGGCGAGGACGGTGCAGGATATCATCGCCGCGCTGGAGCTCCCTGGCAGTTGCCGGGTAGATCAGCGCGTGCCTAAGAAACTATTGGTTGAAAACGGTGCGCCGACCGCCGGCGACAAGCGCCAGATCAACGACAGCATTGAGGAAATCCAATGGCTGGCAGCACTCAAGCCCAACACCATTGGCGTGCCCTTGTATCGAGACGACGTGCGCGAGTACTTGGAAATCGCCGTGTTGAGCGTCACGTTAAGAGGTGCATACGATAAACCGGCGAAGGCCGGAAGGTTGGCCGAACTTGTGCACCGCGCCGTGCCTTATCCGATGGTTCTGTTGTTGAACTCGGAGCAGACCCTGATGCTTTCCCTGGCTCACAAGCGCTGGGCGCAGAACGAAGTGGGTAAAGTGGTGCTGGACGGCGGCATGGTTGAAGTCGCGCTTCCAGGTGCTGCGCCAGCATCTGCCGTCGAGAGTGCGTTCATGCGGGTGTTGGCGCTGGGGCACCAACCCCAAGCAACGCTCTATGCGCTCTATCAGGGCTGGATGGACAACTTGGAGGCACTGCTGGCTGCGAGGTTAACAGGCAATTTCAAGGACGCAAACAACCCGGAACAAGCCGCCGTCCGCAGGCAAGGTTTACAGGATTGCCAGCGGCTGGAACTTGAGGCTGTGAGCTTGCGTGCAAGAGCGGCTAAAGAAAAACAACTGGCGCGACAGGTGGAACTCAACCTGGCGCTTAAGCGTGTGCAGGCCCAACTGGCCGCAGCGCGCGAACAGCTATGAAAATTGAAGCAATCATGGAGAAGAACATGCAAAAAATCGAAGCCAGCAGCCCGGAAGCCAAGTCTGCGGACATCGTGGCCAGAAATATCGCCCAGCTCAGGGCACTGTTCCCCGAACTGATTTCTGAGATCACAGGTGGTGTCGCGATCAATGTGGAGGTTTTAAAAGCCTTAGTAGACGACAAGACCGTCACCGATGCCGACGAGAAATACGGCCTTAATTGGCACGGCAAGCGTCGTGCCCGACAACTGGCGCTTACGCCAAGCACCGGCACCCTTCGCCCCTGCAAGGATGAAAGCGTAGATTGGGAAACTACGCAGAACCTGATTATCGAGGGCGACAACCTCGAAGTGCTGAAGCTGCTGCAAAAGAGCTATGCGGGAAAGGTGAAGCTTATCTACATTGATCCTCCCTACAACACCGGTAACGACTTCGTGTATCCGGACAATTTTCAGGACAATATTAAGAACTATTTGGAGCTAACCGGACAAGTTGAAGGTAAGGTAAAGATCAGCAGTAATACTGAAGCCAGCGGGCGGTTTCATACGGACTGGTTAAATATGTTGTACCCGAGATTAAAACTTGCTCGAAATTTACTACGAGAAGACGGCGTTTTATTTGTAAGTATTGACGATAACGAAGTGGCTAATCTTCGCAAACTTTGTGACGAAATTTTTGGAGAAGAAAATCTATTGCAAGAACTTGTATGGAAACGGCATGCTGGAGGTGGTAATGATGCGAAATATTTCGCAACAGATCATGAATATATTTTAGCCTATGCAAAAAGCAAAGTTAATATTGATTGCCTGAGAATGCCGTTATCCGAACAGGATAAAAAAGACTATATCTTCAAAGACAAGCACCTTGATAACTTAGGGCCATTCAAAACTAAGTCGTTTAGCCGGATGAGGCCAGATGATCCTCGTCCTACACTTACTTATGCTATTAAAGCGCCAGACGGCTCAATTCTTACCGATACATGGAAATGGGAGCAAGCGAGATTTTTGGAGGCGCTAGCGAACGAAAAGGTTCAAATTCGGAGGGACCGAAACGGAAAGTGGCAGGTTGAATATAAGATTTATCTTTACTCAAGCGATGAAAAAGGCGACCAAGAAAAAGAGGAGAAAACAAAAGTTCCACGATCATTACTACTCGATGTAGAAAGGAATTCTGAAGGTAAACGTCAGTTGCGGGATCTGTTTGGAGTAGATAACGTTTTTAGCAATCCAAAGCCCATCGGACTTATTAGACATCTATTGTCGTTTGGTGCAAGTCATGACAGTTTGATCTTGGACTTTTTTGCCGGTTCTGGAACTACAGCACACTCTGTTTTGGCTGAAAACGCTTCTGACGGTGGTAAGCGAAAATATATTCTGGTCCAACTTCCAGAACCTCTGGATTCCGCGAACAAAGATCAAAAAAATGCTGCAGAATTTTGCGAAAAAATTGGCAAGCCACACAAAATTTCCGAATTAACAAAAGAGCGTCTTCGCCGCGCTGGCAAGAAAATGAGGGATGAAAACCCTACCATCGCAGGGGACGTTGGCTTTCGCGCCTTCACACTCGATACTTCCAATATCCGTGCCTGGAACCCTGATCACGAAAATTTAGAGAAAACATTGATTGATCATATAGAGCATATTAATCCTGGGCGATCCGAGGCCGATATTGTGTATGAACTTCTTCTAAAGCTAGGTATTGATTTGTGCGTACCATTTGAAGCGCGCCAAGTTGCGGGCAAAACGGTCGGTGCAGTTGGCGGAGGGGTTTTGCTAATTTGCTTGGCCGAATCCATCAACCGAGATGAAGTTGAAACGCTGGCGCAAGGTATTGTCGCCTGGCACAAGGAACTCGTCCCGGCTGGCGATACGACTTGCATTTTCCGCGACAATGCTTTTGCTGATGACGTAGCGAAAACAAATCTAGTTGCAATTCTTGAGCAATATGGACTGATGAATGTACGAAGCGTTTAACAATAAGAGCGGGGAAATTTTATCAACCCTTGGAGAACTGAAATGCAACTGAAGAACATTGAAATCGATTGTCAGTACCCCGCCAATAGAAGTTTTATTAATTTTAAGCACTCTATTGTCCAGTGCAGTATCTCAAAAAATAGCGTGGAATACAAAATGCTATTAAAAAGAGCCGGGACTCTTGCTAATGCGGTAAATCCTGCAGCGGCGAATGCTTCTGACTTTTGGCGCGATGATTCTCGTTTACTTCAAGATTCATTTGGTGGTGTGCTGGCAGAAGAAGGATGGATGCAATATTTAAACACCAAATTTTCTAATGTCGCGAGTCCTACACCTTTTACACAAGCAATGTCCCAGATCGACATTCGTCTTTTAAATGGCGAACTCGCTGAAGTGAGATCTTCGTTCCCTCGAAACGGCGTGAAATTTGGTATCTGTTCTGAGAAGGCTAATTTCAATAATATCGGCCCTTATTCGAATTCTGTGAAACCTGGGGAAATTCAAAAACACTTTTACTTAGGTGTCTTGTTTGACACACAGAAAGATATGTTATTAAGTGACGAGCAAGTCGTGTTTTCACTTGTTGGCGGGTCGACATGGAAAATGATGGTTGAAGTAGGGCGCGACGTTGATCTCGTTCCAGACGGTGGAGTGACAAAAAATAAAAGTACTTACAGGGTGATTAAATTCAAAGACGCTTTGGACGCACTGGGTGTTATCGATACTATTGAATCCAGTGGGTATGTCCGAACGCAGAATCCGTAAAAAAGGTACATATCCATGAAACTGCATTTTGAGCCAAATCTTGACTATCAGCACGCAGCCATCGAGGCGGTGTGCGGTCTCTTCCGCGGGCAGGATATCTGCCGCACCGAGTTCACTGTGACTCGGCAGACGGTAGCTGGTCAGCAGTCCTTGGGCTTCGCGCAAAGTGATCTTGGTATTGGAAATAGATTGACCCTGCTCGACGACGAACTACTAAAGAATTTGAATAGCATTCAGCTCCGTAATGGGCTATCGCAATCCGGCATGTTGGCCTCCGGTGACTTCACAGTCGAGATGGAGACAGGCACTGGAAAAACCTATGTCTACCTACGCAGCATTTTCGAGCTGAACAAACGATATGGCTTCACCAAGTTCGTAATCGTCGTGCCCTCAGTAGCGATCAAAGAAGGCGTATATAAGACGTTGCAAATCACTGAGGACCATTTCAAAGGGCTGTACGCGGGTGTGCCATTTGATTACTTCATTTACGATTCTTCTAAGTTGGGACCGGTGCGCAACTTCGCTACCAGCGCGAACATCCAGATTATGGTGGTGACCGTTGGTGCCATTAACAAGAAGGATGTCAATAACCTTTATAAGGACAGCGAGAAGACCGGCGGTGAAAAACCTATCGATTTGATTAAAGCCACGCGTCCCATCGTTATCGTTGATGAACCACAAAGCGTGGACGGCGGCCTTTCGGGGGCGGGCAAGACAGCGCTGGATGCCATGAACCCGTTGTGTACGTTGCGCTACTCGGCAACGCATGCTGACAAGCATAACATGGTGTATCGGCTGGATGCGGTCGACGCTTACGAGCGCAAGCTGGTGAAGCAAATCGAAGTCGCATCTGCCACCGTGGAAGATGCATACAACAAGCCCTTTGTCCGCCTCGTGTGTGTCAACAACAAACGCGGAACGATTGCCGCAGTGGTTGAACTCGACGTCACTACTACTAATGGAGTGAAACGACAGGAAGTGACAGTCTGCGACGGTGATGACTTGGAGCAGACGACCAAGCGAGCCATTTACGCTGATTTCCGTGTCGGTGAAATCAATACCGCGAAAGGTGAAGAATTTCTGGAACTGCGCTATCCGGGTGGCGAGGTGTATTTAGCCGTGGGCCAGGCGCACGGCGATGTGGACGCGCTGGCCGTGCAGCGGGAAATGATTCGCCGCACCATCAAGGAACACTTGGACAAGGAAAAACGTCTGCGCCCCTTGGGTATCAAAGTGCTGTCGCTATTTTTCATCGATGCTGTGGACCGATATCGCCAATACGATGCCGACGGCAATGCTGTCAAGGGTGACTACGCCCGCATCTTTGAAGAAGAGTACCGGCGAGCAGCCAAGCTGCCTGCGTATCAAAGCCTGTTCGCGGAAGTGGATTTGGCGAGTGCCGCTGAAGAAGTCCACAATGGCTACTTCTCGATCGACAAAAAGGGCGGCTGGTCGGATACCGCCGAAAACAACGCCGGTAACCGCGAAAACGCCGGACGAGCTTACAACCTAATCATGAAGGAGAAGGAAAAGCTTTTGAGCTTCGAGACCCCGCTCAAATTTATATTTTCCCATTCAGCACTGAAGGAGGGTTGGGATAACCCAAATGTGTTTCAGATCTGCGCCTTGCGTGAAATGGGAACTGAGCGCGAGCGCCGCCAGACCATCGGCCGCGGCCTGCGCCTATGCGTAAACCAAAATGGGGATCGTCTGCGCGGGTTTGAAGTCAACACTCTAACCGTCATCGCCACCGAAAACTACAAGCAGTTCGCTGAGAATTTGCAGAAGGAAATCGAGGCCGATACGGGTATTCAATTCGGCGTCGTGGAGCATCATCAGTTCGCCGCCATTGCAGTTACAGGTGCCGACGGGCAGGCTGCGGCTTTGGGTATGGATATGTCCAATACTCTATGGGAGCACCTAAAAGCGGCCGGTCACATTGATGCGAGGGGGAAAGTGCAGGATTCGCTCAAGCAGGTGCTCAAAGACGGAACGCTGGCCTTGCCTGCTCAATTTGAGCCACAGCGTGGCCAGATTGTGGAAGTGCTGCGCAAGGTGTCCAGTCGACTGGAAATAAAAAATGCGGATGAGCGAAAGCAGGTGTTCACGCGCCAAGCCGTGCTGCAAAGCGCGGAGTTCAAGGCGTTGTGGGATCGCATAAAGCACCAGACAACTTATCGCGTTGCGTTCGATAATGAGAAGCTGATAACAGATACTATCGCCGCATTGCAGAAAGCTCCACCTATCGTCAAAACCCGTTTGCAATGGCGTAAGGCGGATATCGCGATTGGTAAGGCTGGTGTCGAAGCGACAGAAAAAGCCGGCGCGGCTACCGTCGTGCTGGATGAGGTGGACATCGAATTGCCTGATTTGCTCACTGACTTGCAGGATCGCACCCAACTGACCCGGCGCACCATTACTCGCATTCTGACAGACAGTGGCCGGCTGGATGACTTTAAGCGCAACCCGCAACAGTTCATTGAGCTGGCCGGTGAGATCATCAATCGCTGCAAGCGCCTGGCTTTGGTGGATGGCATCAAGTATGAGCGCATTGGCGATGAGCACTACTACGTGCAGGAGCTATTCGAGCAGAATGAGCTATCCGGTTATTTGCAAAACATGCTGATGGATACCAAAAAATCTGTTTATGAGCATGTGGTGTACGACTCCAATACCGAGCGCGACTTTGCTGATGCGCTGGAAAAAAATGACGCAGTCAAGGTGTACGCCAAATTGCCGGGCTGGTTTAAAGTGCCCACCCCGCTCGGCAGTTACAACCCGGACTGGGCTGTGCTGGTCGAGCAAGATGGCGATGAGCGCCTGTATTTCGTAGTCGAAACGAAAAGTAGTCTTTTCACCGACGATTTACGCGACAAGGAAAGTGCCAAGATCGAATGTGGCAAGGCACATTTCAAAGCGCTGGCGGTTGGGGATTCGCCGGCCCAATACGTCGTGGCGCGTTCGATCGATGATGTATTGACGAGAGCGATGAAGACACGTGGATTCAGATACGAAGTGCAACCGGCCACCCGGTTGAAGGGCCAGATGCGATAGCGCCAGCGCATTGTGACCCGGGCCTTTGTCCGAAAGTTGGGTTACTCTCCTGCCGAATGGCGCAAGGCGCAACAGGAAATGGGTCGATCATCGCAAGCTGAAACGCCGGGACATTCAAATGAGACGCACGGTTCACTGCTGAAACTGGATGCCGATTAGGATTAAGCATCGCACACCGAAACCGTGAGAAACCTCTTCCGGTCAACAGTTTGTGCGGGCTTTTCAGGAGAAACAATCATGTCTGACGCCACCATCATTCATAATATCGCCCCGGTCGACCATGCCAGCGCAACCGGCACCCAAAAAGAAGTTCTCGACCTGGCGCTCAAGCAGATCGGTTTTATCCCCAACATGTACGCCAACATGGCCAATGCGCCGGGCATGCTCAGCACCTATCTGCACGGCTACGATTTGTTTCGCAAAGAATCCGGCTTCAGCTCCGCCGAGCAGGAAGTGGTGTTTCTTGTCGTCAGTCAATACAACGGCTGCAATTACTGCACGGCAGCGCATAGCATGCTTGCCGACAAGATGTCGGGGGTGCCGAAAGACGTCTTGCAGGCAATTCGCACGCGGCAGCCGATTCCAGACGCAAAACTGGCAGCCCTGGCTGCAATGGCGGTAGAAATGGTCGCCAAACATGGACAGCCGAACCATGCGATAGTCAAGGCTTTCCTGGACGCCGGATACCAGGAACGCGACCTGCTCTACATCGTGCTAGCCGCAGCGGTCAAAGTTCTGAGCAACTACAGTAACCAGGCTTTCGGCACCTCGGTTGACGAAAAATTCGCAGACTACAAAGTTGACTGATCGCGCAGCCAGTGATACCGATTTGTGTTCCAAAGGACCATGACCATGAAGATCAAAGCACTCACCTTCGATACCGGCGGAACCATCCTGGACTGGCACAGCGGCATATTCAGCGCATTCCAGCGCATCGGTGAACGGCATCGGATTGCACTCGACTGGCATGCAGTGACGAATGATTACCGGCGCCTGGCCATGAAAGGCATCGTCGGCCAGGTTCAGCCTGCGTTCAACATGGACGATGTGCATCGCACTGCGTTAGACGAGGTGCTGTCGAGGCACGGTCTGGATGCATTCACCGCGCAGGATCGCCGGCACATTTTTCATGCGTGGCACACGCTTTCGGCGTGGCCGGACTTTCCTGCTGCATTAGCACAGATCCGGGAAAAACTCCCTGCCATTTCATTCACCATGTTGCCGCTGGCATTGGTACTGCATGTCTCGCGGCAAAACAAGCTGGATTGGGATGCCGTCATTTCCTGCGAAATGATCGGCACCTACAAACCGCATGCCCAGGCCTACTTGAAGGTGGCCCAATGGCTAGATCTGGATCCGGCCGAGATTCTGATGGCGGCTTGCCACAATTTTGATTTGAATGCGGCCCGGGCTTGCGGCTTTAAAACCGCTTTTGTACGCCGCCCTGACGAGTGGGGACCGGAAGGGCCACCCGACCCGACGCCGCACCCCGATTGCGACATCGTGGTTGACGATTTTTACGCGCTGGCAGACAGATTGGCACACTGAAGTTGAAGCCGGCAGCAATGCTTGGCTTGATGATCTGGAAGTAGGGCGAGACATCGAAGTCACGCGGCGCGAACAGGCTGTGGTGGCGTACCCGCAAAATTTCCTCGATACAGGCAGGGCAATCCGATTCGAGCAATCCCATCGGGCGGCAAACGCGGGCATGCAAACCGGTAAATTCGTCGATGCCAACGCTGCACACTCCGGCTGCCATGTCGGCTGGGTTAGATGCTTGATTGCGGTACTGATCCGGCGATTTAACCAACAGTCGAGGCTGGTTGCGGATTTCTTACACGAGGCAGAGGCGTGATAAGTTATGACAAAACGCAAGGGATGTGTAAGAACTCGCCAAGCTGTTTCGACTAGGTATGCAATTGCAGCTACCAAGTCATGCTTGGACAGCCATCATAACAACCATCAAGGACCGATATGCACGCCACCCTGCCATTGCTTCAGTCAACCGAATTTCCGCACCTGAGTCGCCACCAGCTCACCACTTTGCAGGTCAATCTCGGCTACCGCTGCAACCAGACCTGCGTGCATTGCCACGTCAATGCCGGGCCCAACCGCACCGAGATGATGGATGACGACAACTTGGCCCTGATTCCTTCGGTACTCACAGCGCGCGGCATCGGCACGCTGGACCTGACCGGCGGCGCACCGGAACTGCACCAGGGCTTCAGGCCACTGGTGCAGGCGGCAAGTGCCTTGGGAGTGAAAGTAATCGACCGTTGCAACCTGACCATCCTGTTCGAACCGGATCAGGAGGATCTGGCTGAATTTCTGGCCGAGCACCGAGTTGACGTGGTCGCCTCGCTGCCCTGTTACTCACTGGCGAACGTGGACCGGCAGCGTGGCGAAGGCGTGTTCGACAAAAGCATCGCAGCGCTGCAACAACTCAATGCGCTGGGTTATGGCCGTGCAGGTTCCGATTTGACGCTCAATCTGGTCTACAACCCGCAGGGCGCGGTGTTGCCGCCGGAGCAGACCAAGCTGCAGGCGGATTACAAGCGCGAGCTGTTCGCGCACTTCGGCATCGTATTCAATGAACTTTTCACGCTGGCCAACATGCCGATACAGCGCTTTGGCTCAATGCTGATTTCCAACGGACAGTTCAACGATTACATGCGTTTGCTGAAAGAAAACTTCGCCAGCGCCAACCTGGCTGGCGTGATGTGCCGCAACCTCGTCAGCGTCGATTGGCAAGGCTTTCTGTACGACTGCGACTTCAATCAGCAGTTGGGACTGGCCTTGCCCGCTGCGCGCATCGGCCAGGGACGCCCGCATCTGCGTGATCTGCTCACAGAGGACCCTGTGGGGAGGCCGATCCGGGTTGCCGACCATTGCTATGGCTGTACTGCCGGACAGGGCAGCAGTTGTGGCGGCGCGCTGCACGCGTGAACCGGAACCATGAAAAAAATAACAATTGTGGTGGTCGCGGCATCCCTGGTGCTGATTTTCTTTGCGCTGGATCTGAACCGTTTTCTGACCCTCGATGGTCTCAAGGCAAGTCAGGGGCAATTCCAGGCATGGCGGGCGGCCTCGCCGATGTTGGTCGGGTTCGTCTTCTTCGTGTTCTATGTGACGGTTGCGGCGCTTTCCCTGCCGGGCGCTGCGGTAATGACGCTCGCAGCAGGCGCCTTGTTTGGCCTGCTGGCAGGCACGGTGATCGTTTCGTTCGCTGCCAGCATCGGTGCCACGCTGGCTTTTCTGGCCTCCCGTTATCTGTTGCGCGATGCGATCCAAAACCGTTTCGGGGACCGGCTAAAAGCCATTAACGATGGCATGGCGCGTGACGGCGCGTTCTACCTGTTCACGCTGCGCCTGGTGCCGCTGTTTCCATTTTTTCTCATCAATCTCTTGATGGGGCTAACAAAAATTCGTATCAGAAGCTATTATTGGGTCAGTCAGGTAGGCATGCTGGCCGGCACGCTGGCGTATGTGAATGCCGGCACCCAGCTGGCGCAATTGCAGAGCCTGTCCGGCATTGTTTCGCCAGGGTTGTTGATATCGTTCGCACTGCTGGGGGTATTCCCGATGCTATCCAAATGGTTCTTGAAGCTGTTGCAACGTCGTCGCGTGTATGCCAAATGGCAGCGCCCGAAAAAATTCGACCGCAATCTGATCGTGATCGGTGCCGGCGCGGCTGGTTTGGTTTCCGCCTACATCGGCGCCACCGTGCGCGCCAAGGTGACTCTGATCGAAGCGCACAAAATGGGCGGCGACTGCCTGAACTACGGCTGCGTACCGAGCAAGGCGCTGATCAAGTCGGCCCGCATCGCCCATCAGATGCGCCATGGCGAGCACTACGGACTGGCAGCGGTGGTGCCGGAATTCAGTTTCCGCAAGATCATGGCACGGGTACACGAAATTATCCGAACCATCGCACCGCACGACAGCGTGGAGCGCTACACCAAATTAGGTGTGGAAGTGCTACAGGGCTACGCCCGCATTGTCGATCCCTGGACGGTGGAAGTGACATTGAATAATGGCGGCGACAACCATATTGCACGCCTGACCACCCGCAGCATCGTCATCGCCACCGGCGCCAAACCGATCGTGCCGCTGTTGCCCGGTCTGGACGATGTCGGCTATGTCACCAGCGACACGCTATGGGACGAATTTGCCAAGCTGGATGCGCCGCCGGCCCGTCTGGTGGTGCTGGGCGGCGGGCCGATCGGCTGCGAGCTGGCGCAAAGTTTTGCGCGCCTGGGTTCGCAAGTTACGCAAGTTGAAATGGCGCCGCGCATCATGATGCGCGAAGACCAGGAACTCTCCGAACTGGCACGCAATGCACTCACGCGCGACGGCGTGGACGTTCTGACTAATCACAAAGCCCTGCGCTGCGAACGTGAATCTGTGGATGGCCGCGAGAGCAAATTCATCGTCCTCGAACACGACGGGGCCGAACTGCGCATCGAGTTCGACGCGCTGTTATGCGCGGTGGGACGGGTGGCGCGGCTCTCCGGCTACGGGCTGGAACAACTGGGGATTGAAACCCAGCGCACGGTACTGACCAACGATTATCTGGAAACGCTGTATCCCAACATCTTCGCCGCCGGCGACGTGGCCGGCCCTTATCAGTTCACCCATACCGCCGCGCATCAGGCCTGGTATGCGACGGTCAATGCGCTGTTCGGCGATTTCAAGAAATTCAAGGTGGATTATTCGGTGATCCCCTGGGCCACCTTCATTGCGCCGGAAGTGGCTCGCGTGGGGATCAACGAACAAGAAGCCAGAGAGAAACATGTGGCTTATGAGGTCACACAATATGATCTCGACGGTCTGGACCGCGCCACTACCGATGGCGCCGCGTATGGCTTCGTCAAAGTGTTGACGGTGCCTGGCAAGGATCGCATTCTGGGCGTGACCATCGTCGGCGAGCATGCGGCTGAGCTGCTGGCTGAATTCGTGTTGGCGATGAAACACGGTTTGGGTTTGGGCAAAATTCTCGGCACGATTCACACTTATCCAACTTTGTCCGAAGCCAACAAATACGTCGCAGGCGAATGGAAACGCAGCCATGTGCCGCAGTGGATATTCGCATGGCTGGAGCGCTATCACGCCTGGATGCGGGGGTAAAGCCATGAAGCTGTCCATCATCGTGCCGGTGCTCAACGAAGCGCAAGCGCTGCCGCTGCTGCTGGAACGGCTGCTGCCGCTGCTGCGGCACGGTTGCGAAGTCATCATCGCCGATGGCGGCAGCGACGATGGTTCGGCCGACATCGCGCAGTGCGCCGGCTTCACGCTGGTGCGTTCAGCGCGCGGTCGTGCCCGGCAAATGAATGCCGGCGCGGCGCGTGCCAGCTTTGATACGCTGTTGTTCCTGCATGCCGATACCCAATTGCCGGATGGGGCCGCAGTGCTGGTCGAGCAGGCGTTGTCTGGCCGCTACTGCTGGGGCCGTTTCGATGTCTGCATCGCCGGGCGTGCGTTCATGCTGCGCGTGGTGGGGCGCATGATGAACCTGCGCTCGCGCCTAAGCGGCATCGCCACCGGCGACCAGGCCATGTTTGTCAGCCGTGCGGCGTTCGATGCAGTGGGCGGCTTCCCGGATCAGCCATTGATGGAAGACGTCGAATTGTCCAAACGCTTGCGCAAATTCTCGCGACCGGCCTGCGTCAAGCGCTGCGTGACTACCTCGGGCCGGCGCTGGGAGACGCGCGGCGTCTGGCGCACGATCCTGTTGATGTGGCGGCTGCGCTGGGGTTACTGGCGTGGCGTCCCGGCAAGTCAACTGGCACAGGCGTATCGATGAAACCGGTTCCGCCTACCCGTATTGTGATTTTTACCAAGGCGCCATTGCCGGGGTTCGCCAAGACCCGTTTGATTCCAGCACTGGGTGCACAGGGTGCGGCCGATCTGGCGCAACGCCTGTTGCTGCATACGCTGCACAAAGCCCTGGCTGCCAACGTAGGCCCGGTTGAATTATGTGTAACCCCATCTGCGGCAGACCCGGTGTGGCAGAGAATCCCCATAACGGATGCGGTGCAATGGTCGGATCAGGGCGCGGGCGATTTAGGAGAAAAAATGGCGCGCGCGGCGCAACGCGTACTGACAAGCGGCGAATCGGTCCTGCTGATCGGCACCGATTGTCCGCAACTCAGCTCAGATCATCTACGGCAAGCCGCCGCTGCATTGCAACGCACGGATGCTGCGCTGTTTCCGACCTTTGATGGCGGCTATGCGTTGCTCGGCTTGAACCGGTTCCATCCGTGCCTGTTCACAGGCATTGCCTGGAGTACCAACAGCGTTGCCTTTGAGACGCTATGCCGCCTGGGGCAACTGGGCTGGGCTGTGCATAGCCAACCGATGCTGCACGACATTGATGAGCCGGCTGATTTGCAGTGGCTGCCAAAAGCCTGGCTGAAGGCGGTGCAGGACAGCATTTGCAGGTCGGGCTAAAGCTTGATCAGCCCCATATTATGACAACAATGTTGGGCTTCGCTGCGCTCAGCGCCAACTACAAATCTCGACTCGTTTTGCCTGGGAAGTACGTAACATCAGTTATTAAAATCCATTACATGACAACCGGGAGATCACTTGGCTACCTACGATTACGACCTGTTTACCATTGGCGGCGGCTCGGGCGGGGTGCGCGCCAGCCGTTTTGCAAGCCAGTATGGCGCCAAGGTTGCGCTGGCTGAAAAGAGCGCTCTGGGCGGTACCTGTGTCAACCTCGGTTGCATCCCCAAGAAACTGATGTCCTATGCAGCCCATTTTCATGACGACTTCGCGGATGCGGCAGGCTTCGGCTGGCAACTTGGCAAGACGCGATTCGACTGGGCAACCTTGATTGCCAACAAGAACCGCGAAATCGAGCGACTTAATGGCATCTATCGCACTGTGCTGGAGCAGGCCTCGGTCGCGGTGCTGGATGGACATGCGCACATCGAGGATGCGCATACCGTGGTCGTCAATGGCCGCAGCATTACTGCGCGCTTCATCCTGATCGCTACCGGCGGCAGGCCGACCAGGCCGGTCTTTCCGGGCGGCGAGTACGGCATCACTTCCGACGATTTTTTTCACATGGATGCATTGCCGGCGCGCGCAGTCGTCACTGGCGGCGGTTACATTGCGGTTGAACTGGCATCCATCCTGAACGGCCTGGGCAGCAAGGTCACGCTGATCTATCGCGGCAGCCGGATACTGCGCACGATGGATCACGACCTCGGCCCATTCCTGGCTGCCGAAATGGCCAAGAAAGGCATCGACGTCCGGTTCGACACGGACATCGAGGCAATGCATGTCGATGGCGCTGTCAAGCACCTGCAATTGAACACGAAACCAGGCAGCGGGGGAATCGATGCGGAGTGCGTGCTGTTTGCCACCGGACGCGCTGCCAATACCGTCCATCTTGGTCTCGAAAAAGCTGGGATTGCCGTGCGTGAAAACGGTTCCATCGTCGTCGATGCGCAATTCAGAACCAGCATCGATTCGATCTATGCGATCGGCGACGTGATCGACCGCGTGGCTCTGACGCCGGTGGCACTGGCCGAGGGAATGATGGTGGCGGCAAATCTGTTCCAGCAAGGTGAGCGTCGCCTGTCGTATGAAAACATTCCGACCGCTGTTTTCAGTCACCCGAATGTCGCGACAGTCGGCATGACGGAACTGGATGCGCGCCAGAAATACGGCACAATAAAAATTTTCAAGAGCGAATTCAAGGCGCTCAAACACACCTTGTCGGGATCGACTGAACGCACCTTCATGAAGTTGGTCGTCGATGCCGACAGCGACCGTGTGGTGGGAGTGCACATGGTCGGCCCGGATGCGGGGGAGTTGGTGCAGGGATTTGCCGTGGCGCTGCAATGCAATGCTACCAAGGCGCAATTCGATGCCACTATCGGCATTCATCCAACCATGGCGGAAGAATTTGTCACCATGCGAACGCCGGTGTAGGAATGCAGCAACCGAAATTGCACTACCCCACACAGATAGTTCGTCCAGAACTGTAATAAATGATCATCCTTACGCGACAGAACGCCATTACCAATCTGATTAGAAAAATTGATGAAAGCTGCTCTGAAACTGATTGTGTTGTTTTGCGCCGCGCTGCTAGGGCAGGACGTCATGGCGGCAGATGCGCCACTAAGACTTGGTGTTGGGCTATTCCAAGCCGACAAGGACAAGAATGACGCAACCTATCGCCCCTTGGCGAACTACCTTGCAGAAAAATTGGGCCGAAAGGTCGAATTGCGGACGGTCGATAGCTGGGAGGGGCTTGCCAAGTCACTAGCCAATGGCGAGACCGACATTGGCCTACTCGGCCCATGGGGCTATGTATTAGCCAATCAGGAGGCCGGAGCGCAGGTGGTTGCCACCATTCTCTATGATGGCAAACCTGAGTATTACGCGATCATGGTCACGCATCCGAATTCTGGCATCAACCGGCCGTCGGATCTGAAGGGCAAGACATTTGCGTTTGGCGACAAAGGTTCGACATCCGGTTACCTGATTCCGTCGCACTACTTCATGACCCAGGGTATCAATCCTGAAACATACTTCAGCAAGGTGCTTTACACCAAACACCAAGCCATTGAAACCCAGGTTACGCAAGGCGTGCTTGACGCCGGTGCCGACTACAACCGGAATCGCAATGCGATGATCGAGCAAGGACTGATCAAGGCTGATCAGTCGAAGATCATCTGGCAATCCGATCCCTTGCCCAACGATGCTGTCGCGGTCAGCGCGGCGTTATACGGCGACAACAAATTCGTGACCCGATTGAGGGGCGCCCTCACGGACGTTGCGCAAGCGTTGAAGACGCAACCGAACCTGCTGCCTGCCCACTACACTGGCTTCGTGGTACGCGACAATCTGTTCTACAAGCCGATTCGTGATGCCGGGCTTGCCACGGGAGCATTGAAAGTAAAATGATCGCCCAGCGGCTCATCGACTCTCTTCGAGGACGAGCAGGTTTCTTTGCATTGTGCGTGATGTACGCGAGCTTGGTGGCGGTATGTCTGGGCACACTGACGCAAGAGGGAGACCTGTCGCTGGGTCGCAACCCGTTCGCCAATATTGTCAAAACAGCGAGTGAATTCGCGCGGCCGAGTTTCCTTGACGCCTGGTTTGGCGACACGCGCCTGGAGTACAAGAGCGATGACGGGACTGTGCTGCGCGTGGAAAACCGGCGGGTCGTGGAGCGCAGGTATCTGTCCGGGCTGGCGTCGGCCACTTGGGATACCATCCGCATTGCAACACTGGGTTCCTTGCTGGGTGCGCTGCTGGGGCTGCCGCTGGCGTGGCTGACAGCCCGAAATCTGGCGATGCCCAAGCCTCTTGCCTGGGCCGCCAAGACACTGCTGGATGTCACGCGTTCCATTCACACCCTGGTCTTCGGGCTGGTGCTGGTCGGCATCGTGGGCCTGGGGCCAACCGCAGGAATACTGGCCATCGGCTTGCACTCGATGGGAACGTATGGGAAATTATTTGCCGAATCAATCGAGAGCCTGGACATGGGCGCGATCGAGGCGGTGCGCAACGTGGGGGCGACGCCGTTTCAGGTGTTTTTTAACGCAGTCTGGCCCTCGGTGCTGCCGCAGTTCATATCGAGTCATTTGTATATCTGGGAATACAATATCCGCGATTCCACCATCCTTGGCGTAATCGGCGCTGGTGGGCTTGGACTGCTCATCTCCGAAGCGGCTTCCCTGTTCCAGTGGGGCCGCTTGTCAACCGTGCTCATCGTGATTGTCATACTCGTGTTTTCATTCGACGCGATGAGTCGGCGCATTCGGCAGCTACTGTTATGAATCAAAAAACGATTATTGCGTTGAAGGAGGTGGTTTGTGTAGCGGGTGATCGCCCCATACTGGAGATTGACAATCTCAAGATTGTTGAAGGCGAACGCATCGCTGTTCTGGGGGCAAATGGCGCGGGGAAGTCGACCTTGCTGCGACTTGTTGGCGGTCTCATATGTCCACACCACGGCGTCGTGCGGGTGCTCAATCGCGCGCTTAGCGACCCCCTTGAACCCAAAGCGCAACGCGCATTGCGCCGCGATGTCGGACAGATCATGCAGGGACTGCATCTGGTGCCGCGATTGACCGCCATCGAAAACGTGCTGATTGGATGCCTGGGACGGGTCAATGGATGGCATAGCCTGGCTCGCTGGTATCCACCCGACGAGATCAAAGGCGCCAAAGCAGCCTTGAACGCGGTCGGCATGATTTCTCGCACCCACACCAGAGCGGATCGCTTGTCTGGTGGTGAGCGTCAAAAAGTCGCGATTGCGCGTCTGTTGATGCAGCGGCCACGATTGATCCTGGCCGACGAACCGACTGCGGCGCTTGATCCGGCAGCGGCGGCGGATGTCTGCCAGGTATTGGTCAGGGCAGCCGCCGGCGCGACCTTGATTACCGTGGTACACAACCCGTCATTGCTGCCGGTTCTGGCCGATCGAGCCATTGGTATCAAACACGGCGCCATCGTATTTGATTGTCCGGTTGCCGATGTGACTGATGAGCGGCTAGTGAGTCTGTATCGCCCCGGCGAGCGTGACCAGGCGCGTTTTATTGCGACGACTGCAGGCGGCCAACTGGTCTCTCATATGGGTGCAGGCAGATGAGCGCAGATCTCGGTCGTGCCTGTCCCATCCGTTATCGCTACGACGCGCAGGCGAAACCTGTGGATGCCGACAGCGACCGGGTGCTGGGCGTGCACATGGTCGGCCCGGATGCGGGGGAGTTGGTGCAGGGATTTGCGGTGGCGCTGCAATGCCAGGCCACCAAGGCGCAATTCGACGCCACCATCGGCATTCATCCGACTCTGGCGGAAGAATTCGTCTCGATGCGAACGCCGGTTTAGGATTGGGTTCAGAATTATTTATGTCCGTCACCCGCCTGTTTTTGCTTACTCTGTTTGCCATGCTGTCTTTTGCCGGCAATTCGGTGCTATGCCGTCTTGCTTTTCGACAGACATCGATCGACCCCGCCAGCTTCACTGCAATACGTTTGCTGTCCGGGGCGCTAATGCTGGCCTTGCTGGTTTATTTTCGACGCGGTGGCGCGGCCGCCGGCAGGAATCGTGGCATTCACGGCATTGGCGGCAACTGGCCATCGGCATTTGCCTTGTTTGCCTACGCCGGCGGTTTTTCGTTTGCCTATACGAGTTTGACCACCGGCACCGGAGCCTTGTTATTGTTTGGGGCGGTGCAGGCGACCATGATTCTGGCAGGCTGGTGGTCTGGAGAGCGACTCTACCTGCGCCAGGCGAGCGGCTTGTTGCTGGCCTTGGCCGGACTGGTTGCCGTGATGTTGCCGGGTTTGTCGGCACCGCCGCTGGGAGCCGCATTGCTGATGCTGTCGGCCGGCATCGCCTGGGGCATTTACTCTCTGCGTGGGCGCGGCGTGGTCGATCCGGTCGGCGCTACAGCCGGTAATTTCTTGCGCGCCGCGCCCTTGGCTGTGCTGCTGAGCGCCGCGCTGCTGGCGCAACAGCAACTGGATGGATTGGGAATTCTGTATGCAGTGCTGTCGGGTGCGATTGCTTCGGGCCTCGGTTATGCGCTCTGGTACGCGGCCTTGCGCGGATTGACGGCAACCCGCGCTGCCACGGTGCAATTGAGCGTACCGGTCATCGCGGCGCTGGCGGGCTTGCTGTTCCTGCGTGAGCCGATTACCTTGCTGCTGATGCTGGCCTCGGTGGCGATTCTGGGCGGCATCGCCATGGTGGTGTTCGACCGGCGGCCAGTCTGATGCAGTTTGGGCTCGGTGCAAGAATCGCAGCCGTCACAACGCTGATCTCATAACGCGATTTTTCACATATCGAGGCATCCATCATGCATGACATCGTTCAAGACTATTACGGTCGCCAGTTGCAGCATTCCGGCGACCTCAAGACCAGCGCCTGCTGCGACATCAGCCAGATGCCAGCCTGGCTCAAACCCTTGCTGGCGCGCATACACCCGGAAGTGCTGGCGCGCTATTACGGTTGCGGCCTGGTCTGCCCGCCATTGCTGGAAGACTGCCGGGTGCTCGATCTCGGTTGCGGCTCTGGACGCGATGTCTACACGCTGGCGCAATTGGTCGGCCCGAACGGCGAGGTGGTTGGCGTCGATATGACCGACGAGCAACTCGCTGTCGCAGAGAAACACCGAGCGTTCCATACGGATGCCTTCGGTTATGACAATGTGCGCTTCCTGAATCATTTCGCTCTGAAGAACTGCGACATCAAGCCGCAGGTGATCATTGGCGACAACCAGCAGGGCATCAAGACCGTGGCCGGCAATCCGGGCGCCATCGGCTATGTCTCGATCGGCAGCGCCGAATTCGAAGCAGGACAAGGTACGCCGATCAAGCTGCTGCCGTTGGCAGGACTGGCCCAGGCGCGACGCATCGCCAATTACGCAGCGTTTTTCTGGATGAAGGAGCGGGTCGGAAAACTGATCGAGTTCGGACGCTGCCGGCCGCTGTTCGAAACGCCGGAGAATCCACTGACGGCCGCGTATGTTTCAGGAATGCGCGGCTAATATGCAGGCAGCCTGCCGGACAGTCAGGTAAAAATTCGAGAGGTGATTTAAATGGCAATGATTAGCACTGCAACCAACATTCGTTACCCGTGGTATGTGAGACTTATTCTTTGGTTGCAACGGCGTAAATATGGAATTGAACTGGAGCCGGCACTTTTGTGGGGGCGTACACCCAAGGTGTTTCTGGCGCTGACTGCGTTTTATCGTGCCATCGATCGCAAAACTTCGCCGATTGAACCAGCCTTGCGCTCACTGATTACCGTCAGGGTATCGCAGATCAACTGGTGCGCCTTTTGTGTCGATCTCAATTCAGCAACAGCACTTGAACGTGCCGTCGCGCCGGAGAAACTCGCAGACTTGCCGCAGTTCGGTGCGTCACAGCATTATAGCGAACGAGAAAAAACGGCTTTGCGTTTTGCGGAAGCAGTAACCTATACCGAAGCCAGGATAGACGATGCGCTTGCAAGCCAACTACGGGTCCACTTCAACGACGACGAGTTGATCGAACTCGCGGCGCTGATCGCATTTCAGAATCTATCCAGCAAGTTCAATTCAGCATTGGATGTTCCGGCACAGGGATTTTGCCGCAAGCCTGAATAATCCGGGGCAGCAAAAATTCAATTTCGAGGAACCTTGATGTTGCACCGTTATTCGCGCCTATGGCTGCCAGTCTTGATTCTGGCTGTATTTTTGGGTGGCTGCGAGCCTGATGCCAAAGCGCCAAAACCCTCTACTCCCAAGCCAACGGCAGCATCCCCGGTCGAGGCGGAAACTGCGCGTTTTCTGGAAAAACACTGGGCCAGGCCGTTGGCGCCGCAGGGTAAACTTCCGGCTGCTGCGCAAGGCATCTCGCTGGCGCCGCAAAGCTGCGCCGGTTGCCACGCAAGTCAGTTCAAGGATTGGAGCAAAAGCCGGCATAGTCGCGCCATGGGACCCGGCATCTTGGGGCAGTTGCAGGAGATGCCGGCTCACGCGCGCGACGATCATCAAAGCTGCATACGCTGCCATGCCCCGCTGGCGGAACAAGCCGACAGCCTGGTAGCCGCACTCGAGAAACAGGCAAACAAACAAGCCGGTGGCAAGCCCGAGATTCGGCCGCTGCATCAGCAAGGGTTGGTTTGCGCGGCCTGCCATGTTCGCAACAATGAATGGCATGGGCCGCCGCGCCGCAATGGCAGCCAGCCAGGCGGCGACCTGAGCGCTTACCCTCACGCCGGCTGGAAAGCCAATCGCGCCTTTGAAAGTTCGCAGTTCTGTGCCGCCTGTCACCAGTTCAAGGGTGACGAATACGCGCTCAACGGCAAGCTGCTGGAGAACACCTACAAAGAGTGGCAGGACAGCCGCTATGCGCGCCAGGGTGTGTCCTGCCAGTCTTGCCACATGCCGGATAGGCGTCACTTGTGGCGCGGCATCCACGATCCCGAGATGGTGAAAAAAGGCGTCGGGGTACGTGCCGGCGCGGCGTCCATCGCGAACGGTCAGGTCGCAGCGCGCCTTAGCGTGGCCAATACCGGCGTGGGTCATTATTTTCCGACCTATGTCACACCCAAGATCCTGATTCGCGGTTTCCAGCAAGACGCGTCCGGCCACAAGCTCGATGGCACGGAACAACAATTCGTGATCGGCCGCCAAGTGACGCTGGACCTCAGCACAGAAATCGCCGATACGCGCATCGCACCGGATGCCGAGGCGACTTTCGATTACCGCATGCCGCGACACGTCCGCGCAACTTCCCTGATGTGGCAGGCAGAAGTCCAGCCTGATGCGTTTTACCTGGAATTCTATGTGTCATTGTTGCAAGGCGAGATGAAAGCCGGCAGTAGGCAGTTGATTGCACAAGCGCGCGATAACGCCGGCGCATCGCCCTATATTGTTTTTTCCAGGCGCTTGGCCTTGCCCTGATCCGGCTGTTTTGAATGCCGCTGTAAGAAAAAGGTGGGGTGGTGCGACTGACGGCAATGGCCCATTTGGAGAGCTTACATGCATGATATTTTTCCTCGCCTGGCGCTATGTTTTGAATGTGTTTATAAAAAAATCGCGGCGATTATCCGAATCGGGATGCCATTTGCTGATAGGTGCGAATTTATTCGCACCAGTTCGCGTGGAACAGTTAAGAGTGTGAATAAATTCGCACCTACGTCGCTGTTGTCGCAACGTGAAAAAGGCTTGATTTTGAACAGAGTATCTACGAACTACGAACTGCGCTGCCAGCCAGGGGAGCAGTTGTAGTGGCGCACCTGCGCAAGGCGAGGCCAGAGAAGAAGCCTCATCACATTGATCCAAACTTGGAGATAGTCATGAACCCATACGCGAAACCCCGAAACACACGCATTGCCGCAATGATTTCTAGCGGCCTCCTGGCCGCCGCTTTCGGGGGAGCAGCACTTGCCGCCAATCCCTGCGCACCGAAAAATCCTTGTGCGGCCAAAGCCGCCAACCCTTGTGCGGCCAAAAATCCCTGCGCCGCTGGTGCCAAGATTGACCCGAAGCAAGTCCTGCGCCCGGCTGGCTACAAGCCTTACAAGGGGAGCAAGGCCGCCCTGATCGCCGAAGGCGAGCGCCTCGCCAAGGATGCCAAGCTGAGCACCAATGGCGCGGCTTGCATGACGTGTCATCAGGGCAATAACGCCTATCAGGCAACTTTCGCCAAGCCTTACCCGCACGCCGTTCAGATGGCAACAGACATTGGCATAAAAAAGATCAACCTCGATGAAATGATTCAATTGTGCATGCTCAAGCCGATGGCCGCCAAGCCGCTGCCCTGGGATTCCAAGGAACTTGCATCGCTGGCCGCCTACTTTGGGGAGGTGCAAAAAGGATACAAGCCGGGCGCAGCGATGGCCAATCCGGGCGCGGCCAAAAACCCGTGTGCGGCCAAGGCTAATCCATGCGCAGCCAAGAAGATGTAAAGCCAGGCCGCCCCGGCGCTAAGCCAGCCGGGGCGAACACCTGTGGCGCGCAGCCGGACCCGTCATTTCGAGAGTCTCAAACCATGAACATGAATCCAGATCTGAAAACCTTGCCGCGCACATTGCGCGCATCGATGCTGGCTGCCGGCAAGGAAATCCGCGAGTGCTACCGGGTCATGGAGAAGGCCGATCTGAATATCGTCGGCGAGGTATTGCGCGGACAAGGAGATTTCGTCGAGATGGAGCACTACCCGCCGGACGACGTTTTCGATACAGAAACCTGCGGCCAGTACTATTACCACGCCCATCGGGGCAGTGAAGTGGAGCACGGGCATTTTCACACTTTCCTGCGCGCAGGCGGCATGCCGGCAGGCAGCGCGCCGATTGATTACCCGCCGGCAAGCGAAGCCTGGCCGAGCGGTGACGATGCCATCTGCCACCTGATCGCCATTTCGATGGATGCATGGGGCTACCCAAGCGGGATTTTCTGCACCAACCGCTGGGTCACGGATGAAGCCTGGTATCCGGCGCAGCAGGTGACCGCCATGCTAGACCATTTCGCCATCGATCATGCCTTCCCCAACTGGTGCGTGAATCGTTGGCTGAGCGCCATGTTGCGGCTGTATCGCCCGCATATCGAAGCGCTGATCCGGCAGCGCGACACGGTGCTGTCCGAGTGGCAAACGCAACATCCAGATACCGACATATTCGAGGACAGGGCGCTGGATATAACCTGCACTCTGCCGATTTCGGTCGAGCAACTGATTACGGAGCTTGAGGGTCTGGATGCACCGCTTGGTTGTCCAGTGTAAGAAATTGCCAATCTGCTCCGACTGAAGCAACAGGAGCAAAAAATGGGCAACCATTTCTTCCCATCGCTGGCCTGGTTGCTGCCGCATTGCCGGCAAGACGAGGTTGGCACCACGGGCGCGAATGATTGTTCGCGCCGATTCTTACTTGATTGAAAGGACTTACCATGCAAACCCTATCCCGCAAGGCATATTCCCTCGGACTGGCTGCTCTGAGCGCTGTTGCGTTCTCACTGCCAGTTGCCGCAGCTGACGTTGCTGCCAACCCCTGTGCGGCAAAATCCATGAATCCGTGCGCTGCGAAGTCCATGAATCCGTGCGCCCCGAAGGCCAAGCACAAGAGCAAGGAAAAGATGGCCAATCCTTGCGCTGCCAAAGCAGCCAATCCTTGCGCTGCCAAACCGGCCAATCCCTGCGCGGCCAAGAAGTAAGCTGCGGCTCGAATCAGGCAAGGATCGTCAGGTGGCAGGAGCAGCACGTAGGGCGGGTTCCAAACCCGCCCCTACGGAAATAGGGTTGGCACTGTACTTGCGAAGCCCGGCACGCAGTCCGGGCGGTTACGTCTTTTCGTGCTTTTCGTGTCTTTCATGGACAAGTGCGCATCATCCGCTGTTTGATGCAAAATTAATATACTCCCATCATTTTATATAAAAAATACTATTTTACGCATATTCTGATTGCGACGAAAATAATACATCACACTGTATATTATTGATGGTCTTGATTGCAGCCTGTCTGTCGTCGGCGATCAGGAGGAAGCTTGCATCGTTGCGGATGATAGATCCTGCCGTTTTATGCATTTGGCGCAAGCCACGATTTATTCATCGGGAGTTATGCAATATGCTAACAAGCGCGGCCGGGGACATCGGATTCAAACTCCACAAGATACTCAACGGATCGATCATTGTGCTCGCGCTGCTGACCGTGCTGGAGGGTGCCGCGCTAACCGAATGGAGCGCCATGGCGACCATCTTCATGACGCTCGGTGCAAACGCCGTCGCGGAAGCCTTCTCACGCGGACTGGCCGATGAGATCGCGAGCAAGCGCAGGGTGACTTTTTCGGAAGCGACTGCCTTGCTGCGTTACTCGCTGATCGTCGTCACGCCCGGCATCGTACCTGCAGTGGCTTTCATTGCCGTTTCCGCCGGCTGGCTACCGCTTGGCAAGGCTTTCGTCGGGGCCTGCTGGTTTCTCGTATTCGTGCTTTTCGCCGCCGGCTACACGGCGTGCACGGTCGGCGGCGGAAAGGTCTGGCGCGGCCTGCTTTACGGCGCTGTCATCAGTACGTTTGGGCTGGGGATCGTCGCTTTGCGCCTGATGGGGTAGTCTCAGAAAACGGAAAATAAAGCATGTGTGCGACGTGAAGTCGCACCAATTACGGCCTCACCTCGCAATAGGGGTAGCCGGTGAGCGGCCAACTGCGCTTCGAGGTCAACTAGAGCCCGTCGTCGGCACCCGACGAGCTGGCCCACATCGGCAAGCTGCGCTGCCGCATCATTGTCGTCTTCAGCATCCAGCGCCCGGCACAGTCGCATCAGCGTGTCGAGGCCAATACCGGCTTCGAAAGCGGCCCGCACAAAGCGCAGCCGCTGCAAGGTGCCCGCGTCGAACACGCAATGCCCGCCCGCAGTACGCGCCACCAGTCGCAGCAGCCTGCGCAGCATGTGGTCGCGCACGATATGCACACTCACGCCCGCCTCCTGTGCCAGACGGAAAACCGAATAAGCACTCGCCGAGCACCGCCTTTCCCTCATCCTGCGCAACAGGACAGTTGCTTCACGTCTTTGAAAAAGGTCTGTGCGCAGAGCTTCAGCCCCTCGACCATCGTCAGGTACGGAAACAATTGATCAGCCAGTTCCTGTACTGTCATGCGGTTACGAATGGCCAGTACCGCTGTCTGAATCAGTTCTCCCGCCTCCGGCGTCACCGCTTGCACCCCGATCAGACGACCGCTGCCCACCTCGGCGACCAGCTTGATGAAGCCGCGCGTGTCGAAGTTGGCGAGCGCACGCGGCACGTTGTCCAAAGTTAAGGTGCGGCTCTCGGTCTCGATGTTTTGTGCATGTGCTTCTGCTTCGGTTAGGCCCACCGTGGCCACCTGCGGATCGGTGAACACCACCGCCGGCATCGCAGTCAGATCGAGCATGGCGTCGCCGCCGGTCATGTTGATTGCAGCGCGGGTGCCAGCCGCTGCCGCCACATACACGAACTGTGGCTGGTCGGTGCAGTCGCCGGCGGCATAGATGTTCGCCGCACTGGATCGCATGCCTTGGTCGATGACGATGGTGCCTTGCGCATTGACCGCGACGCCCGCCGCTTCCAGATTCAGCCCGCGCGTATTTGGCACCCGGCCGGTGGCGATCAGTAGTTTGTCGGCGTGTACTTCGCCATGCTCGGTGGTGAGCACAAATTCCTCATCCGCATAGGCAACGTTACTGGCCTGCGTATGTTCCAGCACCTCGATGCCTTCGGCACGGAAGGCCGCCGTAACGGCTGCGCCGATGGCCGGGTCTTCGCGGAAAAACAGCGTGTTGCGCGCCAGAATCGTCACCTTGCTGCCTAGTCGCGCGAAGGCTTGCGCCAGCTCCAGCGCCACCACCGACGAGCCGATCACGGCCAGCCTTTTCGGAATGGCATCGCTCACCAGCGCCTCGGTCGAAGTCCAGTACGACGTGTCCTTCAGACCCGGGATCGTTGGTACGGCCGGGCTGGCGCCGGTGGCGATCAGGCAGCGGTCGAATGCCACCGCACGCTCGCCGCCTGCGGTCATTTGCACGATCAGGTGGCCGCCATCCTTGAAACGGGCCGCGCCGCGCAGCACGGTGATGGCCGGGTTGCGCTCCAGAATGCCTTCATACTTGGCATGCCGCAGTTCCTCGACGCGCGCCTGCTGCTGCGCCAGCAATGTCTTGCGGTCAATGACGGGGGCGCTAGCACTGATGCCGGCATCGAATGGACTGCTCTGCCGCAGATGCGCGATATGCGCCGCGCGGATGAATATCTTGGATGGCACGCAGCCGATGTTGACGCAAGTGCCGCCGATGGTGCCGCGCTCGATCAGCGTGACCTGGGCCCCGAGTTCGGCCGCCTTCAGTGCTGCGGCCATAGCGCCGCCGCTGCCGATGACGGCAATGTGCAGGCCGTTGCCGCTTTTTTTAGATGCGGCAATCTTTCTGGAGTTGCGTTTGTTGTCATCTTCTTCGAAAGTACCCTGATAACCCAATGTAGTGATAGCGGCCAGCATCCGGTCGCGACTGGCGCTTGCGTCTGCCATCACCTGTGCGCGGCTCTCGGGATAGGAAACTGAGGCAGTTTTTACGCCGGAAATTTTTTCCAAGGCATCTTTGAGATGCGTGGCGCAAGATGTGCAGGTCATGCCCTCCACTTTTATTTCAATCATTTTTTTCTCCAGTTCTGGTTGGTGGGCAGCAAGCATCGGCATTGCGTTTGCGCTGAACTGCGTAAATGGTCAAGCCGATGAACGCGATAAGTGCAGGCAGCAGTACGTAGTCGAGAGTGCCGGTGAGGACGGACAAGCCAACCACCCCGAGCAAGATCACCAGAATCGGGGTGAAACAGCACAGTGCCACCAGCACCGTGCCAATCACGCCGACACGCATCAGTGTTTTCGAGTTTTGCATGATCAGTTCTTGCGTGTGGACGGATAGCCGGCGTTGCCGGTTGCCTTCATCAGTGCCTGGACACTGGTCTTGGCGTTGTCAAAGGTCACAGTAGCTTCACGCTTCTCGAATTGCACGTCGGTCTTGCTCACACCTTCGACCTTGGAGAGCGCCGCCTTGACGGTGAACGGACAGGCGGCACAGGTCATGCCCGGCACCGACAGGGTAACGGTCTTCGTGGCGGCCCAGGCCGGTGCCGCGATGAAGGTGGCGAATGCGAACAATGTCAACAGTTTTTTCATGATGAACTCCGGGTTAATAGAACAAGGGAAGGATGTAGGGAAAGGCGAGCGCGACCAGCACCAGCGCGGCGACGATCCAGAAGATCAGTTTGTAGGTGCTGCGCACCTGCGGGATCGCGCACACATCACCCGGCTTGCAGGCTTGCGCCGGGCGGAAAATGCGCCGCCAGGCAAAGAACAGTGCCACCAGCGCCGCGCCGATAAAGATTGGACGATACGGTTCCAGCACCGTCAGGTTGCCGATCCAGGCCCCGCTAAAACCCAGGGCGACCAGTACCAGCGGCCCAAGGCAGCAGGTGGAGGCAAGGATGGCAGCCAGCCCTCCGGCGACGAGGCTGCTGCGCCCATTTTGCGGTTCGGACATATGTTTCTCCTTTCGAATCTTGAGTGGATAGCTTAAGATTACTTCCGTAGTCATGTACGGAGTCAAGCGGTATGAAAAATATTTTTGAGAATTTGACCATCGGCACCTTCGCCAAGGCTGCCGGGGTCAATGTGGAAACCATCCGGTTCTACCAACACAAGGGCTTATTGCCGCAGCCGGACAAGCCTTACGGCAGCATTCGCCGTTATGGAGAGTTGGATGTGACGCGGGTGCGGTTCGTGAAATCGGCCCAGCGGCTGGGCTTTAGCCTGGACGAAATCGCCGAATTGCTCCGATTGGAGGATGGCACCCACTGCGACGAAGCCAGCCACCTGGCCGAGCACAAGCTTCAGGACGTGCGCGAGAAGATGGTCGACCTGGCACAAATGGAGATCGTGCTGTCCGAGCTTGTGCGTGCCTGCCATGCACGCAAGGGAAACGTTTCCTGCCCGCTGATTGCGTCGCTGCAAGGGGAGAAAGAAACTTCCAACTCCGGTACGGAGTAGTTGCGGAGCAAGCGGGCGCGCGTTTTTCCTAATGCGTTCGCTGAATCACCTGTATGCCTTCCATAGGCGCCGGATGATCAGCACCACCGCTACCATGCCGGCCACAATCAGGGCGAATGACAGAAACCGGCCGGCCCCGAGCTGGCCGCCGGCATAGCTCATGACGAATGCAAACGGCAGAATGCCAATAAGCGAGGCCGCAGCGTAAGTCCGAAACCGCAGCCGCTTCAGAAGTCCGAGCGCGAAGCTGACGACGTCCACCGGCAGGATCATGCGCAACACCACGATACCGCCAAAGCCGACGTCGTCCGGGATTTTGTCCTCGATGCGGTCGACGGCTTGCATCGAGGTGATGCGCTCCAGGTACCGACGCCCGAGGCGCGCGATCTGGAACGCGATCAGGCAACCGACCCACCAGCCCGCCGCGCTGAGCAACGCGGTTAGTAGCACGCCGAAGTTTTGCGTGGCAAACGGAAGCAGCGGCAGCGAAGAAAAAGGCAGCAGCACCACCGACGCCACCACCAGGACAAAGTAAATCCCGGCGCCGAGCACGCGGTGCTGCCCGATCCAGCTCTCGAGCCGCGACATATCCCACTCTAATTGCCAGACGCCCAAGGCGACCAGCGCAAGCGCAATAACTACCAGAATGATTTTTGTTTTCAAAGATTGCCCCCTGCCCCTGCAGCAAAAAAGCTGTCTATCTGTTCCTGCGGTCAACAATGTTGGGCTTCGCAAGCTCAGCGCAAACCTACTAATTGCGGTATGTATTTATAAATGCGCATTATATATATGCGTAAATCAGCATATTTCTACCTATACTCCAGCATATTTCTTGAATGTGCAGGTTTGGATAACACTGGTTTTTGCACAATTCGCAGCCCAACATTGTGCGCAGAATGTCGGGCTTTGCGCAAACCTACTTCGCCTGAAATACTTCCGTATCGCGATGGAAAGCGTACCAGGCGAACCAGAAAGCGATGACCGTTGGAATCTCTTTGCCCTGCGCGTCGAATGCCGCCCCCGTCCGATGCTCGGGATCGAAGCGCACAGTGAGCGCTTTTCCGCCCAGCGTGTCCGTCATCTTGCCGTCCTTGATTTTGGCCAGTTCTACGAATGGATAGGCTTTGAACTTGCCGCTTGCATCAAGGCCAATCACCAGTTCCTTGGGGTGATAGCGCAGGCTCCGCCCAGCCACCGGAAACATGATGGTTTGATCCTGGGTGTAACCCGCGTAGGGGTCGCGGGTGTAGCCGCGGGTAAAACCGGTGTCGGTCGACAGCATCTGCGTGTCCGGGTGGCGCTTCTTCCAGTCAGCCCAACTGGTGTGGGCGAGTGCGATAGTCGTGAGCTTGGTGCCCTTGAGCGATCCGCTCACCGCCTGGGCCAGGATCTGCGACCAGAGTGATTGCGTTTGCCGATCGTAGACCAGAACATCGCTGTTGTAGAGCAACCCCGACACGCCGAAACTAAGCGGTTTCCCGCCCGCTTCCGAGACATAGGCGATACCGGTGCCGCACAGCGGGCAGAAGGTGACGGCGATGTGCTCGGCGCCGAACGTGTCGTTGACGATTTCGTGCCAGTTCAGGATGCGCACCGGGTAAGCCTTGGCGATGCCGTTGCGCATCACGCCCAGCACCCGGTCATCGCCTTGCAGGAAGCGCGCGTCGCTCGCCCGCACGAATTGGGGCCGGTCGATCGCCGGGATGCCATCCTTGGATGGCCCGCCCGACTCGATTTGTGCTGCCGGCACCAGTGCGCCGGTCAAGTCGAAGCCGTTCCTGGTTTGCGCGGCCGCAACCGTGGCAAGCAGCAATGCACTCGCCAGGAAAATCGTTCTTAGCTGTTTCACGGCCTATCCTCGGATGGTTGAGAAGATTCAACCTTAGTCGGATCGCGGTGCGATTTCTTACAACTACAGGGTGCGTGACGACCGGCCGGCTGCCCCTGGTTCGGCAGCCGGAACCACGGCCTGAGCTTGATGCCGATCCATGTGCCGGGCAGTGCTGCAGCGATCCACAGCCAACCGTGCAGACTGGTCGATGCCACGCCCGAGAAAAACGCACCCACGTTGCAGCCGAAGGCGATGCGTGCGCCGTAGCCCATCAACAGGCCGCCGAGGATGGCGGCAACCAGGGAGCGCAGCGGAATGTGAAGCCGCGGGGCGAAGCGGCCAGCCAGCGCCGCGGCGCACAGCGCACCCACAAGCAGCCCGATGTCCATCACCGAGGTAATGTCGTCCAGGACGCCGCCTTGCAATGCCGCCTGCTGGAAGTCGCCTTGCCAGAAAGCGCTTGATTCCGGGTTCCATCCCAGCAGCATGGCGATCTTGGCGCCCCACAAGGTGAAGGCCCAGGTGATGCTCCAGGGATGGCCGGCAATCAATAGCGTCATGAAATTGAGACCGGCCAGCGCCAAGCCGCCTGCCGGCAGGGGCCAGGGTCCGCTCAGGATGATGCGCCGGCCACCTGCGGCCCCGGCATTCGCAGTATTTTTCAGCACCGGTTTGCCCCAGCGTTTCAGACCCAGCCAAAGAACCAGCAGAAACGCAATCTGCAGCGCGACGCCCAAGGGCCAGCCGAATACTGCGCCGAGCGCGATCGGCGGCCACGAAGGCAGCGCCTGCCACCAGCCCATATCCAGGCTGGCCCAGAACGAGCCGGCGACAAAGGCGGCAAGGGTGGCCAGCATGCGCGTACTGCCGCCGCCCAGGGTAAATAAGGTGCCTGAGCCGCAACCATTGCCAAGCTGCATGCCGATGCCGAACAGGAAAGCGCCGGCCGCCACCTGCCAGCCGACCGGCGCAATGGCTCCGGCCACCTCGCGTCCGAATACGGAACCGGCCGCCAGCACCGGCGCGAATAGGAGGGTCGCTGCGCCGAGCATGACGAGCTGCGCCTGCACCCCGCGGGTGTCGCGCTCGGTGATCAGCCGGCGGTAGGCACCGGTGAAGCCGAACGCGGCGTGGTAGAGCGTAATGCCGAGCGCCGCGCCGAGCAGAAGCAGCACCGCCATGCGCCGGTCGTCGCGCGCCAGCAAGGCTGCCAGGCCCGCCAGCAACAGCAGCCCGACGGCCAGTGGGCGGTGCTGCCATGACTTCCACAGGGGTGCGGCCGGAGCCTTCAGCGCATCATTTGCCAGTGGCATCGGCGACGATCTTTGCAAAAATCGGATCGAGTTCACTGGCCACAGCGTCAAGCTTGCGGCTGCCGTAAGGCGCGAACGTCGCGCTCGGGGTGCGGTAGCTGACGCTTGCCGTGCCGTTCTTGTTTTCCGTCACATACAGTCGCAACGGCGCCTCGATGCCGGCTGGCAGACTCGCTTCCAGCATGCGCACCGCATAATCGTTGCGAAACACCATGAGCACGGCGTTGCCGGGGATTTTGACCCCGCGCGCTGCCGCTCCCTTGCTCGCGCTGGCCTGCGCCACCAGCCCCATCTGGTTGTCGCTGATGGCGCGCTCCAGGCGCTGCAACAACGTATCGAATGAGTGTTGGGAAGATACGGTTTGCGTGCCGGGGTAAGGCGCTGGGATTTCAGCATGGGCAAGGCTGCTGGCGGCCAGCAGCAGGCAGGAAAAAAACAGCGCATGTAGCGGGGGAAATGGGGAAGATGTTTTCGCAGGAACCAGTGTTTTCATCATGAAAGCCTCCAGGGTTGTGGGTAAAAGTATGCTCTTCAGAATGCTTTGCCAATGCCGTAACGACCCGGCCTCGTCGTATTGTTGGCCGGGCGCAGTCTGCAATCGGCGCCAACACCTAAACCTTTGGTTAGTCGATCCAGGGGGCGGATTCTTACACCGTTATTCTCACCGGATGATCAGGCATGCAGTCCAAACCGAAACAGAGGCGCTTGCCCCGCGACAATGAGACCCGCGATCCCGGGCACGTCGCCCGACCGGAGCGAATTATTTACCTCATGCTGACTGTGCAGCGATCTGATGACATGCACTCGCTGCACCAACTTCAAGCAAAGCATGACGTTTTTGCATGAGGCTTGCTGGCGCATCGTTGCTGATTCCAGGGACAATTAAACCAGATGATTGTAAGAATCCTGGATCTCCAGCGTCTAATTAATAAGGACAAACGCAAGCAAGGGCTGCATCTGGCAGACTTGCAAACCAATGCGCCAGTCTGAAGGATAGCTTGCGGCAGGGTCAGTTGGTTTCATGATTGCAAGCTTGGGGGTGGGTCTTTCAAGGGATGATGCACACCATGCATTTCTCTGATCGAGTCGCCAGACAAGATGTTTTTTACTGGTTGGAGGTTGATATGAAAAGCAGACAATGGATTGCTGCGGTGATTGCGGTATCTGGGATTGCCACAGTGGGTTCGGCTATTGCCGATTACACAGGTCGTTTTGACGGGCCGGTCGCTACGTCGTCCAAATCCCGCGCTGAAGTACGCTCTGAATTGGAGCAAGCCCGTGCAGCAGGCTGGTCGATAATGCAGGGTGATACCGACGCAAAACGTGAATGGACCCGGCCGAATATGGATGCACATGGTGTCGCTGGCTCACGCTATTCCGGTCGCACGCGCGCAGAGATAAGAGCTGAAGCGATAGAGCATACTAAAAAATTCAGATCAGGTAACGACGCGATGTACGGCAGATGAAAAGCGTATTTTTCAAGGCTTCACAAGCAGTGAATGCTGATTGGCTTTACGCCTGCAAATCTATTTTCAGCAACAATTGAACTCCCGCGCGATGACCCGGTCTGGTCATGGTGCGGGAGTTTTGACGTTTTCTTGTTTCTATAAATGCTACAAAGCGGAAGTGAGCACGTTCTTGTGTCCACGCAGACAGTCGCAATGACGTTGGAAAATGGGCGGCCGCAAGGGTCGCCCCTGGCGGGGTTTGTCCATGCCATGTACGCGTGTGCATGTGGTTGCCGTGCCCAACCGGACTTGCTCAGTCGTGCACCACGATACCCACGGCCGGATCGATCGCTTCATTCCATGGCGCGGCCGCGATCCGGCTGCGCGCGAGTTCACGTCCCGCCGTCCAGCGGGCTTCGATGCCGGCCGGCGTAAAGTCGATATCCTTGGTGTGATTTTCCCCTTCCAGTACGGGCGCCCGCAACGGCAGTATGTGCATCACGGTACCGCAGCCCCAGCCGAGCAGCTCCCTGACCTCCGGCGTGCTGCGTGCGTTTTCCGGCAACAGGCGGCCGAGTTCGCGCACCACATGGCGCAGATGGTGAATCTGTTGCTGCCGCGCGGTGTGGCTCTCCGCCCGGCTGGAATACTGGATTTCCTTCTGGCGGCTGATCACCTGCTCAATGGTGTCCGGGATTTCGTTTTCCTGCTGCCACAAGCGGGCTGCGAAGATCACGGAGTCGCGCCGCGGATGGTCGTCCATCACGACTTCGATCGGGGTATTGGAATAGACGCCGCCGTCCCAGTACGGTTCGCCGTCGATCATGACAGCGGCGAACGCGGGCGGCAGCGCACCAGACGCCATCACATGATCGATGCTCAGCGCTTCATCGCGGCTGTCGAAGTAGCGCATGCGGCCGGAAAGCACATTCACCGCGCCAAGGCTTAGACGCGTTGCACCCTTGGCGAGGTAGTCGAAATCGACCAGTTCGTCGAGCGTGCTGCGCAGTGGCGCGGCGCAGTAAAAGCTGGCGTCAGCCACGCCCAGCGACATCTGGGCGCCGAACCAGGCGCGTGGATTCGGCCTGAAAAAGCCTGGAATGCCTTGCATTATCGTGCCCAGGTTGTGCATCGCATTGCCAAGGCCGAAGGCATTCCAGTGGGCGCAGGACGACGTGCCGCTGGCGACCAGATCCCAGAATTCTTTCAGACGGACAACGCGATTTTCCGGTGCGTTGCCGGCGATGATGGCACCGTTGATGGCGCCGATCGAGGTTCCCACCACCCAGTCCGGCTCGATGCCCGCCTCGTGCATGGCTTCATACACGCCGGCCTGAAAGGCACCCAGCGCGCCGCCGCCTTGCATGACTAGCACTGCCTGGCCGGGCAGTTTCGGCTGCGCCGCTTTCATTTCGACATTGTCGCAATGCGCCGCTGTTTTTGTTTTGGGATGTGCCATGGGTCAGTCTCCTGGGTTTGAAACGGTTGGGCCCGCGTGGATATGTGCGCGAAAGCCGACGGCATTGGCAGCCCAGCAGGATGTCCTGTGCGTGCATACTGATCGCGACCAGGTCAATCAATCGCCACGGACCGAACCTGTATCCGTGCGCCCTTGCTGTGAGCATACTCACCTTCGGCCTGGACTGGGTATCGCCGGCGCGCCAATAACTGGGTGGAGATGCAGTCGTGTCAGGCGCATTATTTCTTACAAGGCAGCACGAAAAATGCAGGAACAATAATATACTAGATTATGTATTATATTTTACGCAATGATTACATGCATTAAATACTGTTTTTGTAAAATTACATGGGAGTATATGTAATTTACAAAAAATATCAGCAAGTAGTGCGTGACAAGCCTTGCGGCAAGTTGCGCCTTTCTCGCTGACAATATTGCGCTTATCTTTTACGCTCGCTGGCAGCCAGGTCCTGTTGCATTTTCTCGAAAGTTCCGCTGTCGATTTCACCTTTCGCATAACGTTTTTTCAAGATGTCGAGAGGAGATTCAATCGGGAGAATTTTGCCCTGTTCATTAGGTGTGGTCAGCCATCGCACGATCAGCACCACAGCCGCGATGACGACTATCCAGAATAAAATAAATAACAGCCCCATGCCGCCCATCATCCAAGCTCCTTGCCCGTTGTTCATCCAGTTCATCATGTTTGCACCTCCGGTTGCCCCGTCAGGGAAAGTCTGTCGATTCATTGTAAAACCAACTCCGCCTTGCAGTCTCGTCCCGGAGGCTGGTTGCTACCCGGCGCAGCAGGATAATTGTGTAACGTCCTTGGTGAATGTTTGCGCGTATAGCTTCAGGTTCTCCACCATCGTCAGGTACGGAAACAACTGGCCAGCCAAATCCAGCACTGCACCAATCACGCCAGCCCGCATCAGGGCCTTGGGGTTTTGCATGGATTTTTCTTTTGAAATTGTCACGGATAACTTAAGATTACTTCCGTAGTCATGTACGAAGTCAAGCGATATGGAAAACAATCTTGAAAATCTGACCATCGGCACCTTTGCCAAGGCGGCCGGGGGCAACGTGATGCTCGTGCGCAACCGGCCGAAGGCGGTTAGTGGGATTTGTTGAGCAGATTAAAATGCTCCACTATGGGCGGTGCCGCAAAATACGAGGCAACAATACCGCGCCACTCTTGAAATGCAGCGGACTCACGAAAATCCACCGTATGGTTTTCTACGGTTTCCCAGAAAATCATCAGTACATAGCGCTCCGCAGATTCAATGCCCCGGTTTATTTGGTAGCCATTAAAGCCTTTTGCCTTGGAAATTACCTGGTCGATACCGCGCTGGATTGCTATATCGAAATCGGCTTGTGTGCCAGGTTGTATGTGAATATCAGCAAGTTCGAGAATCATGTTTTTTCATTCCTGTAATGTGGTTGTGCGCAGAGTTATCGCGGGTGCGACAGTGTAGACATAAATTTTTTATAACGCGCGCATCCATTGTCGATCAGATCGCGTCGGCAATGGCCTGTCCCGCCTCAGTAGTGCTGGCATTCCCGCCCAGATCGCGGGTGCGTGTCCCATTGCCGGCTAGTACTGTTTCGATCGCGCCCAGAATAGCGTCGTGTGCCTGCCGGTAGACGCCGCTACCGTTGCCGAGAAAATCCAGCATCATCGCGCCCGACCAGATCATCGCAATCGGATTGGCAATGTTCTTGCCGTAAATGTCGGGTGCCGAGCCATGCACCGGCTCGAACAGCGATGGAAACTTCCGCTCAGGGTTGAGGTTGGCCGATGGCGCGATGCCGATGGTGCCGGTGCAGGCTGGCCCCAAGTCGGACAAAATATCGCCGAACAAGTTGGATGCGACCACCACGTCGAAGCGATCAGGATGCAGCACGAAATGCGCAGCCAGAATATCGACGTGGTATTTATCCCAGCGCACCTCTGGATAGTCTCCGGCCATCGCTTCCACCCGCTCATCCCAGTACGGCATGCTGATGGCGATGCCGTTCGACTTGGTAGCTGAGGTCAGATGTTTTTTCGGCCGGCTTTGCGCCAGCTCGAATGCATATTGCAGTATCCGATCCACGCCTTTGCGGGTGAACACGGCTTCCTGCAGCACGAATTCGCGCTCGGTGCCTTCGAACATGCGCCCGCCAATAGAGGAATATTCACCCTCGGTATTTTCGCGCACTACGTAAAAATCGATATCGCCCGGCTTGCGCCCTGCCAGCGGACACGGCACGCCGGGCATCAGCCGCACCGGTCGCAGGTTCACGTATTCGTCGAAATCGCGCCGGAACTTGATCAAAGAACCCCACAACGAGATATGGTCCGGCACCGTTGCCGGCCAGCCGGCCGCGCCGAAGTAAATCGCATCGAACCCCTTGAGTTGCTCAAACCAATCGGACGGCATCATCTGGCCGTGTTGTGCGTAATAGTTGCAACTGGCCCATTCGATATGCGTGTAATCGAGCGCGATACCAAACTTGCGAGCGGCGGCATCCACTGCGCGCAATCCTTCCGGCATGACTTCCTTGCCGATACCGTCGCCCGGTATGACTGCGATTTTGTGTTTTTTCATGGTTCCTCCGATGGGGTGGTTAACTTGATCTGGCGCACAGTCAGGTGCGGCACATACAATACTCGATCCTGATAATGGTCATATCGATCGGTAGACTTAATCACGGCGAGATCGTGCTGCGCTGGGCCATTGACAGCGATAGCATCATTCTGGGTACCGGCGGATCGCCGCTATCCGCCAAAGATTGAAAAAAAGAAACTTGGGTAAGCTCCATAACATCCATAACTTCCATAACTTCCATAACTTATGGCAAAATTATCCGTCTTCGCTTCTTACTTTCCCAACAACAAGGCATTGCATGAAAATCGAAACCATGGCCGTTCACGCCGGCTACTCACCGGACCCGACCACCAAATCTGCAGCGGTGCCGATTTACCAAACGGTCGCTTACGCGTTCGACAATGCACAACACGGTGCCGATCTGTTCGACCTGAAGGTGCCCGGCAATATCTACACCCGCATCATGAATCCGACTCAGGACGTACTGGAAAAACGCGTCGCTGCACTGGAAGGCGGCATCGCCGCGCTGGCAGTGGCGTCCGGCATGGCCGCCGTCACTTACGCGATCCAGACCATCACCGAGGCGGGCGATAACTTCATTTCTGCCAGCCAACTGTATGGCGGCACATACAACCTGTTCGCGCACACGCTGCCGCAGATGGGCATCGAAGTGCGTTTCGCCGATGCGCGCCAGCCGGAAACTTTCGCGGCCCTGATCGACGAGCGCACCAAGGCCATTTTCTGCGAATCAGTCGGCAACCCGCTCGGCAACGTCACCGATTTCGCCAAGCTGGCTGAGATCGCCCATGCCCACGGCATCCCGTTGATCGTCGACAATACCGTGCCCAGCCCTTACTTGTGCCGGCCGTTTGAACACGGCGCCGATATCGTGGTGCATTCACTGACCAAATACCTGGGCGGTCACGGCAACAGCGTCGGCGGCGCGATCGTCGATAGCGGCCAGTTTCCGTGGGCCGAACACAAGGAGCGCTTCAAGCGCCTGAACGAGCCGGATGTGTCGTACCACGGCGTGGTGTATACCGACGCGCTGGGCCCTGCCGCCTATATCGGCCGCGCCCGTGTGGTGCCACTGCGCAATATGGGAGCGGCAATTTCACCGATGAACGCGTTCCTGATTTTGCAAGGCATTGAAACCCTGGCGCTGCGCATGGACCGCATCTGCGACAACGCGCTGGCACTCGCGCAATACTTGCAAAACCATCCGAAAGTGGCATGGGTCAATTACGCCGGACTGGAAAATCATCAAGATCACGCTCTGGTACAAAAATACATGGGCGGCAAAGCTTCCGGCCTCGTGTCGTTCGGCCTGAAATACAGCGACGCCGACCCGCGCGCGGCCGGTGCGCGGGTTCTTGATGCGCTGCAACTGTTCACCCGTCTGGTCAACATCGGCGACGCCAAATCACTGGCAACCCACCCGGCTTCAACCACGCACCGCCAACTGGATGCGGCAGAATTGGCGAAAGCCGGCGTGTCGGAAGATATGGTGCGATTGTCGATTGGCATCGAGCATATCGATGACTTGAAGGCGGATCTGGAGCAAGCGCTGGCGGCGGTCTGAAACCAAACATTGCGATTGTTCACCTCCAATCACAAATGGCAGACTAGGCGGATGATTGATGCGCAACAGAAAGCGCATCGATTAATCGCCTACAATGGGAAGCTCGGCACAATCAACACTCATCCATTTTTTGCAAAGCGACGACTACCCAACCATGTCGCATCCTCCATTGAAAGAGCACACCATTTTGAATCCAGCCGTCACCGAAGATGACTTCATCGATTTATCAAAAATACTCGATAGTTTGAAGCGCAATTGGCTAATATTGTTTGCATGCATAATCGCCGCAATGATTTGCGCCGCCATATTGACCAATATTCTGCCATCGCGCTGGCAGGCATCCGTCACAATGCAAATTGGTCAAATGCCATCTCCGATAAATACAATCATCCCTATCGAAGAGCCGGTTCAGACCGTTGAAAGAGTTAAATTGCGCGAATTGCAGTCAAGCGCACTGATTGCACTCAAGCTGCCGCTGGATGAACGCGTAAATAAACACACCGATTTATTCAAAGAAACCATCAAGGCCAGCACCATCAAGAACACCAATTTCATACAAATCAAGCTTGTCGGATTTAGTCCGAATGAGGCGGAAAAAAATCTTGCCGTGGCCGCACAAGCATTGATTGCCTCGCACCAGACTCTGGTGCTTCCAGCAAGAAATCGTTTAATAAAACAACAACAAGACAATATGAAGAAAATTGCCGATGCGGAAGCGGAACGCGCAAAGCTGTTTCGACTACTCGCTGAGAATGGCAGCTTGAAGTCTGCATCGCAGTTTGCGCCCAACATCGTCGCCATTAATCTGCTGGAAAACAAGGAAGCAGAATTACGCGCACTGATCGCGGAAAAAACCAGGCTCCTGGATTTACTGGAATCGATTGCCATCTACCCGACCAGGATTATCGATGCAGTATATGTAGAAGATACGCGTTATTTCCCGAAACTCAGCCTGTTCCTTGCCGCTGGCGCTTTTCTGGGGTTGCTGCTGGGTCTGGGAATCGCACTGTGGCGCGACAGAAAACTGTTCTGAATCAACCGATACTGATTTTGGCTCTGGGGTACAAAAGCCGGCACATAAAACGCTGCCGGCTTTTGCATTTTGAAACATCTATGGCGCTAGCAAACCCTATTCGGCGATTGCACTTTGCCTATGCATCCGTGGAGAATTTTCAGCGCAGGGCAGAGTACGAAGTTGGCACCAGAATTTGATTTTCGATGCGCTCGACAATGATGGCTTGCGCTTCTGTTTCTGCGCGTTTTGCCAGCCATTCAGGGTCGCTCGCGAACGCGTTCCATTTCGTCTCGCGCTCAGCCAAGCTTTCCCACTGCAGCATGTAGGTTAGGGTCTGGTTGCTTGACCCCACCAGCGTGCTCCAAAACCCCACTTGTTCAATACCGTATTTCTCCCAAAATTTCAGTGTAATGGTTTCAAAACGTTGGTTCAATGCGGGCAGCCGGCCTGGTGCGCAATAGTACGTTCGCAATTCATAGATCATGCTTTTGCGCCGGTGGATTTTTCAACATGTGCATTCCGCAAGGACGCCATGTCGATCACAAAACGATATTTCACATCGCTCTTTAGCATGCGCTCATAGGCATCGTTAATCTTCTGGATTGGGATCAGTTCAATCTCCGACACAATTCCGTGCTCTCCGCAAAAATCCAGCATTTCTTGGGTTTCCGCTATGCCGCCGATCAAGGAGCCGGCAAGCTGACGGCGTTTCATGATTAAATTAAATACCTGCGGCGATGGGTGCGGCGACGCGGGCGCTCCAACCAGAGTCATGGTTCGATCGCGTTTCAGCAGCACCAGGAACGCATCCAGATTATGCGGAGCGGCAACTGCGTTAAGGATGAAATCGAAAGAGTTTTCGTGCGCGGCCATTTCTGTCGGATCTGTCGACAGCACAGCCTCATCCGCGCCGAGCCGGATAGCATCTGCTTTCTTTCCTTTGGTGGTAGTGAATAGCACGACGTGCGCACCCATTGCATGCGCGATCTTGATTGCCATATGACCAAGTCCGCCAAGCCCTACAATGCCGACCTTGTCGCCTTTTTTAACCCCCCAGTGACGTAGCGGAGAATAGGTGGTAATGCCCGCACACAACAAGGGAGCCGCTGCCGCAGGGTCAAGATTATCCGGGATGCGCAAGACAAATTTTTCATTCACGACAATGTTGTCGGCGTATCCACCGAACGTCATTCCGCCGATCTGCGTTTCCTCGCTGTTATAGGTGCCGGTAAAGCCATTCTCACAGTATTGCTCCAGCCCATCTGCACAGCTCTCACAATGCTGGCAGGAATCAACCATGCATCCGACCCCGACCAAATCGCCTGGTTTAAAGCGACTGACGTGTGCTCCCACGTAGGTCACGCGGCCCACAATTTCATGTCCCGGGACAACCGGATAAACGGTATTGTTCCATTCATTGCGCACAGTATGTAAATCGGAGTGGCAGACACCGCAATACTCAATGTCAATCTGGACATCGTGCGGTCCTGGCTCTCGGCGCTCGAACTGCATGAGATCGAGCGGCTGGTTTAATTCGACTGCGCCATAACCAATAGATTGAAGCATATTCATCCTCGCATAGAAAATTTGTTCAGGTGGAAAACGTTACTATTCAGCTCGTTTGGGATAAACCCGCCTCCACTCCCGCAAGCGGAACAAAGCTGAGAAGGCAGAATTCAAACTACCGTTGCCGACAGTCTGAACAGGTACGAAAAAATAGTTGAAATACTGAAATGCTTTCGAATATCGGGTTTTCTTGAAGAGTCCCATCATGGCAGATAATGCGAATCTGCGTCAGGACGCGCACCAGTTACTCGGTATCGCACGGTGCGGTTTGAAGAAGGCTCAGGCGGGGCGGGCCATGTGGAACAACTGCGCGGGAGTGATAGAAAAATAGTCGGACGGGCCGCCGCCGCGCAAGACATGTTCGGCAGAAGCGGGGTCGTAGACCCCGTCCTTGAGCAGGGTTTGGGCTATATGCACGGCCACCACTTCCCCGAGCACCAGCCAGGTCGGCACCGTTTCGCCGCTAGCGCGCTGAAGTTGCACGATCTGCGTACAACGGCACTCGAACGAGACCGGACTTTCGGCCACCCGAGGCACGGCAATAATGCGCGAATCCACCGGCGTCAGCCCCGCCAGCCCGAATTCACTGACCTCGGGCGGCACCGGTGCACAAGTCTGGTTCATCGCCTCTGCCAGCGGGCGTGTGACCAGGTTCCAGCCGAATTCCCCGGTCTGCTCGACGTTACGCACCGTGTCCTTGTAACCGATACTGGCAAAACCGACGATGGGCGGGGTGTAATTGAAGGCATTGAAAAAGCTGTAGGGCGCCAGGTTGAGCGCGCCCACCGCGCTGCGCGACGAAATCCAACCGATCGGGCGCGGCCCGACGATGGAGTTGAAGGGATCGTGCGGCAGACGGTGGCCGTTACGGGGTTCATAAAAGTGAATGGCATCGAACATGAGTTACTCCATGATGTATCGGGAGCCTGAAGATACCAGCATCCGGCCAAGTGCAATTTTTCAGGATCGATTCCTACCAAAATGAAAGCGAGCCAAACTTTTTGCGACTGCAGACGGGTAACTGAAAATCCGCGTAGCATAAGCCGTGAAAAAATCATTAGCGCAATGAGGAATCATGCATGAACGGGGTGCATGGGTGTAAATAGTTTTGCGTATTTCTTACCTGCTTTTTATCTTAGTTCCGCAATCTTGTTTCAACAACCTACCGGGAATCCCTGATTTACAAAACTGTTCAATCTGTATGTATCATCATCTCGGCCCCAAGCGCAATCGACAGCATGCAGCGCAGTCGTGCGCCACCACTTACAAAGGAAATTTCATATGAAAACACGTCAATTAGGGGCGAATGGCCCAACTGTTTCATCCATCGGCCTGGGCTGCATGGGCATGAGCGATTTCTATAGCAATCGTGATGATGTCGAATCCATCGCGACCATTCATCGCGCCATAGAATTAGGCATAACCTTGCTCGATACGGCTGACATGTACGGCCCTTATACCAATGAAGAACTGGTCGGCAAAGCGATCAAGGGTAAGCGCGATCAGGTTTTCATTGCAACCAAATTCGGTATCGTGCGCGACAAGGCCAACCCAAATGCGCGCGGCATCAATGGAACGCCTGAATACATCCGACAATCCGTAGAAGGGAGTTTGAAACGTCTCGGGATCGAAACCATCGATCTGTATTACCAGCATCGCATCGACGCCCAAACGCCGATTGAAGATACCGTCGGTGCTCTTGCAGATTTGGTCAAAGCCGGAAAAATTCGTTACATCGGACTGTCCGAGGCTTCATCAAAAACGCTGGAGCGGGCACACAAAACCCACCCGATTACTGCATTGCAAAGCGAGTACTCTCTTTGGACTCGGGACCCGGAGCAGAGCGTGCTGGCGACCTGCCGCAAACTCGGAATCGGTTTTGTGCCGTACAGCCCATTGGGGCGCGGCTTTTTGACCGGCACGATCACCCGGCCGGATCAATTCCCGGAAGATGATTACCGTCGCGCCAGCCCACGTTTCCAGGGTGAAAATTTCACCAAGAACATGGCGTTAGTGGCGAAGGTTAAAGAAATCGCTACGCGTAAAGGCTGCACGCCGGGACAACTGGCACTGACCTGGGTACTGGCACAAGGTGACGACATTGTTCCGATCCCCGGCACCAAACGACGCACTTATCTGGAAGAAAATGTGAATGCCGTCGACGTGGTGCTTGGCAAGGATGACCTGGCAGAAATCGATGCGATCTTTCCATTCGGCGCAGCCACGGGGCCACGTTATGTGGAGGAAGGCATGAAAACATTGAACGGCTAACCCTGGCCTTCAGGCCGGGGACTTCAACCTCCGCCCTTGAGGGCGGAGGTTGAAACTGCAGTGTGTTTTACGATCAACCACTTTCATTTTCAAGCCACCTGCTTGCCATGCTGCGCAATCGGAATTACTTTGGCGGTATGCGGGGCCAAAAATTCAGCCAGCAATACCGCCTCCCTCTTCCTGGCGGCGCTCAGATGCTGCTCCTTGATGTGGCCGAAGCCGCGGATATCTTCCGGGATGCCGGCAATGGCAACCGCTTTCGATAAGTTGTCCACGGTCAATTTCGACAGCAGTTGCGCGATCGTGTTGCGGTATTCGGCGATCAATGCGCGCTCGGTTTTGCGTTCATCGGTGTAACCAAAAACGTCTAGTGCAGTGCCGCGCAGGGCTTTGCATTTAGCCAGCAGGCCGAAGGCTTTCATCATCCAGGGGCCGAATTCCTGCTTGATCAAATGGCCATTGCTGTCGCGCTTGGCAAACAAGGGCGGCGCCAAGTGGAATTTCAGCCTGACATCGCCTTCGAACAGGGCGGCAACCTTGTCCGCAAATGCACCGCTGGTATAAAGGCGCGCCACTTCGTACTCATCCTTGTAGGCCATCAGCTTGAAGCTATAGCGCGCCACCGCTTCGGTCAGCCGTAGCGGCTTGCCGGCCGCAAGCAAGGCCGATTCCGCCGCTTTCACCTGTTCGACAAAATCGCCGTATTGCTGCGCATAGGCGGCATTCTGGTAGGCACACAGGTACGTCAAGCGCGTCGCGATCGTATCTTCCAAAGTGGGTGAACGCTTGATTGCGATCACTTGCGCCGGCGTCACCAGGCGCTGCACTGCAGCCAAGTCATACGCAGCGGTGCGGCCCCAAATGAAAGATTTTTTATTAAATTCGACCGAGACCCCATTCAGCTCGATCGACCTGACTATGGCGGCTTCCGATAGCGGCACCCAGCCTTTTTGCCAGGCATAGCCGAGCATGAACATATTGGTCGCAATCGCGTCGCCCATTAGTGCGGTGGCGAGGTTGCCGGCGTCGATGACATCGACATTATCGGCACCGCAAGCGGTGCGAATGCTGCTCTCGGCCGCTACACCCGGATATTGCCAATCTGGATTTTTGACGAAAGCGGCAGTCGGCGTGCCGGTCGAGTTGATCGCAGCAAAAGTGCGCCCTTCGCCCATGCGCGACAGCGCATCGCGGCTGGCGGTGACGATCACGTCGCAACCGATCACCAGATCGGCCGCGCCGGTGCCAACCCGGGTCGAATGGATATCTTCCTGATGGTCGGACAGGCGCACATGCGACATTACCGGCCCGCCTTTTTGCGCCAAGCCGCTCATGTCGAGCACCGAACAGCCCTTGCCTTCCAGATGCGCGGCCATCGCCAGAATCTGGCCGACGGTGACCACACCAGTGCCGCCGATGCCGGTAACCAGAATGCCGAACGGCGCTTCGGTGGTGGGTAAGACCGGTTGCGGCAAGTCTGCGCGGCTGGCACTGCTGCTCTTATCCGATACGTTCGCCTTTTTGGGCTGCTTCAGTTGGCCGCCTTCGACCGTGACAAAACTTGGACAAAAGCCGGTGACGCAGGAAAAATCTTTGTTGCACGACGACTGGTTAATCTGACGTTTGCGGCCGAATTCGGTTTCCAGCGGTTCGACCGACAGGCAATTCGATTGCACGCTGCAATCGCCGCAACCTTCGCACACCGCTTCGTTGATGACGACGCGCTTGGCTGGGTCTGGATAAGCATTGCGTTTCCGGCGGCGGCGTTTTTCGGAGGCGCAGGTCTGGTCGTAAATCAGCGCCGATACGCCTGCGATTTCACGCAACTCGCGCTGTGCCGCGTCGAGGTCTCTGCGATGGCGAATAGTGACGCCGGGCGCCCAATCGTATCCTGGAGGATATTTATCCGGCTCGTCCGTGACGACAATGATAGTCGTCACGCCTTCGGCCGCAATCTGGCGCGAAATCATGCCGGGGTCGAGCGGGCCGTCGAACGGCTGGCCGCCGGTCATCGCAACCGCATCGTTGAACAGAATCTTGTAAGTAATATTCACCTTGGCAGCCACCGCAGCCCGAATCGCCAGCAAGCCGGAGTGCTGATAAGTGCCGTCGCCCAAGTTGGCGAACACATGCTTTTCGTTGGTAAACGGCGCGTGGCCGACCCAGGTCACGCCTTCCGCGCCCATGTGGGTGAAAGTGGCGGTTTCGCGGTCCATCCACAACACCATGTAATGGCAACCGATACCGGCCAGCGCACGGCTGCCTTGCGGCAATTTGGTGGAAGTGTTGTGCGGGCAACCGGAGCAAAAATGCGGGATCCGGTCTTTGGCCGGGTCCGGCTTGGCGCTCACTGTCAGGATCGCTTCCTTGGCTTCCAGGTAAGCGATGCGCTCTCTGATGCGCGCCTCGACCGGGTGGCCGGCGAAATACTTCGAAATACGGGTCGCAATGGCGCGGGCGATTTGCGCCGGGTTCAGTTCATACGTCGCCGGCAACAGCCAATCGCCGTGGCCGCTGCGGTGCGGATTGCTCCATTCGCCGGTGTCATCAAACTTGCCGACCACCCGCGGCCGTTCATTGTCCGGCAGGTTGTACAGTTCTTCCTTGATCTGGTATTCGAGGATTTGGCGCTTTTCTTCCACCACCAGAATTTCTTCCAGCCCTTGCGCAAATTCGTGCACGCCAGTCGCTTCCAGCGGCCAGGTCATGCCGATCTTGTACAGACGGATGCCGATTTCACGGGCGACGGTTGCATCGATGCCGAGGTCGTCCAGCGCCTGGCGCGTATCCAGATACGACTTGCCGGCGGTGATGATGCCGATCTTCGCTTGCGGCGCGTCCCAGATGATCTGGTTCAACTTGTTGGCACGTGCGTACGCCAGCGCTGCATACCATTTGTAATTGTTCATCCGCGCTTCCTGCTCCAGCACGGCGTCCGGCCAGCGGATATTCAAGCCGCCTTCAGGCAGATCGAAATCGGTCGGCAACTGTATCTGGACCCGATCCGGGTCGAGATCGACTGTAGCGCCCGATTCGACGATATCGGTTACGCATTTCATCGCCACCCACAAGCCTGTGTAACGACTCATCGCCAGCCCGTGCAAGCCGTAATCGAGATATTCCTGCACTGACGACGGATACAGCACCGGAATTCCGCAAGCTTTCAGGATATGTTCGCTCTGATGCGCGGTGGTCGAGGATTTGGCCGCATGATCGTCGCCGGCCAGCACCAGTACACCGCCCAGTTTGGCGCTGCCGGCCATGTTGGCGTGCTTGAAAACGTCGCCGCAGCGATCTACTCCCGGGCCTTTGCCGTACCAGATGCCGAACACGCCTTCAAATTTGGCTTCTGGAAACAGATTGACCTGCTGCGTGCCCCAGATACTGGTGGCAGCCAGGTCTTCGTTGATGCCCGGATGAAACTTGATATTGTGGGCGTCGAGATATTTTTTCGCCTTCATCGCAGTCAGATCGACGCTGCCCAGGGGCGAGCCGCGATAACCGGTAATAAAACCGGCGGTATTTAGGCCGGCCAACTGGTCGCGCCGACCTTGTAGCAACGCCAGTCGGATCAGGGCCTGAGTGCCGGTCATGAAAGCGCGACCGCGTTCCAGCGTGAATTTATCGTCGAGGGAAATAGTGTCGAAATCGCGGTGCGTCGCAAGTGCCTGCGATTGCTCGGGTGTCAGGGGTGCATTCATGTTTGTCTCCGTGCCAAAAATTATGTTTTTGGGTGCGATCGTGTCGCTGTCAAACGAGCCTGCCTCGTGAGCAAACTGCTTTTAAATTTTGACTTTTTGCAGGGTAGCACAAGCGCTTGTTTCTGTGCGTTGCAGGATGGGTGAAACCCATCCTACGGGATTGCCAGGTTCGTCTCATCCGGCAACAAGGTGTCCGCCGGCAGCACTGCAAGCGCTTTCAGGTGCGCATAAATCGGCGTGAAATCCGGTTCGGTTGCATCAAACAATTGCTGGAAATTCGGGATCACGAAATAACTCTCCTGATAAGAATCGATCTTATACAAGGTGCGCATCACCCGCTCTACAGTCAGGGGAATGCGGCGCGGCAGCGGACTGTGCAGACAATATTCGATCTCGCCGCCGGACGACAAAATACCGGCCCCATACGCGCGCAGGCCCTGCGGCGTCTGGATCAGGCCGAATTCGATGGTGTACCAGTACAGCCGCGCCAGATACTCCAGTCCATCGAGTTTCAGCGCTTTTAATCCTGCTGCGCCGTAGCGTTGCAAATAATCGGCAAACACCGGATCGAGCAGCAGCGGCACATGGCCGAAAAAGTCGTGAAACACATCCGGTTCGGAAATGTAATCGAACTCCTCCGGCTTGCGCAACCAGACTGTGACCGGGAAGCGGCGATGCGCCAGATGGGTGAAAAAATTCAATTCAGGCACCAGTCCGGGTACCGCCACCAGCCGCCAGCCAGTGGCCGCGAACAGAATGTCGGAAGCCTTTGCCAGGTCGGGAATGCCATCGGCCGCATCCAGTTTGTCCATCCCCTGGAGAAATTCGGCACAGGCGCGATCCGGCACCAGCCTGGCCTGGCGCTGATACAGGCGTCGCCACAGCGCGTGCTGCGCGGGCGTATGCGCATCCCAGTGCTGCTTGACTACATAGTCGGCATCGGCGTGGGCGTAATCGCCGCGCAACACGCCGGAGCTGGATTTTTCAGCGACAGTGGCAAAAAAATCGTCGGTATTCGGATGCTTGTCCATAGTGCAATCGATTCAAGGAAGATCAAATGCTGTGCGCCAAATGGTTCGCCGATGCAGGTTGTTCCAAACTGGAAAGCCCATGCCGGCTTTCATTTTATTCGTTTTGGATAATTAGTCTAAAAACAGTATAGGCGGTGCGCGCCGATTTTGCCAAGGCGTTCCCATTTTGTGCTGCAAGGGGCCAAGAGCGCCACTGCGTTGCCGTTGCGATTTTCGCTATTACACAAAAATGCAAGGAGTATAAGAAAAAACAATGCCGTTTCCGCATGTATATATTGCGGTATTGAAAATTACATCACCCAGTATATGTCACCCACAATCAGTCGCCCTTGAAGCCGGGCAGATTTGCCAGCCACTTCACTGCGGCGCGGGTATTCGCCTTGAGCGCGTAATCGAAGCTGGCTACTTGCTCTTCTACCGCTTCCTTGAACACGGTGCCAGGACTGGCCGGCAACAGTTTTAGGTAGGCATCGGCTTCGCCGTGGTCGCGATGAATTTCCATTCCAGCTTTTTTAGCGATGTGGATCATCACCTGGTTCGAAGACAGGCAATGCATGTAGAGCGTATCGACATCGGCATTGCGGCAATGGATGGCGGCGCGCACAAACAGTTTCGAGCCGACTCCCAACCCGCGCCCGCTGGCGTTGACGGAGACGCCAAACTCGGCAACGCGGTCTTTCAGGGTAGTGCTGACTGGGTCAGAATAGCTATCGCGCAGAGCAAACGCCAAGTGGCCGACGCCAACCAACTTGAACTTGCTGTTGTAGACGCCAAAGATGGTATCGCGCGAAAAATTGAGTTGATCCACATACTGCGCAATCAAGTCATCCTTGAGGCGCATGCCGAAACGCAGGTAGCGGCTATGGTCGTCCAGTGCCAGAAAATGCCGCAAAATACGGTGACGGTCGCGCTCGGACAACTCCTTGACGCGAACCGACGATGGATCCGGCGCGCCGGCGCTGTCATGCCGGCCGGCAACTGTAGCGGATAAAACCTCCTGCGAATCATCTATTATTGCCATGTTGAAACCTCTTTATGGTGCGTCGCACAATAACGATACCACGTTCCGATGCAGCCGGGTCTTTCTGCACATCACGACCCAGACTGGTTTGTGTTCAAAATGGCCGCAACCGCAGCAACCCGCGCCGCGCGAATCGCCGGTGCGATGCATTGCGGCTGGCCCGGAAAACCTTGCGCAATGCCAGCCGCGATCTGTCCGGCATAGACCGCTTGCGCGGCAGCCAGCGTTCCCAGCAGATGATGCGTCCAGGCCGGAGCCACACCGCCGCTCGCTTCACCACTGACCAGGCTGCATGCCAGCGCCTGCAACATGTCGGCGAAACGCTGCGGCTTGCGCAACGCGTCACAACGCTCGATCAGAGCCACGATGGCAGCGGCGCCGAGTTGCAGAGCTTGGCCGGGGTTGCCACCGAAATTACCGTATTCGCGCGCCGTCATGAGCGCGAGATCGCGGCAATCGTGCGGCACCCGCAGGCGTTCGCACACCGCTGCGACGGCCGAAATAATGTCCAGGTCGGCGTCGGCAGCAGCGTTTGCATCGGTGCCTAAATCGTGCAGCAATACCGCGAAACATATCGGCAAGTCCTTATTTTGCCGCGCTGCAGCATCAATGGCCAACATCGCATGCGGGCCGACATTGATGTCAGGATGGTGCCGCGAGGGCGCATCCCACACAGCATCCAGTTCCGGCAGCAGGCGCGCCAGCGCGCCGCAGTCGCGCAGCACATCGAACATGCGTGAGGGTTTTTCTTCCGTCAAACCGCGTACCAGTTCCTGCCAGACCCGCTCCGGCACCAGCGCATCGACTTCACCGGCGGCCACCATGTGCCGCATCAGCGCACTGGTTTCCGCCGCCACCTGAAAATCATGCGGCGGCAACGCAAAGCGGGCAGCAAAGCGCGCCAGCCGCAAGACCCGCACCGGGTCTTCGGAAAATGCCGGCGAGACATGGCGGAATACCCGCGCCGCAATATCGCGCTGGCCGCCAAACGGATCGATCAGGCTGCCATCTTCGGCGCGGGCGATGGCATTGATGGTCAGGTCGCGCCGCACCAGATCCTGCTCCAGCGTAACGTCAGGGTCGGCATGGAACAGGAAGCCTTTGTAGCCGGGCGCAGTCTTGCGCTCGGTACGCGCCAGCGCGTATTCCTCGTGTGTTTCGGGGTGCAGGAATACCGGAAAATCCTTACCCACCGGAGTGTAGCCGCGCTGCAGCATCTGCTGCGGCGTAGCGCCAACCACCACGTAATCGCGATCCTGTACCGGCAAACCCAGTAAGGCATCGCGTACAGCGCCACCGACGGTGTAGATTTTCATTCACAGACCCGGCGACATCAATCCGGGCCGGCGTCGTGCTTGACTGAACGCTCCGGTTCAGCCAGTGCTTCACGCATCCATTGCGCCACAGCAGGGTGGGCGGCAACCCGATCGGCATACGCTTGCAACGCCGGCGCCAACGCCACCTGATAGCCTCTGAAACGCATCACCACCGGGGAGTAGTAAGCGTCCGCAATCGAAAACGCGCCGAACAGGAATTGATGGTGGCCGAAGCGCGCCAGGCATTCTTCCCAGATTTCGCAAATACGGCCGATATCGGCCTGGGCATCAGGCGTGCGCCCTTTGCCGGGGAACGGCATGCGGATATTCATCGACATCGCGCTGCGCAAGCCGTTAAAGCCGGAATGCATCTCGGCGCAAATGCTGCGTGCCATCGCGCGGGCGGCGACATCCTGCGGCCACAGGTGCAGGTCGGGAAACTGCTCGGCCAGGTATTCGCAAATCGCCAGCGAATCCCATACCGTGATGGCACCGGCAAGCAGCACCGGCACCCGTCCGGCGGCGCAGACCTCGGCGATGCGGATGGCGGTGTCGGGCCGGTCCAGCAGAATCCGGGTTTCTTCGAAGCGAATGCCGAACGCAGTCATCGCCACCCACGGCCGCATTGACCAGGACGAGTAATTCTTGTTGCCGATCACCAGCCTGAGTCTGGATTTGCCGCCATTGGTCAGCGTATCGGATAGGATGGTATCGGAATCAGTAGTTTGCATGGCAGTCTTTCGTAATGACTTTGATTAATTTTAACTAGCGGTGTGCGCGGGTGCGGTAATCGTCATAGCGCGCACGCGGGAAACGGCCTGATAAATATTGCGGCGCAATCGCTTCCAGCGCTGCCGGCGTAATTCCCAGTTCCGGCGCAATCGGCGATGTTGTTCCACCTTTTGCCACATTATCGACCTGCATCGAAGCCAGATTATCGCGGCTCATTATCGGGCCGAACGGCGCATATTCCAGCAGCAGGGCTTGCAGCCGCGCCAGCGACGGCGGCAGTCCAATGACAGGACGCGGATAACCGGCGTACAGACCGGCTAGTTGCACTAATTGACGCAAGCTATACACCATCGGGCCAGCCAACTCGTAAGTGCGGCCGATGGTTTGCTCGCACGCCAGCGCATTGACGAACGCGCGCGCCACATCCTCGACATGAATCGGTTGAAATTTCGCCTCTGCGCCACCGAGCGGCACCAGCGGCAAGATTCTTTGCATTGATGCAAACATGTTGAGGAAATGGTCTCCTGCGCCAAACACCACGGAAGGACGAAAGATAGTGGTTTTCAGGCTCGGCTCTGACCGCGCAACAAGCTCCCCGGCGGCTTTCGAGCGCTGGTACATCGACGGCCCGTTGGCATCCGCGCCCAGCGCGCTCATGTGCAAGTAGCGCGACACGCCGCTGGCAACGCAGGCAGCGACAATGCGTTTCGGCAATACGACATGGGCGCGCTCAAAATCCGGGCCGTAAGAGGTGCCCGCCGCACCCGCACGCGAATGCAAAATTCCCACCAGGTTGACCACCGCATCGGCGCCCTGCATCAGGCCGCGCAATACCGCATCGTCATGCACATCGGCTTCGACCACATCGACTGTCGGCAGCGTAATCAGCGCCTTGGCGCGCTCGCGGTTGCGGGTCGGCACAATCACGGCATGACCGGCGTTCGATAATCGGGCAACCAGACTGCTGCCGACAAAACCGCTGCCGCCGATTACTAATACTGTTGGGTATCGCATAGGGTGTTACTCCTTGAATGGTGTGCCGGTGCTGCGAAACATGAAAAACATTGTCCACAAAAGACACCAAAAGCACGAAACAATGCATAACAACAGTATCGTAGGTCGGGTTAGCGGGTTCATCGCGTAACCGGACATTTGCGGCTACGAATGTCCGGTTACGCTACGCTAACCCGACCTACCAAAAACCGTTGCAATATTTGTTCAGTTATTTCGTGTCTTTCGTGGACTGAATTTTTTTGTGCTTAATACTTACTTTACTTACTTTACTTACTTCGGCGTCACCGATCCCAGACGCGCCTTGAGCGATTGCGGCTGGCCATCGAACAGGGCTGCATAATACGTTGCGTTGGATAGCACGTTCTTGACGTAGCCCCGGGTTTCCGAAAACGGGATGGTCTCGGCAAAGATCGCCCCTTCCACCGTTCCCGGCAAGGTGGCGCGCCAAGCCCGCGGCCGCCCTGGGCCGGCATTGTAAGCGGCGGTTGCCAGTGCTTGCGAACCGCCCAGATCGCCCAGGACGATATTGAGGTAATTGGTGCCGAGCATGATATTGGTTTCAATCTCGTTGACCCGGCCAGGCGCAAACTCGCCGAAGCCGATCTTGTTGGCAACCCACTTGGCGGTAGCCGGCATGATCTGCATCAGGCCGGAAGCGCCGACATTCGAGCGCGCATCCATGATGAAGCGCGACTCCTGCCGAATTAGCCCGTAGACCCAGGCCATGTCGATGCCGAGTTTTTGGGTGTAGACGCGCATGATGTCGCGAAACGGCGTGGGGAAGCGCTGTTCGAAATTAACTTCCGTTTTCGTGCGGTCGGAGGTGTTCACCATCCGATCCAGCACATTGCTTTGGCGCGCAAACTCGGCTGCAGCCAAATACTGGCGCTCGTTCAGTTTACGCAACTCCCAGTTCCATTCCCGCGTGCCTTCAAAGCGTAAGTTCATGGCGAAAAACTTCAGTGCGCGGCGAAAACCCGCATTCACCGCCATTGCTGCCACTTCAGCCGGAGTGGCCTTGGCGGCACTGGCAGGAATGGTAATTTTGCCACCGCCTTCTTCGATTGCCAACTGCCCATAAAAATTGGTTTGATCGGCAATCGAGGCAAACATTTGTTGCGCTGCCTGGTTCTGCCCTTGCGCCTTCAGCGCGCGCGCCGCCCAGTAGACCCAGGTTGCATCGGTGCTCAAGATTGCTGGCATCGCATCGATCGCCGCGCCGACTTGTTTCCAATCGCCGGCCCGCAAGGCTGCGCGCGCGCGCCACTGATACCCCTCCAGCGACAAACGGGCGCCATCCGCCCGACGCCAGTATTCGGTAGCTTCTGGAGCCAGATTGAGCGAGGCCGGCAAGGCGATCTGGGCCCAGCCCTGGGCCTGTTCCTGCCGAGTCAAGCCTGCACTATTGCTGGACAAGCCGCGCGCAGCTTGCTCTGGGCTGGATTTGGCGAAGCGGCCGAGTGCGATCAGGTAAGCCTCGTGCGCAGCACGCCCGCTGCCTGGGCCGTAAGCCACTGTCAGCGCCGGCTGACTGATGGCAGTGGCAATTTTTTCCACCATCGACAGATCAACCAGTGCAGTCAGCGCACGCGCCAATCCCACATTATTGACCTCAGCCGCCAGTCGAACTTGTTGCCATAGATCGTTCTCATCAAACTGTCCGGTTTCGGCCAGCGAAGTGAGCAAGGCCACGCAAGCAGGCCCATAATTTTTCGGCTCCACCAGCAGCGCCCGGGCTTCGACCGCCACAGCCTGCCGTTTGTCGATGCGCGACATCAATGCATAACACTTGAGCTGAGTGTCATCGTCGAGCACGAATTGCGGATATTGCTCATCGAACCTTTTCCAGTCGCGTAGCCGGCCCAACTCCAGCAGCCAGTCGTTGCGCAAGCGGTCGGCAATCGCACTGCCGTCATAGCGCGCCAGATAGCTGCGAATTTCCGTCTCGGACGCGGTTTTCAGGTGCGCCTTGAGGCGATAGTAATTGACATAGGAATCAATGTCATAATTTGACAGCCGCGCCGCAATACTGTCGGTTTTTTCTACATCGTCTTTACGCGCGGCAGCGCGCAAGGCAATGAAATCCTCGTCCGCGCCTAATTGCTCTGCCAACTTGAACTGGGCGTGGGCGACCGGCAGCAGGGTCAGCGCTGCAGCAGCAAGTGTAATTCGGGTAATTCGTTTGATGGTAAACATAGACACAATTTCTACTACTTTCTCATGACAGGTTTCAGCATAACACGCGATTTCGGCAGTATTTTAGCGCATGACAATCCACCGCAACCTGCTGTTGCAGAAGATGACAAAACCATCCTGCGCCGCAGCCTGCTTGCGCTACGCAGCGGTATCGCAAGCGAACAGCGCACGCAGTACGATCAGAGCATCGGTCGCCAGGTCGCCGACTGGTGGCGCACGCATCCGGTGTCGGTGCTGGGAGTGTATTGGCCAATCCGGCACGAACCGGATTTGCATGCGGCGTATGCCGCACTAGCTGCAGCAGGCGTGCAGTTGGCGCTGCCGGTTGTGACAGTACCCGACGCGCCATTGCAATTCGCCGCCTGGGCACCAGGCGCACCGCTGGTCAAGGACGCCTTCGGCGTATCGATTCCGGCCGGGGCCATCGTCCCGCTGCAACCGCAAGCATTGCTGATTCCGTGCGTCGGTTTCACGGCTGCCGGAATTCGGCTCGGTTATGGCGGCGGTTATTACGACCGCACGCTGGCAGCCGCAGCACGCCCGCTCGCCGTCGGCATCGCCTATAGCTGCACCAAAGCCGATTTTGCTGCCGCCGCGCACGATGTGGCGATGGACGCCATCTGCACTGAAAATGGCATTCAGTAGTGCAGGCCTCCGTGCCTGCATTGGTTGCAGGCACGGAGGCCTGCACTACTATTTCAGCCGTTGCAATATGGCGCTGGTCGGTGCCGACTGATTCATCGAGTAAAAGTGCAAGCCAGGCGCGCCGCCGGCGAGCAGACGCTCGCACAATTGCGTCACCACATCCAGGCCGAAAGCCTTGATGGAATCGGAATCGTCGCCGAAACTGGCCAGTTTCAGCCGAATCCAGCGCGGGATTTCCGAGCCGCACATATCCGAAAAACGCATCAGTTGCGAATAATTGGTAATCGGCATGATGCCCGGCACTACCGGCACCCGCACGCCCTGCTTGTGGGCGTTATCCAGAAATTCGAAATAGGCATCGGCGTTGTAAAAATACTGGGTGATCGCAGCGTTCGCGCCAGCCTGCACTTTGCGCGCGAAATTGCGCAGATCATCCTGCGGCGACTTCGCTTGCGGGTGCATTTCGGGATAGGCCGCAACCTCGATATGAAACCAGTCGCCGGTTTCAGAACGGATAAACTCCACCAGTTCACTGGCATACCTAAGCTCGCCGGCGCCGCCATAGCCGCTCGGCAAATCGCCGCGCAAGGCTACCAGCCGGCGAATTCCGTGCGCTTTGTAATCAGCCAGAATCGCGCGAATCGATTCCCGCGAACTGCCGACACAGGAAAGATGCGGCGCGGCGTCCAGGCCCTCGCCCATGATTTCAAGCACGGTATCGAGCGTGCCTTGTTGGGTGGAGCCGCCGGCACCGAACGTCACCGAAAAATATTTCGGATGCAGTACCGTTAATTTTGCGCGGGTCGCACGCAGTTTCTCGGTACCTTCCGCAGTCTTTGGCGGAAAAAATTCGACGCTAAAGTTTTCTTTGGACATTTAATGTTTCAGCAGGATCGCCGACAAGGCCCAGGAAATGATGCTAAACAACAACGCGCCACCAACTGCCGACCAAAAACCGCCGACATGAAAGCCATTCACCATGCTAGCTACCGCCCAGAACATCAGCCCATTGACGACAAAAATGAACAAGCCCATCGTCAGCACCGTTACCGGCAAGGTCAGCAGGATGAAAATCGGCCGGATCAAGGTATTGACCAGTCCCAGCAGCAGTGCGGCAATTAAAGCGGTGCCAAAACTATCGACGCGCACTGAGTGCATCAGGTAAGGCAAGGCCAACAGAGCCAGCGTATTGATAAGCCATGAGACGAGTAATAGCATGACAACCTTTCGGATTAAATAGAACGCGCATCAGCGCACTTATGCAGATCTGCCACCAAAAATATACTCCCAATAGGAGCATATGTTCACCGCACATAAATACTATGAAATATCAATATACTCCATGTTATTTAATAATTACAACAACTGTTCTGTCGACGGTGGATAGCCTCTCCCCCTCTCCCGCATGCGGGAGAGGGGGAGAGGGAATTTCTTTCCACATCAATACCGATAATGCTCCGGCTTGTAAGGGCCGGCCTTGGTCACGCCAATGTATGCGGCCTGCTCTTCGGTCAGTTCGGTCAGTTGTGCATTGAGTTTTTTCAATTGCAGACGCGCCACTTTTTCATCCAGATGCTTGGGTAGCGTGTAGACGCCGACTGGATAAGCGGCAGTGTTGCCAAACAATTCGATTTGCGCAATGGTTTGATTGGCAAACGACGAACTCATCACATACGATGGATGGCCGGTACCGCAGCCCAGATTCACCAATCGGCCTTCAGCCAGCAGAATAATGCGTTTTCCGTCAGGGAAGATCACGTGATCGACTTGCGGCTTGATGTTTTCCCAGGTGTATTGCTTGAGCGAGGCGACATCGATTTCATTATCGAAATGGCCGATGTTGCACACGATCGCCTGATCTTTCATCTGGCTCATGTGAGCATGCGTCAAGATGTGATAGTTGCCGGTACAAGTGACAAAAATATCGCCGTGCGCAGCCGCGTAATCCATCGTCACCACACGGTAGCCTTCCATTGCTGCCTGCAGCGCGCAGATCGGATCGATTTCAGTGACCCACACTTGCGCCGACAAAGCGCGCATCGCCTGTGCAGAACCTTTGCCGACATCGCCATAACCGGCGATCACCGCCACCTTGCCGGCGATCATCACGTCAGTGGCGCGCTTGATGCCGTCCACCAGCGATTCGCGGCACCCGTACAAGTTGTCGAACTTGGATTTGGTGACCGAATCGTTGACATTGATGGCAGGGAAAGCCAGCTTGCCGTCCTTGTGCATCTGGTACAAGCGATGCACGCCGGTAGTGGTTTCTTCCGTCACGCCCTTGATTGCAGCCAGACGATTGGAATACCAGCCGGGTTGGGTCGCCAGGCGTTTCTTGATTGCATTGAACAGACAAATTTCTTCCTCGGATGCCGGATTATCCAGCACCGAAGCGTCTTGTTCAGCCCGCGTGCCCAGATGCAGCAGCAAGGTCGCATCGCCGCCATCGTCGAGGATCATGTTGGCGTATTGGATTTGCCCTTGCGCATCATTGGTCCATTCGAAGATACGATGGGTAAATTCCCAATAATCAATCAGCGATTCTCCCTTGAAGGCAAACACCGGCGTGCCGTCAGCGGCAATCGCCGCAGCGGCGTGATCCTGGGTTGAGTAAATATTGCACGAAGCCCAGCGCACATCCGCACCGAGCGCCTCCAGGGTCTGGATCAGCACCGCGGTCTGGATCGTCATGTGAATCGAGCCGGCAATCCGCGCGCCTTTGAGCGGCTGGGCCGCGGCAAACTCTTCCCGAATTGCCATCAAGCCGGGCATTTCGGTTTCGGCAATGCGGATTTCCTTGCGGCCCCAATCGGCCAGAGTCAGGTCAGCGACAGAATAATCTATGGGTGCTGCGGAGGTAATACTTATGGAATGGGAAACTACGGCGTTCATCACGCCCTCCTTTCGGTTAGAAAAAAAGTAACGTGAGCGCAGTTGCGGGAAAAATTGCCCAAGCCTGACATTGCTCACTGAAAGTAAGCAACACTGCAACGCTCCTTGGTGAGTGGAATTATAACCCAGTAGTGCAGGCCTCCGTGCCTGCATCGGTTTGCAGGCACGGAGGCCTGCACTACTCGAATTACGTAATAAAAAGTAGGGCGGGTGCAACCCGCCCTACACAAAAAATCCTACAACCCAGCCGCGGCGCGCAAGGCTGCCGCTTTGTCGGTACGTTCCCAGGTGAATTCCGGCTCTTCGCGACCGAAGTGGCCGTAAGCGGCGGTCTTGCTGTAAATCGGACGCAGCAAATCGAGCATCTGGATAATGGCTTTCGGGCGCAAATCGAAATGTTCCAGCACCAGTTCGGCGATTTTCTCATCGGAAATCACGCCAGTACCCTCGGTGTATACAGAGATGTTGATCGGCTTGGCAACACCGATGGCGTAACTGACCTGGATCTGGCATTGGCGCGCCAAGCCGGCCGCGACGATGTTTTTAGCAACATAACGCGCTGCATAAGCGGCTGAACGATCCACTTTAGAGGGGTCTTTGCCGGAGAACGCGCCACCGCCATGCGGGCAGGCGCCGCCGTACGTATCGACAATAATCTTGCGCCCGGTCAAACCGCAATCGCCTTGCGGGCCGCCGATGACGAAACGGCCGGTCGGATTGATCAGGTAACGCGTGTTTTGCAGCCATTCCGGCGGCACCACCGGTTTGATGATCAATTCAATCGCGGCCTCTTCGATATCCTTATGCTGCATTTCCGGCGCGTGCTGGGTCGATAGCACGATGGTGTCGATCGATACCGGGCGACCTCCAACATAGCGTAAGGTTACTTGCGATTTGGCGTCCGGGCGCAGCCACGGCAGGCGACCATCCTTACGCAGTTGCGACTGGCGCTCAACGAGGCGGTGGGCATAATAGATCGCCGCCGGCATCATTTCCGGCGTCTCATCGCAAGCGTAACCGAACATCAAGCCCTGATCGCCCGCACCCTGGTCAAGATCCAGTCCCTGACCCACATTGACGCCCTGGGCGATGTCCGGCGACTGCTGGTCGTAGCAGACCAGTACCGCACAGCCCTTGTAATCGATGCCGTATTCGGTATTGTCGTAGCCGATGCGCTTCAGGGTTTCGCGCGCGACACGAATGTAATCGACCTGCGCGGTGGAAGTAATTTCACCCGCTAGCAAAACCAAGCCGGTATTGCACAGGGTTTCGGCGGCAACCCGCCCAGTTGGGTCTTGCTCCAGCACAGCGTCCAGGATGGCGTCGGAAATCTGGTCGGCGACTTTGTCGGGATGACCTTCCGATACGGATTCGGAGGTGAAAAGGTAGGTATTGGACATAACAGGCTCCTTGTGACGATTTTGGCAATGTCGCGGCCAATCCAACGAGCCTGCGACGCTTTAGCGATATTTATAGACCGCCTCGCAAGTTGTCTCTGTTAACTCGGCGGTTACTTCAATGTGATATTTTACGCCTCTTGATAGCAATCGGCACGACCACCCTTTTCAACAACGCTCGTTACTTTGTCTTCCATCATGCTCATCACTGTATTTCGCCTGCTGTCACACCTGCCGTTGCCCATATTGCATGCGATGGGCGCTACGCTGGGCTGGCTGGTCTATCTGGCTTCGCCCTCTTATCGCCGGCTGTTGTCGGAAAATATCCGCCGCGCCGGCCACGCCGCCCATCGCAGCGCAGCCATTCGCGAATCCGGCAAAAGCATTCTGGAACTGGCCTTCGTCTGGTGCGCGCCGCCGGCGCGGGTGTTGCGCTGCGCCACGGTCGAGAATTGGGAACTGGTGCAGGCCGCGCTCGACGCCAAACAGGGTGTGATTTTCCTGACCCCGCATCTGGGCTGTTTCGAGATCATCGCCCAATCCATCGCTGCCAGAACGCCGCTGACAGTGCTGTACCGTCCACCCCACAAGGACGCGCTGAAACCGCTGATAGAGGGCGCCCGCGCGCGCGAAAATCTGCTGCTGGCCGCAGCCAATTTGTCGGGGGTGCGTACCTTGTTCAAATGTCTGAAAAAAGGCGGTGCGATTGGCTTGCTGCCGGATCAGACGCCGCAGCACGGCGAAGGCGTATGGGCCGATTTCTTCGGCAAACCGGCCTACACCATGACGCTGTCGGCCAAGCTACATCAACTCTCCGGTGCGCCGATCATCCTGTCCTATGCGCAGCGGCTGCCGTTTGGGCGCGGCTACATCGTCCGTTTCATCCGCTTCGAAGAAGTACTGGGCGAGACGCCTGAAACACAGGCCGCCGCCATCAATCGCGCGATGGAAAAGCTGATTGCGCGCTGCCCGGCGCAATATTTCTGGAGCTACAACCGCTACAAAATCCCGCATGGCGTGGCGGCGCCGGAAACCACCCCGGAGCAGGCATGAAACTATTGCTGGGCGTGATGTGGCTGCTGCACTGGCTGCCGTTGCCGCTACTGGGACGGCTGGGCGAAGCCATCGGTAGCGTGCTATTTGTGCTGTTGCGCTCGCGCCGCCACATCACCTTGACCAATTTGCGCCTGTGTCTGCCGGACTTGAGCCAGACCGAACGCACAACCATCGCCAAACAACACTTCCAGGCCTACGCCCGCAGCGTACTGGAACGCGGCATTCTGTGGTGGGCCTCGGAAGCGCGCTTGCGCCGGCTGATCCAGGTGGTGCCGCAGGTGCCGCTGGACGCGATTGCGGCGCGGCCGACCATCCTGCTGTGTCCGCACTTTGTCAGCCTCGACGTGGCTGGAGTGGCGGTGATGCTGGAATCCTCGCTATGCTCGATTTATACCCCGCAACGCAATCGGCAGTTTGACGCTGCATTGCGCCGGGGCCGCTCGCGCTTTCGACCGGTGCAATTGTTTGCGCGCAGCGCAGGCGTCAAACCGATCATCCGCGCGCTGCGACAGCGGGTGCCGTTCTTCATGCTGCCGGACATGGATTTCGGCGCCAGGGATGCCGAATTCATACCGTTTTTCGGCATCCCCGCCGCCACCCTGACCGCGCCGGCCCGGATTGCCGAGATCACCGGCGCGCAAGTGATTCCGGTCATCGCGACTTATCTGCAGCATTACCAGGGCTGGAAAGTCACGTTTTATCCGGCCTTGGAAAATTTTCCCGGCGATGATCTGATTGCGGCTACCCGGGCCATGAATACCTTCATTGAGCAACGCATCCTGGAAGCGCCGGCGGAATATTTCTGGGCCCACAAACGTTTCAAGACGCGCCCGCCAGGCTTGCCGAACGTATATGCGCTAGCCCCGCAAAATTAAGTATACTTAATAGTGTATTTTTAAATATCGCATGATATATATGCGGAAAAAGCATTGTTTTAACCTATACCCCCAACAATAAAATGAAACTAAAATTCACCAAAATGCACGGCGCCGGAAACGATTTTGTGGTTATCGACGCGATACACCAACAGATTGATTTCACGCCGGCGCAGTGGCGATTCATCGCCGACCGGCGGTTCGGCATCGGTGCCGACCAGGTGCTAGTGGTGGAACCAGCGCAAACGCCGGAAGTGGATTTCCGCTATCGAATTTACAATGCCGACGGCGGCGAAGTCGAACAATGCGGCAATGGCGCGCGCGCCTTCGTTCGCTTCGTGACCGATAAAGGCTTGACCGAGAAACGCAGCATTCGGGTGCAAACCCTGTCCGGCGTGATCGAACCCACGCTCGAAACCGACGGTCAAATTACCGTCAGCATGGGCGCGCCCGTCCTCGGCCCGGCGCAAGTACCGTTCGACGCCCGCGACCTGGAAGGCAAAACCGAAGGCAGCGACACGCTGTTTCCGCTGGAAATCAATGGCGCCGCAATCTGGGTATCGGTAGTGTCGATGGGCAACCCGCATGCGGTGCAGGTGGTGGCAGACGCCGAACGCGCACCAGTCGCTGCCGACGGCCCGCAGATCGAGCATCACTTGCGCTTCCCGAAGCGCGTCAATGCCGGCTTCATGCAAGTCGTCAATCGGCATCACATCAAGCTGCGCGTATTCGAGCGCGGCACCGGCGAAACCCTGGCCTGCGGCACCGGTGCCTGCGCCGCAGTGGTGGCCGGCATCCGGCGCGGCCGGCTGGATTCGCCGGTGCGAGTCACCATGCATGGCGGCGAACTATCCATCGCCTGGGCCGGCCAAACCGAACCGGTGCTGCTGACCGGGCCGGCAGTAACCGTGTTCGAGGGCGAAATCGAAATCCCGGACTGATGGGTTGCACCCATCCTACGGTAATCGTGTCTTTCCCAGACATCAGCTTGTCAAGCAACTCCTGCCGTCCCGACCAAAGCCCTCAACCGGTACTGACGCTGGCGATAATTGCCTTCAGGCCCGTCCGGCCCGAGATCGACATCCTCGAAAACACGCTTGATGCGGTGCAGGGCTTGCAATTCCTCGGTAGTTTGCAACAGGATCAAACGGCGCTTGCTGCGCGCATTTTGAGCCCGGATATCGACTTGCAGGCAATGGCCGCAGTCGGCCAAGTCCAGGTCAATCAGCAAAGCTTCCGCCCGCGACAGGCCAAACAACGCCGCTAATTCGATGCGGGCCGCCAGAAACGGATGGGCCGCGATCAAGTCGCGCGTCAGTTGCCTTTGCGCCGCCAGCGCCCACGGTGCCGGGGTCGCCGGGGTTGCGACTTTGGACAGCAACAACAAGGACTCCCGGCTACCTTGAGCGGCCGCTTTTTGCAGCCAATAGGCAGCGCGCACGTCGTTCGAGATTGCCTCGCGGCGATTGCGCCAGGCACTGGAGCCGCACTCCAGTTGCGCCGCACAGTGCCCCATTTCGGCCGCCTGCTCCAGATAACGCCTGGCGTCCGGCAGACTACGCTGCGAAAACTCGGCTTTCAGATAAATTCGCGACAAGGCAAACCAGGCCTCGTCCGAACCTTGCTCACCGGCCTGCGTGAGCCAGAATATCGCTTTCTTGTAATGTGCGGAACCCGGCACCGACGCCGCCCGCGCACCATCCAGATCAATCCGGGCCAGCCACAAGCCAAGCGCCAACTGGGCTGCGCGATCCCCCGCATACGCGGCCAACTCCCAGCAGCGCTGCATCAGCACGACATCGGCATGCGCGGTGCCGTACAACGCCTGTGCGGTGCGCGACAATAATGTTACGTCCGTCGCAGCCATGCGCTGCGCCATCGCCTTGAGCACATCAGGCGCATCCTCCGCAATAATATGCATGCTGCCGTCGATCAGCGAGCGCGCCAGCGGCAAGGCCCGATGCAGAAATCCTTTCCAGTCCGACGCGGCCCAGGCATGTTCGGCCAGCACTTGCTGCGCTTGCGCCACGCCACCATCGGCAGCACGACCGGCCCACACCAGAGGTGTCTCTTCCGGCCCGGCTGCGGGCGGCGTCAACGGCCCCGCCGGGGCAGAGCCCCGGGACGCCATGCTGGCTTGCTGCGCCAGCAACCACTGCGCATCGGCAATGCCAGCCTGCGCCGCAACTTGCAACGCTTGCAAAGCCTTGTTGCGCAGGGCAGAATCCGACGCGCTTGTGGGCTCCAAATTGGGTTCCGGTTCCGGTTCCGGTTCCGGCTTCGTCTCCAGCACCAGACTGGCAAACACCAGTCCTGCCGGCAGCACCCCGGCATCGAGTGCGTGTTCGTACCAGACCAGATAGGACAGCGGCTTGGCACTCCGGCGCACCGTCTCGAAAGGAATATGGTTGCCGATCAACATCCAGGCCGCGCTCTCGCCCTGATGTGCGGCCCGATCCAGCCAGTGCAGCGCGGTTGTCAGGCTCTGCGGCAAGCCGCCGCCGCCGAACAAGTAGCGCGTGCCCAGCGCCAATTGCGCCGCAGCATCTCCGGCGCGCGCGCCGCGGATCATCGCCAACTCTTCACGCGTGGCCATAATTGCAGTCCTGCCTAAAAATATTGCACATGAAAATTTGTTTCATAAACTAAGCTTGACATGTAAATAACAGATAAAATCACAATAAATGTATTTTTAAAACAACAATTTACCATATTCCAATACAAACCGCTCGCCAGCAAAAATTTTCCATGACCTATGAATTTACACAATATTAAATAGTGCGAGCCTGCATTACCGACAAGCAGAAATATTTTGCCTAAGTCGTATTAGGAATAAATACACGGGCACAGCACCATCAAGAATATTAAATGCAACCATATCTGTTCCTGAAAAACAACAACATAGGATAATTAGAGATATTTATCAAATGCATCAAAATTCAAAACACCAAACTTGCGGCGGCGGTTCTATTAGTCCCTATCTTCTGCTTTGTCCGCAACAAACGGATCCCAACACCACTAGTCCCCTTTCGGAGATATACATGAAAAAAACTCTTATCGCTTTGGCCGTACTCGGCTCCATCGCCGGCGTAGCCCAAGCACAATCTGCAGTTACTGTCTACGGCGTTGTCGACGTCGGCTTGGCACATGAAAACAACGGCACCACTTCCGTTAATAGAATGGATAGCGGCAATTTGAACGGTAACCGCATCGGCTTCAAAGGCACTGAAGATCTTGGTGGTGGCCTATCCGCGATTTTCCAATTCGAAAACGGCTTTAATGCTGACACCGGCGCACAAGCGGATGCAACAAGATTGTTTAACCGCCAAGCTTTTGTTGGTCTGACCAGTGGCTTCGGCACCGTCAAGCTTGGCCGTCAACAAAATCCTGTCTACGCCAACTCGGGAACTTTCGACCCGTTCGGCGATGCTCTGGCTGGCGACACATCACGCTTGTTCAGCTATAACGGTAGCCGTACCGACAACCTGATCACCTACGCTTATGCTGCCAATGGCATCCGCGGCGAATTGCAATATGGTTTTGGCGAAGTTGCTGGCAACTCATCCGCCAGCCGTGTTCTTGCAGGTTTTGTAGGCTACAAAAATGGCCCGATCGACGCTGTATTGACACACCAGAATATCAAGAATCCAACTGACACCGGCAGCACAAAGATGACACTGCTAGGCGGAAATTATGATTTCGGCGTGGTTAAGCCATTTGTTTCTTACGCATGGGAAAAAGGCGATGGCCTACGTGACCAACGCGATGCACTGGTTGGCTTGACCGCACCAGTTGGCGCAGCAGGCACTTTCATGATTTCCTATATCCGCAAAACGGACAAGGCCGTCGATAACGCCAACGCACGACAAATTGCTGTCGGCTACACGCACAATCTGTCCAAGCGTACCGCTCTGTACACCAGCTACGGTGAACTGCGTAACGATGACAATGCAAACTACAAAGTTACTGCTGCTGGCCAAACAGACAAATTGTTCAATGTCGGTATCCGCCACTTTTTCTAATCGCTTAATAGCCTAAATTATCAGGCTTGCACGATTTGAATCGTTAAGTAAAAAAGCGCTCTCGGGCGCTTTTTTACTGGGTACTTTACTTTCCTGCTTCGCAGACTTTGTCATACCTATGTCACAATAAAACCACACTCATTGGGCGATTTAATTTATTTAACAAAATTTTCATGGTGCGGCGCGCAAATCTGCTGTCGCCTCGACCGATAAATCATAAGGTGACGTACATATTCATCTGATTTGAATATTTAGAAAGCCATTCCTCTTTGACTAAGGACGAACAAAATGAAAAAATCACTTATCGCATTGGCAGTACTGGCATCAGTGGCCGGTGTAGCGCAAGCACAATCCGCAGTTACCATCTACGGCAAGCTCGATCTGGGTATCACCAAATTGACTGGCGACACGACAGCTCTAGGCTTAAACAACGGCGCACAAATGCAAGCCAACCACGCTAGCCGTATTGGTTTCAAAGGTGCTGAGGATCTGGGCGGCGGTTTGTCCGCGATTTTCCAAGTCGAAAACCGTTTCAATGCTGACACTGGCACACAGGCCGGCAATTCATTGTTCAGTGGCCCTGTATTCGTTGGTCTGGCCGGCGGCTTCGGTACCGTTAAAATGGGCCGTAACTGGAGCACCATTGACAGCGTCAGCACCGCAGCAATCGATCCATTCGAAGGCGACGGCATTGCTGGCCTGAATGTAGTAACACGTGCTCGTATCAACAACACCGTCACTTACTACACGCCAGAAATGAGCGGTTTTGGCGGTCAAGCGCAATACATCATGGGTGAAAAACCAGCTGGTGCCATTGCTAGTGGCACAGACAATGATGGTTACGCTGTTGGCGTGAACTACAATAACGGCCCGATCTACCTTGGCGCTGGTTACGGTGTTGAAGAAAACACGGACAAATCGAACATCTGGGCTGTTTCCGGTTCATATGCATTCGGCCCAGCTAAAATTGCTCTCGGCTACGATCAACGCGAAAACAAGGCAATTGGCGGCATTCGGACTCCAGGCCTGCCAAAAGCAAAAAACTGGGTTGTTGCCGGTACGTATGAAGTTGGTGCCGGCTTGATCAAAGCTGCTTACAATCGGACAAAAGATGGTGCGGATAACACCCTCAACGGTGTCCCTGGTCCCGTATTCATCGGCGGTACTTTCGACAAAATCGAAAAACTCTCGATTGGTTATCAGCACAATCTGTCCAAGCGTACTTCGCTGTATGCTGATGTCGCGCGCACCAAGTACACGCTCACCAGCAACAGCAACTCGGTTACCGGCTTTGGCTTGGGTGTTACACACAACTTCTAATTATCTGAAGACATGACTTAATCGCTTGCCAGAGTCAACAATGGTTCGGTAGCGATTGGGTTGATGCTTCGATAAACGGTAAGTTGAACGGGCGCACATGGGAAACCATGTGCGCCCGTTTTATTATGTGGGGATTCTAAAACCTGGGAGCACCGGCATCTGTGCGACCGGGTGCTCCGCGATGCAACTTAAAAACCGATCAAACCCACGTCCCGCCATCATCATTCACGATAGTGCGCATCGCCGTGAGCTTGACCACCCCGGCGCCAAAGCTGCCGCCCACCGGATTGGTCACATCAAGATAAAAGGTTTCGTCAGGTTCCGCTATGGTGTCGCCGACAATCTCTACCGGTATCACCGCTTGGTTTTCTCCGGGGTAGAGCACTAACGTGCCGCTGACGGCGAGGTAATCCGAGCCGGCCTTGGCGCTACCGTCTCGGGTGGCGTAATCAACGCTCAGAGACTGATTAGGATCGCTACGCACGCCAGTGAACTGCAATAGGAAATATCCGTACGTAGTGCCGCTGTTGCCTTCGGCAACCGATTTTTGCACTTGCTCCGGCTTGCTCGGCGCGTTCGGGTATTGCGCGCGCAGGCTCTGGTCTATCCATTGCCGGTAATGGCTTACGCGCTGCCAGGCACCGATCTCGCCAAAACTGCTATTGACCACGCCGTCGATATCGGGATGCACGTTGCCGCGACTCAGACTGGCGATATAACTCGCAATGCCGGCGACCTGGCCTTTAATGAAGGCGGGGCCGCCGCTGTCGCCCGGAGCGATCATGCCTTCGTTCTGCCCCAGCCCGGTATCGACGCGACCAATCAGGCGTCCCAAGGCATCCCGGCCGGCGCTGCCGTTGTCAAAATCCGCCACTAGTTGGGTACCGGCTATTGGCGTCCATCCCATTGCCGAGCCCAGCGCACTCCTGAGTGTGGCGGCGTCCGCATCGAACTGGTTACTGGCCTTCAGGCGAATCGGGCTACCGCTATAGGAGTTTAGCGTGCCGCTGTCACCGGTGCCAGGCAGGCCGTAACCCACCATCGTCAACGTCTGGCCGATTTCGTCGCTGCTGCGGTACAAGCTGTACCGGTTCGCCGTGACTGGCGCGCTGCCCGACAGCCATACCAGGGCCAGGTCGTTATTACCCTGAATCGGATCATAGTCCGGCAGCACCGTGACCCGGCTGGCGCTCAGGGTCTGGCTGCCGGCCGACGTCTCAAAATGCACGCTGGCGCCGTCGGATATGGGGTTGGCAAACAAATGCGCTGCCGTCAGGACGGCCAGGCCGTCGTAGAGCAACACGCCAGTGCCGTAATAGCTGCCATAGGAAACGCGAACGACCCCATCAAAGCCTTGCCCGGAATAGGCACGGTTGCGGGAATCCGTGTAGGAAGCAACGGTAGTGACCATGGATGCAAAATTCTTTTGGAGTTAATTTTTGGCGCAATACCGTAGTACAAGGCAGCACCAGTAGCGGGAGTATACCGAAAAACATTACACTTTCCGCATGATTTTTGTGCGGCAGTGATAAATACAATGCGTTGTATATATGTCGCGCCACAGTCCTGTTACGGTGACGGCCGGGAAAATATTTTACGGCAAAAGCCGGCTCCATTCCGGTTTAAGAAGAACCACAAAAGAAAAACCCTGCCTCTCTTGCGAAGAACGGGATTCCCGCATTACCGCACCCGCGGTGCGTTGCAGGTTATGAGCAAACGTAGTTGCCCCCTATCGCGAACCCGCTGCAACTTGTGGTCAACGCCTGATGCGGCCATACTGCATCGCAAATGCAACGCAAGGAGATCGCATTATGAAAACAGCTTCGATTCCATCGCTTCGCGTCAATCCTGCGCTATGGCATGCAGCAGAGAGTGTATTGGAAGAAGGAGAGAGTCTTTCGCATTTTGTCGAACAATCGCTACGCGCGAACATCGAGCGGCGCAAGATGCAACGGGACTTTATTGTCTGGGGTTTTGCCGCGCGTGACGAGGCACGCAGTTCCGGCGCATATTTTTCATCCGAGGAGGTTTTGCTTGAATTGGACGAAATGTTGACGCAAGCTGAAACGAGGACACATACGTGACCTATCGGGTTCGCTATACCAAAGGAGCCCAGGATGATTTGCATCGCTTATATGCGTCCCTACTGGAGCGCGACCTGAAAGCTGCGCGCCGGAGGTGTGATGCCATTGCCAAGGGCATCGAAATATTAGGCGAATTTTCTTTTGCCTGCCGCAAGGCATTAACCGACAATCTATTCTTGCGCGAACTGGTGGTTACATTTGGAGCGGCCGGCTACGTTACCCTGTTTGAGATCGAAGACAACGAAACTATCACCATCCTGGCGATTCGCCATCAACGCGAAGAGGACTACCACTAAGACAGAAGTGGCTACGCCGCCGGCGCATGCCAGCGGATGCTGGTGCCATGAAGTTTGTTCACAACTGCGCGATCCGCTTGTCAACATCGGTACGCGACCCCGAGCCGAGTTGGTGCGTGGCGGTGCTGACCCCACAGGCGTTCGCCAGCCACAAACCAGATCGACTGATGCAAACATGGTGGATTCCCGTACAGCAAAACGCCATTGTATGGTGCCGTGAGCACGAGTCGTTGATCTTCTCGGCGACTGGATGGGCAAGCTGATCAGCAAAAATGACAACGCCCAACTCGGGTTCCCCCGGTGGGCCTGATTTTTCAAAATACGGAGTTACAGTACTTAGTGAGTGGACACCATTCAGCCAGGTTTTGCAAAGAACGCAAAATAAAAAATGCAGTACTGCGCTCACGCAAGCGGCGGCAAAAATCCAAGGAAATTTTTGGGTATTGGCGGGCACGGTGCAACTGCTCGTAGAACATCAATACGACCGCGACTAGGAAGATGGCCGCAAATTTGATGCTGGCAAACCAGTCTTTTAGGGGATTTGGCCGATTAAACGTGGTCTGTCGCCTATTGTTTCTTTTGTTAGCCTAAAGGGTCAGTTAAATTATATTGTTGCGGCCTGCCTGATGGCTTCGGCAGCCCACTGGCTGGTTCAGGCTTTGGCCATGAGCAGCGGCGGCGATGGCGGCAGCCTCGTGGATAGCAGGGTCAACCCGCAGGGAGAATTTGCCCGAGAAGTGCTTGCGCGGTTCGATGCCGCGACGCTCGCAGGCTTGCAGGAACACGCATAGGGAAATTTCACCTTCATGCTTCAGTCCTTTCACGTCGACAGCGTAGAAGTCGGTACCGCCATTCAGGCCCACGAACTCACCCCTGAACATTTGAATGTCAGGATCAAAGGCGATGACCGTCTGATAGCCGCTAATTGTCATGGTGTTCATGGTTTCACTCCGTCTCTTCCAGCCATTTGCGAATTGCTGCGACCGCGCCCTTGTCCGTATCCGGCAATGGATGGGGGCGATGAAACACCTGCACTACGCCGAACAAAAAAACCTCGATGCGCGAGCCTTCGCGTTCTTCAAACTCTGCACCAAGCTCCCGCAATAGCGCTTCGCTGTCGGCCCAGCGGACATTTGCCGAGACCGGTCGTATGCCAGTGGCGTGGTTTTGTAGATACTTTGTTCAAAATCAGGCATTTTCACGTTGAAACAACACCGGTGTAGGTGCGAATTTATTCGCATTTTTAACGATTCCATGCGAGCTGATGCGAATAAATTCGCACCTACAAGCAAATGGCATCCCAATGTGGAAAATCGCCGATATTTTTTACAGGTCACAGTGGGCCCCGTACAGCAGGCGTGCAGGCAGCCATATTCTCGATACGCCTGCCAACCGTCATGTACTGCGACCCCGGTAAAACGCGGCAGAATATTGAACGCGGTCATGGCCTCTTTGCCCGCCGGCCTTGGCGCCGCTTTGTATTCGCAACGACTTGGTGCGAAGATGGCCCGACCCCTTTACTTTTAATTTGTGGTTCCATCAGGTTCGCGAAAGGTGAACTTCGATTCCCGCATCAAGCGTGGGCAGCTTGCCGCAGCACCCCCTCAGCCCATCGGTTAAGGCTCTGCCCGGTGTGCGCAGCGGCCTTGAGTGCCGCTGCGTGAACCACGGGGTCAACGCGCAGCATCAGTCGTCCAGAAGCGGTTTTTTCAGGCGGCTGCCCCATTTTTTCGCAGGCGGAAACGTAATCGTCAACAGCCTCATGGAAAGCGGCCGCGAACGTAGCGACCGATTCCCCATGAAAGCTGATAATGTCGTCAATGTCTAGCACCCGCCCGACCAGGATATTATCGTCCGGGTCAAATTCCAAGCTGGCCGTATAACCACGGTATGTCATCGCGTTTTTCATGGTGTGATCTCCAGTTTTATCAAAAACTCGCGCGTAGCCTTGACGCGATATCTGAGTGCTTCGCGCTGCGGATGAGGGCGGTGGAAATAGACCCGCCTGCCATCTTTCTCGAACGTCACCGACGATCCGCTTCCTTCCGCAACATTACAGCCGATAGCCACCAGCAGCGCCTGAATACGATCCCACGGCAGGTTTGCGCTGATTGGGTCAGAAAAGATGGTTTCGAGTGTCTTGCGGTGCTTGCTGTTCATCGCGACAATGATAGCTCTATACAGGAAAAGTGCAAGCGCTTTCATCGACCTGGGGGAAACAAAGGACAATAGGGGACAGACCACGTTTTACGGGACAATAGGGGACAGACCACGTTTTACGCACCAATGCCAAGAAAACCCCGGCTATATTGTGACAGACGGGGTTCCTGGATTACTGCGTCCCCGGTGTTCTGAGGGCTAAGGGACTTGACCGATTAAACGTGGTCTGCACCCAATGTCCCCAATACAATACTGTTCCTCCTGGGATCACTCGCGCTGTACTGCCGCCTTATTGATGGTGTTGCGTTCACGCTTGCCAACTGCAACAACTACCACCAGCAGTTCGGTGTCGCGGACTTCATAAACCAGGCGATAGCCTGCATTGCGCAGTTTGATTTTGAATCGGTCTTTTTGACCGGACAATTTTGCAGCCGGGACGCGCGGATTGACCAAACGTTCCTGCAACTTCTTTTTAAACTGGTCTCGCAAATTGCTATCGAGCTTGCCCCATTCATGCAGCGCGCTGGGGTGAAACACCAACTCATAGAGAATCAAGCGATACCTTAATGAGTGGCTGCCCGTCATTGAGGCGCGTATCAGCGATCGCATTCAATTCGATATCTTCGAGCTTATCCATCAGCGCTTCGTAGGCTTTAGCCGGCACACAGTAGAATGCCGGCTCGTTGCGGTTGAGAATCGCCACCGGGAAGCCTTCGCCTGCGGCGACGGTACCCATGGGGTTCTTCTTCAATTCAGAAACGCTGGCGGTTGTTTGCGCCAAAATCAGGTGTGCCATGATGTCCTCCGGTCTGTTATCAGCACCAATAATAGCACCTCAAACAGGTCTTTTTAAATAATAATAGGAGACTGTTTTCTACCATGCACAGACATGTTGGACTCGACCCCAAGCCTTCCAATCAATTTTGACGCCAATTACGAGGTCTGTCCCGAATGGCACTTACTCAATGTCTAAGTGCATGAATTAGTTGGGAAAAACAGGCTGGCATGATGGTAAGCTGCAGTCGCCAAACCATCGCCACCATCGTAAAGCCAGCCCTCATGCATAACACCCGTTCTGTGTTATCTCAACACAGTCGTTTTCGACATCACGCTAGCGCCAGCGACACCTTTCGTTTTTTTAATTTACTCACATCGCCGGATTTATTCGACGTACTGGAAGCATCGCTGCCCGAGCATCGTGAACGACCGTTCCCACCGACCGAGACGCTGTCCATGTTTATGGCGCAAGCGCTGAAACCCGAGCGCCCCTGCCAAGGTATCGTCGATGACGTGGCGGTGAAGCGTCTACTGCATGGTCTGCCATTGTGCAGCACAAAAACCGGTGCGTACTGTAAAGCGCCTCAGCGCAGGCTGTTGTCCATGGTGTCTGCAATGGCACCTTACCGGACACGCCAGCTAACCAAGCCACCTATCCACAGCAAAGCGCTCAAAAGGCTGGACTGGGCTTCGCAATATTAAGACCATTCTTGGAATGGAAACATTGAGCTGCAAAACACCACCCGGCAAAAGAGAAACATTCAATACATTACTCAAAAAAACCCTTGACCTTGTCCATCCAGGATTTGCTTTGGGGGCTGTGCTTGGCGCCGCCTTCCAAAGTCAGACGCTCGAATTCGCGCAGGCTGGCTTTCTGGGCTTCCGTCAATTTGACTGGGGTTTCCACCACGACGTGGCAAAACAGATCACCCGCATAACCGGAGCGCACTCCCTTGATGCCCTTGCTGCGCAAGCGGAAGGTTTTGCCCGACTGGGTACCTTCGGGAATCGAGAATGACGCCTTGCCACTGAGAGTCGGCACTTCGATGTCGCCGCCCAACGCCGCCTTGGTGAATGAGATCGGGATTTCACAGTGCAGGTCATCGCCATCACGCTGAAATACCGTATGTTGCTTGATGTGGACTTCGACATACAAGTCGCCCGACGGGCCGCCGTTGGTGCCAGGCTCGCCGTTGCCGCTTGAGCGAATCCGCATGCCGTCGTCGATGCCGGCCGGAATTTTTACTTCGAGGGTCTTGTTGCGCTTGATCTTGCCGGCGCCGCCGCATGGTGGGCAGGGGTCGGTAATGGTTTTGCCGGTGCCGTGACATTTCGGGCAGGTCTGCTGGATGCTGAAAAAGCCTTGCTGCATGCGCACCTGTCCATGTCCGCCGCAGGTAGAGCATGTGCTCGGCGAAGTGCCCGCCTTGGCACCGCTGCCGTGGCAAGTTTCGCAGGCATCCCAGGTTGGCACCCGGATGGTGGTATCGAAGCCGTGCGCCGCCTGCTCCAGCGTGATTTCAAGGTTGTAGCGCAAATCGGCGCCGCGATACACCTGCGGCCCGGCACTGCGTCCGCCGCGGGCGCCGCCCCCAAAAATATCGCCGAAAATATCACCGAATGAGTCGCCAAAACCACCTGCACCACCAGCACCGCCGCCGCCCATGTTGGGGTCGACACCGGCATGGCCGTAACGATCATAGGCATCGCGCTTCTGCGCATCCGACAACATCTCATAGGCTTCCTTGACTTCCTTGAACTTGCCTTCTGCAGTCTTGCTATCCGGGTTGCGATCTGGATGATGCTTCATTGCGAGTTTGCGATACGCCTTTTTAATATCTTCTTCAGACGCATTTTTTGCGACGCCCAGGACTTCATAATAATCACGCTTCGCCATCTTTTCCAACCTTTTACTCAGAGCTATTAGTCATTCCAATTTGCATTAAAAAGGAAAGCAAAACAAAACCAGACACGAGCTAAACACAACAAAACGTGCTCCACACGCCAGCATCGTTTTCAGTGCGAATGGGAATATGCAAAAAGCCGAGTCAGCATCGCTTGCGCTTTTGCATGAACTCGGCAAGCCGTTGCGGTGCATTTGCTGCCTACTCCGCCCGACAGGGGATTACTTGTCTTTGACTTCCTTGAAATCGGCATCGACTACATCATCTTCCGCCGGTTTTCCTTCTCCATTTGCGCTACCCGCACCTCCAGCTGCGCCCCCAGCAGCGGCGCCTGCTGCTGCCTGTTGCGCTTGCATGTCGGCATACATTTTCTCACCCAACTTTTGCGATGCGCTCGACAGTGCGGCTGTCTTGGCGTCAATGGCAGCCTTGTCATTGCCCTTGAGCACTTCTTCGAGCTCCTTGATCGCAGCTTCGATCTGCTCTTTCTCACCGGCTGCGAGCTTGTCGCCGTACTCCGCTATTGATTTGCGGGTCGAGTGAACCAGAGCATCACCCTGATTGCGGGCGTCAGCCAACTCTCTAAGCTTATGGTCTTCTTCCGCATTCAACTCGGCGTCCTTGACCATCTTCTGGATCTCTTCCTCCGTCAAGCCGGAATTGGCCTTGATCGTGATCTTGTTTTCCTTGCCGGTCGCCTTGTCTTTTGCGCCGACATGCAAGATACCGTTGGCGTCGATGTCGAAGGTCACTTCAATCTGCGGCGTACCGCGGCCTGACGGCGGGATGCCTTCCAGATTGAATTCGCCCAGCGCCTTGTTGCCGACAGCAATTTCGCGCTCACCCTGGAATACTTTAATGGTGACTGCCGGCTGATTGTCTTCAGCGGTTGAGAATACCTGACTGAACTTGGTCGGAATTGTGGTGTTTTTCTGGATCATCTTGGTCATCACGCCGCCCATAGTCTCGATACCGAGCGACAGCGGAGTCACGTCCAACAGCAACAAATCCTTGCGTTCACCCGACAATACCGAACCCTGGATTGCCGCACCGACCGCAACCGCTTCATCGGGATTAACGTCTTTGCGCGGCTCCTTGCCAAAGAATTCCTTGACCTTTTCTTGTACCATCGGCATGCGCGTCATGCCGCCCACCAGGATAATGTCATCGATATCGGTAACCTTGACGCCGGCATCCTTGATTGCAATGCGGCATGGCTCGATGGTTCGGATGATCAACTCTTCAACCAGGGATTCCAGCTTGGCGCGGGTCATCTTCAGGTTCAAATGTACTGGTGCGCCGTTAGCCATCGCGATGTACGGCTCGTTGATTTCAGTTTGCTGAGTGGAAGACAATTCGATTTTCGCGCGTTCGGCAGAGGCCTTGATGCGCTGCAATGCGATTGGATCTTTTTTCAGATCCAGGCCGTTAATCTTCTTGAACTCGTCGATGATGTAATCGATGATGCGCTGGTCGAAATCTTCGCCGCCCAGAAAAGTATCGCCATTGGTGGAGAGGACTTCAAACTGCTTTTCGCCATCGACATCGGCAATCTCGATAATCGAAACATCGAACGTGCCGCCGCCCAAGTCGTACACGGCAATCTTGCGATCACCTTTTTCTGTTTTGTCCAGACCGAATGCCAGTGCTGCCGCAGTCGGCTCATTGATGATGCGCTTGACATCCAGACCGGCAATCCGTCCGGCATCCTTGGTTGCCTGGCGTTGCGAATCGTTAAAGTACGCCGGCACCGTGATGACGGCCTCGGTCACTTCTTCGCCGAGGTAATCTTCAGCGGTTTTTTTCATCTTGCGCAAGACTTCGGCAGAAATTTGCGGCGGCGCGAGCTTCTTGCCGCGGGTGGAAATCCAGGCATCGCCGTTATCGGCCTTGATGATCGAAAAAGGCATCAAACCGATGTCTTTTTGTACTTCTTTCTCATCGAACTTGCGGCCAATCAAACGCTTGACGGCGAACAGGGTATTGGTTGGATTCGTGACTGCCTGGCGTTTGGCCGAGGCGCCGACCAGAATCTCGCCGTCTTCCTGATACGCAATGATGGACGGCGTGGTGCGCGTGCCTTCGGAGTTTTCGATTACTTTCGGCTTGCCATTTTCCATGACGGAAACGCACGAGTTGGTTGTACCCAAGTCAATACCGATAATTTTGGCCATGATGTTTCCCTTTTAAACTGAATTACTAAAATGTGATTGTTATAAATATGTGGTGAAAAAGACTGTTTTCAAGCGTTTTTAACCACTATTTTGATTATTTACCTTGCGCTACCGTGACTAGCGCGGGACGCAGCAAGCGATCCGAGATCATGTAACCTTTTTGCAACACGGTGACGATGGTATTAGCTTCTTGCTCGGCCGGCACCATCGATATCGCTTGATGGCGGGCCGGGTCGAGTTTATCGCCCGACTTTGGCGCTATTTCGGTCAACTTGTTTCTGTCGAACGCGGTGGCAAGCTGCTTCAGTGTCATTTCAACACCTTCCTTGAGCGAAGCGATCGACGGCGTCTCGACTGTCAGCGCCATTTCCAGGCTATCCCTGACGGGCACTAGCAACTCGGCAAAAGCTTCAATGGCGAATTTGTGCGCCTTGCTGACGTCTTCCTGCGCGCGACGGCGAATATTTTCGGCCTCCGCCTTGGCACGCAAAAACGCATCCTGCATCTCGGCAATTTTGGCTTGCGCCGCCACCAGTTGCTGCTCCAGCGCCGCATCGTCGACAACTTGATCTGCACCTGCCGCAGCTTCCGGCCCCGGCGTCAATGGTTCCAATTGATCCATTTTTTCTGTTTCTTTCTCTGCGTTTTGCATCCAAAGCCTCCGACAATCAATAACGTAATTTCAACACCCGAAATAAATGGGGCTATCCCAATCATATTCAAGAGGAACGCCCCGTCCACGGCAAGCACGAAATTAGCGCAAACAAGAATACCCTGTCGCAAGTAATGTCATATTTTAATACATATATGGAGTATGCATAAAAACACAGGTTATTACGCATGCATTCAGAGAGTTTTTAAAAATACTGTCAATTTTATTATGAAATTGCACCAAGGCGTTTCGATTCTGAACGGGCAATCGCGGCGGCGGCCTGTTGCGCCTCGCGTGAGGCTGCGGTGTTTGCGGTGGGCCAGCCGCTGGTATGTTGCAAAACGATATCGGCCAGCGCGTCCACCCACACCGTGGATTCGTTGAGGCAGGCAATATAGTTAAATTCTTGCCCGCCGGCGGCCAGAAAGTCGTGGCGCGCTTCGATCGCTATTTCTTCCAGCGTTTCCAGACAGTCGCTGGTAAAGCCGGGGCACATCAGGTCAACCCGCTTGACGCCTTCTTTTGCCAATTTTTGCAGCGTTGGCGCAGTGTACGGTTGCAGCCATTCGGCCTTGCCGAAACGCGACTGAAAGGTCACCAGATATTGCTCTTGCGTCAAGCCAAGCGCTTGCGCCAGCAGGCGCGCCGTTTTGTGGCATTCGCAATGGTACGGGTCACCCAAACTCAGCGTGCGCTTGGGCACGCCGTGAAAGCTCATTACCAACTTGTCCGGGCGGCCGCCGGCCTGCCAGTGCGCTAGCACCGATTGCTTCAGAGCATCGATATAGCCGGGATAATCGTGATAATGCTTGATGAAGCGCAGTTCTGGAATATTGCGCACCTTCTGGTAATGGGCAAACACCGCGTCGAAAACGGATGCCGTGGTGGTAGCCGAATACTGCGGATAAGCGGGCAAGACCAGGATGCGTTCGCAGCCGTCCGAGTGCAACTTGTCGAGCACGGCTGGTAACGCGGGGGCGCCGTAACTCATCGCATACGCCACCTGCATCTGGTGGCCGCGTTGGCCCAAATACCCTTGCAGCAGTTTGGCCTGCTTTTCGGTGTGAACCTTCAACGGCGAGCCGTCCTTGGTCCAGATGGTCGCGTACTTGGCTGCCGATTTGCCGGCGCGCAACGGCAGGATGATGCCATTAAGAATGCACCACCAGACTATCCTTGGAATTTCGACTACACGGCGGTCCGACAGGAATTGCTTCAGATAAGGCCGCACCGCGGCAGCCGTCGGCGCTTCGGGCGTGCCGAGGTTGACCAGTACCACAGCGGTTTTAGGTATTGTGCCGTGCGTATATGACGGTTCTGTTTGAAAAGACATGTCGGATGGTTTCTGCTGATGGGTTGAATGAATAACGTGCGTAGGATGGCTAAAACTCATCCTATACTCCATATCGAATTTACAGGATGGGTTGCACCCATCCTACTTTGCTAATTTTAAAATAGCGGGGGTATTTTTTATTACCGCAATAAATTATTGCGGTAAACGAGTGTTTTTAACGCATACCCAGTGTAGTTAAAGTGCCAGCAGTTCCCGCGCATGTTTGCGGGTGGTGGCGGTAATTTCGATTCCGCCCAGCATCCGCGCAATTTCTTCTACACGATCTTTTGCGTCGAGTGCGTTGATGCGGGACAGTGTCTTGCCGTCCTGACTCGCCTTGCTGACCTCAAAATGCTGATTGGCTTGGCTGGCGACTTGCGGCAAGTGCGTCACGCACAAAACCTGTCGATCCTGGCCCAGGCGTTTCAACAGGCGGCCAACCACTTCGGCTACGCCACCGCCGATGCCGCTATCGACTTCATCGAAAATCAGTGTCGGCGTCAAAGTGGCGCTGGAGGTGATGACGGAGATTGCCAGCGAGATGCGCGCCAGTTCGCCGCCGGAGGCAACTTTGGCTAATGGGCGCGGCGCGGTGCCGGCGTGGCCCGCCACCAGGAATTCCACCTGTTCCAGCCCATACGCGGCCGGCTCGCATACGTTTAAACCCACCACGAAGCGCCCGCCTGCCATGCTCAAATCCTGCATCGCAGCAGTCACCGCGCCCCCCAATGTCTTGGTAGCTTTGGTGCGTGCCGTGGAGAGTTTTTGCGCCGCTTGCCGGTACGCGGCCTTGACTTTCTCTTCCTGCGCCCGTAGCGCATCGAGATCGCCGGCATCGGCCAACTGCTTCAATTGCACCGACAAGGAGGCAAATTCGTTCGGCAGGTCTTCCGGCGCCACATGAAATTTGCGGGCAGTGGAATGCAGCGTTTCAAGCCGCGCATCGACCTCGCGCAGACGATTCGGGTCCAGTTCGACCCGGCTCAGATAATCGTTAAGCGTAGAGACCGCTTCCTGCAACTGGATGCAGGCCGGTTCCAGCAATTCCAGCACCGGTTTCAGTGCAGCGTCGATGTCGGCCAGCTTGCCCAGTTTCTGGTTCAGGCTCGACAGTTGCGACAGGATCGGATAATCGGATTCGGAAATCGCGTTCAACGCCTCCTGCGCGCCTTCGATCAGGCTGGCGGCATGCGACAGACGACTGTGCTCGGTACTGACTTCGTCCCATTCGCCGGGCTTGGCGGCGAGTTTTTCCAGTTCGCCCACCTGCCACTCTAACCGCTCGCGCTCCAAAAGCACGTTTTTCGCATCTTTTTCAAAGGTTTCGCGTTGCCTGGCGACGCCGCGCCAGTCTTTGTATGCGATGGCAACATCACGCGCCTGCGGCAGCAAACCGGCTTGGCTGTCGAGCAACATGCGCTGCGCATCGGGTTTCAGTAAGGATTGGTGTGCATGCTGACCGTGAATATCGACCAGCATTTCACCAATTCCGCGTAATTGGCCGGCGGTGGCGGCGATGCCGTTGATGAAGGCCTTGGAGCGCCCCGCATTGTCAATCACGCGGCGCAGCAACACCGCGCCATCTTCACTTTGAAATTCGTTGGCATCCAGCCAGGCCGCGGTTTGTGGATTAACGGCGAACTCGGCGCTGATATCCGCCTTGGATGCGCCTTCGCGCACCACACTGGCGTCACCGCGCCCGCCCAAGGCCAGCGCCAACGCATCGATCAGGATCGATTTGCCGGCACCAGTTTCGCCCGTAAATACGGAAAAACCGGCGGAAAATTCCAGCTCAATCGCATCGACAATCACAAAGTCACGAATCGAAAGTGTACGTAGCATGGTGGTACCTGGAGAATGTAAGACTGACTGCTGGATTGACGTGAAAACCGCAATTTAACGCAATTTAGCGCAGTTTAAGTTAACTGCCCTTCGGCGGATGGATATTCGTTCCAGTGCAATTTTTCGCGCAGGGTATCGTAATAATTCCAGCCTTGCGGATGCATGAAGGTGATGCGGTGGGTGGAACGCTTGATATGGATACGGTCGTGCAGCAATATGCTGGCAAACGACTGCATGTCGAAGTTGACGCTGGTATCGCGGCCGCTGACGACTTCAATCATGATTTCACTCGAATCGGGTATCACAATCGGACGATTCGACAACGCGTGCGGAGCAATTGGCACCAACACAATGCCGCCCAGGCTGGGATGCAGCAACGGCCCGCCGGCCGATAACGAATACGCGGTAGAACCGGTCGGCGTGGAGACGATCAAGCCATCGGAACGCTGGTTGTACATGAAGTGGCCGTCGACCTCGACCCGCAACTCGACCATGCCGGCGCCGGCGCCGCGCGACACCACCACATCGTTGAACGCCAGGGCGGAAAAAATATTTTCGCCATCGCGCATTACGCACCCGTCCAACAGGCTGCGAAGTTCTATTTCATAGTTTCCTGCCAGCATGCCGGCCAACACCGGCAGCATGCCATCAAGCGGAATGTCGGCCATGAAGCCCAGCCGACCCTGATTAATTCCAATCATCGGTACGTCATACGGTGCCAATTGACGCGCGATGCCCAGCATGGTGCCGTCACCGCCGACCACAATCGCAACATCGGCATGCTGACCGATTTGCGCCGGCGTCATTGCCGCAAAACCGGCCAATTCAACATCGCGCGCGGTTTCGGCTTCCAGCACCACGGTATACCCTGCATCATCGAAAAAATGTGCAATCCGGGACAACGATTGGGCGATGCCGGGAGCCTGGGGCTTGCCTATAACAGCGATTGTTTTTGGCGCTAAAGGCATATTGAGTGGACTGGAGGTGAGTAAGGACGATATTCACAGATTAGACCATAATTCAAGCATCACTTGAAGCATGGGAAAGATAACGATTTTGAAAACGCCGATCAAAGCTGTGCTGTTCGACCTTGATGACACCTTGTGGCCGATCACCCCGGTGATTGAACAGGCTGAAAAAGTGTTGCACGAATGGCTGCTCAAGCACGCCCCGGCTGTAGCCGAGCGCTATTCAATCGACCTGCTGCGCTCCCGCCGGCAAGAACTGATGCACATTGAGCCACGTTACCAAATCGATCTCTGGGGCTTGCGCCACAAGACCTTGAGCGATGCCTTCCGCCAAGTGGGCGCGGATGTTGCCCTGGTGGACCATGCGATGGGTGTTTTTTCCACTGCCCGTAATGCAGTGACGCCCTTTGCGGATGTGCTGCCGGGGCTGGCCAAGCTCAACACGCGGCTGGCAGTGGGCTCGATCTCGAACGGTTTTGCCGATTTGCAAGCTATCGGCATCGCGCACCATTTCCAGACCTCGATTGCAGCACACCGTTTCGGCCGCGCCAAACCCGACCCGCAGATTTTTCATGCGGCCTGCGCCGCCCTCGACATCCCGCCGCAGCAAGCGGTGTATGTCGGCGACGACCTGATGCTGGATGTCCAGGGTGCACAAAATGCCGGAATGCAAGGGGTCTGGATGAACCGTTTTGAGCGCCGTTTGCCCGAACAGTGCCGCCCGGATGCGGTCTGTACTACGCTGCACGAACTCGACCACTGGCTGATTAACGCGATGGGCGCATAATATTGCCGGCGGCAACTGGTTAGTTGTAACCGCTGTTCCAATGTATCTATCTACTTGCTCCATATAAACCTATGCAATTCGATATTCGCGCACAAACTCTGCTCAAGGCCCTGGTCGAGCGCTATATCGCCGACGGCCAGCCGATCGGCTCGCGTGCCTTGTCGAAACTATCGGGGCTGGATTTGTCGCCGGCCACCATCCGCAACGTTATGTCCGATCTGGAAGAGATGGGCTTCATCGCCAGTCCGCACACCTCGGCCGGCCGGGTGCCTACGCCACGCGGCTATCGGGTCTTCGTCGATACCTTATTGACGTTGCAAGCTTTCGACGAAGCCGCGGTCGAGTCCCGGATGCGCACCACGCTGTCCAGAAAATCGCCGCAAAAAATCATTGCCAATGCCGCCCAAGTGCTGTCTTCGCTGTCGCAATTCGCCGGTGTAGTGCTGACACCGCGGCACGAATCGGTGTTTCAGCAGATCGAATTTTTGCGCCTGTCCGATAAACGGGTGCTGTTAGTCATCGTCAGCCCGAGCGGCGATGTGCAGAACCGCCTGCTACTAACGGACGTTGATTACACTCCGGCGCAATTGGTACAAGCTGCTAATTACATCAATCAAAATTACGGTGGGCTGAGTTTCGATGAGGTGCGCGAACGGCTGCAAAACGAATTGCGCAGCCTGCGCGACGACATGACGCGCCTGATGCAGGCCGCGGTGGAAGCCGGCAGCGAAGCGATGGCGGATGACAGCGAAGATATGGTGATCTCGGGCGAGCGTAACCTGCTGCACGTGGGCGATCTGGCGGCCAATATGAATTCGCTGCGCAAACTGTTCGACATGTTCGAGCAAAAAACCAGCCTGATGCAACTACTCAATATTTCCAGCAAGGCTAGCGGAGTGCAGATTTTCATAGGCGGCGAATCGCAACTGATGCCGATGGACGACACCAGCATCGTCACCGCCCCCTATGAAGTCAACGGTCGCGTGGTCGGCACTCTGGGTGTAATCGGGCCGACCCGCATGGCGTATGAGCGCGTGATACCGATGGTAAACATCACCGCCAAACTGCTGTCGCATGCGCTTAGTCAATAAACTCTTCAGACACGCTCTATGTTATTTGGCGCGATGCGGGCAATCGGGCTTGATGCAATTGCTGTACAGCGCCAACGCATGCTCGGCGATATGAAAACCGCGTTCTGCAGCGATTTTTTGCTGGCGTTTCTCGATTTCTTCATCGTAGAACTCTTCCACCCGGCCGCAGTCCAAACAGACCAGATGATCGTGATGCGAGCCTTGATTGAGTTCAAAAATGGCTTTGCCGGTCTCAAAGTGATTGCGATTGAGTAATCCAGCTTGTTCAAATTGCGTCAATACCCTGTACACAGTTGCCAGACCGACATCCATATTTTCAATCAGTAATATCTTGTACACATCTTCGGCCGTCAGGTGGCGTACCGCGCTATTCTGAAAAATATCCAGAATTTTCAGACGCGGCAAGGTTGCCTTCAGACCGCTGGCTTTTAAATCATTTGGATTATTGTTCTTGTTCATGGATGAAATCATAGCGTGGACTGACAATGCATGCATTCGGTGCGCATACTTGCGATGAGTTTAACAGCCGCTTCAGGTAAGATTCGTGCAGTTCTGTTTTATCATAGCGTGCTTTAGCACAATTGAATTGAGATACTTATGCGATTGTTGCACCCCCCCCGCTCCCCATCTTTCCATGCTTTCCTGCTAATCGGTAGCGTGTGTCTGGCTCTGGCAGGATGCGCTTCCAAGAATCCGCTAATGGATGATGCGCCCGTTGCCCGGGCGAAGACAAGCGATGCGGCCCCGGGCCAAAACGCTGCGGCGGCGCCGCTTGACGCCGCCACCGGTACCCGGATCAGCGGCCCGACCGGCATGGCGCGTGTACTCGGCGTTTTCTCCCCCTACAGGATCGATGTTCAGCAGGGCAATTTCGTCTCGAAAGAAATGATAGCGCAACTCAAGGAAGGCATGACGCACGATCAGGTGCGCTTCGTGCTGGGCACCCCAATGTTGAGCGATATTTTCCACGACGACCGCTGGTATTATCCATTCCGAATTCAGAAGGGCAACGGCGAAGTCACCGCCAGCCGCGTGACTGTGTACTTCAAGGACAATCTGGTGGAACGCTTCGAAGGTGGCGATTTGCCGACCGAAGAGGATTACCTGTCGCGCATAGCCGGCAGCGCGCCAAAGGACAAGGCGTCCGAAGCGGTTGCGCCCAAAACAGCTTCCCCCAGCGCCGCCGTCCCTCAATAATTACCTGAAAATCGCATGAACCCAATGAAAATCGCCGTCGCCGGTGCATCCGGCCGTATGGGCCGGATGCTGATTGAAGCCATTCACAACGCCGCTGACGCCACTTTAACCGGTGCATTGGATATCGCGCAGGCGACCGACATCGGCACCGATGCCAGCGCTTTTCTGGGTATACCGCGAGGCGTATTGATCGAATCCGATCTGGCCAAGGGCCTGGCCGAAGCAGAATACCTGATTGACTTCACCCGCCCGGAAGGTACCCTCAAGCATCTGGAATATTGCGCTGCGCACGGCATCAAGATGATTATCGGGACTACCGGTTTCGATGAGGCCGGCAAAACAGCAATCCTTGCCGCTTCCCAAAAAATCGCCATCATGTCCGCGCCCAACATGAGCGTCGGCGTCAACGTAACGATGAAGTTGCTCGAAATGGCAGCTAAAAGTTTTGCTGAAGGCTATGACATCGAAATCATCGAAGCGCATCACCGGCACAAGGTGGATGCGCCGTCCGGCACTGCGCTGAAGATGGGCGAAGTCATCGCCAGCGCGCTCGGGCGCAACCTGGATGAATGCGCGGTATATGCGCGCGAAGGCATCACCGGCCCCCGCGACCCATCCTCAATCGGCTTCGCCACCATTCGCGGCGGCGATATCGTCGGCGACCATACCGTGCTGTTTGCCGGCATTGGCGAACGCATCGAAATCACGCACAAATCTTCCAGTCGCATAACTTATGCGCACGGATCGTTGCGTGCGGCGCGTTTTCTAGCCCATAAATCCACTGGCCTGTACGACATGCAGGATGTGCTCGGACTGCGCTAAGAGACAGGCGCATGCCGATTTGGCCAATGACTGCCGATGAACCCCCGCAAGAATCCGCAGCGTACTGCGATTGTCGCGCTACTGGGCGCAACAGTGCTGCATCTGGCACTGATTGCGGCGGCGACAGCCTGGCTGACGATGCCGGCCAGACCGGACCATTCTGATCCGATCCTGATCGTCGCCCTGCGTCAACCGGCCGCCAAGCCTACAGCGCCACCGCAGGCCAGGAACAGCGCGCCGCCAACGCCACGACAACCCGTGCTGCGCCAAAAAAACCCCTCCCGGCTGCCAGCCGCCGCACCAAAATCGGCTCCGCACATGCCGCAGACATTCCACCCGCCGGCCACAGTGCCACAGCCGCAGCACATCGACCCGCCGGAGCCATCCGCCACTGCAAGCCGCCTTTTGAGCACGCCACCCGCAGCCGCGCCTGAAGCAGCGCCGATTGCGGCCCAAACCGGGGTCTCGATCCCTGCCGCCTATGCGGCCCGCAATCGCAAGCCCGATTACCCGCTGATGTCGCGCCGTTACAATGAGCAAGGCACCGTTGTGCTGCGCGTGCTGGTCAATGCCGGCGGCACTGCCGGTACCGTGCGCATCAAACAATCCAGCGGTTACCCGCTGCTCGATCAGTCTGCGCTTTCGGCGGCACGAGACTGGCGATTTGTGCCCGCCACCCAAGACGGAAAACCGATTGCCGAATGGTATGAGATTTCCATTCCCTATACACTGCAGGATTAACCTAATTTCATCCAAACCACCATGAATCAAACCCTCGGACTCAGCCACTATTGGTCGCAAGGCGATGCTATTAGCCACGCCGCCGCCTATGCCTTGTTGCTCATGTCGATTAGCAGTTGGTATTACATCCTGTCCAAGGCATGGAGTGCATGGCGCATCCGCAAGGCCGCATCGGCGCTGCAGGGTTTCTGGAAAGCGCCCACGCTATCCGATGCCGTTAGCGTCATCCGACAGCAGGACAGTGAAAATATTTTTACTTCGCTCGCCATCCAAGGCATCGAAGCTGCCAATCTGCACCAGCAAACGGACACAGCCGTTTCGCTCAATACTGCCACCGATCCGAACGAACTGATCACGCGCACCTTGCGCCAGGAGATCAACCGGGTTTCGTCGCGACTGGAAAACGGTTTGACCCTGCTGGCATCGGTCGGCTCCACCGCTCCTTTCATCGGCCTGTTTGGTACCGTGTGGGGGATTTACCATGCGCTGATTGCGATATCCGCAGCAGGCACTATCCAGATCGACAAGATTGCCGGGCCGGTCGGCGAAGCGCTGATCATGACCGCGCTCGGGCTGGTGGTAGCGATTCCGGCCGTGCTGGCGTATAACGCATTCACCCGCATCAACCGCATCACGCTGGCTGAACTCGATGCCTTCGCCCACGACTTGCACGCCTATCTGACCACCGGTACCCGCGTCGGCAAATAAATCGCCGCCTAAACAATAATCTGTGTCACACATCCTGGAGTTAATCATGTCTTTCGGTGGATTCAACGACAACCGGCCGCAAGCCCCGATGGCAGAAATCAACGTCACGCCGATGGTCGACGTGATGCTGGTGCTGCTGGTGATTTTCATTCTTTCGGCACCGCTTTTCACGCATGCGATCAAGCTCGATCTGCCCAGCGCGCAATCGGCGGCAGCACCCGAAAAGCCCGAAACGATTTCGCTCTCGATCAATGCCGCCGGAAAAATTTTCTGGAACGATCAAGCCATCACGCAGGCTGGACTGCCGGCCAAATTTGCCGCTGCAGCGCAGAAGCAGCCGCAGCCCGAGCTGCAACTGCGCGCCGACAAGGAAACCCGTTACGAAGTCATCGCGCAAGTCATGGCGGCAGCGCAGAACAACGGCCTCTCCAAACTCGGCTTCGTTACCGATGCAAAAACAATAGAATCAAAATAATAAGTCAGGAAAAATGACATACTGCATTATGTATTTTATTAAAAACAAGTAAAATAATGCGGAGAATGCCATGTTTATTGCCATACTCCAACAAATTTTATAACCATAAAAGAGATTCACGGGATGCCGACAGTCAGTCTGAACGGTGAAGCCATCACCAACTGGGAGGCTTTTCACAACGAAAGCCAGCGCATGTTCGGCTTTCCCGACTTTTACGGTCGCAACATGAATGCCTGGGTCGATTGCATGAGTTATCTGCGCGACGATGACAACATGTCGCTATTTCGTCTGAAGCCGGATGAGGTTTTGCGCATCGAAGTGCAGCACGCCGATTTTTTGCGCAAACAAGCACCTGAAATTCTCGACGATCTCACTTTTTGCATTGAAGCGATCAACGAGCGCTACGCCGATTACGGCGAAAAACCGGCGTTGGAACTGATCCTGCTCTGAGCCGCGCCTCGGTTGCGCTGGATTGAACCGGTATAATGTACGGTTCACAGCCACTTGAAGCCAGATCCGTCATGCAAGAAAAATACAGCCCCGCCGACGTCGAAAAATCCGCACAGCAGCACTGGAAAACAATCGACGCTTATACAGCGGTCGAACATGACCCGCGTTTCCCGAAAGGCAAGTATTACGCTTGCTCGATGCTGCCTTACCCGTCCGGCAAGCTGCACATGGGCCATGTGCGCAATTACACCATTAATGACGTGATGTACCGCTATCTGCGCATGAACGGCTACAACGTACTGATGCCAATGGGTTGGGATGCGTTCGGCATGCCGGCTGAAAATGCCGCGATGGCCAATAACGTGCCGCCGGCGCAGTGGACCTACGCCAACATTGCTCACATGAAGCAGCAGATGGAATCGATGGGGCTGGCGATCGACTGGTCGCGCGAAATGACCGCATGCACGCCCGAATACTACAAATGGAACCAGTGGATGTTCCTGAAGATGCTGGAAAAAGGCATCATCTATCAAAAAACCGGCACCGTGAATTGGGACCCGGTAGACCAGACCGTACTGGCCAATGAACAAGTGATCGACGGTCGCGGCTGGCGTTCCGCAGCGCTAATCGAGAAGCGCGAAATTCCGATGTACTACGCCAAGATCACCGATTACGCCGAAGAACTACTGGATTACGTCGATAACAAACTGCCCGGCTGGCCCGAGCGCGTGCGACTGATGCAAACCAACTGGATCGGCAAATCGACCGGGGTGCGCTTCGCCTTCCCGCATGACATCCAGGACGCCGATGGCAAGTTGATTCAGGACGGCAAGTTGTGGGTCTTTACCACCCGCGTCGACACTATCAAGGGCGTTACTTTCTGTGCGGTAGCGCCGGAACATGCGCTGGCCGCTTTTGCCGCGACCAGCAACCCTGAACTGGCCGAATTCATCGCCGAATGCAAGTTGGGCGGCGTCGCCGAAGCCGACTTGGCGACCATGGAAAAGAAAGGCATGCCGACCGGCTTGCAAGTCAAGCATCCGTTGACCGGCAAACTGATCGAAGTCTGGGTCGGTAATTACGTGCTGATTACCTACGGCGATGGCGCCGTGATGGGCGTGCCGGCGCACGATGAACGCGATTTCGCGTTTGCGCAAAAATACCTGCTGCCGATCCAGCCGGTGATTGCTGCCGAAGGCAAAATATTTTCCACAGAAACCTGGCACGACTGGTATGCCGACAAGGAAATCGGCCATTGCGTGGATTCCGGAAAATACGACGGCCTGGCGTTTCAGGATGCAGTCGATGCGATTGCTGCCGACCTGGCCGCACTCGGTCTGGGCGAAAAGAAAATCACGTACCGGCTGCGCGACTGGGGCATTTCGCGCCAGCGCTATTGGGGCACACCGATCCCGATCATCCACTGTACCGATTGCGGCGCGGTGCCGGTGCCGGAACAGGATTTGCCAGTGGTGTTGCCGGAAGACTGCGTGCCGGACGGCAGCGGCAACCCGCTCAACAAGCACGCACAATTCCTGCATGTGGATTGTCCGCAATGCGGCAAACCGGCGCGGCGCGAAACCGACACCATGGATACTTTCGTCGATTCGTCCTGGTATTACATGCGCTATACCTCGCCCGGCGCAACCACCGGCATGGTCGATGCGCGCAACGATTACTGGATGCCGATGGACCAGTACATCGGCGGCATCGAACATGCGGTGATGCATCTGCTGTATGCGCGTTTCTGGACCAAGATCATGCGCGACTTCGGTCTGGTGAAGTTCGACGAACCGTTCGTCAATCTGCTCACGCAAGGCATGGTACTCAACGAAACCTATTACCGTGAAGATACCGTCGGCAAGAAGACCTGGTTCAACCCGGAAGATATCGCGCTGGAATTGGATGAAAAAGGCCGTCCGCTGGCCGCCAAGCTGCAATCCGATGGACAGCCAGTCGCCATCGGCGGCATCGAAAAGATGTCGAAGTCGAAAAACAACGGCATCGATCCACAAGCTCAGATAGACCAGTACGGGGCCGATACCGCCCGTCTGTTTACGATGTTCGCCTCGCCGCCGGAACAAACGTTGGAGTGGTCTGGCAGTGGCGTTGAGGGTGCTAACCGCTTTCTGCGCCGCGTGTGGGCGTTTGCCTATGCGCAATCCGGGCGTGTTTGCGTCGCGTTGGAAACCCACCCCCATCCCGGCCTTCCCCTTGAAGGGGAAGGTGAGAAGTGGGCGCAAGCGCCAGAATCGGTGAAAGCCCTGCGCCGCGAAATTCACAAAATTTTGCAGCAAGCCGATCATGATCTCAAACGCATCCAGTACAACACCGTGGTCTCGGCCTGCATGAAAATGCTCAACACTCTGGAAGCTGCCAAACTCGACGACTGCGCAGCGTCGAATGCAGTTATCACAGAGTGCTTGTCGATATTTCTGCGCGTGCTGTATCCGGTCGCGCCGCACATCACCCATGCTTTATGGCAAGAACTCGGCTATGCCGCCGTGCATGGCGACATCCTCAATGCAGCCTGGCCGCAGGTCGATCCGGCCGCGCTGGAGCAGGCTGAAATCGAATTCATGCTCCAGGTCAACGGCAAGCTGCGCGGCAGTATTACGATGCCCCGGGATGCCGACAAAGCTGCGATAGAAGCCGCCGCCCTGGCCAATGAAAACGTCCGGCGTTATTTGAATGGCGCGCCGAAAAAAATCATTGTGGTGCCAGGCAAGCTGGTCAACATCGTTGCTTAACTTTATCGTTTATCGGAATTGTTTATGATGCTCGCCCGCTCTGCACTCCTGAAATACGCTCTTGGCCTGCTGGTTGCCGCCACGCTTTCCGCCTGCGGCTTCCATTTGCGCGGGGCCAGCGATATGGCAATGCCATTCAAAACGATTTATCTCGGCTTTGCGGACAGTTCCACGTTGGGTAATACGCTCAAACGCAATATTCGGGGCGCCGGCAATACGGTCGTGGTGCCCGACGCCAAGGATGCGGAGGCCATTTTGGATGTCTTGTCGGAAACACGCGAAAAATCCGTGCTGTCCCTCAATAGCCAGGGCCGGGTGCGCGAATACACCTTGATTTATGTGTTCAAATTCCGCGTCCGGGATGGCCAGAACAATGAATTGCTGGCGCCCACCGAGATCAGGCTGGCGCGCGACATCAACTACGACGACTCGCAAACACTGGCCAAGGAAAGCGAAGAAGCCATGCTGTATCGCGACATGCAGACCGATCTGGTGGCGCAGATAATGCGGCGGCTGTCGGCCATTCAAGTCAAAGCCCAAACTCAAATCCAAACGCCGCAATGAGGGCATCCGATGCAGTTGCGATCTGATGCACTCGATGCGCATTTGGCCAAGCCGCTGGCGCCGCTGTATGTCGTCGCCAGCGACGAGCACTTGTTAGCACTGGAAGCAGCAGACAAAATCCGCAAGGCGGCGCGCGCGCAGGGCTTCTCCGAACGCGAAGTATTGACGGTGGAACGCAGCTTCAAGTGGGGCGAATTGCTCGCCGCCAGCCAGTCGCAATCGTTGTTCGGCGACAGGAAACTAATCGAGCTGCGCATCCCAACCGGCAAGCCGGGCAAGGACGGCGGCCAAGCGTTGCAGCAATATGCCGCAGCCATGAGTGCCCAAGCCGGCGGCAGGGATAACGACAGTGTCACCATCATCACCCTGCCGAAACTCGATTGGGCTACGCAAAAAGCCGCCTGGGTCAGCGCCTTGCAGCAAGCCGGCGTGTACATCGAAATTGCGCTGGTCGAGCGCGCACAACTACCGGCCTGGATCGGCGTCCGGCTGGCTGCGCAACAACAAAGCGCCGAGCGCCACAGCGTCGATTTCATCGCGGATCGAGTGGAAGGCAACTTGCTTGCGGCCCACCAGGAAATTCAGAAACTCGGCCTGCTCCATCCACCGGGCAAACTGAGTTTCGAGCAAATCCAGGATGCGGTGCTGAATGTAGCGCGCTATGACGTGTTCAAGCTCAATGAAGCGATGCTGGGCGGCGATGCGCTGCGGCTGGCGCGCATGGTGGAGGGCTTGCAAAATGAAGGTGAAGCGCTGCCGCTGGTATTGTGGGCGGTCAGCGAAGAAATCCGCACCTTGCTCAAGCTGAAGTCGGGCATCGATTCCGGCCGCGCGCTGGGCCAGTTACTCAAGGAATACCGGATCTGGAGCCCGCGTGAAAAGCTGATGCAGCCGGCGCTACGCCGACACTCGCTGACAACGCTGGAGGCCGCGCTGCAAGAAGCGGCACAAATCGATAAGATGATCAAAGGCTTGCGCGCCCCTGCGTTTTCCGGCGACGCTTGGGATGCACTACTGCAACTGGGCCTGAAAGTGGCACGCGGTTATTAAGGAAACGCAGCAAAGAAATCAACAAGTAGGGCGGGTGCAACCCGCGCAAAATCCGGGTGTGCGCGGGTTGCACCCGCCCTACGGTAATTCTTATTAATGGCAGTATTTTTTATAACTACAATTAAACATGCGAAAACTGCCATGAAAATGACGGTACTCCCTATTTAATAAACTGCACTATGGCCTGATGCCGGTTTGTGTCTTTTATGTTTTTCGTGCCTTTCGTGGACAATGCATAGCAATAGCCATTAAGAAAACGCTTCAAAAAAAGAGATCATGGATATCCAACAATACATGCACGACCTCGGCCGAAAGGCCCGAACCGCTTCCCGCGCCATGGCCAAAGCCAGTGCTGCTGCCAAAAATCAGGCACTGCTGACGATTGCCAGCGCCATCCGGCGCGACGCCGCATTGCTGCGCGCCGCCAACGAACTGGATCTGGCCGCAGCACGCGCCAGCGGCCTGACGGATGCGATGCTGGATCGCCTAAGTTTGTCCGACAAGGCGATTGCCACCATGGCCGAAGGGCTGGAGCAGATCGTTTCCCTGTCCGACCCGATCGGCGAAATCTCCAACCTGAAATATCGCCCGAGCGGAATCCAGGTCGGCCAGATGCGAGTGCCGCTGGGCGTGATCGGCATCATTTACGAGGCGCGGCCGAACGTGACGGTAGATGCGGCCGGTTTGTGCATCAAGAGCGGCAATGCGACCATCCTGCGCGGCGGTTCGGAAGCGATTCGCTGTAACCAGGCTTTGGCGAAAATCGTCCAGGAAGGACTGGCGGCGGCCGGATTGCCGCAAGACGCGGTGCAAATCGTCGAGACCACTGACCGCGCCGCGGTGGGCGAACTGATCACCATGCCGCAATATGTGGACGTCATCGTGCCACGCGGCGGCAAAGGTTTGATCGAGCGCCTGATGCGCGAATCCCGCGTGCCGATGATCAAGCACTTGGACGGCATCTGCCACGTGTACATCGATGACAAGGCGGATATCGAGAAAGCCACGGCGATTGCCTTCAACGCCAAATGCCACCGCTACGGCACCTGCAACACCATGGAAACGCTGCTAGTCGCGCGCGCACTCGCGCCAGCGGTATTGCCGAAACTGGCCGCACTGTATGCCGGCCAGGAAGTGGAATTGCGCGCCGACGATGCCGCCCGCGCAATCCTGGCCGGCTACCCGCATCTGGCGGCCGCCACCGCTGGAGACTGGGAAACCGAATATCTGGCGCCAATCCTGGCGGTGAAGATCGTCGAAGACATGGAGCAAGCCATTGAACACATCAACACGTACTCATCGCGCCATACCGACGCCATCATTACCGAAGATTATTCGCGCGCGATGCGCTTTCTGCGCGAAGTCGATTCGGCTTCGGTGATGGTGAATGCCTCGACCCGCTTTGCCGACGGTTTCGAATATGGTTTAGGTGCGGAAATCGGCATCTCAAACGATAAATTGCACGCGCGCGGCCCGGTCGGACTGGAAGGCTTGACCTCGCTGAAATACATCGTGCTCGGCCACGGCGAAGTTCGCCAATAACTGTCAAGATCCATTCCCATCCCAACCTTCCCTTTGAAGGGGAAGGAGTACATCCACTAACGAGAATATAAATCATGCTTTGGATCAAATCGCTGCACATCGTTTTTGTCGCTTCCTGGTTCGCCGGCCTGTTTTATTTGCCGCGTATTTTTGTCAACCTGGCGCTGGAAACTGAGCCGATCGCAACCACCCGCCTGATCATGATGGCGCGCAAGCTGTACCGTTTCATGAATATTCTGGTTATTCCAGTGCTGATTTTCGGCCTGTGGCTATGGTTGGGTTACGGCATTGGCAAGGGCCCGGGCAATGGCTGGCTCCATGCCAAGCTGGCAGTGGTGTTGCTGATGCTGGGCTACCATCATGCCTGCGGCCGGATGCTGAAGAAATTCGAAATGGGGCACAACACGCGCAGTCATACCTGGTTTCGCTGGTTCAATGAAATCCCGGTAATCGCCTTCCTGGCGGCCACTGTGTTAGTGGTTGTTAAACCATTCTGAACTTCTAGCTGGGCCAGCCATGACCAATACTTGTGAATATTACTTTTCGCCGCAATCGCCTTTCGCCTATTTGGGCCATGCGCGCTTTGTCGCATTGGCAAAAAAATACCGGGTGCAGGTTGACCTCAAACCGTGCGACCTGGGCAAGGTATTTAACCTCTCCGGCGGACTGCCGCTAGCCAAGCGGGCACCCCAGCGCCAGGCATACCGGCTAGTAGAATTGCAGCGCTGGAGCGATTATTTGGAGTTGCCGCTCAATCTGCAACCGACATTTTTCCCGGTTGCCGACCATGCCGCAGCCAAACTCATTATCGCAACACAATTGGCGCACGGCACTGATGCGGCACTGGTGTTGGCCGGCGCGATCATGCGGGCGGTATGGTCTGAGCAAAAAAACATCGCGGACGCGGATACGCTGGCTGGCATCGCGGCGGAATGCGAGCATGACGGCAAACTGTTATTGAAGTCTTCCGAGACTGCCAGTGTCCAGGCGCAGTTCGACCGTTTCACCGACGACGCCGTTGCCGCCAACGTATTTGGCGCACCGTGGTATGTCGTCAATGGAGAAGGATTCTGGGGCCAGGATCGGCTGGACTTCGTCGAGCGGGCATTTTTGAAACAAACGCAATAAACGAAAACGAGAATAATGTAGGGTGCGCCATGCGCACCATCACTGCAGTTTGTGGCAGCCGGTGCGCGTGGCGCACCCTACCATTTCTTATAGCATCGCCCATCGACGGGGTTGGCGTTGCGCCTGAATAATTTTGCAACATAACGGATAAAAGGTTCCCCATGGCACATTCCTATTTTTGTCCCTGCCCACGCGGCCTGGAAGTAGCACTGGCTGAAGAACTGCTCGAAATCGGCCAGCAATACACACCGACGCTCAAAGTTCACAACCAGGTTCCCGGCGGCGTGCATTGCTCGGGCGAGCTGACCGATGCCTATCAAATCAACCTGCACTCGCGCATCGCTTCACGCGTGCTGATGCGCATGGCGCACATCAGTTACCTGAATGAAAACCATATCTACGACCTGACACTGGCGCAGGAGTGGGAAGACTGGTTTAGCGTCGACCATACGATCCGGGTCGACGTCACGGCGATCAAGTCGCCGCTGCGCAGCCTCGAATTTACGACGCTCAAAATCAAGGATGCGATTTGCGACCGTTTCCGCGACCAGTTCGACAAACGGCCATCGGTCGATACCCACAACCCGGACATTCGCATCGTCGGTTTTCTCGATGCGCGTCATTTCACGCTGTATCTCGACACTTCCGGCGAAGCGCTCTTCAAGCGCGGCTGGCGGCTCGATACCGGCGACGCGCCGCTGCGTGAAAATCTGGCCGCAGGATTATTGCGGGTGGCCGGCTGGAAGCCCGGCATCCCGCTGTTTGACCCAATGTGCGGCTCCGGCACCATCCTGGCCGAAGCGGCGCAAATGGTCGCCGGCATTCCGCCCGGTGCCCAGCGCTCATTCGCCTTCGAGAAATTCCACGGCTTCGATAGCGCCGTCTGGCTTGCCATCAAGAGCAACATCAAGCCGCTGCCGCTACCGACAGAACCGAGCATTTTCGGCAGCGATATTTCCGGCGACGCGATTGCGATGACGCGTGAAAATCTGCGTAACGCAGGGATCTTGTTCGAGATCCCGCTCAAGCAAATTGAAGCGCAGGAAATCAAGCCGCCGACAGCGATTCCCGGCATCCTGCTGACCAACCCGCCGTATGGCGAACGGATCGGCGTGCGCGGCGACAGCAGCATCGAAGCCGATGCAATGACCGGCGCTTTTTACACTGCGTTTAGCACCACCCTGAAGCAGCGTTTTGCCGGCTGGCAAGTTTTCCTGTTCTCGGCCGACCTGACCGTGCCCAAAATGCTGCGCTTGAAAGAAGCGCGCAAGACGCCGTTCTTCAATGGCGCGCTGGAATGCCGGCTATTCCGCTTCGACATGGTGGCTGGATTTAACCGGCGCGAAGAAGCCAAGCCCAAAGAACTTTGAGGCAACAATTTATTCCGAATATTTTGATATTTTACATATACTGAATAATGTATTTTATTAAACATCAATTAAATAATGCGGAAAAATGCCAATATTTTTATATACTCCCTATATTTTTAAAATAACGCAAATAGTTTGGCGGTAGCCAGAAGCGGCCCCATCAGAAAGAATCTTGATTTATGTCATCTGAAACCAGCCCTGCTCCAACCATAAACCGAGCGTTGCTGCTGGGCTCCAGTGGCTTGGCATTGATGCTGGCGGCGCTGGCCATGCTCGGCCCGTTTTCGGTCGACACCTACTTGCCGGCCTTCCCCAGCATGCAGGTCGCGCTGCAGGCCAGCCCGATGGAAGTGCAGCAAACGCTCACTGCTTACATGTTCGCTTTCGCTGTCATGATTCTGTGGCATGGCGCGTTGTCCGACGCCTTTGGCCGACGCAACATCGTCCTTGGCGCACTGGTCGTCTTTGCGCTGGCCTCGCTCGGTTGCGCGGCGTCCCATAGCGTTGAGTATCTGTGGGCGTTTCGCATTCTGCAGGGCATGTCGGCCGGTGCCGGGGTAGTAATCGGCCGCGCCATCATCCGCGACATGTATACCGGCGCCGCAGCGCAACGGCTGTTGTCGCTGGTAACCATGATCTTTTCTATAGCGCCGGCAATTGCTCCGATAATTGGCGGCTGGATAGTCCAGTTGCTGGACTGGCGCGCGACCTTTCTGTTCATGTTTGCCTACGCAGCGCTATTGCTGTGGTATTGCTACCGCCATTTGCCGGAATCGCTGCCGCCTGAAAAGAGGCAAGCATTTAATCTGCAATTCCTGTCGGTAAGCTACCAAAAAGTTTTTCGCTCGATCCCATTTCATTTCAAGGCAGGTACGCTGGCCTTCAATTTTGCCGGATTATTTCTATACGTCGCCGCCGCACCGGTATTCATTACTCAACATCTCGGCTTGGGCACACATCAATTCGGCTGGCAATTCATTCCCACTGTGGCAGGGATTTTTCTGGGCGCGCTGACCGCCAACCGGCTGGCCGGCCGCATCACCATCCCGCAGCAGGTTTTAGTCGGATTCGGCTTTTTAGTCGGCGCCGGCCTGTTCAACGTGACATACCATTTATTCTTGCCACCAGCGTTACCGTGGTCGGTGGCGCCGCTGATGCTGTATACCTTTGGCATGTCGGTCGTGGCTCCCGGAGTGATGCTGATGGTAATGGATCTGTTTCCAGATATTCGCGGCATCGTCGCGTCCTGCCAATCCTTCTTCCAAACCATGCTGGCCGCTTTGGTTGCCGGCGTCATCGCACCGCTGCTCGATACCTCGGTACTTTGGCTGGCGCTCGGCCAGCTCGGCTGCGCCCTAGCCGGGCTAGGCTGCTGGCTAGCCGGCCGCTGTTATCACAAAAAATCTGCCTACCCAAGTCTGAACGTATAAAAAAAGTTCGCATGAAACAGTCGAAGCCTATCCACCTCCAGCATGAAACAACTTAGCCGAAAAACAGGTAAGTCACCGCCACCGCCGCTATAAAGCCGACCAGGTCGGCAAACAGTCCGCACTGTACCGCGTGGCGCGTATGCTTAATGCCGACCGAGCCAAAGTACACCGCCAGTACATAAAACGTGGTTTCGGTACTGCCCTGTATCACCGACACCAAATGTCCTGAAAACGAATCCGCGCCTTGCGTTTTCATGGTGTCGATCATCATTCCGCGCGCCCCGCTACCGGACAGGGTTTTCATCAGCGCGGTCGGCACCCCATCGACAAAACGGGTATCCCAGCCGATGCCGGACACCGCATACCTGATAGCATTCATCAGCAAATCGAGTGCGCCGCTGGCCCTGAGTACGGCAATCCCGACCAACATTGCGACCAGATATGGAATAATTCGCACCGCGGTGGTAAAACCTTCCTTGGCGCCGTCGATGAAGGCGTCGTACACATTGACTCGCTTCAGCGCTGCGCCACCAATAAATACCACCACCAGCAGCAATAGCAGAAAATTGCTGATCAAGGATGATTGCGCCTGCATCTGTACCGCAGATAAATGCGCAAACCACAGCGTCAAGCCCCCCACCAGCACAGTTAACACGACCATATAAGTCAGAATCACGCGATCGAACAAATTAATTTTCTGCACCAATGCCACCGCAATAAAACCGAACAAGGTCGCAATATAAGTCGCAATCAAAATCGGAATGAAAACATCGGTTGGGTCGGCAGCGCCAAGCTGGGCCCGATAGGCAAAAATGGTGACCGGGAACAACGTCACCGATGCGGTATTGATCACTAAAAACAGGATTTGCGCATTGCTGGCGGTATCCTTGTCTGGATTTAGCGTCTGCAGCTCCTGCATCGCTTTTAATCCCATCGGCGTGGCGGCATTGTCCAGACCCAGCATGTTGGCTGCAATATTCATCGTCATCGCGCCGAGCGCCGGATGGTTGGGCGGAATGGCCGGAAATATGCGGGCAAACAAAGGATTCAGCGCACGCGCCAGTGCCGCCATAAACCCGGCGTTCTCGCCGATTTTCATAATCCCAAGCCAGAGCGTCATCACGCCGGTTAGCCCAAGTGAAATTTCAAATGCTGTTTTAGAGCTATCGAACATAGCCCTGACAATCGCAGAAAAGATACCAAGCTGGCCAAAAAATGCCGCTTGTATGCAAGCGGTAAGGAAAGCCACGACAAAAAAACTGATCCAGATAAGATTGAGCATGGGCGCGGCAGGATCCTATGAATGCAGGTGGGTCGGCAAAATAATCATCTGTGATCCTTGATGTTGCAACACACAAGTTTCTGCTGAAGCCCATGAGTCTCAGGCATTTTTATGAATTTTATCGTGTTTGAATGTACCAGAAAAATTGCGTAGATTCAGGTCGCGATGATACGCTTTCGGATTCACGCATACCCACGCCAGCCGCATGAAATTGTTGCATATAAGACGGGTATCGGCGATAATTGCGGACGCGTTGCCGGGATGGCGGAATAGGTAGACGCACGGGACTCAAAATCCCGCGGTGGAGACACCGTGCCGGTTCGATTCCGGCTCCCGGCACCAATAGAATCAATGACTTAGCCCAGCCTATCCGGTTGGGCTTTTTTGTTTCAACCAACCTCAGCGCTCCATGTAAGCGCTGTGCAACCCGATCCGATCAACGATTAATTCAAAGAGATAACCTCGCCCCGCCCCACTGCGACCAAGTTCGTGTTGTCTGTGAGGTGCTATGTCAGGTGGTCAGTTTGATCCCGACAGTTGGCACAATAGTTTGAACTTGATTAAACTTGATTTTCAAACACAAAGCTGTACGTTCCCGGCTATGCAAAGGTCTACCCGCACTCCCGGCAACGGCGTACAACATCACGTACTCAAAGTTGTTGCCTGGCGCATTAGCTGTTGTTGCCATCGTAACGGGTAATGCCTTGTTCTCGGCCTTGGCTCTTATTTGGTTTGTTCACATCGGCGTAGATAGGATGTTGGGTTACGGCTTAAAGTACCCGGAGGGATTTAAAGTCACCCATCTTGGTACCATTGGGCAAATGGGTGGTGAGCCAAGCGATAGCTATTTACCTTGTGGCAAATAAAAATGTATAACCCTGCGCTTAAGCGGGACTAGGCAAAAGCGCGCAGCCCTTTAGCTCCACGTTAGATGCCTTGGAGGCTTCCTATGAACTTTGGCGTTCTTGTATTCAATCAGGTCGAAGAACTCGACTTTGTGGGGCCGTGGGAGATGCTGACCATGTGGAGGAAAAATGCCAACGGGCCAGAAAACTGCATCATTGTAGGCCAATCGCTTGAGCCAATCATTTGCGCAAAAGGGTTGTCAATTAACCCACATGCTTCGTTTGCCACGTGCCCTCCACTTGACTACTTACTGATTCCGGGAGGCCAAGGTACGCGGCTAGAAGTTGGCAACCCTGTGCTAATCGATTTCATTGCCAACCAAGCAAAGAATTGCAAGGCTGTTCTATCGGTTTGCACCGGTTCCTTTGTGCTGCATGCCGCAGGGCTTTTAACGGGCAGGAAGGCAACAACTCACTGGGGCTCTTTGGAGCGTTTGCGAGCGCTCGGTGATGTAACGGTCGTTGAGCAGCGCTACGTCCAAGATGGCAACATATGGTCATCCGCCGGTGTTTCCGCCGGCACTGATCTCATGCTCGCATTCATCGCAAGCGTTGACGGTGAGGCCGCCGCAGGCAAAGTACAATTTGCTGCAGAGTATTACCCCTCTTTGGTCAAATATGGCGGCTTTGAAAACCATGCGCAAGCACCTGCTTATATCAAAAGCACCTAACCCGGCACTCAGCCTCACTCCCTTTGGTCGCTGGACGCTGCGCAATAAAGCCGCGCGTCGCCGATTACTACTAGGTTATGTCGCAAAAGGATAGTGTATGGAAATTGTCTTGCTGAGGCACGGAATGCCGGAGATTGATAACGAGCGTCGATTGAGTGCCGTCGAGTTTGGCCGGTGGGTTCTCGCATACAACGAGGCAGGCATCAATGTTAAATGTATGCCATCGCAAGACGCAATGGAGCAGGCGAAAAAATGTGCATTCGTAGTGTGCAGCAATCTCCCTCGTTCATCGGAATCTGCCAAAGCTTTGGGCTTAAAGGGCATCGACGCTTGCGAATCAATGTTTCGAGAATTGGACATGCCACAAGGGAATTGGCGCTTCCCACGATTATCTCCCGCGATATGGGCGGTCGTTTTTAGGCTGATATGGATAGTTGGATACTCAAAGAATGCAGAATCATTTAGAGAAGCAAAGAAAAGGGCGCACAGTTGTGCGCAGCGCTTGACAGAACTGGCATCTGAACATGACAAAGTGTTGTTCGTAGGACATGGTTTGTTGAATTGGTTCGTCTCTCGACAACTAAAAAGCATGGGGTGGGCTGGCCCCCAAAAAGCGCCCAGAAAGTATTGGGAATATGGTGTTTACCGTTACCATGCAACATAACATGGCGATCAATCGGGATGATCGCTATCGTGCCCATTCCTTAGCTTTACGATACCTTGGCAGGAGCGCTCGGGTTTCAGCGCTTGCGCCATAAACATGGACAGCGTCTCGGTCGGTGGGAACAGTCGTTCACGATGCTCGGGCAGCGATGCTTCCAGTGCGTCGAATAAATCCGGCGATGTGAGTAAATTAAAAAAACGAAAGGTGTCGCCGGCGCTAGCGTGATGTCGAAAACGACTGTGTTGAGATAACACAGAACGAGTATTGTGCATGAGGGCTGGCTTTACGATGGTGGCGATGGTTTGGCGACTGCAGCTTACCATCATGCCAGCCTGTTTTTCCCAACTAATTCATGCACTTAGACCTTAAGTAAGTGCCATTCGGGTCGGGCCTCTATTGTTCCGTAGTGCATTTTATTGAGGCTGATCTTGCACTGGAACCCATATAACACTTAACCGGCGTAAAAAACTGCTTCATGCAAGACAACAGGGTGTGCGAGTTTGCACACTTTTTCACATCCGTTGCCTCAAGCCGCTTGCAACATGTCATCGTAGTGCGGCATACGCGCCAACACACTCCCCAAGCCAGCCCGAGCAACTTCCAGATCGTGCTGTGCCTGCAAGCGCAGGAAAAATCCATCCGACAACTTGAAGAAGTGACACAGGCGCAGGTCGGTATCGGCTGTGATCGCACGGCCACGGGAGATGATTGCGCCGATCCGCTGTGGCGGCACATCGATCGACTTTGCCAGGCGATATTGCGTAATCCCAATCGGGTCCAGAAACTCGGTTTTCAGAATCTGACCAGGCGTGGCCGACTCGATGGCATTGCCGGTAGTTACATCGGAAAAATCGATGTTATGGAGGTCGTTTCGATTAATAGTCATTTCAAGCCACCTTCCTAGTGGTAATCACAGATTTCAACATGGGACGCATTGCCGGCGTCGTCATCAAAATTGAAGCAAATGCGCCACTGCACTTTTTACTCCCGACATGTTTTGCTCTAATTGAAAGTTTACAGACACACAGAATTACGATTTTTGCCCTGGAGCAAGCCTGGGTTCCTGGATTAATGCGCCCCCGGTGTTCTGAGGGCTAGCGGACTTGGCCGATTAAACGTGGTCTGTCCCCTATTGGTCATTGGTCTTCAGTGGTAGTCGTCTTCGCGCTGATGACGAAGCGCCAGGATGGTGACGGTATCGTTATCTTCGATCTCAAACAAGGCAACGTAGCCGGCTGCCCCAAATGGAATCAGCAGCTCGCGCAAGAATGGATTGTCGGCTAAGGCTTTGCGGCAGGTAAAAGGAAATTCGCCTAACATCTCAATGCCCTTGGCAATGGCATCACGCGCCCGGCGCGCAACCTTCAGATCGCGCTCCAGTAGGTACCCAAACAACCGATGCAAATCATCCCGGGCTCCCTTGGCATAGCGAACCCGATAGGTCACGCACCTGCCTTCGTTTCAGCTTGAGTCAACATTTCGTCCAATTCAAGCAAAACCTCATCGGCCGAAAAATACTCACCGGAACGGCGGGCCTCGTCACGCGCGGCAAAACCCCGCGCAATAAAGTCCCGTTGCATCTTGCGTCGTTCGATGTTCACGCGTAGCGATTGCTCGACAAAATGTGAAAGACTCTCCCCCTCCTCCAATACACTCTCAGCTGCATGCCGTAGCTCAGGATTGACGCGAAGCGATGGAATCGAAGCGGTTTTCATAATACGATCTCCTTGCGTTGCATTTGCGATGCAGTATAGCCGCGTCGAGTGTTCCCTACAAGATGCATCGGGCTTGGGAACGGTGACCTGTCCCTGACTACTGCACGAAAAATTTACGTGGTTACCAATTTCTCCGAAGCTAGCAACAGCCTCAAAATGGTTATCGATCAGGTCATCGACGATACCGACTACACCGTAATCGCACGGCACGATGCACCGGATGCGGTCATGCCGCCACCGAAGATGGCGAGCGGTTCAGTCATGACATCAGCTTATCAATTGAACTCATCGTATGCCCGCGCGGGCAACGCTGCTTGCAGCGCATTTGAATACGCCAGGCGGGCGGTTTGCAGCACAGCGGCTTGGGCTTGCACGCGCAGCAGTTCAGCGTCTACAAACTGCAGGCTTGCTAGTTGGGCTTTGGCTTCGTCTGAAAGGGTGTCGAGGTCATAGTCTTTGTTGTCGATTTTGATAGTGGGCATGTTGGGTTTCTTTGGTGTGAGCAGCGGGGTTCCTGGATTGCTGCACCCCCGGTGTTCTGAGGGCTAGGGGACTTGGCCGATTAAATGTGGTCTGTCCCCTATTGTTGTCGCTTCAAGTCCCGGTAGAAGTTTTCATGCGGCCCCACGGCTTCAAGATAAATCAAGCGAACACTGTCATCCAACGTGTAGCCCAGCAGATACAACAGTCCTCCACTGCAAAACTTGCATACGCGCAGCGCCGCCAGATCACCTCTTTTGCGTTCCCCAATTTCGGGGTTTTGTCTAAGCTCATCGATTGCAGAATCCACATCTGCAGCGGTGTTGTCTTGCAGCTTTTTATACTGCCGCGAAAACCGCCGGGTTTGCTGAACTAACCACGTCATCGGCACCGACTCCGGGGCACGAACGGCTGGGATTGCTCACGCGGTTCGGCCATAGAAGCCAACGACTCTGCCACGAAACTGACTGGCAGATCAGGGTTGTCGAGCGCAGCCCGCCCCACCCGTGCCCAGAATTCGATTTGCCCTGCGATAGAACGATGCTCCAGCGTCGCGTCTTGCCTGGCCTGCTCGTACAGATCCTGATTGATCCGTATTGAAGTGCTTGCTGACATTCCGATACCTCCGATTTACCACATTTGTGGTGAAAGTATAGTCTTGGTGTTCGCAAAAGAAAACCCCACTGCCTTGTAAGCAGCGGGGTTTCGTTTTTACTGCACCCTCGATGGTCTGAGAGCTAGGGGACTTGGTCGATTAAACGTGGTCTGTTCCCTATTATCCGCAAGTCTTTTACGCGTGAGCGTGATTTTCCGGCTCGACCGACAATCGCATCCCGACCGACTTCAACACCGCCAGCAGCGTCTTCAAAGTTGGGTTGCCCTTTGGGGATAACGAGCGGTAAAGCGCCTCCCGGCTAATGCCGGCCTGCGCCGCAACCGCCCCCAAACCGCCATAGGCTTCGGCCACATCGCGCAAGGCCAAAAGACCCGCCGCGCGGTTGTCGGGATCATCCAACTCCTCCAGCGCAGCCTTAAGATACTCGATGGCAAACTCCCGATTAGCGCGCAATTCCTTGATGGTTTCCCCGCTGTGAGACACCGCCCCATTCAACACTTTTTTCATGAATTCCTCCGTTTCCAGTTCACCCAATAAGCCTTGGAACGTGCGATGTCGGCCTGCTGCGATCTTTTGTCGCCACAGCACAGCAAAATTATCAGCGCCTGTCCATATTTTCCGTAAGGCTTTCAGCAAAACAAAGTGGGTGTCTTTTTGTTTGCACGAAAACAGCAAGCAAAGACTAAGTAGTGCAGGCCTCCGTGCCTGCATCGGTTGCAGGCACGGAGGCCTGCACTACTGACAAACGAACGCCAAAAAATGATGCCATGCAGTTTTTTCGTGCTTTTCGTGGACCGAATTTTTTGTGCGTAACATCAGTTATTTAATTACTGCGCCCTCGGTGAACTGAGGGCTAGGGGATTTGGGCGATTACTCGTGGTCTGTCCCCTATTATTATTAAACATCGCGCACCGCTGGTGGATTTTATTCTTGTCTCAGTCATAGTGATAACGACAGGCGATGATGACCAGATCATCGCCATCGACCCGATAGATCAGGCGGTTAGTATCGTCGATGCGGCGCGACCAAAAGCCGGACAAATTTTCTTTGAGGGGTTCTGGCTTGCCGATGCCATCAAATGGTTCTCGCAAGCAATCCTGGATCAGGTTATTGATGCGTTTGAGAGTTTTACGGTCTTGGCCTTGCCAGTACTGATAATCCTCCCAGGAAGCGAGAGTCCATGTGATACGGCTAGGCATCCATCAAACCGTGCTGCGTCAGCTTGCCCTGACGGTACTGCTCGATGGAACGCGCCAGGTGAGCGGCATTGGATGGCGACTTCAGCAAATGGACAGTCTCCATCAAGCTGTTGAAGGTATCGAGCGACATGACAACCGCATCCGGCGCATCGCGCCGGGCGATGATCGTGTAATCGGCATCGTCAATGACCTGATCGATGACAGTTTTCAGACTATTGCGAGCTTCGGAGAAATTGATGATGCGCATACCATTTTACCTGTCCAGTTTATTGCACAAGTCTAAGGCATTAACTTCTCCCCTGCAAGGCCGTGACCCACCACCCATTCAAAAATAAAAATAGCGATGCATTGGGGTTTACCCATTTACGCCACTTATCCAAAGAAAACGCCAAAACGAAAAAAACCCCAGCTCCTTGCGAGAGACGGGGTTGTTGGATTACTGCGCCCTCGGTGAAGTGAGGGCTAGAGGACTTAGCCGATTAAACGTGGTCTGTTCCCTATTACTATTACTATTCCTATTGTTTTTGTTTTATGCCGTCCTGACTTCATTCAGCAGATCGGGGTGACGGTCAAGAACCTTGAGCAGCTTCACCAGCGCAAGAGGAGGCTTTGTCTTGCCATTCTCATAACGAGAAAATGCATTAACTCCACCGCCGAAAATCTCGGCAGCTTCCCGCTGGTCAAGCGCGAGCTTCTTGCGAACGCTGGCAATGAAGCCTGGATCGACAATCGACGCATTCACCTGCTTATTGAATTCGAGCATTGATCTGCTGGTGCGACTCGATTCGGCCAAATCCAGGACAACTTCACCGCATGCTGGGCAGAAGTCGCCGCTTACCGCTGGGAGAATGGTCGATTCGCCTTTGTAGGTGTACGCAATGTCGCGGGTGTCATGCACCAGTTCCGCCGACGCGCAAGATGGACATTTCATGTTCATAGCTCCTTGAAGGACACGATGAGTACATCATCCATGACCGTAAGTTTCAGATAGACCTCGCTGGCAGTTGTGGTTGGCCGGTACACGTCCTGCCAAATTCGATGGTCAGCACGGGTGGTCATGCTCTTGTAGAAGTCTGCTGAGGTCAGCGCCATGACGACACCGACGACGCCCTCAAAGTCAAACCCCAACGCAGTACCGCCTACCAGTGCCGACATGGTTGAGCGCACCTTTCCCGCCTCGATCATGGCTTTGACGACGGACAACTTACAATGAGGTTTGTTTTTTTCCATACATGAATATTAACCAAGTTGGTTATATTTTACAATTAAAAGAAAGAAAACAAAGTGGGTGTCTTTTTGTTTTAGTGTTTAGTGTTTAGTGTTCATGCTCATACAATTAAGACTTACGCAAGATACGGCTGTTTAAGTAGTGCAGGCCTCCGTGCCTGCGTCTTGCAACCCAATGCAGGCACGGAGGCCTGCACTACTGGGTATTGCGGAAGTCCGAACACTGGGGGTTCACATGTCAACTGGACGTTCAGACATGCGGCGCAATGGTGTAACAGGGATTTCGAATGGCATGCCATTCGCCTGCGAAACGGTAGCCGCTTGCAAGCGGATATGCGCCCTGCAAGGGCTTCGCTTATTGACGCCCTACGAATTGCGCCTTACGGCCCTATCGCTTCAAGTCCCGATAGAAGTTTTCATGCGAGCCCAGCAATAGCAACAGCCGCGTGCCAGGGTCGTATTCGTAGGCCAGCAACATAAGTTGGTCATTGCATTTGAACTTATGCGCAAATACGCCCGCCAGATCGCCTTTCCTGGCTTCGCCAATAGTCGGATTACGCACAATGTCGGCCACAGCATCATCCACATCGGCTTTTTGATTCTGGTGTATGCGCTTGTAAGCCCGTTTGAACATCGCGCTTTGCGGAACCTGAACAGCATCACCCATCAACTGCGCTTCCCTTCCGGCACAAAGGTCGTGGCAAGCGTCGGCCCTTCTGCGCGGGCAATCAGCAAATCCCGGACAAAATCAATCGGCAAATCGGGGTTATCTAAAGCGGTTCTCCCCAGCAAAGCCCAAAATTCTATTTGTCCGGCAATCGTGCGTCGTTCAGCCTTGGCTTGCGCTCGCGCCATTTCGTATAAAACGTCATCTATGCGTACCGGCATTCCCATAGCGTCACCCCCGAAAATAAAATACTACAAAAGTAGTTTCATGATAGAGCAAGCCCAACTTCAATGCAAACATGCGCTCGCTACACAAACGCGTACATGCCAGCCGGTTTTTTCACTGATGTCTATGTGCCGGTCAAGCTGCCCGCTGCGGCTGTGAGCCAAACATCTTGCGCGCGGTGTGGATGCCGCGCAGATATTTGATCTGGCGGCGCGCACACAAGTCGATCAGCGCCCCCGGAGCGCCCACGGCGCTGCCGAACTCCTTGAGGAAACGGGTCGAAAAATCAATGAACGCGGGGCCATCGATACCGATGCGCTCCAGGATTTTCGATTGATGCGCGGCAATCATGCCTTTCTTTTTCGGGTGCAGAAACAAAGTGGGTGTCCTTTTGTTTGTTCCTATTGTTCTTATTTTTTCTTCTTTTTAAGGCCGGTGGTTGCCGGCTCAGCGGGTTTGGCCTCTGCCGGCAGCAAAGCCAGAAGTTCGCGCCCGTATGCTGCGCGGGCGGTTTGGTAGATCGCCATTTGCGCCTGGTGTTCGGCGATTTTTTGGTCGGTGACTTGCAAGGAGATCAGTTGCGCCCGTGCTTCGTCGGAAAGCGTGTCGGCGTCGTATTCCTTGCCGTCGATGGTAATAGTGGTCATGCGTCGTTCCTGAATGATTGATAGTGCATTAAAAAACCCCGCACCCTTGTGAGGTGTGGGGTTGGTAAGCAGCCCTTGACAACCTGCCTCAAAAAGCAGGCGTCAGAACCGGTGTTGCTTTTGCCTGATTACAGCGTGAACTGCTCGGTACCGGCGTTGAAGGCAGAGCCAGTCAAATTAACCATGCCCGTGATTTTCACCACGATGTCGTTGGCGTCCAGACCGGTTTGCTGAACTCCTGCACCCGTGCTGTTGACCATCGCCACCACGTAGGTGTCGCCACCGAACTGGAACCAGTCGATCTTGGCAGTGTTAGCCGCCAGATTAGCCGTAGCAACCGTGGCGCCTTGCACTTGCGTGAGCAAAGTGAAATTGGCAGCCATGTCCAGTGCGTTGGCCAGAGTCGCAGCGCCAGAGACGTTGATCTGCGATGCCGCAGCATTGGCACCCAACAATGTGAAGGCATCAGCAGTAGTACTGAAGTCAATGATGTTGCCCGTAATTGTTGAACCGCTGACGAAGTTGAGGACGGTTTGCGCGTAGCCGGCGGTGGTGCCGCCGGTTACTGCGCTTGTCACAACAATCGTTTCTGCACCGGCATTGGCGGTGTTGACTGTGCCAATGTTGAGTGTCGCGCCAGTACCCACCGTTACTTTGGTCGTACCAGCACCCGAACCGATGTTGAACACGTCGGAGCCGCCGGTCGCAACGATGGTATTGCTACCCGTTCCGACCGTAATGACGTCGCTTGCGCCGTTGGCAACGATGCTGTTCGAGCCATTACCCAACGTGATGTTGTTGGCGCCACCTGAGGCAACCAAAATCACCACACCGTTGCCCACCGCAGCCGCTTCTGTAGCCGCCGTGGTGTCAATAGCCTGAGTAATGATGTCGTTTGAACCGCTGAGCCAAGCCAGAGAGTTTTGTCCACCAGCCAGCTTCACCGTCAGTGCGCTGTGTGCATCCGCGGCATTCACCGTGTAATTAGTGGTGGTGAAGAATACACCGTTACCGAATACGAACGTGCCGCCAGCAAGAGAGGCATCCACTGTCGTCAGTGCCGTACCGGTCTCTTTCAAGATCGTCAAAGCATTTGCACCCGCCAACACCGTGATGGTGTTGAGGGTGTTGGTGGCATCGACCAACTCAGTCAAGGTCGTAACAACGCCTGGTGCAATATACAGCTGTGCATCACCGCTGACGGTCAGCTTGTCCACAATGGTTGTTTGCGTAGCCGTGCTCACGGTCAAGCTGTTACTGCCCGATGTGCCCACTTGCGTGGTTTCCAGCAGACCCAGATGAGTGCCGCCGGCATTGGTGTTACCCAAAGCCAGTTCCGCAGACGAGGCCAGGTTGGTGAACTTGGTCACATTGGTGTTCGCAGCAGCGGTACCAGCCACAGCCAGCGTTGCTTTCGCAAAGCCGGTGTAGTCCAGCGTGGAACTCACTGCCAGAGCAGCGATATCCACTGCAGCGCCGGTGATGTTGGTCACGTTGGTCGCCACAACAGTTGCTTCACCGAAGGTGGAGCCAAAGCCCTTGACGGAAGCGACATCCTTCAACTCGACGATCACGCTCTTGTTGTCGACACCTGCTGCCAGCGTGTTGCCGTTGTCAGACGACACCACATAGCTGCGGCCGTTGTAGGAGAAGGCTGCCACCTTGTTGGCGCCACCGGTGGTGGTGGAGCTGACCAGAATCTCGGCTGCGCTGATCAGTTCACCTGTCGTGAATTCGGACAGGTTATGGCCGCCCGTTGCACCGAAGGTGATCACGCCGTTGCTGATGACGTAAGTCAGGTTGGCCAGTTTGGCGTTCAGGGCACCGGACGAATCCAGTACCGCTGCCATGCCGGCTGCAGTAGTGACCGTGTTCACTGTGCCGGTAGCGGCATTGGCAAGGATGACCTTGGCCTGGTTACCATTGTCTGCGGCATTGCGGAAAGTAACTACGTCGCTGGCGGCTTGGCTGCCGACCACAAACTTGGTTACGCCACCTTTGACGCTATTGTCGGTAATCGTAGCGCCCTCTTTCAGCTGCAAGGTATCGGTCTTGGCTGCGGAAGCAGTCAGATTCACCGTTTCGCTACCAGAGGAGAACTTGTGTGACACGACATTCCATGAACCACCCAGGCCAGCCTTGTAGGTACCGCCGCCTAAACCTGTGACGAAGGAGTTGTCCACCGTGGCGAAGTTGGTGCTGTCTGTTGCAGCAACACCAGCACCAGCGAAAGTAGCAGTCGTCGTAATAGCAACCTGAGAAATTTCACCCGACTGCATCGTTACCAGCACCTTGGTGGTATCCACCACGACCGCTGAAGCGATGCCAGGCTTATTGGCTGCAACAGCAAGGGTGATGCCTGCAGCTACCTTGGTGGCAATCATCGCCGTCGTATCGCTATTAGCAACGGCAACAGTGATAGCACCAGCGCCGCCTGCGAAAGTGACGACAATATTACCGTTACCGGCACCGGTAATCGCAGTTGCAGATTCCAGCACGATTTGCTGCTGACCGCCGACGATGGCGTCAGCAATGGTGGCATTGGTACCCGTTTCAGACGTGCCCACTTCGAATGCAGCATTCTTGGTCAGAACAATGCTGCCGCCACTAGCGACCGCTGTGACTGCCGGGCTACCAGCACCACCCTTTACAACATTACCGAGGGCATTGTTGACGGTTCCATCTGCGGTAATAGCAGCAGCCAGCAGGCCCGCAACCGTAGCAGCCGTGTTAGTGCCAATAGAGGTGTATGTGTAGGTTGCGCCGTTAATTGTGACAACAGCCGTTTCAGTGTTGAGGAAATTGTTTGTCGCCGTACCGGTCAACGTCACCAGTGCCTTGAAGTTGCTGGCGTCATTGGAGCCAATCGCCTTCAAAGCCGCAGTACCGCCGGTGAAGGTGGTGCCCACGTTGGAGACTGTGGCGGCAGTGACGTCAATGACCTGACCTGTGCTGCCGGAAGCATTGATACTGGTGAAACCCGTATTTGATGTCAAAGCCAGTGAGGCCGTGCCAGTGATGGCCAGCGTAGCGGCACCAGCAGTGGCGGCATCATTGATGGTAGCCACGTTGGCGCTGGTCGCGAGAACAGCGGAGGTGTAACCACCGACTGCTTTCACGGTCAGGGCTTCAATGCCGTTGTCTGTGATGATGCCGGTTCCTTTGACACCACCACCATTTGCGATGATCACCGCACCAGCGGACGCTGCACTGGCACCAGCGGTACCCAGGTTGACCGTCATGGCGTTGTTGGTGGCCGTGGTGTTGGCGCCGGTGGTTGTAACCGTGAAGTTGTCGGCATTGGCAGTTGCCGTGTTGGCGGTCACCGACAAGGTTACGCTCGATGCGGCGTTGGTCACGGCGACGCTACCTGTTACTGCAGCAACTTGCACTTCAGCGAAACCGGAAGCGTCGTAATTGCCACCGCTAGATGCCGCCGCACCCAAGCGCAGGATTTCAAAACCCTTGACTGATGCCGCGTTACCCAGTGCCACATCGGTACCGGACGCGTTGTAGTTGGCAACCAACACGTCGGCCGTACCCGTTCCACCGTCGACGGCGACCAGGTTACCCCAGCCGGAGGCGTTGGAGTTGATGGTCAGCGTATCAACACCGCTGCCGCCCAGATATTTCTGTGCAGTGGCTGCGGTTGTGGTGGCTTGCATAGAAGCCGTCACGTTGCCGCTAGCAAGGGAAGCATCCACTGTCAAAGCCTTGCTGAGGTTGCCTGTACCAAAAACATCGGTAGCGGCAAAGGTGGTAGCACCCGCACCCTTGAGGGTAACGGTAGCGATATTTGTGGATACGCCGCCCAATGTCACGGTAGCAGCCGCTGCATTGTTGATGGTTGCAGCGGTTGCCAAAGCAGCATCTACCCGCAGAATGGCTGAAGAAGCTGTCCCGTTGTCCGTGATGGTGATGGCGCCAGCCTTGGCATCGACCACGGTCACATCATTGGTCACTGCGGCACCGTCAACCCAAACAGCCTTGTTGTTACCGCCTTCGGTGATGGTCAAGGCATGGGCTGCCGCGTTGTTGGTGATGGTCACTGTGTTTGCGCCGCCCTTGGTGTTGAGCAAGGACAAGGCAGTCAGTGCATCGGAGGCGATGGTCAAGCCGTTAGCCGCTTGCAGGCCGTCGATCACTACGGTAGCGAGCTTGCTGACACCAACCGCCGAACCGGCACCGCTGCCGCCTGTGGCGAGTGTGGACTGGATGTCCGCGATAGCAACTACGTCGCCGCCCTTGATGGAAACAGTGGCCGCGCCATTGGTGTTGACATTGATTGCACCCGTGCCGTAGGCCGTGGCAGCGCCTACTGTGGTTGCGTCAACAATCGTGACATCGCCGGTTGGAGCCAGGTTGGCATCCTTGAGGGCGGTGCCGGCCGGATTGAGAACGGCAGAGTTTGCACCCACAGTGATAGCGCCGGAAGTTTTTGTAGTCGTGATTCCAACCGTTGTGCCGCCTTGAACTGCGGTGGTATCTGCACCAGGGCCGCTGAAAGTGCGGGTAATGGCCACTGCGCCGCTTGGCACTGTATTGACGCCGCCGATGACAGCGCCGACAGCAACATTGCCACCCGTGGTGTTGACGGTGACAGTGGAGCCGCCGTTGACAACGACGTCACCGGCATTGGTGACAGCCAGATACGCGCCATTGCCGGTAAGCATATCGGCTTGGTTAACAACCACAGCACCATTTGCGGCACTCTTAACGCCGTTGCCGATGGTCACGTTTTGACCCTTGGCATTGACGGTGACGGTACCAACGCTTGAGACATCAGTGTTGCCGTTATTGATGACGATTGCACGAGCAAAACCGTTGCCGTTCATGGTTTCGGTAACGGTGACGTTGCCGGTAGGGTTGCTGACCTGGTCGATCACGCCAGCATTGGCGGTACGGCCGATGGTGACACTGGCGCCGGTAGTGCTGACGGTGACAGTGGTGCCGCCAGTGATCGCAACAGCGCCAGCAGCGGCAGCCGTTTCAACACCGGTGTTGGTGACGCTGATCGCGCCGGTCGGGTTCAGCGTGTTTTCTTTCACCCCATTACCCACGCTGCCGATATTGATGGCATTGGCTGCATTGGTGACAATAGTGACGCCGGTGCCGCCGGAGACGCCAATCGCGCCGCTCACCACGTTGTTGTTGCTGGAGCCGGCCAGGCCGTTGTAGACAACGCGGGCTGCTTCAGTGATGGTGACATTGCCGGTTGGCAGGTTGCTGGCATCGATTCGTGTGATATCGCCCACAGTGATGGCGCCTGCGCCGCTCAACGCCTTGTCGGTGACAGCGACGTCTTTACCACCAGAAACGGTGACTGCACCCGTACCGTTGGTGTTGACGGTGATGTTGCCGGTGGTATTGGCAATGATGCCCGACACAGTGTTGCCCGTGTTGTTTGCGGTATTGCCGATGTCGATCGCACCGGCATTGCTGGTGGAACTGGTAGTTACATTGACCGATGCGCCGCCAAAGACACGTACAGCGCCTGCGCCCGTGCCATTTTGGTTGACCACAACAGCGCCGGTGGCGACTTCGGTTGCCAAAGGAACGCGAACCGCTTGGGTCGGAGTGCCGACAGTGATCGTGCCGCCCACGCTAGTGGCGGTGACATCGGTGCCGCCCACAACGTTCAAGGTGCCGGCAGCAACCGCAAAGCCGTTATGGCTCACATTGACGACTGCGCCGTTTAGACCGTTCTTGGCGGTCACAAGGTCGGCCAGGTCACCGTTGGTGGTGACCGTCAGGTTACGCACATCAGCGTAACCGACGGTGCTGAAGCCGGTGCCAGTCGAAGTATTGTTGGAAGTGTTTAATACAACATTTTGAATGTTGGTGAGCGTCACGCCCGCAGGAATATTTGCATTGGCAGTCCCAATGGCGGCGGTCAAATCCGTGATCGTCAATGTGTTGTCAGTACGGCCCACTGTACCCTTGAGCACGTCGCCTGTATTGAGGGTCGGGCCTTTGCCGTCCACGTTGAAATACGTTTCTGAAGCAAAAATCTGGTTGGCTGTTACATTGTCCAGGCCAGTAGTGAGCGTGATATTAGCAGTACCCTGATTAGCGATTGCAGCTGCTGCGGTAGTTGGATCCACCACACCGACCATAATGTTTTTAGCAACGGCAACATCGTTACCATTCACAGTCAATGCATAGTATTCGCCGACCAAAACCTTAGCGTCGATGATTGCCTTGGATGCCAGCACAATTGGGTCGGTGCCGACGTAGTTGGCAACGTTCTTGATGATTTCAGCAACGATTGCGCCTTGCGTTGTGCCGGTTTGACCCAGACGGCCAACCCAGTAAGCGACGCCGCCTGCATCTGGGTTAGCACGGCCCAGGAAATTTACGTAGAACGCGTTAATGAATTGCGTGTTTGTCAGCGCGCCGTTGTAGGTGGCTTGACCTTCAGGGCTGAGGTAGAAAGATTGTGCGATGTTGGCGAGCGATTGGCCGCTAGCGTAATTCTGAACCCAATACGACAGGCCGCCCGCATCAGGAGCGCGGTTGAACAGCGAAACATACAATTGGGTGATTTGATCTTGCTGCAACTGGGTAGTTGAGTTAGCCATCTGGTGTTACTCCTAATAAGGAAAATGCGGGATATAAATCAAAGCAAAGATGCATTACACATTTTGCAGGTTGGAGTATTGCGTGGGTTGCCGCAGAAAAATGTGACGCCGGTCACGTTTTGCAACATTGCTGAAAATAAATCTAAATACGTTTACTTATATCGCCGCTGCCGGGCTGCAGCCTGCACTTTGGCGGGCTTGGCGGGATTGGCAAGCATTCTTTTTGTTACTTTTTTGCCACATTCGCGATGTGGCGCTACGGCGTTAGTGCTGCCTTTGCAGGGCAGGCAGGAAACCCCAACCCCGGGTCGGCGCTGCCTGGCTACCGCACAGGGATTCGGCCGTACAGTGGTACTAATGCCTGTATTAAATACTTACGCACGCAAATAATGCGGAGAGTGCCATGTTTTTTGGCATACTCCCGTTATTTTTTTGTAACTATTCAACCCGCTAGGCGAGGATTGTTTTGTACCCTCTCCCACAAGTGGGAGAGGGTTAGGGAGAGGGTCTTAGTAAGCATTCCGGCCGCATGATGTGGCAATGCAATCAAGGTTAAGCCTTGTTTTGACCACCTTGCTTATTGATGTTACGCACAAAAAATTCGGCCCACGAAAGACACGAAAAAACTGCATGACACCATTTTTTGGCGTTCGTTTGTCAGTAGTGCAGGCCTCCGTGCCTGCAACCGATGCAGGCACGGAGGCCTGCACTACTTAGACATTGCTTGCTGTTTTCGTGCTTTTCGTGTCTTTTGTAGAGAATGCTTTCTTTTGTAGAGAATGCTTTCCTATGTCGCATACGCACTGCGTAACATCTGTTGCTTGTTGCGAGCACCCTCTCCCCGGCCCTCTCCCGCACGCGGGCGAGGGGGTCCTCCATAGCGGCGAATAGTAACGCTGCATTGCGACGATATGAGAACGGCGAGAATGACGTGCGGAAATATTGTACTATCGCAGTTCTTGGCGGAACGCATTTTTACGGCAACCGGACTAGAGCATGGCAGGCCGCGCCAGGGCTGCCGCCTGCAACACCGGTGCGGGCAGTCAAGGATTTCCGATCAATTTATACCGATGGTGGCTGACTATGCTGCAACGACATGTGTTTCACTGTGCATTCCACTATGCATCCAACCTGGTATCCAACCATGCATCCCGCTGGCTTATGGCTGCGGCCTGCATCTTCGCGTGCGGCGGCACGTTGGCGGCCGATGCGGCCAGTTCAGCCGAGGTGGCCGGCACGGTAGCGCTGGCAATCGGCGAAGCCACGCTGCAGGACGCCAGCGGCGCAGCCCACGCAGCCGCCCGGGGCGATGCGGTGCGGGTCGGCCAGACTTTGCTGACCGGGGCCAACGGCCACATCCATGTGCGCATGGTGGATGGCGCTTTTGTGAGTGTGCGGCCGCAATCGCGCTTTCGGATCGAAGAGTACCGTTACGACCCGGCGCTGCCGTCCAATAACCGCGTCAAGTTTGTGCTGGAGCAGGGCGTGGCGCGCAGCATTACCGGCCGCGCCGGCGAGGCCGCGCGCGAGCATTACCGCCTGAATACGCCGCTGGCTGCTATCGGCATTCGCGGCACCGATTTTGTGGTGCAGGCATCCGCTGAAGTTACCCGGGTGCTGGTGCAAAGCGGCGCGGTGTCGATGTCGCCGCTGGGCACGGATTGCCTGGCGAGTGCTTCCGGCCCGTGCAATACCACTGCGACCCGGGTGTTGAGCGCGGCCATGCGCAACGCGTATCTGGAACTCGGCAGCCGCAGTAGCGTGCCGCTGCTGGTGCCGGCCTCCAAGGCGCTGAATTCGCCGAATCTGATTGCGCCGCCGCAGCCGGAGGAGCCGGCCGTGGTGAGCAAGGCCGACTCGGCCAATCTGGTATCGCGCGACGCGCAGCGCGATTCCAACGTCAAGCTGGCGCTGAAAAATGCCAGGGAAGAGTATCCGCCTGCCGCAGTCGTTCAGGAGCCGATAGCAACAGCGCCGGTGCTGCCGATTTTGCCGGTGCTGCCTTCGCAATTCTGGTGGGGCCGGTATGTGGCATTCGACGCCGCCTATGTGCCAACCGGCAAGGAGAGCCTGGCACGCGATGTGCTGCTGGCAACGCTGGCGCCGTCTACGCGTGAGACAGTGGTCGGCAATGACATGTTTGCGCTGCTGCAACCGGTCGGCAGCTTCAGCATGCCGAAGTCGGGTTCTTTCGACTTCAAGCTGGCCGAATCGGAAGCGTATATCGTGCGCGACGACCGCACCAGGGTATCGGCGGCGACGATTTCATCGCCGCTACTGAATATCAATTTTGGCGCGAGCACGTATGCCACTGCGCTGACGGTCAACGGCAGCGGCATAGCGCCGTTGTCGGTGCAATCGACCGGCACCATCGGCAGCACCGGCAGGCTTAACGCCGGCAGCAAGTCGGTGGATAAGTTTGACGGCATTTTGTCGAATGACAGCAGCCAGGCTGCGTATATATTTCAGCAGGGCTTGAAGGACGGTTTTGTGGCAGGCGCAACGCGCTGGGTGCGCTGATTTCCGGCTTGGCAACGGCCGCGCAGCATAGGGTATTTGCGCGGTGCGGATGATACGCAGCCTGTTGCTGGCGCTGGCGCTGGTCGGCGCGGTGCTGGTGCCGCTACTGCGGCCCGGTTGGTTGCAGCCGCTGGCGCTGGTGCTGGATGACTGGCGCGTGCGGCTCACGGTAACGCCCTTCCCCGAATCCCGTATTGTGATTGTCGATATTGACGAACATAGCCTGTCCGCCTTGGGCGCATGGCCGTGGCCGCGTGATTCTCTGGCGCGCATGTTGCGCATTTTGCTGGATGATTATCAGGTCGCCGCAGTGGCTATGGATATGGTGATGCCGGAGGTGCGCAGCGGCGAAGCAGCGCTGGCGGCGCAGTTGCAGCGCCCGCAGGTGACTGCTGCTGTGGTGTTCGACCCGGCTAATCGCGGCTTGCCGCCGCTGGCCGCCGACAACCCGGTGCTGGCGCTGGCGCTGGCCGCTGCGCCGCCGCTGTCGGCGACACCGGATGCTCCGGCCATGACGGCGGTGCCGGTGATGGCCAACCACGCCGGTCTGGCCGCTACGCGCGCCGGCCACATTACACCGATCTTCGATGACGACCGCCGCGTGCGGCGTTTGTCGCCGCTACTGTGCATACCCGGCGGGCAATGCTTGCCGACGCTGGCGCTGGCCAGTTACGCCGGCCTGCTGGAGCAGCCGACGCTGGCGCTGCAACCCGGCCGCGGCTGGCTAGGGCCGAACTGGCAATTGCAACTGTTATCCGATGGGATACCGACGGCAACCTTGCCGCTGGACGCCAATGGCGCTCTGGCGGTGCCGTATCGCCATGCCGAGCAGGATTGGCTGGCAATTTCGGCTGCGGATATTCTGCGGCATGCGGTTGACCCGGCTCTGCTAAAAAACGTGGTGGTGCTGGTCGGCAGTTCGGCGCTCGGCTTGTCGGACGTGATCTCGACTCCACTGAAAGCCGGCAGCGCCGGCTTTGTGCCGCATGCGGAAATATTTTCCGCTTTGCTGGATGACGATTTTCGCTATATGCCACGCAACGGCTGGTGGCTAACGACATTGCTGTTGCTGCCGTTTGGGTTGGCGCTGGGATGGCTGTCCGGCCATTATGGGCAATCGGCGCGCCGTATTTTGGTGTTCCCGCTGTGGCTGGGATTGAGTTGGGGGCTGTGCGGCGCAGTGGCGCTGCTGACCGCCCGCTATGCCAATTTATTGTTGCCGCTGATGCCGCTATTTCTGTTTGCGCCGCTGGCCTTGCTGCTGCTGTTGCCAGCCGAGCTATACCACGCTGCGCACGCGCATCAGGGCATGATGCATTTGCTGCAAGCGTACCTGCCCAAGTCGGTGGCCAGCCGGCTGGCTCTGCGCGGACGGGTCGGCAATAGCACGGATGCGTCGCGCCGCTTGATTACGGTGATGTTTGCCGATGTACACGGCTTTTCCGGTCTGTGCGAAGTGCGCTCGCCGGAGCTGGTGGCGCAACTGATGCAGCGGGTGTTTTCTGAAATGGCGGAAGCGGTAGCGGCGCAGCATGGCACCATCGACAAGTTTATCGGCGACGCCATCATGGCTTTCTGGAATGCGCCGGAAGACGATGCGCAACATGCGCCCCATGCACTGGCGGCGGCACAAGATATTTTGCAGCGGATTGCCGCCCTTGATGGTTTTTGCATGAAGCTCGGTTTTGCTCCTTTGCAGGTCGGCATCGGGCTGGAAACCGGGGTCGCGCTGGTGGGCAACTTCGGCACCCGGCACCGCGATACATTTACCGCAATGGGCGAACCGGTAGTGCTGGCCAGCCGGTTGCAAGGCTTGACCGGCACGTTCGGGGTGCCGCTGCTGGTCGGGCAGACTTGTGCCGGCAGCGCGGACATGCCGCCGCTACACCCGCTCGGCCTTACCGCTATCCGTGGGCGACAGCAGCGACTGGCGGTATTTACCTTGCCGGAAAGGCCTGTTTTGACGCTAGAGTCGACGCCATCCAGCAATACGGGAGCACAGTAGCTGCGGCCTTCAGGCCGGGATTCAAACCTGAGTTGCGCGCTAGGCAACCGAGTATCATCCCCGGATTAAATTTACGATAAAAATAAGTACCAGCAACACAGGCGACATGCGCCTGATGTGCAAGCATCTGTTTCAGGAGATTGTTTTGGGTCGGTTGTTACAAAAATTAAGAATATTGCAGTGGCTCGTATTTTGCAGCGCAGGCGCAGCCTTACCGATGCAGACGGCGTTCGGGCAATCGCCTGCCATGCTGCAAGGCGCGCAACGCCATCCCGATCTGGCGATGCAACTTGACGCTTACCCCGATGTGCGCAGCTTGCTGCTGCAACAGCGTCTTACTGAAGCGCTGGTGGCCTTGCAGCGTTATCAGACCCACCCCGGCTTTGATGACAGCAATGCCGATTATTACAATTTGCTGGGCATATTGGCGCTGAAATGCGGCGATACTATTTTGGCTGCCAGTTCCTTCGAGCGCGTAGTGCTGATGCAGCCGGACAATGCGGGCGCGTGGCTGGATTTGGCAATTGCCAGCGCCGATAACGGCGAGCGCGACAGCGCCAAAGATTATTTTGATCATATAGAACAATCTTTTGCGCCGCCGCCCGCTGTGCGCCAACGCATTGCGTACTATCGCAGCCGCTTCAACGACCCTGCCGTCGGCACCTTCCAGCCCTGGAGCATCACATTGCAAAGCATGCTGGGCTACGATAACAATGCCAACAGCGGCCTGCAAAACAAGATGGTGCGATTAACCTTTGAAAACAGCCCGGCGCTGGAATTGCCGCTGGCCGACTCTTATCAGGCACGCGGCGATGCATTTATCCAGATCGGCGCCAGTGCGCGTTATATGCGACCGCTGGCGGACGGTTATCAGCTGGAAGCGGTGGCGGCGGTGCGCCAGCGCAGTTACCGGCGCGAAAATAATTTTTCGACGCTGGATCTGAGTGCCAGCGCCGGGCTGCATCATGCGTTAGCCGGCGGCAATGCCAGCGCCTGGCTGCACCAGACCAACCTGACTCTGGGCCGTCAGGCTTTCATGAAAAATACCCGCATGGCGATCCAGTACGAACACGCATACGGCGATTGCAGCGCGGCGTTAAGCAGCGAGGCGGAATGGCGTCGCTATGCGGATTCCGCCGCATTCGATGGCGACTTGCTATGGGGACAGGCTGGCGTGGCCTGTAGCTGGAAGCTGGCAAGCACGGTGCTGCAAACTACTCTGATTGCGCGCATGGGCAACGACCAGGCTACCGCCCAGCGTGCCGGCGGCAATACGCAGCGCTCGGAATGGATTGCCCGGCTCGGACTGCCGCTAGCCGGGAGGTCGCGGGCCGATCTGAGCATGGAAGTATCGACTGCACGCGATGCAGCCGGTTATAGTCCGCTGCTGGAAAGCAATGCGGTGCGGCATCTGCGACGGCAATTTGTACGGCTGGCCTGGACACTGCCGGTAACCAGCGCAACCGATATGATCGTGGCCGCGGAAAATAACCGGGTGTTATCGAATATCACGCTGTTTCAACAAAGCGGGAAGAGTTTGTCGTTAGAGTTAAAAACCGTTTTTTGATGCGGCCTGCTGCGCCAAATTCATCATGGCGGCACCCTTCTTAAGCCTGTAGGTGCGAATTTATTCGCACGCTTAACGATCCCATGCGATTTGATGCGAATAAATTCGCACCTACGCCGCCGTTGTTCTTACGATCTAATGCGAATAAATTCGCACCTACGTCGCTGTTGTTCTTACGATCTAATGCGAATAAATTCGCACCTACGTCGCCGTTCTTCTTAAGCCTGTAGGTGCGAATTTATTCGCACGCAACTCCGGCCACTACAAATTTTTATTTAGCCTGCTGCGCCAGGTTCATCATGGCGGCGTTCGATACCTCGATGAACTCCAGCAAAAAATACCGCGTATCCGACGGCAGCGCCGCCAGCACGGAGTCCAGATTGGCATCGCTGGCACGGGCGCGGTATAACTTGCTGAAATATATCTGCGTCCCCGATTCTTCCATCGCATCAAAGAAGCTGTCTCCCAGCACCACCATCGTTCCCAACGGCGCGGCCTGCGGCTGCTCGCTGACGTATATCCATTCAAACGGCGCTTGCTTGCGCACTACATGGTGCGCTGGCTCGACCCAGTTTTTCCGCACAAACAGACCTTGCTCGGTCGGCGGGAAAAACAACGGCATGAAAGATGCCTCGCCGCCGCTAAAAGCGCGCCGCTCAATCTCAAGGGTGTGTTGCCATACCGGTTGCGCGTGCCCTTCACGCTGACCGAGACGATTTACCAGCGCCTGCGATACCGCAAACGCGGCCGGTGCGTTCCAGTGAAAATCGGTGCGATGAAAGACTGTCCGGCTCTGTGCAACCTGGCGCAAGATCGGCGCGCTATCGAGATACATCAGCCCCGGGATTTGTTGCAGGCGCTGCTGCAGCAGGGTAATTTGCTGCGGTTGCGGCAACTGCCGGGCGGTGCGCGGCAAATGGCTGCCGTAATATACATCTTTCATCGGCGCCACCATTACGATGAGCTGCACACCGCGCGCGGCGAGCTTGCCGGCCAGTGCGCGAGCACCGGCGACAACAGCGTCGCTATTGCTTGCGGAACCGCCTTCACCGGCTCCGCGCAACATCAGTTCGGTGGCAGGCTTTTCCACATCCATTACGCTGCGATAAAACAGCCATCCATCGGTGCCGATGTGAATCCGGCTGGAAATGCCCAGCACGGAATAATCGATCTGCGTTTTAGCACGAATCAGCGTGTCGCGAAAACCGAAATGGTCGTCAAACCATTTGATCCCGTCTTTGGCGCTCCGATCCAGATGACGCCATCCAGATAACTCCGGCAGCGGCGCCAGCTTGCGATTTTCGGCCAGCGGAGTTTCGTTAAAAAACCCGTAGCGCATCTGTACCAACGGCAGCCAGAGAACGGTAATAAAGCCTAGCAAAAAAATGATGCGCGCCATGATTTTGAACTCAGAACTGGAAGTAAATGAAAGGATTGAAGCCATTGACCACAATCAACATGCAGGAGTAAGCCATGAGTGCAGCCATAGAGAATATCTGCGCCGCTGTCGCCAACCCCAGGCCCTGCGCCGCCCAACTGCGCAATCGCTCGCTCGGGAACACTGCACACAGCGCACCGAGCAACAGAAACAGAACGCTGTCGAGTCCCGGTTGATAGGCCATCAAAGGAGCGGTGACGGCATGTTTAAGCCCGAACATGACGCCCAGATAGCCAATTGCCAGATCCAGGCTGGAGGCCCGAAATAATACCCAGCCAAACATGACCAGCAAGAAGGTCAGCGCCTGTCCGCTCCAGCCGGAAGGCTTGAAGCCGAAACGCGTGAGCAGCATGCGTTCAATAATCAAGAGCAGGCCGTGATACATGCCCCACGCCACAAAGCCATACGCTGCGCCATGCCACAAGCCGCACAGGAAAAACACCAGAAACAGATTGAAGAAAGTGCGCGCTCCACCCGTGCGGTTGCCGCCTAGCGGGATGTAGACGTAATCGCGGAACCAGCGCGACAAGGTCATGTGCCAGCGTCGCCAGAACTCGGTCACGCTGTGGGAGCGGTAAGGTTGGTTGAAATTTTGCGGAAATTCAAACCCCATCATGCGACCCAGGCCAATGGCCATGTCGGTGTAACCGGAAAAATCGAAATAAATTTGCAGTGAATAGGCAAATGCGCCCAGCCACGCATACCCCAGCGTGAGTTGATTGGCCGGCATGCCGAAGACGGTATCCGCCACGACCCCGGCATGGTCTGCCAGGATGATTTTTTTGCTCAGGCCGATGATGAAAATGAACAGGCCGAGGTAGACCTGATCCATCCGTATCGCGCGGGTGCGCACCACATGGACAATCTCGGAATAACGCACAATCGGGCCGGCGATCAATTGGGGAAAATTCGCCATGTACATGCCGAAATCAATCAGCGACGTGGCCGGTTTGACCTTGCGCCAGTAAATATCGACCAGATAGGAAATGCTGTGAAAAGTGAAAAAGGAAATACCCGCCGGCAGCAGGATGGAAGCAACTTCGAATGGCCGGTTGCCTGCGATCAGGTGCGCCCCGTCATTGACTGAGCGCTGCAAAAACATCCAGTATTTGTAATACAGCAGGGGCGCCAGATTGAGCAGCAGACCAACCACCAACGCCAGGTTTTTGGCCCTGCCCCCGGCTCGATGCAAATACAGCGCCAGAAAGTAATTGAGCACAATTGAAGCGCACAAAATCAACGTCAAGGTACCGGCATCGACAAAATAAAAGGCCAGGCTGAAGACCAGAATAATGCAGTTGCGAAAGCGCGCCGGCGTGACGTAGTACACCGTCAGAAAAACCGGTAAAAACAAAAAGATGAATGCTGGAGAGCTAAATACCATATATGCAGTCGAGACAATTCATGGCTGCATCTTCATGCAGCCGCAGACACACTGCGGATAAACGTCAGCAACTGTTGCGTGCTTTGCCGCCAGTCCAGACTCGGCATCCCGGTCGATACCGGGGTTGCGCCCCGGGCGGATAGCTCTTGCCACTGTCGGATGGATACGGCCAGTTGCGCTGCGTTGTCGGCATTGAAGTACCACGCGTGTGCGCCGGCGACTTCCCGCAGAACCGGAATGTCGCGTGCCAGCACGGGCAGGTCGTGGCTTGCCGCTTCTATCAACGGCAAGCCGAAACCCTCACCCAGCGAAGCGTAAATGAGCGCGGTGGACTGGCAATAAGCACGCTTGAGCAGATCATCGCTAGCGCCTTCAAACCAAAACAGGCGCTGACCGTACTGCGGATGTTTGCGGATTCTGGCGCCCAGCGCATCGCTATTCCAGCCTTGGCGTCCGATAATAACCAGCTTGGCGACATTACCTTGCTGCCATAAAATCTCAAAGGCATCGAGCACTTGGGCATGGCCTTTGCGCGGTTCGATGGTGCTGACCATCAGGAAATTGCTGCCGCCGGTGGCCCGATCCAGCAGTTGGAGGCTGTCGTCGGCCATGCCGGCAGTCGGCAGGCTGTTGTCTATGTCCGCGCCGAGATGGAAGTGACCCAGTATGGGCCGCAGCGGCGGCGCGCTGCGCCCGGCATCCTGCGCATCGATCCATTGCTGCAGCTCATCGGCCACGGAACGCGAAATGCAGGCGATGCCGTCGGACAATTCGGTGATGGCGAGCAGCCAGTCGCGGTAAATTTCCGAGACGATTGCCGGAAAGCAGGACGGCAGCTGCAAGGGCAGCAAGTCGTACACGACAAACACAATCCGTACTTGGCGACGCCGCATGGCGTCCAGCGTCGGCCGGTTGCGCAGCACCGCTTCAGGAGCCCAGTCCAGCCCGAGGAAGATGTCGCCGGCAGCGGCTTCGATCACGGTGTCCTGCAACTCCAGCGGCGCTACTTGCAGCCCCAGCAAGCGGGTGCTGGCAGCATTGGCGCAGCGGTACAGTCCATCTGCGGCATACACCGGTTCAATCCGAAATTGCTCTGCGCCCTCTTCCAGCAAATGCTTGAGTATGCTGCGCGTGACGCGCTCGATACCGGTCTTGAGATCGTTGACCGCGACGGTGCTAATGTCGATGTACAAGCGTTTTTGACGCGGCGTGGGGTGATTGTGCTGTATGCAGTGGGCCAGGCTGTCGATGTCGCTTTCAGAGGCAATAATGCGCGATTCATCCTGGGCCGCCAGCGCGGCGATGAGTCGCCGTTCATGAACCAGCGGGCCGTCGGCATAAAAACTTTCGATCGCCTGCGCATAGCGGGCCGCGATGACGGCCGGATGATGCTGCTGCAATACGTGGCGGCAAGCGGCAGCGCCGAGATCGGCCCGGGCCGCGGGATCGCGCCAAAAATGGCCTAGCGCCGCGCTCAGGCTGGCGACGGAAAACAGATCCGGCAACTTGCAGGTAGCGTCGTCCGGCAGTTCTGCCATCGGGCCATTGGCGTTGACAATCAACGCCAGGCCGGCGGCCATGCAGTCGAGCGCGGCGCGCGATGTTTCGCCCCGCGAGTCGCCGCGCAACTGGACGGCCAGATCGGCAGCAGCCAGATAATCCTCGTATTGCTGCTCGCTGGCATGGCCGGTAATGCTGATGCGCCGGCTGTATGGACTGCGTTCAATGGTGGCGAGCAAATCATCGCCGTACTCGCCGCCATGATTTTCACCGACAAAGGCAAGCTTGCAGTGCGCATCTTCAGACAGCTCCGACTGCAACCAGGCGTCCAGCAATTCGCGGTTGCGCTTGCTAGGTGCGAGCAGGCCGAAACTACACACCAGAAAATCGCTGTGAGCCAGCCCCAGACGCGCCCGTGCAGCAGCGCGATCGCGTTGCGCCACGCCACGCAGCAGCGGGATGACCTGCATCCGGCGTGCCAGATCGGCGCCATACCAGCTGCGGCTGGCATCCTGTGCAAAGCGGGAATGAACGATCACGCCTTGCGCTGCTTCCAGTAGCGCCAGGTTGCAGGGGTAGGCATCCATTGCGCCAGCCTTGCCTTGCGTCATGGCTTGCAGCCCACGCCAGCCATGCGAATGGAATAATTCGCGCTGCAAAGCCAGATCGCCGCCGGAAGAATACGCGCCGCTGAGATAAAAATCATGCAGCACCACGGTGCCGGGAATGCGTTGCAATAATTCGAACATGTGCAGATGAAAATAAGAATTTCCAACCTGATACAGCACCCGCGCATAACGCCCGGCATGGGCCTCGAACCACGACACGCTGCGCACCGGGTAGTTGGCTTGCAGCCAAGGCTGTTGCAGCAGACCGATCTGGGCATCGTGGACAATCAGTTCGATGTCGTAATGCGCAGCCAGCGCCGGCAGCAATTCGGCGCTGTAGTCGGCAATCCCGCTGCGCTCGGGCGGCAAGGGCGAAACAAAGGCCAGACGTGGACGACACGCCGGCACTGGCGCAAAACCGGAAACCCCAATACTGGCGCGCTGCTGCGCCTGATCGTGTGCGTACTGTTGCTCGAAAGCGTCTAGTGCGCGCTGCGCGGTGTTATCCCAGGAAAATTTGGCCACCTGCGCCGGAGCGCTGTCGCGCAGGCTTTGCAGGAAATCCGCATTACCGAGCGCATGCGCGATGGCAATGGAGATGGCGTGCGGCGAATGCGGATCGAACAACGCATCGGCACGCCCTACTACTTCCGGCAAACTGGTGGTGTTGGATGCGATCACCGGCGCGCCGCAAGCCATTGCTTCGAGTACCGGCAAGCCGAACCCTTCGTGCAGCGAAGGGAATACGAATAAGCGGCAACTGCTGTAGAGCGCGATGAGGTCGTCATCGGCCACGAACTCGCTCAATAGCACCAACTCGTCATTCTGCAAACCGCTGACGGCGGCATGCCGAAGCAGTTTCTGGCGTATCTCGGGCGCGCTGTGGCAGATGATGAGCAGTTGATGTTGTGCGCGCACCGCGGCCGGCAACAGGGCGTAGGCGCTGATCAGGCCCGGCACGTTTTTACGCTCGTCATCGCCGGCGGTGTACATGATGAACGGGCGTCGCATGCCTAATCGTTGTTGCAAGGCGAGCCTGTGCGCCGGAGTCGGCTCAAGGCGTTGAAAATGCGCATCAATGCTCAGACCGATGTTGATAATGCGCTCGGACGGCACTGCCAGCGCAGCGATTGCCTCGGTACGGGAATAGGCCGAAATGGCCAGCAGCAATTGGGCATTCTTGAGCGATTGCAATTTGCGGTAATACCAGTCGCGCACTGCAGGTTCGCTCAGATATTTGTCGGGGCGCAGCAGCGGAATAAGGTCGTATAGCGTGACAGCCGTGGCAATATCGCTGCGATAGCGTCCGACCGAAGTATGGGCGTCATCCAGCAAGCCTTCGAACAGGCTTGAGACATGCACTATGTCGGGCTTTTGCGCGGCGATGAACGCCTCGCGCAGCAGTTCGCCGGCGCGTGCGCGCCACAGGTTGGCGGGCACCGTTTCCCAACTGCCCGGCGGCGCGGAAAAAGACACTATGCGCTCGGGCGGAATCCAGGGCGACATGGCGCGGCCGATGCCGGCAATGCCGTCAGCCAGTGATTCGTTGGTAACAACGATTAATTCATGCGCGCCGGCGCGACGTGCCAAAGCCTGGGCAAAAGCCAGCGATGCACGGCCGATGCCACGCTTGCGGCTGCTGGTCTGGCAAGCCTGTAAATCAAGGACGATACGCAAATGGAGTTCCTACTGAGGAGGGTTTCGGTGTTCGGCCAAAGCGCGCCGCAGGCCCTGCGCTATACGCGCATGACGATAACCATGATGTTGCTGGGGTTGCGGTGCATCTGCGCGGGGCATCATTGCGAACCTGCTTTTGAGTGCAGGAAACGGCCGCAGACAGAGTAGCGCAGCGCGCCTTAGCAGCGGGCGCCGCGCCACTTGCCAACGCATGGTGCGCAGGACATTCCGCAGGCGCTGCTTGAGGCTCGACGGTAGCCATCGAACCAGGGTGCTGGTGGAGAAAAAATTTGCCATGTTTTAACCTGGAAAAACAGTTGGATGCTGTTGGATGCTATTTTTGTGACGATCAGTTTTTAGCGCGATTCCATGCCAGCACCGCATAGTCTTGCGGGCCGTACAGAACTTCATTGAGACGCCGCGCCACTTCGCCGTCGTCGATCAGATGGTAGTTCTCTGGGTAGGGATGCAGCGGCAGGATTTCAGCATGGCTGAAGCCGCGTTGACGCGCCATGAATTGAGCAACAAACGGCACAATCGGGCGCTGGTGCGTGGGGTCGGTGTAGAAATTGCAGGAGCCGACAATCAGGTTTTCCGGGTTGGGAGTTTCAAAGATCAGCAAGCCGTCCGGGCGCAAGGCCCACAATGCGGCATCGAACAATGCGACCAGCAGTTCAAACGGCAAATGTTCGATGATGTGGAAACCGGTCACGGCAGCTAGACTGCCCTCCGGCAGGCTATTCAGGTACGCCACCGCATCGGCACACTCGGCCTTCAGGCCGACGTCCCGGCACAGTTCCACCATGACTTCATTGAGATCGATGCCAGTGGCGCGTATGCCATGCCGGCCGAGCAGTTCCAGCCATTCGCCGCGACCGCAGCCGACATCCACCACCTGCGCGCCGGCGTCGCCAATCAATGGCTGCAGATAAGGCAGATAGACTTCCAGGCGTGCCTGAATATCGGCTCGGGTGCCGCGGAACTTATCTTCAAATTCGACATAGAAAGCCGCCATGTCGAACGCGTTTTCAGTCATTTTCGGATCGGCGGCGAGTGGCGCGGACGATATGGCGAGTGCAGGCGCAAGTGCTGGCGGCACTGCAGCGCGTTTGTGGCGCAATTCGACGGTAAGTCCGCTGACGCGAGCTTCGATATCTTGGCTGAAGGTGCGAATATCGGCGATGTCCAGCCCAGCTTGCGCCAAGCCCTGTGCTTGCTGCGACAGTTGATGCGCTTGCTGTTCCAGGTACTGTGCTTGCTGCGCCAGATTTTGTCTCAGCTGCGTCAGCAATTCCGCATCAACCTGATGCTGCGCTGCAAACGCGTCATTACGCACTTGCTGCTCCTGGAATTTCTGTGCCAGATGATCTGCGTATTCAATCCGAAGATGGTGCAGTTGCGCGATATCGGCGGCGATCTGGGCCCGGGTGCGGTTCAGATGCACAATTGCATGCAACCCGTGCAAAATTGAACCCAGCCCGGGGATGCGCAAAATTTCTTGTTTCCAGCTCATTGAAGAGTCCTGCTAAAGAGGTTGCGCAGCCTGGCAAAAGCACAATGCACACGCAAAAATAAAACAAAGCGACATTAGTGTCGCTTCAGGAAAAATACGATGATTAAAACCAGGGACGGCTTGCACTTCTGCGAACTTGTTGGGCAGTATAAATCAATTTTTCTCGGTTGCTTTTAGAAGATTGGCGCTGCCGGCGGGAACGAAAGCGCGCTGCTTGCCTAGCAAACTGCTGTACAAGGTCATGTATTTTTGCGCCATGTGCTGTGCGGTGAAGACGGCCTGATACCGCGCCACAGCGCGCTGGCCCATGTCGGACGCTAAACTCGGCGCTTGCCACAAGCGGGTAAGCGCAGCGCGCACTGCCTGCGGCGTCGGCGCCACGCACAGTCCGGTTTCGCCATCCACATTGACATAGCTGATGCCGGTTCCAATCTCGCAGGTAATCATGGGCTTGCCGGCCATAGCGGCTTCCAGCAGGGAAATGCCGAACGCTTCCGAGCGCAGATGCGACGGAAATACGAAGGCATAGCACAACTGCAGCAAGGCAGCCTTGTCAGGTTCGCTGACCACGCCGGTAAATATCAGGTTTTTCAGGCCGAGAGTGCCGGCCAGCTGCTTGAGTGCCTGCTCCTCCGGGCCGCCGCCGGCGATCACGACTGGATAATCCAGTCCGCGCAAGGCTTCGAGCAGGATGTGCAAACCCTTGTAATAGCGCAGCACACCCACGAACAGAAAAAACCGCGGCGCCAGCCGTGAACGCCAGGCTTGCAGATTTTCTGGCTTGGCTTGCGGATAGCTGGCCTGATCCAGGCCGTAGGTAATCATTTCAGTTTTATCGGGATAGCGCTGCAGCACTTCGCTGCTGGCCAGATAGTTGGGCGAGGTGGCGACGATCTTGTCGACGCTGTGCAGAAAGCGGTCGCGCAGCGGACGATAGAGACGCAGCAGATTTTTCTGGCGAATGATGTCCGAGTGGTAGGTCACGACGCTGGGCGTTTTGACGCGCGCCATGAAATGCGCCAGATCCATGAATGGCCACGGAAAATGGTAATGCACCACATCAACCTGCGCTGCCAGGCGCGCCAGAACGGGAATCGCGCGCAGCGCAAAACCGGTAGAAGCAATCTCGAAATCCTGCGGCAGACGCAGCACGCTCTGGCCATCGACGACCAACTCGCCGCCCTGTCGTTGCGCAGTCAGTGTCAGTATCCGATTGACTGCGCCCAACTGGCTGGTGCCGTTGCACAACTGCCGGATGACTTGCTCGATGCCGCCCCAGGTGTCGGGATAATAGGTTTTATAAAAATGAAGAATTCGCATACAGACTACTTCAGATCAGTTTTTGCATTGGGAATGCACTGCGCGCGCGTCGGCCGCAAGGCCGCCATTGCACTGTGCAAGGATGCGCTCTGTCAATTGTGCGGTGGCACCGTTCCAGTCCAGCCATGACCAGCCCTGCAAAGACCGATGTGCCGGAAACAACCCGCTGCTTTCAAAGCGCTGCACCAGGTCGGCCAGTGTCTGCGGCTGCGTCAGGTCGAAATAAGCGGCGTAGTCTTGGCCGATCTCGCGAAATACCGGAATGTCGCTGACCATCGACGGCAAGCCGCGCTGCATGGCTTCCACAAGCGGCAGGCCAAATCCTTCCACCACGGACGAAAACACCAGCGCACGGGCGTGGCAGTAAGCGTACTCCAGGTCGCCGTCATCGGCATCGCTAAACATAAATAGCTTGCGCCCCAGTTCCGCATGGTTGTCGATACGTCGCATCAAGGCTTTGTTTTTCCAGCCGTTGCGGCCGATAAAACACAGCGACACATCCTGACCGGCGGCCCATAACAACTCAAACGCATCAAGCAGATACGCATGGTTTTTGCGCGGCTCTATGGTACTGACCATCAGATACACTGCGCGCTCTTGAAACAGTGCCGCAATCGCAGGATTGACAGCGGCGCTGGCAACCGTGCGGTCGAGCTCGGTACCCAGATGAAAGTAATCGAACCAGGGCACGCCCGGCCCTTCGTCCGACTGCGACGCGGGACGATACTGAGCAACCTGCTGGCGGACTTCATCGCGCACTGTGGCCGAAATCATCATAAAACCGTCAGCGTTGCGTGCTATCCATGCAAACCAGTCGCAAAAGATATGGTTTAAAGCACCCCGAAAGAATTGCGGATGCGTCAGCGGAATCAGATCATAGATGAGCACCACCACCTGTACGCCACGAGCGCGGCAGGATTCGACTAATGATCGATCCATCATTAGCCAGCCGGCATCCAGCAACAACAGCACGTCACCGCTTTGCATTTGCATCGGCACGCTGCGGCCTGGGTCCAAATAAGGTTGCTTCAAAAGTCGTGTGATTTGCTTGCCGATGGCGACCGGCGCCGACAAAATGCGGTAACTCCACCCCCACACTTTTCGTAAAGCGGGGTGCGCCACCAGCACAGGCTTACGATCCAGGCTGGCATGCATCAACCCGCACAGTGCAGACACGCCGCGCAATATCCGCTCTAATCGGGGCAGCCAGCGCACCGGCTTGCCGATGGGAGCCAACTGTATGACGTGCCGCAGCTGAGAGCCGCGAATAATGACCGGCACACATTCAGGCTCGCACGACTGATTCAGACGCGCCACTACATTGCGTACCACGCGTGGAATACCGGTGTTAATCTCCGGGTTCTCATATACAAAGCTACATTCAATTAATAGTCGCATGACAGTTGCACAAGAGGCCGATTAAAAATTGACCATAGGTTCTTCCTGATACATCCATGTCAGCGTCTCGTGCAAACTGATGGGAGTGAGTTCACCGATGGCGTCGAGCAACTTGGCATTCGATCCGACCAGCCGTTTTACCTCATTGGCGCGCACGAAAGCGGGATTGATCCTGACCTCGATTTCATAGCCGGCAATCCGCTGCAGCATGTCGATGACTTCCTGCAGCGAATAGCCGCAGCCGGAACAGACGTTGAAGGTCTGGCCTGGCGCAGCGGTTTGCACCAGCCTGCGGTAAGCGCCCACTACGGTGCGCACATCGGAAAAATCGCGCGCGACATCCAGGTTGCCCAGTTCAATGACGCTGGCCTGACGCCGGAAATGCGCCACGATCTTGGGCAGCAGGAAGCTCTCCGACTGGCCGACGCCGGTGTAGTTGAAGGGCCGCACAATGGTCAACGGCAAGATGTTTTGCCATAGGCGCGCCATCTTCTCCATCGCCGACTTGCTCACTGCGTAATCATTTTCCGGGCGCGCCACGACTTGCTCATCAATCGGCTCCACCGTGGCGTTGCCGTAAATGTTGGCGCTGCTGGCTAGCAATACGGCGCGCGGCGCATGATCGTTGGCAGCTAGCGCCTGCAACAGATTGTGGGTGCCGATCAAGTTGGTGTGATAAATCACTTCGATGTCGTCATGCGCGACATTGGCAATTGCAGCCAGATGGAACACGACATCGGCGCGCACGTCGGCAATGACTTCATTCAGGCGTTGACGATCGCACAGGTCGACCGCAAAAATATTATTCGCCAATTCTTCGTTGCCGTGCGCAGTACCGAACACTTCATAACCGTCGGCTTCCAACTCCTGCGCCAGATAAGAGCCGGTAAAACCGCGCAGGCCGGTAATCAGTGCCCGCCCGCGGACGGCCGATGGCGTGGGCCGTGCGGGATGGCTAGCTGCGGTCGGAGAGGATGGGTTCATGATTTTTACAGTTCTTCAAATAATGTTACGCATTGTCCGCCAAAGACGCGAAAAGCACCAAAGAATGCATAACACGATCCTTTCGACAGCGGTAGAAGAGGTTTTTTCGTGTCTTTCGTGTTTTTCGCGGACTGAATTTTTGGTGCGTCACATCAGTTTTAAAATGAAATACCGGCCTGATTGCGGCGCATGTCGGCTTCCACCATCATCTGACACAGTTCTTCCAGAGTAGTGTGGGGCGCCCAGCCCAGCCTGCTCTTGGCCTTGGCTGGATTTCCAATCAGCAATTCCACTTCCGCCGGGCGATAAAAACGGGGATTGATGCGCACCAACGTTTTGCCGCTTGCGGCGCAATGGCCGGTTTCGTTTTCGGCATTGCCTGTCCATTCGATGGCGATATCCACCGCCTTGAAGGCCAGCGACACGAAGTCGCGCACGGTTTCCGAACGATTGGTCGCCAGTACAAAGGTGTCCGGTACATCGGCCTGCAGTATGCGCCACATGCCGTCCACATATTCCTTGGCAAAGCCCCAATCGCGCTTGGCGTCGATGTTGCCCAATTCCAGTACGTCTTGCTTGCCTAGCGTAATTTTAGCCACTGCATCGGTAATTTTGCGTGTGACGAACTCAAGTCCCCGCAGCGGCGACTCGTGATTGAACAAGATGCCGCTGGCGCCGAAGATGCCGTAGGATTCGCGATAATTAACCGTCATCCAATGTGCATACAATTTGGCCACGCCATACGGACTACGTGGATAAAACGGAGTGTCCTCGACTTGCGGAACGGCCTGCACCTTGCCGAACATTTCTGAAGTCGACGCCTGGTAAAACCGAATCTTGGGATTGACGATGCGGATCGCCTCCAGCAAATGGAGCGGCCCTATGCCGGTGATTTTAGCGGTGGTCACAGGCTGCTCGAAGGATACGCCGACAAAACTTTGCGCGGCCAGATTGTAGACTTCGGTAATGCTGCTGTCTTGCAGCAGACGAATACTGGCGCCCAAATCGGTAAGGTCATATTCGACCAGGGAGAGATTGGGATGCTTGATTACGCCCAGTTCTTCCAACCGCCAGAAATTTACCGAACTGGTGCGCCGATAGGTGCCGATGACGTCATAGCCTTTATGTAGCAATAACTCCGCCAGATAGGCACCATCCTGACCGGTGATCCCGGTGATTACTGCTTTTTTATTATCTGCCATACCGCCTCTAAAACTTGAGTAATTATTGAGTTGAACAGGTACTGAAATGCTGTGTATCTTGCTGGCTATCCCCACGCGACGCTGACCGGCAAATTGCACACACCGACGAAACTGCGGGCCCGATCCGCCGGTGTTACCGCAAAAACCAGCGCCCGATCCCACCAGTCGTAGCTATCCACCACGTGAGCGTCGCGTTTGTGCAGCGCCACGGTAATGCTGTAGCTACCCAAGCCCAGTGCCAGATCGGGAAATGTAAACTCCACCTGAAATGGCTCTCCTACTGCAGGCTGCCGGCTACTGCTGTCATGATAAAAAGTGTTGGTGCCGAAGATGTCATTGCCGAGCCGGTCGCGCAACAAAATGCCGACAGTCAATTCTTCCACCTCCTGATGCACGATGCCGCGCACGCGCACGGTCACCGCCGCATGACTGGAAACGGCGCGGGTAGTGACGCCATCCATGAGCAAGTCGACCTCCTCGATCACGGCGCGGCGTGAACCTGAACGGGTGACTTTGCTGCCGCCAAGCTGCTCGGACTGCTCAATCAGATCGCTGGTTTGCTTGCGCGCGATCATGGCATTGTAGTAATCCAGCACTTCATCCGGCGCGCCCTCCTGCGCGACACGTCCCTGATCAATCAGGATGGCGCGATTGCACAGCGTCTTGACTGCCCCTGGATCGTGCGAGACGAATAATAGCGTGGTGCCCTGCTGCCGGAATGTGCGGATGCGATCAAAGCTTTTGTGTTGAAAATAGGCATCGCCCACCGACAGGGCTTCATCCACAATCAGGATTTCCGGCCGCACGGCGGTGGCGACGCTAAATGCCAGGCGCACCTGCATGCCGCTGGAATAGGTGCGTACCGGCTGATCGATATAGTCGCCAATTTCCGCAAAGGCTTCTATGTCTTGCATGCGCGCACCGATCTCGCTGCTGTTGAGGCCATGCAGCTGGGCTGCCATGTAGACATTCTGGCGTCCGGTGAAATCAGGATGAAAACCCATGCCCAGCTCTAGCAGCGCAGCGATGCGCCCGCCCACTTCCACCCCGCCGCAAGTCGGCTTGGCGGTTCCGGTAACGATTTTGAGCAGGGTGCTTTTACCCGCGCCATTGACGCCGATCAGGCCGATGGCGTCGCCGGCGTTGACTTCAAAGCTAATGTCGTGCAGCACCCATTTAAGTTCATGGTGGGTGCCCAGGCCGCACCACTCGGCGATGCGTCCGATTTTATGGTGGTAGCGTTTATAGGCCTTGCCGACATTTTTGACGCGTATGTGTCCCATTACAGTTCATCCACAATTTCGGCCTGCAGCCTGGAAAAGGCGCGCATTGCCAGCAATACCAGAACCAGCGCCAACAGCGCCGGATACAGCAGACTGTGCCATGCCGGCAAATGCTGCTCCAGGAAAATGTCGTGATAGGCATTGATAAGCGGCCACATGGGATTCCAGGCCAGAATGCGCGCCGCGAACGGCGGCAGGACGGTTGGCGCATACACTATAGGCGTGAGCCAGAACCAGAACTGCACGATCACTGCCACAGACTGGCCGACATCGCGGAAAAACACATTGATCGTCGCCAGCAGAATGCCTAAGCCCAGAGTCAGTGCAACCTGAATCGCCAGCACCGGTAACACCGCAAAAATGACGGCGCCCGGGAAGCTGTCGATGAGTCCCAGGAAGATCAAGAACAGGCTAAAGATGATGCAGAAATGCAGCGCACTGGAGGCCGTCACAATGATGGGAAGGCATAATTTTGGAAACTGCACCTTCTTGAGCAAGTTGGCGTTTTCCACAAAAATATTGACGCAGCGATTCAGCATTTCGATAAAAAAAGTCCAGGTGAGAATCCCCGAACACAGATAAATACCGTAGGCAAAACGCGAAGTGTGGCCAGGCATGGCCGACTTCATCAAGCCGGCAAACACCAGGGTATAGACCAGAATCAATGACAGCGGATGCGCTACCACCCAGAACACGCCAAGCTGGGTGCCCTGATAGCGCGCCTGGAATTCGCGCTTGACGCTGCCGAGAATAAAATACCGATAGGCCCACAGGCCTCGCAGGCTAGGAAAAAAAATCAAGTCGGTCTCTCAGACACGGCCGTAATCATCCTGGAAGCGCACAATATCGTCTTCCCCCAGATAGTCGCCGCTTTGTACCTCGATCATTACCAGATCCAGCAGGCCGGGATTTTCCAGCCGGTGCTTGTGCCCTGCCGGAATATAGGTCGATTCATTGGTGTTGACCAGCAGTTCACGCTCGCCATTGACTACCTTGGCTATGCCGCTGACCACGATCCAGTGTTCGCTGCGATGATGGTGCATTTGCAGCGACAGCGAAGCGCCGGGCTTGACTTCGATGCGCTTGATCTTGAAGCCATTGCCTTCTTCCAGCACGACGTAGGCGCCCCACGGACGGTCTACTTTTTTATGCAGCTTGTAGCTGTCGTGCTGCTTTTCCTTGAGCTGGCTGACGATTTTCTTGACATCCTGAACCCGAGAACGATCCACCACCAGCAAGGCGTCCGGGGTATCGATGATGATCAGGTCTTGCACGCCGACCGCGCTGACGATGCGATCATTGCTTTGTATGTAGCAGTTATTGGTGTCGTACAGCACGGTTTCGCCGACGGTGCGGTTGCCGTTCTCATCGGGAACCGACAATTCGCTGACCGCATCCCACGAGCCTATGTCGCTCCAGCCGATATCGCAGGCCACCACCGCGACTTTTTTGGAGCGCTCCATAAGGGCGTAATCAATCGATATGTCCGGCGCCTGCGCGAAAGAATCGGCATCGAGCGTAATTTTGCCATTTTTCAGGCTATCTAACGTGTTGAGCGCCATGCAAGGATCGATCGCGCGCATCACTTCGGGCGCACACGCCTCCAGTTCGGCCAGCACCGCGCTGACCTTGAAACAAAATATGCCCGCATTCCACAGATAATTGCCCGAAGCCAGGTACTGCCTGGCTTTCTCCAAGGTTGGCTTTTCAACGAAGCGGCTGACCTTGTGGCCGTCGGCTTGTATGTAACCGTATGCAGTATCGGGATGATTCGGGGTAATGCCGAAAGTAACTAATTGGCCATCCTGCGCCAAATGCACGGCAGCTTCGACGGCGACGCCAAAAGCCACTGGATCGGAAATCAGATGATCGGCTGAAAGCACTAGCATCAAGCTGTCAGGGCCTGCAGTTTGGGCCAGATAAGTGGCCGCAGCAGCGATGGCGGGAGCCGTGTTGCGGCCAACAGGCTCCAGCAAAAAGGAGGTATGGAGCGAACTATGGAGCTTGCTGTATTGTTCTTCAGTCTTGTAAAACAGGCCGCTGTTGGTGACGGTCAGTATCTGTTCGACATCGGGCAAGGCCGCAGCACGTAAAAATGTTTTTTGCAGCAAGCTTTCACCGTCGGCTAACGTCATGAAAGGCTTAGGGTGAAGCTCACGGGAAACAGGCCACAAACGCGACCCGGCGCCGCCTGACAGGATTACAGGGAAAAGTTTCATTCGTTTAGAGGTAAAACATTCTTAAGATAAATAGGGGCAAGCAAAATTAGCAACAGCTTATATATCGATATATCGGTCAGAGGCATTCCAATGCCTGCGTAGCATGGGCTGCCAATTTGACAAGCCGAAGGTTGGTTCCCGATCATTCGGTATCCAGCCGAATGCTGCACAACACGAATATTCAGGCGCGTTACTGGCGCAAATCATGTGTTGCTTAGGGAATATCGGGAAACCACTCCAGACAGCGATTATGCCAGAGAGTAAGGATCAGTCAAAGCCAAGTGCTTTGACAAGCTTGCTTAGCGCAGGTTCTCTCGATTTGCATTTGTGCGTTGCAGCACGGCTTGCGATGACTGCGCCAGTTACGACGTTCCAGTCGCGTCGAACAGCGCCAGCAGCAGCTTTTTGACCGGCGCCGGCAGCGGTGCGTCGGCCAGTTGGCTCTGTGCATACCAGACGTGGCTGCTCTGCCCCACCGCCGGCAGACGGCGCGCCAGCCTGACACGATACGGCGTGACCTGCAGCTTGAAGTGGGTAAAGCCGTGGGAAAACGACGGCAATGGCTGGCAAGATGCGATGCTGCCGAACGGCGCGACGATGCGGGCCACCGATTGCGCAAACTGCGCCGGGTCCGGCATTTGCGCCAGATTCAGCGCGATTTGCCCATCCACTTCGGGCAACGATAGCAGGCCGCCCCAGATTCCGCTGTCCGGGCGCAGTTGCAGCAGCACTTGGGCTGCGTCGGTAATGATCAGCATCGCGGTCTGTTTATGCGGCACTGCCGGCTTCGGTTTGCGCATCGGCAACAAGGCTACCCGATCGCTGGCATGCGCCACGCAGCGCGATATCAGAGGGCATCTGTCGCAGGCCGGTTTGCTGCGCGTGCATAACGTCGCCCCTAAGTCCATCAAGCCCTGAGTGTAAGCCTCGATCCCGCCATGCGGCAGCAAGGCTTGTGCGCGCAGCCAGAGTGCGTCTTGCACCGGCTTGGCGCTGGGATAGCCTTCGATCCCGAACACGCGTATCAGTACGCGCTTGACGTTGGCGTCCAGGATGGCGGCCCGCGCGCCTTGCGAGAATGCGACAATGGCAGCGGCGGTAGAGCGGCCGATGCCGGGCAATTCGGCTAGTAGCTCCGGGGTAGCGGGGAAAACCCCGCCGTATTGCTCCACCACGCGCTGCGCGCAGCGGTGCAAATTGCGCGCGCGCGAATAATAGCCGAGGCCGCTCCAGTGCGACATCACCGCTTCGGAAGGCGCTGCAGCAAGGGAAAACAAATCTGGAAAACGTGCCAGGAAGCGGCTGTAATACGGAATCACTGCAGCGACCTGGGTCTGCTGCAACATGATTTCCGAGAGCCAGATGCGATACGCGTCACGCGTGTTCTGCCACGGCAGCAGATGACGGCCGTGTTCTTGTTGCCATGCGATGACGCAGGCGGAAAAGCTCGGATCGATGCAATTAGCGATTTGCCATTTATCGGAACTGGCGCCGGCATCGGCGCCAGTCTTCGGGTATTTGCCCAACTATGCGGCCTCTAGCAACGGTACGCTGTCGGTAGCCAAGGCTGCCACCAGTGCGCGTTGCAATTGCAGCATGGTGTCTTTATGGGACTGCAAGTCAATCTGGAGTAGCTCGACGGCCCGGACTTTTTCTTCCAGGCCATCGGTCGCCAGATGAATGCGCTGTATCGATTGCCGGCGCTGTTTCAACTGGCTCTTGTGCTCGCGGATCTGGGCTTCGAGCGGTGCCATGATGACTTTCAGCCAGGCTTCGACATCGCGGTTGGCCCGCAAAAAGCTGTGCTTGACGCGCGAGATGATCGAATCGAAAAATCTCTGCATCAGCACCACCTGCGGCGTGGTCATGATGGCGGCAGCGCCAAACTGCTTTTGATAGGCGGTCTCGATCAGATCGATTTCGTTACAATATTTTTGTAGCGAAAACTGCATCGGCATCGATACCGCCAGCCCGTGTTCAGTCGAGAATTTGCGGTACATGACCGTCATCATTTCGGTAATTTCCTCGGTCTTTTGCCCGGATAGCGCCAGATGGTATTTGGCCCGGTCGAAAAACGCGCGCACAGCCTGGCGCAAACCGAGGGAGAAATTACTCTGCTGCATCGCGTCGCGCGCGCTCAGGATGTCTTCCTTGAGGATTTCCATGCCGAGGCTGGAAAACACTTCCATCGACAGGCGCGCAAAAACCGCACGCGTACCCTGCAATTTCAGCAAGCTTTCATCGAATTCCTTTTTTTCGACGTCAATGCGCTGCATCATGTGTTCGATGACCCTGCGATTCTTGCCGCGCAGGTTTTTCAGTTCCATCAGTTGCTCCATGACATTGCGTATGCGCGTCGACAACACCGTCAGATGCTCCGCAGTCATCGACTCGATGTCAGCCGCCAACTGGGCCCGGATAATGTCTTTTTTAGCCGGAATCAACGCATTCGCCAACGCATCTTCCAGCGCCGGCAAGCGGCTTTTTGCCAGCAATTGCGGGTCGTGATTGATCTTGCCAACCAGCCCTTTTTGCGCCGACACCGGAAAAACCTGCTTATTCGGCAATGCCAGCATGTGCATAACCGTCTCGATCTGCCGCTCGATTTGTCGCTCCACCTCTTCGGGGCTGCGCAATTCATCCCACATGCTATCGATTTTGTTGAGCACCACCATGCGCCCGGGGCCGGAACCAATATGGTTGCGCCAAACCTCGATGTCGCTCTTGGTAACGCCGGTATCGGCAGCTAACACAAACAACACCGCGTGGGCGTTCGGGATCAGGTTCAGCGTCAGTTCAGGCTCGGTGCCGATCGCATTCAAGCCCGGCGTATCGATGATGATCAAGCCCTGCTTCAGCAGCGGATGCGGGAAATTCACGATCGCGTGCCGCCATCGGGAAATTTCGACCAGGCCCTGGGCATTGACCGTCATGCAGTCATCTGGATTAGCGGCGTCGAACAAGCCATACCGGGTCGCTTCCTCGACCGACACAAGCTTGGTCAGGCTGACTTGCTTGAAGGCTTCCAGCATCCCGTCTGAAGACGAAATATCCAGCGGCAGCACGGTCCAGACCTGGCTTTGCGCCTTGAAATCGCTGGTTGACAGAATTTCGGCCCGGGTTTCTATCGGCAACAGACGGATCGACGGCGGAAAGGTTTCATCGTACAGCAGCTCAGTCGGGCACATGGTGGTGCGGCCGGCTGCGGACGGTATGATACGTTGGCCATAATCGGCAAAGAAAATCGCATTGATCAGCTCCGACTTGCCGCGCGAAAATTCGGCCACGAAGGCGATCGACAGCTTGTCGTCGGCCAGTTTGCTCAACAACCGGGCGATGCGTTGCTCGTTTGCGGTATCCGACAATTGGGACTGCCCGGCCCAAGTGCGGTAACGCCGCAACGCCGTCGCCACACCGGTGCGCCACTCGCTGTAAGCTTCGAATTTTCTTATCAGATCGCTCATGTTGCTCCAAACAAAACAATTGTATTGCGCTCAATCTAGCACTCGCGCTCACTTTTGACAATTTACACAGTAAAACGTCGAGCGCTGCCCCTGCTTGATCTGCCGGATCGCGGCACCGCAGACCCGGCAAGCCACACCGCGACGATCATAAACGCAATACGACTGCTGAAAATAACCGCTTTGCCCGTCGGCACCGATAAAATCGCGCAAAGTGCTGCCGCCCTGGGTGATTGCGGCGGCCAATATGGCGCAGATCGCCTCTGCCAGTTTCTCGTAGCGGGCCAGGCCGATGCGGTGGGCCGGCGTTTTCGGATTGATGCCGGCTCGAAACAGACTTTCGGAAGCGTAGATATTGCCCACTCCCACCACGATGTCGCCGGCCAGCAACACTTGCTTGATCGCCGCGCGCCGCAAGCGAGTCTGCCTGTACAGCAACTGGCCTGAAAAGTCGGAGCCAAAGGGTTCCACTCCCAAGCCGCGCAATAATAAGTGCTGTTCAACCGCGCCATCCTGGGCCGGGTGCCACAATACCGCGCCAAAGCGGCGCGGATCGGTCAGGCGCAGCAACCTGCTGCCGACCTGCAGGTCGAAATGGTCGTGTTTTTGCGGCGCACTGTCCAAGGGCAGAATGCGCAAATGGCCGGACATGCCCAAGTGGATGATCAGCGTGCCATGTGCGAAGCCGATCAACAGGTACTTGCCGCGACGCCCGGTCAGGCCAATGGCGCGACCGCGCAGAAGAGCGGGCAGATCGGCGGGAAAAGGCCAGCGCAAGCCGGCGCGGCGCAACACCACCCCAGTCACGATGCGCCCCTCCAGATAAGGCGCAACACCGCGCCGGGTGACTTCAACTTCAGGCAGTTCTGGCATGATGATCTCAATTCGAATAAACACGCACAATACACAGGTTACGGCGACAATGCGCAACCCACCGGGAGGCGGTTGAGCGTAAAATCGTCGCTCGCACTCCAGTCCCATTGCCAGGATTAATCACTTGAAAAACACTATCGCCATTGCAAGCCTAGCGCTCATGCTGTCCGCATGCGCGACTGTGCAGCCTGAAGCCACCACCCTGCCGGAGCAGGCCGCAGCTAAAGTTGAGGCTAAAGCTAAAGCTGAACCTGCTGCCGAACCGACCGCCGACAGCTTGCTGCTTGACCAGCCGGGCATGGGCGAATCCGGTGCCGAGCCGGGCCAGGCAAACAATCAAGACGCGCTACCGGCGACCGTGCTGACGAATGAAATTCTGTTCAAGCTGATGGCTGCCGAAATTGCCTTCCAACGCGGCCAGTGGCAAGCTGCCTACATTACCGCGCTGGGGGTAGCCCAGGAAACGCGCGATCCGCGCATCGCCCGACGCGCGACGGAATTTGCGATGAGCATGAGCCAACCGGCCGAAGCCCTGTCGGCGATCCGGCTGTGGCGCGAACTAGCGCCGCACTCGGAAGAAGCGACCCAGTATTACCTCGGGTTGGTAATCCTGTCCGACCAACCGGCGCAAGCCCAGCCTCTGCTCGCAGAACGACTCGAGGCAGCCAGCCCGCAAGAGCGCGGCGCACTGATCGTCCAGATCCAGCGCCTGCTGCTGCGCGCCAAAAACAAGGCAACTGCGTTCGACATGCTGGAGCAATTGTTGGCGCCTTACGCCAGCTTGCCGCAGACGCCGCTGGCACTGGCGCAAGGTGCGTTTGCCAATGACGACCGGCAACGCGCGTTCAAGGAGGCCAGTAGCGCGCTCAAGGCCGAACCGGACTCTGAACTGGCAGCGCTGACGCTGGCACAGATGAGCGCCGACCAGAACGCCTCGGTTGCAGTGCTCACGCAGTTCCTGGATAGCCACCCGCAAGCGCGCGAAGTCCGCATGGCGTATGCGCGCATCCTGGTCGAGCAAAAGCAGTTCGAGCCGGCGCGCGCACAATTTGAAACCCTGCTCAAGGCGCAACCGCAGGACTTGGAAGCAACTTACGCACTGGGCATTCTGGGGGTACAGGCCCAAGATCTGGGTAGCGCCGAAAAATACCTCAGTAGCTACATTGCAGCGCTGGAAAACAGGCCGCACGAACAGCGCGATCCGACCCAGGCGCTGTTGATCCTGGCCCAGATAGCCGAAGACCGCAATGACAGCACCGGCGCGCTACGCTGGCTGGAAAAAATCGCGCCGGGCGAACTGCAGAACCCAGCCTACTTCAGCGCATTGCTGAAACGGGCGCAACTGATCGCCAAACAAGGCGACTTGCCGGCGGCGCAAAATCTGCTGAAAGATTACGCCAGCGAGAACGCCCAGCAGCAGGCACAGATCATCCTGGCACAAGCACTGATCCTGCGCGAAGCAGGCCTGGATCACGCTGCATACTCGGCTCTGGAGGCCGGCCTGAAGCGTTTTCCAGACAATACCGAACTGCTGTACGACACCGCGATGGCAGCTGAAAAACAGCAGCAATACAAGCAAATGGAAACCGCGCTGCGCCGCATCATCAAGCTCGAACCCCAAAAACAGCACGCCTACAATGCGCTCGGCTACTCGCTGGCAGAGCGCAATCTGCGTCTGCCGGAAGCCCGCAAGCTGATCGCCCGGGCACTGGAACTGGCGCCGGAAGATCCATTCATCTTGGACAGCATGGGCTGGGTCGAATTCCGGCTAGGCAATTTCAAGCAAGCCGAAGCCCTGTTGCGCCGCTCCTACGCGTTGCGGCCGGACGTTGAAATCGGCACCCATCTGGGCGAAGTGCTATGGGTAAGCGGCAAAAAAGACGAAGCGCAGCAATTGTGGCGCACTGCACTTGCCAAGGAGCCGGATAATGCGACACTGAAAAGCACCCTGACCAGGCTCAAGGCAACGCTTTAGAACATATTTCGCAGCCGAAACATACTGCATTCGGTATTTATTCAAAGCACCCTGAAATTATGCGGAAAATACACTATTTATTGCCATACTCCAATTAATATCCATCTATGCTGAAAAAATCCAGAAGCGCGGCGCGGCATACTGCGCTGGCCGGCGTACTGGCACTGCTACTGGCCGGCTGCGCCAGTGCGCCCAGTTTGCCGGGCAACTCCTTCGACACCGCCGACTCTGCCGCGCAGAACTATCACGCCGCCATTGAGCTCGCCGGCAGGCTCTCGGTACGCTACCAGCGCAATGGGCAAGACGAAGCCCTGCATGGCAGTTTCGCGTGGTCGCAAAGCGCCACGCGCACCTTCATTACGCTGAGCTCGCCGCTCGGGCAAACCCTCGCAACCATAGAATTGACAGCGCAAGGCGCCACCCTGATCCAGCCCGGCCAAGCCCCACGCAGCGCCGTCGACGCCGATGCGCTGGTCGCTGACGCGCTCGGCTGGCCGCTGCCGGTGGCCAGCCTGGGCAACTGGCTACAAGGCTATACGCTCGATGCGCAGGGTCGACAGATCGCCGCTGCAGGCAATCAGGGCACTATCCGCACGCCGGACGACTGGCAGATCGATTATCCGGCCTGGCAGGAAAGCGATAGCGGACCGGCCCACCCAAAACGCATCGACCTTGCGCGCCACACGGCCCAAGCCGGCGAGATCGCGATTCGCATCGTCATCGATAGCTGGCAGCCGCTACGACGATGACGATAGCGACAATAGCCACGACAATCACCGCGCGCACGCTGAAGAACTGCCCGGCCCCAGCCAAGCTGAACCTGTTTTTGCACATTACCGGACGCCGCCCGGACGGCTACCATTTGCTGCAAACGGTATTCCAGTTACTGGACTTTGGCGACACGCTCCACTTTGCACTGCGCGACGACGAGCGCATTGAGCGCAGCAACGCCTTGCCCGGCGTGCCACAGGATTCCGATCTAACCGTGCGCGCAGCCCGCCTGCTGCAAGCTGCCGGCAGCGCAAAACTGGGAAAGCCGCTGGCAGGGGCCGACATTGCACTGGAAAAACGCTTGCCAATGGGCGGCGGCCTGGGCGGCGGCTCGTCTGACGCCGCCACCACCATGATGGCGCTAAACCATCTTTGGCACACCGGCTTCAGCCCGGCTGAATTGATGACACTGGGCTTGCAACTCGGCGCCGACGTGCCTTTTTTCCTGTTCGGGCAAAATGCCTTTGCCGAAGGAGTGGGTGAAATTTTGAGCCCGATCGAAACTCCCGCTTGCTGGTATGTCGTCATCGAACCCGGCGTATCCATTTCCACCGCAGCAATATTTAACGCAAAAGATTTGACAAGGGATACAAATCTGGTCAAAATATCGAACTTTTCAAAGGCTCCAAAAAACTTTGGAAAAAACGATCTGCAAGCGGTAGCGACCAGGTTGTTTCCTGAAGTTTCGAATGCCATACAGTGGTTAAAAAAATTCGGAGATGCTAGAATGACCGGCTCTGGTTCATGTGTTTTCTGTTCAGTAGAGCAAGAACACGATGCTGGCGAAGTACTGAAAATCGTACCGCCGCACTGGAGAGCATGGAAAGTTAAGGCAATCGGGCAACATCCTCTGGTGAATTTTCTCAGAGAGCAGTAAGGAATTGGTTTGACGTTGAATATGCTGGTACATTTTTCACATGCGAGACGGCAGACGATTGATCGTGTAGGGGAGTCGCCAAGTTGGTTAAGGCACTGGATTTTGATTCCAGCATTCGAAGGTTCGAGTCCTTCCTTCCCTGCCAATAAGTCACATAAAGCAAAAACGCATACACATATAGTATAAAAGCCGCCGACGTAAGACTAATCCAGTCCTGCGTCGGTGGCTTTTACTCCATTTAACGACTGCAATCAGGCATCTCATGGCGCTCGAAAACTTGATGGTATTTGCCGGCAACGCCACGCCGGATCTGGCTATTGCAGTATGCAAACAGCTCGGCCTGTCCCTTGGCAAGGCTAGCGTTTCCAAGTTTTCGGACGGTGAAGTAATGGTCGAAATTAACGAAAACGTGCGCGGCAAGGACGTTTTCGTGCTGCAATCGACTTGCGCGCCGACCAACGACAATCTGATGGAACTGATCCTGATGGTCGATGCTTTGAAACGTGCATCGGCCGGTCGGATTACTGCCGCCATTCCATATTTTGGCTACGCCCGCCAGGATCGCCGCCCACGCTCGGCGCGGGTCGCGATCTCGGCCAAGGTGGTAGCCAATATGCTGGAGCAAGCCGGCGTCGAGCGCGTCCTGATCATGGATTTGCACGCCGATCAGATCCAGGGATTTTTCAACATCCCGGTTGATAACATTTACGCTTCCACAGTTTTGCTGGGTGATTTGGTCAAGAAAAATTACGATGATTTACTCGTGGTTTCGCCCGACATCGGCGGCGTAGTCCGCGCTCGCGCGCTGGCCAAAAGACTCAACTGCGATCTCGCCATCATCGACAAGCGCCGCCCGAAAGCCAACGTATCCGAGGTGATGAATATCATCGGCGAAGTCGAAGGCCGCAACTGCGTGATCATGGATGACATGGTCGATACTGCGGGCACGCTGACCAAGGCGGCCGAAGCGCTCAAGGAGCGCGGCGCCAAGAAAGTACTGGCTTATTGCACTCATGCTGTTTTGTCCGGCCCGGCCATTGAGCGCATAGAAAATTCGCCGATAGATGAAGTGGTCGTAACCGACACCATTCCCCTGTCGGACGCGGCAAAAGCTTGCAGCAAGATCCGCCAGCTATCGTGCGCCGCCCTGCTGGCGGAAACCTTCCGCCGCATCACCAAGGGCGATTCAGTGATGTCGCTGTTCGTGGAATAAACAAAACTACAAAGCAAGTTCGGCTGGGTTCAATCACGGGCTGAATACTGTAAAAGGGCATGGCAAATACTATGCCCACACTTGGAATCCCCTGGTCGCGGGGGATTTATACCGCAAGGCACTGCCTTGCATTATCTGGAGCTTCAAAATGAAAGTTATCGCATTCAAACGCACTTTGCAGGGGACCGGAGCGAGCCGCCGCCTGCGCATTACCGGCCAAACGCCTGGTATCGTCTACGGCGGCACCGAGCCGGCAATCAGTCTTACACTGGATCACAATGCGCTGTACCACGCATTGAAAAAAGAAGCATTTCACGCTTCGATCCTGGATCTCGAAATCGACGGCAAAGTTGAAAAAGTCTTGCTGCGCGATTTTCAGGTACACGCTTTCAAACAACTGGTGTTGCATGTCGACTTCCAGCGCGTTGATGCAAACCAGAAGATCCACGTCAAGGTGCCGCTGCATTTCATCAATGCAGACATCGCCCCGGTCGTCAAACTGTCTGCCGGCATCGTCAGCCACGTCATGACAGAATTGGAAATTGCCTGCCTGCCGGCCAACCTGCCTGAGTCGATCACTGTCGACTTGGCAACACTGGAAGCGGGTGACTCAATCCACCTGTCAAGCATCGTGTTGCCGGAAGGCGTAAGCGCCATCGTGCATGGCGATGATCCAACCATCGCAACCGGCATCATTCCTGCCGGCACGATTGCCAGCACAGATGCCGAAGCCGAAGCGGGTACCGATGCAGGTAAAGAAGCACCGGCAGCCTAAGCTATTGCGCTATTCGGCTGCTGCGGCCGAACCCAAGAACCCGTCATTCGTGGCGGGTTTTTTATTGCCTTAAAAAATTGTTACTATAATGAGTACCATAAAAAGATTGCCATCTACCGCATTTATATAGAGCAATTTTAAAAATACTCACCGTTTATTTCAATCTCTATCTAATTTGATCCTGCTGCAGCCAGCGCAACCAATTGGACGCGCGCCCTTTCTCCGGGATAATCGCTTTTTTGCTCTAAAATCACACCATGTCCATCCGTCTCATCGTCGGCCTCGGCAATCCTGGCCCAGAATACGAACAAACGCGTCACAATGCCGGCTTTTGGCTGCTCGACAATCTGGCCAATTCAGTGGCGCACTGCCGATTGCAACGCGAATCACGCTTTAACGCACTGGTAGCGAAAACCAGTGTCGCCGGGCAGGAGGTATGGCTACTGGAACCGCAAACTTTCATGAACCGTTCCGGCCAGTCAGTCGGCGGTCTGGCGCGGTTCTACAAAATCCTGCCGGAAGAAGTGCTGGTGGTGCATGACGAACTCGACATTGCCCCGGGCCTGGCTAAAATCAAGAAAGGCGGCTCGTCCGGCGGCCATAACGGCTTGAAAGATATCAGCGCCGCGCTCGGCAGTCAGGATTACTGGCGCTTGCGCATTGGCATCGGCCATCCGCGTGCGCTGAATTTGCAGCAAGATGTAGTCGATTTCGTACTGCACCGGCCACGCAAAGAGGAGCAGATACTTATCGATGAAGCCATCGCCAAAAGCATCGATGTCATCCCGCTGCTGTGCGAAGGCAAATTCGAAGCCGCCACGATGCAATTACATACCGCCAACTGAGAACTTCGCCGAAGCGCCTCTATATCCGACGCATAACCCTGCATCGGACCAGCAGCTGCCGGCGGTCGCGGCACTCTTATTTATTGGAGCAGCGTAATAGCTGTCGCGCGCCTCAGGCAACAGAGCGCGCGATTGCTATTTCTTCGCATCGTTCGCCGAGTCCTGGATTTTCTCGCCTGCTTTTTGGATTTCCTGGCCTGCTTTCTGGGTCGCCTCATCAATGCTCTTGCCGGCGCGTTCGGCCGGACCTTCCGGTTTCTGGCAGGCCGACAAGCCGGTCAGCAAAATGATGCTAGCAAATACCGTAGCGATGGATTTGGTTGCCTGATTCATTTTTTTTCCTTTGTAATGAATGAAACCCTGTCCCGCCCCGCCATCAATGACAGGTAACGACTGAATCGCGAACAGGGAGTAAGCGAGGCGGCCCAAGCCACCCTGCAGCAGGGCAGCCAAAGACAATCTGATCATACTTGAAAGCGGCATAAAAATACTGATCGGAAGCGCTTCAGGGCAACCTGCAGGGGAATACCTCGACTTGCGGCGCCGCTGCCGGCGGCCCGACCAAATCCGCCAACCCGCGGCAACTGCCGTCCCAGCAGATACTGTAATCGGCCACATAATCCGAGCGCGCCAAATGCAGCCGGCCGAGCGGCGCCAGCAGCGGCTGGTAATGCCAGACGCCGTCCGCCAGCACGGCATTGGGCGGCGGCTCCATGCCGGCGCCGGAGCCGCGGATGCGCGCCTCGGTCAACTGCAGGCGGGCGCCGTCGGCAGTTTGCAGCACCTGATAATCCTCTTCCCAGAGAATTTTTTCGATCGAATGGGTCCAGGCCAGGGTGAACCCCTGCAGCGGCAAGCTGGCGGTCAGTCCTGCCGTCAATCCCACCGCCGCCAGGCAAATGCCGATCATGCAAGGGCAAGCCGGCGTTTTTGCCAGACATGCCAGACCGCGAACAGTGCTGCCATCATGAAGCCGATCTGGTCGGTCAGCGGCACCGCCGCCACCAGCATCAGCGCGGCGACACCGGTAAACACCCGTTCGTGTAATTTCAGCGGCGTCAGCAGATAGCCCACTGCGGTGGCGCCCCACAGGGCGATCGCCAGCAACGCTTTGCCGACGATATAGATTACCGCTGCCGCACTCCACTCACCCTGCAGCATCAGCGCCGGCGTGTAGACCGCCATGTACGGAATCACGAAACCGGCGATCGCGATCTGAGTCGCCTTGACGCCGATGCGCATTGGCGAGGCCTTGGCGATCGACGCCGCGGCAAACGCCGCCAATGCCACCGGCGGCGTCAGATCGGCCATGATGCCGAAATAGAACACAAACATATGCGAGACGATCAGCGGCACACCGAGACTGAGCAACGCCGGCGCCGCAATCGAACTGGTAATGATGTAGTTCGGAATGGTCGGAATCCCCATACCCAGAATCAGGCACACGATCATCGTCAGGAACAACGATAGAAACAGACTTTTTTCACCGACCGTCAAAATGAAGCCGGCAAAACTGGAGGCGGCCCCGGTCAGTGTCAACACCCCGATGATCACGCCAACCACCGCACAGGCCATGCCAACCGGCAGCGCCTGCTTGGCGCCGTCGATCAGGCTGGCGCGGATCGTGCGCAAGGTGTCGCGGCCGCCCTTGACCCGGAAGCACACCAGCACCAGCAGCGCAATCACGGCCAGGATCGCATAAATGCCGAACTCCAGGAAGGTTGCCGCCGCCAAGCCCAGCCCAACCCAGAACACGTAGCGAAATGCCATGCTGGACACGCGCGCTGCCACCGCCGCACCGAGAATCAGGATTACGGTCAGCGCCAGTCCGGTCAGGCCAGCGAACATCGGCGTAAAGCCGTGGAACAGCATTCCGACCAGCGCTGCCAGCGGCAACACCAGATACCAATTCTCTTTCAGCGCCTTGAGCGGACTCGGGCACTGGTCTTTCGGCAGGCCGATCAGGCCCATGCGGCCCGCTTCCAGATGCACCATCCAGAACGCGGTCACGTAATACAACGTCGCCGGAATCACCGCCGCCTTGACGATTTCCACATACGGCACGTTCAACGTTTCAGCCATGATGAACGCCACCGCACCCATTACCGGCGGCATGATCTGGCCCCCCATCGATGCAGTTGCTTCGACCGCGCCGGCAAATACCGAGCTGTAGCCGAAACGCTTCATCAGCGGGATCGTGAACTGGCCGACGGTCAGCACGTTGGCCACGCCGGAGCCGGAGATCATGCCCATGAAACCGGATGAAATTACCGCTACCTTGGCCGGTCCGCCCTTGGACTGGCCGACCAGACCAAGCGCGATCGAGTTGAACAAATTGATCATGCCGGCATGTTCCAGGAATGCGCCGAACAGGATGAACAAGAAAATATAGGTGGCAGATACCATGATCGGAATGCCGAGAATGCCCTCGGTGCCGAGAAACAACTGGCTGACGATCTGATCGAAGCCGTATCCGCGATGCCCGAGCGGCGACGGCAGATATTGCCCGAATAAGCCATACAGCAGAAACGTGCCGCACACGATCGGCAGCGCCCACCCGAGCATGCGTCGGGCGGCTTCAAATACCAGCACGATCATGATCGCGCCGACCACCAGATCGGCGCTGCTCGGATCGCCCGAGCGCTGAATCAGGTCGCCTTCGAAAACCCAGTGATAGAACGACAGTCCGAAACCGGTCATCCCCAGCAGCCAGTCATGCCAGGCGACCGAAGTCAACTTGCCGCTCTTGCAAGCGGGATAAATCAAGAAGGTGAGCAACAGCAGGAAACCGACATGCAGCGAACGGATCGTGAGCGACGATAACGGGTGAAAACCGGCGACGATCAATTGATACGTCGAGAACGTCAGTGCCGCCGCAATCAGGATCTTCAGCGCAATGCCGCCGAGTGTACGTTGCGCGCCATGTTCCTGGAATTCTTCGACAGGGGTATTAAGGGAAGACATGTTTGAGGTGCTCCAGTGCGTGTGAACGGGGAGTCATGACTGCCCTCCCCGCTATACCTTACCTGCAGCCTGCTTACTTGATCAGACCGATTTCGCGGTAGTACTTCACGGCGCCCGGATGCAGCGGCAGAGGCATGCCGACCAGAGCAGTTTCCTTGCGGATCGACTTGGCGGCAGCATGCGCCGCCGTCAGATGATCCAGGTTTTCAAACATGCTCTTGGTCATTTTGTATACGGTGTCGGTCGGCACCCCTTCATGCGTCACCAAAAAATTCTGCACATACGCGGTCGGCACATTGGTGGTCTGACCTTCATAGGTATTAGCCGGCACCACACCGGACTGGTAGGCCGGATCGCCGACTTTGGACACCACATCGGCCGGAATCGGCACCACCACGATTTTGACCGAAGTGGCGAGGTCGCGCAGCGACGACACACCCAGTCCAGCCGACTGCAGCGTGGCATCGAGTTGGCGGTTCTTCATTAGCTCCACCGATTCACCGAATGGCAGGTATTCCACTTTGGCGAAATCTTTGTAAGCCAGGCCGGCAGCCTTGAAAATTGCACGCGCGTTCAGTTCGGTGCCGGATTTCGGCGCGCCGACCGCGATGCGCTTGCCCTTTAGATCAGCCAGAGTTTTGATGCCGGAATCGGCCGATGCCACGATCTGGATATAGTTCGGGTAAATGCCAGCCAGACCGCGCAGTTTTCTGAGCGGCGTCTTGAAACCGGCTTCGGCATCGCCCTTCCAGGCATCCGACAACGCGTCGCCCAGCGTGAAGCCGAGTTCCCCGCGACCGGCTTGCAACAGATTCAGGTTTTCGGCGGAAGCCTTGGTCGCCTGCACGGAGGTTTTTACATCCGGCATCGCCTTCGCGTAAATCTGCGACAGCGCCACCCCCATCGGGTAATACACGCCGCTGGTACCGCCGGTGAGTACATTGATGAATTGCTGCTGCGCCTGGGCCGGGCCGGCCGCCAGCATTGCGACACTAGCCATCGCCAGCAGTCTGCGCAAAATTATTATTTTCATTATTGTCCCCTAAAGTTGGTAAGTCAGGCAAAAAGCCTATCTGCATTCTACGAGCAGAAGCCGCGCCATGAGTGGAAAATACGATCGCACACGCGCAGCAGGTCAGGGTTCGCCGATCCGCATGATTTTCAATGCGTTGGTGCCGCCGGCTTGCCCCATCGGGTCGCCCCAGGTGGCGACGATCAAGTCGCCGTTTTGTACGATTCCTTTCAACAGCAGCAATGCTTCAGTCGCTTTCAACACCTCTTCGCAATCATTCGACGGCATTATTCCCAGTGTGCGCACATTGCGGTACAAGGCAACCTTGCGTTGGGTTGCAACACTGGAGGTAATGGCAAAAATCGGGATGTCGATATTATTTCGGCTCATCCAGAGCGCGGTCGCGCCGGATTCGGTCAATGCCGCGATTGCCTTGACCCGCAGATGGTACGCCGTAAACAAGGCTCCATACGCAATCGATTGATCGATGCGGGTGAAGGTCAGATTGAGGAAATCGGCATCGAGCTTGCAGGCATCCGATTTTTCCGCTTCAACGCAAATCGCAGCCATTGCGGTGACGGTTTCAATCGGATATCTGCCCACGGCAGTTTCTGCCGAAGTCATCACCGCATCGGTGCCATCCAGCACCGCATTGGCGACATCCGACACTTCGGCGCGCGTCGGGATAGCATTGACCACCATCGACTCCATCATTTGGGTGGCGGTGATAGTCAGCTTGTTGGATGCGCGCGCCATTTTTATCATGCGTTTTTGCAGTCCGGGTACTGTCGCGTTGCCGACTTCCACCGCCAGATCGCCACGAGCGACCATGATGCCATCGGCAGCATCGATGATTTCCTGCAATACCGGGATCGCCTCGGCGCGCTCGATTTTGGCAATCATCAGCGGCTTGTGGCCATAGGCCTCGCCGGCACTATTGGCCAGTTGCCGCGCCATTTCCATGTCGGCCGCATTTTTCGGGAACGATACTGCAACATAATCAGCCTGGAAACGCATCGCAGTCTTGATGTCCTCCATATCCTTGGCCGTTAGCGCCGGCGCAGACAAGCCGCCGCCCTGGCGGTTGATACCCTTGTTGTTCGACAGCACACCACCGGTTTTCACCCTGGTATGGATCGCGCTGCCGATCACTTTATCCACCACCAGCACGATCAGACCATCGTTCAGTAACAGCACATCCGCCGGTTTCAGGTCGCGCGGCAATTCTTTATAGTCGAGTCCAACCCGCTCCTGATTACCCAGTTCGCAAGCGGCATCAAGGATAAATGGATCACCATCATTGAGTTCGATCTGACCGTTCTCGAACTTGCCGACCCGGATTTTAGGTCCTTGCAGATCGGCCATGATGGCAATTTCTCGTCCGCAGGCGGCTGCCGCCTGACGCACCAGGTTGGCACGATCAATCTGATCCTGAGCCTTGCCGTGGGAAAAATTCAGGCGTACCACATCCACTCCGGCTGCAATCATGCGGATGAGTGTATTCAGATCGTTTGAAGCGGGGCCGATGGTGGCGACTATTTTAGTGGCACGGCTCAAGGTCATTTCGAAATTTCCTTTGCATTAGCGGAGACAACGTTCACAGGTGTAGTAATTTTTGAATAAAAAAACAATTTACGGGTTAACGATATTAAATCGGGCTTCAGATGTAGCGAATATACGTAAAATTTATTATTCGCATAGACAGGCGCCAAACCTGCCCTGACGGATCAACCTAGGGCGGGTTTGGAACCCGCTCCTACGACGCCGATGGCGGTCTCCCATCTTTGCATCAGTGCCTGGGCTTGATCGCGGCTGATCGCAGGTTCGAACACACGGTCAACCCGCCATTGCGATTCCAGCTCTGCGGTGTTGCGGTACATGCCGATTGCCAGGCCGGCCAGGTAAGCGGCGCCGAGCGCGGTGGTTTCGGTGACTTGCGGCCGAATCACCGGGATGCCGAGCAAGTCGGCTTGAAATTGCAGCAACAGCGCATTGGCGCAGGCGCCGCCATCGACCCGCAATTCGGCAATTGGCGACGCTGCATCGCGCAGCATGGCCTGCAACAGCGCGGCACTCTGGAACGCGATCGACTCCAGCGCCGCACGGGCGATATGGGCGACCGTGCTGCCGCGGCTGAGGCCCAGAATCGCGCCCTTGGCGGATGGTATCCAGTATGGCGCGCCCAGACCGGTAAAGGCCGGTACAAAGACCACGCCATCGGAATCCGGCACCGAGGCGGCAAGCGCTTCAATGTCTGCCGAATCCTTGATTGCCTTGAGGCCGTCGCGCAGCCATTGCACCACCGCGCCGCCGATGAAGACGCTGCCTTCCAGCGCATATTGCTTGTTGCTGCCAATCTGGCAGGCGGCAGTGCTGATCAGCCCGTTTTTCGAGTCGGCGCAAACTTCCCCGGTATTGAGCAGCATAAAGCAACCGGTGCCGTAGGTATTCTTGGCCATGCCCGGCTTAAAGCAAGCCTGCCCAAATAGCGCCGCTTGCTGGTCGCCGGCGATGCCGCCGATGGTCACCGAATGGCCTAGCCACTGCGGGTCGGTGGCGCCAAAGATGTGGCTCGACGGATGCACTTGCGGCAGCACCTCAGGCGGGATATCCAGCCATTGCAGTAATTCTTCATCCCAGCAGCCATCGTGGATATTCCACAGCATGGTGCGCGAGGCGTTGGTCACATCGGTCGCGTGCAGGCGGCCGCAGCTTAGGTTCCAGACCAGCCATGCATCGACGGTGCCGAATGCCAGTTCGCCGCGTCTGGCGCGCTCGCGTGCGCCGCTGACATGGTCGAGTATCCATTTCAGCTTGGAGGCCGAAAAATACGGATCCAGCACCAGGCCGGTCTTGCGGCGGATGCTGTCGGCTAATCCTTTGGCGCGCAACTCTGCGCACAATGCTTCGGTGCGGCGGTCTTGCCAGACAATCGCATTGAAGATCGGTCTGCCGCTGCTGCGTTCCCACACCAGTGTGGTTTCACGCTGGTTGGCGATGCCCAGAGCGGCTAATTCATCGGCCCTGATACCGGCCTTGGCCAACACCATCCGGCAAGTCGCAAGCTGGCTTTGCCACAGCTCCATCGGGTCATGTTCGACCCAACCCGGCTGGGGAAATATTTGCTTGAATTCCTGCTGCGCGGTGGCAACAATTTCACCGCCGTCGTTGAACACGATGCTGCGCGAACTCGATGTGCCCTGATCCAATGCGAGCAAATAAGCCATGCCTATTTCCATCAAAATAAGATCGCTTTTTGCAAAGGCGACGGGTTAATCAATTGTAAATACAATCAATAACACCAACCCGAACTGCCCGGGTTGGCGTCGCTTTGATGCCACTTGATGTTTCAGGCTAACGCACGCGGCCTTCTTTCCACGCTTTCAACAGTGTGTCGTAAGCGATGGTTTCACCCTTTGGCTTTTCATTGGCGAGCTTGGTCCAAGGAGCGGCTTTGTCGGACAACCAGAACTTGGCGTCCTTTTTCTCGTTCAACTTCGGCGTGCAGTTTTTCATGCCGGCGCGTTGCAAACGTCCCATGATCTGATCCATTTCTTCCGCCAGATTATCCATCGCGCCCTGCGCTGTTTTTTCACCCGAGATTGCGGTCGATACATTCTTCCACCACAGCTGCGCCATCTTTGGATAGTCAGGGACATTGGTGCCGGTCGGCGTCCAGGCGACACGCGCCGGACTACGATAAAACTCGATCAGACCACCCAGTTTTGGCGCCATGTCCGTCATCGCCTGCGAGCGGATATCGGAATCGCGGATGAAAGTCAGGCCGACAATCGATTTTTTCAGCGACACGGTTTTCGACGTGACGAACTGGCCATACAACCATGCTGCAGTCATTTGATTGACTGGCGTACTCTTGAGGTAAGTCCATGAGCCGACATCCTGATAACCGTTTTGCATGCCTTCTTTCCAGTAAGGACCATGCGGGCCGGGTGCCATGCGCCATTTTGGCGTGCCGTCGGCATTGACTACCGGCAAGCCCGGTTTGATCATGCCGGCAGTGAACGCGGTGTACCAGAAAATTTGCTGCGCAACCTGACCTTGGGCCGGCACTGGGCCGGCTTCGGAAAAGGTCATGCCGAGCGCTTCTGGCGGAGCATAGTTTTTCATCCAGTCGAGATACTTGTTCAACGCGTACACGGCCGGCGGCGAGTTGGTCGCACCACCGCGCGCAACTGAAGCGCCTACCGGAGTACATTTATCGGCTGCGACGCGGATGCCCCACTCATCGATCGGCAAGCCGTTCGGGATGCCTTTGTCGGCGGTGCCAGCCATCGACAGCCAGGCGTCGGTGAAGCGCCAGCCGAGCGATGGATCTTTTTTGCCATAATCCATGTGCCCGAACACTTTTTTGCCATCCAGTTTCTTAACGTCATTGGTGAAGAAGGCAGCGATGTCTTCATAGGCCGACCAGTTTTGCGGAACGCCCAGATCGTAGCCATATTTGGCCTTGAATTTGGCTTGCAAATCCTTGCTCGCAAACCAGTCGGCACGAAACCAGTACAGATTGGCGAATTGCTGATCCGGCAGCTGATACATTTTCCCATCGGGCGCAGTGGTAAAACTGGTGCCGATGAAGTCTTTCAGGTCGAGGCCGGGATTGGTAAATTCCTTACCTTCGGCCTTCATGAAATCGGATAAAACAACGGTTTGACCATAACGATAATGGGTACCGATCAAATCGGAGTCATTGATCCAGCCGTCATAAATGGACTTGCCGGACTGCATCGACGTTTGCATCTTTTCAACCAGGTCGCCTTCCTGGATCACATCATGAATCACCTTGATGCCAGTAATTTCGGTAAAAGCCTTGGCCAGCACTTTCGATTCATAGACGTGGGTGTCGAGTGTTTCTGACACGACATGAATTTCAGTCACGCCTTTGGACTTCAGTTTGGCGGCAGCATCAATAAACCATTTCATCTCGCTGACTTGTTGCGTGCGTGTCAGTGTGCTGGGCTTGAATTCAGAATCGATCCATTTTTCGGCTGATTTGGCGTCGGCCAGCACAGGGCCTGACAACGCCAGCATCGCGGCTGCGAACACAGTTAACTTGAATGCTTTTTGTTGGTACTGATTCATGTCGTCTCCATAAACTTTATTACCTTCCAGGAACATGCGGCAAGCGAGGGAAGGACTTCTCTACTTGCTTTTTAAAATAAAATTATCCTTTGGCCATCATCACGATCAGTACGAGAAAGCCGATGGCAGCGCCAAACCATTGGTTTATATCCGTCAAACCTACCCAAGCCAGATTGATATAAGCTGCCGTCAGCAAACCGATGAACAGGCGGTCGCCGCGCGTCGTGCGCAGCGGCAAAAAGCCTTTGCGCTCGATGGTCGGTGAACGCAGTTCCCAGATCGTCATTCCAACGAGCATCGCAAAAATGCAGCAAAAGAAAATCGCGATCGGCGTCGTCCATGCCATCCATGCAAAAGAATCACCCATGCTTATACCCTCCCCATCGCGAATCCCTTGGCAATATGGTTGCGGACAAACCAGATCACCAGCATCCCCGGTATCAGCGTCAATACACCCGCTGCCGCCAACACCCCCCAATCCATGCCTGCAGCCGAGACGGTGCGGGTCATGATCGCGCTGATCGGCTTGGCGTTGACGGATGTGAGGGTACGCGCCAGCAACAGTTCAACCCAGCTGAACATGAAACAAAAGAACGCCGTCACGCCGACGCCGGCCTTGATCAGCGGCAGGAAAATTTTGATGAAAAATTTAGGAAACGAAAAACCGTCGATGTACGCCGTTTCATCGATCTCGCGCGAAATGCCGGACATGAAACCTTCCAGAATCCACACCGCCAGCGGCACATTGAACAGCATGTGCGACAAAGCCACCGCAATATGCGTATCCATCAAGCCAACCGTCGAATAGAGCTGAAAAAACGGCAGCAGGAACACCGCAGGCGGCGTCATGCGGTTGGTCAGCAGCCAAAAAAACATATGCTTGTCGCCAAGGAAGCGGTAGCGCGAAAAGCCATACGCTGCCGGCAACGCCACCAGCAAGGACAACACCGTATTGAGCACGACATAAATGCTTGAATTGATGTAACCGTTGTACCAGGACGGGTCGGTAAAAATGGTGATGTAATTGGCCCAGGTCAGATTGCGCGGCCACAGCGTGAATACCGACAGGGTTTCTTCGTTGGTTTTCAGCGAAGTATTGAGCATCCAGTAGAGCGGTATCAGGGTAAATACAACATACAGAAACAGCATCACTGCCCGCGGCAGGCGGCTAGACTTATTCATGCGCGCTCCCTGAAGTTTTACCGCTATTGCCAGCACTTTGCATCCAGTTGTAGAGCACGAAGCTGAACAATAAAATGATTAAAAAATAAATCAGCGAGAACGCCGCTGCCGGACCAAGATCAAATTGCCCCACCGCTTTTTGCGTCAGATACTGGCTCAGGAACGTTGTTGAATTACCCGGTCCACCGCCGGTCAGCACAAACGGTTCGGTATAAATCATGAAACTGTCCATAAAGCGCAGCAACACTGCAATCATCAGTACGCCACGCATCTTCGGCAATTGAATAAAGCGAAAGATTGCCCAGCGGCTGGCGCCATCGATTTGCGCCGCTTGATAGTAAGCATCGGGAATCGAACGCAAACCGGCAAAACCGAGCAGGGCCACCAGCGGCGTCCAGTGCCATACATCCATCAGCAACACCGTCAACCAGGCGTCGAGGGGATTCGAGGCATAGTTATAAGCGATGCCGAGCTGGCTCAACGTATGGCCGCCGAGGCCGATGTCGGCGCGGCCGAAAATTTGCCAGATGGTGCCGACCACATTCCAGGGAATCAGCAAGGGCATGGACAGGATGACCAGTGCCGCAGATGACTTCCAGCCTTTCGACGGCATAGACAATGCCAGCCCAATGCCGAGTGGAATCTGAACCAGCAGTACGCACAACGAAAAGATCATTTGGCGTAACAGCGCGCCGTGCAACTCTTCGTCGCGCATCATGGCCCGAAACCATTCCAGGCCGACGAACACGCTTCGGGTCGGGCTGATGATGTCTTGTACCGAATAGTTGACGACCGTCATCAGCGGCACAATCGCAGAGAACGCCACGCTTAGAAAAACCGGCAGAATAAAAAACCAGGCTTTATTGTTGTATGGCTTGTTCATCGCCCGATCCTTTCGTCATTGCAAAAAAAGATAGTTTCCGGTCTGACCAGACGCAGCCACTGAGGCCCGGCCACAACCGCAACACTGGTGCTGATCTTTGCCTTGACCGGGTGTCCGGCCACTGTCCCTGTGACCAATTGGCAAGTGCCCAGATGTTGCACGTTGCAGATGTCGGCTTCCAGCGCGCCGCTGCTACCGTCAGCTGCCAGCTCGACGAATTCAGGACGAATCCCCATGCTGAGCGTGCCGTGGGCATTTTTCAGCAGCTCCAGCGTGCCTGGGTCGACGGCCAGGCGGTGCTGCCCCATGCTGATACTGGTGTCGTCGCCGCTAAGACTGACCGGAAAAAAATTCATGCCCGGGCTGCCGATGAAATAACCGACAAAGGTATGGTCAGGACGCTCGAAGAGTGCATCAGGGGCTCCCTTTTGGACGATTTTTCCGTCCGTCATCACCACCACCTCATCGGCAAAAGTCAGTGCTTCGACCTGGTCGTGCGTGACGTAGATCATGGTCAGTTTGAGCTGCTGATGAATCTGCTTGAGCTGGCGTCGCAACAGCCATTTCAGATGTGGGTCAATCACGGTCAATGGTTCATCAAACAGAATCGCAGAGACATCCTGGCGCACCAATCCGCGCCCCAGGGAAATCTTTTGCTTGGCATCGGCTGCCATGCCGCTGGCACGCTGATTCAGGTCTTGCGACATGCCAAGAATTTCGGCAATCTCGTGAACCCGCCGGTGCACTTCCTTCTCCGGCACCTTGCGATTGCGCAAGGGAAAGGCGAGGTTGTCGAATACGCTCATGGTGTCATACAGCACCGGGAACTGGAACACCTGGGCGATATTGCGGCCACGGGTTGGGGTATTGGTCATGTCGCGGTCGTCGAACAATACTTGTCCATGCAACGGCACCAGCAAGCCAGAAATGATGTTGAGCAAGGTGGACTTGCCGCAACCGGATGGTCCCAGCAGCGCATAGGCGCCACCGTCTTCCCACACCATGTTCATCGGTTGCAGCGCATAGTCCTTGGCAACTGTCGGGTCGGGGCCGTAGGCATGGTCCAGATTACGGAATTCAATGCGCGCCATGTTGACTCTCCTTGGGGGCTTGCAGCAAGCGGCCCTCTGCATCAAACAGGAATAGGTGGGCAGGATTGAAATAGACCTGTACCGCCGCACCTATCGTGCAGGCATGGACTCCCGCTAACTGTGCCACCAGGCCGGTGTCGCCGTGATGCAGGTGCACATACGTTTCCGAGCCGTTTATTTCGGCCAGATCCACCACACAGTCGAGTCGATTGGAGTGCACGGAATCTGCTGTCAATTGGACTTGATGGCAACGGATGCCCACCATGCAAGGCTGGCCTTTGGCCAGATTCAAGGCGGGTGCGGCAATCGTCAGTGCCGTACCATCGTTCAAGCAAACTGACTGCCCGTCTTCAACGCTGGCATCCAGGATATTCATCGGCGGGTCATTGAAAATCGCCGCAGCGCGCATGGAAGACGGCTGATTGTAGGTCGCCAGGGTAGGACCGGTTTGCAGTATGCGGCCGGCATCCATAACGACAGTATGCCCGCCCAGCAAGAGGGCTTCTTGCGGTTCAGTGGTGGCATACACTACCGTTGTATTGCCACCGGCAAACAGCGATGTCAGCTCCATGCGTAATTCTTCGCGCAGCTTGTAGTCGAGATTGACCAGCGGCTCATCCAGCAGCACCAGCTGCGCGCGCTTGACCAGCGAACGCGCCAAGGCGCAACGTTGCTGCTGTCCACCGGACAGTGCGCCGGGAAGTCGCTGCAGCAGGTGATCGATATGCAGTTTTTCTGCAATCTCGGTCACGCGCTGGTGTATCTCATCTTTCGGGCGGTGCTGCAGGCGCAGTGGTGCAGCGATGTTTTCATACACGTTCATGGCTGGGTAGTTGACGAATTGCTGGTACACCATAGCCAATTTGCGATCCCGCACACTGACCCCGGCGACGTCTTTGCCGTCAACCAGAATGCACCCGGAACTAGGTCGATCCAGTCCGGCAATGACGCGCATCAATGAGGTCTTGCCGGCCTGAGTTGGGCCCAGCAAGACATTGATGCCGCCCGGCGTAAGTTTAAGATCGAGTGGATAGAGGTGTGTCTGCGCCCCTACACTCAGGCTTATTTGTTTAAGCTCTAATATCATTATGTGTCTCCTTGCATGATCTACTGCTGTGTCATAAGCCATTCCTGCAATCGCGCAACCTGCTGCGGCTGGCAATACAAACCGCATTTAGTTCTGCGCCAGAGGATGTCTTCAGCACTGCGCGCCCATTCCACCGCCAACAGATAGCGCGCCTCCTGTTCGTAGATGCCGGGTGCCAGCTCCTCGCCCAGATCGGATATTTTTTGTGCAGTACCCAGCATGCGGCTGGCGCGGGACCCGTAGCAACGCGCATAACGTTGCGCGATCTTTTTCGGCAGCCATGAATACCGGGTACAGAATTCTGTCGAAAAACGCTCAAAATCATAGCTGGCGACCAGCTCGCCGGCCTGTTGCAGGTCGCCGCCCGGCAGCGGCGCAGCAGAAGTCCATTCCGGCGCATGGAGACCCAGGCGCGGCAACAGCATAACCAGCGCTTCTTCCGCCAATTTACGGTAGGTGGTGATCTTGCCGCCCCACACATTGAGAAAGGGCGGATTGTTTTCGTCGCATTCAAGCAGGTAATCACGCGTCACGGCAGAGGCATTTTGCGCGCTGTCGTCCAGCAGCGGCCGTACCCCGGAATAGCTCCAGACCACATCCCCCGCTGCAATTTGTTTAATAAAATAACGGTTGGCCATCTGGCACAGGTAACGCACTTCAACGTCGCTAATCTTGACCTGCCCCGGATCGCCGGTATATTCCAGATCTGTGGTACCAATCAAGGTGAAATCATCCTGGTAAGGGATCGCAAAGATGATGCGCTTGTCGGGATTTTGGAAAATATAAGCGTAAGGATGATCGAATAGGCGCGGCACTATGATGTGGCTGCCTTTGATCAGCCGCAGCCCATGCGTATTTTTTGCACCGGAGACGGCGTTGGCGAATTGCGCAGTCCAGGGGCCGGCGGCATTCACGATGGCGCGCGCGTTAACGTCAATGCGACCATACTGCTCACTGTCGAGTCTGGCACGCCAGCCTTGATCTTGCCGGCGCACCTCCATGCATTTGGCGCGAGTCAAGATTTTGGCGCCGTGTTCGCTGGCGTCCAGTGCATTGAGCACCACTAGCCGCGCATCGTCGACCCAACCGTCCGAATACACAAAACCCTTGCGGTAATTGCCTTTAAGCGGCACGCCGGCGACGTGCTTGCGCAGCGACACGCCTTCAGAGGCGGGCAGGAATTCCCGGTGTGCCAGGTGATCATATAAAAATAACCCGGCGCGGATCACCCAGGCCGGCCGTTGCCCGGCATCGTGCGGCATCACAAAGCGTAGCGGCCACATGATATGGGGCGCGGCGCGCAACAGCACTTCCCGCTCCTGCAAAGACTTGCGCACTAGCTTGAATTCAAAATACTCAAGATAGCGCAGGCCGCCGTGGATCAGTTTGGTGCTGGCCGAAGAGGTGTGCTGGGCCAGATCGTGCTGCTCGCACAGGATGACACGCAAGCCGCGGCCTGCCGCATCACGCGCGATACCGGCGCCATTGATGCCGCCGCCGACGATCAAAAGGTCACAGTCCTGTTGCGCTAACTGCTGGCATGTCGATTGCATCATGCTCCTGAAGACGGCATGGGCCGCTTATGCGATTCGATGAGTGGATGTGTTGGTTGTGATTTTTTATGTGCGGACAATGCGCTTAAAATGAAAAATAATGCGCTTTTTTTATTTATTTTACCCACGTTCGAAAATTTTACAACATATAATTGTTTATTCATGTTCGTTAATGTTCATTTTTAAATCATGATTCCACGCCATCGCCAATTGCTAGACCATTTACGCCAATATGGCGACACCTCGGTTGAGGCGCTCGCCAAAGTCTTGAGCGTGACTGCACAAACCATTCGGCGCGATATTCGCGCGCTGGAAAATGCCCGTTTGCTGGCGCGTTATCATGGCGGGGTTGGGATCCCGTCCACCGTTGAAAATATTGATTACGACCAGCGGCGCGTGATGAATAGCGATGCCAAGCGGCGCATCGGCCAATTGGCCGCGACCCACATCGAGCACGGGCGTTCGCTGATTATCAATATCGGCACCACCACTGAAGAGGTATCCAAGGCCTTGCTGCAACACAGGGGAATACGGGTCGTCACCAACAACCTGAACGTAGCGTCAATCCTGTCCGACAATCCGGAAGCGGAAGTGATTGTCGCCGGTGGCTTGGTCCGCAAGCGCGACCGCGGCATTGTCGGCGAGGCCACCATTGACTTCATGCGCCAGTTCAAGGTCGATGTCGGCATCATCGGAGTGTCCGGCATCGAGGACGACGGCACACTGCTCGATTACGATTACCGCGAAGTGCGCGTCACGCAAGCCATCATCGAGCAATCGCGGGAAGTCTGGCTGGTGGCGGACCATACCAAGTTCGGCCGCCATGCGCTGGTGCGGTTGGGAAATATCGCGCAAATCGACAAATTCTTCACCGATGCGCCGGTACCGCCGGCAGCGCTGGAAGCGTTCGAAAAAACCGGCGTGGAGATCCTTGTGGCTAACGGAAGCTGATATGACGTGCCCCAGACTGCAGCATAGGCATAACCAGCGTCAAATTGGCGCCAGATTCCTGTATAAAGTGCAGCATTCCGAAGAAACAATTCTGTGCGGCACTACTAATCACTACTTCGCGACATTCTTGGCTTAGAAACGTTGCAAATGTGATGCTTTTGCCCACCAAATCGGGGTGGCGATTACACTTCGTACATAAATCCGCGGTACACTTGCGAAAATTTATTTCAGAGTAATAGTAGAGTGTATTGAGCAGTGTACATTGACTCATTTTTTGCGACAACTAACTAACAAGGCAATCTATGCTTTACCAACTTCACGAAATGCGACGCTCCTTCATGGGCCCACTTACACATTGGGCGGAAGCCTCTGCCAAACTTTTATTGAATCCCATTTCGCCGTTAGCGCATACGCCACTGTCTCAACGCCTCGCTGCCGGTTACGAGTTGATGTTTCGTATCGGTAAAGATTACAAGAAGCCGGAGTTCAAACTTGAGCCAGTCTTGATCAATGACAAACCAGTCGATATTGTTGAAGAAATCACACACAAAAAATCTTTTTGCCACCTGATTCATTTCAAAAAAAATCTGACTAACAAGGAAATCGCTGCATTAAAGCAGCCGAAAGTGTTGTTGGTAGCGCCGTTATCAGGACATCACTCCACTTTGCTGCGCGACACCGCACAGAAACTGTCAGAAGAGCACGATGTCTACATCACCGACTGGGTCGATGCGCGCATGGTGCCGCTCTCCGACGGCCCATTCCATTTGCACGACTATATTTATTATGTGCAGGAATTCATCCGGCTGTTGAGCCCGGACCTGCATGTCATTTCAGTCTGTCAGCCAACGGTGCCTGTGCTTGCTGCCATCGCATTAATGGCAACCGCACATGATCCGTTATTGCCCAAGACCATGATCATGATGGGCGGGCCGATAGACGCCCGAAAATCTCCCACCAGCGTCGACAACCTGGCAACCGAAAAGAAACTTTCCTGGTTTGAAAACACGGTGATTCACAGCGTGCCACATAATTATCCGGGTTTTGGGCGCATGGTTTATCCGGGCTTTTTGCAACATGCCGGATTTGTAGCGATGAATCCTGAGCGTCACGCGCAAAGCCACTGGGATTTTTATATGGATCTGGTAAAAGGCGACAACAACTCGACTGAGAATCATCGAAAATTCTACGATGAATACAATGCTGTGCTGGATATGCCGGCCGAGTACTACCTGGACACCATCAAAACCGTTTTCCAGGATTTCAGCTTGCCGCTGGGCACGTGGGAAGTTGAAGGAAAACTGGTGCGCCCGCAAGACATCGAAACGGTTGCCTTGTTCACGGTCGAAGGCGAATTGGACGATATCTCCGGCGCCGGCCAGACCGAAGCAACGCAAGCATTGTGCAGCGGTATTCCGCAATCGATGCGGCAGGAATTCGTGGCCCCGGATTGCGGCCATTTCGGGATTTTTTCAGGTCGGCGCTGGCGCGAAATAGTGTATCCAAAAATTGCCGAATTCATTAAAACACATGGCTGACACTGCAATCGGATAACCGGCAGCACAGGTTAATAACACACCAGAAAGGCCGTTTCCTGATAAAAGGAAGCGGCTTTTTTATTTGAAGTCGTCGGCGTTTGCCCGATAATGACGTTTTATGCCATTGAAACCTGCCGTGTCGAAGCCAGCCCCCAAATCACTTGCGGATAGAATCGAAGATATCCTGCCGCAAACCCAATGCACCAAATGCGGTTACCCCGCCTGTCGACCTTATGCCGAAGCGATTGCCAGCGGCACCGCCGATATTAACCAATGTCCACCAGGTGGCGCCGAGGGCATTTACCGGCTGGCGCAATTGCTCGGCCAACCTGCAATCCCGCTCAATCCAGTCAACGGCCTGGAGCGGCCGCGCCCGGTTGCAGTAATTGATGAAGCGCTGTGCATTGGCTGCACTTTATGCATCCAGGCTTGCCCTGTAGATGCGATCGTTGGGGCTGCCAAGCAGATGCATACCGTATTGCCGGAGCAGTGCACCGGCTGCGATTTGTGCGTTGCGCCCTGCCCGGTCGATTGCATTGCAATGGTCAATGTCACTGGCGCTCGCACCGGCTGGAATGCCTGGACGCAAACGCAGGCCGATGCGGCGCGGGCGCGCCATGACTTCCGGGCCAATCGCTTGCGGCGTGAAAAAGCAGAGAACGACGCCCGGCTCGCAGCCAAGGCAAATACCAAACTGAAAAGCGTGGAAGCTGAATTGAGCGTCACCGAGCAGGAAAAGGCCGAGCAAGCCAGGAAGAAAGCAATCATCCAGGCCGCCATCGCGCGGGCACAAAAAAAGAAAGAAGAAATGGCTGCGGCAGTAAATGCAGATAGCGCTCGATCGACACCGCCAAAAAATTGATGAATACCATAAAACGCCGTGAAATTTTTACCCGCTTTCGTAACGCCAACCCGCATCCGAGCACGGAACTGGCATACAGCACGCCCTTCGAGCTATTGATTGCAGTCATGCTTTCGGCGCAAGCCACTGATGTGTCAGTCAACAAGGCGACGCGCATATTGTTTCCCGGCGCCAACACTGCGCAGTCGATTTACGCCCTTGGCGTTGACGGATTAATTCCCTACATTCAATCCATTGGGCTGTACCGCACCAAGGCCAAGAACGTGATTGAGACCTGTCGCCTGTTGCTGGCCGACCACGACGGCACGGTGCCGTGTAGCCGGGAAGCATTGCAAGCGCTTCCGGGCGTTGGGCGCAAAACCGCCAACGTGGTGCTGAACACCGCATTTGGGCAGCCGACCATGGCGGTCGATACGCACATTTTCAGAGTATCGAATCGTACCGGGATAGCACCCGGCAAGAATGTCGATGCGGTTGAGCAAAAACTCTTGAAAGTCATTCCTAAGGAATTCATGCTGGATGCGCATCACTGGCTGATTCTGCATGGCCGCTACACTTGCATAGCGCGCACCCCGCAATGCTGGAACTGTCTGATTGCCGATTTGTGCGATTACAAGCCGAAAACACCGACGCCCAAAGGAGCTTGACTCGGGCCTTTGACGCCCGCTGCGGCAAGCTCCAATGCATGGCGATTTTTGAATATTGCGGCGCTGGCCGAAAATCACTTTCAAAAACATACAGATATATGTATTTTTAATAAATCCAACAAAATTATGCGGATAACATGGTGTTATTAATCATACTCCCTCTATATTTTTAAATAGCAGCAGTAAAAAACGCGCTGTAGTCCGCTTGAAGCTGGCTGGCGGCGCGCTGAAATTCATCAAGCGATTTGGCACGCTTCGGCAAATGACAAGCGCGGAGAGCGCGGGAATAGTTTTCCCGCATCGCCATAGCCCAGATTGCACACGAAGTTGACCTTGACCCTGGTTCCCGCGAAAAATGCCTGATTGATCTTTTCCGCATCAAAGCCGGACATCGGGCCGCAATCGAGGCCGATGGCGCGCGCTGCCATGATGAAATATCCGCCCTGCAGGGAAGAATTCCGAAACGCGGTCGCATCGATCAGCGACTGGTTGCCGACAAACCAGGATTTGGCATCTGCATGCGGGAATAGCGCAGGCAATTTCTCATAAAATGCCATGTCCATCCCGATGATGGCAGTCACCGGCGCGGTTCCGGTTTTTTCCTGATTGCCGGGCCCCATGCAAGGCAAGAGTTTTTCCTTGGCTGCCGCTGTTTTGACAAACACGATGCGCGCAGGAGAGCAGTTGGCCGAAGTCGGCCCCCACTGCATCAACGCGTAAATCTGCTGCAATTGCGCATCGGTTACAGCTTTGTCGAGCCAGCCGTTATGGGTGCGCGCTTGCAGGAAAAGGGTATCGAGTGCAGTGGCATTCAACATTTTTGGATTCCATTTTTTAAAAAAATCATCATGAAAAAATCGGGCATGGGACTGAAAACCGCGCCAATTTTTAGTGTAATTTCTAGCCGTCGCGACACATTTACCGGCGAATATACTGGATTAAAGCCGCGTACAATATGCCGACCCCATAGCTTTCAAGAATATGTATACACCCTCGCAGCATGATGTTCGTCGCTTTTTTTGCGACACTTATCGCAAGCAGCGCGCGAACCAGATATTGACCCCGCTGGAAGCAATTGCGGCCGACTGGATTAACCGGCACCCGGAATATGCCGCGGTGCTGGCGGATCTGGATGTCGCCCTGGCAGCCGATTATTCGGTGGAACAAGGCCAGAGCAACCCCTTTCTGCACCTGTCGATGCACCTGTCGATTGCCGAGCAAGTCTCTATCGACCAGCCGGCAGGCATCCGCGCTGCGCATCGCATTCTGGTGCAAAAACTGGATTCGGAACACGCGGCGCAACATCAAATGATGGAGTGTCTGGGTGAAATGCTATGGACCTCGCAACGCAACGGATTGGCGCCCGATGGTGCCGCGTATATCGCCTGCGTCAAGCGTCGGGCCTCGACATAAATCATCCTGCGCGATGACATGACCGGTCATAAAAAAGCCACAACTAACGTAAGCCGTTCGCTTAATCTGTTGAAATTTCAGTACCCAGAGGGCAAAATCTCCTCACGGGCTTGCTTTCGATTGAGAGGCGCAATGTGTAGAAGAATTCTTCCGATGGTCTTACGGGCCAATCTGATTCAGCCTCTCAAATTGTGGAGGTTCACTGGAATTAAGACCCTAGTCCTTGATGGATGATGGCAGTGGCCTTGTAAGCCATTGGGCGGCTCTGCGAAATGGCTTGTCGAGCTTGGTCAGCCGATTTGATCCAACCATTGGATTCCGCGTATTCCAAGAAGGCTTGTGTGCTCAAAAAAATGCATGGCTTCGAAAGACCTTGCGCGTTATTGATGAACCAGACATCCTCAAAAAGAACAACGGGCGCTTCGCCATCTCCATTGAGCTGCAAATCGATCAACAAGCTTTGTATCGAGAGTTCGCCGACGTTTCTTGGAATTAGATAATTCGGATCCACAGATCTCTTTGCCTTAATCGTGGTTCCGACCTGTGTTTTGAACGTTTGGATGTTGCCCGAGTTGGCGTTGTAATAAGTCAGCAATCTCTGCGCTTCGATGGAAGCGTTTGGCAGTAGCCCTCGATCAATGGTTTCTTCACGGACGATATCTGCGAGACCGACCTGAAATCGTGCCAGCAAATGCAACAAGTTGCCCGCGGCCAAAGAGAACAAGGGGCCAGAATCGGGAACGAGAATCCGGCTCATGCAGAAGTTGCGTGCTTGGCCGCCTTGCCGCTCTTCTTGCCAACAGGAAGTGGTTCGACCAAGCATGCGTCAAGCGCGTCTTTCGCCTGTGCTAACTGACGGCTAACCAGCTCTTTTGAAAGTCGCGGCAAAGGCAAGCCGGCTTCTGCAAGGCGATGGAATAGGTGGCCCGCATCTTGAAGTTCGAGTTGGCGCGCCCCCTCCATGATTGAAATCCTTCCGATGCTCACATCCATCAAAACACGAGTGGACGGATCAATGGCCGGGGCACGGTTCATTTCGTCTCTCCCCAGCGAAGCGAACAACGCGGACACAAGCTTGTTGAGTGATCCACCATGCTTGGCGACGAAAGACTTGGCGTTTGCCAAATCGTCCTCATCAACTTCAAAACCTATTTTTGCCTTACCCATACACCCTCGCCTGATAAACAACAAATTTACCCAATAATCATGGGGTATTTTTAGAAGCTTGTCAAGCCGGCTCATCTGTCAAAAATAAGCCCAAAAACCTAAAGTCGGCCGAGTCGAGCCTGAAATTTCAACAGATTATGTGAATGGCTTGCAACTAACGTAGCTTCTTTTATGACGGGTTGGAAAAATCCGCCAGTGCGTTTGCCAGTGCGTTTATTTGCGCAACACCAGCGAGCCCGGCAGGCTGTGTACGTAAGCTGCGATATTTTTGATTTCCAGACGCGACAAGGGTTTGACCTGGCCGCCCATGATTACGTTGCTGCGGCCATTAGCGCCGCCGCTGCCGCGTTTGTAACCTATCAGCGCGTACTCCAGATAACTCTTCTGTTGTCCGGCCAACTTGGGGTAGCTCGGGTCGATCGGCGAATTGAAATTCGCGCCATGACAGGCTGCGCAAGAATATTTTACAGTCAATGCTTTGCCGGCGACGATATCGTCCGCCGCGAAAACGCTGGAACAAGTCAGTGCCGAAGCGAACACTACTGCCAAAGAGAGAGTGGTTTTCATAGTCGGCTCCGGTTATTTCTGTTGTGCATAGTACGCTGCCAGATCGGCGATGTCCTGATCCGACAAGCTGCCTGCAACACCGCGCATGGACGGGTGCCTGCGTTCGCCTTTTCGATATTGGATCAGCGCATTTTCAAGGTATTTCTGCGATTGGCCGCCAATCAGCGGAACTTGGTATACATCGGGGAAAGCCGTTCTGTAGCCGGGAATGCCGTGACATCCGATACATATGGCAATCTTGTTTTGGGCTGCCTTCGGATCGCCAACCAGATCCGCCGCTGCAACACCGTGGGCAACACCCGCCAGTGCGAGAAGTGCAAAGAATTTTTTCATGATAATTAAAGGTAGAAAGTGTGCAGATATTATTCGGATGTGCGGCAGATAATGCAGGTTCTGCACACACTATTCATGTTTATTTCACCCGAAGAATTTTTTATATTGATGCCGGACATCAACGGTCTCCTACCGGCATTTCAAGAACGGCATGGCGCTTAATTTTTGATTATTCGCCATCTGCTCCACGCTTGATTATCGTCGATTGCGCAGTTTGCTGCTCGGCACCCCTGATTGGAAATAAAAATGCCAGTGGCGCGGCACTGAAGCGCCGCCATACCATCCGCAACACCATGCGCCGCCTGCGCGCCGGAACGTTGCGCGCCCGCATTGCAAGAGCGAGAGCGCAACTGAACGCAACGCCCACATTCAGTACGCCGATGAGGCCGATACTCGCAACCGCCAGCCAGAACTGGCTCAACAGCACGGTGTGCCAGCCCAGACTCGTCACAACGGCTATCAAGGTGCCGGTCGACAGCGTAACGTGCCGCACATCCAGCGGCAGCCCGAAAAATTGCGCGAGTACCGGGGTCATCCCCAGCAGTACCCCGATAGCGAGATTGCCGGCTATACCGGCAACGTGTTTTTCCAGCCACAAGGCGCAACGTGCGGCACGCGCAGCACCCACAACATGCACCAAGCGACGCTGATAAGTCAGCGATTCGCGCAATCGACGCAACGCAAACCAGTTGTCGGCATAGCCTGCAGCCAAACTGGCCAGCCACAGCAGAACTCCGGTCAGCGCGGCATACAACGGGGTTGGGCCTAACGCGGACAAGGATTGCAGGCTGACCCGAGCTTTGTCCGGCGTCAGGATGGGGCCGCCGGAAAACAGTGCTACGCCGATCGATATCACGAGCATGGCAGGGATCACCGCCAGTAGATTGCCGAAGATGGCAGCCGATTGCGCCCGCAGCACCAAGACAATTTCCTGCGCCAGCGCACGCAAGCTATCAACGCTGTCGAGCTGGCCCATTTTAGCGGCCAGCACGGGAGCGGTAACGGCCGGCTGCTTGGCGGCAAGAACACCGCCCACGGCCTGGATCAGAATGAAGCTCAAGGCAAAATTCAGGGATGCGGCCGCGCCGGCAAAAAAACCCGCCAAGCCGATGCCAGACAGCAAGAATTGGATGCAAACGGTAAACGCAAGCACCACGCCGCCGCGATGGGCGGCCCGCTGCATGGTGCGGTAAGCAGCTTTATCGCGCACGGTATATTGCTCGCCGCATAGTTCGCCTCGATCTGCATTGCGCTCCACCATCTTTCGGGCCAGCAGGGAAAAACTGCGCTGGAACAGGCCGGACAAGGATGAGCGCTGATGATGCGCATGAATCAGGTCCGCCAGCAACGCCTGCATCTGTGCGGCACCTTGCGCCGCCTCGGCCGCCGCCGAGCGCATCTCGATGAGACGCGACATGCGCGCCAATTGCGCCCGCATGCGCTCGACACTATAGACCAGCCCGACCGAGACGCCGAATTCGTCCAGATGGGCATAAATCTTGTCGGTCTGGGCCTGGCAAACGGCAATCAGCATACGCACGCTGCGTGCTAACGCAAGGTCCTGCCGGTGCGCCATCAGGTAAGCTTCCAACTCGCGCCGCAGCGCCATGAACGGGGTTGCCGAGAGCGGCATCCGGGGCAAAATCCGATTACGGAAATCGGCACTGATGCCGGTGGCCACGACATCCGTTACCAGATAGGTCAGTGCCTCATCGATTTGTTGCGCATAGGTATGAGCGATGCCATCATCGCCGCACAATTTCCAGATCCGCGTCAATGTGGCCGCATCGAGCCCCGATAACCACAGGGCGTCGGCCGGGTCGGGAAACATGGCGGTAATCAGGTGCGACAGATCCATTTTGGTCGGCATCGCCGGCAGCAGCTTGGTTATCAGGTGCTCGTACAGTTCGCCGAAAAATGCCTGCCTGCCGGGCAAACCCGTGGCGCAAAAAAGCTCGGGGCCGGCGGCCTCGCGCAAACTCTTTTGCACCGTCAGTTGCACCAGGCGGCGCTCGTCGCGATGCGCATCCAGCCAGTCCAGCAAGTACAACAGGCGCTGATTTTTGACGTTGCGCCAGACCGCGTCGCCCTGCAGCGTCACTGTCGGCGCATGCCGCAGCCATTCCGCCACATCCATCAGCCAGTTGGCGCGCATTAGCCAAGGCCCATCCGAATTGGCCCGATGCATCAGGGCTTCCACCCGACGCTGATATTGGGACGGGTTTTGCGCCAGATCATCGGCGCCGTGGCGAAACCGGCGCCACATCACCCTGATTTTTAGTAATGTTACTCTCATATTTTTCACATGCTTTTACTAGTTAATATTGCAATTAAATGCCGGCAAAAGCGATTCTTCATGCCGCGCACAATAGTGCAGTTTTATCGGATTTTTGCGGTCCTGGGCAGGCGCATTCAATTCTCCTTTATACTCAAATTCAATTTCATTCAGATGACACAGGACTATGCGACACGAAAACCGTTTCCAAGGTTCCCACAGCTATGTTGCCACCGACGACCTGAAACTGGCCGTCAATGCGGCCTTGACACTGCAACGCCCGCTGCTCATTAAAGGCGAACCGGGCACCGGAAAAACCATGCTGGCCGAAGAAGTAGCTAGCGCACTGGATATGCCCTTGTTGCAGTGGCACATTAAATCGACCACCAAAGCGCAGCAGGGATTATATGAATACGACGCGGTGTCGCGGCTACGCGACTCGCAACTGGGCGATGAGCGCGTGCGCGACATCCACAATTACATCGTCAAGGGCGTGCTATGGCAAGCCTTCACCGCCGACCGGCCGGTGGTGTTGCTGATTGACGAGATCGACAAGGCCGACATCGAATTCCCCAACGACCTGCTGCGCGAACTCGACCGCATGGAGTTTTACGTCTATGAGACGCGCGAAATGGTGCGTGCCATACACCGGCCGCTGGTGATCATCACTTCGAACAACGAAAAGGAATTGCCGGATGCCTTTTTGCGCCGCTGCTTCTTCCATTACATCAAGTTTCCCGACAAGGACACGATGGCCCAGATTATCGATGTGCATTTCCCGACATTGAAAAAAGATTTGCTGGCGCAAGCGCTGCAAACTTTTTATGAAGTGCGCGAAGTGCCGGGCCTGAAGAAAAAACCGTCCACCTCGGAATTGCTGGATTGGCTCAAGCTGCTGCTGGCTGAAGACATCCCGCCGCACGCGCTGCACAGCCAGGACGCCAAAACGATCGTGCCGCCATTGCATGGCGCATTGCTCAAAAACGAGCAAGACGTGCATTTATTCGAACGCTTAGTCTACATGTCGCGCGCCAATCGGTAATAAAATAAATGGGAGTATCCATATAAATGGCATAGTTACCGCATTATTTACATGCGGTAACTAAAAATACATCAAGTAGTATACTTGATTCCGACAGACATGCCGATTCCGCTCACAGGTACGCACGCAACGCTGCAGTCAGGCGTGGCGCAAACCCGGGCGCTGCGGTTTTTAGGATTATTGTGCTGATTGATTTTTTCTTTACCCTGAAAGACGCCAAAATCCCGGTCTCAATCAAGGAATTCCTGCTGTTGCTGGAAGCGCTGCAAAAAGGCGTAATCGGCACTTCACTGGACGACTTCTATTATCTGGCGCGCACCCTACTAGTCAAGGATGAAGCGCATTACGACAAATTCGATCAAGCTTTTGGGCTGTACTTCAAAGGCATCCACACAATTTTCGAGAAAAATGCCGACATCCCGCTGGATTGGTTGATGAAGCGCATGGAGCGCGAATTAACGCCGGAGCAAAAGGCTGCAATCGAAAAATTCGGCTACGACAAGCTGATGGATCGGCTGAAAGATTTGCTCAACGAGCAAAAGGAGCGCCACCAAGGCGGCAGCAAATGGATTGGCACCGGCGGCACTTCGCCATTTGGTCACGGCGGCACCAACCCGGAAGGCATCCGCATCGGCGGCGATGGTGAGAAAGGCGGCCGCAATCGCAGCGCGGTCAAAGTGTGGGAAGCGCGCGCGTATCGCGATTACGACGGCGAGCGCGAGCTCGGCACCCGCAACATCAAGGTCGCGCTGCGGCGGCTACGCAAATTCGCCCGCCAAGGCGCCGAGGAAGAACTGGCGCTGGACGCCACCATTCACGCCACCGCCAACAACGCCGGCTTTCTTGACATACGGATGCAGCCGGAACGCAAAAACAATATCAAGGTGCTAATGCTGCTGGACGTGGGCGGCACTATGGACGACCATATTGCGCGCACTGAAGAACTGTTTTCGGCGGCCAAAACCGAATTCAAGAACATGGAATTCTTTTATTTCCATAACTGCGTCTACGATTATTTATGGAAAAACAACCATCGCCGTCATGCAGAACGCTTCCCGAGCTGGGATATTTTGCGCAAATACCCGGCTGACACCAAGCTGATTTTTGTCGGCGACGCCACCATGAGCCCGTATGAAATCCTGCAACCGGGCGGCTCGGTCGAATACAATAACGTCGAAGCCGGGGCCACCTGGCTGCAGCGCTTCACCCAGGCCTTCCCGAAATTCATCTGGCTCAACCCGGAACCGGAAGGTTTATGGCAATACCGCCAATCGGTCGCCATCATGCAGCAGTTGATGAGCAACCGTATGTTCGGGCTCACCATCGACGGCCTGGAACGCGGAATGCGCCTTTTAAGCAAGTGAGCCGCGTAGAATCCCGATTCATAATCGATAACGATGCAGCCGTAGGGCGGGTGCAACCCGCGCAGTTTGATCAAACGAAAAGTGCGGGTTGCACCCGCCCTACGTTCCTGCAACACACTCTTTCAGTCTTTAAAAAGTATCGCCCACAGTATGGCCACCAAACAATCCGAATATAACGAATCCTCCATCCGCGTCCTGAAGGGCCTGGAACCTGTCAAGCAGCGTCCCGGCATGTACACCCGCACTGAAAACCCGATGCACATCGTGCAGGAAGTCATCGACAATGCTTCCGATGAAGCACTGGGCGGCTTTAGCAAGACGATTCTGGTCACCATCAATGCCGATAGCAGCGTCAGCGTGGAAGACGATGGACGCGGCATTCCGGTCGGCCTGCATCCTGAAGAAAACGTGCCGACAGTCGAAATCGTATTCAGCCGGCTGCACGCGGGCGGCAAATTCGACAAGGGCAGCGGCGGTGCGTATGCATTCTCGGGCGGCTTGCACGGGGTCGGCGTATCGGTCACCAACGCCTTATCTTCCCGGCTGGAAATCACAGTCTGGCGCAAGGACGATCACGGCAACGGCGTGCATCAAATGGCGTTTGCCGACGGCGATGTAATCGAACCGCTGACATCGCGCCCGGCTTTTCGGGAAGGAAAAAAATCCGGCACCCGCGTTACCGTCTGGCCCAATCCCAAGTATTTCGATTCTCCCAATATCGCGCCGGCCGACTTGCAACGTCTGCTGCGCTCAAAAGCGGTGCTGCTGCCGGGCGTCAAGGTCACGCTGGACAATGCCAAAACCGGCGACAGTCAAACCTGGCAATACGATCAAGGCTTGCGCGGCTACCTGATGGAATCGCTGGCGCAGACTTCCAGCGGCGAAACCCTGATCCCGCTGTTCGAAGATGCGCAACATGCGAGCAGCGATACCGACGGTTTTGCAGAGGGCGAAGGCGCGAGCTGGGTAGTGGCCTGGACCGAAGACGGCGGCGTGGTGCGCGAATCGTATGTCAACCTGATCCCGACGCCGGCCGGCGGCACCCACGAATCGGGCTTGCGTGAAGGGCTGTATGGCGCGGTGAAAAGCTTCGTCGACATGCATTCGCTACTGCCGAAAGGCGTCAAATTGTTGCCGGAAGACGTGTTCGCCCGGGTTTCCTTTGTGCTCTCGGCCAAGGTGCTCGATCCGCAATTTCAGGGCCAGATCAAGGAAAGATTGAATTCGCGCGATGCAGTCAAGCTGGTGTCGAGTTTCACCAAACCGGCGCTGGAGTTGTGGCTCAATCATCACGTCGAATACGGCAAAAAACTGGCGGAACTGGTGATCAAGCAGGCGCAATCGCGGCTGCGCTCGGCCCAAAAGGTCGAGAAGAAAAAATCCTCCGGCGTAGCAGTGCTGCCGGGTAAATTGACCGATTGCGAATCCACCGACATTGCGCGCAATGAAATTTTCCTGGTTGAAGGCGATTCCGCCGGCGGCTCGGCCAAGATGGGGCGCGACAAGGAATTCCAGGCGATTCTGCCCTTGCGCGGCAAGGTCTTGAACGCCTGGGAAACCGAGCGCGACCGCCTGTTTGCGAACAACGAAATTCACGATATTGCAGTGGCGATCGGCGTCGATCCGCATGGCAGAAACGATGCGATCGATTTCAGCAGCCTGCGCTACGGCAAGATCTGCATCCTATCCGATGCCGACGTGGATGGCTCGCACATTCAGGTGCTGTTGCTGACGCTGTTTTTCCGCCACTTTCCGCAACTGATCGACCGCGGCCACATCTGCGTGGCGCGCCCGCCCCTGTTCCGAATCGATGCACCGGCGCGCGGCAAGAAGCCGGCGCAAAAAATCTATGCGCTCGACGACGGCGAGCTGACCGCGATTGAAGACAAGCTGCGCAAGGAAGGCATCAAGGACGGTGCCTGGACCATTGCGCGCTTCAAGGGTCTGGGTGAAATGAATGCCGAACAATTATGGGAAACCACGATGAACCCCGACACCCGCCGCCTGTTGCCGATCACGCTCGGCGCGCTGGACGTGGCGGACTCTGAAGCGCGCTTCCACATGCTGATGGGCAAAGGCGAAGCCGCGTCGCGCCGCGCCTGGATCGAAGAGCACGGCAACGAAGCCGAAGCCGATATCTAACTGATGTAATGCCTTGTCCACGAAAGACACGAAAATCACGAAAAAAGCAAAAACACGGCTTTTGTAGGTCGGGTTAGCGGCTTCATCGCGTAACCCGACATTTGCGGCAGAGAATGTCGGGTTACGCTATCGCTAACCCGACCTACGATACCTTTTTGTGTTTTTCGTGGACAGTAATCAGCATCTCATATGAAAAAACCATGACCGACCAAACCACGCTATTTGAACCTGCTTCTGCCGACGACGAAACCCTGACACTGGCCACCTTCGCCGAACGCGCCTATCTCGATTACGCGATCTCGGTCGTCAAGGGCCGTGCGCTGCCCGACGTGTGCGACGGCCAGAAACCGGTGCAGCGCCGCATTTTGTATGCAATGAACGAGCTGGGCCTGAACGCGGCCGCCAAGCCGCGCAAATCGGCGGCGGTAGTCGGCGATGTGCTGGGCAAACTGCATCCGCATGGCGACCAGTCGGTATACGACGCGCTGGTGCGGATGGCGCAGGATTTCTCGCTGCGCTACCCGCTGATCGACGGCCAGGGCAATTTCGGCTCGCGTGACGGCGACGGTGCCGCGGCGATGCGGTATACCGAAGCGCGGCTGACGCCGATTGCCAAATTGCTGCTGGAAGAAATCGGCATGGGCACCATCGATTTCCAGCCCAATTACGACGGTTCAACCGAAGAACCGATGCTGCTGCCGGGCCGCCTGCCTTTTGTACTACTGAATGGCGCGTCCGGCATCGCGGTCGGTCTGGCGACCGAAATCCCGTCGCACAACCTGCAGGAAATCGCCCGTGCGTGCGTGGCCCTGATCCGCAATCCCAATCTAAGCCACGCCGATTTGATGAAATTCGTGCCGGGACCGGATTTCCCCGGCGGCGGGCAAATCATCAGCTCGCCACAAGCGCTGTCCGAGATGTACCAAAGCGGGCGCGGCAGCATGAAGGTACGCGCTTGCTGGAAAATCGAAGACCTCGCACGCGGTCAGTGGCAGGCGGTCATCACCGAGCTGCCGCCCGGCACTTCGTCGCAAAAAATTCTGGAAGAAATCGAGGAATTGACCAATCCTAAGGTCAAAATCGGCAAGAAAACGCTGACGCCGGAACAAGCCAATTTGAAGCAAAGCGTGCTGTCGATGCTCGATACGATACGCGACGAATCCGGCCGCAATGCGCCGGTACGTCTGGTGCTGGAGCCGAAATCCCGGACTCAGGATCAAGCCGCTTTCATGCAAATGTTGTTAGCGCACACTTCGCTGGAAACCAGCGCCTCGCTGAATCTGGTGATGATCGGCGGCGACGGCCGGCCGCGCCAGAAAGCGCTGGGCGAGATCCTGCGCGAGTGGATAACATTCCGCTTTGCCACTGTTACGCGCCGCACCGAGCATCGCTTGCGCAAGGTTGATGAGCGCATCCATATCCTGGAAGGGCGGGAAGCGATCCTGCTCAATATCGACAAAGTCATCAAAATCATCCGCGCATCGGACGAACCGAAACCGGCGCTGATCCAGGCCTTTTCGTTGTCCGACCGCCAGGCCGAAGACATCCTGGAAATCCGTCTACGCCAACTGGCGCGACTGGAATCGATCAAGATTCAACAAGAACTCGCTACGCTTCGCAGCGAGCGCGCCGGCTTGCAGGAATTGCTGGACAATCCTGCGGTCTTGAAAAAATGCATCATCAAGGAAATCGAGTCCGATGCAAAGCAGTTTGGCGATCCGCGTCGGACCTTGATCGAAGCGGCTGAAAAAGCGGTGATGGAACAAAAAGTGCTGGATGAAGCGGTCAGCATCGTTATCTCGCGCCAAGGCTGGATACGGGCCCGCAGCGGGCACGGCCACGATGCGGCGCAATTCGCCTTCAAGACTGGCGATGCGTTGTATGGCATCTTCGAATGCCGCACGGTCGACAACTTGCTGGCGTTCAGCTCCAACGGCCGCATTTATTCGGTGCCGGTCTCGGCCCTGCCGAACGCGCGCGGCGACGGCATGCCGATCACCGCTTTTATCGAACTGGCCAACGGATCGCACATCCTGCATTATTTTGCCAGTGCGGCGGATGTGACGTTGTTGCTGACCTCGGACGCCGGTTACGGCTTTACCGCGCAAACCGGCGACATGGTCAGCCGCAACAAAGCCGGCAAAACCTTCGTCAAACTGGAAGACGGCGACACCCTGCTGCCGCCTTGCATCGTTAAAAACGATGATAACGCCATCGCCTGCCTGTCGGAGCATGGCCGCTTGCTGGTGTTTGGGCTGGCTGAAATCAAGGCGCTTTCCAGCGGCGGACGCGGCGTGATCATGATGGCTTTGGAAGACCGGGAAAAACTGTTGACTGCGCAAACCATCAATCAGAATGGATTGATCGTCACCGGCATTGGCCGCGGCGGCAAAGCGCAGACCGTAACACTGAAAGCCACCGCACTCGTAACCCACATCGCCAAACGCGCGCGCAAAGGAAAGGCGCTGGAAAGCAGAATGAAACCAAACGTTTTAACTGCAGCTTGATCCTGGAAAAGGCAACGCAGTTACATGCGGAAGCAGTTTTTTGGTGATATTCTGCCCATAATCACGTCTTTCCCAGGTTGAGGCAGCAGCGCCGTAGGTGCGAATTTATTCGCACTTTTAACTATTCCAAGAGAGCTAATGCGAATAAATTCGCACCTACAAGCGAATGGCATCCCGATCGGGATGGTTGCCGATATTTTTACCGACCACAGTCAGCACGCAAGGGGCAGCCATCGCCTTCAAGTGGGGGAAAGAACCATTCCACTGTGCAGTCGGATTACATGCACTTCCGCACCCCCAATCTTAAAACTCTTCCCATTCGTCATTCTTGTCTGCTGGCGTATTGACGATTTTTTTTGTCCGCAGCGAATTGTTGGCAGACGGCGGTGCAAGGGTCTTCCGGTTGCGTATTGCGAGGCTGGCCTTGGCAGCAGGCTTGGCAACCGGCCTTAGCGCCAACGCATGGATTTGGTTGAGTTTAAAGATACCGACGACCTGGGATAGATGGACTGCCTGATCCTGTAGCGACCCGGCGGCAGCGGCAGCTTCTTCCACCAATGCCGCATTTTGTTGGGTAACCTGATCCATCTGACTGATGGCTTGATTGATTTGCCCGATGCCGGATGTCTGTTCCTGGCTGGCGGCACTGATCTCGCTCATGATATCGGCAACCCGTTTGACGCGCTCCATAATCTCGCTCATGGTAGCCCCGGCCTGATCGACCAGTCTGGTACCGGCATCCACTTTTTCCACCGAGTCGCCAATCAGTGTCTTGATTTCCTTGGCGGCCGCGGCGGAGCGTTGCGCCAGGTTGCGCACTTCTGTTGCGACCACCGCAAAGCCCCGACCTTGCTCGCCGGCGCGGGCCGCTTCCACTGCCGCGTTCAGGGCCAAAATGTTGGTCTGGAACGCGATACCGTCGATGACGCCGATGATGTCGACGATCTTGCGCGACGAAGTATTGATCGAACCCATAGTGTCGACTACTTGCGCCACTACCGCACCACCCTTGACGGCCACATTCGATGCGGATGTGGCCAACTGGTTGGCCTGGCGCGCGTTGTCGGCATTCTGCTGCACGGTACTGGTCAATTCTTCCATCGCAGAAGCCGTTTCTTCAAGCGAACTGGCTTGCTGTTCGGTGCGCGAAGACAAATCGAGATTACCGGCAGCGATCTGGTTGGATGCGGTGGCGATGATATCGGTGCCGGTGCGCACGTCGCCGGCGATCTGGACCAGGCTATCGTTCATGTCCTTCAAGGCTTGCATCAACTGGCCGGTTTCATCGTTGGAGCGGGATTCAATCTGCTGCGTCAAATCGCCGGCGGCAACGCCACGCGCGATTTCTACTGCGGCCTGCAACGGCAGTGAAATGGCGCGTACCAGCCAAATACCGACTATCGCCGCCATCAATAAGCCAAGCAGAACGCCGGCGATGCAGCTCATGAATACCCAATGATAGATGGTTTGCGATTGTTCAAACTTTTTTTGACCTACATCCAGCTGCTGTTTGATGAGCGCGTTGAGGTCGCTTTCAACCGGAATGAACAATTGCATGATCGGCCCATGCAGAATTTCGGTTGCCAGCGGGGCATTCCCTGCCCGCAGCGCGGCGACTGCCGGCAACAAGCCCTCGGTAACGTATTTTTTGTGACTTTCTACAAATTGATTGGCAACTTTTTTATCTTCCACGCTACCGACGTGTGCCAGGTATTCGCTCCACACTTGGTCGGCCATTCGTATCCTGGTATCCACCTCATCCATTTGCTTGCCCAGCGCGGCGGTTTCCATCGTTACGGCCCTGGCAATAACCAGCTGGTTGGAGTCAATCAATCGAATCACCTTATCAAGCTGTCCGGTGGAAACCAGTTGATCGGCATACAGCGACTTCATTGCATCGTTGGCAAAACCAAGGCTGCCGATGCCAATCACGGCGCCAACAATTAATTGCAATGACAAAAAGGTAATTACGAAAATCAAGCGCGATTTGATGGTGAGATTCTTTAGCATGTATGCATCCTAGATATTGACGAGCACCGACCAGGTGCAAAATTACGATACAGATTTTAACAACCGGCAGACTGTTTTCAGTACTATTTTGTTCTTTTTCGATCAGGGCAGCAATATTGAAAATGCTCACCGCTTGGCGTCAACCATCCGACTATTGTTGCCGTACATTAACTATGCATCAAGGGTCTTTCAGTGTCACTTTTTATTTCCAGGAGAGAACGCATGCGCACCGGAAATGCCCATTAAAATTATGCTTGATTCAGATTAAGTATGGGAGTATGCATAAAAACACCATAGTTTACGCATTACATTAATAAAATATTAATAATACATATGTAGGTATAAAGTAAATGGGCCTACCGCACATTGTTTAACGTGCGGTAGGCCCATTGGATGACGCCAGTTGGTGCCTGGCGTGACAGTCTTGCTGTCTACATACTGGCCGCGATCAGCTTGCCCAGGATGGCGATGCCTTCACGAATTTTCTCCGGCGGAACGGTCACGAAACTCAGGCGCAGAGTATTCGATACAGGAGCATTGGCATAGAACGGGGCGCCCGGCACGAAGGCGACGTTGTGCGCGATCGCTTGATCCAGCAGCTTCTTGCTGTCTATGTGCTTCGGCAAAGTAACCCAGGTAAACATGCCGCCTTCGGGACGGGTCCAGTGCACACCGGCCGGAAAAAATTCTTCCAGCGCAGCCAGCATGGCCTGACATTGGCCGGCGTACAGCGCGCGTATGGTCGGGATATGCTTATCGAGGAAGCCATCCTTGATGACTTCGTACACTGCCATCTGCGTCAGTTGTGCGGTATGCAGATCGGCTGCTTGCTTGGCCTGTTCCAGCTTGCGCACCAGCGGTAGCGGCGCTACCACATAACCAAGGCGGATACCGGGTGTCAGCACCTTGGAGAACGAACCCATGTAAATCACGCCATCCGGGTTCATGTTCAGCATCTTAGGCTGCGGCTCGGAGCGGTAACTGAGCGCGCCGTAAGGATCGTCTTCGATCAGCGGCAAGCCTAGACGGGCGCAGATTTCCACCAATTCCTGGCGACGCGCAAGCGACAAACTGCGACCGGTTGGATTCTGGAAATTCGGCAATGCGTACAACATGCACGCACCCTGGCCCATTACAGCCACCGAAGACGGCAACAGTCCGGCATCATCGGTGTCGACTGAAACGAACTTCGGGCCATAGACAGAAAATGCCTGCAACGCGCCCAGATAGCTGGGTGTTTCAACCAGTACCCGGCTACCCTCGTCGATCATCACCTTGCCCAGCAAATCCAGCGCCTGCTGCGAACCCGACACCATCAGCACCTGATCCGGCACAATCACCGAACCCGGAATCGACAGCGAATCGGCAATCCACTCGCGCAGCGGCAAGTAACCGTCAGTCGGGCCGTATTGCAACGCCACTCGGCCCTGGCTAGACAGCACTTTATCGAAGGCGACACGCATTTGCTCGATCGGAAAAGTCGCCGGCGACGGCAGACCGCCGGCAAACGATATGATTTCCGGGCGCATCGTAATTTTCAGAATTTCACGAATGGCCGAGCTTTCCAACTGCTGTGCGCGCTGGGCAAAGTGCCATTGAATCGGGTTCGGGTTTTCAATTTTCATTTTATCTCTTTGGTGTGGTGGCGTTTGCCACCGGGTCGGGCCGGTTTGTGGCTGGCGCTCAGTGCGGCATTGGGTAAATGCCGCCACTTCGGATTGAACGTGCCGACATTAGGCACGAGCAATAATGATTGCGGCTTTAAGCGATTTCCGCGATCAATTCGATTTCGACGCAAGCGCCCAGCGGTAATTGCGCTACTCCGAAAGCCGAACGCGCATGCTTGCCCTGGTCACCGAATATCTCGCCGAGCAATTCAGAGGCGCCATTGGTCACCAGGTGCTGCTCGGTATAGTCGCCGGTCGAATTGACCAGACTCATCACTTTCACGATCCGCGTGACGCGATTCAGATCGCCGCCGCACGCTGCCTGCAACGTTGCGATCAGGTCGATGGCAACCGCGCGCGCGGCCAACTTGCCCTCTTCGGTCGAGATATTCTTGCCCAACTGGCCGAGCCACACTTTGCCGTCTTTCTTGGCAAGATGGCCGGACAAGAAAACGGTATTGCCGGTTTGCGCAAACATCACGTAGGCTGCCGCAGGTACGGCAACGGCAGGCAGTTCGATGTTGAGTGCGGCGAGTTTTTTGTAAAAAGACATGTGATATCCAGAAAAAATGCCGCAATGGCGATAAATTGGGTGCAACTTCGTGCTTGCACATTGTACGACTTGAGAAGATCTTTGACACCTTGCAGAATGTCGGTGGGAATTCCAGCCAGGTGAAAAATGGAATTTTTTCATTGCCAATCGGCCAATATCAATCAGCGCCGGATTGCCATCCGCCGTCCGATTGCCACCACCGCGATGACCGCCAGCGCAAATAGAATGTTCCGCATTTCGAAAGATTCGCCGTTGATCAGAGCGGCGCCGAGCAGCGTCAAAAACGGTTGAATCAGCTGCACCTGCCCTACCCGCGCGATGCCGCCCAACGCCAGCCCGCGGTACCAGAAGAAGAAACCGATAAACATCGAAAACAAGGACACATAGGCAAAACCGAACCACGCTTGCGGTGAAGCGGACACGCCGTAGCGCAAGGCGAGCCAAATCGTGATCGGCAGCAGGACCGGCATCGACACGATCAAAGCCCACGAAATTACCTGCTGGCCGCCCATCGTCTTCGACAGGCGAGCGCCTTCGGCATAACCCATGGCGGCCGCCAGCACAGCCGCAAACAACGCCAGATCAGCCAGCTGAAACTGGCCGCCGCCCTGTTGCAACGCAAATCCGACCACGATGCCGCTGCCGACCAGCGCCGCCAGCCAGAATCCGATCGAGGGCCGCTCGCCGAAGCGCAGCGCGCCAAACAATGCGGTCGCCAACGGCAGGATGCCAAGCACGATCGCGCCGTGCGAAGCCGGCACATACCGCATCGCCACCGACGAGAACACCGGAAACCCGACCACCACACCGAACGCGACGATGATCAGAGATTGCCACTGACCGGCGCTGGGACGCACCGCGCCGCTGCGCCATAACAGCAGTGCCGAACAAAACGCGGCGAGCACCGCGCGTCCCAGCGCCACCAGCACAGGATTCAGTTCGGCCACCGCCAGGCGGGTGAAAGGCAAGGTCAGACTGAACAACACGACCCCGACCGCACCGAGCCACATGCCCCTGGTTTCATCGCTCATTTGCATGGTGATTGATCCGCAGCCATTTGGGCCCACCTTCAGTAGATCCGAACGTTCAACACGTGCTCAAAATCCGCGAAAATTGGTCGTGATCGACGTTTCCGCCGCCAAGCGGCAGTCCGACTTTCAAGCCCTTGAGCGCATTTTTCATCTGCAGTGCCGCCGCCAACGGCACTGCACCCGCACCTTCGGCCACGTTATGGGTGGCGACAAAGTACATCTTCATCGCCTGAGCGACTTGCGTATCGGTCACGGCGACGACATCATCCACGCATTGGAGGATGATTTCCAGCGCGGCATCGTCCGGCACGCGGCAGGCCACGCCGTCTGCGATCACTGTGGTGACGTCCGAAATCACCTTGCGTTTTTGCTCGAACGACAGCTGGTAACTGAGCGCATGGGCCGACACCACGCCGATAATTTTCGTTTTCAGACCTAGAGCATTGCGCGCCGCCACTGCCGCACAGATGCCGGAACCCTGCCCAATCGCCACGAAAATCATATCGAGGTCGGACTGGGCGGTCAACAGCTCGGTCCAGTAAGTCGCCACCCCGCGCACCAGGTCGCGGTGCATCGAGGGAATCATGTGCAGCCCCTGGCTGGCCGCAAGCTGCTCTGCATGCTCCCGACTATCCTGAAACTCGTCGCCATACTCGATCAGTTGCACGCCCAGCGCGCGCATCGCCGCATTTTTTTCGCGGCTATTCCCGTTGGGCACCACAATGGTCGCCCGCAGGCCATGACGACGCACCGCAAAACCGATCGACTGGCCATGGTTGCCGCGCGTGGCCGACACCACGCCCCTGACTTCGGGCGCACCTTGCACCAGTTCATGGATGTAGACTAGACCGCCACGCACCTTGAAGGCGCCGGTCGGGGTATGGTTCTCGTGCTTGATCCAGACTTCGGTGTCCAATGCCTGGTTCAGCAAGGGCCAGGAATATTGCGGAGTCGGCGCCATTGCCGCATAGACGATGGCGGCGGCGCTGTCGAGTTCGGCTTTGTTCGGTAGTGCAAATGTCATGAATACCCCCTAAAAATAACTTATTCAGCAGCAAGATCAGTAGCCGGCAAGAGCCTCTATATCTGACGACGCTACCGGCATCGGCATGCACAGGCGATCAGCAAACTGCAGCGACGGCAGGAAATCGATACGGCTGAACACCTTGACGGCCTCAATCACTACATGCCGTCCAGCGATTAATGCCAAGGTATCGCCATCGAACAGCCAGTAATCTGCATTTACTCCTTCGATTGTGACCCAGACGCGGCCGCAATCGATCTGCATCGTGAGCGCGGCATCGGCGCTGACGGAAATCAACTGCCCCGGCTGCAAAATCAGGAAATCATTGGCGACGATGTTTTTCATGCTGACTCCTTCAAAGTGTTTGATGTATGCTAATCTAAAAAACCAATACAGTACCAATACAGTTGACCAGATAAATTGAGGACTGTACTGGCAAAATGACCAATACACTGGAAACCGTGATGGATAGGCAAACACAGATCACCCGGGAATCAGGCACTTCACTGGTAAGCCAGATCGTGCGCTCGGTCGAAGCGCGCATCGACGACAAGCTGCTGCGCACCGGTGCGCGCATGCCGTCGATTCGCCAGTATGCTTACAGCAGTGCGGTGTCGCGCTTTACTGTGGTCAAAGCGTATGACCGGCTAGTGGCCAACGGTTATCTGGAATCGCGCCGGGGGGCCGGCTTTTTTGTGCGGGATCGGGCGCCGCTACTAGCGGCGCTGGACCCGAATCACCCGCCCATCAGCATGCCGCCGCAGTTCGATGTAGCCTGGCTGGTGCGCAGCATGTTCCGCCCGACGCCGCCGCAAAAAATGCCCGGTATCGGGCTGCTGCCGCATGATTTTCTGGACGGCGAGTTGATCGCCAACGGTTTGCGCGCGGTCAGCCGCCAGCACCAGAACCTGCTGCTGCATTACGGCACGCCGCAAGGATTTTTGCCGCTGCGCCAGCAGTTGCAGCTAAAACTAGCCGCGCTGGAAATCGCCGCCACCCCGCAACAGATCATCACCACCTCCGGCGTCACACAGGCGCTAGACCTGGTCGCACGCCAGTTCACGCAAGCGGGCGACATCATCTTTGTCGATGATCCAGCCTGGTTCCTGATGTTCGGCTCATTCACTCTGCTGGGCGCCAAAGTGATCGGCATCCCGCGCCTGCCGGACGGCCCCGACATTGCCCAGCTGGCCGAACTGGCCGCGCTGCACAAACCCAAGCTGTTCGTGATCAATTCAGTGCTGCACAATCCGACCTCAACTTCGCTCTCCAGCGCCAAGGCGTTTCAAGTACTGAAACTGGCTGAACAACACGACTTTATCATTGTGGAAGACGACATCTATTGCGACATGCACCCCGGCAGCAGCGTGCAGCCGGCAACCCGCATCGCCTCACTCGACCAACTGAATCGGGTGATTTACCTCGGCGGTTTTTCCAAGACGCTGGCGGCCAATCTGCGCGTCGGCTTCATCGCCACCTCGCGCGAGCGGGCGCAGCAATTATCGGATCGCAAGATGCTGACAGCGCTGACCACCAGCGAAATCGGCGAGCGCGTGGTCTACAAAATTCTGTCTGAAGGCCATTACCGCAAACACACCGAGCGCCTGCGTAGCCGGCTGGACGCGGTGCGCGATGAGAGCATCAAGTGGCTGGAAAGCATCGGCATGACGATCGACATCAGCACCCCGGCCGGCATGTTCGTCTGGGCCGACACCGGCTGCGACACCAACGTACTGGCGGAAAAAGCGATGAATGAAGATATCCTGCTGGCTCCCGGCTGCCTGTTTTCGCCCAGCCAGTTGCCGTCGCGGCGCATGCGCCTCAACGTCGCCACTCTGTTTGACCCGGAGGTGCGGGCATTTTTGGAACGCGAAATCAGTCGCTAGAAACGCCTTTCGCACTTCGCGATAGTGGCTAGTGTATATTACCGTGCCGCAATGAATACATGCGGATAAATTGGTATATTTTACTATACCCACCATTAAATCGGCGTAAGGCGGCGGTCAATGATTACTGCGGACTCCGTTTCTAAACTGCTCTCATCAACTTTGCTCGGCGAGCGCATGCGTGCCGGAGAGTGTTGGCGGCGACGCCTCCAGCCACTTGCGTATCCTCGCGGCATCCCCCAGACGCGATTGCTTGCCTTTAGAGTCGAGAAAAACCATTACAACCGGCCGCCCCTCGATCTTTGCCTGCATCACCAGGCATCTCCCGGCTTCAGAGATATAACCTGTTTTTTGCAAACCGATATCCCATTCAGGATTTTTCACCAATCTATTGGATGTAGAGTATTGCAGAGCGCGCCCTCCCGGTTCCACTATATAACTGGTATCGGTCGAATATTGGCGCACTATCGGGTAATTGTAGGCGGCACTGACCAGTTTGGCCAGATCACGCGCGCTCGCCACATTCCGGCTCGATAGCCCGGTGGAATCGACGTACATGGAATTATTCATGCCAATCGTTCGTGCTTTTTCATTCATGCTCTTGACAAAATTTTTCAAACCGCCCGGGTAATTACGTCCTAGCGCCGAAGCGGCACGGTTTTCCGAACTCATCAGTGCGATATGCAGCATATCGGTGCGCGACAACTGAGCCCCCACTCTCAGACGCGAGCCGCTATTTTTTTCATAATCGATATCCTCGCTAGTGACTTCCAGTATCTCGTTCATATCTTGAGCCGAATCAAGCACGACTAGCGCTGTCATCAATTTGGTGATGGACGCCATCGGCAGCGGCACCCTTGAATTTTTTTCAAACAACACTGCAGAAGTCGCCTGATCCATGACAAATGCGACATTGGATTCAAGATCAAGCGAGTCGCGCGTGTGCCTCAGCCCAGCCAGGTCGCCAAAAGTGAGCTTGGCCGGTATCGCCACCGCCAGCGGCGCTGTCAATACGCGCTTATGCGCAATTTTCCGCCTATGGCTGGAAACGACAATCTTTGCATTTTTTTTATGAACGACAATGACTCTTTTAGCTTTGCCTCGGCTGGCAATGATTTTAGATTTGTGTTTTGCGACTACAGGCTGCGCATTGATTTTTTTGCGCTGCGCTGCCTGTGAGGTGACTTCTGTAGCCAGCGCTGCGGGCGCAGAAAAGGTAACGAACAGTATTGAAAAAAATAAAACTAACGCAGACTTAGGCATCACAAACCTCTCTATTTTGTGCAAATTCTTATACTCTTTTAGTTTAGCAAAACCGATAAAATTCGCAAGAGAATTAAGATGTTAGCGCATAGTCTTGAACAAAATTCTTCATATTGTTGACAAGTCACAAATTAAAATCCGAATAGACTGTTAAATGCGGGTCTTGGCAAATTATCGGGAAATCACTCCAGAAACTTAACGAAGCCCGCTACCGGCTCGCGCTCGGTCTGCAAGGTATTTTCAATCTTGTCCATATCCGCATAACCCAGCGACATGCCGCAGACAACCATCTCGTTGTCCGGCAACTCCAGCACATTGCGAATAATTTTATGATACTGGGTGAATGCCTGCTGCGGACAGGTATCCAAGCCACGACCACGCGCAGCAATCATGATGTTCTGCAGGAACGTGCCGTAATCCAGCCATGACCCCTGCTCCATGATACGGTCGATGGTGAACATCAAACCGACTGGCGCATCGAAAAATACATAATTTCGGCCATGCTGCTGCTGCATTCCCGCCTTGTTGTCACGCGTTAATCCGAGCAACGCATACATATCCCAGCCTACTTTGCGACGACGATCAATGTAAGGCGACACCCATTGGCGAGGATAATAGCTATATTCTTCCACGTGCTCCTGAGCGGCAGTAACGTCGGTAAAGGCTTGTGCAATTTCTGAAGACAAGCGGTTTTTGGTTGCACCGGTCAATACATACACCTTCCAAGGTTGCGTATTGGTGCCGGAGGGAGCGCGTGCTGCCACCTCCAGTATCTTTTCAATATCTTCACGCGCCACTGTCTGGGGCAAAAAAGCGCGGATAGAGCGGCGGGAAACGATTGCCGCATCCACAATTTTCTGCTCTGCAGTCTCAATCATGCTGGATGTCTTTCTGTGACTCGATTTGAATGGATTCGAGAATCTCTCGCATATTGTCGGGAATCGCAACAGGGCGACGCGTAGATCTGTCGACATATACATGGATGAAATGCCCTTGAGCGGCTGCGACATCTGCGTCGCCGCGGAAAATCCCGACCTCATAGCGCACACTGGAGTTTCCCAACTTGCCGACACGCAATCCTGCATAAATCCGATCCGGGAAAGCCACCGGTGCGAAATAATTGCACTGGGTTTCGATCACCAGTCCAATGACTCGGCCATGATCCACATTCAGTACCCCATGCGCAATCAGGAATTGGTTTACAACCGTATCAAACCAGCTGTAATAAATCACATTATTGACATGCCCGTAAGCGTCGTTGTCCATCCAGCGTGTCGTTATTTCTTGAAAATGCAGGTATTCACTGCGTTTGTTCGCTTCTATCCGCATTACTTCCTCATAACGAAAACCACACCAATCACCGCCACCAGCATACCGACAATACCTGCAATGCTGAAGCTTTCACCAAACATCATCCATGCCATCACTGCGGTGGTAGGCGGCGTTAAATATAAAAGGCTGGTGACGCTAGTGGCCGCACTCTTGCGAATGAGCGAGAATAAAAGAAAAATAGCGCCAATCGACAAGGCAAGGACTGACCATAGCAGTGCGCCAATAAACTGCGGCGTCCATTGTACGGTGGCCAACGCGGGCGTGACGTGCTCAAAGGCTATTGCCATCGGCAATATAACCATAAATGATGCGGCAAACTGAATGGTAGTGCCGGTACGCAGATCGAAATATGCGCAATATCGTTTTTGATACAAGGTGCCAAGCGTGATTGACAATAACGCCCCCAGACACAAGGCAATGCTTTGCCAGGATAAGCCAATAACGGTAATTTTATTAGAAACCACCAACCCCACGCCGAACAGTCCTAATAGCAATCCTAGCCATTGGCGTTTTTTTACAGATTCGCCGATCAAAGGCGCCGCAAACGCCGTCAGAATTGGCTGCATCCCGACAATCAGTGCTGACAAACCTGCCGGCATGCCAAGCTTGATGGCGCACCAGACACCGGCCAGATAACCTGCCTGCACAAAAATACCCGCTACGGCAATATGGCGTATCTGCCCCACTGGCCAAGGGGCTTGCATCAGCAGCACCAACGGCACCAATACCATCAATACGCCACTGAAACGGAGCAATAAAAAAGTTAATGGAGGGGCATAAGGCAAGCCAAATTTGGCCACCACAAAACCCGTACTCCAAATTAAAACAAAAATAAACGGAGTGGCGACTAACCACCGATTCTGCGGTGCGCCGGCCATTGTGTTGCTGAGCGCTGGGGAGTTTGTGGCAAGAGTCATAAATACATTAAAAATGTTCCAGTTCGCTATACCGCAGTGCGGCAATTATCCTGCCATCGCAACGCATATTCTGCGGCAATTGCGATCTTCTGCAAGTGTATCGTAACTGTCCCGCGGATATCATTGCCAGAATCGCCTGCCAACGCTATTGCAACTGGTATCTTTTGTTATAGGCAGCATCGAGCGCCATTCCGTCACATGCAGCAAGCCCTGAAAAATCAGCTTAAAATGCCCGGGCGCTCACCTTCATGCGGGGCGACTCCTGCGAGAAACAGAATCAATTGCGGCGAAAAATACCGATATAGTCACACATGCACAACCCAGCATTTATTTGTGCCTTGCGCAAATAAATGCTTGACTAATATTATTTAACCGCTACAATAAGAATTGTTGCGGTGCACAATTTAATTTTAAAATATCATTTAACCACGCTCTAATCTTAGGGGATTTCCATGTTTTCAGTCTCAGAACAATTTTCCAGTGCTACAAAAGCAAATTTTGAAGCGCAAATCGCCATGATCACTTCACTGACAAATAAAGCATTTGAAAGTATTGAAAAAGTTATTGATTTGAACATGAATGCTGCAAAATCCTCACTGGAAGAATCTACAGTTACAGCTAAGCAATTATTTTCCGTAAAAGACCCACAAGAATTTTTTTCATTGACCTCCACCCAAGCCAAGCCAACTGCTGAGAAAGCTCTTGCATACAGCCGCCATCTGGCTAACATCGCGTCAAACACGCAAGCCGAGTTCACCAAAGTTGCTGAAACACAAATTGCTGAAACCAACCGTAAAGTGCTGTCGCTGATTGAAGAAGTCACAAAAAACGCGCCGGCCGGTTCTGAGAATGTTGTTGCAATGCTTAAAACAGCGATCGGTAACGCCAACGCCGGTTATGATCAGCTGACAAAAACCACAAAGCAAGCAGTTGAAACGCTGGAATCAAACATGAATACTGCTGCCAGCAAATTTTCTAGCGTAACCAGCAAGGTAAGTAGCGCCGCAAAGAAATAATTACACAAATTTGGCTGCCGCACTCCGTTCTTCGGGTTTGTGGATGTTGTAACAGCCTGATTAGTATTAGCCGCACATTCCAAATGCCCCGTAATTACGGGGCATTTTTTTATTCATAAACGATACTGAAACACCGCTGTCGTCTATCAAGTAAGATCAAGTTCATTCGCGTAATATCGAATAGACTAGCAACTGTGACTTTAGCAGCCTGCCGCCATTTTAGTTTGGCATCGCATCCAGGCAATGTATTTTTAAATATTAGCATAGGAGATCCGCATGCTAACCCGCATTCTTTTTTTACTAAAAGCAGGGGGGCGCGATGCATCGCTGTTGTGGTACGCATTACGCCAGCCCGAAACACCCGCCTACATCAAGGTCGGGGCGATCTTGCTAGCGTTATACGTTATCAGCCCACTGGATTTGCTCCCTGACGTAATCCCGATATTAGGCTGGCTCGATGATGCAACATTGCTTGCTCTGGGGTTGCCTTTTCTGCTCAAGAAAATACCGCCGCATGTCAGGCAAGCGGCTGAAAACAGGCGCAAATACCATTCTGGAAAAGCCGAGTGAGTTCCCGTCACCGGTATTTACCATTAACTATTTACCATGAAAAATCCCTTGCACATGATTCATGCAAGGGATTTTTATTCGTCAAGCGCGGGTAACAGATTTTAATCAGCCTTCACCTAGATAAGCCTCTTTGACTTTTGGGTCGTTCAGCATGTCTTTTGCATTTCCGCTCATGGTGATGTAGCCAGAATCCATCACATAACCACGATGAGCAGCCTGCAAGGCAAGCTTCGCATTTTGCTCAACCAGCAAGATTGTCACGCCTTCGGCCGCTACGTTACGCACAACTTCAAAGATTTTCTCGACCATGATCGGCGACAGTCCCATGGATGGCTCGTCAAGCAGCAATAAATTGGGATGGGACATCAACGCACGCGCCATCGCGAGCATCTGTTGCTCGCCACCTGACAATGTACCCGCCATCTGCGATGCACGCTCTTTCAAACGGGGAAATACGCCGAACCATTTATCGATATCTGCTTCGATGCCCGCCTTATCGTCCCGGGTAAAAGCTCCCATCATCAAGTTTTCCTTGATGCTCATGCGGGTAAAGACGCCCCTGCCTTCCGGCACCATGGCCAGGTTATTCTTGACCAGCTTGAACGATTCCTGACCCTTGATCGATTTGCCCATATATTGCATATCGCCATCCACCCTGCAGATCGGCAAGGTACCCGTAATCGCCTTGAGAGTGGTTGTCTTACCGGCGCCGTTAGCACCGATAAGCGTAATCAATTCACCTTTATTTACTTCGATATCAATACCTTTGACAGCCTGAATGCCGCCGTAAGAAACTTTCAGACCAGTAATTTTGAGTACATTTGCAGCCATTAATGAGTACCTCCCAAATACGCCTCGATAACGGCCGGGTTCTTCTGAATTTCAGCCGGCAAACCTTCCGCGATTGGCTTGCCGTAATCCAGAACAGTGAGACGGTCACAAAGACCCATCACCAGTTTTACATCATGTTCGATAAGCAAAATAGTCTTGCCTTCGGATTTTATTTTCACCAGTAGTTCGCGCAATCCCAATTTCTCGGTTGCATTCATGCCGGCTGCCGGCTCGTCTAAAGCCAGCAGTTGCGGATCAGTAGCTAGCGCGCGCGCAATTTCCAGACGGCGTTGGTCGCCATACGACAGATGGCGCGAAGTCCGATTCGCAAATTGCGCTATACCAACGAAATCCAGAAGCTCCATTGCACGCGCACGAATTTCCTGCTCTTCCATACGCGCGGCTTTATAACGCAGAATCGCGCCCAGTACACCTTGGTGGGTACGCACATGCCGCCCCACCATGACATTTTCGAGTGCCGTCATCTCGCTGAAGAGACGGATATTTTGGAACGTGCGCGCAATTCCTGCTTTGGCAACCTCATGCGGAGCTGAAGGCGAGTACGGTTTGCCAGCCAACTCAAACGAACCGCTGTCAGGCTGATATAGGCCAGTTATAACGTTGAAAAAAGTTGTCTTGCCCGCTCCATTGGGGCCGATCAGGCCATATATCTGTCCTTTGGCGATCTTGAGATTGACATTCGACAAGGCCTGCAAGCCACCGAAGCGCTTATTGACGCCGACAATTTTCAGAATGGTTTGTTCGCTCATCCATGCTCTCCTTGTGCTGCAACCACACCGGCCACGAGCTCTGGCTTGTCGATATCCGCATCCGGTCTATCCTCGTGTTTTGGTGCTGGCCACAGCCCTGCAGGGCGGTTGAGCATGATCAAAACCATGGCCAGACCGTACAGCAGCTGGCGCAAAATCTCAGCATCTATAATCACGTGACCGAACAGTAATTTCTGGACCGGTTCAACTACATGGCGCAGTACCTCAGGCAAGGCCGCAAGAATAATACTGCCCAGTATCACACCAGGAATATGCCCCATACCGCCCAACACCACCATTGACAGAATAATGATGGATTCCATCAAGGTAAAAGATTCTGGTGAAACAAAGCCCTGGAAAGATGCGAACATCGCCCCCGAGATACCACCAAAAGACGCTCCCATCGAGAACGCCAGCAATTTGATATTCCGGGTATTGATGCCCATTGCTTTCGCCGCAATCTCATCTTCACGAATGGCAACCCAGGCCCGGCCAAGACGCGAATGCTGCAGGCGCGAAGTAATCAGGACGATGACAATGCACAAGGCCAGGAACAGAAAATAGTATGCATTTACCGATGGCATAGAAAAACTGCCAATTTCAACCGTCGCCATCGAGCCTGCTTCACCAGCCAAAGAAACGCCGAAAATTCGAATCGGCTCAATCATATTGATACCCTGCGGCCCATTGGTGATGTTTACCGGTCCATTCAGGTTATTCAGGAAAATGCGTATGATTTCCCCAAACCCGAGCGTCACAATCGCCAGATAATCGCCCCGCAGCTTTAGCGTCGGCGCACCCAGAAGAGCCCCAAACAATGCCGCCACGCCACCTGCAATCGGCACAATCAACCAAACCGAAAGATGAATCCCGTTTTGCGCAATTTCAGGGCCAAATACCCACAATAGAAAATTGCCGATGGGAGGGTACTGATTCACAAAGGACTCCAGCACTACAGCAAACTGCGGCGACGCAAGTAAGGCTGTAGTGTAGGCACCAACAGCATAAAAAGCGATGTAGCCCAAATCTAACAGGCCGGCAAAACCCACAACAATATTCAAGCCCAGCGCGAGCATGATGTAGAGCAGTGCAAAATCAATAATGCGCACCCAGGAATTACCAAAATTGGCAGCGAAAAAGGGGAAGGCAATTGCGACGATTGCCAAAAGGGCAAAGCTGGAATAAGCAGTGGTCGGATTCTTTTTGATGTCAAAGTTAAATGCCATGAAATTTTCCTTTAAGCACGGTCGGCAACACGCTCGCCCATAATTCCTGACGGACGCAGTGTCAACACAATAATTAGCACGACAAAAGCAAAAATATCCTGGTAATGACTACCCAGAAAGCCGCCCGTCAGGTCGCCAATATAGCCAGCACCCAGGCTTTCAATCACCCCCAGCAAAATACCGCCCAACATCGCACCATATATATTACCTATGCCACCCAGTACAGCGGCAGAAAATGCCTTCAAACCGGGCAAAAATCCCATCGCAAACTGTGCCGAAGAATAATTCGCGCCCCACATTACACCTGCTACCGCAGCTAAAGCGGCACCGATGGCGAATGTCGCCACAATCACTTTATTGGCATCGACTCCCATCAAGCCAGCCACGCGCGGATTCTCCGAGGTAGCGCGCATGGCGCGACCCATCTTGGTTTTTTCAATCAGAATTACCAATCCCACCATAGAAATAATCGCCAGTGCCAGCAACATGACCTGGGTCTGGGAAATCAGTGCGCCGCCAATATGAATTGGCTCACTTGACATGACCTGAGGGAAAGGCAATGGACTGCGTCCCCAAATCATCATGGCAAAAGTCTGTAGCAAAATGCCGATGCCGATAGCAGTAATCAGCGGAGCCAAGCGGGGCGCGTTGCGTAATCGTCGGTAAGCCACACGTTCAATCAATACGTTAACAAGCACACATACCGGTATTGCAGCCGCAATGGCAATCGCCAGCTTGAAGATGCCCGGCATGTCTGGTGCGGAGGTTTGAATAATCTTGAGAACGCTCAATCCGACCATTGCGCCGATCATTAATACCTCACCGTGGGCGAAATTGATAAGACTAAGAACGCCGTATACCATTGTGTAGCCAAGAGCAATCAGCGCATACATGCTGCCAAGTACCAGGCCGTTAATGATTTGTTGGATAAAAATATCCATAGGTTCAAGCTCCCTCAGAAGATCGTAATTTAGTTGTTCTGCGGTTTATCTACGATCGCATCATGTGCGACTGCAGCAAAAACCGTTCCTAATAATAAAAACGGCACCCAGGTAAACCTCTTGGGTGCCGTAGTAGGCTTTTTGCTGCTTATTTAATCAAAATTTTTGCTGATGCATGAGCATGGGCATGGGGGGCGTGTTCTATGGTCATATTGTCTCCTTGTCTTGCGTCTGGTTTAAACGCTTTTTTAATATCTGGGCGCTCTCTTTTGGGGAGCATCCAAATTAGGGCGCGATTATACAGAATCTAAATCGTGAAGCGGCTACTTCAGTGCAGATTTTGCACCAAGTGATGCTACCCCACTGACTGCAGTGTTACACCGCAATTGTGGTGTATGGATAAAAACAGTCGATTTTGCACGCTAGATATAGTAATGAGGAATTTGATAAACAATATCTGGAAAATTCCAGTTTATTCTAAATATAGTTCAGTAAAACTTAGTCAGCGCGTATACCGTCACATGCGGATCAGATTTTTTTAAGCGAGATGCATGCACGAAACACGCTGCATCCCCGATACGCAGCAGGTCAAGGCTATCATGCGTTGCCCAGACCTTTTGGCAAAGGGAAGGTAACATGCTCTTTAACCCCTTCAAGGTGCCTGACGTTCTTTGCTCCCAGTACTTTCAAGCGGTCGATTACAGCTTGCACCAATACTTCAGGAGCGGATGCACCCGCGGTTACGCCAATTCTTCTCTTGCCGGCTAGCCAGTTGGGGTCGATTTGGGCGGCGTTGTCCACCATATGCGCTACGGCTCCCTTTTTTTCCGCGACTTCACGCAAGCGATTCGAGTTGGAACTATTGGGACTACCGACAACAATGACCACATCTACCATTGGCGCCATGAATTTGACCGCCTCCTGGCGATTGGTAGTGGCATAGCAAATATCACCTTTTTTCGGCTCGACGACAAGCGGGAAGCGGCTTCGTAACGCGGCAATAATATCGGCCGTATCATCGACTGAAAGCGTGGTTTGCGAGACGTAGGCCAGCATGTCGGGCCGCAGCACGGCTAGGGCATTGACATCGGCAACGGTCTCCACCAGATACATGCCTTCCTCCGCTTGCCCCATCGTGCCTTCCACTTCAGGATGCCCCTGATGGCCGATCATGACGATTTCACGTCCTTCCCGTCGCATTTTCGCCACCTCCATATGCACCTTGGTTACCAAAGGACAGGTTGCATCAAAAACTGTCAAGCCTCTTGCCGTTGCTGCGTCGCGCACTGCCCTGGAAACACCATGCGCTGAAAAAATCACAATATTACCGGCCGGTACATCATCAAGTTCCTCGATGAAGATCGCTCCTTTACTGCGCAAATCCTCCACTACGTAAGCGTTATGCACGATTTCATGGCGTACATAAACTGGCGCGCCGAACTGTAGTAATGCCCGTTCCACGATGTCAATTGCGCGATCAACACCGGCACAAAAACCGCGCGGCTGCGCCAACAAAATCTCCTTTTCTTCCATCACATGATCCCAATGATTCTGACTTCAAACTTCAGAGATTGACCCGCCAGCGGATGGTTGAAATCAAACAAGGCACCAGCAGCATCAATCGATCTCAAAACGCCTGCAAAACGACCGCCGCCCGGTGCTGCAAAATTCACCAGGTCACCAATCGCATATTGCGCATCCGCAGGCGAGTTTTCCTGCAGAGTTAATGTCGATACGCGCTGGACCAAGTCTGGATTACGCGGGCCAAATGCTTGCTCCGGCGGCAATTCAAAGGTTTGATGCATGCCCTCTTGCAATCCGATCAAGCAGGCCTCAAGAAAAGGGGCAAGCTGCCCATTACCCAGCTGCAAAGTTGCAGGCTTGTCCTGGAAAGTAGTGACAATGTCTTGGCCATCCATGGATGCCAGGCGATAGTGCAACGTCAAATAAGCTGTATCGGTAACAACTGGGGGTAGTGTGCTGGACATGTGAAACTCGTGGTAATTGGGAATAAGCTGGTATTGTAAGCCAGCTTTATGGCTGTTTGCGCCTCTGCAAATAAACCAGACAATTGAAGGAAGCCCGGCATGGCGATTACGGATTGGCCCGAAGACCAGCGCCCGCGTGAAAGGCTGATCAAACACGGGCCGCAAAAACTCTCGGATGCCGAATTGCTGGCCGTTTTTTTGCGCACCGGCGTCACCGGTAAAAGTGCAGTAGATCTGGGGCGCGAAATGATTGGCCATTTTGGCTCTTTGAACCGCTTGTTTTCTGCCCGAATCAAGGAATTCTCAGCCATCAACGGCCTTGGCCCCGCTAAATTCGCACAGTTGCAAGCGGTTCTGGAATTGGCCAGGCGTGCTCTGGCCGAAGAACTGGAAGCCGGCGTCACGCTAAGCTCGCCGCAAGCGGTGCGCCACTACCTGCAACTACTGCTCGGCAACAAGCAATACGAGTCATTCGCTGTACTGTTCCTGGACGTCAAGAATCGCCTGATTGCTTCTGAAGAACTATTTCGCGGCACACTCACGCATGCCAGCGTTTATCCGCGCGAAGTAGTAAAAGTTGCGCTGGAGCACAATGCTGCTGCCATCATCCTGGCCCACAATCATCCATCCGGCTCACCCGAGCCCAGCGCAGTCGATCATTTGCTCACACGCACGCTAAAGCAGACGCTGGAACTGGTTGACGTACAGGTGCTGGATCATTTCATCGTCGCAGGGCGACAAATTCATTCATTCGCAGAACATGGACAATTGTAGCCATTCCATCTCAGTCGTCTCAAAAAAATGGGGGTATCTGCAATAAAACACTATTCTACGCATATATGTATGCGGCTTTAAAATATACATATTTCAGTATGTACATTCTGAAAAAATATCAATTTTGTTAAAGCAAGCACATGCAAACATCGTTGCTGCAATTTGTTAAATATATAAAATATTAATGACACAATTTATTTTCACAAGTCATTGATAAAAAACAGTTTTTTGTCTATACTCTCATTTTTTCCGAATTCGGAAACCATTGAGGAGTAAAGCATGGCACGTGTCTGCCAAGTTACCGGGAAAAAGCCGATGGTCGGCAACAATGTTTCCCATGCAAACAACAAAACCAAGCGTCGTTTTTTGCCGAATCTGCAAAATCGCCGCATTTTCGTCGAATCGGAAAATCGCTGGGTTTCCCTGCGTTTATCTAATGCCGGTCTGCGTGTCATCGACAAACTCGGCATTGATGCCGTACTGGTCGACATGCGTGCCCGCGGCGAAAAAGTTTAATTAGCGCAACGGGATAAAGGAAACCATCATGGCAAAATCTGGCCGCGACAAAATCAAGCTGGAGTCGACCGCAGGTACAGGTCACTTCTATACCACTACAAAAAACAAGCGCACCACGCCTGAAAAAATGGAGATCATGAAGTTTGATCCCAAGGCGCGCAAGCATGTTGCTTACAAGGAAACAAAAATCAGGTAATCGATTTTTGACCATAAAAAGCCCCGCAAGATTACATCTTGCGGGGCTTTTAATTTTCTACCGCGTGGCACAGTCGCGATCATTATAAAAAAACGGCCAGGATAATCCGGGCCGTTTCATATCAAAAATTGGTTTTCTGCTGATAATTTCGCTGGCATTCATGCCGGCAGATATCGACCAGTTTTAAGCGTAGGTTCGTAGACGGAGTGAAAAATCCCGTAACGCCTTGATGCCGGAAGCCTCAGCCCTGGCGCACCAATCCTGCAACTGTTGCAGTAATTGATCACGGCTAGCGTGCGAGCGCTCCCAGATTGCACCCAGTTCGACGCGCATCTCGTGCATGGTCTTGAGCGCCTTGCTGTGCGCGAACAATTCAGAAAGTTGCTGCTTATGGGTAGCTTCCAGCTTGCCCGGCTCACGTTGCAAAAGTTTTTTTGATGAATTCAGGAAACTTGATCCAAGCTGAGTTTTTCCTTTCATTTGCACCAGTTCGTCATGCCACGCACGCTTTAGGGATTTGGCGTATTTGGCCATCACATCATAACGGTTGGCAATCACCGACTGCAGGGTGTCGATATCTGCAATCCGTTTCTGCTGATCGAATTTTGGTTCTGGCGCAATTTTTTTGACTTTTGCCAAGCCGACGATTTCCATCAAGCGAATATACATCCAGCCGATATCGAATTCATACCATTTCGATGACAGCTTGGCCGACGAGCCGAAAGTATGGTGGTTATTGTGCAACTCTTCACCACCGATCAAAATACCCCAAGGCACAATATTGGTGGATGCATCGGCACAATCGTAATTTCGATACCCCCAATAGTGGCCAATCCCATTGATAATGCCGGCGGCAGTAATCGGAATCCACATCATTTGTACCGCCCACACGGTGATGCCAATAACCCCGAACAGCAATACATCGATAAACAGCATCAGCACCACGCCCTGCATGCTGTATTTAGTGTAAACATTGCGTTCTAGCCAGTCATCGGGAGTTCCGTGACCATATTTTTCGATGGTTTCCCGATTTTTTGATTCGGCACGATATAGCTCAGCGCCCTCGAACAGCACCTTTTTGATGCCGCGCGTAACCGGGCTATGCGGGTCTTCTTCGGTTTCGCATTTGGCATGATGCTTGCGATGAATCGCAGCCCATTCCTTGGTGACCTGGCCGGTGGTCAGCCACAGCCAAAAACGGAAGAAATGGCTCGAAATTGCATGGAGTTCGAGCGCCCGATGGGCTTGGCAACGATGCAAAAAAATCGTAACGCAAGCAATCGTGACATGCGTTGCGATCATAGTGAAAATGAATACTTGCCAGCCGCTTGCCCTGGTGACGCCATTCGAAAGAAAATCCAGCGACGTCTCAAAAATGCCATTTAAAATCATTACTTCTCCAGAGTTAATCGCATTTGCACGACTAGTCCCGATAAATTGAACAAAATTCGCGCTTCCAAAACTATCGAATTGTACGCCATTTGCACCACTCCCATTGGCGCTGTCGATAGGTTCCAGGCGGCAAATATCATTGTTTATAAGGTATTGCACCCTGTCGATGCCGCTCCCAGTTCAGCGCGTAGCGTGCTGCCAGCATCGGATTTTTGCCAGCGATCAAGATATTTTCCGCATTTTTGTGTTGCGCCGACCAAGTGAAGTTATAGCTTCCCGTAATCACCGTAGCGCTTGCCGTTCCGGCATCTATGACGATGACTTTATTATGTGCATTCTGGTACCGGGTCTCGACCCATACAGGAATGCCGGCAAGCGACAAGTCTTGTACTTTGGAGGATGGAACTTTGGAGGACTGCGCGGCGTCAACCAACACCATCACACTGACGCCACGCTGCTGTGAAGCAATCAATGCCCTTGCAATTTTTTTACTGGTGAGCAGATAAGCCTGCACCAATACCTGTTTTTTTGCACCGTCAATCGCCGTGATAATCAGCGTCTCGATATCGTCCCAGGGAGAAAAAGCTACTTGCAGGGTTCCTTGCGCAACGATTGGGTCTGATGACGATGCATCGAATGCGCGCGCCGCCGGTGTGCCCAGCAGCGCACTGACGCCAATCAGGGCGATGCAAGCCCTGATAATCTGCCCTACATGAAAGGACTTAGTCAATCTGAACCGGCTCAATTTCAGTCACTGCCACCAGTGGCGGCACTTGGCGCACCATGACGGCGGCAAAGAAGCCGTCGGTATGATGCAAATGCGGTGCCAGTTTCAAATAATCCTGCATGTCGAGTGCAATTTTCTGTTCTGCCAGCACCTCTTTCATCGGCAGCAGCGTGAAATCGAGATGGTTGGATAAAAACTGGCTGACGATATCTTCGTTTTCCTCGTTCAACAAACTGCAAGTTGCATACACCAGCCGCCCGCCCGCCTTGACCAGTCTTGCTGCACTGTCCAGGATGGCGCTTTGCTTGGCATTGAGTTCAACAATCGAGTCCGGTGTCTGACGCCATTTGACGTCTGGATTGCGACGCAAGGTACCCAGTCCGCTGCATGGGGCATCGACCAGTACGCGATCAATCTTGCCGGCCAGGCGTTTGATCTTGGCATCGCGTTCATGCGCAATCAATACCGGATGCACATTCGACAAACCGCTGCGGGCCAGGCGCGGTTTAAGTTTAGCCAGACGTTTTTCGGAAACATCGAAAGCGTACAGACGGCCGGTGTTACGCATCGCCGCACCCAATGACAAAGTTTTGCCGCCTGCGCCGGCGCAAAAATCGACCACCATTTCACCACGCTTGGCACCCACCACCTGGGACAGCAACTGGCTACCTTCGTCCTGGACTTCAATCGCCCCCTCCTTGAACAAGGGCAGGTTTTGCAATGCCGGCTTTTTGATGACGCGCAGGCCCAAAGACGAGTATGGTGTCGGTTCGCACAAAATCGGCGCTTCGGCCAGTTTGGCCATGACGTCGGCGCGTACCGCCTTGATCGAGTTGACGCGCAAATCCAGTGGCGCCGGTTGGTTCAGGGCATCCGCCAACTTCATTATTTCTTCTTCGCCATCGCGCGCAACCAGCTTCTCAAACAGCCATTGCGGCAGATTCGAGCGCAATAAAGGCTGCAGCAGGGTGCGGTCGATTTGCATCACACGCGGCAGCCATTCGCCCTCTTCTTCGGTCAGACCGCCGAGCGCATCCACTCCTGCGGCATCTGCCAAGCCGAGCAGGGTCAACTTGCGTATGGTTGCACCGCCGCCTCCGCCACCCGATTCGGCAAAACTGGAATACACCGATTTGTTGCGCAACAGGCCGTAAATGCCTTCGGCGATGACGCCGCGCTCGCGCGAACCCAAACGCGGATGATCACGAAAATAACGGGATAGCGTGCCGTCGGCGGGGCCGGTAAAACGCAGTATTTCGCGTAATACTTCTTCAGTTTGGTGTATGACCGCTGGTGGCAATCTCATGCGAAATCCTTCTTTATATGATCTGACCGACTTTCGTCGGTATTGGTGCTGGGTTGTCCTTGCTCTTGCTGCAACGCCAGGCTGCCCTCGATAAACATGCCTACCGCACGCGGATAAATGATGTGTTCCTGCTGCAGCACGCGCATTGCCAGCGAATGTTCGGTGTCGCCCGGCAAAACAGGGATTTTTGCCTGCAGCACGACCGGGCCGTGATCGAGTTCGGCGGTGACGAAGTGTACCGTCGCGCCATGCTCGCTGACACCCGCCGCAAGCGCCTGCCGATGGGTGGCAAGGCCGGGGAAATTCGGCAGCAAAGATGGATGGATATTCAAAATCCGGCCGGCATAATGCGCTACAAACGGCTCTGTCAAAATCCGCATGAATCCGGCCAGCACTACCAGGTCAGGCAAAAAACCGTCTATGGTCGACTGCAGCGCTGCATCGAACGCTGCGCGTGATGGGTAATCCTGGTTGGCTACTACAGCCGTCGGAATCGCGTGCGCGGCGGCGAATTGCAGGCCGGGGGCGTCAGTGCGGTTACTGATGATGGCGGCGATTCTGGCCGGCCAGCGTTCGGCCTCCGCGGCACGAACTATGGCTTCCATATTGCTGCCGCGCCCGGAAATCAGGATAACGATGTTTTTCATGGCGCGCATTGTACCTTTTGTTGGATTCAGATAGAAAAACAAAAAGCCGAACAAAAAAGCCGACAACGCGGTCGGCCTGCTCCAGATTAACCTTTTTCTGCCTCATTCGAAGGAGTAAAACACCCTGAATGCGACTTTCTTTTCAGCCCAGAAATCGGCCGCATCGCGAAACACATCGAGCAAGTTTTCGCGCGCTTCCTTGTCGAATTTCGGTGTATTCGGAATCTGTTCCAGCACTACCACGAAGCCTGGCTGGCGTCCCGCCTTATGCACCAGGTCGGTCAGACAATCCGACAGCGCATCAAAATTCTTGCCAAAGTGCTTCGGAAAATAAAACGCCTCCGCAATGGTGGTAAGCACCTGCTGTTTGGTAGTTGCGTCTGCGCAATAAGCATACAGAAAATGTTGCCCGAGATTGGCGGCCTCCAATTGCAGATCGGCGACCCGAAACGCGCGGATGGATTGCACCGCATTTGGCAGCACGGTTTGTAACAAACTCATTGAACCCTCGTCCAGTACAAAAATTGGAGGCTGGTTTTTATGTCCATCATTCTGTGATGCGTCGGAAACTGGCATAGTGATCTTCGGTGTAATAATATTCGCCGGATGTCGGCGGAATTCCGCCGGCCACAATGCGGCGCGCGCCACGATTACGCGAACCCGGCGTTTCGACGGTATATTCATGGTAATACCCACGTTTTTGACTAGGCAGAATTTGTTCATAATTGCCAAAAGTTACACCGTCTTTGGCGTAAGCAAAAGGGCCGCCCCGCCTGATTTGCACCAGCACTTGTTGTGCCTGTATGGGCAAAGCGGATACAGGCACCGCGGCCAACGCTGTGACCTCGGCTGCCGATACACCGACGGAACACAAGATCGCGGCCAGAAAAAAAAGGATATTGCGCAGTGATTTGAAGTTCAAAATCATTTTCCGTCGATTTAATGCGTTCATTGGCGAGCGCCACAAACCTGAATCATCATAGGGTAACGTGTTGTAGAAAACGAATCAACCCGAATCACAACACACTAGCTTGAATATGCGGCAAAGCAGCAATTATTCAAGCCGGCAGATACAAAACATGCCAAGCGGATACCTGCGGACCCGACAGTACTTTTGACAGAGCACTACAACGCATCAGAAACTCCCGGACATGCACATATACTGCACATTGTATATTTTAATACCGCTTTAAATATATGCGGAAAATTGAATTATGTGCATATACCCCTCATATTTTAATAGCTTATGAAATCACTTTGGCAAGCCTGAACTGCCACCGGCAATTCGGGCGCAAAGAAAGCCAGCACGTTTTCGCGTTGTGAAAAAGTATCCCGCAACCCCAGACCAATCAGTTCACGGGTGTAGCTGGACTGAAATAACAAATATGACGCCAGCGCCGCACCACGCGTTTCGGTGGCCCCGATGCCGCCCAATAGCGTTCGGATCGGGCGCGGCAAGCTGCCGACGTGACGACTGGCGATTGCGTCTAGCCGCTCGGAAGGCGCAATGATCAGGGTCTCGATCGGGCGTAGCGGCGTCTTGTTTTTCATCGCATCGGGCAACATGGAAAGTGTCAGATTGATGCGATTGAGACGTTCGATGTCCACCGCCAGGCTGTCCAGAAAAATGCTGGACATCGCGTGTCCGGCAATCTGCGCCAGACTAGGATAGGTTGCGAACTCGACTATGGCGCGCTCCGGTTCCGTCAGGCGACCGGAGCCGATCACTAGCACCTTGTCCGCTCCCAAGTGAATTGCAGGCGAAATCGGTGCCAGTTGACGCATCGAACCATCGCCAAAATACTCGCGGTGACCGAAACAATACAAAGGAGTGGCGGGGAAGATGAAAGGAATCGACGCTGAAGCCAGCAGATGATCGACCCCGATCTGCGCTCTCAGTGCGGTGCGCTGGGTTCTGCTCCAGGGTTCGATGTCGACTGCACTCTGATAAAAAGTTAAATGCTGGCCTGCCGTGTATGACGACGCCGTCACCGCCAGCGCATGCAAACTGCCACCGGACAGCGCTGCATCCAACCGCGGCAAATCCAGCATCCGATGCAATAGGCTAATCAGCGGCGTGTTGTCCAATAATGCGTTAGGCGGGTTAGCATGCCATTGCCGCAGCATCCAGCCGAACGACAGAAGCGACAGCCAGCGCGCGCCGGTGCGAATTATGCCGAGTGAATCGGCGCGATACACTTGCTCCACTTCGAAGTGTTCCCACACATTGACCAGAGTCTGCACGCTGGCGCCAAAATCGTCGGCGCGGCAAGCCAGTGCTGTCGCATTAATGGCGCCAGCCGAGGTGCCGCAAATGATATCGAACGGATTGTGTTGGGATCGCCAACCCGCCTCGCGTAACAACGCTGCGATGGCCTGCAATACGCCGACCTGATAGGCGGCGCGGGCACCGCCACCAGTCAGCACAAGACCTGTCTTCTTTCTTTTTAGCATGATCCCAGATTAACAGACCGCAACTCTCTTGTGGTGCCCACCAGCGTGCAAGCCGCCGCTTAGTCGACATGAGGAACCTGTGCGAAATAATTTGCGTGTTTATTCCGCGTTCCTTAATCGCCTTTGACGATACCCTCCCGACGCGGGTCGGCACCACCGAACCACATCTCTTCGCCGTGGATGTTGATGCGCATGATGCCTTGCAGGCCGGAAGTCTGTTCCATCACGCGCACGTTATGGCCCTTCGCTTTCAACGCTTCCACCAGTGCGTCCGACACCCTGCCCTGCTCCAGTTCGGTCGGGCCGTTGCGGCTGCCGAAGTTCGGCAGACTAATCGCCTGCTGCACGTTCAAACCCCAATCCATAGTACCCACCAGCACCTTGCCGACGTAATTGATGATAGCGGAACCGCCCGGCGAGCCGGTGCTGAGCACCAGTTTTTTAGTACCTTTTTCAAATACCAGGGTCGGTGCCATTGAGCTGCGCGGACGCTTGCCACCCTGCACCCGATTGGCGATCGGGCCGTTGGCATCAGCGGAATCAAAGGAGAAATCGGTCAGCTGATTATTCAGCAAGAAACCGTCCACCATCTGGCGCGAGCCGAACGCATCTTCAATCGTGGTCGTCATCGAAACCGCGCTGCCATAACCATCCACAATCGAGATATGCGAAGTGCCAGGCAACTCCGGCGAGGTATCCTGCCCCCAAGCCAGACGCATCGCAGGCGGAGTGCCGGGTTTGGCCGGGCCCATCGACTTGTCGCCAATCAGTGCTGCGCGTTGCGCCAAATACTGTTTATCCAGCAGAGGCTTGAAGCTATTTCCCGGCAACTGCACGAAATCGGTATCGGCTACATACAGGCCACGATCCGCATAGGCCAGTCGTCCCACTTCCGAAAACAGATGAACCGCATCGGCATTCAGGACGCCGTCTTTCGGTGCAAACGGGCGAATATCCTTGGCTTCCAGCATGCCGAGCATTTGCGCGATGGCGATGCCGCCGGAAGATGGCGGCGGCATCCCGCATACGGTCCAGGCCTTGTAATCGCTGCACACCGGTTCGCGCACCTTGGCCTGGTAGCCGGCAATATCAGCCGCGGTCAGCAGGCCGGGATTGAGCGGATGGCTGCCGACTTTGGCCGCGATATCCCGTGCGATGCGCCCCTTGTAAAAACTATCCGCGCCTCCTGCTGCAATCTCCTTGAAGACTTGCGCCAGCAGCGGATTTTTCAGTACATGACCAACCGGCCACGGTGCGCCTTGCGGATCATAAAAATACGCAGCGGCGACTGCATCCTTCTTTAGATGCTGTTCTGTGCTCAACAAAATACTCAAGCGCGGGCTGACCGCGAAGCCCTGCTCGGCCAATCGAATTGCCGGCGAGAACAGATCGGCCCAAGGTAACTTGCCGTATTGCTGGTGTGCCAATTCCAGCATGCGCAGCACGCCAGGCGCACCGACTGAACGGCCGCCGACCACGCCCTCATAAAACGGCAGCGCTTTTCCATTCGCATCCTGGAACAACTTTTCGGTGGCCCTGGCCGGGGCGGTTTCGCGTCCGTCAAAAGCCTTCACGGTGTTGCCGTCAAAGTACATCAGGAACGCGCCGCCGCCGATGCCGGAAGATTGCGGCTCGACCAGATTAAGTACCATCTGGGTCGCAATCGCCGCATCAACCGCCGACCCGCCGGCCTTGAGCACTTGGTAGCCGGCATCGGTCGCTAGCGGGTTGGCCGCTGCGACCATGAATTTTTTAGCGGTTGTGCCGGATTTTTCGGTGTAGCCGCTGGCGGCTTCCGGCGCCTGCATGCCGGTGACCGGCACTTCGTAATGGAAACTCGGACTGCTGGCACAAGCACCCAGCAAAACGGCAGCGGCACAGGCGATAACAGAGGTTCTGATTGCGATCATGGCGGTCTCCCAAAAAAATAAGGCAAGCGGAGCTTGCCTTATTCAGTGTAGCCGGATTAACCCGTGTCGTCACTGACCGTCATTGCCATAATCAAGCGATTATTTCGGCTGCATCCGAATCGCGCCGTCGAGCCGAATGGTTTCGCCGTTAAGCATCACGTTTTCAATGATGGCTTTTGCCAAATGCGCATATTCAGCCGGCTTGCCCAGGCGTGGTGGGAACGGCACCATCTTGCCCAGTGCATCCTGCACTTCCTGCGGCATGCCGAGCAGCATCGGAGTCTCGAAAATCCCCGGCGCAATAGTCATTACGCGAATCCCGCTGCGCGACAGATCGCGCGCCATTGGCAGCGTCAAGCCGACCACGCCGGCCTTGGATGAGCCATAAGCGGCTTGGCCGATCTGACCGTCATAAGCTGCTACTGAAGCAGTATTGATGATGATGCCGCGCTCGCCCTGTTCGGTAGGATCGGTTTTCCCGATTGCATCGGCAGCCAGGCGGGACATGTTGAAGGTGCCGACCAAGTTGATATTGATGACGCGCTGGAATACTTCCAGCGGATGGGGGCCATCTCTGCCAACCGTTTTCACCGCGGGGGCGACTCCGGCACAGTTGACCAGGCCACGTAAAGTGCCGATCGCAGTTGCGGCGGCGACCACTGCCAGTCCATCCGCTTCGGAAGTAACATCGCATTTGACGAATTTGCCACCCAGCTCTGCCGCCAGTTTTTCACCAGCTTCCACTTGTACGTCCGCCAGCACGACTTTGCCGCCGCCTTCCGCGATCATGCGCGCGGTTGCCGCACCCAAGCCGGAGGCACCGCCGGTAATAATGAATACGCTATCTTTGATTTGCATGGTTTGCTTCCTTGATGATGTAGGCTTCGATTGCCGATTTTGCTACAGATGAAAATCTTTTAACATTGTGGAATTTTACGTTTACGCAAGCGTTACTCATTTCGAATTGTAGCCAATTATTGCATTGCAACGTAAAAAAAGCGGCTACCGCCGCTTTTTTTTACGCTGTAGCTTGCTTCAGCGCGAGCTTCCTTCCATTGCAATCGGCGGAGTAACCGCGGTCGCTGCTACGGTAAGCGCGATTACACCACCGGCGTTAGCCGATGGGGCTACCAGCGCAACCGGTACTGGCATGACAGCGCTCTGCATTCCGGTTACGGGTAGCAAAGGCACGATCAGCAGAGCCACAATATTGATGATTTTGATCAGCGGGTTGACCGCCGGCCCGGCAGTATCCTTGTAAGGGTCGCCGACCGTGTCGCCGGTGACTGCCGCCTTGTGCGCGTCCGATCCCTTGCCGCCAAAATTCCCATCCTCGATGTATTTCTTGGCGTTATCCCAAGCGCCGCCGCCAGTCGTCATCGAAATCGCGACAAACAGGCCGGTGACGATGGTGCCCATCAGCAAGCCGCCCAACGCTGCCGGCCCCAGAATCAAGCCGACCAGCACCGGTGCCACCACTGGCAACAACGATGGAATGATCATTTCCCTGATGGCGGAAGCAGTCAGCATGTCGACCGCCTTGTCATACTCCGGCTTGCCGCTGCCATCCATGATGCCCTTGATGTCGCGGAACTGGCGCCGCACCTCGACCACCACTGCACCGGCTGCGCGCCCCACCGCTTCCATTGCCATTGCGCCGAACAGATACGGGATCAAGCCGCCAATGAACAGACCGACGATCACCATCGGGTTCGACAGATCAAAAGAAGTGCTGATCCCGACTGCATTCAGGGCGTGGGTGTAATCGGCAAACAGCACCAGCGCGGCTAAGCCGGCAGAGCCGATTGCGTAACCTTTGGTGACGGCTTTAGTTGTGTTGCCAACTGCATCCAGCGGGTCGGTGATCGCGCGCACCGAATCCGGCATACCGGACATTTCCGCAATGCCGCCGGCGTTATCGGTGATTGGGCCGTAAGCATCGAGTGCCACGATGATTCCGGCCATCGACAACATCGAAGTGGCGGCAATCGCAATCCCGTACAGTCCGCCGAGCCAGTAAGAAGCAAGGATGGCGGCGCACACGGACAGCACTGGATAGGCAGTCGAGCGCATCGATACGCCCAGGCCGGCGATAATGTTGGTGCCGTGGCCGGTAGTCGATGCCTCGGCGATATGCTTGACCGGCTTGAAATCGGTACCGGTGTAATACTCGGTGATATACACCATCAGACCGGTCAGCACGATGCCGACCAGGGCTGAACCCATCATTGGCAAGCGCATTGCCGGCGGCATGATCAACCAGGTTACGATTGCGAAACCGATCAGCGACAAACCGGCCGCCCACCATAAGCCGGTGTATAGAGCCGACATGATTTTCTTGTCCGGCTTGACCTTGACCATGCTGCAGCCAATGATGGAAGCAAAAATGGATGCGCCGCCTAACGCCAGCGGATACAGCACTGCTTGCGATTCTGCGCCCTTGACCAGCAGGCTGCCCAACAGCATGGTCGCGATCAGCGTTACCACATAAGTTTCGAACAAATCGGCCGCCATACCGGCGCAATCGCCGACATTGTCGCCGACATTGTCGGCGATTACCGCCGGATTACGCGGATCGTCTTCCGGGATGCCGGCTTCCACTTTACCGACCAGATCGGCACCAACATCGGCGCCTTTGGTAAAGATACCGCCGCCGAGCCGAGCGAAAATTGAGATCAAGGAAGCGCCGAACGCCAATCCGATCAACGGCTTGATGACATCATGCAACGACACCGTATAACCCAGTCCGTGCGGCGCCGACACTGTGAGTACCCAATAAAACAGCGTCACTCCCAGCAAGCCGAGCCCGACTACCAGCATGCCGGTGATCGCGCCGCCCTTGAATGCGACGTCAAGCGCCTGGCTCATGCCCTTGGTGGCGGCCTGTGCAGTGCGCACGTTGGCGCGCACCGAAACGTTCATGCCGATGAAGCCGCAAGCGCCAGACAATAGCGCGCCGATCAGAAAACCGACCGCGGTAATCAGCCCGACCCCCGGCAACACAGCAATGATGATGAAAAGAACGACGCCGACCAGTGCAATGGTGCGGTACTGTCGGGCCAGATAAGCGGCAGCGCCCTGCTGAATGGCAGCTGCGATTTCCTGCATTCTGGGGTTGCCGGGATCCTGCTTGAGAATCCAGCGTCGTGAATTGAGCCCATAAATAACCGCAACCAAACCACTCAACACCGCAAACCATAAGACTGCTGCCATATTACCTCCCACTGTATTAATTACATGGTTAAAATAACAATTTATTCCTTTTCGTCATCTTTCTTGAACGCAAAGCGCTGACACTGCCTAGGCACAACCAGCGAAGCCGACAAAGTGTACGATTGATTTGGAAATTTACAAAACTATACAAATCCTGCATCCGCGGTCGCGGGTCTGCTTGCCCCCACAAAAAAGCGGACACAAGGTCCGCTTCTTTATTTACTCTGCCAGTGCAGCAAAAGCCCGATCGCGAATCTCCTCGACCTGGCCGAGGCCTTCGATCTTGCGATACTGTGGCGCGCCCGGCACACCGGCCTGCGCCCAATCGCCGTAATATTTGACCAGCACCTCGGTTTGCTCGTGATACACGGCCAGGCGTTTCCTGACGGTTTCTTCCTTGTCGTCGTCACGCTGCATCAACGCTTCGCCTGTCTCGTCGTCTTTGCCTGCTAGTTTTGGCGGATTATATTCGACGTGATAGGTGCGGCCCGACGTCGCATGAACGCGACGACCGCTCATGCGATCGATGATGGCTTCATCCGGGACATCGATTTCCAGTACGTAATCGATGACCACGCCCGCCTCCTTCATCGCGTCGGCCTGCGGAATGGTGCGCGGGAAACCGTCGAACAGATAACCGTTGGCGCAATCGGCATCTTGCAGGCGATCCTTAACCAGACCGATGATGATGTCGTCCGACACCAGGCCGCCGGCATCCATCACTTTCTTTGCTTCCAGGCCAAGCGGCGTTCCTGCCTTGACAGCGGCACGCAGCATGTCGCCAGTAGAAATTTGCGGAATATTATATTTTTCCTTGATAAATGTGGCTTGTGTTCCTTTGCCGGCACCTGGTGCTCCTAACAGGATGAGACGCATGTTATTTCCTAAGACGAGTTTAAATTATGTCTGCAATTTCAGCCGATATGCTGCATTGCGATAATATGTTTTATCACATTAACTTTTCACGAAACTTACCACAAAACTATCTGAAATCGTTAGCTTGAGTGTGAATTCGCATTCAAACATTGGCACAAAACAAAGGATTATTGGAAGTATTGCCGCACCCGAATCAGGTCGTCTTGCGTATCGACTCCAGCCGCAGGCGCCGAATTAGTGACGTATACGGCAATAGGGAAACCGTGCCACAAGACACGTAATTGCTCTAGCGCCTCGATCTGTTCCAGCGGCGACACCGCCAGCCCAGGATACGCTTGAAGGAATGCATTGCGGTAGGCATACAGGCCAATATGGCGCAGGGAAACCGCGCCTTGCGGCAATACCGTTCGGGATTGCGCAAAAGCATCGCGATGCCAGGGTATCGTCGCACGCGAGAAATACAGCGCCCGACCGGACTTGTCGAGCACGACTTTCACCACGTTCGGGTTGAAGGCATCCCGTGCCGCATTGATCGCATGCGCTGCAGTGGCCATTGATACGCCATCGGTGATCAATGCTGCAGTAGCAGCAATCAAGGCTGGCTCGATTAGCGGTTCATCGCCCTGTACATTGACCACCACCGCGTCGGCAGCCAGGCCGATGGCGGCCGCAACTTCAGCGATCCGGTCGGTGCCGCTAGGATGGTCGCTGCGGGTCAAACGGGCGCGCACCCCGTGGGCCGCGCAGGCGGCCAGAATATCGGCGTGGTCGGTGGCTACGATGACTTGGCTGGCGCCTGACAGCAAGGCGCGTTCGGCCACCCTTACCACCATTGGCTTGCCGCCCAGGTCAGCGAGGGGTTTGTTGGGCAGACGGCTCGATGCCAGGCGGGCCGGAATGATGACGGTAAAATCCATCGGGCGCTTTAAGCATTATCCGGATTATCCTGGATCAGCAGCGGCGCATTCAACGCACGCGCCTGGTCGGCCCACATGATGGGGATGCCGTCGCGGATCGGATAAGCCAGTTTATCTGCGCGGCAGATCAGTTCCTGCGCTTTTTTGTCATGTACCAGCGGGCCTTTGCACAGCGGGCACACCAATATATCAAGTAATCGATTGTCCACGACATTTCTCCAGAATTCGTTGGGCCAGCGCGCCATCCAGGTACGCTGTCACGGGAACCACCCACAGGCGCGGGTCGTTTTTAAGCTCAGTCACGAGCGCACATTTTACTGCATCCTTCTCGGTTATCAGGATGATGTCGGCGGCGCTATTGCCAAATGGATTGACTGCAAAATCATAATGATCCGGCAACGGCATATCTTCAAAAATCAGCCCAGCCTGGCGTAACGTGGCAAAAAACCGAGCCGGATTGCCGATCCCGGCAGCCGCCACGATTTTGCCTGGCAACCCAGCCAATTCATGCAACGGCAATTGTTGCGCCGGGTCGCACAGGCGTTGTGCCACTGCGCCCGCCAAAACCATGCGGTAAGCGTCCGTCGGCATGCCGGCCGGCAGATCGGCGCCGTCAACCAGATTGACCACCGTAAAGTCGCGCCGGCGCGCTGCCGGCTCGCGCAAAGGTCCAGCCGGCAACAGCCAGCCATTGCCCGCACCACGGCCGTCGAACAGAACGATTTCGACATCGCGCGCCAACCGGTAATGTTGCAGGCCATCGTCGCACACGATGCAATCGAGCTCTGGATGCTCGGCCAGTAAGACTTGCGCCGCGGCCACCCGGTCGCGCCCGACCACCACCGGACACTGCGCGCGGCGAGCAATCAGCAACGGTTCATCGCCGACCTGCTGCGGCGTCGCATCCGGCAACACCAGACACGGCGTTGCGCCTGGATTTTCCAGCGCGCCATAGCCGCGTGAAATTACGCCCGGCGCACGGCCGGCACGGCGCAACGCCTCGACTAGCCAGATGGTCAACGGCGTCTTGCCGGTACCGCCGACGAATACATTGCCGACGATGATGACCGGCACCGGTAGTCGCATCGATGCCAGCCAGCCGTATCGGTATAACACCCGCCGTAGCGCCAGCAAGCCGCCGAACAGTCGGGAAAGCGGCCACAGCGCGTACGCCAGCAGCCCGCGACGCAGCCAGGCGCGGCTTAAAATGGTTTCGAGGATGGAGGCGGCAGATGCCAAAGCGCTGTTTTCCAGTGATGCTAACAATTCTTATGAAAATACCGCATACTTACCGTAGCATTTTTTAAAAGTTACCATAATAATGCGGAAAGTGATATGTTTTTTCGCATACTCCAACAAATTACGATATTCTCTGGATCCGGCAAGGTCACTTGCTGGTGCTGACCTGAGTCGCGAAAGTCACCTTGGCGAATTGCGCCAGGCGCGCCGCTTCCAATACGTTGATCACGCTTTGATGGGTTGCTGCGCCGTCTGCGCTAATGATCACAACTGGATCATTTTGCGCCACACCATTGATCATAGCTGCGGTTTTCAAGCTTTCGGCCAGTTCCTGCACATCATGGTAGGCCACCGTAGTATTGTTGATCACATAACGGCTGTTGTCGGTACTTACGCCAACATTGATCTCGAACGGCCGCTGCTGCACCTTTTCGGCGTCCGCGCTCGGCAGCGTAATGTGCAATTCGGAAAACTTGCTATAAGTGGTCGTAACCATCAAAAAAATCAGGATCACCAGCAGCACATCGATGAATGGAATCAGATTGATCTCGGGATCTTCGCGTGCGCTAACTTTACGAAACTTCATGCCGCACCCTTTCGCTTATGTCTTGCGTGTGCCGTGGACGACGTCAACGAATTTCACGGCCTTTTGTTCCATATCGACCACAAAACTATCCACCAACGCACGAAAATGCCGGTAAAAAACCATCGCCGGCATCGCAATCAGCAAACCAAAACCGGTGTTATAGAGCGCCACCGAAATGCCATGCGCCAATTGCGCAGGATTCGCGCCGGCCGCAGTCTGCGAGCCGAAGATTTCGATCATTCCAACCACGGTGCCAAACAGGCCCATGAGTGGCGCCAGCGAGGCAATTGTTCCCAGCGTAGTCAAAAAACGTTCGAGTTCATGCGCCACGCTGCTACCGGCTTCTTCAATCGATTCCTTCATGATCTCGCGCGGCGAGTCCACGCTACGCAGGCCGGCGGCCAGCACGCGGCCAAGAGGTGAGTTTTGCTCCAGCTTGTCAATCACTTCGACGCTTACATTGCCGCTGCGATAAACGTGGATAACTTCGTCGAGCAAACCCGGCGGCAGCACCAGACTATGCCGTAAATATAGACTGCGCTCGATAATCAGAGCCAGCGCAATGACCGAAGAGATGAGCAACAGCCAGATCGGCCACCCCGCTGCTTGAATAATGGCAAACAAAAGAAACTCCCTGTAAATATTGATAATGAGGTTGGCGATAGGTTGAATATCACGAAGCCGCAATGTAACGTGTTGGACACTTCACGGCAAGCACGAATCACTCGCCGGCGCATAGGAAGCGGGATCGTTCGCGCGCTGGAAGTTCTGCACAAATTATGTGGATAACTTTGTGTACAAGTCGATCGAATTGAATTAAGTATTTGATTTTTATCGCTTTAAAATACATGATCGAAAATGTGGCAAAACTTTTGCACAGCGCCGACTAACAGGTAGTGCCGCAAGCAATGTTGTGCACATATTATGTGGATAACTTTGTGGGTAAAACTAAAAATAAACTATAAGTCATTGATTATGAAATGATTTAATCCATTGATTAAAATAAATGCAAGGACGTTTATTGATCTGAGCCCCGATGATTTTCTTGTTGATTACGCCACCAGCGACTGCCGCCATATACTAAACAGCGCCTGCCGGCACGCATTGCATGGGACAATCGTCAATAGCGCCGGTTCTGCACAGTTTCTGTGGATAACTTTGTGCGTAAGCCCTACGATCAATGCCAAAGTACTTGATCCGTAAGGATTTTTTGTCGCCGCTCATAAAGCGTGCAGCGCTTTTTATGATTCGAACCGCATGAGCCCAAACAATTCCCGGGAAGATCCCCACACTACCGCTCCCATCCTGAGCGTCTCGGCACTCAATCAGGCAGTAGCCAAGATGCTGGAACGCGGTTTTCCACTGACTTGGGTGGCTGGTGAGGTCTCCAACTTCACCCGCGCCGCTTCCGGCCATTGGTACTTTACGCTCAAAGATAGCGCCGCCCAAGTGCGCGCCGTGATGTTCCGCGCCCGTGCCCAATATGCCGACTTCATTCCCAAAGATGGCGACCGGGTCGAACTGCGCACTCTGGTGACACTGTATGCACCGCGCGGCGATTACCAGTTGAATGTGGAAGCGATCCGGCGCGCCGGGCTCGGCAACTTGTTCGAAACATTTTTGCGGCTGAAAGAAAAGCTGGAGGCCGAAGGCTTGTTCGACCCGTCACGCAAACGGCCTCTGCCGCGCTTCGCCAGAACCATCGGCATCGTCACCAGCCCGCAAGCCGCCGCGCTGCGCGACATCCTGAGCACACTGCAACGGCGCGCTCCGCATGTCGAGGTGATCCTCTATCCGACCCCGGTGCAAGGCGAAGGCGCTGCCGCCAAAATCGCGCACGCCATCCGTGTCGCCTCCAACAGCGGCGACTGCGATGTATTGCTGGTCTGTCGGGGCGGCGGCAGCATGGAAGATTTATGGTCGTTCAATGACGAAGCGGTAGCGCGTGCCATCGTTGATTGCAACATGCCGGTGATTGCCGGCGTCGGCCACGAAACCGACTTCACCATCGCCGACTTCGCCGCTGACCTGCGTGCCCCGACCCCGACCGCCGCTGCCGAACTGGCGGTCGCGCCGCGTGCCGACTGGCTTGCAACCGTCATGGCGCAGTCTGATGCGCTGCTGCGCGCGATGCGGCGGCAACTATCCGACCGCGGACAAACGCTGGACTGGCTGTCGCACCGGCTGCTCAGTCCGAAAGCCACCATCGGGCGTGAGCGAATGCAATTGGAAGCGCTCGGCAATCGTCTGAACCTGGCCACTCGCACCCCGCAAAACGCAGCCCGTTTTGCCCTGGCGCAATTAAGCATCCGGCTCAGCGCACGGCGGCCCGATGGCGCAATCCAGCGCAGCGTGCTGCAGGAACAAGCACGCCGCTTGGGTACATGGCTGGCAACAACAGCAACGCAACGTCGGCAAGCGCTGGCCGCGCTGGCCGCGCAACTGGAACTACTGAATCCGCAACGCACGCTGGAACGCGGCTACGCCATCGTCACCAACGCCAAAGGCCAGATCATCCGCAGCACCAAGAGACTGCGCCCAAACGACACCATCACGCTGCGCTTGGCCAGTGGCGGTGCCCAGATCGGCATCTCCAGCGTACAGCCGGCACTGGAGTCGCTGGATTCGTCCGATTAAGCGACGCCTGCAAGCGACGCGCATCCGTCATACAATTGGCAATCGTGCAAAACAGATTTTTACCTCAACGAACAACCAAAAAGGACGCATCATGGAACATACACTGCCAGCTCTGCCCTACGCAATGGACGCTTTGCAACCCCACATCTCCAAGGAAACCCTGGAATACCACTACGGCAAACATCACCAGACATACGTCACCAACCTGAACAACCTGATCAAGGGCACCGAGTTTGAAAACGCCAAGCTGGAAGACATTATCCGCAAAGCGTCCGGCGGCGTTTTCAACAACGCTGCCCAAATCTGGAACCACTCTTTTTACTGGAATTGCCTGACCCCCAAAGCAAGCGGCGCACCAAGCGGCGCGCTGGCTGACGCGATCAACGCCAAATGGGGTACGTTCGACAAGTTCAAAGCGGAATTCACCAAATCCGCACTGGGCAATTTCGGTTCCGGCTGGACTTGGCTAGTGAAAAAAGCCGACGGTTCGGTTGACATTGTTAACACATCGAACGCAGCAACGCCATTGACCGGCACCGAAAAGCCACTGCTGACCTGCGACGTCTGGGAACACGCTTACTACATCGACTACCGCAACGCCCGTCCAAAATACGTTGAAAGCTTCTGGAATCTGGCCAACTGGGATTTCGTCGCAAAGAATTTCGCATAAGATTTTTTGCTGTTTGTTCGGAAATAAAATTCGGAACGCTGATGATCACCCAGGTGTAGATATCAGAACGCCAACCTTCACCGGTTGGCGTTTTTGTTTCTAGGGCTAATAGTCCTCGTGTCCGGTTTATTTGCGGTTTGCGGTCTACATACGACACATGCGGCGCAATACGCTTCGCTGCCCTACGCATACACCTTACGGCCGTTTGAACCACGCCCAAATCACCGACTCTTATCTGGCGATGCCAAGAAACACTGCCAGACAACGCCCGACTTCAAGCATTGCCGCATCACTGGCCACACCAAACGCCTCTCCGAGCTTGTCCCGCTTCACGGTCATCGCCTTGTCAACCATCACCTGCGACGGCTTTTGCAAGCCGTTTCCTGCGCCCGGTTGAATGGTCACGCGAAGCAACGGCGCATCAACCAACATGCTCGACACCAGCAAAATTGTGACGGTCGCGTGCTGGTTGAATTGGTCGGACTGAATCACCAGCGCGGGTCTGGGTTGACCAAAATCGTCTTGCATGGCGATGGTCACGAAGTCGCCCCGATTCATGCTGTCCAGCCATCCACATCGGACAAAGCGTCATCCATGAATTCCATCATTTCCGTGTCTGCCCTGTCAGCCTGAGAGACCAGTTTTGATTGGCGCCGGCACTCTGCCGAAAAGCCTGGCCGCCGCGTATCCGGCACCCAAATTTGAACCGGGCGAAGCCCAGCCATGCGCAGTGCATCACGCCGCTTTTGAACTCGCACAGAAACAGTAATAGCCATCGCAAAATCTCCTTTTCATTCGTTACATGCAACCAATGTAGTACACGATAGCGTTACATGCAACCGTTATCCGTTCAATCTTCCCGGCAGCGTGATTGCGGCCAATGTGTCGCGCAACCCGGCAGCTTCTTGTCCGCATTCGATGCACTACATAAAACGTGGTCTGTCCCGTATTCGGCCCGGTGCTCTACGACCTTAACCTAATAAAGCTCGATTCGCCAATTCGACACAATGATACTTTCCATAAATCGTGGCGCGCTTTCTCATCACACGCAACGCAAGCACGGCGGCCGCCTTGGAAATGCCCGGGTCCGTCAATAACTGTTCCATAGGTGCGCCACCATACGTCTGAAGGCTAATTTGGTGCTGACCAGCATCTCTATACCCGGTACGGACTATTTCTATAAAAGGAAAGGCCTTCAATAATTCATCGAGCGACGACCAATACTCAAAAAGTACATCTTCAGCAACATTTATAAATGACCAAAGCACGTTTGGATTATTTTTCTCCCAACCAACAACGAAAAGTTCCATTACGGCTGCGCTGACACACAATAATCGTGGCCAGGTGCCACTGCCACTTGGCATGCAACTTACAGACCAAAATGAATATTCGGTATGCCTCGGTGCCGGTACACAGCTCCACAGATAGCTTTTAAAAAGAGCCAATGCCCTATCTGACAACGGGTGCTTTTCGAAACGAGAAAAGTTTTTCGTAAAGCGTATTTTTTGAATTTCAGGAAGCGTAATTTTTTGATTAATTGACCCGCTATTGCCCCCCCGCGTGGGGGCGCAAAGCCAGGCATCTTGCTTGGCAACGGATACAACCAGGTCAAAGTCAGTATCGCCTACAATATTGGCAACATGAACGACATTCGTGATCTTGAGCCCAAGAGATTCGGCCCGAAAGATCATGGTTTTCTCTTCGTGATCTAGGCGAGACTTGGCCATAGGGATAAATGAAAAACCAACAATATCATCGTGGATTCTACGATGCTGAGAAAATCTCCTTACAACATCCACAGCCTGACCAATGTAAAAAAAGCCAGATTTAAAAACAAAAAAATATATCCCACAGCGCTTCTTGGATGTTCCAAACAAATGAGCAATCGACATCAACGACGATACCGAAACCAAAGCCGGAAAGCCCATTTCGTCTACTGGTTCATGGGGCATGATTGGCTTCTGTATTAGCGAGTCGCATAACAAATATTCCAGCATTTAATTAATAAAAAATAGTTTTTTCAAAAAAACTATATGTGATTTTGTTATAGTTATAGTAATTATTTCAAAAAGAAACCTCTTACCCAACCCCACCAAACTCTTCCCTCCCGTCGCCCTCTGCACCAATATCTTCGTCGCGATTCGCTCTGTCATTTCCTGCGCGTGCGAGATCACGCCGACCTTGCAGTCCGCGTAGCCCGGGCTACTGTAGGTTGGCGCTGAGCAAAGCGAAGGCCAACTTTCGACAGGTGAAAAGCATGCGATACCGCAGAGTGAATCTGGCTGTGTCACCAGGGCCGTAGGGCAATGGAATGGGCTCCTCCCACAACATCTGATATGCCAACCCTGATTCAGCATTCGGCGGAAGGCGCTGCGCTTTTCCGCCCTACCTAGCTGAAAATTTGTGTAAGCAGCCCCCTTGGCTAATTTGCTTCGACCCAGTTCTCAATTTTGACGCCCGGATAAACCTTAAAATCGTCAACGTTGTTGGTGACGACCGTCACACGCAGGGCGACTGCGTGCGCGGCAATCAGTTTGTCCATCAGATCCTTTTTGCGCTCTTTGGTCGCAAGCCGAATAGGCCCGTATGCCGTCGCCGCTGCCGCATCAAAAGAGACAACCGGTACCGCTTTCACCAGAATATCAAGCTGCTCCTTGGCCTCGGCCGGATCTTCAGCGCACAGTACCCCGTACTCCAATTCTGCGTAGGTAATCGAAGACATCACGACTTCGCCGAGCAAGCATCGATCCACGCGCAGCGCTACCTGCTCCGGGGTGCGTTTCATGATGTAAATACAGATGTTGGTATCAAGCAGGTATTTGGGCATCACAAGGACTCGCGCTCTTTCTGTTCTTGATCGCCGCGACCTTCCGACATGAAGTTGGGCAGCGGCTTCATTTGCCGCAGGATGTCGCCAAGAGATTGCGCGACAGGCTGGATAATGATTTTGTTTCCAATACGCACGATATCAAGCTCGATGTCCGTGCTTTCATAAGCGATTTCAGCCGGAATACGAACAGCTTGTGAGTTGCCGTTTTTGAAAGCTTTAGTTTGCATGACGTTGCCTCTTGTGTGTACATAAGACAATTATAGTACATCCACAGAGTGATGTACATATATGCTGTGTGTACATTTGAATGTGCAATCTTATTCCTAAAACAGAGGGGTGACTGTTAATTTGACGGTTTCCATGTTGCGCCTTGTCAGTGGCAAGTCTCAGCGTTTTACCGCAGGTACGGATTAAACTTCGCTTTCTACGCCAGACCACCAGCCAAGCATCAACACCTGCAATCTGGTCATTTTCCATCCCATATGATAAATTGAACTAATTAAACTTAGTTCAATAAGGATGATCATGCTGACGGTCAATATCCACGAAGCAAAAACCCAATTGTCGCGGCTGATAGAACAAGCAGTGAAGGGGGATTCATTCATCATCGCCAAGGCTGGAAAGCCGCTGGTCAAGGTGACTCGGCTGGACGCTCCATCAGCCGGGCAAGTCCGACGGCTGGGTTTCATGGCGGGGCAGATCACCGTACCTGATGATTTCGACCGCATGGGCAGCGGGGAAATTGAGCAACTGTTCGGTGGCGATGCATGAAGCTGCTGCTGGATACCCACTTGTTGCTATGGGCTGCCGGTGCGCCTGATCAACTCTCCGCAGAGGCGCGCAAATTGCTGGAAGACCCACTGAACGAACTCCTTTTCAGCGCGGCTAGTCTATGGGAAATTGCCATCAAACGTGGCCTTGGGCGTTCCGATTTTCAGGTGGATGCAAGAGTGCTGCGCCGGGGGCTGCTGGATAACGGCTATCAGGAATTGGCTATTACCAGTGCGCACGCGGTTTCACTCGACAGCTTGCCGCCTATTCATAAAGACCCATTCGACCGCATCCTTGTTGCGCAGGCGACCGTTGAGGGGATCACCTTGCTAACTGCGGATGCTTTAGTGGCGCAGTACCCCGGACCGGTACATCACGTTTAATACCTGATCGGAAGGATGATGCGCGTTTCAGGCAGCACCTTGGCGGTCAGCGAAACGGCCGGTGCTTGCCCAGTCTCTTTACTGGCGGTCCACCAGCAGCATCAGACTGGAAGTATCGAGTTTGCCGCCGCCACGTTTTTGTATTTCCGCATAATACTGGTCGACCAACTGGGTGACCGGCAACTGGCTACCGTTGCGTTGCGCCTCTTCCAGGCAAATGCCCAAATCCTTGCGCATCAGGTCGACTGCGAAGCCAAAGTCGAATTCCGATGCCAGCATGGTTTTGCCTCTATTTTCCATCTGCCACGATTGCGCCGCACCTTTCGAAAGTACATCTATCACGCGCTCGCCGTCCAACCCGGCGTTTTTAGCGAATGCCGCACCTTCGGCCAGCGCCTGCACCAGCCCGGCTATGCAAATCTGGTTGACCATTTTGGTAAGCTGCCCTGATCCGGCAAAGCCCATATGCATCACTGCGCGCGCGTAGGATGCGACGATAGTCTCGGCCCGCGCGAATACCTCGGCATCACCGCCCACCATCACGGTGAGCTTGCCATTTTGGGCACCGGCCTGGCCGCCCGATACCGGCGCATCCAGAAAGTGTATGCCCAGCTTGCCGGCCTCCTGATATAGCTTGCGCGCCGCAGCGGCGGAACATGTGGTGTTGTCAATCAAGATGCTGCCCGGGTGCATGCGTGATAAAACACCGTCCGGGCCCAGTGTCACCTGGTACAGGTCGGCGTCATTGCCGACGCAGGTAAACACGAATTCTGCATCTTCGGCTGCCGCTGCCGGCGTATCTGCACTGCGCCCCGCATGTGTTTTCAGCCACAACTGCGCACGGGCCGGGGTGCGATTGAATACCGTCACCGCATGACCGTGTGCTGCCAGGTGCCCAGCCATGGGAAAGCCCATGACGCCTAATCCAATAAATGCTACTTTTGCCATTTTTCACCCCTTGTTATTTGTCAACCCGTTGGTCAAGCCCTTAGCCAAACTATTATGCCGCTTGAAATTGTGGCATAGATATTGGGCGGCAACGCTGCTCGCTCTAAATTGGTAACATTGGCGCATCACCACCATAGGCCAACACAAGCCACCAAGGAACCATATGAATCACCTGATCTATATCGCCGACCCCATGTGTTCATGGTGCTATGGTTTCGGCCCGCAGCTTAATGCACTGCTCGATGCACTGCCTGAGGCGCAACTCGATATCGTCATGGGTGGGCTGCGTGCCTACAACACCGAGGTGATGGACGATGCCAGGAAAGCCACCATTCTGACCCATTGGAAACATGTGGAAGAAGCCAGCGGACTGCCGTTTTCGACCTCCGGCATGGCGCGCCCGGGCTTCATATATGACACCGAACCGGCTTGCCGGGCAGTGGTCACCGCTCGTATCCTGGGCGAGGATTTGCCTCCTCGCAAGATACTGGACGTGTTCCATGCAATCCAGCACGCTTTTTACGCAGAGGGCCGGGATGTCACCAATCTGCAGGTGCTGGCAGAAGTTGGCACGACTGCGCTGGCGGATGCTTACGGTCAGAGCAGTTTAGCTGCGCAGCCACCTGCGCCAATCGACAGCACCGGTTTCCTGCAGACACTCAGCGCCGCTTCGACCATCTCGGAAACCAGGCAAGACTTCGCACAAACCCAGCAATGGGGTATCCAGGGCTTTCCGGCACTGGTGCTAAAACATGACGCAACGCTGCATCTGGTCAGTTCCGGCTTTACAAAAACTGCCGTCCTGATGGAACGAATCCAGGCTATTACACATGCAGCGCTTTGAGTCGCCAGTAAAATTCGCTTCTGGCATATATCAAAATACACGATTGGGTATTTTTATATTTCTCAATAAATTATAGCGAAAAATACACTATTTTTTGGCATACTCCCGTTATTTTTGATAAATATACAGATATTAGAGTGCTTCCGCTACGGCTAACTTGATAAAAATCATGTAATTTTTACGCCTCGCTCATTACAATGATGCCCCTGCTTTTTCATTCAGAATGCTACCGCTGCCATGTTACACGCCCCTGAACTACTGCTACCCGCCGGCTCGCTTGCCAAGATGCACACCGCTTTCGACTATGGCGCCGACGCCGTCTATGCGGGCCAGCCGCGTTACAGCCTGCGTGCGCGGAATAACGAATTCTCAACGCTGGAAGCGTTGCAGGCCGGCATTAGCGGCGCCCATGCGCGCGGCAAGCAGTTCTTTGTCGCCAGCAATATCTTTGCACATAACGCCAAGCTGAAGACTTATCTCGACGACATGACGCCGGTGATCGCGATGCAGCCGGATGCACTGATTATGGCCGACCCAGGCCTGATCATGATGGTGCGAGAAAAGTGGCCTGAAGTGCCGGTGCATTTGTCGGTGCAAGCCAATGCAGTGAACTGGGCCGACGTCAAGTTTTGGCACAAGATGGGCTTGACAAGGGTGATCCTGTCGCGTGAACTGTCGCTGGACGAGGTGGAAGAAATCCGCCAGCGCTGCCCTGAAATGGAAATCGAAGTGTTCGTGCATGGCGCGCTGTGCATCGCCTATTCGGGGCGCTGCCTGCTCTCCGGCTACTTCAACCATCGCGACCCGAACCAGGGTGCTTGCACCAATTCCTGCCGCTGGGATTACAAGGTCGAAAACGCCGGGGAGGACGCCACCGGCGACCTGGCCCGAATTCAAGTCCAGGTACCGGTTGATACCATCAAGCTGAACTATCAGCAGGCGATGGAAGAAGCGAATCAAGCGTTTTCGGAAATGGGCAACCTGCAGCGCCACCCACTGGCAAACCAGCCTTACCTGATAGAGGAAGCAGGCCGTCCGGGCGAACTGATGCCGATTCTGGAAGACGAACACGGCACTTACATCATGAACTCCAAGGATTTGCGTGCAGTCGAGCATATCGAGCGGCTGGTCAAAATCGGCGTCAATTCCCTGAAAATCGAAGGCCGCACCAAGTCGCTGTATTACGTGGCGCGCACCGCGCAAGTGTATCGGCGCGCAATCGACGATGCGGTTGCGGGCCGTCCGTTCGACACCAACCTGCTGGGCGAACTGCAAGGCTTGGCCAACCGTGGCTATACCGACGGCTTTTACCAGCGCCATCACACCGAGGATCACCAAAATTACATGGAAGGCGTATCCAAAACGCATCGCAGCAAATACGTCGGCGACGTCCTGTCGGTCGAAAACGGCTGGGCGCTGGTGGAAGCAAAAAACCGCTTTGCGGTTGGCGACCGGATCGAGATCATTCACCCCAGCGGCAACCAGACCGTGACACTGGAACGCATGCAAGCCGCTGACGGCAGCGAAATCAGCGTAGCGCCGGGTAGCCCCCACCGGGTTCGCATTCCGCTCGACATACGCTTTGACAAGGCATTGATATCGCGCCTGCTGTAAAGCGCAGCGCCAGGCGCAAGGCCATGTTGTGCCGGATTTTCACCCACGGCACTTCCGCACAGCGGGCACACGGGTCCAAACATGGCACCGGCCATGCCCAGCTGAACAACTGCAATATTTTCGAGACGCAACAATTCTGAGTTGCGCTGAATTCCGATAGCCACCAACACTGACAAACTGCAGGATATTAAATATACAGTAGGTTGTATTTCTAAAATTGCTATATTATAATGCGTAAAACGTAATTATTTTTAGCATACCCCTTACTTTATTCAAACCCAGAATAAATTTTTGACTGAACCGGGGAATTTCAGCATGCGGACACAGTCTGATTGCACAGAAATTGGCTGCATCATCATACCCAGCCGACATTGGAACAAACCAAGCGTCTACAACTGCATCGCAGTAAAATTGACAAAACGTTATGACAATAGGCAAATTTCCACATGAGCGATACTGACAATTTGAATGCCACTCCACCAGCCGAAAAACAGAATTCCGCACAGAACACGGTGCCATCGCCTTGGTCGCAAACCTGGAGCATCCTTTCGGCCAGACTGAAAGCGCTATCCCACGCGGCCGCCGAGCGCTTCAACCAGCGCACCCTGATAATCGGCGTTTCAGCGCGAATTTTTCATCCAGAGCCAGGTGCCATAGGTTTGAATAGTAGAACTCTGCAATATCTGGAAGAAACGATAGCGCAATGGGTCATGTCGCGTAACGTGATGGTATTGATGATACCGTCCGTCAACAATAATAGCCTGTTGCACAATAGCAGCATCCGGCTGCGCGACTACGCCAAACAACTGGACGGACTGGTGCTGCAAGGCGGCGCCGATGTCGCCCCGATGAGTTACGCCAAGGCTGTCACCCGACCGGAATGGAGCGGCGACCGGGCGCGCGATATGTACGAACTGGAACTGCTGCACGAATTCATCGAAGCCGGCAAGCCGGTGCTCGGTATCTGCCGTGGCTGCCAATTGATCAATGTCGCTTTCGGCGGCACCCTGTATCAGGATATAGCGTCAGATGTGCCGAACTCGATTGCGCATGTGAGTGACAAATACGACAGCAATACCCACTCCATTCGCCTAACTGAAGGCGGGTTGCTGGATGGGCTGTTTGCCGCCAAACCGGTGGCGCTGGTCAACTCGATTCACCATCAGGCGGTCAATACGTTGGGGCGCGATATTATTGTCGAGGCAACCTCAACCGAGGATCAGGTCATCGAGGCAATCCGTTACTGCAAGTCAAACTTCGTGGTGGGTCTGCAATGGCACCCGGAATTCCATCGCTCCAGCGGTGCCGAACTGCTCGACTGCACCGTCATACTGGACAGTTTTCTGCGCACTGCACGCGAAACACGTTTCTGACACACTCCAAAATCGCATCTTGGAGAATTCCATCTGGTCTATTTAATGCGTTGACAGCTTATGCCGTACCATAACTGAACATTAACATTGCCAAGGAAAGACCCTATGTCTGCTGCTTATTGGTGCGTTTTTCTGGCCGGTATGATGCCAGTTTTTACGGTCGCTTTCGCCAAGTATGGGCGCCCTGACTTTGACAATAGTGCACCCCGCGCCTGGCTAGACCAACTCGAAGGGAAGCGTCGCCGCGCAGATTATGCGCATCGCAACCATTTTGAGGCATTCCCGTTCTTTGCCGCCGGCGTCATCATCGCGCAACAGCTTAATGCACCGCAAAATGCCATCAACCTGCTGGCGCTGGGCTTCATCGCCGCGCGCATCGTTTATACCTTTATGTATCTGAGCGATCGTCCCTTGTGGCGCTCACTGACTTGGGCAATCGGTTATCTGTGCGTGATCGCTCTATTCCTGGTCGCCGGCTTACACCAATAAGGCATGCCATATGCAGTCCTAGAAGCGGCAATTGCTGCGAATAGGCAAACGTCGCCGGCACAAAATGACCGCATAAAAAGTGGCATCGACTGCACCAGTAGACTTATACTCACGGCCTGAATACGCAACCAGGAATCCCATGCAAAAACTATCATTCACACTGGCTGGCGAGTATGTCGAATTGAATCAACTATTGAAACTCAGCGGCATTTGCGATAGCGGAGGTGCTGGCAAAGTTCTGGTCGCCCAAGGCAATGTATCGGTCGATGGCCAGATCGAGTTACGCAAAACCTGTAAAATTCGCGCTGGCCAAGTGGTGAGTTTGGGCGATGTACGCATCCAGATCACAGCGGCTTAATCATCCTCGAATAATCTATCGAAACCCGGCTTTAAAATAAAAACGACCCGCCTTGGCATTTTACGTGCCAAGGCGGGCCGGGTCGCGGCTAAATTATTACTTTAATTATTCTATTAAGCTGCGCGCGATGATTTTTTGCGTTCATTTTCTTTCAGATAGCGCTTGCGTAATCGAATGCTTTTCGGTGTAATTTCCACTAATTCATCGTCGGCGATGAACTCAACTGCGTATTCCAGCGACATCAGGATTGGCGGCACCAGACGCACTGCTTCATCGGTGCCGGATGAACGCACGTTAGTCAATTGCTTACCCTTGATCGGATTAACCACCAAGTCATTGTCGCGCGAGTGGATACCGATGATCATGCCCTCATATACCGGGTCATTGTGGCTGACAAACATGCGGCCACGATCTTGCAGCTTCCACAACGCATAGGCGACTGCCGCGCCGTCATCCTGAGAAACCAGTACGCCATTGCGGCGGCCGGCCATCTCGCCGCGGGAGGCGTCAACTGGTGCGTACTGATCGAATACATGGCTCATCAGGCCGGTACCACGGGTCAAAGTCATGAATTCGCCCTGGAAACCGATCAGGCCACGTGCCGGTATCTTGTATTCCAGGCGAACCCGTCCTTTGGCATCCGATTGCATATCTTGCAAATCGCCGCGACGACGGCCAAGCTCTTCCATTACGCCGCCCTGGTTGGTCTCTTCCACATCCACCGTTAACATTTCAAACGGTTCGTGGCGCACGCCGTCAACCATCTTATAGACAACCCGCGGACGCGAAACAGCCAGTTCAAAGCCTTCCCGACGCATAGTCTCAATCAGGATTGTCAGGTGCAACTCACCGCGCCCGGAAACCTCGAAAATAGTATCGTCATCAGTCGGCGCAACCCGCAGCGCGACATTGGCCTTCAGTTCGCGGTCAAGGCGGTCGCGCAGTTGACGACTCGTGACAAACTTGCCTTCACGACCAGCCAAAGGAGAATTATTAACCATGAAATTCATTGTCAGTGTAGGCTCGTCCACCGTCAGCATTTCCAGCGCATCTGGTGTGTCGGGCGCGCATACGGTGGTGCCGATACCCAGTTCTTCAATGCCGTTAATCAATACGATGTCGCCGGCCACAGCTTCGTCCACCAACACGCGATCCAAGCCTTTGAAATTCAATACTTGATTGATGCGCGCTTTGATGGGAGTAGAACCCGGGCCATTCATGATGATGACGTCCTGCAAAGCCTTGACGCGACCACGGGAAATCCGGCCAATGCCGATCTTGCCCACATAAGAAGAATAGTCCAGCGACGAAATCTGCAGTTGCAACGGACCATCTGGATTATCGTCGCGTACAGGGACATGCTGCAGGATTGCATCAAATAGTGGCTTCAAATCGCCTTCGCGCACATCTGATGTCAGGCTCGCATAGCCGTTCAGAGCCGAAGCGAAAATAATCGGAAAATCCAGTTGTTCCTCGGTAGCCCCGAGTTTATCGAACAATTCAAACGTCGCATTGATGACCCAGTCGGGACGCGCACCAGGGCGATCGATTTTATTGACCACAACAATCGGTTTCAGTCCAAGCGCTAATGCTTTGCGCGTAACAAAACGAGTTTGAGGCATCGGGCCTTCAACCGCATCCACCAGCAACAATACGCTATCAACCATCGACAATACGCGCTCAACTTCGCCGCCGAAATCGGCATGCCCCGGAGTATCGACGATATTGATATGCGTGCCTTCATATTCGACTGCGCAATTCTTCGACAAAATCGTAATGCCACGTTCCTTTTCGATATCATTCGAATCCATCACGCGTGCTTCGACTTGCTGGTTGTCGCGAAAAGTACCGGACTGTCGGAGTAGTTTGTCGACGAGTGTTGTCTTGCCGTGATCAACGTGAGCGATGATAGCGATGTTGCGAATTGCGCGTTTAGTGTTTGACATAGTCGTGATGGTGTGATTCGGTTAGCCGGGAATTATAACATGCTGCAATGCACAGAATTAAATTGTCTTAATATTTCAAGAGCTTACTAGCCGCCAGGAAGACTGCCGGGCCATTCCTAAATAAATCTAACAAGAAGGATCTGTCGAAATCAAACGCTCAGGGACAAGTACCCCAAATTCCGCCATTACTCCAGTGCCGAGCAATCGTCCGTCGCTCTGTCGGTAAACCCTTATTAGCCCTTGTTCAGCAGGTAAGGCAACGCCCTCTTTTCCAAGCGATAAACGCTGACCATGCAGATACCTTACCGACAATGGATCCAGTAAAAATACTGCCGAAAGAGACGAGAGCAAGGCGTCAACAGGTGCCAGGGATTGATTACGAAGCGATTCCGGCATCTCGATTATCGCAGCCAGCGTCAATGCGCCTGTCAGCGACAAATTTCCAACCTGTGTGCGGCGCAACGCTTGCAAGTGCGCACCGCAACCCAGTGCAGCGCCGATATCCTCACCCAACACACGAATGTAAGTGCCCTTGCTGCACGTTACGCGCAAGGTGAGGTAAGGGGCATTGTATTGAACGCATTCCAGTGTGTGAATAAGCACTCGCCGCGCTGCGCGATCGAGCGTAATGCCGGCACGCGCATACTCGTATAAAGGCTTGCCCTCACGCTTAAGGGCAGAATACATGGGAGGGATTTGATCAATCTTTCCGGTAAATTGCTGCAATGCCGCATCAATCTGGCCTTGCGTCACTTCGACCGCACGCATTTCCAACACATCACCCTCCGTATCGCCGGTCGTCGTCTTGATGCCCAGATGCACGACCGCTTCGTAGGATTTGTCTGCATCGAGCAAATCCTGCGCAAATTTTGTAGCTTCGCCAAAGCACAGCGGCAATAACCCGGTCGCAAACGGATCCAGGGTGCCGGTGTGCCCGGCTTTTTTGGCATGCAAGAGTCGCTTGACCTTGATCAACGCATCATTACTGGACCAGCCGACGGGCTTATCAAGCAATAACACGCCATCAATCGCTTGGCGCAAAATTCTTGCCTGATTCTTAGCCATGCTTATATGTAGTATCTGATGCCTTTGCTGCAGTCTGATCAAAGTATTTTACGAGAAATAATTTTGCAATAACCGCAATAGGGGAAATATCAGTTTTCACCGTCATCCAGTGCCCGTGAAGCGTTGGCCTGCTGTATCAACTGGGACAAATCTGCACCACGTGAGATCGAAGAATCATACAGAAAATGCAATGCGGGAAGTGTATGTATTGACAATCTGCGTCCCAATTGTCCGCGAATGAAACCGGATGCCTTGTTCAGTCCTTCCAGCGTGTTCTGCAATGCCGCTGCGCTATCGTTGAGTGTGGTGAAAAAAATCTTCGCGTGCGCATAATCGGGCGTAACTTGCACCTCTGTGATGGTAATCATGCCCACACGCGGGTCTTTCAACTCGAAAGCAATAATTTCAGATAAATCCCGCTGGATCTGATCCGCAACCCGTAGTCCGCGTCCGGGGATGGATTTGCTATGTTTAGCCATGTGTAATTAATTGCCTGTAATCGTCAATATCGTAATAATAAGCCGCCCTAAGTAAAATACCCCGGCCACACGTTATGCGTGCTGCCGGGGCATCCATAAGCGAATAACGACGCTGATAAATAACGCTGACAAACAAATATGGCAGCGAAGTGTTACAGCGTACGCGCAATCTCTTGAACTTCAAACACTTCCAGTTGATCGCCTTCTTTGATGTCATTGAAGTTTTTCAGTGTCAAGCCGCACTCGAACCCAGCCCGCACTTCTTTGGCATCATCCTTAAAGCGCTTCAGGGAATCAAGTTCACCGGTCCAAGCAACAACATTATCCCGCAACAACCGTACCGAAGCACCACGCTTGACGACGCCATCCAGTACATAACAACCGGCAATCGCACCAACTTTGCTCACCAGGATAACCTGACGAATCTCAACCAAGCCCAGCGCTTGCTCACGCCTCTCAGGAGCCAGCATGCCTGACAACGCGGCTCTAACTTCATCGATCGCATCATAAATAATACTGTAATAGCGGATATCAACGCCATTGGCTTCTGCCAATTTGCGTGCCGAAGCGTCTGCCCGAGCGTTGAAGCCGATAATGACTGCCTTGGATGCCACAGCAAGATTGACATCCGACTCGCTGATACCGCCGACACCCGCATGCACCACTTGTACACGGACTTCGCTAGTCGACAGTTTTTGCAGAGATTGAACCAGAGCTTCTTGTGAGCCCTGAACGTCTGTTTTGATAATCAATGGCAAGTTCTGGACTTCGCCCTCGCCCATCTGCTCAAACATGTTCTCGAGTTTGGCTGCCTGCTGCTTGGCAAGCTTCACATCACGAAACTTACCTTGGCGGAACAAGCCAATTTCACGCGCCTTGCGCTCATCAGTCATGACCATCACATCTTCACCAGCAACTGGAACTTCTGTCAAACCTTGGATTTCAACAGGTATTGAAGGACCTGCTTCTGTAATGCTCTTGCCGTTTTCATTCAGCATTGCACGAACGCGACCGTAGGAGGAGCCGGCCAAAACCACATCGCCACGCTTCAAAGTCCCGGACTGCACAAGTATCGTCGCAACTGGGCCGCGCCCTTTGTCCAGCCGTGCTTCCACGACCAAACCGCGGGCAGGGGCATCCCGCGGCGCTTTCAATTCCATGACTTCAGCTTGAAGAAGAACGCTCTCCAGTAAATTTTCAATACCTTCACCGGTTTTTGCGGAAACCGATATAAATGGTGCATCGCCGCCATATTCTTCCGGCACCACTTGCTCGGCAATCAATTCCTGTTTGACACGGTCAAGGTTGGCGCCCGGCTTATCAATCTTGTTGATGGCAACGATTAATGGCACGCCAGCAGCTTTCGCGTGAGCGATCGCTTCTTTGGTTTGCGGCATGACACCGTCATCGGCAGCGACCACCAGGATAACGATATCGGTTGCCTTTGCACCGCGTGCGCGCATTGCAGTAAATGCCTCGTGACCTGGCGTATCAAGGAAAGTAATCATGCCACGCGGTGTTTCGACGTGGTAAGCGCCAATATGCTGAGTGATCCCGCCAGCCTCACTGGAAGCCACCTTGGCGCGACGAATATAATCGAGCAGCGACGTTTTACCGTGGTCGACGTGACCCATGACAGTCACCACAGGAGCACGTGACAGCATCTCAACATCTGCATGTGGTACGTTTGATTCCAGCAGGGCATCAGGATCATCAAGCTTCGCAGCAAATGCTTTATGTCCCATTTCCTCAACCAGAATCATTGCTGTTTCCTGGTCCAGAACCTGGTTAATTGTCACCATCTGACCCAGTGTTATCAAATATTTGATAACTTCAGATGCCTTAACAGACATTTTATGCGCCAACTCGGCAACCGTAATCGTTTCTGCCACGTAGACATCTTTGATTACAGCTTCTGTAGGTGCCTGAAAATTAGTGCTGTGGTCATCATTATGGGAGCTTCTGCGGCCGCCGCGCGAACCACTACGCCAGGCATCACGACCGGAACCTGTGTTGCCACGCGGCTTGATTGTGCTGACTCCACGTTTTTTGGCTGCATCATCCTGCCAAGTTGAGGAGACATTAGCTGACTTAATAGATTTTTTATCGACAACTACCGGCTTTTTCTCGCTTGGCTTCTTGTCCGCAGGCTTGTGCAGCGTTCCCTCAGGCGCCTTTGCTACCACCGGCACTGGCGCCGGTTCAGGCGCCTTGATTACTCTGCGCGGAGCACTTAGCATGGCCTTGATTTGCGCGACCTCGTCCGCTACAGCTTTACGCGCATGTTCAGTAGCGGCGGTTTTCTCAGCAGATTCCTTGACAAGGATGTCAGATTTTTTCTTGGCATCTTCAGCGGTAAAACGCTTTTTTTCTTCTGCAGCGACGCCTCCCGTTGTAGCAGCTGCAAGTACAACCTGGGCAGCGATCTTTTCTGTCTCCATCTTGGCTTTTTGCAGTGCTTTTTCTTGCGCTTCGGCCTGTGCTGCTTTTTCAGCCTCAAGTTTTGCCAAACGTTCTTGCTTTTCGTGCAGCTCTGCCTCGTGACGAACAATCAACTCAGCTTGACGTCGCACCTCTTCTTCGCGCCGAGCGATGTCATCCGCATCAACCGCAGGCAAAGTTGCGAGAGTAGGAATGCTACCAGGGCTTTCTACCGGAGCATCTTCGCGTTTGACAAAAGTGCGCTTCTTGCGCACCTCCACCTGAATTGTGCGCGATTTGCCTGTGGCATCAGCCTGTTTAATCTCTGTCGTTTCTTTACGTGTCAACGTGAATTTTTTCTTGTCACTATCCTGCGTAGCACCATGTGCGCGGCGCAGATGATCCAAAAGTCTATCCTTGTCATCTTTTGACAACGGATCGGACGCCGAGCTTTTTTGTACGCCAGAGGCGTGCAACTGCGTTAGCAGCAAATCCGCTGACATATTCAACTCGGTGGCAAATTGGGCTACATTGTTACTCGCCATTCAATCCTCTTTTCTATGTTGCTTGACAGACAATAATGAAACATTCAAATCACTTACCCTCGACAAGGCTCCAGGCCCTGGCTTGTAGTGTCTTGGCACGCTCATCGTACTTGGCATCAATGAGCTTCATTTCATCATCCGTCACATCTTCAAATTCATTGCCAATCAATTGCCGCGCACGTTCCGCCGGCAACGCCAGAATTGCGCCGAATTCATCGTAGGCTAAATCAGCAAATGCTTTGATCGTCTTGATATCAACCAGACCCAATTTGCCGGCGGTAATACGATCCATGCCATCAAGATTTGCGAGACCATCATCCATACCCTCAAGGCCCTCTTCCGAAGCAATAGCTTCTGACACTAGTGCGTCTCGGGCCCTGTTACGCAATTCATTCACCGTTTCCTGATCGAAAGATTCAATTCCAAGCATTTCACTAATCGGCACATAAGCAACCTCTTCAAGACTGGTAAAGCCCTCATCGACCAGGATATCGGCGACCTCTTTGTCAACATCCAGCTTATCCATGAAAAGCAGGCGTATTGCAGCGGTTTCCAATGCTGATTTGTCAGCTGATTCCTCTGCTGTCATGATATTGATTTTCCATCCCGTCAACTCTGAGGCCAGACGCACATTTTGCCCACTGCGACCAATTGCAATAGCTAAGTTTTCCTCATCGACAACGACATCCATTGCATGCTTATCTTCGTCCACTACAATCGAAAAAACATTCGCCGGCGCCAGCGCGCCAATCACGAATTGCGCCGGGTCCTCCGACCACAGCACGATATCCACGCGCTCGCCACCCAGCTCCCCAGTCACCGCCTGCACGCGCGAACCGCGCATGCCCACGCAGGTACCGATAGGATCGATACGTTTATCATTTGTATGCACAGCAATTTTCGCCCGAACACCAACATCGCGAGCGGCAGACTTCACCTCGAGACTACCTTGTTCTATTTCAGGCACCTCAAGCTCAAACAGTTTCATTATGAATTCTGGAGCTGTACGGGAAAGAATCACCTGTGGCCCACGAACATTGCGATCTATTCTTAAGATATAGGCACGCACACGATCACCAATACGCAGATTTTCCTTCGGAATCATTTGATCACGCGGCAAGCGGGCCTCGATCTTACCGGACTCAACAATTGCATCCCCGCGTTCCATACGTTTGATGGTGCCGGTTACAAGTGAATCGCCTCTTTCAAGAAAATCCATCAGAATTTGCTCACGCTCCGCATCACGAATACGCTGCAGTACGACTTGCTTTGTGTCTTGCGCAAAACGGCGACCAAAATCGACTGATTCAATTGGCTCTTCTATGTAATCGTCAACTTCGATGTCGGCGATTTGTTCCTTTGCCTCAAAATGCAGCACTTCCTGATCCGGCAATTGCAAACCAGCCTCGTCCGGCACAACATGCCAGCGCCGAAAAGATTCGAATTGGCCCGCTTCACGATTAATGGAGACGCGGATGTCGACATCCCCCTCATATCGCTTTTTTGTTGCCTGTGCCAGCGCATGCTCAAGTGCGCCAAAGACTACATCTTTATCGACATTTTTTTCACGCGCTAACGCATCAACCAATAATAAAACTTCTCGACTCATGCTTTGCGGCTCCTAAAATCCACTGTTGGCACCAATCGTGCCTTATCTACGTCAGCGAGCGTAAAATCCAACGTCGCCATCCCTTCATCCCCCTCAAACTCCAGCTTCAACGCTTCGCCTAGAGGCTCATGAAGAATACCTTGATACGTTCTACGATTCGACGTTCCCGCCATTGGCAATCGCAACTTGATTACTGCCTCCTGCCCTGCGAAGCGCACATAATCAGAAAGCTTTCTCAGTGGCCTATCCAGGCCTGGCGATGAAATTTCAAGTCGAGAATAATTAACATTTTCAACCGTCAACACGTGCGTTAATTGGTGACTCACTTTTGCACAGTCTTCGACAGTAATCAAACCTTCTTCAGCATTTTCGGGAATGAAATCAATATACGCGCGCAACAGGCCACGTTCCGCTTGCTCGAAATCCACAAGCTCGTAACCCATACCGATAACTGTTTTTTCGATTAAATCCAGTAAAAGCAAAGCATTCTCCGTACATAAACAAACCCCGCCACGCCACAACAGTGAGCGTTGGATTTAAAACCATTCAGCAAAAAAAAGATGGGCCTCTGCCCATCTTTTATTTACATACGAAGCCAAGCTGTTCGATTACAGTGGACTCAGAGTGACTTTTTTAAGTCAGCGCATTATATACGATATGCGCCATAGGCAACAATGTAAAAATGCCCGGCGGTCAAGCAGGCAATATACATACATTAATAAAAACACAGGACACTGCGCAAAAAAACCATTTCATTTAAATTACGCCCTGATCCTGTTCAACGTGAGAAATTACCCCTTATTGCGGCGGCGCGGTACAACTTCCTGACTATTCGCCCCGTAAGGCTGTCGACTGGAATTGCGCCGTGGCTGACCCATGCCGGCATAACCAAACGTAGTCTGGAGCGGGTCAGGCTGACGATTCCGGGGGGACTGAGTCTTCCCTGGTTCAAAGCTTTGCCCCTGCTTTTTATAATTCATATTCTTTTTGCTGTCACCAACATCTTTGCGTTCTCGATTTCCACTGTAGCCCACGGATTCTTTTCCACGGCTTTTGGCAGCAATTTTATCCAATCCACACAGATTTAATAAATCCCGAACCGCATTTTCTTCCATCTCTTCCCATCGTCCACGTTTCAAACCGCGTGGAAGAGTCATGGCGCCATACCGGGTGCGTATCAGGCGCGATACGGTTAACCCAATTGCTTCAAACATGCGTCGCACTTCCCGATTTCTGCCTTCGCCAATGATAACGCGATACCATTTATTTATACCCTCGCCACCGCCATCCGCAATTTTGGAAAATTGTGCCAGGCCGTCCCCCAATTCAACGCCGTTCAGCAGTTTCTGGCGCATGCCTTCTTCCAGTTCACCCAAAGTGCGCACAGCATACTCACGATCAATGCCATAACGGGGATGCATTAGACGGTTAGCGAGATCGCCGGACGTTGTAAACAACAGCAACCCTTCCGTGTTGAAATCCAGCCGGCCAACCGCCAGCCACTTGCCCGCCTTCATGCTAGGCAAATGATCAAAAACTGACGGCCTTCCGTCAGGATCGTTATTGCTGACAATTTCGCCTGCTGGCTTATGATAAATCAGCACCCTAGGAGGATGCGTGCTGACTTTTCGCTGGATTTGCTTACCATTGATTCGCACAATATCCGTAGGCAAAATTCGTTGCCCAATATGTGCAGGTTCGCCATTCACGGAGACACGCCCTGATATGATCAAATCTTCCATGTCCCGACGCGAGCCGAGGCCAGCCTCTGCCAATACCTTATGTAGCTTGGGCGCGTCATCGTCAGCAGTCAGATCGCGCCTGACGTTTTTTTGCGGTGATGTACGGTTAGCCTGACGCGAGTTGGCATCTGAGCCGTCAATCTGGTTATGATCGAACTCTTCGGAAATGACAAACGAAAATAGCGCATCAGCATCTGCAGGTTTTGTACGCGTTTGTTGTGTCCTGCCATTTTCCTTGCCGTTAAAGGATTTTGATGCAACGCGCCCGGACTGACTCGGTTTCTGTTGCCGAATGCCGTTGCCACGATTACCCCGTGCATGCCGCGGCTCCGGTGTTGCTGTACTTACCGCTAGCGCATCTTCTTTCGCTGCCAGTGGCTCGACAACAGTATTTTCTTGCGAGGAGGAAACGGGTACAGCGATAGCCTGGTCGTCCAACTGTGATGAAAGTGAAACCGGCTTTGCCTTTCTTGGCGCGCGCGGGACACGTACAGCAGGCTTGTCCGACTGCAATTCAACCACTGTGTCAACTGGTGTTAAATCAGTGGTTTTTTTCCGTGTACGCACGCGCTTGCTTTTTTCAATTGCCACCGTATCACCTTGGGTAAGTATATCGGGACTTTCCAGCAGAGTATTCTTTGGATTGGACGGGTTCATTATTTACTTCGTGATATTACTGTTCGCATTCGCATCAATCATTGGGTCAGTCGTATAACCTGAATAAACGGCTTCAATTTGTGAAACGGGAATGTGCACATCGGGCTCCTGGCCTTGTGCAGAATATGGAATGACATTGTCGATACTGCCGGTTAACTCTATATGGGCAAAGCCATCACTGGTGTCTGGCAAGTCTACGAGAAGTTGAAGATCGGCTTCCATTGTTTGTAATTGCTGCAAGGTATCGCCCTGCATTTCGATCTTCGATGCCTGCTGTAATTGCGGCAGTTTATCCAGGGAAGCCAAGCCGAGGTCACTCAAAAATTGCTTGGTTGTGGCAAGCAAAGCAGGGCGCCCTGGAACATCACGATGCCCCACGACATCAATCCATCCCCGCTCCTCGATCAACTTTATCGTTTGCGAGTTGACGGCAACGCCACGTATTTCCTCTATGTCGCCTCGGGTCACAGGTTGACGATAAGCAATGATGGCCAAGGTTTCCATGGTCGCTCTGGAATATCGTTGCGGCTTCTCGGGATTCAGACGATCCAGGTATATTTTCATCTCTGGTTTGCTTTGAACACGCCAACCAGACGATAAAAAAACCATTTCTATACCCTTGTCAAGCCAGTCTGCGCGTAACTCTTCAAGAATCGCATTAATATCTTCAACATCCAATGCATCTTCAAGCCCACTAAATAACTTCCTCATATCATGAACTGATAAAGGTTGATAAGCGCACAACAAGGCGGTTTCAAGGACTTTTTTTGCCTCAGGAGTATCCATGTACAGATCTTAAGCGGCTATTGCGAGATTATATTCGACGACGATCTTTCAAAATAGGAACCGACTAGATATCTCGTTGATGCTGATTTTATTTCAGCACTCAGTTTACTGAATATGCAATGAGTGACGATTTGAAAGAGTTGCGCGGCTAGGTTTAATGGGATTGCTGATACTGCCATCAAACATATTTTGTCTCTGACTTTGCTCTGCGATTCGCATGTCAATTAAGGGCGAGTAACTAGCGGCGGCTTAAACTTTGGAAATTATAACTGCAATTTGCAAATTATATCAAAAAGGCCTTGTCTATTATGGTAAACCTTATCCAACGCATGCGCCTGACGGAACTTGTATTTGCAGTCAAGAGTGAATTTGAAGCGATAATAGGAGAAATTCTTGGCAAAAAGAGGCAAAGGTAAGTGAAAACATGAATCAAAATGAATCTTGACGTGACTGAAAAAATGATGCTACCTACGGAGAATTCTAAAAACAGGCTGGTTTATAACAGGCGCAGAATATCTGTCGCGCCGATGATGGATTGGACAGATAGACATTGCCGCTCATTCCATAGAAAAATTACTCGCCATAGTTGGTTATATACAGAAATGGTGACTACCGGAGCGCTCCTGCACGGAGACGTTGCACGGCATCTGGATTTTAGCCAGGAAGAACATCCGGTAGCATTGCAATTAGGCGGAAGCGACCCGAGCGATTTGGCCAAAAGTGCGAAATTAGGCGAATCATGGGGCTACGACGAAATTAACCTGAATTGCGGTTGCCCCTCCGAACGTGTGCAAAAAGGTGCGTTCGGCGCATGTCTGATGGCAGAACCTAATTTGGTGGCGGACTGCGTAAAGGCGATGCGCGATGCTGCGTCCATTGAGATTACTGTCAAGCATCGCGTCGGCGTTGACCAAATACAGTCCTACGATTTTGTGCGCGATTTTGTCGGGACGGTGGCGCAGGCGGGTTGCATTACCTTCATCGTTCATGCCCGCAATGCGATCCTGAAAGGATTGAGTCCAAAGCAGAACCGCGAGATTCCTCCCTTGAAATACGATTTTGTCTATCAATTGAAGCGTGATTTTCCGCAACTGGAGATTATTCTTAATGGTGGCGTCAAAACATTGGACGAGATTGACTGTCACCTCAAGTATGTCGATGGCGTCATGCTGGGGCGCGAGGCGTATCACAATCCTTACTCAATGGCTGCTTTTGACGCACGTTATTATGGCGATGAGGCTCCGGTCAGATCTCGTGCCGAGGTGCTGGAGACGATGATTCACTATATTCGAAATCAGTTTGAGCGTTGCGACCTAAATACCGAAACTGGGATACGGCTCAACAGCATTACCCGTCACATGCTAGGCTTGATGGCGGGCATGCCTGGGGCGCGCAGGTTCCGGCAATTACTTTCAGACTCGGAAAAGCTGGCGGCCAATGATCCAACATTGTTATTAAGAGCATTCGAACAGATGCAAGCATCGTAATAGTTACTTGCTCATGCCACCGATAAATTTTTGTCTCTTGCTGTAAATACTGGCGTTACTGAGGATGCTCAGTATCCTTCAATAGTGTTTAGTCACGGATTTTGCGTATTTTACATATTTTCTATACTCAACTGCGTATTTTAAAAAAATTCAATAAATACATGCGTAAAATAGCTATTTTTACCGCATACTCCCATATTTTTAAGAAAATAAAAGTTATCTGAAATAACTACAGCGCATGTTTGAATGCAATTTTCTCAGCACTGGCGACTGCCGCCTTGTCGCTTACAATGCCTTGCTTGAAGCAGATAACATTCCATAGAGAGAACCGATGAAATATTTTTTTAGATTGATACGCGTCATTCTTGGCCCTTTCATGCTACTCAAAGAGTTTCTGACCAGACCGCAAGGCGTAGTTCGCTCTGCAACTGAGCAAGCCATCGTCAATGCCGCTTGCCGGCAATTAACCTTGTATCAATTTAGCACCTGTCCGTTTTGCATCAAGGTGCGCCAAGAATTGCGCCGTCATTCTTTGACCGTCGAATTACGCGATGCGCAGCATTCGGCAGAGAACCGCCAAACCCTGTTGGCACAAGGCGGCAGCAGCAAGGTGCCTTGCCTGAAAATTACCGATGAACACGGCACCGCACAATGGTTATATCAATCAGGTGAAATCATCGGCTATTTGCAGCAACGGTTTGCAGTCGTCAAATAAGCATTGCGCAGGTAATCAAATGCGCGCCGGCAACGCCGACAGTACGCTCATCAGCAAGACCGACAGCGCGACGGTGGATACTGCGGAACAGCATCTGCGCGATATTCTGTCGTTTGCATTCGACCATGCACACGCGCATTCGGCGCTGGTGGTATTCGATACACGCTGTGATCTGGCGCTAGCGCTGACAGCGGCTTACCGACGCTGTCTTCCGAACGCGACTTTCATCGATTTCGATGCGGTTTCGCCACAGGCTGTGCTGGCGGCATTCACACCGCTCGCACCGTCCGATCTGGTGGTGCTGATTCAATCGACCAACTTCCGGCTGGAGGCGTTTCGGATTCGGGTCGAACTATTCAAGCACGCGCTGAAGGTGATCGAGCATCCGCATTTGGCCCGCATGCGCGGGCCGGAAGTGCTCTATTACATCGATTCCCTGGCCTATGATCCCGCGTATTTCCGCGGCGTTGGCAATGCGCTGAAGATGCGCATTGATCGTGCACAAGGCGGGGTAGTCGACAGCAGCGGCGGCGCGCGCCTGGTGTTCGCCTCCCGATTTGAATTGGCGAAACTGAATGTGGGCGATTACAGCCAGATGAAAAATATTGGCGGCCAGTTCCCGATCGGCGAAGTGTTCACAGAGGCGCAAGACCTTGAGGCAGTCAACGGTCGGGTGCGCATTTTTGTGTTTGGCGATACCGCGTTCATGGTCAACCAACCCGAAACACCGATCACGTTGGTAGTCACCAAGGGGCAGGTGACGGATGTAATCGATTCCACCCCGGAATTCGAGCAGGTGTTGGCCAATATCCGTGCCGACGAAGGCGTAGTATGGGTGCGTGAACTGGGGTTTGGCATGAATCGCGCTTTTTCACAAGACCGAACGGTAAGCGATATCGGCACCTTCGAACGCATGTGTGGCATTCACCTGTCGCTCGGCGCTAAACACGGCAGCTACGGCAAACCCAACTTCAAACGCGGCGACGGCAAACATCACGTTGACGTCTTTGCCGTGACCGAATCGGTCATGCTGGACAATGAAGTGGTGTACCGCAACGGCGCGTGGCAAGTTTGATTTCATTTTCAAATCAAATATTCGGCCTAGCGCGGCCATCAATACGAGTTGATTGGCTAAACCCTATAATCACGCCACATTCACTTGAGATAACGCCATGACACTTTCCATGTACTCCGCATCGATTCCCGTTTTCAAGCAAATGCTGAACAGCCTGCACGACGTGTTGATCAAGGCCGAAGCGCATGCAACAACCAAAAACATCACGCCGGACGCCTTGCTACAGGCGCGCTTGTTTCCCGACATGTTTCCACTGCTGCGCCAAGTGCAGATCGCAGCCGATTTCGCGCGCGGCGTGTCGGCGCGCCTGGCAGGTGCCGCGGTGCCGGCCTATGAAGAGTCCGAGAAGACGTTTTCCGACCTGCGGGCGCTGATTCGTAAAACGCTGGCTTTTCTGGATAGTCTGAGCGCGGCGCAATTTGAGGGCAGCCAGGCGCGTGACATCGTTTTGCGCCCAGGCACACCGAAAGAGAAACAATTGTCTGGTCAGTCGTATCTGCTCCATTACGGGCTGCCGCAATTCTTTTTCCACATCACCACGGCATATGCGATTTTGCGTCACAACGGCATAGAAATCGGTAAAAAAGACTATATGGGCGCTTATTAAACTACTATTGATAATATTTCGAAAGACATCCATTACCGCATTAATTTGAGGGAGAACTTACGCATGCGCCAGTTGTATCGCCTGCTGCCGGCAATATTTTCTGTATTGATTGCCGGCATCTTATCGGCTTGCGGCACGCCATCCAAATCGGTGGTGTACCTGCATGAGGAATTCGATTCGACTTCAACCTATTCGCGCAGCTTTGCGGAGCCAGCCGACCAAACTTGCGAAGCGGCGCGACGCGCGCTACTCAGCCAGGGTTACCTGATAAATCAAGCCAATAATGAACTTGTGGATGGACGCAAGAGCTTCCAGCCGAGCAGTGATAGTCACGTCCAGATCGTGTTTCGCATCGTCTGCGTAGCTGACGCTAGCGGCAAAGGCTCGACCGCCTTTGTCAGCGCACTGGAAGACCGTTACGCATTAAAAAAAAGCAATAACTCAGCTAGCTTGGGAGTAGGTGCTCTCGGCTCGATTTCGCTACCGTTCTCTTCCAGCGACGATTCGCTAGTCAAGGTCTCCAGCTTGACAATCCCAGCAGGCGAGTTCTATCAACGCTTTTTTGTGCTGGTAGAACGCTACCTTAGAGCGGATTCCGGCAACGCCACAGATGTAATTAAAGACACAAGCACGGTCCCGCAACCGCTATTGCAACAGAACTAGATCCCGCCACTGGAGTAGACGTTACCATCCCGAATGCAGCCTGCTGTGCGATTGATGGAAGAGTTAAAATAGGAAAAATGTTACCTTAAAGAAAGAGGCAAACCATGAGCACGATATTTTCCAAGACCGAACAAGGCCAGGAAGAGATCAAAACACGCTCTGGCAGCCTGACCCAGCACGTCCGACAGGTGCTGATTTTTGTTAATGGCAAACGCGATATGGATGCATTGCGCAAAATGTTGCCTACCGACGATCTGGAGAGCACGCTACAAATGCTGCAGGAACAGGGCTATATTGAGGCCGTCGAAATGACTGAAATCCACGACAGTGAGCCTGTGTCAATCTCGCCGCTTGTGCCAGTCGAAAAAACATCGATGCCAACTGGCTCCATCTTTCGCGATCTGCCGCTAACCCCAAGCACAAAAGAGCTGGAACTAGCACGTAATTTCATGATGAACACGCTAAAAAGTTTTACCGGCCCGTATGCAACGATTAGCCTAATCGAAAAAGTGGAGGCGGCGCAGTCGCATACCGAAATGCGCGCGCAATTCAACCACTGGATCGATGCCATCATTCAAACCCACCCTGGCAAGCAACGCGCCGATGAGTTGCGCAGCGCCTTGCTGAAGATTATTTAAATTTTCGGCTAATTTTGCATCGCGGCCGGATGCGTTCAGACGTTATCAGACACAGGCATGCCTTGACACTTGGTGCAGCGCTTCCGAACCCGCGCACGGTAGAACCGCCGAGATAGGTTACTCGAAAGGTCTAGGCCGCGGCGTACTGTCGCCGGACGGCGGCAAAATCGGCAGCATGATCTTCGGCTGGTCACCGGTCAGCGTCTTCAAAAATCCTACCAGCTTGGCATTTTCGTCGGCGCTAAATTTTCGACCCAACTGCAAACGCCCCATAGTATCCACAGCCTGCGTCAATGTGGCGGCTTCGCCGTCATGAAAGTAAGGATAGGTCAACTCGACATTGCGCAGTGTCGGCACCTTGAAGTTGAAGCGATCCGCGTCCTTGCCCGTCACCGCCCAGCGGCCCTCAGACTTGCTGGTGGCCTTATACGGCTCGACGACGCCCATCTTCTGGAAAGAGTTGCCGCCCACTGCCGGCCCATTGTGGCACGCCGTGCAACCACTCGACTTGAACAATTGGTAGCCCGCAAGTTCATCTTTTTTCAGTGCTTTCCGGTCGCCCTTGAGCCACTGGTCGAAGCGGGAGTTCGGCGTAATCAGGGTTTCTTCAAATGCAGCGATCGCTTGGGTTACCTGGTCGATGTTAATCGTATCCCTATTGAAGACTTTTTCGAACTCGGCGCGATAGGCTGGAATTGATAACAACATGCCAATCGCCAGTTCATGCGTTAAAGCCATCTCGCCGGGGTTGGCAATCGGACCGCCTGCCTGTTCTTTCAGATCTTTGGCCCTACCGTCCCAGAACTGTGCCAGATTCATACTTGAATTTAGTACTGTAGGGGAATTGATCGGGCCCTTTTGCCAATTGTGACCGATCGAGGTCTTGATGTTATCGGTGCCGCCCATACTGAGGTTGTGGCAACTGTTGCACGAAATGACACCGGACTTCGAAAGCCGGGGCTCAAAAAAAAGCTTCTTACCAAGCTCAACCATCGCTGGATTAGCGATTTTAACTGCTGGAATGGGCTGAATCGGTTCCTTGTCTGCTGCGAGGACACCGCCAATCGCCGCCAACCAGCTTATCGCCGCAATCGTGATAGGTACAATTCTGGTACGCATAACTATTCCTGCTATGACACATCCCCTTATTCAAGGCAACAATGCATCAAGTTTAAGAGGTCAACCTATTTGTAAAGCACACAGTATTTCGTCAGCCCCAGCAGCAATTCCGATGTGGTGAACACCAACTCAGATCCACATCTTTGTGCTTGGCGCTACGCAAGAGCCGACGCAAAAATCCGCGTTTAGTCTAATTTGACAATCGCATTAGAAACGGTAACCGACGCCAACGCCTACCAGCCAAGGATCGATTTTCACGGTGCCAAGCTTGGTGCCGCCGGCAGTGCTGAGATCGCTACGAATCTGCACTTTTTTCACGTCCAGATTGAGCGACCAGTTTTTATCCAGCTTGTAGTCCACGCCCGCTTGCAGCGCAAAACCGAAGCTGTCTTTTTCCAACGTTAAGCCGCCCGGCAGATCAACGTTCGAGACACGGGTGTAATTGACGCCAGCACCCAGATATGGGCTGAACTGCGCGTCCGGCGTAAAGTGGTATTGCAGCGAAAGTGTCGGCGGCAAGTGTTTTAAAGTACCAATATTGCTGCCATTCAAAGACACATCGTGTTTTTGCGGGTAAGTCAGTATCAGTTCCGCAGCCCAGTTCGGCGTGACGAAGTAAGAGATATCGACTTCAGGAATGGTCTTGTTGCTGACATGAACACTGTCTGCTCCAAGCGCACCAGTTGTATCGAATTTATTTGCAGTGTCGATTTGCACCACACGTGCACGCACCAGCCAAGGACTTTGTTGCGCCATTACTGGAACAGCTACAGTGCCGAGTGCAACCAATGCAAGAATCAGAGAGGATGTTTTTTTCACGTTAATACCCTTAAAATTTGTAGGTGTATCAGTATAAACATGCCGCAACACAGCATCCATTTGACATATATCAATATTTTGAAAATATTTGTCTGGCTGCAGATCTGCAGTGTGTATTCCTGAAAATATATACATATGCGTGTATTTTCAACTTAACTTTATTTAATTGCATGGAATGGCATTTTTATGCATATACTCCACTTAATTTATAAAATTAAAAATAATTCAAGCGAATCCGAGCTCAAAGTTGATCAGATGCTGTTGCTGTGGTCGTGTTGCAACATAAAATCGAGTCCTGTCTTAACCTCCCTTCAACAAGATCACATGGAAGAACAACACGCTTTACCTTTTCTACGCGAAACACTGCTGTTTTTAGCTCTAGCCGGGATTCTGATCCCGCTGCTGCAACGCTGGCGTGTCAATCAAATTTTGGGCTTTCTGGCCATCGGCGTGCTGGTCGGCCCGTTTGGACTCGGGCTCTGGGCCGCTGACGTGCCCTGGCTGGCGTATTTCACTTTTCCGCGCCGGGCAGGCGTGGCGGCACTAGCCGAATTGGGGGTGCTATTCCTGATGTTCATGATCGGACTAGAACTGTCAGCGGCGCGCCTTTGGGAGTTGCGGCACTGGGTCTTTGGCGCCGGCACAGCGCAAGTCTGCATCAGTGCGCTTGCACTCGGAGGCGTTGTTTATCTGTTCGGCAACCAGCTCGACACTGCAGTGGTGCTGGGCTTGGTGCTGGCCCTGTCGTCTACTGCGGTAGTAATGCAATTGATGACCGAACAACACACGCTGGGCACACCGCTGGGGCAATCGGTTTTTTCCATCCTGATGATGCAGGATTTATTTGTGGTTCCATTGCTGATCCTGGTCGGCATCCTGGCCAAGGGCCAAACGGACGGCCTGTTTGTGCTGGCTGGTCTGACATTGCTGAAATCCATCGGCGTGATTGTGCTGATTTACCTGCTGGGCCGGCGCGTAATCCGGCCCGTGTTCAGCTCTTTCGCCAAGCAGGGTCGACCCGACGTGTTCATGGCGCTCACTTTATTGAGCACTTTAGGAATTGCCGGCCTGACTGCCGCAGCAGGATTATCCATGGCCTTGGGGGCATTTCTGGCCGGCTTGCTGCTGGCCGAGACTGAGTTCAAGCACGAGGTCGAAGTGACAATCGAGCCTTTCAAGGGCTTGCTGATGGGACTATTCTTCATGTCGGTCGGACTCGGCATCGATCTGCGGGAGATCGCCCAGGCGCCGCTCTGGCTGCCGCTGTCGCTGCTCGGCTTATTTGCCGTCAAGGCATTGGTATTGGCCGTATTACTGAAAATAGGCGGCTTCCAATGGGGCCGGGCGCTAGAGGGTGGCTTACTGCTCGGGCAAGGTGGCGAATTTGCCTTTATTGTGGTCGGCTATGCCATGACGACCAAACTGATCGCGCCGGCGCTGGGCCAGTTCGTCATGCTTGTGGTCGGCCTGAGCCTGTTTGCCACGCCGCTGGCGGCCAAGGCGGGACGACTATTCGGCGATTGGTGGGAAGCGCATCACTGCGAGCCGGTTGGCAGCTTGAATAGCAACATGCCGGAGGCAACTGCCGGACTGGTGATCATTGCCGGATTCGGCCGCGTAGGCCAATTGCTGGGACAAATCCTGGATACACAAGGAATCCATTTCATCGCGCTGGAAAACAATGCGCGGCTGGTGGCAGAATTGCACCCGCGCGGTGTGCCAATCTATTTTGGCGACGCCGCGCGCGCCGAACTATTACACAAGGTACACGCCGATCAGGCCGCTGCGATTGTGTTGACAATGGATCATCCAGCCTCGGCCCTGCATGCGGTCAGAGCCATCCGGCGCGAATATCCGCAGCTACCGGTTTTTGCGCGCTCGCGAGATGAAAATCATGCACGAACGCTCAAGAAAGCCGGCGCTACCATCGTTATCCCGGAGACTCTGGAATCAAGCTTGCAACTCTCCGCCTTCGTGCTGCAAACACTAGGCATTGCGGAGGGTGCGGCAATGCAAGTAATTCAGGACGAACGTGAGCGGCGCATTGCTGCCTTGCAAGTTGGTAGTGCCGATTAAGTTTAAATAAACCGGAATAAGCCTCAGCAGTACCGGTGCCTACTTATTTATCCAGGCCAGTACCTCGCGCCACTGCGCCAGATCCTTGGCTACCCGCGCCGGCGCCAGATCCCATAAGGTGGCGCCTTGTGCTGCCATTTGCACGTAATTTTGCGTATCGCGCAACATCCCGATCACAGGCAAATCCAGTTGACCAACATAAGCTGCGAGCTGCTCGGCCGAGTGGCTGCGGGCGTTGACGCGCATGCCAAGCACGCCGACGCCAAACTTGCCTTTGCGCTTGGCCAGCAACTGCAGAAATTTCTGTGTTGCAAGAATATCGAACATCGAAGGCTGCAGCGGCACTATGACTTTGTCGGCAATCTTGAGCACTGCGGCAAGCTGCCTGCCTTCTAGCCCAGCCGGAGTGTCGAGCACGATATGGGTGCTTCCCTTGGGCGGCTTGACCACTTGGCAGTCCTTTAAATTCCAGAGACTTATCTGCGCCAGGGCTGCGGGGCGTAGTCCGAGCCAGGCTCGCGACGATTGCTGCAAGTCGATATCGCCCAGCATGACATGCTTGCCTTGCGCAGCGTAATATCCTGCCAGATTGGTGGCAAAGGTACTTTTTCCAACTCCGCCTTTGGGGTTGGCAATGACGATAACTGGCATATGTTCTTTCTGTAAATTTTGAGTTTGGAGTTTGCGAAGGAATTCTCGAACCTCAGGCTACCTTGAATGGACGTAATTTTCAATCAACCGAACTTAAGGAAAACACATTCTTGGCCGATAGCATCAACAATTGCCGCTCCTCTGCTGATAACACCGATGAAGAAAAAATCCTATTATTCCCACCTCTTGCTCGACGATGCCATCAAGGAAAAAATCTTGACCATCATGATGTTCGGCAATAACCGGGCGCAATCGACCGGCTATTTCCGCGTCACATTGGGCCTGTACTATTTATCGAAAATCATGGTTGAGGAAAAGTTGGATTTCAAGATGATCGACCAGGAATTCAACCGCTTCATTTACCGCACATTGGGCGGCGGGCACAGCATCACCAGCATTCTGCAATACATGAGCAGCCAGCAAGTGTTGCTGGTGCTGAACTCGGCCTCCTTCATCTCCACCTTTCTGAATTATTTTTCTGAAATCCCGTTTCGCAATATCCCGATCCTGCTGTCGATCAATTTGTCGGTATCAAAAAAAATCTCCGGCCTGGCTACCAACGGTCCGGTGCAGGACTGGATTTTGCGTCAGGAATGCGTGGCGCGGCAAGCCCGTGAAACGCAACTTCCACCGATCACACACTGATACGGGCTGCTGCCTCTATCTCGTATTTCCTGCAAAAACGCTCCCAAAAACTTAAGCTAGGATAAGTACAAATTTCCGGCTTCCGCGCAAACTATTCGCTCGTTAGCTCTGGCCGACGGCCATCGATCGGCCAGAGCCATGCAAGGAACAACCGGAGAAGTCATGAAAGAATTGTTAAGCTCACCACGAGTAATTGCCTTTGCCACTCGCGGCATCCCGCCCGAAGAAGCGGCAGTACTGGACATGCGCGCCGACCTGATGGCAAAACTGCGACGAATTATTTCCCAACATGGATGGACCCAACAACAAGCATCGGGCCATCTGGGCATTAGCCAGTCACGCGTGTCGGATCTGGTGCGCGGCAAATGCGACAAGTTCAGGCTCGATATGCTGATCAAGCTGGCCGCACGCGTCGGTCAAAAATTACATTTGGTGCTGGAAGCAGCCTGAGTATCCCCGATAGGCCTAGCCACTGACCGGGTTGCAGTGGCTAGGCCACAAATTGAGCAACCCACATCGATAGGAGTTCGCAATGATGAAACGACCATTACTGGTGTCTGTCTTAGCCACTGCCTTGTCTTTGCCCACTGGGTTCGCGTTGGCGGCTGACCCAACACCAGTCCAAGGAAAACAACAAACACAAAAGCAAGAGCAAATTTGGGGCAGCCAGCTTATGACGCCACAAGAACGCTCTGAATATCGCGCCAAAATGTTCGCTGTAAAAACTACCGAAGAACGAGAGCAAATCCGCAAGGAAAATCACGAGGCCATGAAAAAGCGCGCCGCGGCGCGTGGCGTGACCATACCCGACGAGCTACCTGCCAGAGGTACCGGCAGAGGCACGGGCGGTGGCATGGGTCCTGGTGGTGGTATGGGCGGGGGCGGCATGGGTGGTGGCATGGGTCCGGGCGGTGGGGTCAGTCGTTAATCGAGTTAACGCCTGACGCTACGCTCCAGATGGGACGCTGTGCGGTAAAGCCGCGCAGCGTTCCCTGCGCTCTTAAACGCGAGTGCGACCCCTGTCTACCGGCACTGCAAATCAACCAGCTTCCTCCGAAGTCCTTACGGAATCAAGCGCGTCAAACCGCCCATGTACGGATGCAGCACAGCAGGAATATCGACACTGCCATCGGCCTGCTGGTAATTCTCCAATAATGCGACCAAGGTGCGGCCGACCGCCAGGCCGGAGCCGTTTAGCGTATGTACCAATTCCGGTTTGCCTTGCGTGTTGCGAAAACGAGTTTGCATGCGGCGCGCCTGAAAGGCTTCGCAATTAGAGACCGATGAAATCTCGCGGTAGGTATTTTGCGCCGGCAGCCAAACTTCCAGGTCAAAGGTCTTGGTTGCGCCGAAACCGATGTCACCGGTGCATAGACCGACTACGCGATAGGGCAAACCGAGTTTTTGCAGAATGGCTTCGGCATGGCCGACCATCTGCTCCAGCGCTTCGTAGGATTTTTCAGGATGGACGATTTGCACCATCTCGACCTTGTCGAACTGATGCTGGCGAATCATCCCGCGCGTATCGCGGCCATAGCTGCCGGCTTCCGAGCGAAAGCACGGCGAATGCGCAGTCATCTTGATCGGCAACGCTTCAGCGGCTACGATTTCGTCGCGCACAATGTTGGTCAGCGGCACTTCAGCAGTCGGAATCAGATAAAACGTCTCGCCCTCGCCTTCCACGCCGCCCTTTTTTACTGAAAACAAATCCGCTTCGAATTTGGGCAACTGGCCGGTACCGCGCAAACTATCGGCATTCACCATGTACGGCGTATAGCATTCAGTGTAGCCATGCTCTTCAGTATGGGTATTCAACATGAACTGCGCCAGCGCGCGGTGCAATCGGGCGATGCCGCCCTTCATTACCGAAAAACGCGCACCGGTAATCTTGGTCGCAACTTCAAAGTCCAGGCCCAGCGCGGCACCGACATCGACGTGATCCCTGACCTCGAAATCGAAAATGCGCGGGGTACCGACCTTGCGCAATTCCACGTTGCCGGCTTCGTCCAGACCTTGCGGCACCGATGCGTGCGGCAAATTCGGGATTGCCAGCATGAAGTCACCGATCCGGGTCAGCACGGTGGCGAGCGCGCCTTCATTATTTTTCAGTGCATCGCCCAGACCGGAGACTTCCGCCATCGCGGCTGAGGTGTCCTGCCCCTTCCCTTTGAGCATGCCGATCTGTTTGGACAGCGTGTTGCGCTTGGCTTGCAGATCTTCAGTACGGGTCTGGATGATTTTGCGCTCGGCTTCGAGCGCATTGAAAGTGGCGACATCAAGCTGGAACTTGCGTGCCGCCAGGCGAATGGCGACGCTGTCGATGTCTTTGCGTAGGAGTTGGATATCGATCATGGAAGTGCCGAATTATGGTGACGAAAACCGCCATTGTAGCAAGCCGCGGATTGCGTCCCAGCGGATTCCAGCACGATCCATGCCTCTGCATTGTCTGCGGCTATTTTTTTGCCTTTTTATCCAATTCCCGCAAATGCGCCAATTTCTCGCCGATCTTGCCTTCCAGCCCACGCGGGGTTGGGGTGTACCAGTGCTGGTTGCCGATGCCATCCGGCAAATAGGTTTCGCCAGCAGCGTAAGCCTCCGGTTCGTCGTGCGCATATCGGTACAACTTGCCGTAACCTAATTCTTTCATCAGCTTGGTAGGAGCGTTGCGCAAATGCTCCGGCACCGGGCGCGATTTATCCTGTTTGACGAAGGCTCTGACCTGGTTGTAAGCCATGTAACCGGCATTGCTCTTGGCGGCAATCGACAAATAAATCACCGCTTGTGCCAGTGCCAATTCGCCTTCCGGCGAGCCCAGGCGCTCATAAGTGGCGGCAGCATCGTTGGTGATCTGCATCGCGCGCGGGTCGGCCAGCCCGATGTCTTCCCAGGCCATGCGCACGATACGACGCGACAGATAGCGCGCATCGACGCCGCCATCGAGCATCCGGCACAGCCAATACAGCGCCGCGTCGGGGTTCGATCCGCGCACCGATTTGTGCAAGGCTGAAATCTGGTCGTAAAACGCGTCGCCGCCCTTGTCGAAACGGCGTAGCGTGTCGCCCAGACATTCCACCAGTAGCGCCGCGTCGACTTGTTTCAGATTCTTGGCCTGCGCCGCGCGGAAAATAATTTCCAGCGTATTCAACAACTTGCGGCCATCGCCGTCGGCACTCGCGATCAGTGTCAGTTTGGCGTCCGGCGTAAATTGCAAGCCATCCAGCTCGACAGCGCAGGCGCGATCGGCCAAAATGCGCAAGTCATCATCAGTGAGCGACTTCAGCACATAAGTCGCCGCGCGCGACAACAGAGCGCCATTGACTTCGAACGATGGATTTTCGGTGGTGGCGCCGATGAAAGTGAACAAGCCGCTCTCGACGTGCGGCAGAAATGCATCTTGCTGGCTCTTGTTGAAACGATGCACTTCATCCACGAACAGGATGGTGCGGCGGCCAGAGTTAGCGCGAATCACCTGCGCCCGTTCGACCGCCTCGCGGATATCCTTCACCCCGGATAGCACCGCCGGCAGCGCTATGAATTCGGCATTGAAACTGTCAGCCATCAGGCGCGCCAGCGTAGTCTTGCCCACGCCCGGCGGCCCCCACAAAATCATCGAATGCGGCTCGCCTGATTCGAACGCGACACGCAACGGTTTGCCCGCGCCAAGCAAGTGTTGCTGACCGATCACGTCATCCAGCGTTTTGGGGCGAAGGCGTTCGGCCAAGGGGATCAAAGTCATGGGTAGACAAGCATAAAGTCGAGAAAGAAGATTGTAGTCTAGCGGTATACTGCAACCCCGTGCCACGCCATCCATCACCACATTGTTCATCGACATGGAACCACAAGACAACACCGCCCTGCGCACCAAACTGCTACAGGAAACCGCCCAAATCGCCTGGGTCGAACTACAGCGCCACTTTGCCACTGGCGCGGTTGTGTATGTCAGCGACAGCCTCGACCTGATCGATGTTGCCATGCACATCAGCAATGACGACAAGACTATCGTTGAGAACTGGCTGCAGGCACAACAGCTCGGCCGGGTGTCGGATCAGCAGGCGCGAGAATGGCTGGAAACAGACGCGCTAGTCTGGTCGGTGGTAGTCAACCCGTGGATTCTGGTGCAACCAAAATACTGTCTTTAAGAAACCCTGGCAAATCGCTTTTGCAATCGCAGTGTTGATTGAAAAATAACATATACTGCGTTATGTATTTTACGTCGACCCATAAATAATATGCGGAATATTCCATATTTATAGGCATACTCCAGTTATTTTTCTCTTATAAAAAAATATTTAGGCAGCCTGTCTGGCGTGCCACTCATTGAGGCAAGTGTGAATCTCAATAAGGCTGTTCAGTACATACACCGACTTTGGCGGACGTCGGGCAAGCACCGCGCAATGGCCGCCGACCCATAACTCTATTCCAGCCGGTAATTTGCTGGACAAGTCAGTCAAGCCTTCCAGCACTTGCCTGGGATTCATCACACCTGAAAATGACAGCGCAACGATATCCGCACCTTGCGAGTGAACCGCGCTCACGATATCGACTACCGGTGTTTGTACACCCAATGAAATACAACTCGCGCCGTCCAGCACAAAAATCGCTTCCGCCATCAACAAACCCAAGCCGTGCTGCTCCTGGGGCAAGGTCGTCAACAGAATGCGCGGACGTGCAGGCTCTTCGCCCTGCAGCAGCGGCAGTGTCGAAATGGCATTACGCATCACAACTTGCACCGATTCGGTATACAAATGCTCTTCAAAAACTTGCAATGCACCGCTGGCCCAAGCGTCACCTACCAAGCAATTCAGCGGCGCCAATATTTCGATGACAAAACGTTCCAGACCCATGCGCGACAATGCTTGCGACAGGCGGTGACGCAACACCTCGGCTTGATGCGTTTGGCATAAATCCAGATAACCTTGCAGCACGGCAAGGTCGGCCCCGCCGGCGCTGGTAGCGCTGATCGCATCGGCGGCCGCTGCCGTCACCGACTGTTGCAGCAGCTGCTGCAACGCCTGGGTGCTGTGATGCATGATTTTGCCGGGACGATGGCCTTGATCAAGCAAGCGCTTCAACAGCCGCAGCTTGTCAACCTGTTCAACGGGATATGCGCGCTCGCCCAGGTCATCCCTGCTCGGCTTCGGAAATCCATAGCGACGCTCCCATACCCGCAACGCATCCTTAGACAAGCCGGTATCGCGCTCAACGGCGCCGATACTCATTGTTATCTGCATAAAATTTATTTACCTGTTTGTATATCGCCATTTCACAACTCAAAGTTTACGCTTACAGCATAGACAATTAATATATTTTTTAGCAATTATTGGTATTTATCGCATTATTACCATTATTTGTCCATGACATTACATTGACAATAAAAAGATTTAAGTTCAGCATACGCTGGATCCGGCACCTATTTTACGTGCGCAAACTATTAAAGCCGCTGTTACGCGCCACTTGACATTTTCAGTTGCCAGCCATGAGGAAGTACCCGATGAAAATCGCTGTCATAGGATCAGGAATCTCCGGTCTGTCCTGCGCATATCGCTTGGCCCGAGCCGGCTTTGATGTCGCATTATTGGAGGCGAACGATTATTTTGGCGGTCACACTCATACTGTCGACGTCACGCTGGATAACGTCAGCTACGGCGTAGATACCGGCTTTCTAGTCTTTAATCACAAAACCTATCCCAATCTGGTTGCGTTATTTGCTGAACTGGAAATAGAGACTGTGGCTACCGATATGTCTTTTTCAGTCAAGTTACCGCTAGGCGGGCGCACGCTGGAATGGGCCGGCGGCGGTCTTGATGCTGTATTTGCGCAGCGCAGCAACTTGTTACGCCCAAGTTTTCACCGCATGTTACGCGATATTCTGCGCTTCAATCGATACGCCACAAGGCTGGCATTATCCGACGAAGATACAGCGGCAAACAATTCGCTCGGCGCTTACTTAGTCCAGCACAACTACAGCATGGAATTTCGTGACTGGTATTTGCTGCCTATGGCAGGTTGCATCTGGTCATGCCCAACCGAGCAAATGCTGGCGTTCCCGCTATTGTCATTTGTGCGCTTTTGCCACAACCACGGTCTTTTGCAAGTCAATGACCGGCCGCAATGGCACACCGTTAAAGGCGGTGCGCGTCATTATGTCGAAAAAATGCTGGCGCACATTCCCTCCAAATTTCTGAATACAACGGTCAAATCCGTCACTCGCCTGACACTGGGCAACAGCACCAAAATCAAGATTCAAGCCACCAATGGCGTCCACCCGGTTGAGCATGTCGTTGACCATGTGGTACTAGCCAGCCATAGCGATCAATCTTTGCGCCTGTTGCGGGATGCGACGGCAGCCGAAAGCGCATTGCTGTCAACCATCCAGTATCAGCCTAACCGCGCAGTGCTGCATGTCGACTCCAGCTGCCTGCCGGCAAACAAGAAAACCTGGTCAGCCTGGAACTATCAGAGCCAGCCGGGGCGCGAACCCAAGGTATGCGTACATTACCTGATCAACCAGTTGCAACCTGTGCCATTCCGGCAAGCAGTGATCGTGTCGCTTAATCCGATTCATCCGCCACAGCCTGATAGCGTACTTGCTACTTTTGATTACGCGCATCCGGTATTCGATGCTGCTGCGGTCGCGGCACAACGCAAATTGGCAATCATGCAAGGCCATCAGAATACCTGGTTTGCAGGTGCCTGGACCGGTTATGGATTCCATGAAGATGGCTTGAAGTCGGGGCTGGCAGTAGCCCAAGCCATTCAGGCAGTTACCCAAGCCACAGCCAACGCGCAGCAGATGCGCTCTGCCGCCTAAACGCGATGCAACACAATGACGCACTCACTCGCTAAGAACATAGATAAGCCCGCCTCACTTTCGGTGCAATTGTGCTTTGGCGAAGTGCGCCACACCCGTTTGCGTCCTGCCCGACATGTTTTTAACTACGGCGTGTATTTTGTGCGCATGCCGTTGCGTCCAATGGCGCACGCACCGTTGAAGCGTGCACTGCCGGCAGGGTTTTCCCACAACCGCTTCAATTTATTGTCCTTTTGGGATAAAGACCACGGCGATGGACAGCAGCCTTTGCTCAGTTGGATTGATGCACTACTGAAGAACGAAGGTATTGCCGACGCCGATGGCGAAATCTGGTTGCAGGCATTCCCGCGTGTGCTGGGCTATGTATTTAATCCGGTGTCTTTCTGGTTTTGTCATAACAAGGATGGACAACTGCGTGCGGTGTTGGCCGAAGTACGCAATACCTTTGGCGAGAGTCACAATTATTTGCTCGATACCGGCGGCGCGATGCCTTATGGCATCGAATTGACTGCGCGCAAAATATTCCATGTTTCGCCGTTTTGCGCAGTGGATGGCACTTATCGTTTTCGCTTTATGCGTACTTCGCACAATCGCGGCGGCAAAGCAGCGGAGCGCACGGTAGTAAGGATTGATTATGACGACGCCGCTGGCCCGCTGCTTTTGACCAGCGTATCCGGGTCGTCGCACCCATTGTCGAATGCCGTCGTAGCCAGAGCATTTTTTGCCTACCCCCTGATGACCTTCGGCGTCATTGCAAGAATACATTGGCAAGCATTGCGATTATGGATAAAGCGTGTGCCATTTTTCAAAAAACCACATCCTCCATCCAGCGAGTTGAGCCGATGAATACCAAACTAATGCATCCGAAAACGATCAATTTTGATACCCAGTCAGCACCGCCCGGGCACCTGAACTTGCCGGCGCAAGTGAAATTCATTCTGCAAATGTTGCGCAAGCTCGAACAAGGTGCGCTGCGCATGGAGTTTCCAAATGGCCACTATGAGCACTTTGGCGATCACTCGCATCCGGTCACGCTATCGCTGAAAAACTGGGATATCTGTAATGCAGCCCTGAAGTCGGGCGACATCGGTTTTGCGCAAACTTTCATTGATGGCCATTGGAGCACCGACAATTTGCCAGGCTTGATTGAAATTTTTGTGCGCAACCGCCATGCACTGGAATCGATGATTTATGGCAGTTGGTGGGGTAGCCTGCTGTACCGCCTGAAGCATGTTTTCAATCGTAATTCCAGATCGGGTAGCCGTAAAAACATCCATGCCCACTACGACATCGGCAACGATTTTTATCAATTGTGGCTGGATCCTTCCATGACGTATTCCAGTGCATTGTTTGCCGACGGCCATGCCGACGACTTGCACGCTGCGCAAAACGCCAAATACCGCCGGATATTGAATGAATTGCAGTTGCCGCCACATGCACGGGTGCTGGAAATAGGCTGCGGCTGGGGCGGCTTTGCAGAACTGACAACCAGCACCGCTGATGCGCACGTTACAGGCTTGACACTATCGCGCCAGCAATTAAATTTTGCGCATCAGCGTTTAAGCAAGGCCGGCGTCGCCGATCAGGTGGAGTTGCGGCTGCAGGATTACCGCGATACCCACGGCCAGTTCGATGCGGTCGCGTCGATTGAAATGTTTGAAGCCGTCGGCGAAACCTATTGGCCGAGTTATTTTGAATGCATCGCCCGCAACCTTAAACCGAAGGGCCGTGCCTGTATCCAAACCATCGTGATTGCCGACGGATTATTTGAGCGCTATCGGAAAGGCACCGACTTTATTCAGCAATATATTTTTCCCGGCGGGATGTTACCGTCGCCGTCGGTTTTTTGCCGGCAAGCTGCCAGGCATGGGTTGCGCGTAGTCAACGAATTCAAATTTGGCCTCGACTATGCGCGCACCCTTGATGCGTGGCGCAGCGCTTTCCAAAAACAATTGCCGCAAGTGCGCGCGCAAGGCTTCGATGATCGCTTCTTGCGTACCTGGGAATTTTATCTCGCATATTGCGAAGCAGGATTTCGCGCAAAGAATATTGATGTCGCCCAGTTCACTCTTGAAAAAATTTGATGCCATGAACCGCAACAGATTAATTGGGAACGGGCCTCGACACCTGATCGGCACACGAGCGATGTCCGCCGGATATGGATTGCGGCCACGTCTGTTGAAACCATCTGCAGCAGGCCTAATGCTGCGCCCCCGTCACGCGATGTTTAATCCTTAAAACGGTAGGAGCCCAACATGCATTATCTGAAAAATTTTTGTGCGGCGATCGCAATTACTCTGCTGACTTCCTGTGCTGCGCCAGAACCGCCCTACTACGCCAACCAAAAACCGACGCTTGACATGCAGCAGTATTTCAACGGCACGCTGGATGCCTGGGGCATGTTTCAAGATCGTTCCGGCAAGGTCGTGAAACGCTTTACCGTAGTGATGCGATGCAAGTGGGATGGCGATGTCGGTACGCTCGATGAAGACTTTAGCTATTCCGACGGCACCAAACAAAAACGCGTATGGACACTGCGCAAAGTGGCGCCCGGCCGTTATATCGGCACCGCACCCGATGTGATCGGTGAAGCCATCGGTAGCGCCGCCGGCAATGTTCTGCATTGGAAATATGTGCTGGCGCTACCAGTGGAGGGCCGTATTTATAACGTGAAATTGGACGACTGGATGTACTTAATGGATGACCGCGTGATGTTAAACCGTACCGCCATGAGCAAATTCGGATTTGCGCTAGGCGAAATTACCTTGTCCGTTACCAAGCGTTGAATGCCGGGCTGCAAATGAACCAAAAAATTTCGAGCTGGCACAACCAGCGCGTCTGGGTGATCGGCGCCTCGACCGGCATCGGCGCAGAAACAGCGCGTTTGCTATTGTCAAAAGGCGCGCGCGTGGCGCTGTCTGCGCGCAGCCTGGAAACCCTGGACACGGTAGCAAACCGGCACCCGAATGCGCTGATAGCTGCGCTGGACATCATCGATCATGCAACGGTAGTAGCTGCGCACGATTTGATCCGGCAGCAATGGCAAAGCCTCGACCTGGTGTTGGTGGTAGCCGGAGGCTATAACGAAATGCGTGCCGACACCTTTGACCTGGCGGCGGCCAATCGCTTGATTGATTTGAACCTGCGCGGCGTTTTCAATTGCCTTGATGCAATTTTGCCAGACTTCCTGAAGCAAGGCTGCGGCGGCATCGGCATCGTCGCCTCCGCTGCAGGCTACAGCGGCTTGCCCAAAGCGTTGATCTACGGCCCCACTAAAGCGGCGTTGATCAATTTGTGCGAATCGCTGTTTCTGGATTTGCGCCCACGCGGTATCGGCGTCTACGTAATCAATCCCGGTTTTGTCGAAACACCGCTGACAGCGGGCAATGACTTCCCAATGCCGGCGCTTATTTCCGCCGCTACGGCGGCGCATGAATTAGTGCGCGGGATGGAGCGCGGCCAGTTTCACATACACTTTCCAAAACGCTTCACCAACTGGCTACGACTGGCGCGCTTGCTGCCTTATCGCCTATATTTTTGGTTGATCCATAAGGGTACCGGGCTATGAATACCGACATGCGCAGTAATCCAGGCGATGATGCCAAGCTCCACGGCATGGTGCAATTTTTTGAATCGCTCACAGCAGAGTCGGTCCAACATCTGGACCGTGTGTATGCAACCGGTGCCTCTTTTAAAGATCCATTCAATGACGTATGCGGACTGCCTGCAATTGCCCATATTTTCAGCCACATGTTCACTCAAGTCGATGACGCCCGCTTTGTCGTGACCACACAAATCGTGCGTGGCGACACCGCATTTCTGACCTGGGATTTTCTGTTCCGCATGAAACGATTTTCAACCGCTCAACAGTGCATACGCGGCGCCACCCATCTGCGCTTTGCCACCGACGGTCGCGTCAATTTTCATCGAGATTACTGGGATGCTGCGGAAGAACTGTATGAAAAGCTGCCGATACTGGGCGGTTTCATGCGTCTGCTCAAACGCGCTGTCGCGCGTGATGCAGAATAATATACTGCCTATTGTGTTATTTAATATCACAATAAAAAATGCGGTAAATGGCATATTTATAGACATACTCCAATATTTTATATCAAATAAAATCGTCCCGCCTGATCCAAGAAAGCATCTTACTTTCCAAGTGAGGAAAGTCCTGAGTAGATTGCAAACCAGGCAGTAATTGCGGACTCGTTCTGTACACGACGAAGTTCACTCATGAGAGTCGCATGCTCTACTTTCGGTATAGCTTGTGCACCGAAAATTTATCTTGACGGGGGAGCACCGTGCACCGATATGGATTGACGCACCCGGAACTCCGAAAAAACCATGTTACGATTTGTGCGATTATCACAACTAGAATTGCCAGTGACTTCCAACGTTATCCGGCAAACGTATAACTCCATGAAGATCGCATATCTAGTACTCGCGCACAATAATCCGGCGCATCTACGGCGCCTGATATCCGCACTATCCACCAGCGCTTCCCATTTCTTCATACACATCGACCAGAAATCCAAGATTGATCCATTTCTCAGCATAAAGGGAAATAACATCCACTTTATTCAACAGCGTGTTCCTGTCTTCTGGGGTGATTTTTCACAAGTCGAAGCCACACTCATTCTTCTTAGAGCCGCTCTTTCCGATCGCTGCGGCTTCGAGCGTTTCGTACTTCTCAGCGGCGCCGATTATCCGCTGCGCTCGGCGTCGTCTATAGAGCAATTCTTTGACGATAGGCCGAACCAGGAATTCATGAATCTGGTTGCCATGCCGTCCGAAGCAGCAGGAAAATTAATTTCCCGGCTAACCACTTATAAGCAGCGTCCCGGGGACCCGCTGATAACCAGAGCCATGCGAAAAGTACTGATGATGGCGGGTGTTGTGCCGCATACGCGGGACTACAAGGTCTATCTTGGCGATCTTGCTCCCTACGCAGGTTCCACCTGGTGGGCGCTTTCCCGCCAGGCCTGCGACTTTATTCTGGCTTTTGTGACACGGGAGACGCAAGCAGTGCAGTTTTTCAGGAACACACTGTGCCCAGATGAATCGTTGTTTCATACCATTCTGGGTAATTCCCATTTCAAATCAAGGATAGCGCGGAACCTGACCTATACCGACTGGTACGCTGGCGGGGCAAGTCCCGCATATATTACGGAAAAGCATCTCGCCTCGTTTCAGGCGAGAACGTGGTTCGCGCCGGATGATACCTATGGCGCTGGCGAGATGCTGTTTGCCAGAAAGTTCGCAGATGCATCGGTGGATTTGGTAGCGAGGCTGGACCGGCAAATAGCTGAAAAAAAGCTTGGTTAGCAACGCGCCGCACTCTTTGGCGGCGGCCCAGCTAGGCATGCCGGAATGTATTGAATACGGCAACCCCCCGGGTAAAGCCGGCGAATTTCTCTTTTTTGAGCAAGGTGATGCAGTAGTAGACCACCAGCGGGAACAAGACCCCCAGTGAAAAGCCGATCCCAAGATGTAGGTACCCGAAGTAGTTTCTGTAAGAGCGCACCCGGGCGCGAAAGCGCTCGCCAGGCTGCGGTCGTTGATCGCGCCCGCTGCACTCCTACAAAACCACGCCACTGGCATAGCGGGCTGACCAATTACCGCAGGGCCCGTCAAAAACCGTTTTAATTATTAAAAACGTCCGCACCCTTCGGCACCACGAATTTGAAGCCGTTGGCAGAGATCGCCGGATTTTTTTCGAAATTCTTGAATGTCAACAACGACACCTGGCCGAAGGCGTCGCGCAGCTCCATCGCTTGCGGCACGCCGTTGCGCAGGCCGATACCAATGTGTTCGAAAGTACTGTCCTTGGATTTGGGGGTGGCGTCCAGCCATTCCATGCCGTCTTTGGTGCCGGCCTCTTTGAGCTTGAAATTCTTTTCCAGGTCATTGCTGCCGAACAGGATGGCGGCAGGACTGGAGGCGAGCGCGTCGCCGAGTTTTTTGATGGTGACCTGATTCAAATCTTTATCGAAAATATACAGCTTGTCGCCATCCGCCTGCAGCAATTGCTCGTAGGGCTTCTGGTAAGTCCAGATAAATTTGCCGGGACGGGCGAAGCTGAAGCTGCCGCTGGAGACGTTCGATACCTTGGCTGTGCCATCCATCATCTTGACCTGGCGCTGGGTAAATTCACCTTTGGCGGCTTTGGTGCTGGCTACAAAGGATTTGAACTGGTCGAGCGCGGCGGCTTTCGCAATTATTGGCGCAAAAACCAGCATGGCGATGGCTAACAGTCCGGCAAAAATGTGTGAACCGCGCCCCATGCCAGCGGCAGCATGTTGATTGGCATATTGATGCAATATCTGATTCGTCATTTTTATCCTTATTCTGCATTGTTTCCTGCCGGCACCAGAATTTCGCGGTTTCCGTTGGATTGCATAGTTGATACGATGCCGCTCTGTTCCATCTGTTCTAGCAGGCGAGCGGCGCGGTTGTAGCCGATGCGCAGGTGGCGCTGCACCAGCGAGATTGAGGCACGGCGATTTTTCAGCACGATGGCGACCGCCTGATCGTAGAGCGCGTCAGACTCGCTGCCGCCGCCGACAGCACCCATTTCGCCGGTTGCGTCGTCTTCCAAGACACCGCCTTCTAAGATGCCTTCAATATAATTAGGTTCCCCCAGGGCTTTCAGGTGCTCGACCACGCGGTGCACTTCCTCGTCGGAAACGAAGGCACCATGCACCCGCACCGGCAATCCGGTGCCGGGCGGCATGTACAGCATGTCGCCCATGCCGAGCAGCGCTTCCGCACCCATTTGATCCAGAATCGTGCGCGAGTCGATCTTACTGCTGACCTGGAACGCGATGCGGGTCGGGATGTTGGCCTTGATCAGGCCGGTAATGACGTCCACCGAGGGCCGTTGCGTGGCCAGAATCAGGTGCAGGCCGGCGGCACGCGCCTTCTGGGCAATGCGGGCAATCAGTTCCTCGACCTTCTTGCCGACCACCATCAGCAAATCGGCTAGCTCGTCGATGATGATGACAATGGTAGGTAGTTTTTCCAGCGGCTCGGGAGCGTCCGGCGTCAGACTAAATGGATTCGGGATGTGCTCTTCGCGCTTGGCCGCGTCAGCTATCTTGACATTGTAGCCGGCCAGGTTGCGCACGCCGAGCTTGGACATCAGCTTGTAGCGGCGCTCCATTTCGGCTACGGCCCAGTTCAGTGCGTGTGCGGCTTGGCGCATGTCGGTTACCACGGGGGCTAATAGGTGCGGAATGCCTTCGTAAATCGACAATTCGAGCATTTTCGGGTCGATCAGGATCATCCGCACGTCGTTTGGATTGGATTTGTACAACAGCGACAGGATGGTAGCGTTAATCCCGACCGATTTGCCGGAACCGGTAGTGCCGGCCACCAGCAGATGCGGCATTTTGGCCAAATCGGCAATCACCGGCAGCCCGGCGATATCCTTGCCGAGCGCAATAGTCAGGCTGGAGACGCTGTCGTTGTACACCTTGGAACTCAATATCTCGGTCAGGCGCACTATCTGGCGTTTCGGATTTGGCAGTTCCAGTGCCATATAGGTCTTGCCGGGGATAGTTTCGACCACCCGAATCGAGGTCAGCGACAACGAACGGGCAATATCGCGCGCCAGCCCGACGACTTGGCTACCCTTGACGCCGGTGGCGGGTTCGATCTCGTAACGGGTGACAACCGGGCCCGGATAGGCGGCCACCACCTTGGCTATCACACCGAAATCCGACAGTTTTTTCTCAATCAGGCGGCTGGTGAATTCGAGCGTCTCCACACTAACGCTTTCGCGCACCGGCGGCGCCGCGTCGAGCAGCGACAGCGGCGGCAAGCTGCCATCCTGCAGATCGCTAAAGAGCGCCACCTGCCGCTCCTTTTCGGCCCGCTCCGACCTGGGCACGGTAGTTATTTGCGGCTCGATTCTGACCGGTGGCGCTTCGACTGTCTTGGCGCGCTCGTGGACTACAACCTCTTCACGCTTGACTGCAGCGACCAACCCCAGCTTTCGGTCTTGCCGGGCCCAGTAGACGTATTTGGTCCATCGGAAGGCACTTTCTATTGCCGCTCCGACCCACTCCGCAACAGCCAGCCACGACACACGAAAAAATAGGCTGAAACCGAGTCCGAACAGTAGCAATAACAGCAAGGTAGCGCCGGTAAATCCCAATGCGTTATGCGCGGTACCGCCAATTAAGTCGCCCAGCACCCCGCCAGGCGTGCGCGGCAGTTGCACCGACAGGCTATACAGGCGCGCATGTTCCAGCCCGACGCTCCCCGCAAGCATCAGCGCAAAGCCGGTAGCGTGTATCCATCCCTCATAGCGGTGGGCCGACTCGGGCTGAACCGCGACCGGCAGCAAAAACTTGTGCGTCAGGCGCCGATAGCCACGCCAGACCTCGCACACCATCAGGACACACCACCACCAGGCTGAAAATCCAAAAATAAACAACAGCAGATCGGCAATCCAGGCACCGGTGCTGCCGCCCAGGTTATGTAAAGCCGGCACCGCATTCGCATGCGACCAGCCTGGATCAACCTGAGCGTAGCTGGCCAGTATCAGAATCATGTATACCGTCAGTGCGCAAAACGCAATCCAGCGCGCTTCGAACAGCAGGCGCGCCAGACGGCTCGGCAAGGGCGCTACCGGCGGTTTGGGAGTACGGGTATAGGGTTGGTTTGCTCTGGTCATAAATACAATGTAATAGCATCGGCCTAAAAAGCAGGAAAGGTGCAGGATCAATGCGCATCGGCGAAACAGTGTAGTTTGAAGCTTCGTCTATAATCTTAACCAGTTTTCGGGCGCAACACTAATTCCATAGCCGATCTGCCTTGATATTATGCTGCATGACAGCATAATAGAATTGCAAACACCATACACCGCCTTATCCGCTGCCACTCACTTTTAGGTAAAGATCTCATGTCCACACCCAAACACGCGCATGTAATGATTCTCGGCTCCGGCCCCGCCGGTTATTCGGCTGCGGTGTATGCGGCCCGGGCCAACCTGAAGCCGGTGCTGATCACCGGTATCGAGCAAGGCGGCCAATTGATGACCACCACCGAGGTCGATAACTGGCCAGCGGATCCGTTGGGTGTGCAGGGGCCGGAGTTGATGCAGCGTTTCCAGCAGCATGCCGAACGTTTTAATACCGAAATTATTTTCGACCATATTCACACAACAAAGCTAACCGAAAAACCGATTCGACTGATCGGCGACCAAGGCGAATATACCTGCGACGCGCTGATCATCGCCACCGGCGCCTCGGCGCAATACATCGGCTTGCCATCGGAAGAAGCGTTCATGGGCAAGGGCGTATCCGGCTGCGCCACTTGCGATGGTTTTTTCTACAAGGGCAAGGAAGTCGCGGTCATCGGCGGCGGCAATACCGCAGTGGAAGAAGCGATATACCTCTCCAACATCGCCAGCAAAGTCACCATCGTGCACCGCCGCGACAAATTCCGCGCCGAAGCGATTCTGATCGATCACCTGATGGCAAAAGTGGCCGAAGGCAAGATCGAAGTCAAATTCAACCATACGCTTGATGAAGTAACCGGCGATGCATCGGGCGTTACCGGCATGAACCTTAAATCGATGCTCGACGGCAGCATTACACCAGTCACCCTGCACGGCGTTTTCATTGCGATCGGCCACAAGCCGAATACCGCCATCTTCGAAGGCCAGCTTGACATGAAAAACGGCTACATCCAGACCAAAACCGGCTTACAGGGAATGGCCACGGCAACCAGCGTTCCGGGCATATTCGCCGCCGGCGACGTGCAAGACAGCATTTACCGTCAAGCAGTCACCAGCGCCGGTAGCGGGTGCATGGCTGCACTTGACGCGCAGCGTTATTTGGAAGGCTAACTCGATACTTAGGGTGCGCAAGTCGTGCCCTGTACATCCACGCAACCGGTATTTTTCGTCGCACTTATTTACGTACAGCCCATGCCTGCCTCGCTCAAGAACTTCGCCGAACTCGGTAAGTTGCGCGCCAATCTGAAAGCGCAGCAAGATGCGCGCGCAGTAGCAGATGCCGCGCGACTGCGAGGCGAACAAGCGGCGCAATTGGAGGCCGACCTGTTTCGCCGCAGCATCGGCACGGTCGCGCCGCTGGCGGCGCCGGATCGGGTAGCTGTCACGCCGCCCCGGCCGCAACCAATTGCCCGCCATCATCTTGCGGACGAGAAAGCAGCTTTGCAAGAGTCGCTATCGGATGATTTCGATGCGGAAACACTGCTCGATACCGATGACAGTCTGAGCTATACCCGCAGCGGCGTCAGCGCCGATGTGGTGCGCAAATTACGCAAGGGCCATTGGACCATTCAGGATCAACTTGATCTGCACGGCTTGCGCCGCGACGAAGCCCGCGAAGCACTGGGTGCATTTTTGCGTCACGCCAACCGCAGCGGACTGCGCTGCGTGCGCATCATTCATGGCAAGGGACTTGGCTCCATCAATAAGGAACCAGTGCTGAAACAAAAAGTACGCAATTGGCTGGTACAAAAACAAGAAGTCATTGCCTTTTGTCAAGCCAAAGCATCCGATGGCGGCTCGGGAGCGCTGGTGGTATTGTTGAACGCTTAAATAAAGCATTCTTGATAATTTCATGATGGTTGTCTAGATGGTTGTTTACACAGGCGGCACAGATGCGCTTGTGCAGCGAGTCAAATCAATACATGCTACATACATCAATATGTATTTTTAATATGCGCAATATAAATATGCGTAAATATGCCTGTTTAATCTTATACCCCCTGTTTTTTAATATCCAAGCTGAAGCTTGAGATTACCCGGTTACTACCGGTCCACGGCTGCAAGCCTGTCCTGATCTGCAGCATGGCCATCTTCCCAACAGGAGCCGAATCATTCCCACCATGCCGATTACGCCGCAGCAACTGGAAGCGCTTATCCAGGAAGTCGAGTTGGAAGACCCGATCGACTTCGCCGACCTGCCGTTTGAAGAGGCGGAGTTGCGCGCGCTAGTTGCCAACCATTTGTGCGAGATGACGGCAGCCATGAATGGCTTTAGCCACGAAGACCGTCATCTGGCCCTATTGGCGGTGGCCGCCAAACTGGTGCTGGAAAATCTGGTGCTGCACATACAACTGCTGCGCCAGCAGGGCGTGCCAATGAGCGACAGCGCTGAAACCCTGTTGCAACGCCTGCGCGACGGGAAGTAATTTTTGAACGGTTTCAAGAGTAAAATGGCGGCCTAACTATTTGCAGAGGAACCCTTACTGATGGACGATCAAGCAACCAAAAAAATCTTTTGGGATGAATGGCAGCACGAAGCCCTGGCGGCCGGTGTAGCCGCCGCTCTGGCAAAACTAGGGTGGGAAGTGTTGCGCGCGCATCGGCAAAATCGCTGGGGCAAGGATTTCCTGGGAGCGGAAGATGATGGCCCACTCATGCTCGCGATGTGCCTGGAAGATCCGGCAGGCACCGAATTGTTTTTTATCGAAAACCTGTATCCGTACGATACTGCGCTCATCGATGCCACGCGCGCCAAGCTGGGTCTGCAATAACCCTACGCGCCAAATCCGGCATCAAACCCGACGCCACATGTCATCAGACTGCTCCGAAAGAATTGCTGTTCAGCAAATGAACAGCGGCACTACACACCGATAAACTAGCCATAAGCGACACGGCGCGACTAAAGTTGGCCGTCGCTGGTAGACTGTCGACTGCCCATTTTTAGGCAGAAATCGCGAAGCGCAGTACAGAATGCAAAAAAGCCTGTGAACAATCAAGTAGCCCAAGGATTATGATGAAACGTGTTGATGATTTCCGACTGAAATTTGGCAAAAAAGAGCTAGTGCCACTCATTATCGGCGGCATGGGCGTGGATATTTCAACCGCAGCACTAGCGCTGGAAGCGGCGCGACTAGGCGGTGTCGGCCACATTTCGGACGCGATGGTCAATGAGGTTTCAGATCGGCGCTTTGACACCAGTTTTGTCAAGAATAAAACCAAACTGTACAAATACAACATTAACAATTCGGACAAGACCGACATCCATTTCGACCTCGGTCATCTGGCTGAGGCCACCAAACTGCATGTCGGCAATACCATGCAGGCCAAGCGCGGCAATGGCGAAATATGGGTCAATTGCATGGAAAAGCTCACCATGAATGCACCCCGTGAAACCCTGCGTGTGCGTCTGGTCTCGGCACTGGATGCAGGAATTGATGGCATTACCCTGAGCGCCGGTCTGCATCTGGGTTCGTTCGGGCTAATCGCAGATCATGCGCGCTTTCGCGATGCCAAATTGGGCATCATCGTGTCATCGGTACGCGCCCTGCAGATTTTTTTGCGCAAAAATGCCCGGCTGGATCGCTTGCCGGATTACGTGGTGGTCGAAGGCCCATTGGCTGGCGGACATCTCGGTTTCGGCATGGATTGGGCGCAGTACGACCTGGCCACGATCATGGCCGAGATTGCTGTATTTCTTAAAACCGAACAACTGGACATTCCGCTGATCGCCGCGGGCGGTATTTTTACCGGCAGCGACGCCGTTTCCTTTCTCGAAAACGGTGCAGTTGGGGTGCAAGTGGCAACGCGCTTTACGGTAGCCAATGAATGCGGCCTGCCGGCCAAAGACAAGCAGGAATATTTCAAGGCCAGCGAGGAAGACATTATTGTCAACACGATCTCGCCCACCGGCTATCCAATGCGCATGCTCAAGAACACACCGGCGATTGGCTCCGGCATTCGCCCGAATTGCGAATCTTATGGCTACCTGCTGGACGGTAACGGCAACTGCGCCTATATCACCGCCTACAACCGTGAAGTGGAAGCGCATCCGAACGACAGGACTATCTCCGTAATGGACAAGACCTGCCTATGCACCCACATGCGCAATTACAACTGCTGGACTTGCGGGCAGTACACTTATCGCCTGAAAGACACCACGCGCCGTCTGGAAGATGGCAGCTATCTGGGACTCAGTGCGGAGCACATTTTCCTCGACTACCAATATAGTATTGACAACAAAATCGCGTTGCCGGAGTAAGCGCGCTCGAAGCTTGTTGCTCCTTTTTATTGTGTCAGCTTGGTGTAATCTAACCGGCGCACGATTCATTGATCAAAAAAATGTTGTCATTGGGCATAAATATTGCCGCGGCATGGTGCTTTTGCCGGCAGTATCAATATCCAAAGCGACCTCAAAATATTTGAACAAGGAGACCAGACTTTGCAGTATAAATTACTTCGCATCCTATTCTTAGGGGTTTTTGCAATAGCAGTAAGCACTATGCTGGCGGCTCTGGGCAATTGGCTATTTGGAACTGTAATAAACCCCATGTTACTGACCGCACTGGCAACAGCCGGCGGCTTGCTGGTTTTGCTGCTGGGTAAAACTGGCAATACCAGCGAAGCCCGACTTGCCGACCTGATTAGCCATGAACTCGATTACATCATGATCGGTTCGGCCGAGACGTCCTACTTTGTCGATTCGGTAAAGAAAAAAATCAATCTGGATGTGCGCACCACCGAAGATATTGCCGTCAGCTCGGCACACAATGCCAGCATGACCAAGCAAATCGCAGTCAATGCAGAACAGGCATCGAAAGTCGCCGCTGATGTGCGTAGCCAGAGCATGGCGGGCCGGGCCGAAGTCGATCAGGGCTTAGTCCAGATTAACAATGCCCGTCTGGATGCGCAGACGGCACTAACCACCATGACAGAATTGCAGGAAAAATCACGCCGGATTCACGGCATTACCGAAGTCATCAACGAAATTGCGGCCCGCACCAATTTACTGGCGCTGAATGCGGCGATTGAAGCTGCCCGCGCCGGCGAACATGGCCGCGGCTTTGCGGTGGTTGCAGGCGAAGTCCGACAATTAGCGCAGCGCACCAAAGAAGCCACCGACGATATCGGCATAATGGTGCGCGAGATCAACGATCAAGCCGAAAACGCCGCCACCGGAATGCAAGCGCTGACCGCCAAAGTGACCGAAGCGGCACACAATGTGGAACGGGTGCACACGTTTCTGAGCGACATTGAACGCGCCTCAGGGGAATCCCAGACCGAAATCCAGCAGATTGCCACCGCCTCGCGCGACCATGTCCAGACTTCACAAGCGATTGCGGACGCCATTGCATTCATACGCGACGGCCTGCTAGCCACCGAAGCCGCGTTGCCGCTGGCCGCCAGCGCTGCAATGGCACTGACGGAACGCGCAGAAACCATGTTCAGCGCCACCTCCGAATTCAATCCGACGACTGCGCACGACGCCAACCATGCTACGGCCGAAGCTGGCGCAAAAGCAGTCAGCCGGTTGTTTACCGAAGCAATTGCCAGTGGACGCATCACGCACGAAGCCTTGTTTGACCGCACTTACACACCCATCAAGAATACCAATCCGCTCAAGCACTCGACACAATTCGACGCATTTACCGATCGCGTACTGCCCGAGCTGCAGGAAAAAATATTGGCCGACATGCCGCAACTTGCCTACGCCGGCGCAGTAGACAACAATGGCTACTTCCCGACCCACAACAAGAAATTTTCCAGGCCGCTGACCGGAGACTACGAAACCGACCTGATCAACAACCGAACCAAACGCATCTTCAATGACCGCACTGGCAGCCGTTGCGGCGCCAATACCAAACCATTTTTGCTGCAGACCTACAAACGCGACACCGGCGAAGTCATGCACGATTTATCGGTGCCGATTTATGTCGCTGGAAAACACTGGGGCGGATTCCGCGTCGGCTACCGTCCGAGTACTTCAGCATAGTTACCTCGCGCTGACCGCATTCCAGGCAGCGACCGGCGACTTCCAGGATTATTTGCGAAACGATTCGGGATTTGATTTGTTGCGTTGCTCGTACACCGTTTTCGCATCCTGGGCTGCGTGTTCCTGCGTGCGCAAGGCTTCGTCGTCGTCATGCAGCGAAAAGAAATTCCCCGCTTGCGCACGCATCACATATTTAATTGCAGCAGCGTCGCTCAGATCGTACATTTCAGTCATCAGCGTGGTTACTTCGTCCAGATATTCTTCATAAGTCATTCGTCAACTCCATCGGTTACAGGTAAAGCCAGGTACGCATTTTGCCCTATTCTTCGCTCTTCCAAAGTCGAAATGCGTGGGAATCGAGATTTACGCGGGCAGACATACATGCATTAACTTGGCGAGTGGCGCGAAACAGAAATTTTATTTATGATGCGGTGGCACAGGGTCATGCATTGCAGCCAGCAATCCGCACCTGTCATTTTAAGAGATTAATTATGCTAAAAGTGGTCGTTCTGGACGGTAATTCCATCTCGCGGGATCTATTGAATACGGTTTTGACCAATGGCGGCCACCATGTGGTGGGCGACGGCAATACCAGTCCCGCCGGGCTAGCCAAGATGATCAAGCTGCGGCCCCAGATCGTCTGCGTCGATATCGGCGAGGCCGATAGCGACGGTTTGACGCTACTGGAAACAATACGTAGTGAATTGCCCAAGACACTGGTTTTTCTGGTCTCCGGCAAGATCGATTCGACGGCGATACAGGGTGCCTTAGAACGCGGGGTACAGGGCTTCATCGTCAAGCCATTCAATCCGCAAACGGTGCTCACGACAATCCGCAACGCAGTGCTGAAATTTGCCCGGCAGCAGCAAATCACGCCAGGCTTGAGCATTTTGGACCAGCCAAAAGAGTAAAGCTGACCGGCTCGGCCGGCTTTATTTTTCATCTATAGTTTTGGCATTTTGCTTGATGCGCTGCTGGCTCATATCCGCCGGCCTACAGATCAAGCAATCCGGCAAAACCACCATTTATGCGCTGAATGCGAAAGAAAAATCGGAATGGCGCAAAGCACTGTTACCGGTGCAAAAAGAAATGCAAGGACGCATAGGGAAGGACTTGATCAATGCCGTCAATAAGGAATCCGCTACACTGGGCTATAAATAACGGCGAAGTAACGGCCAAGTAACAGCAAGGACGACCAGTCGCATCCGGCAACTTGGCATGGTGCAAGCGCCGGATGCGGTATTTTCAATAAGGATACTCACCATGCAAATCACGATTCCTGATATCAACCAAGTTTGTGAAGAACACCAGCTGTTTGCCGGCCTGCTGCCGGAGCAGGCGCGCATCCTTGAATTGGGCTGCGGCAAAGCAGAGAAGACCCGCGCCATCGCTAAAGATAACAAGGTCGCTTATCTGCTGGCGCTCGAAACTGACGCCATCCAGCATGCAATCAATCTGACATACACCGACCTGCCCAGGGTGCAATTTGGATTAGGCGCAGCCGAGGCCATCCCTGCCGCAAACGCCAGTTTCGATATCGTCATGATGTTCAAATCCCTGCATCATGTGCCTTTGGAAAAGCTCGACCAAGCTTTCACTGAAATCCATCGTGTGCTAAAACCAGGTGGATTAGCATATATTTCGGAACCGATTTTTGCCGGTGAATATAACGAAATACTTCGATTGTTTCATGATGAAAGCAGCGTGCGGCAAGCGGCATTCGCTGCCGTCGAACGCGCGATTACTGCGGGCTTGTTCGACTTGGTGGAGCAAAAATTCTTTCTATCGCCGTTACGCTATCGCGACTTTGCACAGTTTGAAGATACGGTAATCAAGGTAACCCACTCGCAACACCAATTGACAGCAAAGCTCGAGGCAGAAGTCCGCGACAAATTCAACGCCCACATGACTGCGGAGGGCGCCGGATTTCTCGCGCCGATCCGGGTTGACCTGTTGCGAAAAGCCGCTTAATGCCCTGATTTTTCCTATTCATCCTGCGCCTGAAACGCCCCATCTGTTAGACTGCCCTCCCCCCTTTATCCCTCTACGCCGGCGCGCATACTCATGATGGAATCCACCTCTTTTGCCAGCTTGGCGTTGTCGCCGGCCATGCTAGCCAACCTCGATAGCCTCGGTTATCACACGATGACGACGATTCAGGCGCACAGCTTGCCGCTGATCCTGGAGCAGCGCGACCTGATTGCGCAAGCCAAAACCGGCAGCGGCAAGACCGCAGCGTTTGGCATCGGCATCCTGGCCAAACTGAACCCAAGCTATTTCGCGATACAGGCGCTGGTACTGTGCCCGACGCGCGAACTGGCCGATCAGGTCGCCAATGAGTTGCGCCGACTGGCCCGCTTTGCCGACAATATCAAGGTACTGACGCTGTGCGGCGGCGCACCGATGCGCCCGCAAATGGCTTCGCTGGAGCATGGCGCACATATCGTGGTCGGCACGCCGGGACGGATACGCGACCACATCTCGCGCGGCAGCATTAATCTGAATACCGTGCAAACGCTGGTGCTGGATGAGGCCGACCGCATGACCGACATGGGTTTTTACGAAGAAATTTCCGGCATTGTCAGCGCCTGTCCGGCGCGCCGCCAGACGCTGCTATTTTCCGCCACCTACCCGGACGATATCCGCAAAGCCAGCGCGGAATTCCTGCGCCAACCGGCTGAGGTCAAGGTCGAGGCGCAACATGCCGACAGCCAGATCGAACAACGCTTTTTTGAAGTCGCCTACGATGACCGCAATGCCGCAGTGGCGCGCTTGCTGCACCATTACCGGCCGGTGTCGACACTGGCGTTCTGCAATACCAAGATTCACTGCCGCGAACTGGCGGCCGAATTGCGGGCGCAAGGTTTCTCCGCACTGGCTTTGTACGGCGAGCTGGAACAACGCGAACGCGATGAAATTTTGCTGCAATTTGCCAACCAGAGTTGCTCGGTACTGGTTGCCACCGACGTTGCTGCGCGCGGTCTGGATATCCAGACGCTGGGCGCAGTGATCAACGTCGACGTCTCGAAAGATACCGAAGTACATATCCACCGCATCGGCCGCACCGGGCGCGGCCATGAATCCGGCTTGGCGTTGAGCCTGTGTGCGCCGAACGAAAAAAAATGGGTCAAACTGATCGAGCAATACCAGAACGGGCCGGTCAGCTGGTTTAACTTGGCGCAACTGGAGCCGGCAGCAGGCGACATGTTGCAAGCACCGATGATGACGTTGTGCATCATGGGCGGCAAAAAAGACAAACTGCGTCCCGGCGATCTGCTGGGCGCATTGACTGGCGAGGTCGGCCTGACCAAAGACCAGGTCGGCAAAATTAATGTATTTGAATTCATGACCTATGTGGCGCTGGACCGGCAGATTGCCAACAAGGCATTTGCCAAACTATCCGGCAGCAACATCAAGGGCCGGCAGTTCAAGATGCGGTTTATTTCGTAGACGCCTCAGTCAGACAGGCTATTGCGACAAAGCAAGCTGCTAAAATCATTGCCAGATCAATCACAATCGATAACAAGAACAGGGCGCAGCATGAAACGAGTCATCTTTAATCAAAAGGGCGGAGTCGGCAAATCGACCATTGCAGTTAATCTGGCTGCGATTGCCGCCCATCAGGGCAAAAAAACGCTGCTGATCGATATTGACCCACAATGCAATTCCAGCCGCTATCTGTTGGGCGACGCGGCCCGGGAGATCAGCCCTACGTTAGCGGAGTATTTTGAACAATCGCTGAATTTCGTGATTTTTCCGAAGCCGGCCAACAGTTACGTACACCAAACCCGCTTCGAGAATCTAGCGCTGATTCCATCGCACCCTGAAATCGGTGAGATGCAGTCGAAGCTGGAATCGCGCCACAAAATTTACAAATTGCGCGACGCATTGAAAGAACTGGCGCAGGAATACGAAGAAATTATCATCGACACCCCGCCCGCCTACAATTTTTTCACGCAATCGGCACTGATCGCCGCCGACTGTTGCCTGATCCCATTCGATTGCGACGATTTCTCGCGCCAGGCGCTATATACGCTCATGAACAATGTGCAAGAAATCAAGGCCGACCACAACCCGGAGTTGACGATTGAGGGCATCGTCGTCAATCAGTTCCAGCCTCGCGCCAGCCTACCGCAACGGATGGTCAATGAGCTGATAGCCGAGGGCTTGCCGGTGCTCGACAGCAAATTATCCAGCTCGATCAAGATTCGTGAGTCGCACGAACAATGCCTGCCGATGATCCATCTCGATGCACGCCATAAATTGAGCCTGGAATTTCTGGCGCTGTATCAGGAGTTGCAATCGGTTTAGTTTCCAGGATGAGAAATTATAGTTACTACGCAGTGTATTTTTATTTTTCACAATAAATATATGCGGAAAATGCAGTATATTTAGGCATACTCCAGATATTTTAATTCAGTAGTTGGTTGGTATTAACCCATAAAAAAAACCTCTCGCGCCGCAGCATGAGAGGTTTTTTTATGCCAACATGCGCGGCATAAGCCGCGCACCGGATCAGGATAGTTGCTGAATCCCGGCCAGAATCCAGCCGCCTTGACCGTCCACAGGCTTCGACAGATTCCAGACCTCGGCAAAAGCTTCCGCCGGGGCGTTCTCGGCTTCCTTGATCATGCCGCTGAACTTGACGCTGGCCAGATACGTAGCACCGGTGGTTTCAATCCCCAGCAATTCGGCATCCAGCGTAACGACGTCAGTGACATTCGCCGTTGCGCCGCGTTCCTGCAATTGCAACTTCAGTTCGCCAAACATTTCCGGCGTAGTGAATTCGCGGATATCGTTGGTGTCGGCGCGGTCCCAGGCCGCTTGCAGACGGATATAGTAAGTTTTGGTGGTGCGCAAAAATCCGGGTACGTCGAAGTCGGACGGAATGCTCCAGGTCGCTTGCCCGGAAGTAGGGGAACCCGATGCGAATGGCGCCGACTGCAGCGCAGCAGGCTGCGACTGCGGTTGCGCATCCATGCGCGAACCGATCTCGGGCGTACTGTTGCCGGCATTGTAGGCACCGGCATAAGCTGGTTGCGCATCCGCCGTGCCGCTCTTGTTACGCATCCACATTCGGTAGATGAACATTGCTGCTATCGCAAACAGCGCCACCATCAACAGAGTGCTGATCATGCCACCCAATGCGCCGCCCATGCCGAAGTGCGACAACAACGCACCTAAGCCGAGGCCCAGCAAGGCACCGCCAAGGATACCTTTCCAGGGGCTAGGCGGTTTGGCTGCAGCAGCCGCGCCCGCGCCAGGAGCCGCGGCTGGCTTGGCCATGTTGGCTGCCTGGCTTTGTTGTGCTGGCGCCTGACGCGAGACATTGCTCGATTGTTTGCCGAACGAACTACTGCCACCGCCCATGCGCCGGGCTTCCGCCTGTGGAACCGCCAGTGCCAGCGTACTGGCCACCATGACAAGGGCAAGCAAGATTTTTTTCATGTGAACAACTCCTCGTTAAGTTATATCCGATACGCCAAACGGCGGCACCGGGGGGTAATCAAAGTCGTGTAAAGAACGCAATTATAGTGGGTTTAATCTTTCCTAAAAATAGAAGTTAACTTGAATATAACGTCATTAAAACGGAAGTTTAATCCCATCCAGCGGCTTATCTGATATCAGGTCCTGAGTAATGGCAATCGACACTATGGTCATTGACCATGCCGATGGCCTGCATGTACGCGTAGATGATGGTCGAGCCAGTGAATTTAAAGCCGCGTTTGGTTAAATCCTTGGAAAGTCGATCCGACAGTGGCGTTTTGGTCGGGGCTTGCCTCTGATCGACCGCGGTATTCTTGATCGGCTTGCCATCGACAAAAGCCCATAGATAAGGATCGAGGCCGCCGACTTCTTCGCGTAGCCGTAAATACGCTTGCGCATTGGAAATGGCGGCGGCTATTTTGAGGCGGTTGCGCACGATGCCGGCATCCGCCAGCAGCGCCGCGACCTTGACCGCGTCGTAGCGGGCAATCTTATCGGCGTCCCAGCCATCGAATGCGGCGCGGTAGTTGTCGCGCTTGTTAAGGATGGTTTCCCAACTCAGCCCGGCTTGCGCGCCTTCCAGGTTGAGCATCTCGAACAAGCGCACTTCATCGTGGCAAGGCACGCCCCATTCGTGGTCGTGATAGGCGAGGTAACGCGGGTTGGACAAGTTAGCCCAAGCGCAGCGCTGGACGACGGCGGGCATGCTCATTTTCGCTGGCGCAGCAACACGGCGGCCTCGCGAATCATCTTTTCGGTGGTTTCCCAGTCGATGCAGGCGTCGGTCACCGAGCAGCCGTACTTGAGCTGCGACAAATCATCGGGAATCGGCTGGTTGCCGGCCACGAGATTCGATTCGATCATCACGCCGACCAGCGATTTACTGCCGTTGCGCACCTGTTGCATGACATCGGCCATCACCAGTGGTTGCAGGGCAGGTTTCTTGTAGCTGTTGGCATGCGAACAATCGACCACTATATTGGCTGGCAAGCCGGCCTTGGCCAGTGCTTGCTCGGCCATCGCCACCGACACGGTATCGTAATTGGGCCGTCCATCGCCGCCGCGCAGCACCACGTGGCCGTGCCGATTGCCGTGGGTGCGCACGATCGCAACCCGGCCCTGGCCGTTGATCCCAAGGAAAGAATGCGAGCGCGAAGCCGACAAAATGGCGTTGATGGCGATGCTAATATCGCCATCGGTGCCGTTTTTGAAGCCAACCGGGGTCGACAGGCCGGATGACATTTCGCGATGGGTTTGCGATTCGGTAGTGCGCGCACCGATGGCGGTCCAGGCAATCAGGTCGCCCAGATATTGCGGCGAGATCGGGTCCAGCGCTTCGGTGCCGGTCGGCAGGCCGAGTTCGCACACATCGAGCAAGAACTGGCGCGCTTTTTTCATGCCTTGGTCGACGTGGAAGGAATCATCCATGTCGGGGTCGTTGATATAGCCTTTCCAGCCGGTGGTGGTGCGCGGTTTTTCGAAATACACCCGCATCACCAGCAACAACGTGTCGGCAACCTCATCTTGCAAGCCTTTCAGGCGGCGCGCGTAATCCAGTCCGGCCACCGGATCATGAATCGAACAGGGGCCTACCACCACGAACATTCGCGGATCGCTGCGCTCGAGAATATTGCGCAGCGCTTCCCTGCTGCGCATCACGCTGGCAGCGGCCAGGTCGGTCAGCGGCAAGCGCGCATGCAACTCTTCCGGCGTAGGCATGGCATCAAAGGATGAAATGTTAATGTTTTCAAGATCAAGCGAAGAGGTGGCAGTCATGCTGTTTTCTAATCAGGAGTAGGTAGGAGTGGATTATGGCGCGGCCGCAACCGAGTGGCGAGTAGGTTGCTGGGCAAGGCGTAGTGTAGCTGCTCTGAAATTTCATGCCACGAACTCGCCGCGTAGTTAATTTTACTGGGAGTATAAGAAAAAATGCGTGTATTACCGCATTATTTAATTAATATTTTAAAAATACATATTAGAGTATATTTTTAATAAAAAAACTAACTGTTAATCTCCAGATGATAGCATCGGCAGCGCCCGATTACGTGACGCCGCATTTCTGAAGGAAATCTGCAACTTGCGCCATATTAAGCTGGGCCTCAGATACAGTATCTACAATAGAAAAACAGAAAAACAACAATCCGCTTAACAGACAGGAGACACGCTTGCTGCCGGCTTATATTTCCCACCCAGATTGCATCAAGCATGACATGGGCGATCAAAACCCTGAATGCCCTGAACGCATAGGTGCAATCAGCGACCATTTATTAATCAAGGGCTTGCTCGATTACATGATGCCGTACCAAGCGCCGCTGGCGACCGAACATCAACTGGCACAAGCCCATTCGACACTCTATATTCACGAGCTGGCGGCGCATGTGCCAGACAGCGGGTTTTACCGGGTCGATCCAGATACATGCATGAATCCGCACACCTATCAGGCGGCATTGCGCGCCGCCGGGGCGGCAGTGCTGGCGACCGATCTGGTCCTCAGCGGCGAGGCACCGGTGGCTTTCTGCAACGTGCGTCCGCCCGGGCATCATGCCGAACGCGCTGCGGCCAACGGTTTCTGCTTCTTCAACAACGTAGTGGTCGGCATGCGTCACGCGCTCAATGTGCACGGCTTGCAGCGGGTGGCGCTGGTGGATTTTGACGTGCACCACGGCAACGGCAGCGAAGACATTCTGCATGACGACCCGCGCACGCTGATGTGCTCCACCTACGAGATTGGCCTCTATCCATTTTCAGGCGCAATCCCGCGCGGACCGAACATGGTCAACGTCGGACTGGCGACTCGTTCCGGCGGACAAGCCTTTCGCGATGCGGTTGAAACCCACTGGATTCCGGCGCTGGATGCATTCCGGCCGCAGATATTATTTATTTCGGCCGGATTCGACGGCCACCGCGAAGATGACATGGGCAACATCGGCCTGGTGGAGGCCGATTACGCCTGGGCCACACAGCAACTGGTCGCCGTTGCCAAGCGCCACGCCCAGGGCCGCATCGTTTCCTGCCTGGAAGGCGGCTACGTACTGTCGCCGCTGGCGCGCAGCGTCGCTGCCCACGTCCGGGTGCTGATTGGCGCCGATTAATTTTCTCTAAAGAACGCAAACCCTATGGATATGTATCATCTGACGCCGCTGTTTTCCCCCCAATCGATTGTGGTATTCGCAGGCGATACCGAGGCTCCCGACACCCAGACTACGCACGCCAGACTGCTGATACGGCAATTAAAAAGTGGCGGCTATGCTGGCCCGCTGACTTTTCTCGACATCAATATGCGCGGCACGCTGGCCGATCTGGCACAGGCGCGGGCCGATCTGGCAATTATCGCGCTGCCCAGCGCACAATTGGCGGCGGCACTGGAAGTGGCCGGCCGGATCCAGTGCAAGGCTGCGCTGATCGTCTCCAGCGGGGTTGATGCCATACTGGCGGCCGAGTTGCACGCAATCGCGCACCTGCACGCCATACATTTGCTGGGACCGAACTGTCTGGGTTTCCAGCGTCCTAAATCCGGCATTAACGCCAGCGTACTGGGGGCGATGGCCAAGCCTGGATCGCTGTCGCTGGTGTCGCAATCGGGTGCGTTAACCGCATCGGTGCTGGACTGGGCCGATAAGAACGGCATCGGCTTCGCGTCCGTGGTTTCGCTCGGCGCCAACACCGCGGTCGATATCGCCCAAGTGCTGAATTACCTGGCGACCGACCGCGAAACTCTGAGCATCGTGGTGTACATGGAAGGCATCCGCGATGCGCGGCGCTTCATGAGCGCGCTACGGGCGGCTGCCACTGCCAAACCGGTGATCGTGATGAAGTCGGGCCGCCAGCCGGCCGGCTCCCGAGCCGCCTTGACCCATTCCGGCGCGATTGTCGGCAGCGATGAAGTGTTCGATGCCGCCTTGCGGCGCGCCGGCGCAGTGCGAGTACGCACTTTCGCCCAGCTGTTTTCCGCTGCCAAATGTCTGGCCTCACGCTACCAACCGGTCGGCAGGCGGCTGGCCGTCATCACCAATGGCGGCGGCCCGGGCGTGCTGGCGGCCGACTGGGCCAGCGATCTGGGTCTCACGTTGAGTGCGCTCTCGTCCGACGCCGCCAGTGCATTGCAATCACAGTTGCCGGCGCTAGCGACACTGCAAGGCTTGGTCGACCTGACGGAAGAAGCCGACGCCAGCCACTACCGGGCCGCGCTTAGCGCCTGCGCGGCCGATGGAACTATCGACGGCATCCTGGTGATTCTGTCGCCTAAGCCTGAACTCGATGTCAATGCCATCGCGCAAGCCCTGGCCGAATTGCAACCGGGTATCTGCAAGCCGCTGATCACCTGTTGGATGGGGGATGCCCAAGTGGCCGAAGCGCGCGGCATTCTGAGCGACGCCGGCATTCCGACCTTCCGCACCCCGGAAGCAGCGGTAGATGCCTTCAACAACATCGCCTCGTTCTACCGCAACCAGCAATTGCTGCTGCAAACGCCGCCGCCACTGACGCATCTGGCGCAACCCGATGTCGAAGGCGCCCGCATCCTGATTGAAAGCGTGCTGGCCGAACGCCGCAACGTACTCACCGAAATGGAATCGAAGGCATTGCTGGCGGCCTTCCATATCCCGCTGACCAAGACGATTCTAGCCCGTTCGGCCACGGAAGCGATCCTGATTGCCAACCAACTGGGTTACCCGGTTGCACTGAAAATCGACTCGCCCGACATTTCGCACAAATCCGACGTGCATGGGGTGGCGCTGAATGTATCCAATGCCGCATCGGTGCGCGATATCTGGCAGGACATGATGGCAACCGTCGCCCGCTTGCGCCCGGATGCCCATATCAACGGCGTGACAATCCAGAACATGTCGGGCAAACCGGAGGGCCGAGAACTGTATATCGGCGTGACCACCGATATACCGTTCGGGCCGGTGATCTCTTTTGGCGCCGGCGGCACCATGATCGAACTGATCGCCGACCGCGCGGTGGAACTGCCACCGCTGAACCAGTTCCTGGCCCAACATCTGATTGACCGGGTGCGCTCGGCTGAGATGCTGGGCGCCTGGCGCGGTCTGCCAGCCGCCAACAGGGAGTCGCTGGAGCAGATCCTGCTACGGGTATCGGAAATGGTCTGCGCGCTACCGCAATTGCGCGAAATGGATATCAATCCGGTAATTGTCGACGCCGACGGCGCGCTGGTAGTCGATGCCCGAATCATCGTCGATCAGGATTCGCCCAGGGCGCATAAATATGGTCACCTGGCAATTCTGCCCTACCCATCTAATTACGAGCAAGAGTGGCCGATGCGTAGCGGCGGCAGATATACCGTGCGCCCGATCCGCCCTGACGATGCCGAGATGATCCAGACTTTCGTGCGCGAATTGTCGCCCAATAGCCGCTACATGCGGTTCATTTCCTCGATGCGCGAACTGCCTTCACGGATGCTGGCACGCTACACGCTGATCGATTACGACCGCGAAATGGCACTCATAGCAGTACATCATGTCCGTGCTGCCGGCCCGGACGGCGGCATCAAGGAAACCCAGCAGATGATCGGCGTTTCACGCTACATCACCAACCCGGACTTACGCAGTTGCGAATTTTCATTGGCGATTGCCGATGCATTCGGCGGTCAGGGTTTGGGTTCGCGCATGATGTTGTCGATCATGGATTTCGCTCGCAACAAGGGCTTGTCGCAAATAGAAGGTTTGGTGCTGAGTAAAAATGCGGCGATGCTGAAGCTAATGCACAGTCTGGGTTTCACGGTTAAACCTTACCCGGAAGACCCGGATCTGCGTTTGTGCACCAAACTATTGTAAAAGGCCACACGGCAAGAGTGGGCGTTAAAACCGTTCATACCCCAGCAAATAACGCCATTGGCCGACCGCCAAGCCGGCCAATGGCATGCGCCCAATACGAATGCGCCGCATAGCGTCCACTGTCAAGCCGACGGCCTTGCACATGTGAGCGATCTGGCCGTCTTGTGGGCCTTTGACGGCGAAGCGCAACCGGCTTTCACTCTGCCAACTGACATTAATCGGTGCCAGCGGTCGGCCGTTGAAGTACAAACCATGATTGAGCAACGCAAGCCCATTCGACACTAACTCACCACTGACATCGACGATGAATTCCTGCTCTATTCTGGATCCATCCTCAATCAATTTGCGCTTGATCCGCCAGTCCTGGGTGAATACCATTAATCCGCTGGACGACGCATCCAAATCATTCGTCAGACTCAAATCAATCAGATGCCGTTTCAAAAAACGCATATCGGAACGATCATCAGCGATGTGATTTTCAGTGGAAATGTAGGCTGGCAGGCTCTGCGCTTCAACCTGAATTCCGACCCTAACCGGCTTATGCAGCAGAATTGTGACAGGCAATGCCGGAACCAGAGTGGCGCGCGGCAGGCGCTCCACAATCTGTTGCGGTAGCACCCTGAAGCCGGATTCCTCGATCACCTGCCCATCTACCAGAACCCAACCACCCTCGATATATTGCTCTGCCTCACGCCGCGAACAGGGGACAACCTCGGCGACACGTTTGGCCAAGCGAACGGATTCTGTCATGGTAAAGATCGAATGAATTGGAATCGCGCATTGTAACCGCCGCCAGCGCAAGAACGCGTCAAACCAAGTTGAATCGCTTATGTCGCATCCATATCGGGTTTATATCGATACGGCGGCAAGCAGACGATGCGCCAAGGCCTTAGCCTCATCCAGTGCTTCATTAGAAGAGCTAGAAACTGCTTCGACATTATGTCGCACTTCAGTATGTCCGGCATTGGTCTGGCTCTTCAGCAGCACTGTGCCCTGAAATTGATCATGGCCCAAAATGATCACATCAACCTCAGCCCTTGAATTATTTTTTGTGTAACTGAGCAGTGTCATGTTTCACTCCTTGACGATCAGAATGCATGGGACAAAAGCGACAAAGCGATACCGTTTGAACGTGCGTGCAATCCCTACGTTGACAGGGCGCTGCTTGGATTATGATCCGGCACGGGCGGTTCATCCATAGGTTCTGGAAGGCGATCCGGCAACTCAGGCTCTTCTACCGGTTCGGGTGTCGGAGCCTGATGATCACAAACTAGGCCGCCGATATTCTTTCGCATTTCAAACATATATCCCCCGTCAATATGTTAACGCTCTAACTCTAGCATCACCATCTAAATCGGCATTGAAATCGCGCAGATATCCCTACCACAGCCTCCGGTAGATGCGCGTTTTGACACGCGAAACGTCTGAACTGCCCAGTCCGGTTTACGCACATCGCCGTGATCGCTGTAATGCCAATCGGGATAGCCCCTAGCCGCCAAACAAACAATATCATTTCTTTGTACATCAATCGTGAACACGAAAGCAAAGCCCATGTAGTGCAGTACAACAAGCGAAGCTGGCAAATTACACGATTAATTTAAAGATGGAATCAATAACGATAGATGCGGTTGCCCTCGATGCGCACACGATTGCCAATACGCAAGTCGGCAATACTATCTTGGTTTATGGTTTGATAGCCACCATTATTCAGCCGCACTCTGATCTGATACATGTCACGCGTCTGGGCTCGATTATTTTGTTCTATCTGATTGCCAGCCATCGCACCACCCACCACGCCAGCTATCGTAGCAACCGTCCTGCCAGTGCCTCCACCGACTTGATTCCCGAGCAGACCACCCACTACACCGCCCGCCACGGCACCAACACCCACACCGCTGCCGGCATTGGCTTGCACCACTTGAATTGAATCAATGACACCGAATTCACTATATTGGGGCTGAGAGGATTGTGCTCCAGCAGGATAATAAGGCTGCGAAACCGGCATCTGGTTATATGGGCTGGCACAGCCGCTTAGGACTGCTGCTGCAAGAACAAAAGTTGCGACAACCGTATAGTTTGTTTTCATGATTTCTCCTGTTTTTAGACCGCTTTCATATTAGACATCGAACCCGTAAAAGAAGCTATGCATAATGCGTAAGGACTGCAACAAACGGTAACAATTTTGGCGCCAAACTTGCATTGAAAAAAGCCAGATAAAAAAAAGCCCGCGAACCTTTCGGCGCGGGCTAAATCCAATCTTTTTAAAGAGTTGGAGGAGACAAATTCATAATATCGCAGTGCAACATATGTGTCTTCTCAAATTTTGTGATGTCGGATATTTCCATTCAAAATAGTCGATTCTGGATTAAGCAAGTTTTACTGCATGCTCCCGCGTCGCATGGAATGTCAATTGCGGCCAGCGTTCCTGGGTTAGCTTGAGATTGATGCCGGAAGAAGCCAAATAAGCGAGATTTCCGGCAGCGTCATGAGCGAGGTTATGTCCTGCAGATGATTTCTCGAAATCGGACAGCATCCGCTTGTCTTCCGCAGTCACCCAGCGCGCACTACTGATACTGGTGCCTTCGAACACCGCATCGACCCCATATTCATTTTTCAAGCGACTGGCAACCACTTCGAACTGCAGCACGCCGACTGCACCCAAAATTAAATTACCGCCAAGAGTCGGCTTGAAGACCTGAACCGCGCCTTCCTCGCCCAATTGCTGCAATCCTTTATGCAATTGCTTTATCTTGAGTGGGTTCAGTATCCGTACGCTACGGAAAAAATCCGGTGCAAAATAGGGAATTCCAGTGAATTGCAGCAATTCACCTTCGGAAAAACTATCCCCGATCTGCATATTGCCGTGATTCGGCAAACCGATGATATCGCCAGCGTACGCCTCTTCCACCTGCTCCCGGCTGGAAGCCATGAAAGTAACCACATTTGAGACTCTAATCTCTCGATTCAGGCGCAGATGCTTAATCTTCATGCCACGCTCGAAGTGACCAGAACACACGCGTAAAAAGGCAATTCGATCCCGGTGTGCCGGATCCATATTGGCTTGAATTTTGAAGACAAAGCCGGAGAACGGGACTTCAGTCGGCACCACCGATCGCACGGTAGCATCTCGGGCCAGCGGTGCCGGCGCCCAGTCCAGCAGCACATCGAGAATTTCGCGCACGCCAAAATTATTGATTGCGGAGCCAAAAAATACGGGCGTTTGCGTACCTGCGAGATATGCGTCAAGATCAAACGGATGTGAGGCCCCATGAACCAGTTCGACTTCCATCTTGAGTTGCTCGATCTCAAGCGGAAACATTTTTACCAAGCGAGGATTATCTATACCCTTGATGATGTCGAATTCCTGATCGGCACGTTCTGAGCCTGCAGCAAACAGCCTGATCTCGTCGAGAATCAAGTGATACACACCCCGGAAAGTTTTACCCATGCCTATCGGCCAAGTGATTGGCGCGCACTGGATTTTGAGTACAGACTCGACCTCATCCAGTAATTCCAGAGGATCTCTGGTCTCACGGTCCATTTTATTCATGAAAGTCAGAATCGGCGTGTTGCGCATCCGGCAAACATTGAGAAGTTTGATGGTCTGCGCCTCAACACCCTTGGCACCATCAATAACCATTAACGCTGAATCGACCGCAGTCAAAACGCGATAAGTGTCTTCAGAAAAATCCTGGTGACCCGGAGTATCCAGAAGATTCACGACATGATCGCGATACTCGAACTGCATCACAGAACTGGCAACTGAAATGCCGCGCTGTTTTTCAATTTCCATCCAATCCGACGTCGCATGACGACCGCTTTTTCTGGCTTTCACTGTGCCTGCAAGTTGAATCGCACCAGAAAATAACAACAATTTCTCAGTCAACGTGGTCTTGCCGGCATCCGGATGTGAAATGATGCCAAAAGTGCGACGGCGCATCACTTCATGCGCAATCTGTCCAGTGGAAACCTGCCGGATCACAGGTGCAGAGTTATCAATGGTTTCAGTGACTAAGGTATCGGTGGTGGTAGACATGGTGATGACCTGAAAGGCGTAAAGCTAGTAGCATTATTCGTTCTTAATGCCTGAAAAATTGTGCCAAACGCGTCAACCCCTGACGCCGTATCTGGCTACTCCTGTAATGCAAGAACAAGCAGGTCAAGGTTATTGCGCTTAAATCAATCAATATCGCGTACCGTGAGACGACAATGGAAAACGTCTCATTTGTGATCCGATGGGGTGCAATTGAACGGGAAATCGCAATTTCTTAAATACGCGATCCGCTTGGCGGTTATCCTTGCAAAAGAAACAGTATTTCCTTCAACTCGGTGCGGATGCCAATTAATTTCTCATTAAGCATCAAATTCAAATGAGCTTCGACACCGTCTGAATTTGCAACATTCTCAACTACAGCCTCAACCATTCGACCGCCCAGTTTGTTGCGAGCACCATTGATGGTAAACCCCTGCTCGTACAATAACTCGCGGATATGCCGGATCAGCAAAACTTCGTGGTGCTGATAATAACGCCGGTTACCCCGACGCTTGACAGGCTTCAACTGGGTAAATTCCTGCTCCCAGTAGCGCAAAACATGCGGTTTAACACCACACAAATCACTGACCTCACCAATAGTGAAATATCGTTTCGCCGGGATTGGAGGCAAAACGACCAGTTCTTGCTTATTGACTCGATCATTCATCAGTGAATCTCAGGCCTCAGGCAGCGTAGATTGAAGACTTAGCGCTAGCATCATCAACCATGTCCTTGAGTTTTTGGCTTGCATGAAAAGTGACCACACGCCGCGCAGTAATCGGAATCTCTTCACCTGTTTTCGGGTTGCGCCCTGGTCTCTGCGGTTTATCTCTTAGCTGAAAATTACCGAACCCGGACAATTTGACTGCCTCGCCACGCTCAAGAGCGTTGCGTATTTCGTCAAAAAAAGTTTCTACCATATCTTTTGCTTCACGCTTATTCAAACCGACCCGCTCGAAAAGAAGTTCTGCCAACTCTGACTTGGTCAAAGTTGGCAGAACTTTCTCAGCTTGAGAACGTGCCCTTGCTTCGAGCTTCGCCCGATTAAGATCCGCATCCAAAACGGACTCAAGTTTGACAGAATTCACGTTATTCATTTCGGAGTTCCCACTTGGCCTCACGCGCGCAACTTTGCATCATGCTTTTCTTTTGCCTCCGCAACAAAAGCCGTCATCGCGGCATCAATACGGTCATCTTTTAGAGTAGATTGAGTATCTTGCAAGGTAAAACGGAAGGCAAGGCTTTTTTCGTTGTTTTCCAACCCCCTGCCACGGTATTCATCAAATAAAACAATGGCTTGTGCAATACTACAGGTGCTGTCTGCAGTTATTTTCGCATTGAATACATCCAGAACATCCTGTGCTGCAACGTCGTTTTTTACCACTAGTGCCAGATCTCGTGTAACTGCTGGAAACTTTGAGGTTTCAGAATATAGGGGCAATGTTCGTAACTGCAAAACATCGGCATCAAGCTCAAAGACGATCGGCGCCAACGACAGTTCATATTTTTGCTGCCAACGCGGGTGCAATTCGCCAAGATAACCGATAATTTTGCCATCGAGTTCAATCTGCGCACTACGCCCAGGGTGCAGCGCCGGATGTACGGTCTTCACAAAACGCGCTACCCGCGGCGATAGTATCGCCTCCAGATCCGATTTGAGATCGAAATAATCGACATTACGTGATGCTTGTCCCCATTGTTCGTCTATCACTGGGCCATAGGCCAAGGCGGCCACCCGTTTTGGCTGCTCATAACCGGCCACGCTCAAGCCACCATCTTGCACTGCTGGATTGCGCAAATATACCGCACTGATTTCGAATACACGTATCCGATCCATTTTACGGTTTAAGTTGTATCGTACGTTGGCAACCAAACTGGGAATAAGCGAAGAACGCATCACACTCAACTGGTTAGCAATTGGATTCTGGAGTCTGATTGGCGTCGTATTATCCGAAAAATCGGACTCCCAACTTTCTTCAACGAAACTGAAATTAACTACTTCCTGATAATCCAGATCAGCCAATTGCCTGCGTATAGTAAATAGCGAACGGGTACTTTCAGGCGCAATCAACATCGAATTTAGCGCAACCGGAGGCAAGGCGGGTATATTTTCATAGCCATACACGCGCACGACTTCCTCGATCAAATCCTCTTCGATTTCAATATCAAAACGATAGGATGGCGGTGTCACGAAAAAAACTGTACCGTCAGCACTCGACTCACGCTTAAAAACAAAATTCAAACGCGTGAAAATATCTGCAATCTGGTCTTCAGAAATCGCAATACCGATAACCTTCGTAGCGCGGGCTACACGCAAGCGTACCGGTTGACGTAGCGGCAAGTTAATGACTTGATCATCAATCGGACCAATCGCAGTTTGACCCTTCTCTCCGCATATCTCGACGATTAAGGCAGTAATGCGTTCAATATGCTCAACGGTAGTTCCAAAATCTACACCGCGCTCAAAGCGGTGCGCAGCGTCAGTTGAAAAATTGTAACGACGTGCCCTACCCTGTATCGCCTGCGGCCACCAGAATGCGGCTTCCAGATAGATGTCCCTGGTATCCAGAGAAACTGCGGTGGAATCGCCGCCCATAATGCCCGCTAATGATTCAATTTCAACATCATCGGCAATCACGCCGATCCACTCATCAATGGCAACCGTATTGCCATTCAAGAGTTTCAGGGATTCTCCTGGCTGGCCCCAACGTACATGCAAGCTACCGTGAATCTTGTCGAGATCAAATACATGCGTAGGGCTCCCAAGTTCAAGCATCACGTAGTTTGAAATATCGACTAGAGCTGAAATAGATCGCTGGCCGCTACGTTCCAGACGTTGCTTCAGCCAGTCTGGCGTCAGCGCCCTAGCATTCAAGCCGCGAATGATACGGCCAGCGAACCTGCCGCACAAGTCCGGGGCGGAAACCACAACCGGCAACGTGTCCTGCATTGTTACCGGCACAGGATAAAAAACCGGCAACTTGAGCGGAGTACCCGTCAATGCCGAAACTTCACGCGCTACGCCTAGGACAGACAGGCAATCGGCCTTATTCGGTGTTAGTTTAATCGTGAACTTAAGGTCATTAAGATCGTAATAATCGCGGAAATTTTGCCCTACAGGTGCATTTTTCGGCAATTCCAGCAACCCGCCCTGATCTTCAGAGAGTTTCAGCTCACGCGCGGAGCACAACATGCCCTGCGATTCAATTCCGCGCAGTTGACCGATTTTAATTTCTAACGGCTTGCCATCAGCGCCTGAAGGTAGTATGGCTCCTGCCATCGCACACGGGACCTTCAGTCCCACATACACATTCGGCGCTCCACACACGATATTTAGAATCGTTCCTGTCCCAACATCAACTTGACAAACATGCAGTCGATCCGCATTCGGATGTTTGACAATATCGATGATCTCTCCTACAACTACACGTGAAAATGGAGAGGCAACAGCTTCAATCGCCTCCACTTCCAGACCAGACATTGTAAGCAAATGCGCCAATTCGTCCGAAGTCATCTTCGGATTTACCATAGTGCGGAGCCAACTTTCGGAGAATTGCATAGTTCGACCGTGAAAATGTACGATGCAAGGGCGATTCCGTAGAAAAGTCGGAACTGGAGCCGCCCAGCATATTTAATTAAATTGCTTAAGAAAGCGCAAATCACCTTCATAAAACAGGCGTAAATCGTTTATGCCGTAACGCAACATGGTTAGACGTTCCAAGCCGGAGCCAAACGCAAAACCAATGAATTTCTCTGGATCAAGCCCCATATTGCGCACTACCGTCGGATGTACCTGTCCGGAGCCCGAAACCTCTAGCCAACGCCCTTTCAATGGACCGCTACCAAAGGCAATATCGATTTCCGCCGAAGGTTCGGTAAAGGGAAAGTAAGACGGACGAAAACGCACCCGCAAATCATCGGTTTCGAAAAATGCTTTGACGAAATTCAAATACACACCCTTCAGGTCAGCAAAGCTGATGTTTTCTGCAATCCATAGTCCCTCGATCTGATGGAACATAGGCGAATGTGTCGCGTCGCTATCAACGCGGTAAGTGCGGCCAGGGGCAATAACCTTAATCGGCGGCGCGTGCATGCGCGCGTAACGTACTTGCATTGGACTCGTATGCGTACGCAACAGCAGCGGCTTACCTTCCGTATCATTGCCATCGATATAGAATGTATCCTGCATCGAACGCGCCGGATGATTTTCAGGACTATTCAGCGCCGTGAAATTGGTCCAGTCTGTCTCTATTTCCGGCCCATCAGCAATGTCAAAGCCAATCGAGCGAAAAATTTCCTCCACCCGCTCCCAAGAACGCATAATGGGATGCATTCCTCCCATCCCACGCCCGCGGCCTGGCAAAGACACATCGATTGCCTCGGCATTTAACCGTTCCTGCATCAGTGCATCGGTAAGGGCATTGCGCCGTGCATTAAGTTCTTTTTCTATTCGTGTTTTGGCGGCATTAATGACAGCGCCTTGCGTCTTGCGTTCGTCTGGCACAAGTTTGCCCAAGCCCTTCATCAGCTCGGTAATTTGCCCCACTCTGCCGAGATATTTCGCCTTTGCGTTTTCCAGGGCCGCAGCGTCTGCTGCGTTTAAAAAATCTGCTTGCGCCTGGCTTACAAGTTGCTCTATGGAATTCATGCGGTTTTCCCGCTCCAAAAAAAAGAAGCCGAAAATGAAACGGGGCACAGGTAACAACCTCTGCCCCGCTAATTTTTGCAGCACCACTGTCCAGTGATATCTGCGCCTCACGCCAATTATGCGGTGAGGTTGGCTTTCACTTGATTCACAATAGCGGCAAACGCCGCCTTGTCCATTACTGCCATATCGGCCAGCACCTTGCGATCCAACTCGATCGATGCTTTTTTCAGACCATTCATGAATACGCTATATGTCACGCCATGTTCACGGGACGCCGCATTGATACGCGCAATCCATAAAGCACGGAAGACACGTTTCTTGTTGCGACGATCGCGATAAGCGTATTGCCCCGCCTTCATGACAGCTTGCTTGGCTACACGATAAACTTTACTGCGCCGCCCCCGGTAGCCTTTGGCTTGATCGAGGACTTTCTTATGACGGGCCCGTGCTGTGACCCCACGTTTTACTCTAGGCATAGTAGCTCCTTAAATTGAGTGTGAGGTTAAGCGTTCGGCAGCATGCGCATAACGGAAACTACGTCATGAGCATGAACATTTGTAACACCGCGCAAGTGACGTTTAATTTTTGTGGTTTTTTTGGTCAAAATATGACGCTTGAATGCATGACCGCATTTAATCGTTCCACCTGGACGTACACGAAAGCGCTTTTTCGCGGCACTCTTTGTTTTCATTTTAGGCATAACTACATCTGTCCCTTGGACAGCTCCATTTTTAACATGATTGCAGGTGGCAACAATTTCGTTACGCTTGGATGCCTGCTCCCACTTGTTTTGCTGTGAACCATAGTCCACAGCATCCATTCCAGGCGCCCATAAAAAGCGTCTGCTAGAAATTTATTTTTTCTTCTTCGGCGACAGTACCATAATCATCTGACGCCCTTCCATCTTAGGGAACTGCTCAACCTGACCATACGGTTCCAAGTCAGACTTTAATCGCTCCAACATACGAAAACCAATATCCTGATGGGCCATTTCACGACCCCGAAAACGCAAAGTAATCTTCGTTTTATCACCATCGTCAAGGAACTTGATAAGATTTCTGAGCTTGATGTTGTAGTCGCCATCATCTGTGCCCGGTCGAAATTTTACCTCTTTGATCAGAATAACTTTTTGTTTTTGCTTTGCTTCGTGGGCTTTCTTCTGTTCCTGATATTTGAACTTGCCATAGTCCATTAAGCGGCAAACAGGGGGCTGAGCAGTAGGTGCGATCTCCACCAAATCTACATTCGCTTCCTCAGCCATACGAAAAGCCTCAGTCAAAGTAACGATACCGATGGGCTCGTTTTCCACTCCACTTAAACGCACTTCGAGTGCGGTAATTTCGCCATTAATGCGATGCGACTTATCAGTAGCTATTGCAGTTTCCTTTAAATATCAAATAATCCGGCCCTGCAACTACGCTGCAAAGTGATAACTCAAGCTTTAGAATCAATCGCATTATTCAACCGATTTACCAATTCGCTGATTGACATCACACCTTGGTCGAGGTTGCCTCGCGCACGCACAGCCACCGTGTTGCCTTCACGCTCTTTGTCACCCACAACAATTATATATGGCACTTTCTGAACTGAATGCTCGCGTATTTTATAGGTAATTTTCTCATTGCGCAAATCGGTGCGTACTCTAAACCCTTGTTTTTTCAGCTGTTGTGCGACAGCTTGCGCATATTCAGCTTGGGCATCAGAAATATTAAGAACAACGACTTGCTCCGGTGCCAGCCACAATGGCAAGGCACCAGCATGGTTTTCTATCAACATTCCTATGAATCGCTCCAGAGAACCTAGAATAGCCCGATGCAACATCACAGGTATTTTACGAGTATTGTCTTCTGCTACATATTCAGCCCCCAAACGAACTGGCATGGAAAAATCGACTTGCATTGTTCCGCATTGCCAAGGCCGTCCAATGGCGTCCTTCAACGTATATTCAATTTTTGGGCCGTAAAATGCACCTTCTCCTGGCGATATTTCATATTCGCATCCTGAACGTTTAAGAGATTCAATCAGCGCACTTTCAGCCTTATCCCACAACTCATCAGCACCGACGCGCTTTTCAGGTCTTGTTGCAATTTTATAAATTATTTCCTTAAACCCAAAGTCGGAATACACTTTTTGCAAAAGAGCTGTATAAGCAACGCACTCGTCCAGAATCTGATCGTCCGTACAAAAAATATGACCATCATCCTGCGTAAAACCGCGCACACGCATCATGCCGTGTAATGAACCAGAGGGTTCATTGCGATGGCATTGACCAAATTCACCATAACGCAAAGGCAATTCACGATAAGAACGCAAGTTCGATCGAAATATCTGTATGTGCCCAGGGCAATTCATTGGCTTTAATGCGTATGACCGATTTTCAGACTCGGTGGTGAACATATTTTCTTTATAGTTCTCCCAGTGCCCTGACTTTTCCCACAAGCTACGATCAAGGATTTGCGGCGCTTTAACCTCCTGATAACCGTTATCCTGATACACCTTACGCATATACTGCTCAACCTGCTGCCACACAGTCCAACCTTTCGGATGCCAAAAGATCAGTCCAGGTGCCTCTTCCTGAAAATGGAATAAGTCAAGCGCACGTCCTAATTTACGATGGTCGCGTTTTTCAGCCTCTTCAAGCATGTGCAAATAGGCTTCCTGCTCATCTTTTTTAACCCAGGCAGTCCCGTAAATACGCTGCAGCATCTCGTTTTTGGAATCTCCGCGCCAGTATGCACCAGCAAGTTTCATTAACTTGAAAACCTTCAATTTACCGGTGGACGGCACGTGTGGGCCACGACACAAATCCGTAAAGCTTCCCTCTGTGTATAACGATACGTCCTGATCTTGCGGAATCGATTCGATAATTTCAGCTTTGTACGACTCCCCTATCGACTTAAAGTAGGCAACCGCCTCATCGCGAGGCAAGACCTTGCGAGTAATTAGCTCGTCCTTTTTGGACAATTCGGTCATTTTTTGTTCAATTACTGATAAATCTTCAGGAGTGAACGGGCGCTTATATGAAAAATCGTAGTAAAAGCCATTATCAATTACTGGGCCGATTGTTACCTGCGCATCAGGGAATAATTCCTTGACCGCATGTGCCAGCAAATGGGCTGTCGAATGCCGAATAACCTCAAGCGCATCAACATCCTTGTCGGTAACAATAGCTAAATCGGCATCGTTGACAATAAGGTACGACGTATCTACGAGGCGCCCATCGACCTTGCCAGCCAATGCAGATTTTGCGAGCCCAGAGCCGATGCTCAGGGCAACTTGGGCAACTGTTACCGGAGCATCATATTGGCGCTGCGAACCATCGGGAAGTCGAATTGAAATCATTTTGTTCTCCAAGTCATCATGAAATTGATGTCAACGCTAGATTGCTACATTTATTGAGCAAGGAAATACAGGCGTAAAAAAGCGCGGATTAACCGCGCTTTTCAATGCATACCGAAAGGAATCTTTATCTACTGCTTACAAGCAGTATTAATGACTTGTAACAATTTAGTAAAAATTTTGTTTCCCGTAGAACGGTACCAATACTCGTTGGTAGGCACGATTGGACTCGAACCAACGACCCCTACCATGTCAAGGTAGTGCTCTAACCAGCTGAGCTACGCGCCTAAAGGAAATGATTATAACAGAGGGATTATTTCAGTTGCCAGATCTTTCTTCAAGCCGGTATTTCTCATTTCAAAAATTGCCATCCCGGCTTGAGCGATGTGGCGCCGAGCGACTTGAGCATGAAATGCAACCAGTCATCGAAAACAAATAATACTGAAGCAAAACCGACAGATGTTCGAAAAACAGAACGTGCTGCCCACGAATTGTGATAAGGCACCTTACCATCGAAAGCTGTCATGGTGAGCTCGCACCAGTTCACCATACAGAGCGTCGCGTACTAAATGTATCTCTTGTAAGCAGATGCATCACTTGTTGTCTCGCATCAGAACTCTTCTATATATTGAATGGGCACAACGTCGTTTGGAGATTGGTATGAAACGTATTCTTTGTAATGCCGCAGCTATTGTTGCTCTCAGTACTGCTGCCTTTATCCCTACACAAGCGGTAGCGCAAGTAGATATTAATATCGTTATTGGTAACGCGCCTCCGCCAGTACGTTATGAAGTTGTTCCAGCCCCACGCCGAGGATATGAATGGGCGCCTGGTTATTGGAATTGGAATGGCCGAAAGCATATGTGGGCTCGAGGTCATTGGGAACGCGCACGCGCCGGTCAGTACTATCAGCGTCCTGAATGGCAACAAGACAATGATGGCTGGCGTCTGAACCGCGGCGGATGGCAACGCGGCGAACGCCATGACAACCGCAATGAAAACGAAAATAGAGGCCAGGGCCATGGCGATCGTAACCATGATGGCGAGCCAAATCGTCAAGATCACCGACCGAACGACCCGCGCCGCAATTAAGTTGGCAGCGCGGATGGCAAAGCTACCTCGAACCACCCCAAATTGGGGCGGTTTTTAACTGGACACGCCACGCTTTGAATCGCCGTGTTCGCCGGCTTGGGGCGAGCTTGCTAGTAGTATTTAACGGATTTCTCATGTCGCTGCTGATTTTGCAGGTGCTCATCATAGTGGAAAGCAATATCCACGTAAGGCAAGAAAAAAAGGGCAATGGGGTTGCAGGGACAAAAACCAAAATTCAAGCGAGGCTTCCATACATTTCCATTATTAATTGAGTATATTTAATATAGTCAATTAATATATGCGTAAAATACCATAAAAATAACGATACTCCCTATTTTTACAAAACTAGCCGGATTACAAGTCTGGTTCGTTCCTTCTGGATTTTTCGTGGGCTATGCGCATCTATTCCACTGGTCAACTGAGCGGTTGATTGCTTCGGCCCTGATGCAATAACCGCCCACCGTCAATTCTTTTGAAAACCATGCCAGGTTTCGAAGTGCGAAAAGTGGCGACTTATACGTAAATTAAAAAACGTGAAAAGCGGATCGCAACTGCGTGCAAAAAGTTGACTGATGCACGACTGGTGCACATCTGTTTTTTGTACATCACTTGATAGCCTGAAAGACTGAAATCCTGACGACAGGCAAACTGTTTTTTTCGCGCTATACTCAAACTTTGGTGACGTTTACGTAAACGTCATGCAAACGTCGCATAAGAGCGCGCTACACCTCGCCACCCCGGAGACCACCATGACTGATCTGTCCATCGTCGACAAGCTCACCGCATACAAACCGGCCAACAAGATTCGCTTCGTCACCGCAGCTTCCTTGTTCGATGGCCACGATGCGTCGATCAATATCATGCGCCGCATCCTGATGGCCAATGGTGCGGAAGTGATTCATCTCGGGCACAACCGCTCAGTAGATGAAATCGTCACCGCTGCGTTGCAAGAAGATGCACAAGGCATCGCCATTTCCAGCTATCAGGGCGGCCATGTCGAATACTTCAAGTACATGATCGACTTGCTGCGAGAACGTGGCGGCGCGCATATCAAAGTGTTCGGCGGCGGCGGCGGTGTCATCGTGCCGGAAGAGATTGCCGATCTGCATGCGTATGGCGTGACCCGTATTTTCAGCCCGGAAGATGGCCAGAGCATGGGGTTGGTCGGCATGATCCTGTCGATGATCCAGGCCTGCGATATCGATCTGTCGGCCTTTGCCCCAACCGAACTGGCCGCGCTGCAAGGCGACGATATTGCCGCCAAACACCGGCCGCTGGCGCAACTTATTACCGCGCTGGAAAACGACAAAGGCGGCGACAAGGTCAGCGTCAAATTAAAGGAACAATTGCACGCAGCGGCAGCCGCACTGCACACCCCGACGTTGGGCATTACCGGTACCGGCGGCGCCGGTAAATCCTCTTTGACCGATGAACTGATCCGTCGCATCCGCATCGATCAAGACGACACGCTGAATATCGCACTGATCTCGATCGACCCGTCGCGCCGCAAATCAGGGGGCGCGCTGCTGGGCGACCGCATCCGCATGAATGCGATCAACCCGTGGGGCGGCAAGGATGGCGCGCCGGTGCGGGTCTTCATGCGCTCGCTGGCCACGCGCGAAGCCGGTTCCGAAATTTCGCAAGCGCTGCCGGACGTGATTGCAGCCTGCAAAGTGGCCGGCTTTGATTTGGTCATCATTGAAACCTCCGGCATCGGTCAGGGCGACGCCGCCATCGTGCCGCATGTGGATGTCAGCACGTATGTGATGACGCCGGAGTTCGGCGCCGCTTCGCAGCTGGAAAAAATTGACATGCTCGATTTTGCCGATTTCATCGCGATCAATAAATTCGACCGCAAAGGTTCGCAAGACGCGCTGCGCGATGTCGCCAAGCAATACCAGCGCAACCGTGAACTGTGGAACCTGCGCCCGAACGACATGCCGGTGTATGGCACCCAAGCGTCGCGCTTCAACGACGATGGCGTAACCGCGCTGTATCAGGGTTTGCTGCCAAAACTGATTGAGCACGGCCTGAAAGCCAATGCCAGCAAACTGCCACCCATCGCCGCTAAATTCTCCAGCAGTAAAAACGTGATCGTACCGCCGGCGCGCAGCCGTTATCTGGCTGAAATCGCCGACACGCTGCGCGGTTATCACAAATCTACCCGCAAACAAGTGCTGCTGGCGCGCGAGCGGCAGCAGTTGCAGGAAGCTATTCGGATGTTGGCAGCAACCCACCCTCTCCCCAGCCCTCTCCCTGAGGGAGAGGGTGAGACTGGGCGCCTGGCGGCGCTGGTACAAGAACGCGACGCCAGCCTCGACGCCGCTTCCAAAAAGCTGCTGAAGATGTGGCCCGACATGCAAAAGTCGTATGCCGGCGACGAATACGTAGTCAAAATCCGCGACAAGGAAATCCGCACCCAACTGGTCTCCAGTTCCATGTCCGGCACCAAAATCCGCAAAGTCGCGCTGCCCAAGTTCGAGGATCACGGCGAAATCCTGCGCTGGCTGATGCTGGAAAACGTCCCCGGCTCGTTTCCGTTCACCGCCGGCGTATTCGCTTTCAAGCGCGAAAACGAAGACCCGACCCGCATGTTCGCCGGCGAAGGCGATCCGTTTCGCACCAACCGCCGCTTCAAGCTGGTATCCGAAGGCATGGACGCCAAGCGCCTGTCGACCGCCTTCGACTCGGTCACGCTGTACGGTGCCGACCCGGCTATCCGGCCCGACATTTACGGTAAAGTCGGCAATTCCGGCGTCTCGATTGCGACGCTGGACGACATGAAAGTGCTGTACGACGGTTTCGACCTGTGCAGCCCGTCCACCTCGGTTTCGATGACCATCAACGGCCCGGCTCCGACCATCCTGGCAATGTTCATGAACACCGCTATCGACCAGCAACTCGACAAGTTCCGTAGCGACAACAGCCGCGATGCGACCGCTGATGAAGCCGCCAAAATCCGCGTTTGGGTATTGCAAAACGTACGCGGCACCGTCCAGGCCGACATCCTGAAAGAAGACCAAGGCCAGAACACTTGCATCTTCTCGACCGAATTCAGCCTCAAAGTAATGGGCGACATTCAGGAATATTTCGTCCACCACCAGGTGCGCAACTTCTATTCAGTCTCGATCTCCGGCTATCACATCGCCGAAGCCGGTGCCAATCCGATCTCGCAACTGGCGTTTACGCTATCGAACGGCTTCACCTTCGTCGAAGCGTATCTGGCGCGCGGCATGCACATCGATGATTTCGCGCCGAATCTGTCGTTCTTCTTCAGCAATGGGATGGACCCAGAATACACGGTTCTGGGACGCGTCGCCCGCCGTTTGTGGGCGGTGGCAATGCGCGACAAATACGGCGCCAACGACCGCAGCCAAAAGCTGAAATACCACATCCAGACTTCCGGCCGCTCACTGCATGCGCAGGAAATCGACTTCAACGACATCCGCACCACGCTGCAGGCGCTGATCGCGATTTACGACAATTGCAACAGCCTGCACACCAACGCCTTCGATGAAGCGATCACTACCCCGACCGACGAATCGGTGCGCAGGGCGTTGGCAATTCAATTAATCATCAACCGCGAATGGGGCCTGGCCAAGAACGAAAACCCGATCCAGGGCAGCTTCATCATCGAAGAATTGACCGATCTGCTGGAAGAAGCGGTGCTGCAAGAGTTTGAACGTATCGCCGAACGCGGCGGCGTGCTGGGCGCGATGGAAACCGGCTACCAGCGCGGCAAGATCCAGGAAGAATCGATGCACTACGAACACATGAAGCATGACGGCACGCTGCCCATCGTCGGCGTCAACACCTTCCGCAACCCGAAAGCCGGCGGCACTCCGCAAAAAATCGAACTGGCGCGCTCGACCGAGGCCGAAAAGCAATCGCAACTGACCCGCCTGGCCGATTTCCAGAGCCGCCACGCGGCCGAAGCGCCACAAGCACTGGCCGCCCTGCAGCAAGCGGCGATCAACAACGAAAACGTGTTCGAGAAACTGATGGATGCGGTACGGGTCTGTTCGTTGGGGCAAATCACTACCGCACTGTTTGAGGTCGGTGGGCAGTATCGGCGGAATATGTAATTCGTAGGGTGGAAAAGCGCAGCGCCTTCCACCGAATGGAATCTACCATAATTACCAGTTTTTCTACAGAAGAAATGACAATGCCGCCCGGGCACTGGACGTGCTCATCGTTGCGCATTGCCGGAATTTTGCATGTACATTCGGCGGAAGGCGCTGCGCTTTTCCGCCCTACAGTGCTGAAATTGCATTAGCGATGAATCAGGGACTTTCAATTAAACAGCTCCATGAAGCATCGACGTTGGTGCAGGATCATTATGAGGAGATTACCGATGCATGGCATAGACACTTCTGAGGTTGAGGTTTCCTTGGCATCCAATAAGGGTTTCTGGTTGCTTTTGAAGGACGAGGAACTGTTTGTTCCCTACACAGAATTTCCCTGGTTCAAGCAAGCCACAATGGAACAGATCACTACCGTCGAATGGCCAACGCCCAATCATCTCTACTGGCCTCTGCTTGATGTTGATTTGGCGGTGGAATCCATTCGCGATCCTAGCCAATTTCCCTTGGTGGTCAAGCCTGACCCGTCATTCAATCAGGACACGCCAAAGTGCCCCCCTTAATTCGGGCGTTGCACTTCGCATTGTAGATACCCGCATATCAGCCGTGCGGCGGAAGGCGCTACGCTTTTCCGCCCTACCGAGCTTGGCCTAGGCAATGACCTTTCCTTAGCAAGTTAATGCGTCAGGTTTGCTGACAAACCAAGCCGGGCACTTGCCGCAAGCAGACGCTTATCACGCGTCCATAGCAACGCGCCGAATGAAAGCCGGGCAGCGGCCAATAAGTGAGCATCGATATAGCCAATTCCGATTCCGAACAGTGCATTTTGGGCGATGAAACGCATAACTTCCTCTTCGGTGGCAACACCCGCTTGTGGCAAATCTTGCAGGGAACTCAGAACCATATCGCGATTTTGCAAGTTGCCCAATGCCAGTTCGCCCGTCACGAACCGGTGGCCCAGCACCTGGCCCGCGTTCAAAAGTCCCGTTAATTCCGCATCACCGTGCCGCAAATGGTCGATCCAGACCGATGTATCAACCAGAATCACGCTGACTCCGCCTGGCGTCGTAGGACGGTATCCAGCAAAGGTTCCGAGCCTCCCAGTAAGGCCAAGCGTTTGGCGCTCTCGCGCTGAATTAATGCCTTGAGAGCTTCGCGCACTAAAGCAGTCTTTTCCATTGGGCCGGTAAAAGACTGGGCCTTTTCCAGCAATGCATCATCAAGTACAAGTGTGGTGCGCATATCGCTCTCCTTGGATTTATGCACAAATTCTAGCATCAAATGATGCCCAAATAAATGCATGGCGTTGCAAGGCGGAATAAGCGCTGCGCTTTTCCACCCTACCTAACTTTAATCTCGTACAACAACGCCGCAAAAAACACAAGCCCTTGAAATTTCACTTAATTGAAAAATAGCACGACCGGTCAAAAATATTATCGTACAGCGTCCGCAGCGCTCTTTGTCCAGCTAAAATGCCCAAGTGCTGGCGCTGCAGACTCCCCGGATGACTCCGGTGCAAGCCGTCCGACCAGCCTGGCACCGCCGCCCAACATCGACCAGATCAACCTAGCGCAAGGAATTACATGAACAACAGCCCGTGGCTGCAGTACTACCCAGCCGGCGTACCCGCCACCATCGACGTCAGCAAATACAGTTCCATCGTGGCTCTGCTGGAAGAAAGCTTTAGCCTGTACCGGGCGCGCCAGGCTTACGTTTGCATGGACACACCTATCACATACGGCGACATCGACACGCTCTCTGCCGCGCTCGGCGCCTGGCTGCAATCACGCGGTCTGCAACGCAATGACCGCGTTGCCGTGATGCTGCCCAACGTGCTGCAGTATCCGGTTGCGGTGGCTGCCATCCTGCGCGCCGGTTTTATCATCGTCAACGTTAATCCGCTGTACACCCCGCGCGAGCTGGAACACCAGTTGCGGGACGCCGACGTGCAGGCAATCATCATTCTGGAAAACTTTGCCAGCACTTTAGAGGAAGTGCTCCAACATATGTCGATCAAGCATATCTTGCTGGCCAGCCTGGGCGACATGCTCGGCGCCATCAAGGGCGGTATCGTCAATTATATGGTGCGCAAGCGCAAGAAAATGGTGCCGGCTTATGCGCTGCCAGGCGCGGTGCGCTTCAACCATGCGATCAGGCTGGGCCGCACGCTGCAGTTGCAACGACCGGATATCAAAGCCAACGACGTCGCCGTGCTGCAATACACCGGCGGCACCACCGGCGTCTCCAAGGGCGCGACGCTGCTGCACAGTTGCATCCTGGCTAATCTGCTGTCCACCCAGGCCTGGATGCAACCCGGCCTCGACCGCAAACCGATCGACGGCCAGTTGACGCTGATATGCGCGCTGCCGCTGTATCACGTGTTCGCCTTCGTCACTTGCGGCCTGCTCGGCATGCGCACCGGCGGTTTGGTGGTCTTGATCCCAAACCCGCGCGATATTGCGGCCACGGTCAAGACGCTGTCGAAGTATCCGCTGCAGTTCTTCCCGGCGGTCAATACCCTGTTCAATGCGCTGGCCGACAACGCGGAGTTCGCCAAGCTCGATTTTTCGCAATTGTCGATGACGGTCGGCGGCGGTACTTCGGTGCATGAATCGGTGGCGCAAAAATGGCTGGAAATTACCGGTTGTCCGATTGTCGAAGGCTACGGCCTGTCGGAAACAGCTTCCGCCGTAATCTGTAATCCTGCCACCCTGGTGAAATATAGCGGCACTATTGGCTTGCCGATGCCGAGCGTCGAAGTGCGCCTGCTGGACGATAACGGCTTTGATGTGGACGCCGGCGCACCCGGCGAAATCGCGCTGCGCGGGCCGCAAGTGATGCGGGGCTACTGGCAACGGCCGCAAGAAACGGCAGATGCGATGACGCCCGACGGTTACTTCAAGACCGGCGATGTCGGCGTCATGGATGAGCGCGGCTTCATCAAGATCGTCGACCGCAAGAAAGATATGATCCTGGTGTCCGGCTTTAACGTCTATCCGAACGAAATCGAGGAAGTGGTCGGCGCCCATCCAGACGTACTCGAATGCGCGGTGATCGGCTTGCCGGACGAACACTCGGGCGAAGCGGTCAAATTGTTCGTGGTGAAACGCAATCCGGCACTGACCGTCGAGGCACTCAAGGAATATTGCAGCCACCAATTGACCGGCTACAAACGCCCTAAGCAGATCGAATTTATAAAGGAACTGCCGAAGACCAACGTTGGCAAGGTTCTGCGCCGCCAGTTGCGCGACCACAAAGAAAATTAATCCTATACTAGGATTTGTATTTTTATGTATAGCAATGAATATATGCGGAGCTATAGGTATTTTTTTATATACTCCCTATAACTTTATATAAAAAAATTAAACCGATATGCCACGCATCGTAGGTATTTTGCGCATGGCGCGGTCTTTTCACATTCATACAGCAGCGCCGTAGGTGCGAATTTATTCGCACTCTTCCCTAATCCATGCGGACAAATGCGAATAAATTCGCACCTACCGAAAAATGGCAAGCCATCGCGGCTAAAGCTACTTAAAGCCAACGATATTATTTTTTCGGCGTTATCGCCCAAATACTGCCGAGGTTGCGCCAGTAACCGTAGGCATCCATGCCGTAACCGATGACGAATTTGTTGGGCAGCACCAGGCCGACATAATCCGCCGCGACCGGCTTGCTCTTGCCGGTATCCTTGTCAGAGAACACCGCCAGTAATACTTCCTTGGCACCCATGTCCAGCAGTCGTTGTTTGACGTGCGCCAAGGTTTCGCCTTCGTCGAGAATGTCGTCCAGCACGATCAAAGTGCGGCCGCGGACATCGGCCCGCGGCTCGACTTTCCACTCGATGTGACCGCCCTGATCACGGTTACCGTAGCGGGTGACGTGGATGTAATCGAATTCGAGCGGGAATTTCAGGCGCGTCAGCAACTGGCCGGCAAATACTACTGCGCCGCCCATCACACCCAGCACTAGCGGATAGGCGTCGCTATCGGCATGGTCGAAGCGTGCATTCAGGTCGGCGGCGATCCGGTCCACCGCCGCCTGGACTGCGGCTTCATCAAAAATCAGTTCGGCATTGGCGAGAAGTTCTCGGGCCTGTTGTGCGTGGGAATGCGGCATACGGTAATCTCGCTGACGGTAAAAATGACGGGAATGGAATTGTGCCACCAAATCCGCAACGGCAACACCGCTTCAATTGCCCATTAGCCTTCAATCAACCACCAATTAACCGTCCGCTTTGAATCAACCAGTCACTCATACTTGCGCGCATCTTCGATCACGATGCCGTCGTTGGGCAGCGTGCCGAGTGCCGTTTGTTGCACCTGGCCGCGCAATTTAGTGACATCGCGGATGGTCTCAACGATGGCTTGGGTAACAACCTCCGACAGCACTTCCGCGGCTTCGCAATGCAGCGTCATGATGTCATTGGCCATGATGCCCGAGATCACCAGCCGCGCCTTGGCTATTTCCGGGTGGCGGTTGACGATTTGCGCTACTTGCGACGGATGCACGAACATCGCGCGCACTTTGGTGGTCTGGTCGGCACGGCCCATCCAGCCTTTGATGCGGGTATTGGTGCGACCGCACGGCGAAATGCCCGGCAGGGTCGCCGACAGGTCGCCGGTGCCGAAACGGATCAGCGGGTAATCGGGATTGAACGAAGTGACGACGACCTCGCCGACTTCACCTTCCGGCACCGGGTCGCCGGTGCCGGGGCGCACGATTTCCAGCAGGATATCTTCATCGAGCATCATGCCGGGATTGACCTGGCCCTCAGTTTCGGTTTCAAAAGCGATATTGCCGATGTCGGCCGACGCATACAGTTGCAGCACATGCGGCACGCCATGCTCTTGCAGCCATTGGCGCAGCGACGGCGGCAATGCTTCAGCGCCGACCAGCGCCCGCTGCAAGCAGTTGATATCGGCCCCCATTTCCAGCGCTTTTTCGATAATGATCTTGAGAAAACTCGGAGTGCCGACATACGCATCAGGCTTCAGCGCAACAATCGCCTGCACTTGCATTTCAGTCTGGCCGCTGCCGGCCGGTATGACTGGGCAACCGAGTTGCGCCGCAGCACTTTCGACCATGAAAGCGGCGGGCGTAAAGTGGTAGGAAAAACAGTTTTGCACTACTTGCCCAGCCCGCAAACCCAATGCATGCATCGGCCGCGCAAAACGCCACCAATCTTGGCCCTGCCCTTCCGGGTCGAAAATCGGCCCCGGCGACATGAACAAATGGCGCATCTGCGACGGTGCCATAGTGGTCATCGCGCCGAATGGCAACGACTGCCGCTGCAAGTCATGCAAGTCGGATTTGCGCGTTACAGGCAATTGCGCCAGCGCGGTGCGCGAAGTAATGTCGGCGGCCACCGTCTGGCCCAGAATGCGCTGCCAGCCGGAAGCCTGTTGCGCCAGCGCAATTAATTTAGGCAAACGCAGCATCAGGTCGCGTTCGCGTGCTTCGGGCGGGCGGATTTCAAGGGCATCAAAATATTCGGACATAGGAACCTACTTCAGGGGCGCAAGCGCTAGTGAGCAAAGGTGAAATTGAGTGAGTAGTGCCGGAAAGATAGGGTGCGCATGGTGTCTTTGCGGGGCGCACGCAGGTTTGCAAGCCTGTGTCGTTTCGTCAGCGAATGGCGTGCCATTCGAAACCCCTGCTACATCCATACGGACATCAGGCCAGCCAGCGTTTGCGCCGGCGGTAAAATTTCATGTCGCGAAAACTGGTGCGCCCGGCACCGGAGACGCCGAGATAAAATTCTTTCACATCTTCATTGGTAGCCAGATCGCTGGCTTTGCCTTCCATCACCACGCGACCGTTTTCCAGGATGTAGCCGAAGTCGGCGTAGCGCAACGCCACCATGGTGTTTTGTTCGGCCAGCAGGAAAGATACGTTTTCCTTGTTGTTAAGGTCTTTGACGATTTCAAAAACCTCTTCGACAATCTGCGGCGCAAGGCCCATGGACGGCTCGTCCAGAAGTACCATCGAAGGATTGGCCATCAGCGCGCGTCCAATTGCGCACATCTGCTGCTCACCTCCTGAGGTGTACGCTGCCTGCGAAGTGCGACGGGTTTTCAGGCGCGGAAAGTAGTTATAGACCTTTTCCAGGTTGGCGCTGACCTCGCCCTTACTTTTGCGGGTGTAGGCACCGGTGAGCAGGTTTTCTTCTATAGTCAGATGGGCAAAACAATGCCGGCCTTCCAGTACCTGCACCACGCCGCGCAGCACCAGGTCGGCAGGCGACAGGTTTTCAATGCGCTCCCCGCGTAGTTCGATGGAGCCTTTGGTTACCTCGCCGCGTTCGCCCTCCAATAAGTTGGAGACTGCGCGCAGTGCGGTTGTTTTTCCGGCACCGTTACCGCCAAGGAGGGCGACGATACGGCCTTGCGGAACTCGGAACGAAACGCCCTTTAGTACCAGAATTACGTGGTTATAAATAACTTCTATACCGTTGACTTCAAGCAGCGCAGTTTCTGCTTTTGAAGTCGAGGGTGTGGCAGTTTCGACAGACGTGGTTGGAGAAATCAGCATCGTGGGCTCCTTGGCCGCAAGGGTATTATTTCGCTTCGCCGTACAGTGAACTGCAAGGCGCAAGACCTAACCGGCCTAACCCGTGCTGGCCCTGTCAAGCTTTTTAGGGTATGACAGGGCCAGCCTGGTTTCAGCAAGCGCGGGGTTTGAGGTTCTTTTCCTTGGCGTACTTGTCAGCCATTTCTTTGACCAGGGGATCAATGATGGTCTTGTCGGATTGGTACCAAGTCGGCTGGATGTCCCACTTGGAACCATTCCACTGAACGATTCGCGCCCAGTCCGAGCCCATGTGATTGGCGCAAGACGTTTTCACAGGACGCATAATTTCACCAAAGCCAAGGGCCTTAAGCCGAGCGGCGGTCAAGTCAAGGTTTTCGTAACCCCAGCGAACTTGCTCAGAAGTGAGGGCTTTGCCTTTTCCATATTTTTCTTGTGCTGCGCGAATGGCTTCGACTTGCAGCATGGAGATCATCATGCCCCGCGTGTGGGCCAGAACGCCGACCTCGCCGAAGCTCGATGCCGTCCCTTGATTTTTGTCGTAAACAAATTTCTTCAGGTCGTCGTGCACCTTGTCTTTGGCAGCACTGTTGTGGATGGTGATGGCGTTATAACCCTTGGCTCCCATGCCAATATCTTTCACGTCATGGTCTGATCCTGCCCACCAAATGGCGTAGATTTTTTCCCGTGGGTAGCCGCTGGCCTGCGCTTCACGGATGCCTGCCGGGGTCATGACGCCGGCACTCCAGAACAGTACATAGTCGGGCTTTTGCTGACGAATCTGAAGCCATGTTGATTTTTGCTCTACGCCCGGTGGCGTGACGGGAAAGAGCGACAGTTGAAAGCCATCCTTAGCGGCCCGCTTCTGCAGCAACAGAATAGGCTCCTTGCCGTAAGGTGAGTCGTGGTAAACCAGCGCGATTTTTTTACCTTTGAGGCTACCTTTCTCTTTTTTAAGAATGTCCTGGATCATCACATCCGCAGCGGTCCAGTAAGTTCCAAGCAGCGGAAAGTTCCACTCGAACACATTGCCGTCAACCGATTGAGATAAACCATAGCCCATGGTCTCGACGCTGACTTTGTCGGCAAACGCTTTATCGGTAACGGCAAACGTAATGCCGGTTGACTGCGGATCAAAACCGGAGGCGCCCGTGCCCTTGTTCTTCAACCGCTCATAGCATTCAACTCCCTTTGCGGCATCGTAGGCGGTCTCGCACTCTTCATAGGTGAGCTTGACACCATTCACGCCGCCGTCGCGCGCGTTGATCAACTTCAAATAATCCTGTTTGCCGTCAGCCCAAGGAATGCCCAATGGCGCAAACTGCCCCGTTCGGTACACCAGCAACGGAATGAACTGCTCGGCTGCCTGGGCCTGAGCCGGGGCCGCACTGATCAGGCTGGCGAGGCCCGTTGCGACAGCTACTGCGGTGAACGCCAAAGTCTTGAGTTTCATGTTTTTCTCCGGTTGTAAAGCACTTGCGGTGCGTGATTGGAACGACTCAACAATGTTTTGCGCTCTGCGGCGCTTCGATAGGAAAGAATATTCAATGGGGAAACGGCCAGAGACGTAATTTCTGACGCGCCGTGAGCCATAGTCGTGCCAGGCCATGCGGTTCCACGATCAGGAAGAAAACGATCAAAGCACCAAAAATCATGTGCTCAAGATGAGATGCCGTAGCCGTGGACAAAGGCAACCCGAGCCAGTGCGGAACCTGATTCAAAAACAGCGGGAGCAATACGATGAAAGCCGCCCCGAAAAAGCTGCCGACGATGGAGCCTAGACCCCCAATAATCACCATGAACAACAGCTGGAATGATTTGTCGATTCCAAATGCAGCCGGCTCCCAGGCGCCCAAGTGAACAAAGCCCCAAAGAGCGCCTGCAATACCGACAATGAATGAACTGACCGCAAAGGCCGAAAGCTTGGCGTACACCGGGCGGATGCCGATGACGGCGGCAGCGACATCCATGTCGCGCATGGCCATCCATTTACGGCCGATTGCGCCACGCACCAGGTTCTTCGCGAGGAGGCCAATCACCACCACGATAGACAGGCAAAGGAGATATTTCTGCACGGGAGTGTCGACAGACAGACCAAAGACCTCAAGCGAACCGACGCTGACCGAGCCTGACGAAGAGTTATTGGTGACCCAGGCAATGCGGTTGGTGAACCAATCAATGAAAAACTGCGCAGCTAAGGTTGCTACCGCGAGGTAAAGGCCGCGAATACGCAGACTGGGCAGTCCAAACAATACACCGGCCAGCGCCGCACACAGTCCGCCGCCGATCAGCGACAACAAGAGCGGCATGCCGTCAATGCGTACTTGCAAGTTAAACGCGGCGTAAGCCCCGACCGCCATGAAGGCGCCCGTCCCTAGCGAGATTTGCCCGCAGTAACCCACCAACAGGTTCAGTCCGATGGCCGCCAGAGAAAGAATCAGAAAAGGGATGAAAATCGCTCGAAACGCATAGTCGCTGGCCAGCAGCGGCAGCCCAATGTACGCGATGGCAAGCAAGCCAAGTATCGCCACGCGATCTTGCAAAATCGGGAAAATCTGCAGGTCCGCCTTGTAGCTACTTTTGAACTGGCCGTTTTCTCGGTAAAACATGGTTGTATCTCCGTCGCAGCGTTAAACGCGGTCAATAATTTTGTCGCCGAACAGACCCTGAGGCCGGACCAGCAGAAAGGCCAAGGCCAAGACATAGGCAAACCAGTTTTCGATGCCCCCCCCGACGAGGGGCCCGAGGTAAATCTCGGACAGTTTTTCTCCTACTCCGATGATCAGGCCGCCCAAAATAGCGCCCGGTACCGACGTAAGGCCACCCAGAATCACGACTGGAAACGCCTTCAGTGCCACCAGCGAAATCGAGAACTGAACGCCTAGCTTGGAGCCCCAGATCACTCCGGCCACTAGTGCGACGATGCCGCCGAGAGACCAGACAACGACCCAGATTCGAGATAACGGAATGCCGATCGATTGCGCCGCCTGATGGTCATCCGCTACCGCCCGCAATGCGCGACCGATTTTAGTTTTTTGAAAAAACAGTATCAGCACGGTGACCAGCAGGAGCACGATACCGGAGGCATAAAGGTCTTCCTTGCTTAGTAGCAGGCCGCCGTCGAACAGGTTTTCCAGCACGATCATCGGGTCTTTCGGCATGCCGACATCGATTTTGTAGGTTGCACTACCGAAGAGCAACTGACCGGCACCGTCCATGAAGTAGCTGATGCCGAGCGTCGCCATCAGTAGCGTGATGCCGTCCTGGTTGACGAGCTTGCGCAAGGCCAGCCGCTCAATCAACCACGCCACGGCAATCATGATAACGACCGCAATCATGAAAGCCAGCACGTTGGTGAGCAGCATGTTGTTGAAGCCCAGCCACCCAGGAATCCATTCCGAGAAGCGCGCCATAGCCAGGGCTGCAAACAGAACCATCGCGCCCTGCGCAAAATTGAAGACACCCGAAGCCTTGAATATCAGCACAAAGCCGATCGCCACCAGCGCGTAAAGCATGCCGGCCATCAGACCGCCAAAAAAAGTTTCGAGGAAAAAGCCCATGATGAATCCTTTAATGAACGGTGCCGAGGTAAGCCCGGATCACATCTTCGTTGTTGCGAACCTCATCCGGTGTGCCATCACCGATTTTTTTGCCGTAGTCCAGCACCACTACGCGGTCCGAAATATCCATCACAACGCCCATGTCGTGTTCAATCAGCACGATGGTGGTGCCGAACTGGTCGTTCACGTCCAGGATGAAACGGCACATATCCTGTTTTTCTTCCACGTTCATGCCGGCCATCGGTTCGTCCAGCAGCAACATGCTAGGCTCGGCGGCTAGCGCGCGCGCCAGCTCGACCCGTTTTTGCAAGCCGTAGGGCAAGCGCCCGACCGGCGTCTTGCGGATGTGCTGGATTTCCAGGAAGTCGATCACTTCCTCGACCTTTTGGCGATGTTCGATTTCTTCTTTCCTGGCAGGCCCAATCCACAGCGCATTAGCCAGAAATCCAGAGCGCATTTTGGTATTGCGCCCGGTCATGATGTTGTCCAGCACCGACATGCCTTTGAACAGTGCGATATTCTGGAAAGTGCGCGCAATCCCCTGACTCGCGGCCCTGGCCGGGTCCATCTCGTGACGTCGCTTGCCGTGAAACACAATGTCGCCCAATTGCGGGTGATACACGCCATTAATCACGTTGAGCATCGAACTCTTGCCAGCGCCGTTAGGGCCGATGATGGCGCGGATTTCGTGCTGCCTGACATCGAAGGAAATATCCGTAAGCGCCTTGACGCCGCCGAACGAGAGTGAAATTCCTTGCAGGTCGAGGATCACTTCACCGATTTTGCGTCCACCGGCCACGCTAATGTTATTTTCAGTCGTCATAAATGCTGATGTCCTATCTCTGGTTTATGCGGCTTTATGGAGCGAAGGGAAGGTCTTGACGTCGCGGATTTGCAGATCGGCGCTGACATTGCCCTGCCGTCCGTCTTCGAATTTCACCAGTGTCTCTATGAACTGGCTGGATTTGCCGGCATACAAGGCGTCGATTAACACCGCGTATTTTTCGGCGATGAAATTGCGTCGCACCTTGCGGGTACGGGTCAGTTCATCGTCGTCTGGATCAAGTTCCTTATGCAGTACCAGAAAGCGGTGTATCTGAGTACCGGACATCATCGCTTCGGTGGCCAGATCGGCATTCACCTTTTCGATGCACTCGTTGATCAGGTCGTAGGTTTCCTTCTTGCCGGCCAGATCGGCGTAACCGGAATAGGCAATGCCGCGCCGTTCCAGCCAGTTGCCGACCGCGGCGATATCGACGTTGATAAAAGCGCACACGGTATCGCGCTGGTTGCCGAAGGCAACCGCTTCCTTGATGAAGGGGAAGAATTTAAGTTTATTTTCGATGTAGTTCGGCGCAAAAATGTCGCCCTTGTGCATCTTGCCGACATCGGCCGCGCGGTCGATGATTTTTAGGTGGCCGTCGTCGTCGAAAATGCCGGCGTCGCCAGTGTGGAAGTAACCTTCCGCATCGATCACCTCGGCGGTGGCGTCCGGGCGCTTGTAGTATTCCTTGAGCATCGCGACCGATTTGACCAGCACTTCACCCTTCTCGGACAGCTTGACTTCGACCCCTGGCGCCGGCAGGCCGACACTGTCGAATTTGATATTGCCGTCAGGCTGCAAGCAGACATAAGCGCACGTTTCGGTGGCGCCGTACAACTGTTTGAGATTGACCCCGATCGAGCGATAAAAACGGAACAAATCGGGGCCGATGGCGGCGCCGGCGGTGTACGCAACCCGTACCCGGCTTAAGCCCAGCACGTTTTTCAGCGGGCCGTAAATGCATAGATTGCCCAAAGTGTATTGCAGTCGATCCAGCATGGAAACCGGTTTCCGATCTAGAATATCGGCCCCAACCCGACGCGCCACTTCCATGAAGTAATGGAACATCCAGCGCTTGATGGCACCGGCGTCTTCCATCCTGATCATGACCGAAGTCAGCATGTTTTCAAACACCCGCGGCGGCGCAAAATAATAGGTCGGGCCGATTTCGCACAAGTCGTTCAAAACGGTTTCGCTCGATTCCGGGCAATTCACGGTGAAACCGACCACCAGCGTTTGTGCATAGGAAAACAGATTGTCGCCGACCCATGCCATCGGTAGATAGGACAGGATATCTTCGTCTTCAGTGAGCTTGTCGAACGAGGCTCCGCCAGTCGCCGCGGCGATCAGCGCCGCATGGGTCTGGCAAACGCCTTTGGGCTTGCCGGTAGTGCCGGAGGTATACAGCATGACGGCAACATCGTCGGACTGGCCGGCGTTGACGGTATCCATAAAGAAAGTCGGATGGGCGCGATCATAGTCACGGCCCAGCTCTTGCAGCTGGCGGTAAGAGATGAGTTCCGATTGCGCGTAATGGCGCATGCCGCGCTCGTCTTCGAATGCGATGTGGGCTACGCCCGGATATTGGGCCTTGAGCTCCATGAGCTTATCGACCTGCTCCTGGTCTTCCACTACCGCGAAGGAAATTTCGGCATTCTCAAGCACATACGCCATATCGGCGGCGGGCGCATCCTGGTACAGCGGCACCGCAATTCCGCCCAGGCATTGGGCGGCAATCATTGCCCAGTACAAGCGAGGCCGGTTGTCGCCGACAATCGCCAGGTGCATGCCGCGTTGAAAGCCTTGCGCTGCCAAGCCGCAGGCCAGCGCACGCACTTCTTCATTGACCTGGAGCCAGCTCCAGGTTTGCCAAATGCCCAGGTCTTTTTCCCGGTAAGCTGGTCTGCCTGGACGCGTTTGTGCATGCTGCAGCAATAGCCGGGGAAAAGTAAGTCCCCCCGGACTCTGTTTTGTCTCCACCATCATCCAACCTCTTATGTGTATTGCGGCTGCCAGTTTCAGACAGCACGCTTACGTTGGTCTTACAGTGTCCGTTACTTCAATGCACCGTGTATTTATGGGATGATAGTAAGCCGCTTGATACAGTGCTGCTGTCATTTCAAGGACAATGTAGTGACAATTTAGCGACTTTCGATATTGCGACGCACCATGACAATTCCCCGTTCCAGCTTATTAGATGCGCTGCGCCAGACTATATGGGCGCAATGTTTAACCCCGCTGCAGATGCAGCATGTCGAAGCTAACATTGTCGAACATCAGGTCCCGGCCGGCGGTTACGTCTGCCACAGAGGCGAAAAAGTCGAAGTCTGGACCGGCGTCATTGATGGCCTGGTCAAAATCAACAACCTGTCCCTAAACGGTAAATCGGTGACGTTTACCGGCGTACCTACCGGCGGCTGGTTCGGCGAAGGCTCGCTGCTCAAGGATGAGCGACGCAAATATGACGTCATGGCTTTGCGCGACAGCAGGATTGCACGCATGCCCGGCAGCACGTTCCGCTGGCTGCTCGATCACAGCTTGCCATTTACTCAGTTCTTGCTGATGCAGCTCAACGAGCGACTCGGACAATTCATCGCCACCGTCGAATACGACCGCTTGCTCGATGTCGACGCGCGCGTGGCGCGCTGTCTGGCCAGCATGTTTAATCCGCACCTGTATCCGGGCAGCGCCAGCCATTTGCAAATTTCGCAGGAGGAAATCGGCTACTTGTCCGGCACCTCCCGCCAGCGCGCCAACCAGGCGCTGCAAGTATTGGAAAAAGCCGGCTTGTTGCGGGTCGATTACGGCGGCATCCAGATCATCGACGTGGATGGCTTGCGAACCTTCCATGAATCGTAACAAGCCAACCTCCTGCGTATTAGGTCAGGACTATTTAATCCTCTCCTCATTTGCGGGAGCGGGCCGTAGCAAATTCCCGGCCGCATTAGCGGCAATCCCATCAAAACAGAGCCTTGATTTATCCCACCTTGCGCATTGCAAGCACCCACATTCAGCGTGTTAAATGGCAAAAAATAATTACGCGTATTGATATGTGGCAATATTCGCTTGCCTAAATGTCTACGCCCACGCTAAAATACATTCTTGACACACATGCAATATTTAACAGAGTATATTTT